>NZ_JABZEE010000099.1 GCF_013387495.1 Streptomyces sp. PKU-EA00015 | reverse complement strand
TGATGGACCAGAACACCTGGTGGGCGGATGCCGATCCGGTGCAGATGGTGCATGAGCTGACGCACCAGCTCGGGCTGCGGGACGAGTATCGCGACGCCGACTCCCTGCACCGTCCGCACATTCCGGGGAGCCTGCTCGGTGACCTCAACGCGGACCCCGAGGACTCCTCGCTCGCCGTCGCAGGTCTGCGTGGCCGGCACCTGGCGCTGCTCAGTGCGCTGATCGGGGACGTAACCCCACAGCCGGAGGGAAGCGCGGAGGAGGACAGCGAGCAGACCTGGGACGCGGTACGCACCGGCACCGACCCGGTCCTCCGCGAATCTGTCTGGGTGGATCCGGTCTCCCTGCCCCGACCGTCCGACAGCGGCGCGGCAGTCACCGAAGTCACCGACGTCCCGGCCCGTATGCCGCAGGACTCGGGCGCGACCCCCACCGCTGCCCCCGAACCGGCCCTCGTTCCCCTCAAGTTGGGGAACTTCGAGTTCACCAATTTGAATCAGACGGAGAGGTACGTCGAGA
>NZ_JABZEE010000098.1 GCF_013387495.1 Streptomyces sp. PKU-EA00015 | reverse complement strand
ACTGATCCAAACGAAACTGCCTAGGTGGGGTGAGGGCGTGTCCTAGGCGCAGGCGGCCGCGGTTGACGGGTCGTTGGGGCTGCCGAGCTGTGTCATCGGGATGCGGTCCGGCATCGTGGCCTCCACCTGCGCGGGCCACTTGTCGACTTCGACCAGCCAGGCGTCCGCACATCCTTGGCCTTGGCCCGCTTCTTCCTGGAGCCGCCTCGGCAAGGTGGCTGGTTGAGGCAACCGAGCCTGACCGGCGATCGAGCCTCCGTCAGGTCCTCCCTCAGCTGGTGCGCCTCCTCCGCACGGCGGAGACGGTCCGCCGCAGCGGACGAGGCGCGGCGGCCATGTCCAGAGCCAGCATGTACGTCATGACGACAGCGACCTCTCCCGTCCCCGCCGCCGCACCTGCGCCCGCGCCCATCTGGGCGCGCCGCGCCGCCCACGCAATCGCGCTGTGTGCAGTCCCGTCCGGCCTGTGGCGCATCGCCATGGCATCCGGTGTCTATGTGGGCTACAGCGACCAGGTGCTGCGCAACATCTACGACATCCCGGGCTGGGGCATCGCATACGTCATAGGTCTGTCCGTTCTCGCCGAGTTGGCTGCTCTGCTTCCACTGCTGCTGGTCAGCGACCGGTGGCAGCCGCTGCGACCCCGTGCCCTCGCCGCGCTTGCCTGGACCGCCTCGGCCGTCCTGGTCCTTGTGGCACTGTGGCAACTTGTGGTCGCTCTCACCATCGAGAGCCAGACGTACCTGTCGAGCGGTACGACCCAGATGATCTGTGGTGCCGCTTTCGCTCCGCTGTTCGCCATCCCAGCACTGATGACGGCGGTGACCTGGTCGTACGCAAAGCGGCACCGGGGACGAGGGCAGGCTGCCTGATTCCGGCCGCTCCATCACCTCGATCGCCAAGCTCCTCGGTGTCTCCCCAGGCACACCCTCTACAACCACATCCCCGACCTGAGAGAGCTGCGGGCCGGCGCCGTCCCCCGTGAGCTCGGAGCTCGTACAAGGTAGGCGAACCCCAGCAAGATCGTTCTCGTCGGGGATTTTCTGTACCTCAACTACTCATCCGGAGTCTCCCACTGCCCCCTGGCCACCCCCCATCTGCACCCCTGAGCGCCGTACGCCCAGCGCTCGCAGACCAGGGTTAGGCGCTCGGACACCTCCGCCACCCTCGCCCAGAAACCCGCGTCCGCGACGGCGTCGACGGGGTCCGAGACCTCTATGGGTTCAGGAGCCGCGTGTCGCCACAGGAACGTCACGCCCTCACCATGGAATCCCGCCAGATCGGCGGCCACCGCTGGTGTGGTGTAGAGGTGTACCGCTCCGTCCCATCCCGACTCGATCTGAAGTCTCCCGGGTGCGGCGAGCTGACAATACGGCCCGCGCCCGGCTGCCATTCCCTCGGCGAGACCTATCGCTTGCGGCGGCCGGACCTCCGCACCATTGCGCAGGCCGCGGTGCTCTTCGGGAAGGGGCTCGCTCACCAGCAGCCCGCTCACCTCCAGGAGGTCTGCGCCACTCTTCTCAATCGCGGCTCCGAGCACCTCGCGAAGCTCCGCCGCGTACGCGCTCCAGGCAGCGGCTTCCGCCAGCTCCTCTCGCACGCGCTCGCTGCGGGGGCCGATGATCAGCTCTTTGCTCATTTCGCCAGCCACTTGAGTCCTCGCAGCGCTCCGTTCGGCCCGATGCCCAATCGTACGTTCCGTCTCGGACCGAGCTGCCCCCAACGACGGCCGGGCAGCGAAGGCGAGTTTCCGTGGCCGCCGCTACCTTGCACCCTGGGTCAGGGATAGGAGACCGGGGCCGACTACGGAGACGGCGACGGGGACTACGACGAGGACGAGGCGATGCCCTGGTGACCGTGATCGTCCTCACCAACTGCCCCGCCGAACTGCGCGGCTTCCTCACACGCTGGCTACTCGAGATCTCCGCAGAGGCCTGCGCTGCGGTCCTGCCGCGGCTGGAGGCCATCCTCGAACACTGGTCGAGCCAGGAGCCTTGCGATGAGGGCATGCAAAGACACATCCAGGACGCCCAGTGCCTATCAGCCGTGCTGCGCATCTGTATCGAGAAGAACGTCGATCTCCTCTTCGGATGACGAGGCCCCCCCAGGACGTCCAGCCGCGGGTGCCAGGGCCTGTCTGACGGGTCAGGCCCGGGTGCCTGTCTAACAGGGCTTCGGGCTTGCGCTTTCCGTTGCGGCAACTTCTACGGTCGTGTGTGTGGCCGGAGAGACCGGCCCGGCGAGGGAGGCACCGGCAATGGCCTGGTCGATCGCGGAGGTGGCGCGGATGTCCAAGGTGACATCGCGGACGCTGCGGCATTACGACGAGATCGGTCTGCTGCCGCCCGCATGGATCGGGAGCAACGGGCACCGCTACTACGAGGAGGCCGATCTGCTGCGGTTGCAGCAGATCCTGCTGATGCGGGAGCTGGACCTGGGCCTGCGCGAGATCCAGGCGGTCCTGGACAGCCGGCTCGACCAGGTGGCCGTGCTCCGTGAGCACCACCAACGGCTGCTCACGGAACGGGACCGGCTGGAGACGCTGGCCCGTACGGTCGGCCGCACCATCGCCGAACTGGAAGAAGGTAAGGGCAAGGGCCATATGACGAAGATCAACAAGCCGGAGAACCTGTTCGAGGGGTTCCAGGCCCCCTCCCAGGCCGAGGCCGAGGTACGGGAGCGGTGGCCGCAGGCGTGGGAGCAGTCCCGGCAGGCCGTCGAGGCGATGACCTCCGAGGACACGGAGCGCTGGCAGCGTGAGGTGACGGCGCAGATGATCCGTATGGCGGAGTTCATGGTGGCCGGCACGCCGGTGTCCGACCCTGCGGTACAGGCCGAGGTGGACGCCAACTACCAGGGCATCTGCCGGTTCTGGACCCCGACCGCGGCCGCGTACAAGGGAGTGGGCCAGACCTATGTCGACGACCCGCAGATGCGGGCCAACTTCGACAAGATCGCCGACGGTCTCGCCGTCTACCAGCGCGATGCGATGACCGTGTACGCCGATGCCCGGTTGAGCTGACCGCACGCGCCTAAGAGTTGTTCGGCGGGTCATGAGCGCAGCCAGAGGCGAATGGCTGCGACGGTCACGGTGCCGTGGAAGATGTATGCCCTCTTGTCGAATCGGGTGGCGACGGCACGGAAGCCCTTGAGGGCGTTGATCGTTCGCTCGACTTCATTCCTGCGCTTGTAGAGCGACTTGTCGAAGCCGGTGGGCCGACCGCCCCGGCTGCCACGGTGCTGCCTGTTGGCCCGCTGGTTCCTCGGTTCGGGGATGGTGTGCTTGATCCGGCGCCTGCGCAGGTACCGGCGGTTACGACGGGATGAGTACGCCTTGTCGCCGCTGAGGTGATCAGGCCGGGTGCGCGGGTGACCGCCACCCGGCCGTCGTACGCGAACACGCTCAAGGACCGGGATCAACTGAGGTGCGTCGCCCCACTGCCCTGGCGTGATCAGCACCGCCAGGGGCCGACAGCCGCCGTCTGCGGCGAGATGAATTTTCGTGGTCAGACCTCCCCTGGACCGGCCGAGAGCCTCGTCGGGGCGATGCTGAGCGGGCAGGATCCGTTTCCTTGGAATTCGCGGCGGACGCCTTCGAGCCCCGGCGTGGCTTCGTTCATCTCCAGGAACAGCGATTGTCGACCGGTTCTGGAGTCGGTTGTCGATCAGCCGGCTCGCGAATGTCGAAGAGAAATGACGGCACTGCCGAGTGAGTGAGGGGAACGCGGGACGGCCAGCCGCCCGTCAGGGCGGCTGGCCGTCGAGGCATGTAGCAGCAGAAGCGATACGTATGTGGCGGACGCGGTGCTATGAGACCAACAGAGCCAGCGCTTCCTTCGCGTTGTGCTCGGCGATTTCCTGCATCACCGTGCGGTGCGGGAAGTTGCCGTCGAGCAGGCGAAGGGGGCCAGCCACCAGTGAGAGACGCATCGCGAGCATGTAGAGGTCGAGCCGTGCCGAATCGAGTCCGGGGCGGGACAAGGCTGGGTACTGGTCGCCGAAACGAAGCTGCAGGAACACGTGCTCCCACTCGACATCGAGAAACATCAAGCCCTCGATGTCGATGAGGACGGGGTGGCCGGAGGCATCGACCAGGACGTGGTCGGGCCCGAGTTCGCCGTGGATCAGTCCGTGCTGCGTGCGCGGAGCCACTCGTGTGGCCAGCTCCTGCAAGCGATTATGCAAAGAAGCCGCGGCTGACCCGATCGTGGGGTCACGTTCGGCCGCCTCAGCGAGATCCTCGATGGCACGTTCGAGCACCAGTTGCTCGCATGAATTGCCACTCGCTTTGTCGCCCCGTTCGAGCACGTCCACCCTGCCGTAGTGCTGACTGTGCTGCCGGTGCATCACGTCGAGCATTGCGGCCAGCTCACTCAAGGCATTTGATGCGCGTGCGGGATCCGTCTTCAGGAGCGCTTCCAAAGTGCCGCCGGCAACGTCCTCGACAACTGCCACATCCGCCGGGTAGCGGTGTCGGCTGTCGTCAGCGAGAAGCACCCCTGGAACCCTGACTCCAAGGCCGTCCAGTCTCCGCTGAGCGGACAGGAAAGGGGCCAGCCCGGAGGCGGGAGCGAAACGGGTGGGCCGCGTCGATGGCTTCCGCAGCCGGCCAGAAGTTCTCAGCCTCGGCCCAGCTGTAGACGATCACACTCGCTGCACGTGTCCCGCTCGTGTGAACCCGGTAGACCCCCTTCTTGCTCCCGCCGCGCAACCGGTCCACTCCGACAACGTGGGCCTCCGCCCCCAGTGCCTCATGCACGATCCCTGACAAGGCTTCACTATCCGTGAACTGGCACATTCGTTGACCCTATCCCCGGCCCGGGTGCGTTGGCCCGAGTTGCGCACCTCCAGTCATGCCGCCGACATCGCCAACGACCAGGCGCCGGAGCGCCGCCCGGTGTCCCGCACGGATCCGGACTCGGAGTCCACCGGTGGGTCGTCGAGCGCACGATGTGCGCCACGAGGCGCTCTGTTTGTATCCCCAGCTCAGCTGGGAGGAACTCGGAAGGAGGTTCCTGGGCCCGATGGCTTACCTGGATCCGAAAGGTGAAGGGGACAAAAGCATGTCAGAAAACCAGTGACCGGGCTCAGTTGTCGGAGACGGTGTGCTGGGTGGCCCGCGCGATATGGCGAAGACTGGATTGTTTGAAGCCCAATCTCCAGAAGATGCAAGTTCCCATCCGCCGGAAAGACATCTGAAACCGGTGCCGTGCTCTGCTCTGGCTTCGATTGTGCGGCCGGAGCAACTTCCGGAGCGCGGGGCGATGTCCAGCGAGGACATTCAAGGAGATGAGTGGGACGCCTGTGTCGCGCTAGAACGTACAAACAGGGACGAACGTGGGATCGCCTAAGGGATGAGAGTCCTATGGCGACGGAGGCCCCGTAGTAGTCGCCGGAGTCACGACCGGCCAGGGAGGACGGGAAAGCCGTCCACGTCGGGCGAAGGGGGCCAGGTGATTCGGACACTCGAACCCGGGAGGTATGCGGAATGCAGAGAGCCAAAACGGTGCTGGGTGTCCTGCGTGAACGCGGCAGGCGTGGCCTGCCGTGTGATGAGCTGTATCGGCAACTGTTCAACCCGCAGTTGTATCTGCTGGCCTACGGGCGCATCTACGCCAACCATGGTGCGATGACGCCCGGGGTCACGTCGGAAACCGTGGACGGCATGTCGCAGCGGAAGATCGACCGGATCATCGAAGCAATGCGCCACGAGCGTTACCGCTTCCGTCCGGTCCGGCGTGTCCACATCCCGAAGAAGAACGGGAAGACGCGCCCGCTGGGTCTGCCGACCTGGTCGGACAAGCTCGTCGGTGAAGTGGTCCGCCTGTTATTGGAGGCGTATTACGAGCCGACGTTCTCCGACCGGTCTCATGGGTTCCGTCCCCGCCGGGGCTGCCACACCGCGCTGCGGGAGGTGGACCACACCTGGACCGGGACGTCCTGGTTCATCGAAGGGGACATCGCCGACTGCTTCGGCAGCCTGGACCACGAGGTCCTGCTGTCGATTCTCGGTGAAAAGATCCATGACCAGCGGTTTTTGCGGCTGGTGCGCAACATGCTGACAGCCGGATACCTGGAGGACTGGAAGTGGGGCGCCACACTCTCCGGAGCGCCGCAAGGTGGAGTGGCCTCCCCGGTCCTGTCCAACATCTATCTGCACAAGCTGGATGAGTTTGTTGAGACAGTTCTGATGCCGGAGTACACCCGAGGAGATCGCCGGGACCGCAACCCGGCTTACCTGGAGTTGCAGAATCTGCTGGCGAAAGCGCGCCGGCGCGGCGACCGGGTTCAGGCCCGTGCGTTGCGTCAGCGCATGGTCAGTCTGCCGAGCGCGGATCCCAGCGATCCGGGATATCGCAGGCTGCGTTACATACGCTATGCGGACGATCATCTCCTCGGTTTCACCGGACCGAAATCCGAGGCCGAGCAGATCAAACAGCGCCTGGCCCAGTTCCTACGTGATGAACTTAAGCTGGAACTGTCCCAGGAAAAGACGCTGATCACTCACGCCCGCACCCGGGCAGCGAAGTTCCTCGGCTACGAGATCACGACCCAGCACAACGACACGAAGAAAACCGGCCGTTACCGTCGGGTCAACGGCCAGATCGCACTCCGTGTCCCACGGGACGTGATCAAAGCCAAGTGCGCCCCCTATCTCGACCGCGGAAAACCCGCGAAGAAGACGGCTCTGATCAACAGCAGCGATCATGCGATCGTGGCGACGTTCGGGACTGTCTATCGGGGCGTTGTCCAGTACTACCTGCTTGCCGGAGACGTCTTCCGGCTGCACCGGCTGCAATGGGTCATGGAGACGTCCATGCTCAAAACTCTTGCGGCCAAGCACCGCTCGTCAGTGTCGAAGATGGCCGCCAAGCACAAGACCAGAATCGACACACCCGGCGGTCCCCGAGTCTGTTTCGAGGCCCGTATCGAGCGGAAGAACAGGAAACCACTGGTGGCACGGTTCGGCGGGATTCCCCTCCAAAGGCAGCGGGCGACAGAACTTGCCGACCGTGAGCCGGTCCGGGTGGACTATCCGCAAAAGGAACTCATCGCGAGACTTCTCGCGGATACCTGCGAGATCTGCGGCAGCAAAGGCAACGTGCAAGTGCACCATGTCCGCGCCCTCGCCGACCTCGCACACGCCGGATGGCAGCCTTCCGACTGGGCGCGCGTCATGCTCCAACGGCGCCGCAAAACGGTCGTGGCCTGCGATACCTGCCACGACCGCATCCACTCAGAACGGCCAGCCAGACCACTCACGCAGTAGTCACTGGAGAGCCGGATGACCGGGAAACCGTCATGTCCGGTTCGGCGGGAGGCCGCGCGGAACAGGACTCGCCCTCACAGCGAGCACCTCGCCGCGCGGCCGACCCAACCGCCTGGCTGCACGGCTTCCGAGACTGCGCGTCCGCTGGGAACGGCGGGACGACACCCACGAAGCCTTCCTCGGCCTCGCCACCTGCCTCATCACCCACCGGCACGTCCAACGCCTTCGTTAGGGACCCCCTTACTGCCGCAGCGTTGGCGGTTGGCCCGCTGGTTCTTCGGCTCGGGGCTGGGGCGTTGTGCGTCCATCCAAGAGCCTTCGGTACGACACCTTCAGTTGCCTTTCGGGAATTAGCTTCTCTGCAAAACGGCGAGCCGTCGCAACCGAACGGAGGGAACCACGTGACGTTAACGGGGGAGAGGGGCAGCTCCATGCCGCTCAGCGGCCGTCGGCATTCCTGAGCATGTCGCTCGACCACGTGGATGGCCCAGGGGGTCCTGGAGCGGGAGTCACCGGCCCCGGAGCGCAGCCGAGACTCAAGGTCACGGCGTCCGTGCTCAAGGAACGGGCGGGCAAGGCCGAGGGGGTGCGTAGCCAGTTCCTCAAGGCGGACGACGAAGTGATGCTTTCCAGCAGATCGGCGTGAACTTCGGCACGGAGGTCACCAAGGGGCTCGCCACGTCCGACTGGGAGGGCGAGGCCGCCGACGCGGCAGCGCAGAAATTCCGCAAGGTCCAGGAACAGATCCAGGCGGCAGCGGACGAGTCCCGCCGGGTGCACAATGTCATGCGGCAGGGCCTCGAGGACTTCAGAGCGGCGAGGAAGGCACTCGAGGACATCGAAACGGAACTCGAAGGCCACCCGCACCTCAGGCTGAACAAGCACGACGGCTCCGTCTACCTCGACCTGACCACCGCCGAGGACGACAACGTCGCCGCGCTCAACAAGACCTACCAGGAAACCTTCGCGTACTACCGGGACCGTACGAACAGCGCGATCGAACGGGCCGAGCAGGCGGACAGCGCCTTGGCCCACGCCCTGACCACGGACGTCAACGGCGCGGACCGCGGCTTCAACGACAAGGCGTACGACACCCTGGCCCAGGCCCGCGCCGAGTCCGCCAAGGACCTCAAGGCGGCCCTCGATCTCGCCGGGCTCGAGCAGGGAACGATGACCTCCGACCAGCTGAGCCGGCTGGCCCTCGTGATGGCCCGGCACAGCCAGGATCCGGAATTCGCCGAGCAGTTCGCCACCAGGCTGGGGCCGGAGAAGACCCTCAAGCTCTGGTACAACGCGACCCACCCGCACAACGTCCTCCACCCGGACACGGACATCGACGAGAAGGTCTGGTGGAAGTCCGCCAAGAGCCTTCAGGAGAGCCTCGGGACCACCCTGGCCACCGCCTCGCATTCCGACAGTCCCGAGATGCGGGCCTGGAAGGACGAGATCATCCGCACCGGTTCGGAGCGGCTGAACACCGGGGGCACCACCCACCCGTACGGCTTCCAGGTCATGAGCAATCTCATGCGCTCCGGCACGTACGACGCCCGCTTCCTCAACAGCTATGGCGACAAGCTCCTTGCCTGGGACGAGAAGAACAACACCAAGGACGGCTTCGCCTACTGGTCCAACACCGCCGACGTCGACTCGCTCAACCTGATCGGCCGACGGGACGACAACGGCCAGGATCCAGTGACCGGCTTCCTCGAGGGACTGGGCCACAACCCGAAGGCCGCCACCGAGTTCTTCGAGCCGCCCGCGGGCACCGGCTCGGCATCCGACGTCAACTCCCACCTGGAGTACCTCACCCAGGAACGCAACTGGATCTTCGACGGAAACACCGCCGGCACCCCGCGCGACCTGCCGGGCCACGAGGCGCTCGGGCATGCGCTGACGGCGGCGACGACCGGCTACGCCTGGGACGAGGAGGAGCTGCTGGGCAAGGACCCGGAGATCTTCGGCGACGGCGGCGGCCGGAGGACGGCGGCCACGGCGGACGTGATGGAACAGGTGGTCGGCATCTACGGCGGCGAGGAAGGCCCCGAACTCCTCCACGACCAGCCGGGTATGGCTGCCGCCCTTGGCGCCATGGGCGGGGCCTACGTGGACGATCTCAACTTCGCAGTGTCGGGCACGGGCGGGCACATCGCGAACGACGAGGCCTTTCCCGCCGCGTACAGGGGCCGCGCCGAATTCGGCCGCACCGGTGCCATCGACTTCCTCAGCGTCCTGGGCCAGAACGAGGTTTCGCACGGCATCATGAACCAGGCCGAACACCTGTACACCCTCGACCGGTTCGCGCAGCACCCGCCGTCCGAGTCGGCGGACAACTACGCCAACGGGCGAAGGGCGCTCCTGACCGAGGCGGAGGTCCGTGGCATCCTCGACCACTCCCGTGCCGCGCAGATCGAGGCGACCTACGCCCACGACAGCACGAAGGCACAGCAGGCCTTCCAGGACTCGTCCAACTGGACGCGGGTCGGCTACAGCGGCGCCGCACCGGCACTGAGCGCCGGAATCATCAGTGGCGTGGGCAAGGCGGGCCCCTGGGGAATGATCGTCCCCATTGTCATGGGCGCCGGCACCGAGTTCGCGAAGGTGTTCCACAACGACGCCGTGTTCGGTGGCCCGGAGCTGCCCGCACCTGTGGACACCCGCGAGTTCTTCATACGCGGCGAGGAAAGTCTGGGCGCGACGGCGGCACAGTACCTTGAGGGGCACAGCAGTGAAGCAGACGCGACAGGAAATCTCTCCGATGATCTCAAGAACAACTACGGCACCGGGGCGCAGGAAGGCGCTCAGCGAGGCCGCAAGCCGTACACCGGATGAGAGCAGTGGCGTCGTGCGAACGGACGGTGTGCTGTGGGGTCGCCGGACCTCCATCGCCCTGCTGCTGTGCACGGCGATGGCCCTGACGTCCTGCTCGAGCGAGAAAAAGGAGGCGGACGGCGTACCTGCGGCAAAGCTGTGTGACTCGTCGCTCACCTCCGACGCCGCAGACGCCCTCGAGAAGATCAGCTCGGGCGGCAGGTACCGGGAGACAGCCCTCTCCTTGGACAAGGCGGCCGTCAGACTGCGCGACAGCGGTGACACCAGTACGTCCCGCAGCACCGTATGCACCGTGTACACCTCGAAGGAGGGCACAGAAGTCCGGCTCTTCCAGATCGAGTTCGTGCGCCCCGACGCGGGGGCTGAGTGGCCGCCGGAGTTGGATCCGGACGATTCCTATTATTCGTCGGGAATCTACGCCGAGAGCAGCACCGAGGATGCGTTCATCGCCTTCCCCTGCACTGCGGGCCTTCGGAAGCACGGCCCTCCGGTGGTGGCCGGAGTTCTCGTTCCGGACAGCGGGAACGTTGCCCAGAAGCTGCTGGACGCCGAGCGGAGGCACGCCTACATGGTGATGCTGCATTCCGCATCGCGAGCGCTGGCCGACAAGCTCGGCTGCCTGGCCGAGGCCGGGCTCCCGGTGAAGCTCCCGGAGGCCTCGCCCCATACCGACTACCGGAAGCCGCCCTCGCTGAAGACGCTCGAGAAGGAGTTCGTCGCAGGCCGGGCACCGGACGCACGGAAGTCGAAGGGATCCGCCTAGGCCCTCCCTGCCCGGGCAGGGACTGCGGGGGACAGGCAGCGGCTGGAAGAGCGAGGCAGCAGCTTGTTCGGGGAGCCCGTACGCGGGTCCATGACCTGCCGCTCGTCCCGTTGTTCACCAGTGCGTCCCTGGCCTGCGCCGGGGTTGACGCCGGATGGGTTGCCGGATAGAGCGCCGCGACGACCTGCCGTTTGCGGCGTGGCCATCGACGTGCCGGTCGGCCACGGCCTGTTCCCACACCGAGTCGGGGACGGGGCGCCGGACTCACTCCAATCGAGCAGTGGAAGGTGACGCGGGTCGGCAACCCGCCCAGGCTGGCCACGTCGCGTGAGTACGGCCGTGGGCCGGCGACCACGGTTGGCCGGGAGCGGGCATATGAGCGGGGGTCTGACGGCCGCCGGCACAAGGTCGAGACGTTCCGCTTTCGACTCGCGGGAGATGAGGAATCCCGTGCGGGGCGCGTCCTCGGCGCGGGAGGGACATGGCGCGGAGTGATGTTCGAGCGGTAACCGGCCTGCGGGTTACGGTGCCGGGCGTGCCGCTGGGTTCTGACCTGCAGGGTTCAGGGATCGCGGCGAAGTGGAGTCCGGCCTGGTAGGCGATGGCGAGTTTTCCGGTTCGCATCACGCCACTGGTCGGGGCCGGCCGCGCTGCTTGTGGGCCTCGCTGAGGAAGCCTGGCGGTCTGCCGCCGGATCGGCCCTGCAGCAGACGGTGGCAGAACTGGTCCGCGGGCTGCGGACTGACGGCCCGAATGCCACGCCGCCGGATATGCCCACGGATCGCGCGAGACGAGTACGCGCGATGACCGCCGGTCGGCTTCTCGGCCGCCCCATTCCGCTTCGCGGACGCAGAATCCTGGCCATGAGCCTCGATGGCCGGCGCGTCACTCGCCTGGCCTGCGGTGACATGGACGCCCGCGACCGCGACCGTGCAGAACCCCATCTGTCTCCCACAACCGAGGTCACGTTCTCCGTTGGGCAGGCGGCATCCGGTCCGATGTCCGGATGCGGGGCTGATCTCGCGGCGCGCCAGGCGGGTCCAGCGTCACCAAGAAGCTTGAGTTACTCAACCTTTGATTTTCACCATTATTGCCATAACCTTGTCGGGTGGAGCTTGCAGAGGCGGCACCCGGCGCCGAGCTCATGTCATCGGGCTTCCTTGCCGGTGGCCCGGCGCATACCTCCATCGAAGGTCAAAAGCCCTCCTC
>NZ_JABZEE010000097.1 GCF_013387495.1 Streptomyces sp. PKU-EA00015 | reverse complement strand
TTGCCGGTGGCCCGGCGCATACCTCCATCGAAGGTCAAAAGCCCTCCTCGTCCCGGGTACTTGGCTGAACCCGCACCTTTCTCCGATAGGCATGTCAAATGAAGACCCCGAAGCACCCCGACGGCGGATCCGTTTTCGCCCCGGTCGACCACCGCACGGCAATCGCGGCGGAGACCGCCCGGTTCGTCGCAGCGGTCAAGGACGCCGACCTGGCGACAGCTGTGCCCAGCTGCCCCGGCTGGACACTGGCCGACCTGGTCAAGCACACAGGCAGCGTCCAGCGCTGGTTCTCGGTCCTGTTGCGGGAGCGCATCCAGGAACCACCGCGGAAGCGAGAGGTGGACCTGCGGCTCCCGGACCAGGAGGACGGATACGCCGACTGGCTGGCCGAGAGCGCGACCGTCGCCGCGGACGCCTTCGCATCCACCGACCCGAACCTGCCGATGTGGGCGTGGGGCGTCGACCAGCACGCCCGCTTCTGGGCACGCCGGATGCTCTTCGAGACCCTGCTGCACCGGGCCGACGCCGAGCTGGCGCTCGGCTCCCGGCCCGCAATCGATCGCCTGGTCGCGGTCGACGGGATCGACGAGTTCCTCGTGAACCTGCCCTTCGCCACCTCCTTCGCCCCCAAGGTGGCCAATTTGCGCGGCCCCGACAAGACCATCCGCTTCAGCTCCACCGATGGGGACGACGACTGGCTCGTCCGCCTGCGATCCGACGGCTTCGGGCTCGAGACGACCCACCCGACCGCGGATACCGCTGACGCGACCGTCCGGGGAACCGCGGCCGACTTGCTCCTGCTCGTTTACGGCCGCCTGCCCTACACCGCAGAGGTCCTCGCCCACGAGGGGGACGAGGACCTGCTGGCCCACTGGTTCGCCAACTCCGCCTTCTGAGACGGCGCACTTCCCCTGCTGCGGGTGCCGACGGAGTCGAGGGGGGCGTGCGGAAAGGACCTGCCCCGGAGCAGGCACCTCACCGCGCGGCCCACCTGAACCGCCTCCAGCAGGGGCGCGGCATCGCCACCCGCTACGAGAAGACCGCGACCGTCCCCCGGCCGGACTCCTCGTGGCGGGCATCTTCCTCCGGTCGAACTCCGGTCGAACCCGGTGATCCGAACGAAGCCGCTAGCTCAGCGTGTTCAGCGCCGCCGCGTCGTACGGCTTCAGCTCCTCCAGCCGGCCCCCCAGGACCTTCGCCGCCCACTCCGGGTCCTGGAGCAGGGCGCGACCGACGGCGACCAGGTCGAACTCGTCGCGCTCCAGGCGGTCGAGAAGTTCGTCGATGCCCTGGACCGGGGCGCCCTCGCCCACGAAGGCGCGGATGAAGTCGCCGTCGAGGCCGACCGAGCCCACGGTGATGGTGGGCCTGCCGGTGAGCTTCTTGGTCCAGCCCGCCAGGTTCAGGTCCGAGCCCTCGAACTCCGGGAGCCAGTAGCGGCGGGTGGAGGCGTGGAAGGCGTCGACGCCGGCCGCGGCGAGCGGGGTCAGGATCGCCTCCAGCTCCTCCGGTGTCTCGGCGAGCCTCGCGTCGTAGGCCTCCTGCTTCCACTGCGAGTAGCGGAAGATCACCGGGAAGTCGGGCGAGACGACCTCGCGGACCGCGGCCACGATCTCGGCCGCGAACGTCGTACGGGCCACGGGGTCGCCGCCGTAGGCGTCGGTACGGCGGTTCGTCCCTGCCCACAGGAACTGGTCGAGGAGGTAGCCGTGGGCGCCGTGCAGTTCGACGCCGTCGAAGCCGATGCGCTCGGCGGCCGCGGCGGCCTCGGCGAAGGCGCCGATGACGTCGTCCAGGTCGCTCTGGGTCATCGCCTTGCCGGCGTTCTCGGTGCCGTCGACGCGGATGCCGGAGGGGCCGACGGCGGGGGCGTCGGCGTAGGGCGGGTAGCCCGGCTTGCGCACCATGCCGATGTGCCACAGCTGCGGCACGATTGTGCCGCCCGCCGCATGAACGGCCTCGGCGACCTTCGCCCACCCCGCCAGCTGCTCCTCACCGTGGAACCGCGGCACACGGTTACTCTCCCCTGCCGACTCGTGGCCGACGTAGGTCCCCTCAGTGACGATCAGGCCCACACCCGCGGCGGCGCGACGGGCGTAGTACGACCGCACGTCGTCACCGGGGACGCCGCCCGGGGAGAACTTGCGCGTCATCGGCGCCATCGCGATGCGGTTCGGGACGGTCAGGCCGTTCAGCGCGACGGGGCGGGACAGGATCTCGGCCGCGCGGGAGGCGGAGGACGCAGTGACGGTCACGGGGGCTCCTCGTAGGTACCAGACGGTATGTGCACATGCATTGAATGCAGTGCAGCCGTCAACCGTCGCGGCCGTCGCGGCATTCCGCCCGTCCGTCGAGCCGCCCTGTGATCCCGGACACACGCCCAGAGCGGCCGGCGGGGACAAGCAGCGCGGCAATGCCGACAGCGACATCCTCGACCAAGCAGAATTCCTGCAGCACGTTGCCGGACGAGACGTGACTGTGGCAACCGGAGACCATGGCATGCGGGCTCGTGCTGTGACCCGAAAACTGAAGGTGGCCACGATGCCCTCCGGCCTCGCCCGCAACATGGATGAGGCCAAGGGGGAGGTGCACGACTCGTGTACAAGGCATCCCGGCCCGGCCGCCGCACCGGCAGCGGCGACATGATCCCGCGCGATGAAATCCTGCCCCGGATCGCCGAACTCCTCGACGACAACCCGGCCATCGCGCTCACCGAGGTCGCCGACACCCTGGGCATCGCGAAGTTCCCCACCGCCCAGGCCGGCCTCGCACAGCTCCGCGGCCGGCGCATCGCCGACCTGATCGAGGCCACCCCCGAGCTCACCCCGGTCGACGCCGCCGAACGCCTCGGCTACCCCACCGTCCCCCACCGCGGTGCCGCGATGATCGCCGAGGCTGAGCTGCGCATCGGCAGCGCCCGCCCGTACCTGCAGCAGGTCGCCGACGCCCTGGCCGAGGCCGACGTCGCCGAGCCGGTCCAGGTGGAGGTGCGCCAACTCGGCGACGAGCACCTGGCGGCCGCCGTCCCGCTCACCGTCGGCCAGAGTTCGCCGGCGCTGGTGTGGGACGAGCGGTACGGATGGCGCACCGCGACCAGCCGACGCCACCCGATCGGCAAGGACACCGGCACCGCCCCGGAAGGCGAGAGCATCCGCTACCTCGGCAGCAGCATCCGGCCGAGCTGCTCGAGGCGCTCGCCGACGGCCGCAAGGGCTCCAAGCGCCCCAAGGCCTGAAGCCGCGGAGAAGTCAACCGGCCTGCAGATAGCCCGCTGCGGGGCCCACGGTGCCGGAGCCGGCGTTGAGCGCGTCGATGGCCTGCTCGGCGCGCAGCCGGTGCTCCCGGTCGGCGTCGAAGGAGAGCTGCTCGCAGGCCCAGGCCGGCGTAGCTCTCCAAGGGAACCTGTTTACCCTGGCCAAATGATGGATACGGGGGACTTCCGGGCTGGTGACGTGCTGTCGGTCGCCTGCCCCTTCACGCCGACGCGAGTCGAGCGGGGTGTGAGGTGGGACTACATTGCGGTGCGGTGGCCCTGGTGGGACATCGACACAGGCAGTGACTTCATGCGCTGGAACGGGATCGTGGCCCTGGGCGTGGACACCGGCCGGCAAGCACCTGGACCGGAGGTGGAGCTGTTCCAGACCGATCCGCCCCCCGAGCAGCTTGAGGCGGGCGACATCTGCCGGGTCGGAGTGCCACCGACCGTCGTGCACGTGACGGCAGTCGACCACCATGATCCCCCGCTTGAGACAGGCTGGCTGCCGCGTCCGCATCTGACCGTGAGCGTGCTACGCCGTGGCGTGTCCTATCGCGAGTTCCCGGACGACAGCCATCTCAACGGCACCGGGTACGGCCTCCACCCTGGCGATGGGATCCCTTTCACCTTCGAACTACTGATGCGTCCGTACGCGTCTCTCGAGCTGGGCGACGAGGTCGCAGACGCCGCCGATCGGGCATGGCGGTTCGACGGGCCCTGGGACTGGACCCCCTTCGACCAAGAACCGGCCGGTGCGGGCCCCGAGTGGCCACTCACCTTGCTCACCCGCGCAGGAACACCTTGCACCACCGAGGACGCGCAGGTAGTGGCCGCACGCACAGCGAGCGGATCACACAACAAGACGGTCCAGGACTGGATGACACTCACCAACGCCTCGCCTACGCCCTGACCCGTCGGGGCCTCCACCTCAGTCGTCTCTCCCGGGGCTGAACACGAGCTTGGCCGAACGGGCCGTCTATCGTGCTCAGTCACACCTACACCCGAGGCTTGCCCAGCACCCTGACCAGCAGCAACGCCATCGGGTACATGTACCGGTATGGGACGTCTCCACTGGCCCGCCATCGTCGACCGTGCCCGGGCAGTCGTGACCGTTTCGGGGAACTGGGCTGCACGCTGCGCCAGGTCCCCTACCGCCTTGTCGCCGAAGGACTCATCCTCAACACGCCGCCCACCTACCGGCGCCTGTCCTCCCAACTGGCCCAGGCCCGCGGCGACGGCCACTTCCCCGACCTGGTCGACACCTGCGCGAAGTCCCCGTCCCCGCGGCCTGGGCCAACGCCCCCGCGTTCTTCGCCGACGTCCCCGGATGGTTCGCCCTGGACCGCACCGCCGGCCAGAGAACCGCGTTGTACGTCGCAGCCGAGAAGGACACGCTGCGCCGCATGTTTGACCGGCTCGCCGACCTCGGCATCCCCGTCCCGGTCGTACGCGGCTTCGGCTCCCCAGTCGTGCGTGGACGTCGTGCGGGCCCGCACCGCCCGCGACCGTTCCCCGCCGTCTTGCCCTACGTCGGAGACTTCGACTGCTCTGGCGCCGACATCGAACGGGACTGGGTCGCCCGCACTAGCTGCTGGTCGAAGGTCGAGCGCATCGTCCTCACCTGCGAACAGACTCAGGTCTACGAACTTCCCGCGGCCGCGGGCGAACTAGGGTCCGTCTTCAAACGGATCTT
>NZ_JABZEE010000096.1 GCF_013387495.1 Streptomyces sp. PKU-EA00015 | reverse complement strand
CGTGGCCGGTCTCGGCAGCCAGTACCTGCCAAGCCCACCAGCAGCCCCGCCGCGCACCAGCGCAACGGGCTGACCGACTCGGCTTCGAGTGCATCAACCGCGGCGACGGCAAGGACCCTTGGCCCGCGGCGCAGCTGAAGGCCATCGAGAAGGCGTCCGCCGCGATCTGCCGCGCGCACGGCTGGTCCCACCGGTCCGTCATCGGCCACCTGGAGTGGCAGCCGGGGAAGGTCGACCCGCGCGGCTTCTCGATGGACTCGATGCAGACCCGGGTCAAAGACCGGCTGACGCCTCCCGCACCCGTACCGCCCGCCCCCGCACCGACCGAGGAGACGAACGTGCCCGCCAACTGGAACAAGGCCACCGAGACTGACGTCGATCTGACGCCCGGCGAGTGGAAGACCGTGGCCGCCGGCTCGGTCGACCTCGTCACCGGTGCCCAGTCGTACACCGGCTCGATGCACCTCACGCTCACGGCACCGGCGGGCGGCACGGTGCAGGGCCGCTTCTTCCACCTGCGCCCGGACGGGTCGCGCTGGACGTCGCCGATCGTCGAGCGGATCACGACCAGCGGCGGCAGCTTCCTGGACTTCCCGCACGCGGGAAGCGTCGAGCCCACCGAACGCGTGCGGTTCGAGGCGATCTACTACCCGGCCGACGACACCGACGAGACGCCAGCCCCCATCACGTCCGCGCGCCTGCGCGGCCTCTACTGGAAGTGAGAACCCTCATGGCAACCGCACCCGTCGAAACCAAGGTCAAGGCCGCCAGCGCGGCGACGTTCCTCGTCGGCATAGCCATCGCCGTACTCAACGCCGTCGCCGCCGACAGTTCCCTCCTCGGCCCGCTCCCCGCCTGGCTCCAGGCCATCACCCTGCCGCTCGTCCCGACCGCGCTGACCTGGCTGGCGGGCTACCAGGCCCGGCACACCCCGCGCAGCCCGATCAGCAGCTGACCAACCCGGAGGACGAACGTGGACGCTGCGACCATCGGCGCCATCGCCTCGATCGTCGTCGGGCTCGCAGCGGCCGCGGCCGCCGTGATCGGACAGCGCAGCAACGCGCGCGCCACCCACCAAGGCGTCGTCATGTCCGGCTACGGCGGCCTCGTCGACCGGCTCCAAGAAGAGCGCGACAAGCTCGAATCGAAACTGCGGGACACCGAAACCCTGCTGGCCGCGGCCTACGCCGAACTGGCAGGCGAGCGTGCCAACAAGGCCGCGCTGCAAGCTCAGATCGCCCAGCTCCAGGCCGAGATCGCCGACCTGAACCGACAGATCGCCGCCCTAGGAGTGCCGATACCGTCACCCCGACCCACCGCGCAGCGCAGGGGATGTTCGCTCGCCGTGTTCGATCCCTCGGCATCACGGCCTTCCTCACAATCCTCTCCGGCGTCGTCGTGCTGGTGTGGCTCCGTATCGACGCAGCCGACCGGCGGGCCGAGCAGCTGGCGAGCGAGGCGAATCGCCGCGGCACCGCGGTGTCGACCCTGGCTTCGGATGTGCGGGTCCTGCGGGCGCAGATCGAAGCGAAGGGGGAAACACCGGCGGCGCCGGATCCGGCACGAGCGGTCGATGACCTGCCCGGTCGGGCCGAGGTCCCCGTGCCGATCCCTGGCCCGCCCGGCCCGGCCGGTGAGCGGGGCGAGAGGGGGGAGCCGGGGAGGTCCGGCCCGTCCGGAACACCCGGCGAGCCTGGTGAACCGGGAGCAGCCGGCGCCGATGGCGTGGACGGGAGGGACGGCGTGGACGGGCAGGACGGTGCACCCGGCCCGGCTGGCCCCCAAGGGCCACAGGGCGAACGCGGGGAGAAGGGCGACCGCGGCGAGCAGGGGCCGCCTGGGCAGTCCTGCCCGGAAGGCTTCTCGTGGCAGACACCGAGCTACGACCGGGACGCGAAGATCTGCCGCCGCGATGGTGCCCCGGACCCATCGCCGCCGCCACAAGGGCCTCTGTCTCTCGCCCTGGCCCTGGATCCGCAGCGTCGCCAGTACCCATGAAGCCGCAATTCCGGTACATCGGCTGCGCTCGATCTCCACAGAGCGGATGATGCGACCCAACATCCGCACTGTCCTTGGGGGGACCATGCGCACCGGCACCACCGCCATCACCGCTCTACTCCTCGCCGCCGCCCTCGTCGGCTGTAGCTCCGGCAGCGAGGAGAATTCGGACGCCAAGCCCAAGACCTCCGCGGCCGCGCCGTCCGCAGACACGACGAATGCCCCCACCGCCAAGGACGTGAAGCTCGAACCCGAGTGGGCACCGAAGCTGGAAGCCACCCAGCAGGATGCGACGGCGGACTGCATGGCCCCGAGCAGCACCGCATGCTCCGAAGCCGTCGAACGCATCATGACCGTCGTCCGCGGCCTGGACGCTGCGATCGACCAGTCCGGGAAGCGGTACGCCCAGACGACTGCCCAGATCGTGAAGATGCAGGACGCGGAGAAGGTGTACATCGACGAGGGCTGCGCGGGAGACCCGGCTGCCGACGACCCGAACTCACCGTGCACCAAGGTCGTTGCGATCACCGTCGGAGCCTCCACGCTCCAGATGACGCTGATCACCGACGATCTGGCCTAGTCCCGTACCAGATTTGGCACGTCTGATGCGCCGTGCACGGTGCTCAGTGGTCCTGGGATCGGTGCTGCCACCGTCGCGCTCAGCTCAGCGCGTCGATCGCCTTCACGATCAGGGCACGAGCACTGGCACCGTACACGGCCATGCCTCGGAGCTCCTCGAACGCCTTCAGGTACAGGGCGATCTCCGACGGCTGGGTGATCTTCACCTGTGCCGACACCAGCTCAACAGACACAAGGGTGTCGTCGTAGACGTGGAACGTTTCCCGCGGCCATTGCTGCCGCCCCGGGGTCGCCATGGGGATGACTCCCAGGGAGACGGCTGGCAGGGCGCCCGCGGTGAGCAGGTAGCCGAGCTGGCCGGCCATGACCTCAGAGTCTCCGATCTGGTGGTGCAGAACGGCTTCCTCAACGAGCAGGACGAAGCGGTGTCCTGGTTCATGGATGATGCGAGACCGGTCGACGCGGGCCTGTGCCGCCTTGGTGATGTCCTCGTCGGGCAGCTCGCGAAAGTCGGCGACCGTCTTGAGCACGGCGGCCGCGTAGCCCTCGGTTTGCAGCAGCCCCGGCACGAGTGTGGACGAGTACACCCGGAACAGGTTGGTCTCGCGGAAGAACTGGAGCAAGCTGTCTTGTAGTTGCTTCAGCCCGTTCCGGACCTGATGGCGCCACTCGCGATACATCGATTCAGCGTTGAGGGACTGAACGATCAGGTCGCCTGCTTCATCCTCGACCTGGCAGGCCATGCACCACAGTCGGATGTCCTTGGCGGATGGGGCCGTGCGGGCGTTCTCGATGCGTGACGTCTTGGCGTGATGCCAGTGGCAGCGGTCGGCCAGCTCGGTGACCGTCAGTCCCGCGCTCCTTCGCAGATCCCGCAGTCGCCGCGCGACGACTTCCCGCGCGGCTTGTGCAGAGGAGGATGGAGAGATGGGCATGAGCTGGCCTGTCCGGTGCGTCGTGCGTCAGCGGATCTGGTACTGGTCGTGTGGTACTGCGCGTTCCCACACCGCCTCGAAGGCGTCCCCGCATAGTTTGGCAACTGCGGGGTCTTCGACATCCTCAGGCCCTGCCGAGGCGCCGTTGCCGGTGAAGTGGTTCCACCTGACCAGGCGCCCGTCGAAGAGCCAGAAGTCGTTTCCCGGTAGCGCGATGTCGGATGCCTGCCGTCTCGGCAGCCAGCGCACCTGCTCGCCCGCCTGAACGTTGACGGCCGTACCGGCGTGCTCGTAGCGGATGTAGTCAGTGACGGGTTCCGACACGATCCGAGCCCGCCTTACCGTGACCCCGCGGGCTACGGCCTTGGAGATCAGATCAACCCACGGCGCCCAGTAGGCGGAGCCGGGGTCTGTGTCGCATTTCCCGGTGCTGAGCCACGTGTTGAAGTCGTCGGCTTCGCCGCTGACGCCGTACTGGTCCCGCATCTCGAGGTGGACGGCTGAGCGCTCCGCGGCTGCCAACAGGTCATCGAAGCGTGGTGCGCTCTGCGGCATCGCAGGCCTCCCTGAGGATGGACACCATGTGTGCGGGGACGCGGATCACGGTCTCGTGGTCAGGGATTCCCTTCGCGTGCCCCGGCGCGGTGTTCTTCACGCACTGGTCACGCGTCGCGGCGTCAGCTGTGTAGCTCTGGAGCACGATATATCTCCGTTCTCCGTGTCCACCCAGGCTGTCGGGGATTCGTTCTGACCTGTGTTGGGGTCGATCCCGATGAACAGTAACGACATGACTGCCTCCTGCGACGAGTTGTGCAGTTGTGTGCAACACCGTCACCCACTGGCAGTTGTCGGTCAAGAGGGCGAAGCAGCCCAGTTGCTGCGCCAGAGTGATTGGCTGCACAGATCTGCACATTACTCGCGTGCACGCACAGCGGCTCTCTACGTTCCCGGTCATGGACGCACACGCCCGCCCTGCGGGGGCTGCCGACAAGGGACGGTCCGACTGGTGCCACTGGCACAAAGGGCCGTCCGAAACCGCGCGCCAGGTCCGGCTCGTCGAGCGCCAGTCCGGGTCGCCGCTGCCGCTGTACGCCTGCGCGCCGTGCCGCGAGCAGCGCGACCTCTCCCCCGCTATCGGGTGGGTGGAGGTATGACGACCACGCCCCCGCCGACCCTCGTTCGCACCGGGTGCCGGAACACGGACATCCCGCCAGCCGCCGCACTGTCATGGGAGGCATACGCCGGGCGGGCCTGCTACGCCTGCGGCAAGGCCCTCACGACCGGGGCGGTACTCGTCGGCCGGGCCAAAGGCCGCCAGGGTGCCCACGTCCTCGACACCGACGTCTACGCCTGCCCATGACCTGGGCCTGAACTCCCGTCCCGGCCGAATTCCATGGCAGGACCGCGGCCGGGACGGGTGGGCTCCTCACGGAGCCCGAGCGCACAACGGCGCACGGGAAGGCCGCGCGCCGAGCACGCACCCAAGGAGCATCGCATGACCGCTCTTGCAACCGAACTCCGCAGCGGCCGCCAGCTGGTCGACGGCGACCTCTTCGACCGCCTCGTCCGCTTCATCGTCCAGGAGGAGAAGGTCACGGCCGAGCGCGCCGAGCACGTGATGGACCAGGCGCTCGCGTTCCTCCACATGTCGGCCCACCGTAACGAGGGCCTGTCCCCGTCCCAGGCCGTCGACCCGGGGTGGCACGCGTTCATGCTGCACACCCGCGAGTACGCGGCCTGGTGCCAGGAGCAGTTCGGACGGTTCATCCACCACAACCCGTTCGCGGAGCCGCAGCTCTTCGACGGCGCGCAGATGCGGGCCACGGTGGCCGCCATCGAGGAGGCCGGGTTCGTCGTCGACCACGACCTGTGGGGCACAACCGCCAACTGCAACCCGCCGGCGTGCTGCGGCGACGGCGGTGGATGCGGAGGCGGCGGCAGCTGACCGCCCCGCTCAACGCGCGGCCGTCGTCCCGGCGGCCGCGCCCCCTTCTTCTGAGAACGGAGCAGCCGTGCCCACCCTTGAAGCCATCACCGCGACGAGTCGCCTCACCGTCTTCCCGCTGCACGGGCTGATGGTCGCGTACACCACGCAGTCCAGCGACGCCCGCGTCCTGGGTGACGTCGCCATCGTCGGCGTCGTCGAGCCGGACGGCGCGACCGGGGCCCACCTGTGGTGCATGGCCGCGTCCATGTACTCCAACCCGCCCACCGGCCAGACGCAGGCCCGCTGGATCCTCACGCAGTGCATCCGGGCCCGCATGTGCCGCGCGCCCTCGTACCGCGATCTCCCCGAAACGAAGTGGACAGCGAAGCTGGACCGCACGTTCATCCTCGACGGCCTGTTCGCCAACCACGACGTCCTGCGCACAGGCACGCTCACGATCGAGTAACGCCACACCTGATCGCCCGGGTCGGCCCCACGTCCTGGCCGTAACTGCCCGGAACCGGCGATTCCACTCGCCTCCCACGATCCGGCCCTCCAGCCCCTCCCCCAGGCGACGGAGCGGTCGGCGGCGCCCCTGCCTGACGGCGGGGGCGCTGTTCGTTTCCCAGACGTCTCGGTCACGGCGTCTTCTACTCACCCGCCAAGCGGACTGCGCGATCTTCGAACTCGGCTGTTCCCATGGGAACAGGGGCCGCCCTCGGCCCTCGTTCAGCCGCACCGAGCGTCATTGAGCGACATCGAAAGAAGCCCGAATGTCCCGATTCCGGGTATCACTGCAGGTCACAAGTGGGTCAAAAAACTGGTTCGAGTCCCGTCACTCACCCTGAATGATCAAGGGCCCCGGTCTTCGGACCGGGGCCCTTGGCGTTGTCGGGTCCTGTGCGGCCGACACGGGGCGGCTACGAGGACTCCCGGACCACCAGGCGCGTCGGCAGCACGATCGGCGGGCGTCCAGCGTCCGGCGTCGGCCCGAGGATCCGGTCCAGCAGGGCGCGGGCCATCCGGCGGACCGTCTCCTCCGTGGGCCGGGCGCACACTCGTCGGCGCCGTATCCATGCGGCGGGCGGGCCGCTGATCATGTCCTGCGCGGGGCCAGTGACGGCTCCGCCCCTGGCCCCACACGGCGCCTCCAACTCCCTTGCGGCCTTGCTGACGCGGGAGGGCCCCATCCCCCTTAACCGGGGCTCCGCCCCAGAGCCCCGTACAGCCTGAGAGCGCAATCCAGCCCCGCCGGCGTTCGAGGCGCGGGGCTTGGGGCGGAGCCCCAACGGTGGCGTCACGCCCCGGGAAGCCCCGCCGGCGTTTGAGGCGCGGTGCTCCCCGGGGCGGGCCCGGTGTCACTTGTAGGCGGCGAACGCCTTCGTGAAGGCCAGCGGGTCCTGGAGGATGGAGCTGCACGTGGCGTCCGCCGCCGGCTTCTCCCCGCCCGCGCACTGCTTGTCGCGCGTCGAGGACCACATCGACAGCCACCCCAGGTTCTTCGACTCGGCGAACCGCACCAGCTGGGTCGCGTCCTCCACCCTGAAGATCTCGGTGACGACGTCGTTGACGCCGATCATCGGCGTCACCGCGACGGTCCGCCACGCGTCCGCGTCCGACAGCCCGAGGACGCCCTTGATCTGCGCCTGCGTGGCCGTGGCGGCCTGGATGGCGTACTCGCCCATGTCGCCGCTGTACGCCGGCCCGTAGTCCATCGCCATGATGTTGACCGCGTCGATGCGCACACCGTTCTTCTTCGCGTCGGCGATCAGGTCCACGCCGGGCTGGGTCAGCCCTTCCGGCATGACCGGCAGGGTGAAGGAGACGTCCAGGTCCGGGTGCGACTTCTGGAGCTGCGCGATCGCCTGCGCACGCCGGGAGTTGGCGGCGGTGTCCGGAAGTGCGGCGCCCTCCACGTCGAAATCGACCTTGGTCAGCTTGTACGTGTCGACGACCTTGCCGTACGCCTTCGCCAGCTCGTCCGCCGTCGCGCAGTTCAGCGCCAGTTCGCGGCCGGCCGCGCCGCCGAAGGAGACGCGGACGTCGCCGCCCTTGGCGCGCAGGTCGCCGATCTGGGCCGCGACCTTGTCGTCGCCGAGTCCGGTCACGCCGCCCCAGAGCGGCACGCAGCCGCCGCCTGCGGTGATGAAGGCGAGGTGGAACTCCTTGACGCCCGTCTTCGCGGCGGTGTCCAGCATGTCGTACGCCGGGTACAGCGAGGTGTCGATGTACGGCGCGAACCGCGCGGGAGCGCCCGGCTTGGGAGCACCCGTCTGCGTCGGGGTCGGGATGGGGGTGGGGGTGGAACTCGGGACGCTCGGCGTCGGCGTGGGGGTCGGCGTCGGCGTCGGCGTGGGCTGCTCGGTGGGACGGCCGCTGGGCTGCGGCGTCGGGCCGCCGTCGGCCGAGCACACGGCCCCGTCGATGAGGCAGGACGCCGGGTCGGCCGCCTTGCCGGTCGCCGAGGTGACGAAGCCGACCGTGACGGAGGCGCCGGGCGCGAGCTCCTTGTTCCAGCTCGCGGGCTTCACGGTGACGTGCCGCCCCTCCACCGTGTGCTCACCGTTCCACAGGGAGCCGATGGTGGTGCCCTCGGGGAGGTCGAACTCGAGCGTCCAGCCGGACCGGGCCGTGCCGGTCTCGTTGGTGATGACGTACTGACCGGTGTAACCGCCGTCCCAGGAGCTGGTCCTGGTGTACGCGGCGCCGACCGCCGCGGCCTGCGCGGTGCCCGTGAGGACGACCGCCGCGCCGCCGATCACGGCCGCCACGACGACCGCGCCGACGGCCTTGGTCCTGACGCTCGCCCTGCGCCGGTGGGTACTGCTGCCCATCGCGTCCTGCCTCTGTGTTGCGGAAGTGGGGGTAGATGCGGCAGCACGCTAGCGACCGCGAAACGGACAATCGTCCGATCGCAGGCGGGCGTCGGGTTCCTTAGGACGCGCTTAAGGACGGCATCGGGGCCGATTAATGATCGGGGCCCGGCCGGGTGTGAAGCGCTCTCAGACGGTCGCCCTGCGGCGCCGCTGCACCCGCCCGCGGTGGCCGCGCCGGCGCTCGCCGCGCGCCGACTCGCGCGGATCGAGCCCGATCCACACGCGGACCTCCGTACCGCCGAGCACCGAGCGGCCGATGCGCACGTCACCGCCGGTCGACTCCGCGACCCGGCGCACGATGTCCAGGCCGAGACCGGTAGAGCCCTCCTTGGCCCCGCTGTTGCCGCGGGCGAGCGCGGCGGCCGGGTCGGCGATACCCCCGCCCGCGTCCGAGACGAGCACGATGACGGCGTCGTCGCTGTTGTGGACGTCGACGGAGAACGCGGTGCCCTCCGGGGTGTGCCGGAAGACGTTGCCGAGCAACGCGTCGAGGGCCGCGGCCAGTTCGGGGCGGGCGACGGGGATGCGCACGGGCCGGTCCACGCCCGCGAGCCGCACCGTGCGGCCCTCGTCCTCGGCGAGCGCCGACCAGAACTCCATCCGCTCGCACACCACTTCCGAGGCGTCGCAACCCGCGCCGGGCCCGGCCGCCGCGGTCTGCGGCTTCGCCTCGCGCGCCGTACGGATGATGGTGTCGACCTCGCGTTCCAGCTGGGCGACGGCCGCCCTGGTCTGCTCGGCGGCGGCGCTCTCGCCGAGCGAGGCCGCGTTGAGGCGCAACACGGTGAGGGGGGTGCGCAGCCGGTGCGAGAGGTCGGCGGCCAGTTCGCGCTCGTTGGCGAGGAGCTGGACGACCTGGTCGGCCATCGAGTTGAACGCGACGGCCGCGGAGCGCAGTTCGGGCGGCCCCTCCTCGGGGACACGGGTCCCGAGCCTGCCCTCCCCCAGCTCCTGCGCCGCACCCGCGAGCCGCTGGGCGGGCTGCACCATGCGGACGCCGAGCCGGTCGGCGACGGCGACCGACCCGACGACGAGCGCGACGCCGACGCCCGCGAGGACGAGCCAGGCGGTGTCGACGCCGTTGGACACCTCGCCCTCCGGCACGAAGATCTCGACGACGGCGATCTGCCCGGTGCCGATGGCGGTGGGCTGCAGCAGCGCGGAACCGCCCGGCACCTCGGTGATCGAGGCACGCCCGATACGCTGCACGGTGGCGAGGTCCTTGGCGGCCGCGCGCCGGCTCCCGATCTCCAGCGGCACACTGCCGAGTTCGCCGGAGGCGGGGATGTGCACGGCCATCCGGCCGGCCGCGCCGGCGGGCGTGGACTCGACGGCCCGCTCCAGCGGCCCGCGTTCGGTGGTGACGGTGAGCGTGGGGCCGATGGTGGCGGCCTGCCGCTCGGCGTTGGAGAACGCGCGGTCGCGCGCCATCTCCTTGATCACCATGCCGAGCGGCAGGGCGAAGGCGAGCACGACCATCACCGTGACGGCCAGGGAGACCTTGACCAGGGCCCATCTCATGGCCGCACGGCCTTCGGCGGCTCGAGCTTCACTCCCACTCCCCGCAGGGTGTGCAGGTACCGGGGGCGAGCGGCCGTCTCGCCGAGTTTGCGGCGCAGCCAGCTCAGATGGACGTCGATCGTCTGGTCGTCGCCGTAACTCTGCTGCCACACCTCGGCCAGCAGCTCCTTGCGGGGGACGACGACGCCGGGCCGGCCGGCGAGGAAGGCCAGCAGGTCGAACTCGCGGCGGGTGAGGTCGAGCGGGGCCCCGTCCAACTCCGCCTGGCGGCGCAGCGGGTCGATGGACAGTCCACCGACCTGGAGGACACGGCTGGGCGGGGCGTCGCCGGTGCCGGCGCGTGCCCGGCGGAGCACGGCGGCCATCCGCGCGGACAGGTGCTCCACGGAGAACGGCTTGGTGAGGTAGTCGTCGGCGCCGTCGTTGAGGAGCCGCACGATCTCGGCCTCGTCGTCCCGCGCGGTCGCGATGATCACCGGTACGTCGGTGATGCCGCGGAGCATCTTCAGGGCCTCGGCGCCGTCCAGATCGGGCAGACCGAGGTCCAGAATGACGACGTCGAAGCGGAAATGGGCCACCTCACGCAGGGCCTCCAGGGCCGTGCCGACGCTCCGTACCGTGTGGGAGGCGTCGGTCAAGTGCCTGATGAGGGCGGAACGCACGAACTGGTCGTCCTCGACCACGAGCACACTTGCCATGGGCGGCACCGTACGCCATCCGGGGGACACCGGCCCTGGACGGGCAGGCGGGACAGCCGGGGACCGTGTGGTGCACTATGGCCCGGATGAGCAGAGGACTGGTGCATGCCCTGGCATGGTCGCTGTCCACCGGAGCCGCGGTGACGCTGTCCTGGTGGGGCGTCCACACGGTCATGGCCGGAACCGCGTACGACCGCCCGCGCGCGCTGCCCATCACGGCGCAGACCTCGGCCCCGCAGGCCCCGTCGCCGGAGCCGACGCCGCCGCCGAGCCCGTCTCCCACACCGTCCCCGGTGAAGCCGTCGTCCACGCCCCCGCCGTCGCGGCCGTCGCCGGCCGAGCCGTCGAAGTCTCCGTCGCCCTCAGCCGCCGCGGGGAACGTGAAGGGCTACACGGTCAAGGGCGGCCGGGTCGTCTTCGACATCGGCGAGAGCTCGGCCGAACTGGTCTCGGCGACCCCGGCGTCGGGCTGGCAGATGCAGGTGTGGACGCAACCGTCGTGGATCCGGGTGACGTTCACGCGGGACGGCCACGAGGTGTCGGTCTTCTGCACCTGGAACGGTCACCCGCCGATGGTCCAGTTCGACGAGCGGTAGCTAGCCCTTGAAGACGGCGGCCGGCGGTACGGGCGAGTCCTTGGCGCTCGCGTCCGTGACCGGCGCCGCTCCTCCGGTGAAGTCGGCGAGCGCCCGGCCGTGTTCGACGCGCCCCGCGAAGGGGTCGCCCGCGACGCGGCGGGTCAGCTCGGCGACCGGCAGCTCGGAGTCCGAGGCGAGGAGCACGGCGTTGCCGAAGCGGCGGCCGCGCAGCACGGTCGGATCGGCGGCGAGCGCGAGCTCGGGGAAGAGCGCGGCGGCGGTCGCGATCTGGGCGCGCAGATGCGTGAGCGGGGGGCCGTCGGCGAGGTTGGCCGCGTAGTACGCGCCCGGGCGCAGCGCCCTTCTCACCTCGGCGAGGAACTCCGTACTGGTCAGGTGGGCGGGCGTGCGGGCCCCGCTGAACACGTCGGCGATGACGAGGTCCGCCCAGCCGTCCGGCACCTTGGCGAGTCCGGCGCGGGCGTCGGCCGCGCGGACCCGGATCCGGGCGCCGGGGTCCAACGGGAGCCGGGTGCGCACCAGTTCGACGAGGGCGGCGTCGACCTCGACGATCTGCTGCGTGGAACGGGGCCGGGTGGCGGCGACGTACCGGGCGAGGGTGAAGGCGCCGCCGCCGAGGTGCACGACGCGGAGGGGGCGGCCGGGCTGGGCGGCCAGGTCGATGACGTGGCCGAGTCTGCGCTGGTACTCGAAGGAAAGGTGGCCGGGGTCGTCGAGGTCGACGTGCGACTGGGGCGCGCCGTCGATGAGGAGGGTCCAGCCGCGGGGCCGCTCGCGGTCCTCGACGAGCTCGGCGACGCCGCCGTCCACGCGCTCGACGAGCCCCCCGCCGTCCCGCTCCCGCTGCCTGCGCCTGCCCACGCCCCCATTATCGCCGCGGCGCACACACGAGCGCGCCTGGGGGCCTCCCCCGCCCGCCCCCCGCCCTCGCGACGCCCGGCCGCCTCCGTGACGTTGTGCCACCCTCCCGGTGGTCGCCGACGCCGCGAGGCAGGCGCCCGTGGGCCCGTCCCAAGCTCATGCGCACCGCGCCGCGAAACACCGATCCGGGAGGTGAACCCGCCGCACCGCCCAGCAGACGCATGGCCGGAGCACCGGCCCGAGGATGCCTTCACGCCGCGAAGCGAGCGCGGCAGGGGTGCGTGAGCGGAACACGTTTCTTCCCGCCGCGAAACGGGCGCGGCAGGGGTGCGTGGGGCGGAGCCCCGGTCCGCAAACCTCGCGACGCGAATCGGGCGCGGCAGGCCGGTCTCGGACGTGGACCCGTCCCGCGGCCAAGCAGACGCATGGCCGGAGCACCGGCACGACGGTGCCTTCACGCCGCGAAGCGGGCGCAGCAGGGGTGCGTGGGGCGGAGCCCCGGTCCGCAAACCTCGCGACGCGAATCGGGCGCGGCAGGCCGGTCTCGGACGTGGACCCGTCCCGCGGCCAAGCAGACGCATGGCCGGAGCACCGGCACGACGGTGCCTTCACGCCGCGAAGCGGGCGCAGCAGGGGTGCGTGGGGCGGAGCCCCGGTCCGCATTTCCTCGCGCCGCGCGGCAGGCGCGGCAGGCGCGGGGCAGTGCCCCAGCTCTCGGCAGAGTTTCGGGGAGGGGCGGGGTGGGGGCATCCCCCCGCGGACGGCCCGCACTGCACGCGCCTCAGCAGCAGTTGTCCGCCGCCTCGATCAGCCGCGCCGCCTCCCCCAGCGCCTCCCTCAGCACCGCCGGGTCCGTCACCGCCTCCGCACCCTCCGGCGGCAGCAGCCAGAGCGAGCCCCGTACCGGCGGCACGCCGGGAACGCCAGGAATCCGCAGCCCCCGCCCCGACGTCTGCGTACACGCACTCCCCGGCACGTCCCACCCGTCGGCCGTGCCCGGCGGCACCAGGAAGCCGAGCGTGTCGCACGCCCCGTCGTGCAGCACCGGCCCCACCCCCGGTGCCGCCGCCGCGCGGCGCAGGATGTCGACGGCCTCCAGCCCCTGGCGCGCGGGCACCGTCACCAGGTCGCACGGCGCGGCAGGCGGCACGCTGCTGTCCGGGGTGGGCCCGTGGGCCACCGTGGTCGCGGGCGTCGCACCGGTCTCCATGCCGACCTCCAACAAGGGGATCCCCCTCCTCGCCGAGTCCCATAGGGAGACGCGTAGCCGGTCTCCTTACGGTTCAACGGCCGTGCGCGTCAACGGCTACGGCGGCACGCCGCCGCAAAGGATGGCAGTTCATGGCAGATCGCCGACGAGATGTCCCTTTTGTAGCCAAACCACGTGTGAGTGCCCTGTCACAGCAGGTACGTTCTTGCTCCGCCGGAACACGGCTGCACCAAGAGAGGGCTCGGCCATGGCGTCGTCGTCACAGGCATCGAGGGCGCACCCCGCGCACCCCAACCTGGCCTTCCGCCGGCTGCGCGGGTCTCGCTCCGCGGGCGAGTTCGCCACGGCCGTCCGCAGGGCCGCCCGCGAGATCGGCGAGCAGGTCTCGTGCGACGCCCGCTACATCGGCCGGGTCGAGGCGGGCGAGATCCGCTGCCCCAACTACGCCTACGAGCGGGTGTTCCTGCACATGTTCCCCGGTCTCACCCTGACCGATCTGGGCTTCACCGCCCGGGAGGACGTGCGCGGCCGCGGCCGCCGCGCGGCCGCCGATGCGCCGGAGGCCCGCCGCCCGGCACCCCCGTTCCCGCCGTGCCGTCCCTTCGAGGGCGGCCGGCCCAGCAGCGACAGTGACATCGACGAGGAGAGCGACGTGCTGCGTCGCGCATTCATGACGAGCGGCTCCGTCACGGTGGCGGCCGCCTCCCTGGGACTCGGTTTCGCATCCGGTTCCGGATCCGGTTCCGTGCCCGCGCAGCGCCGGGTCGGCGAGGCCGAGGTCGGCGCCGTCGAGGAGGCGGTGCGACGCATCCGCCTCCTCGACGACCGGCACGGCGCCGACGGGCTCTACCGGCGGGCCGCCCAGCCCCTGCGCGCCGCGTACGCGCTGCTCGACGCCGGGACGTGGTCCCGCAGGTCCACGGCGGACCGGCTGCACGCCGGGGCGGGCGAACTGGCCATCTCCGTCGGCTGGCTGGCCCATGACTCGGGCCGCTTCGACGACGCGCGCTCGCACTACGCGGAGGCGCTGGCCACCGCGCGCGTGGCGGGCGACCCGGCCCTGGAGGCCCACGCGTTCTGCAACACGTCGTTCCTGGCCAGGGATGCCGGCCGGTTCCGGGAGGCGGTGCGCACCGCGCAGGCCGGCCGGCGCGCGGCCCGGCAGGTCGCCTCCCCGCGGCTGCTGTCGCTGCTCGCGCTGCGGGAGGCGGGCGGCTGGGCCGGGCTCGGGGACCGCGCGGGCTGCGAGCAGTCGCTCGCCCGCGCGCACACGTACTTCGAGCAGGGGGCGTCGCCCGACGACCCGGAGTGGATGTCGTTCTTCGCCGAGCCCGAACGGGAGGCGCTGCAGGCGCAGTGCTGGGCGGCGCTCGGCGACTTCACGCGCGCCGCCCACCACGCGCGCCGCGCGGCGGCGCTCCAGGACCACCGCTTCACCCGCAACCTCGCGCTCTACCGCGCGGAGCTCGCCGCCGACCTGGCGCGCGCCGGCGTCCCGGACGAGGCGGCCGCGGCAGGTGAGCAGGTGCTCGCGCTGCTCGGGGACGTCCGGTCGTCGCGTATCCGGACGATACTGGCGGACACCGCGCGGGTGCTGGCGCCTCACCGGCGCGCCGAGGGGGTCGCGGCCTTCCTGGACCACCATGCGACGGCGACCCGACGGGTGTCCCGCGCGTAAGGCTGGGGCCCGCGGGAGGTGCACAGGACGGCCGGACGCCCGTAGCAGGACGCCGGCCGCTGCTCAGACCTCCAGGTGCCCCAGGTCGTTCCAGCGCTCGAACGCGCGCTCCCCGTACGCCCACGAGAGGACCGACAGGCTCGTCGGGTCGAGGCGGATGCGCGCGCCGAACGAGATGTCCTGTCCCAGCCAGCGCGCCCCGATCGCGCGCAGGATGTGGCCGTGCGCGAAGACGAGCACGTCACGGTCGGCGGACAGCGCCCACTCGACGACCTCGTCCGCGCGGGCGGAGACCTGGGCGAGCGTCTCTCCCTCCGGGACGCCGTCGCGCCACAGCAGCCAGCCGGGCTGCCGGGCCTGGATCTCGGGCGGGGTCAGCCCCTCGTACGCCCCGTAGTCGTACTCCATCAGCGCGTCCCACGGCTGCGCCCGGTCTCCGAAGCCGGCCAGGGAACACGTCTCGCTCGCCCGCACGAGCGGGCTGGTGCGGATCTCGACACCGGGGAGCCCGGACCACGGCGCCCGGTGCAGCCGCTCACCCAGCAGCTTGGCGCCGCGCCTGCCCTCTTCGAGCAGCGGGATGTCCGTCCTGCCGGTGTGCCGGCCACTCAGCGACCATTCGGTCTGGCCGTGCCGTGCGAGCAGGATCCGCGGTGCCATGGGCGCTCCCTGGTGTTCACGAGTGCTTGTCGTTCCATCATCCCGCACCCCATCGGGAGGCAACCTCCGGGACGGGGAAGGCGTCCCCATTCCAGGACGAGTGATCCTTCGAACTGAAGACGGAGACCGACCGGATGCCGCTCCCCGCGCAGCACCAACGGCCCCGCTGGTGGACCGAACTGATGCTGATCGCCGTGGTGTACGCGGCATACTCCGCAGGACGGCTCCTCGCTCGCGGCGACGTGTCCACGGCCGTGGACCACGGACTGGCGATCCTGCGCGTGGAGAAGGCGCTCCTCGTCGATGCCGAGCACCCGCTGAACCGTCTCTTCACCGACACCCCGGCGATCGGCATACCCGCCGACTTCGCCTACGCGACCCTGCACTACCTCGTGACCCCGGCGGTCCTCGTCTGGCTCTTCCGCCGCCGCCCCGCCCACTACCGGGCCGCCAGGACCTGGCTGATGGTCTCCACCCTGCTCGGCCTGGCCGGCTTCACGCTGATGCCGACCTGCCCGCCGAGGCTGCTCGACGCGGCCCACGGCTTCGTCGACACGATGGCCCAGTACAGCGCGTACGGCTGGTGGGGCGGGGAGGCGAGCGCGCCGCGCGGGCTCGGCGGCATGACCAACCAGTACGCGGCCATGCCCAGCCTCCACGTCGGCTGGGCCCTGTGGTGCGGTGTGATGCTCTGGCGGCACGGCCGTACGCCGCTGGTGAAGGCACTCGGCGTCGCCTACCCGCTGCTGACCACGGTCGTCGTCATGGGCACCGCGAACCACTACTTCCTCGACGCCGTCGCCGGAGCCGCCGTGATGGGCGTCGGCGCGCTGCTCGGGCCGTACGCGATGCGGCTCGCCGGCCGGGTCACCGGCCGCTTCGCGCACCGCGCGACGCCCGCCGTTCTCCCCGTTGTCGGTGGCGGATGCGAGACTTCGGCGGGTGAGCGAATCCCCGGACAGCGCACCTCCTCCGAAGGCGCCGACGACAGCACTCAGGCAGCGGCTCGCTGAGCTGCGCGGCCCCGCCGCGCAGCCCCATCCGCTGGACGCCCGCGCGCTCGCGGCCCTCGCCGCCAACCCCGGCTGCAAGCGGCGCGCCCTGCTGGACGGCGCCGGCGTGGACAAGGCCGCGTTGGCCTCGGCGCTCGGCTCTCCGGCGTCCTTCGGCCAGTCGCAGTTCGCGTTCATGCGGGGCAACGCCTTCGAGGCCAAGGTCAAGGCCGACGGCGGCAAGGAGCTGATGCGGCTGCTCGGCCTCGACGACCCGCACGAGGTGCACGTCCCCGACCTCTCGGCGACGGGCCCCGAGGGCCGCACGGCCCGCACCGCGCTGGCACTGCGCGAGGCGACCGGCGCCGGGGGCTTCGCGCTGCTCGACCACCCGATGCTGGCGCTGGACGTCGCGGGCTCCCCGGCGTATCTGGAGCCGGACGCGGTCGTGGTGCACCCCGACGGCCGGTGGACGGTCGTGGAGATCAAGTCGTTCCCGATCATCGACGCGGCCGCGGACGCCGCGAAGGTGGGCGCGGCGGCGCGGCAGGCCGCGGTGTACGTGCTGGCGCTGGAGCGGCTCGCGGCGCTGACCGAGGGCGCCTCCGTGGCCCACAGTGTTCTGCTGGTCTGCCCGAAGGACTTCACCAACATGCCGACCGCGTCCGTGGTGGACGTGCGCAAGCAGCTGTCGGTGACCCGGCGCCAGTTGACCCGGCTGGCGCGGCTGGAGGACATCGCGGCGGAGCTGCCCGACGGCGTGACGTTCGACGTGGAGTCGTGCTCGGCCGAGGAGCTGGCCGATGCCGTCGAGCAGGTGCCGCACGCGTACGCGCCCGAGTGTCTGGCCGCCTGCGAGCTGGCGTTCCACTGCCGCGACCGCGCCCGGCTCGCGGGCGCGGTGGAGGCGCTGGGCCGGTCGGTGCGGGGCGAGCTCGGCGGGCTGACGACCATCGGGGACGTCCTCGCCGCCGCGCGCGGTGAGGCCGGCGACCCCGAGGACCCGGCGGTCGGCGCGCTGCGCCGGGCGGCGGCCCTGCGGGCGGAGTCCCTGCGGACGGCCGGCCGGACCGCCGCGGTGACGGAGACAGCCGCCGACCGGGTCCCGGTCCCGGGCCCGGCGACGAACCGCGCGACCGGCCGTCCCACGGCGGCCGACCGGACCGCCGACAGGCCCGCCGTGGCCCGGGCGGCTACCGCCGGCCGCGAGACCGCCCCCGTGAGCGACGCCGCGCGCGCGAGCTCGGCCGCCCCGCGCGGGGCCCTGGCCGAGGAGGGCGTCGAATGTCGCTGATCTCGACCCTCGCGCGGCTGGAGGCCGTCGAGTCCGGGCGGGCCCAGCCCCTCGCGGGGGTCCGCCACCGCCATCTGGCGCAGCGGCCCCTGGTGTTCGTCCCGCTCACGACCGCGGGCGAGGCCGGCGCCCCGCTCGGGGCACTGGTGGGCACGGACCCCGGCCGGCCGCAGCTGTTGGTCGTGGCCCAGCCGCGCGACCGCGACCTGCGCTCGGCCTTCCTCGCGGAGCTGGCCGACGCCGTCCTTCCGTACATGGACGCGTTCGGCGACGACGTCGAGCACGTCGAACGCAAGGAGACCGACGCGGAGACCGGCAAGAAGGTCACCGTCGAGGTCGAACTGTGCGCCGACGCCCCGCAGTTGATCGTGCCGAGCCGCGCGGGCGTCGAGTACGTGCGGATGCTGGGCCGCTCGATGCGCTTCCGGCGCACGGCCGAGCAGGACCCCGACACGCCCTACCCCGCGCCGCCGCGCGTCCCGCTGCTGGGCCGCTGGCTCACCCACTACGGGGAGCGGGCCCGCGTGCCCGGCTCCTCGCTGCTGCTGGCGGCGACCGACCTGCTCAACCGGCACTGGGCGACGGGCCAGTCCTCGCTGGAGGACCAGCACTTGGGCGCCGTGCTCGCGTGGATCGACCCGGGCGAGGGCGAGTCGGGGGCCGAGGCCGCGCTGCGGGCGGAGCTGGCCCGCGGCCGGGACGGGCAGCTGCTGTGTCCGCCGGCCGGTCCCGCGACCGACCCGGCGTTCGACAACCGGCTGCTGGCGCCCGCGATGGAGCGGTTCGACCGGGCGCGGCAGCTGCTGGCGGCCGCGGAGGACGGGGCGAGCGCGGACGAGCGCCTGGGCGAACTGCACGACGCCGAGCGGGAGATCCGCCGCCTGATCGCGAGCCAGTTGCGGCCCACGTGGGAGGCGGTGTGGCGGACGGTCGAGCTCATGCGCGAACTGCCCGAGGGCTCCCGGGTACCCGACCGCTGGACCCGCGACCGCTGGTCGTTCACCGCGCATCGCGACCGGGTACGGGCCGGGGAGCCGCCGCAGCCCAGGCGCGACGACGCGGTGACCGCCGCGCACAAGCTCGCCGCGCGGGAGAGCGCGCAGGCCCAGCTGGACGCGCACGAGGCGCTGGACGATCCGCTGGTGCTGGCCGGTCACCGGCTCGCGGGCCAGGCATTCACCGCCGAGGTGCTCGACGTGGAGATGGCCTGGTCCGAGTCGAAGCGCCCGAGCCCGCGCCCGCTGGTCACCGTGCGCACGGACGACCGCCCGCACCTGAGCGAGGGGGCGAAGGTGTACCGCTCGCTCGAAGGCAAGCCGCAGACCGCCGAGTTCGTGCGGTACGAGGGGGACGGCGTCCTCGTGCTGCGCGTCACCGACCGCATGGGCCGCGCGAAGGAGCCCGCCGAGGGGTCGGTGCCGGCCAAGGGCGACCTGATCGACTGGACCCTGTTCGAGCACGACCAGCGGGGCGGCCCGAAGCTGCCCGACCCGGAGGAGACGCCGTGGACACACGGCGGACCTCCGCGCTCCGACACCGCCGAGAGCCCCGACCTCGTCACCCCGGAGGATCTCCTGTGACGTCTCCCGTGACGTTCGACCCCTCGGCGGAGGCCGCGCGCGCCACCGCCGACATCCTGCACGACACCCTCCACGGGGACGCCCGGGGCGTCGTCGTCGACTCGCCGCCCGGCGCGGGCAAGTCGACGCTCGTGGTGCGGGCCGCGCTCGAACTGGCCGGGGCAGGACGCCCGTTGATGGTCGTCGCGCAGACCAACGCGCAGGTGGACGACCTGGTGCTCCGTCTCGCCGACAAGGAGCCGGAGGTGCCCGTCGGCCGCCTCCACTCCAACGACTCCGACCCGTACGACAAAGCGCTCGACGCCCTGGACAACGTCCGTACGTCGGCGAAGGCCGCCGATCTCGCCGGCCTGGACGTCGTCATCTCGACGGCGGCGAAGTGGGCGCACGTGCAGAACGTCGAGCCGTGGCGGCACGCGATCGTCGACGAGGCGTACCAGATGCGCTCTGACGCGCTGCTCGCAGTCGCTGGACTGTTCGAGCGTGCGCTGTTCGTCGGCGATCCCGGCCAGCTCGACCCGTTCTCCATCGTCGGCTCCGAGCAGTGGGCGGGGCTCTCGTACGACCCGTCGGCGAGTGCGGTCTCCACGCTCCTCGCCCACAACCCGGACCTGCCGCAGCACCGGCTGCCCGTCTCCTGGCGGCTGCCGGCCTCGGCGGCGCCGCTGGTGTCCGACGCCTTCTACCCGTTCACGCCCTTCCGCAGCGGCACCGGCACGGGCGACCGGCGGCTCGCCTTCGGCGTCCCCTCCGACGGCTCGGGCCCGGACCGGGTGCTGGACGAGGCGGCCGAGTCCGGCTGGGGCCTGCTGGAGCTGCCCGCGCGCCGCACGCCCCGTACGGACCCGGAGGCGGTCGGGGCGGTCGCGCTGGTGGTGCGGCGGCTGCTGGACCGGGGCGGGGCGGCGGTCTCCGAGGTCTCCGTCGAGCCCGTGCCGCTGACCGCCGACCGCATCGCGGTCGGCACGGCCCACCGCGACCAGGCGGCGGCGGTCCGCGCGGCGCTGGGGGACCTGGGGGTCTCGGGAGTCACGGTCGACACGGCGAACCGGTTGCAGGGCCGCGAGTACGACGTGACCGTCGTGCTCCACCCGCTGTCGGGCCGCCCGGACGCGACGGCGTTCCACCTGGAGACGGGCCGCCTGTGCGTCCTCGCCTCGCGCCACCGGCACGCGTGCATCGTGGTGTGCCGCGCGGGTGTGGGCGATCTGCTGGACGAGCACCCCTCGACGGAGCCGGTGCGGCTCGGCGTGACCGTGAAGTTCCCGGACGGCTGGGAGGCGAACCACGCGGTGCTGGCGCACCTGGCCGAGCACCGGGTGAGCTGGCGGCCGTGAGGCCCTCTTGCGGCGAGCGGGACAATGGATGACGGCCCGGGGCCCGGGCCGTGGTGCGAGGAGGAGAACGGACATGGCAGAACCGGAGCGGACGACCGAGCGCAGGATGCGGCCGGCCCCGCTGCTCTTCGAGCCCTCGGAGGCTGCCGCCGACCCCGAGCACTTCTTCGACCTGGAGTCCCTGGAGGACCCCCAGGAGCTGCTGTCCCGCGCGACGGAGCTCACGCTGGCCTTCCGGGCGGCGACGGACCGCGCGATGGAGTACCAGGCGATGGCCGCGGCCCAGCTGGCGGACCCGCGCCGCTTCGACCGGCTGACGCCGTCGGAAATCGGGGAACGGGCGGGCTGGACGGAGGACTACGCGCAGAAAATGATCGACTTCGGCCGCGACCTCCTCCGCGGGGCTCCCTGACGCTCGCGTGTCCCTGCGCCCCGGGGTGCCACGCCCCGAGGGCATTGGCGCGCTCCGGCCCTCCATGCCGGCGCCCGCCGCACGAAGCTGCCGCCTCCAGGTGACGCGCATACCCGCGACCCGAAGCTGCCCCAGGCCGGGGCCCCTCGACACGGAGCTGCCGCGTAGGGATCGCGACCATGCCGCGGCGCGGCGCGCCAGCTGCGGCCATGCCCCCAGTGTGGAGCTGCCGCCCGAGGGCGTGCCCGCCATCCCGCGGCGCGAAGCGGCCGCAAAGGGCGTGGAGGCGTCAGCCGGCCCCGCCAGTCCCCGACGGCACGCCTGGGTGCGGCCATCCCGGGGCGGGGAAGCTCCCCGCGGGCGCGCCAGCTGCGGCCATGCCCCCAGCGTGGAGCTGCCGCCCGAGGGCATGCGGCCGTCCCGAGACGCGAAGCCGCCGCCCCGAGGGCGTGCCCGCCATCCCCGCGGCGCGAAGCTGCCCCGGGGACGTGGGGGCATCAGCCCCGACATTCCTCTACCCCCGCATAGGGCCGCGGGGCCGAAGCCCGCGGCTTCGGGAAGCCGGGGCAGGGGAAAGCCCCACCAGGCCGCCCGCACGCCGGGTGCGGCAATCCGGTGGCGCGGAAGCTCCCGCGAGGGGGGCGACACCCGCACGTCGGGCGCGGCATGCTCCCAGCGGGAGCTGCTACCCCAGGGCGTGCGGCCGTCCCGCGGCGCGAAGCCGCCGCACAGCGGGGTGGGGGCATCAGCACTGGCCTCGCATGGGGCCCGGGCGAAGCCCGGTTTCAGGAAGGGGCGGGGTGGGGGAAAGCCCTCGGCCCGGGCCAATACGCCCGCACGCCCCACGTCCCGCATATGCCAGCCACACGCGGCCAGGCGCAAGATACTCCCCTCCGACCCGCCCTGTCCCCGTTTCCGTCAACCCTGGGAAACCGGAACGTTACTGCCGGTAGACCTGGTCCCCATGAGCGCATGGCCGCGAGACCGAGAGCACACTACGGACATCTTCGCCCTCCTGCGCGAGGAGAGCCGCGATCACGTCACCGAGGTCACCCCGCCCGGGGCCGGGTGGCTCGCTTCCGCCCAGGCGCATCCCAGGTCGGCGCTGGCGCAGTGGGAGGACCGGCCCACCGCCCCCGCCGTCCTCCCGTGCGGCACCGTCTTCGACGTCGTGAACGTGCCCACCGTCTTCGGGCGCCGGATGCTCGGCCGGCTGTGGGACGAGGGCCCCGGCTCCGGGCCCGTCGCCATGCACCGGGGGCGCATGATGCTCTTCGCCGCCCCCGGCACAGCCCAGCGCCTGCCGTCGCTGCTCGACTGGGAGGAGTGGGGCGAGGCCGTTCCGCCGCTCATCTGTCACGGCATCGGCGACGCCGTGACCGTCCCGCCCCTGACGCCCTCCGACACCCCCTCGGCGCCGCGCTGGCTTGTGGCCCCCGACACACGTCGCCCCTGGCTGCCGGGGCCCGAGGTGCTGCTCTGGGCCTGTGTCCGGGCCGCTCGCGACGGGGCGCGGCCGGGTGTCCGCATATCGATTTTTCCTCCCGCCGACCAGGGTGCTAAGGTCTACGACGTCAGCAGGCGCCGCTAGCTCAGTTGG
>NZ_JABZEE010000095.1 GCF_013387495.1 Streptomyces sp. PKU-EA00015 | reverse complement strand
CGAGGGTGGCCCCGGGACGCCGCCGCGCGCGCAGGCGGACGGTGGGGCGGGCGGCCGGGCCGACGGCCGGGCGAACGGCCGGATGCAGCTTCCCGGGCAGCCGGTCCGGGGCGGCCAGGGGCCGGCGCAGGGCCGGGGGCCGATGCCCGTCGGCGCCCCCTCCCGTGGCGAGCACGGCCCGGGAGGGCTCCTCGGCGGCACGACGGTCGACGCCGCGACCGCGGCCAGGATCGAGCAGGACGCGGACGACTTCACCTGGGCCGCCGCGGCCGTCGGCTCCCAGAACGCCGCGAGCCACCAACTCGCCACGGGCGAGCCCGTGATGGCGATCGGCGGCTTCAACGGCAGCGACCCCTCCCCGACCCTCGCGCAGTTCAAGCAGTACGTCGCCGACGGCCGGATCCACTGGTTCGTCTCCGCGGGCGAGGGCATGCGCAACGGTCCGGGCGGAGGCGCCGCCGCGCAGATCACCGCATGGATCGAGGAGAACTTCACCGAGGTCACCGTGGGAGGCACGACCCTCTACGACCTGACGGCGGCCTCGTAGCGCTGCGGAGGGCGGCGCACATCCCGCCCCACGGGTCGGCGGCCCGTCCCGAGGTGGCGGAGGTGTCACGTCCGGTCGGGGGCGGGCGCCTCGGCCAGGGCCTTGGGTGCGGCGCTTTCCTCCGTGGCGTCGCTCTTCAGGGCGACCTCCTTGACGAACAGGGTCACGAGGAAGGCGACCAGGGCGAACGGCGCGGAGTAGAGGAAGACGTCCGCGACCCCGTGTCCGTACGCCGTCTCCATCACCGTGCGGATGGGGCCGGGCAGCGCGTCCAGGTCGGGGATGGAGCCGCCGGCCGTGCCGCCGTGGCCCGCCGCCGCGCCTTGCGGGCCGAGTTCGGCGAGCCCGTCCTTGACGTAGTGGGTGACCCGGTTGGCCATGACCGCGCCGAGCGCCGAGACGCCGATCGCGCCGCCGAGGGACCGGAAGAAGGTGACGACCGAACTGGCCGCGCCCAGGTCCGAGGAGGCGACCTGGTTCTGCGTGCACAGCACCAGGTTCTGCATCATCATGCCGAGGCCGAGGCCCAAGACCGCCATGAAGAGCGCGATCTGCCAGTAGGCCGTGTCGTAGCGGATGGTGCCCAGCAGGCCGAGGCCCGCGGTCACCAGCACACCGCCGCTGACGAGCCATGCCTTCCAGCGGCCCGTCTTGGTGATGATCTGACCGCTCACCGTGGAGGAGAGGAACAGGCCGCCGATCATCGGGATCGTCATGACGCCGGACATCGTCGGCGACTTGTCCCGCGCCAGCTGGAAGTACTGGCTGAAGAAGACCGTGCCGGCGAACATCGCGACACCGACGAAGAGCGAGGCGAGCGAGGCGAGCGTGATGGTGCGGTTGCGGAACAGCCGCAGCGGGATGATCGGGTCGCTCGCCCTGGACTCGACGAGGAGGAACAGCGCGCCGAGGGCGACGGAGCCGCCGACCATCGCGTACGTCTGCCAGGACAGCCAGTCGTACTTGTCGCCCGCGAAGGTGACCCAGACCAGCAGCAGTGAGACGGCGGCGCTGATGAGGAACGCGCCCGACCAGTCGACCTTGACCTCCCTCCCCTGGCCTGCGGCATGGGGGACCCCAGCGACCGGGAGCCTGAGGGTCTTCTGCAGGACGATCAGGGCGATGACCGCGAACGGCACGCCGACGTAGAAGCACCAGCGCCAGCCGAGCCAGTCGGTGTCGGTGATGACGCCGCCGAGCAGCGGGCCGCCGACGGTTGCGACGGCGAACGTGGCGCCGAGGTATCCGCTGTAGCGGCCGCGCTCGCGCGGGGAGATCATCGCGGCCATCACGATCTGGGCCAGGGCGGACAGGCCACCGACGCCGATGCCCTGGACCACGCGGCAGGCGATCAGCATGCCCGCGTTCTGCGACAGGCCGGCGACCACCGAGCCCAGGACGTAGATGATCAGCGATATCTGGACGAGCAGCTTCTTGGAGAACAGGTCCGCGAGCTTGCCCCACAGGGGAGTGGTCGCGGTCATCGCCAGCAGCGAGGCGGTCACGACCCACGTGTAGGCGCTCTGACCGCCGCCGAGATCGCTGATGATCTCCGGCAGCGCATTGGAGACGATCGTCGACGAGAGGATCGCGACGAACATGCCGAGCAGCAGCCCGGACAGCGCCTCCATGATCTGCCGGTGTGTCATCGGCGTGCCGCCGTCGGGGGCGGGACCGTCCCCGTGTCTGGCGTGGCCGCCCCGCACACCGGTCGGTGTGGTCGTAGCCATGAACTTCCTTACGTCGTCTGTGCGGGTGTACGGGGGGCGTGGGCCCGGCAGTCGCCGACGGATTCCCGGAGGCGGGCCAGCATCGCGTTCAGCTGCCCGACGTCGTCGTCGGACCAGTCCTTCAGGTAGTGGGCGAACATGTCCGTCGTCCGACGGCCGAGGTCGTCGAGCAGGTCCGTCCCCGCCGGGGTGAGCCGCAGGATGCGCGAGCGCCGGTCGTCCGGGTCGGGCGAACGCTCCAGCCAGCCGCGCTCCACCACATGGGCCACGTGCCGGCTGGTCACCGACATGTCCACGGCGAGCAGCTCGGCGAGGCGGCTCATCCGCATCTCTCCGTACCGCCCGACGAGGGACAGAACGGCTGCGGACCCGGAGGGGCACTCGAGGGGAAGCACCCGCGCGACGCTCCGCTTCACGGCGCCCATGGCGCTGATCTGCCGGGCCAGCTCCTCGAACCGACTCCGCTCCGCCATGGGCCCTCCCGAGCATCTCGTTGCTTAGGGCAACGATAGAATCCATTGGTTGCTACAGGCAAACGAAAACGGGCCGGGGCGGGTAAAGGAACCCAAAAGGCTGCGCATGTGCAGCGTCATGCGCCGGTCATCACGCCCGGAATCCGCGTCGGGCGGTCGCCCGGGGTTGGGCCGGACACCGCGGTTCGCTAGGGTCCTGCCCCATGGCACACAACCCCCATGCTCCCCAAGGCCAGAACCCCGAGGGCAACTACGACCCCGCGGGCAGCACGCAGATGTTCCGTGCGTTCGTCGACGAGGGCGCCCCGCAGGGCCGCGCGGCGGCCCCCGCGCAGTCGTCGTCCTCGCGGGTCGGTCTGATCGTCGGCGTGATCGCCGTCGTCGTCGTCCTCGGCGCGGTGGCCTGGCTCGCCCTCGGCTGACCGGTACGGCCGGGGCTCACGTCCACTCGGCCGTGACGTCCCGCGTCTCGATGTGCATGCCGAGGGGCACCCGCCACGCCTCCACGCACACCGTGAACACCTTCTTCCGTACGGCTCCGGGGCCGATCGGCGCGGGCAGCGGCTGGGCCGTCTCGATGGTGGCCCAGTCGATACCGAGCGCGCCGATGACGTGCGTGGCGAACGTGACCGTTCCCGAAGTCGCCGCTCTCCCGCCCGTGTTGCGGAACTCCACGGTGACCCGCTCGCACCAGCGCTCGTCCAGCGCCTCGCGAACCGGTTCGGTGAGCTGGAGCAGCGCCGGGCCCGCAGGAGGTGCGGGGCTGCCGGACGGCGGCGGCTCGGGCGTCGGCGCAGGGGACGGCGGCCGGGGCGACGGGTCGCCCGGAGAGCTCGGCGAGGGCGCGTCCGCCGAGTCGCCCGCACCCGTGCCAGGCCGCTCGGCGGCCGGGGGCGCCTCGTCCCGGGACGGCCCGTCGGGCAGCGGTGGGGCGGGGGTGTCACGGCCGGCGGGTGTACGCGGCGATCCGGACGCGTCCGGTTCGTCCAGGGGAACCAGCACGACGCCGCCTTTGGGCGGGACCGCGCCCGTCGGCGCCGGACCGGCGCCCGCCGCCCCGAGCGGTATCCGCCCGTCGTCGTCGCTGCCCGAACACGCGGTCAGCGCCCCGCCGAGGCAGAGCGCCACCGCCACGATCCCGGTCCGCCGTCGTCGCCGCATGGCGGCAGTGTCGCTGACGGGCCGTCAATGCAGAAGAGTCCGAGCCGACTCGGAACGGACTCAGTCCGCGATCAGTCCCTCGCGCAGCTGCGCCAGCGTGCGCGTCAGCAGCCGGGAGACGTGCATCTGTGAGATGCCGACCTCCTCGCCGATCTGCGACTGCGTCATGTTGGCGAAGAAGCGGAGCATGATGATCTGCCGTTCTCTCGGCGGCAGTTTGGCCAGGAGCGGCTTGAGCGACTCGCGGTACTCGACGCCCTCCAGCGCGCTGTCCTCGTAGCCGAGGCGGTCCGCGAGGGAGCCCTCGCCGCCGTCGTCCTCGGGCGAGGGGGAGTCCAGCGACGAGGCCGTGTACGCGTTGCCCACGGCGAGGCCGTCGACCACGTCCTCCTCCGACACGCCCAGCACCGCGGCGAGTTCGGGCACGGTCGGGGAGCGGTCGAGCTTCTGGGACAGGTCGTCACTGGCCTTGGTG
>NZ_JABZEE010000094.1 GCF_013387495.1 Streptomyces sp. PKU-EA00015 | reverse complement strand
TCGGGGAGCGGTCGAGCTTCTGGGACAGGTCGTCACTGGCCTTGGTGAGGGCGAGCCGCAGCTCCTGGAGCCGGCGCGGCACCCGCACGGACCACGAGGTGTCCCGGAAGAAGCGCTTGATCTCGCCCACGACTGTCGGCATCGCGAACGTCGGGAACTCCACGCCCCGTTCGCAGTCGAACCGGTCGATCGCCTTGATCAGCCCGATCGTGCCGACCTGGACGATGTCCTCCATCGGCTCGTTGCGGCTGCGGAAGCGGGCCGCCGCGTACCGCACGAGGGGGAGGTTGAGCTCGATGAGGGTGTCGCGCACGTAGGTGCGCTCCGGGCTGTCGTCGGCCGCGCCCTCGCTGTCCAGCGCGCGCAGCCGCAGGAACAGGGAGCGGGACAGAGTGCGGGTGTCGATGGCTTCCGAGCTGTCGGACACGACGGGTGCGGGTGCGCCGGGCGCACGCGTGAGCACCTTCGAGCTGCCCATTTCTGCGGACATGCCACCCCCTTGAGGTCGCGGACGGTCGCGGTGGCCGCGACCGACTGAGGAACGCAGCCTCCACCTGAATACCGGCGGCGGGGCTGCGGCAAACGCGCTTTCCGCAGAATGTCACATGTCGGCAACACGCTGTAGTGACATGTCGACAAGTATCGGGTCGAAATGCCCAGGAAACCAGGGGGGTAAGGCTTTTGAGCCTCCCTCAGAGACTCGGAGAGGCTCTACCCGTTCTGCTTACGCTTCGATCCTGTTTGCGGATCGAAGTCGCGCGAAACTTCGCGCCAGCAGCCGCGACACGTGCATCTGCGAGACGCCCAGTTCCTGACTGATCTGGGACTGTGTCAGATTGCTGTAGTAACGGAGCATCAGGATGCGCTGCTCGCGCTCGGGCAGCTGGACGAGCAGGTGCCGTACGAGATCGCGGTGCTCGACGCCGGCGAGCGCAGGGTCCTCGTAGCCGAGCCGGTCGAGCAGGCCGGGCATCCCGTCGCCCTCCTGCGCCGCCTCCAGCGACGTGGCGTGGTACGAGCGGCCCGCTTCGATGCAGGCGAGCACCTCGTCCTCGCCGATCTTCAGGCGTTCGGCGATCTCCGCGGTCGTGGGCGAGCGGCCGTGGGCCGTCGTGAGGTCCTCCGTCGCGCCGTTGACCTGGACCCACAGCTCGTGGAGCCGGCGCGGCACGTGCACGGTGCGGACGTTGTCGCGGAAGTAGCGCTTGATCTCACCGACGACCGTCGGCATTGCGAACGTCGGGAACTGCACGCCCCGGTCCGGGTCGAACCGGTCGATCGCGTTGATCAGCCCGATCGTGCCGACCTGGACGACGTCCTCCATGGGCTCGTTCCGGGAGCGGAAGCGGGCGGCGGCGTAGCGCACCAGCGGAAGGTTGGCCTCGATGAGCGCCGAGCGCACCCGGGCGTGCTCCTTGGTGCCCGGCTCCAGCGTCTTGAGGCGGCCGAAGAGGACCTGGGTGAGGGCCCTGGTGTCGGCGCCTCTGCTCTGAGGCCTCGCGACGGCGGAGGGGGTCTCGTCCGGCCGCTCGTTCTGGGGTGGTACCTGAGGCGCAGTACTGGCCGACACGGTCACGCCACCCCTTTGCGGTCGATTTCGGTCAACTCATCCGTCAAAAGCGGTCATAGCATCACAAGACATGTCCACTGTGTGCAAGCACCTGATAACTCCGTGTTGACAGCGGATTGGCGTCCGATGAGCCGCAAAACACAAGAACCCCTCGCCGTGGCGGCGAGGGGTCCGGGGGTGCGGAGTGCTCAGAACTCGTAGTCGGCGATCACCCAGGTGGCGAACTCGCGCCACTGCGCGGCGGCCGCCTGGTGCGCCGGGTGCTCGAGGTAGCGCTTGAGGGCGTCGGCGTCGGCCACGGCGGAGTTGATGGCGAAGTCGTACGCGATGGGCCGGTCGGTGATGTTCCAGGCGCACTCCCAGAACTCCAGCTCCGGGACGAGCCCGTCCAGCTCCTGGAAGGCCTTCGCGCCGGCGATCACGCGCGGCTCGTCGCGCCCGACGCCGTCGTTGAGCTTGAAGAGGACCAGATGGCGGATCAAGGGGGCACTCCTGGGGGACTGGGGGTGGGGCTGAACGGGATGCCTGGCGGTCTAGTTGACGAGCTCGGTCATGAACTGTCCGACACCCTGCGCGGCGTCCGAAATGCCCTCGAACCCTATCCCGACCAGATCGGCGGCCTTCTCGGGGGAGGTGATGATCGTGTACAGGACAAAGACGACGACTATGTAAAGAGCGATCTTCTTCGCTTCCACCCTCGGCCCCTGTCTCCCCTGCCGGCCCTGCCCCTGCCCATGCGTCGCGTGAGTCTAACCGAGCCGCTTTTTCCGGCCACCCCCGTCACGGACCATGCACGAAGGCGTCACCGACCATGCGCGAAGGGCCCCGGTGCGACTGCACCGGGACCCTTCGACAAGAGCGGTAGCGGAGGGATTTGAACCCTCGGTGACTTGCGCCACACTCGCTTTCGAGGCGAGCTCCTTCGGCCGCTCGGACACGCTACCGGGAGAGAGCTTAGCCCAAGGTGGCCCGTACGCCGAAATCGGTATCCGCACCGCGCCCGCCGACGGCGACGGCCGGGCCTCAGCGCTCGGCGGGACGGTTCCGGAAGAAAGTCGTCAGCTGGGTCGAGCACGCGCCTTCGAGCACGCCGAGCACCACCTCAGGCCGGTGGTTGAGCCTGCGGTCCCGTACGACGTCCCACAGCGAACCGGCCGCGCCCGCCTTCTCGTCGCGTGCGCCGTAGACCACGCGGTCCACACGGGACTGCACGATCGCGCCGGCGCACATCGTGCACGGCTCCAGCGTCACGACGATCGTGCAGCCGGTGAGCCGCCACTCGCCGAGACGCGAGGCCGCACGGCGGATCGCCAGCACCTCGGCGTGCGCCGTCGGATCGCCCGTCGCCTCGCGTTCGTTGTGGCCCGTGGCCAGGACCGTGCCGTCCGCGGCGAGCACGACGGCGCCGACCGGCACGTCACCGGCCCGCGCCGCGCGCTCGGCCTCCTCGATCGCCAGACGCATGGGCGCCTGCCAGGGGTCGCGGACGGGGTCGTCGTTCGGATCTTCCGTCATGTGATCGTCAGCGCACGGTCTCCAGGACCTCGCCCGCGCCGAGCGCTTCGGCGATCTCCAGCAGCGCGTCCGTGTCCAGCGCCAGCAGCTCCTTCTCCGACAGGCCGAGGTCCATCAGGATCTCGCGGTCTCCGACCGGGCCGGCCGATACGGTGTCGCCGCTGTCCAGAGCGCCGCCGTCCGCCGTGTCCTCGTCGTCGTCCGCTTGCGTCTCCCCGTCCTCGGTTCCGTCGAGGTCCAGGGCGTCCAGGTCGTCGGCCGGGTCGTCATCGTCCCCGCCGAGCAGTTCGTTGGTCAGCATCTCCCCATAGGAGGAGCGTGCGGCCGCGGCCGCGTCCGAGACGAAGATCCGAGGGTCCTCCTCGCCCTCGACGCGGACGATGCCGAACCAGGCGTCCTCCTGCTCGATGAAGAGGAGCACCGTGTCCTCGTCCACCGAGGCATCGCGGGCCAGGTCGGTCAGATCCGACAGCGTCTCCACATCGTCGAGCTCTGTGTCGCTCGCTTGCCACCCGTCATGAGTGCGCGCGAGCAGTGCGGCGAAGTACACCGTGACTCTCCCACTGATCAGAGGTGTGACGACCGGCGGTGCGCTGATGTCTGCCCCGCCCACTCGGAATCGTGGCAGAAACATCCGCGTTGCGAGAGGTCTTCCGTCGTGGCGTCGGCCACCAGTTCTGTGAGGCCGGCTTCGGGGGAACCCCGCGAGGTCACCAGCGGAACGTCCGCATACGCATCTGCTGGCGCATCCGGGCCGCGCGGGCCCGTCGTGGCTGCACCCGGTCGCGCAGTGCCTTCGCCTCGTTCAGCTCGCGCAGGAACTGGGCGCGTCGCCTGCGGCGCTCCGCGTCGGTCTCCGGCTCCTCGTCGCGCTTCGGCTCGGACTCCGCCATCGGTCACACCACCCCACGAGTGCTCCGTTTGCCCTCGTGCCTGCGGCCCGGGGGTACCCCACCACCTTCCCTCCGATACCCCTGTTGATGCGAGTGCGGGCTAGTGTTGGCGCCATGCGGATCCACGTCGTCGACCACCCGTTGGTGGCGCACAAACTCACCACGCTGCGCGACCGGCGCACCGACTCCCCGACCTTCCGGCGCCTCGCCGACGAGCTGGTCACCCTGCTCGCGTACGAGGCCACCCGGGACGTGCGCACCGAGCAGGTCGACATCCAGACCCCGGTGACGGGCACGACCGGCGTCAAGCTGTCGCATCCGCGCCCCCTCGTCGTGCCGATCCTGCGGGCGGGCCTCGGCATGCTCGACGGCATGGTGCGGCTGCTGCCGACCGCCGAGGTGGGTTTCCTGGGGATGATCCGCAACGAGGAGACCCTGGAGGCGTCGACGTACGCGACGCGGATGCCGGAGGACCTGTCCGGCCGCCAGGTGTACGTGCTCGACCCGATGCTGGCCACCGGCGGCACGCTGGTCGCGGCGATCCAGGAGCTGATCAAGCGCGGCGCGGACGACGTGACCGCGGTCGTGCTGCTGGCGGCGCCGGAGGGCGTCGAGTTGATGGAGCGCGAACTGGCGGGCACGCCGGTGACGGTGGTGACGGCGTCGGTCGACGAGCGCCTGAACGAGCACGGCTACATCGTCCCGGGCCTCGGCGACGCGGGCGACCGCATGTACGGGACTGCCGGCTGAGGGCTGGGTTCGCGCTGGACGGCCTGCCCCGATTCACCGGCAGGTGGCTGAGGGCGCGGGCGCCGGTTCGGCCATGGCGGCCAGAGCCGCGTCCGCGTTCTTCTTCGGTTCCAGGGCCTTGTAGGCCGTACCGATGATCAGGTCGATGTCCGCCGTCTCGCGGGTGTCGGTCTTGAGCTGGGTGCCGACGAGCTGCGTGCCCAGGACCCGGAAAGAGCCCTCGTGGGCCGTCGCCCCGCCCAGCAGCACCGCGGTGCCGGGGACCTTCTTGTCGTACTCCGGCGTCGCGTTGCCCACCTTGCCGATCGTGAAGCCGCGCTTCTTCAGCTCGTCGGCCGCCGCCTTCGCCAGACCGCTGCGCGGGGTGGCGTTGTAGACGTTCACCGTGACCTGGCGCGGCTTCGGCGGCGGGGGCGCCGCGGAGACGGTCGGGACGGGCTCGCACTTGCGCTTGGCGGCCGCCGTGGATTTCTGGCCGCCGCCGGTGAAGGCGTCGACGAGCTGCATCGTGCCCCAGCCGGCCAGTCCGAGGGCCACCACCACGGCCACCACCGCGAAGACGACTCTGCGGCGGTTCCGGGGGCGTCGCATACGAGGGTATTTGTCGCCCGTGATGCGGTACTTTCCGCCCATACCGGGGGGAGTGAGCATGCTCATGGGCGCAGCGTAGTGCGGCCTGGTCGCCATGCCTACTAAACGATCAGTGCATTGCGTCCGTACGGTGCCGAAAGGCCCCGAAAGGATCAGCGGCCGACCCTGCCACGGGGGCTCAGCCCAGCTCGAGCACGCGGGCGTGGAGCACCTGGCGCTGCTGCAGGGCGGCGCGCACGGCGCGGTGGAGCCCGTCCTCCAGATAGAGGTCGCCCTGCCACTTCACGACATGGGCGAAGAGGTCGCCGTAGAACGTCGAGTCCTCGGCGAGCAGCGTTTCGAGGTCCAGCTGGCCCTTGGTCGTCACGAGCTGATCGAGGCGGACCGGGCGCGGCGCGACATCCGCCCACTGCCGGGTGCTTTCCCGGCCGTGGTCGGGATACGGCCGCCCGTTGCCGATGCGCTTGAAGATCACACGGAAAGCCTACCGGCCGAGGGGCACCGGGCGCAGCCGCGGAGCCGCAGTGCGATCCTGCGGAAAAGTATGCAAAACGGGAAACAGGGGTCTCTCATGACACCTCAGGAGCCAGTGCGACAGGGCGCCGGCGAGGAGATCGGGTCCGCCGCGGCCCTCCCACGGCCCGCCGGGGAGATCGCCTCCGCCTACTCCTTCACCGGCCCCGCGCTCGACCTGGGCGCCCTGCTGTGGGACGGGCAGTGCCTGCCCGGGGCGCAGATCCGCATCCCGCTGTCGATGCTCAACCGGCACGGGCTGGTCGCCGGCGCGACGGGCACCGGCAAGACCAAGACGCTCCAGCTGATCGCCGAACAGCTCTCGGAGAACGGCGTCCCGGTCTTCCTCGCCGACATCAAGGGGGACGTGTCGGGGATCTCCGCCCCGGGGCAGGGCGGCGACCGGGTCCAGGAGCGGGCGGGTCAGGTCGGCCAGCGGTGGTCCGCGGCGGGCTTCCCGTGCGAGTTCTACGGACTCGGCGGCATCGGGCCGGGCATTCCGGTGCGGGCCACTGTCACCGACTTCGGCCCCCTGCTCCTCGCGAAGGTGCTCCGGCTGAACCAGACGCAGGAGCAGTCCCTCGGGCTGATCTTCCACTACGCCGACGCCAAGGGCCTGGAGCTGGTCGACCTCAAGGACCTGCGGGCCGTCGTCGCCTTCCTGGTGTCGGACGAGGGCAGGGCGGAGCTCAAGGCCATCGGCGGACTGTCCACCGCGACCGCCGGAGTGATCCTGCGCTCGATCACGGCCTTCGAGCAGCAGGGCGCCTCCGGATTCTTCGGCGAACCGGCCTTCGACACGGCCGAGCTGCTGCGCACGGCGCCCGACGGGCGCGGGCTCGTGTCCGTACTGGAGCTGCCGGCGGTGCAGGACAAGCCGCAGCTGTTCTCGACGTTCCTGATGTGGATGCTCGCCGACCTCTTCCACGACCTGCCGGAGGTCGGGGACCTGGACCGGCCGGGGCTCGTCTTCTTCTTCGACGAGGCGCATCTGCTGTTCAGCGGGGCGTCGAAGGCGTTCCTGGAGTCGATCACGCAGACCGTGCGGCTGATTCGCTCGAAAGGGGTCGGGATCTTCTTCGTCACGCAGGCCCCGAAGGACGTGCCCGGCGACGTCCTCGCGCAGCTCGGCAACCGGGTGCAGCACGCGCTGCGCGCCTTCACCCCCGAGGACGCCAAGGCGCTCAAGGCCACGGTCAGGACGTTCCCGAAGTCCCCGTACGACCTGGAGGAGGTCCTCACCGGGCTCGGGACGGGCGAGGCGGTGGTCACCGTGCTGAGCGACACGGGCGCGCCGACACCGGTCGCCGTGACCCGGCTGCGCGCGCCGCGGTCGCGGATGGGGCCGGCCGAGGCGGCCGCGCTGGACGCGGCGGTCAAGGGGTCCTCGCTGTACGGGCGCTATGCCGAGGCCGTCGACCGCGAGTCGGCGTACGAGCGGCTGACGGCCGAGCAGCGGGCGGCGGAGGCGGCGGCCGACCAGGCGGCTCGGGAGGCAGAGCGCGAGGCCGAGCCGGAGCCCGCGCGGCGGAGCGGGGAGAGGCGGGAGGAGTCGCTCGCCGAGCAGGTCATGGGCAGTGGCGTCTTCAGGTCGCTGGCGCGCTCGGTCGGTACGCAGCTCGGCCGGGAGATCACGCGCTCCCTGTTCGGAACGGCGCGCCGCAGGAGGTGATCCCGCGGCGCGCCGGTGTGCCCTTGCGTGGGGCCGTTACTCGGTGACCTCGTGGTCGTGGCCGTCGTGCAGGCCGCCGCCGCTGCCCGCGTCGCCCTCCGTCGGGACGGTCGCGACCGGCTTGCGCAGCGAGCTGAGGTCGTGGGCGTAGGTGCCGACGGCGTTGGCGATGACGCCGATGTTCACGGCGAAGGCGTCCATGTCGATGTTGTCGATGGTGTCGCCCTCGGCGTGGTAGTTCGGGTCGTACGCGACGCCTGCCGTGCCGCCGAACTTCTTCGCCTGTGCCTCGGTCTTGATGCCCTCGGCACCCGTGAAGGTGCCGCCTGACGGGATGCCGACCTCTATGAACGGGCCGTAGTCGGAACGGCCGGTGAAGTCGGTTCCCTCGTGCGGGTGGCCCTGCCGGTCGAGGAACTCGTTGATGTCGCGCTCCAGTTGCGCCGATCCGGCGGGGCCGGGGCCCGCGCCCACGCGGTCGGAGTCGTCGCCGTCGTAGACGAAGAGCCCGTAGTTCGGCGAGGCGATCATGTCGAAGTTCAGGTAGAGCTTGATCTCCTTCTTGCCGAGATCGCTCAGGTTCGCGACGTAGTGCTCGGAGCCGAGGAGTCCGTTCTCCTCGGCCGACCACCAGGCGAAGCGGACCTTGTTGGCGGGCCGCGGCTCCTTCTTGGCCAGTTCCTGGGCGACTTCGAGCAGACCGGCCGAGCCGGAGCCGTTGTCGTTGATGCCCGGGCCCTCGGTGACCGAGTCGAGGTGCGCGCCGAGCACCACGGTGTTGGCCGCGTTGCCGTGGCGGGTCTCGGCGATCACGTTGTTGGTGGAGCGTGTCTCCTGGAGTTGGCGGATCTCGAAGGAGACGTTCACCGGCCCCGTGGCCAGGTCGGCGGCAAGCTTCTCGCCGTCGGCCTTGGTGATGCCGCCGGTCGGGATCTTCCCCGCGGCGGCCTCGCCGAGGGTGCCGGAGAGCACACCGTCGGTGTTGTTGTAGACGATGGCGCCGACGGCACCGGCGCCGGCCGCGGCAGCCTGCTTCTCGGCGAACGTGCAGCCGCCGCGCTTGATCAGCGCGATCTTGCCGGTGAACGCCGACGAGGCGTAGTCGGCCGCCGTGCAGCCGGTCGTGTCGTCCACCGGCACGGCGGCCAGCGCGGCGCGGACACCGCCGACGGGGGTCGACTTGGTGAACGTCATCGCCTTGATGGTGAGGTCGCGCGGCGACGGCGAGAGGACCGACAGCTTCTCCGCCAGCGTCTGCGTGTAGACGAACTCGAACTTCTGGTACGAGACGTCGTACCCGTACCGCTTCAGCTGCTGGTACACGTACGCGGCCGACGCGTCGTGCCCCAGGGAACCGGCGGCGCGGTGGCCGCCGGACGAGTCGGCTATCTGCTGGAACTTCTCGAGGTGCTCGAACGCGTCGTCGGCCGACGCACGGGCGACCAGCTTCCTGGCCAGCTTCGCCGCGTCCTCGGCCGCTCGGTCGGCGGGGTCGGGACGGGCTGCGGAAGGGGAGGCGGATGCCAGCAGGAGCGGGGTCGCGAGTGCGGCTGCGGCCAGAGTGGCCACGGCTCTGCGAGGGGTTGCGTTCACAGAGGTCCTTCCCGGTGCGAACGTGGGTTGAGGGGAAGCTAGCGATCTGCCGGGGGTTCTGTGAACACCTTTTCCACAACTGGCGGCGCATTTCCTCACCTTGATGCCCGGACGGACTGCTTCCGCGTCCACGTGCCGCCATCAGCGTTTTTCCGTGGCCGACTTCTTCGCCTTGGCCGCCGCCTTCTTCTCCTGCTTGTACGCCCGCACCCGGGCCAGCGACTCAGGTCCGGTGATGTCGGCCGCGGACCGATAGGAGTCCTTCTCGCCGTACGCCCCGGCCGCCTCGCGCCACCCCTCGGGCGTGATGCCGTACTGCTTGCCCAGCAGCGCCAGGAAGATCTGTGCCTTCTGCTCGCCGTAGCCGGGCAGCGCCTTCAGCCGTGCCAGCAGTTCGGCGCCGCCGCCCACGTCCCGCCACACGGCGCTCGCGTCGCCGTCGTACTCGTCGACGAGGAACTGGCACAGCTCCTGCACCCGCTTGGCCATCGACGCCGGATAGCGGTGCACGGCCGGCTTCTGCCGGAGGAGCTCACCGAAGGCGTCCGGGTCGTACGCCGCGATCTGAGCGGCGTCCAGGTCGTCGGCGCCCAGGCGCTGCGCGATCGTGAAGGGGCCGGTGAACGCCCACTCCATGGGGATCTGCTGGTCGAGCAGCATGCCGACGAGGGCGGCGAGCGGGCTGCGGACGAGCAGCGCGTCGGCCTCGGGCTGCTGGGCGAGGTGAATCGTGGCGTCCATGTCCCGATGATCGCCCGGCGGCGTACGGGCCGCCAGCGCCGCGGGCCGCACGTCAGGAGGCGAGCCGGGCCGCCCGCATGCGGAGGTGGCGCGCCTCGGGCAGGCTGAGTGTGTGGCGCGCCGCGGCCTGGCAGGCGGCGAGGACACCCTCGCTGTCACCCGCAGGATCCAGCGGATGCGCCCGTACGGCGTCCGGCCACTCCTGCACCGCGTCCTCGGTCAGGCCGAAGCGGCCGCAGCGCCGCACAAGCGCGCCGAGGACCTGCGGCGTGCGGTGGCGCAGCAGGTCCACGGTCCCGGGCGCGCGGTTCACACATCGCCTCCGCCGTCCAGGATGGGCCGGATCACGACGGGGTACTCCGTGGTCCCCTCCGGGGTGGGGCACTGCGCGATCCGCGCGGCGATCTCCGTGACCCGCTCCAGGCTCTCGCAGTCGAGGACCCAGTAGCCGGCGAGGAGTTCCTTCGTGTCGCTGTACGGCCTGTCGGTGATCACCGGCCGGCCGTCCTCGCCGGAGGTGACGTGCCGGGTGAGCGCGGGCTCGGCGAGCCCCTGCCCGTCGACGAACTCACCGGACTTCGCGAGGTCGTCGTTCACGGACTGCATGAACGAGAACATCGCCTGCATCTCCTTCTCGCTCCACGCGGGCGCCCCCGGCGACGCGTTGCCGCGCATCGCCTCGTAGTCGGCCTGCGTGCCCTGAATCATCACCAGGTACTTCATGGTCTCGCTCCTTCGTCCGGGGCCTTCGCCCCTCGCTGCCGCCCCCTTGTGGGCAACTCTCACAGGGGACGGCGGAGCGGGAACCGCATTCTCGGAAGGGCGCGCCGGGTTTTTTCGGACGGTCGCGGACGCGGCCGGCAGCGTCTTGCCGCCCGGCGGCTTCACGCACACCGGGCACGGAATCGCCGGTGACTGCCCGCCCGGCGGACGGTCCGCGTCAGCGCAGCCCGTGTCTGCGGGCCACCATTCGCTCGACGGCCGACCTCGGCAGCAGTCTGCGCAGTGCGAACACCACGGGCGCGTTGCTGCCCACCGCGTAGAGCGGCCTCGGGCGCGCCGCTTCTGTCGCCCGCACCACGGTGGCGGCGACGCGCCGGGCCGGGATGCCTTTCGCCTCGTTGGCGTTGAGCGCGGCGAGCATCGTGCGGTACTCCGCCAGGTACGGCGAGTCGTCGGCGACGTACTGTGTGCGGCGCTCGCTGATGCCCGTGTTGATCGAGCCGGGCTCGACGGTGGTGATGCCGACGCCGTACGGGGCGACCTCGCGCCGCGCGGCGTTCGCGAAGCCCTTGATCGCCGCCTTGGAGGCGACGTACGAGGAGCGGTACGCGAGCGGGAAGCTGGCCAGCATGGAGCCGATCATGACCACCCGGCCGCGCCGGCGGGCCCGCATACCGGGCAGCAGGAGCTGGGTGAGCCGTACGGCCCCGAGGACATTGAGGCGGAACAGCCGTTCCAGCGCCTCCATGGGCAGCTCCTCCAGCGGCCCGTTCTGGCTCTCGCCCGCGTTGTTGACCAGGACGTCCACCGCACCGGCCGCCGCTGCGCACGCCTCGATGGAGGCGTCGTCGGTGAGGTCGAGGGCCAGGTACTCGACGCCGGGGGCCGGGTCGGTGACCGACGCCGGGTCGCGGCTCGTGCCGTAGACGCGGTAACCGCGCTCCACGAGTGCCGCGGCCACGGCGGCGCCGATGCCCGACGACGCGCCCGTCACCAGGGCCGTGCCCCGGGGCGTCACCCCAGCCGCCGGGCGATCGCGAGGCCGGCGGCCCGGCCGGAGAAGATGCAGCCGCCGAGGAACGTGCCCTCCAGCGCGTTGTAGCCGTGCACCCCGCCGCCGCCGAACCCGGCGACCTCACCGGCCGCGTAGAGACCGTCGAAGACGGACCCGTCGGGGCGGACCACCTGCGAGTTCAGCGTCGTCTCCAGGCCGCCGAGCGTCTTGCGGGTCAGCAGGTGCAGCCGTACGGCGATCAGCGGACCCTGCTCGGGGTCGAGGAGGCGGTGGGGTTTCGCGACCCGGGTGAGCCGGTCGGGCCAGTACGCACGGGCGTTGACGACGGACATGAGCTGGAAGTCCTTGGTGTACGCGTTGTCCACCGCGCTGTCGCGTGCCAGGAGCTCCCGTTCGACCTGCGCGTAGTCGAGTTCGCAGTCGGGCGTCAGGGCGTTCATGCCCTTGACGAGCTCCTTGAGCGTCGGTCGTACGACGAAGTCCTCGCCGTGGTCGAGGAACGCCTGCACGGGTCCGGGGGCGCCCTTCTTCGCCCGGGACAGCACCAGCTTCAGGTCCTTGCCGGTGATGTCGGGGTTCTGCTCGGAGCCGGAGAGCGCGAACTCCTTCTCCACGATCGCCCGCGTCAGCACGAACCACGTGTGGTCGTGCCCGGTGCCCACGATGTGCTTCAGCGTGGCGAGCGTGTCGTGGCCGGGGAACAGCGGCACGGGGAGCCTTCGCCCCGTCGCGTCCAGCCACAGCGAGGAGGGGCCGGGGATGATCCGGATCGCGTGGTCGGGCCAGATCGGGTCCCAGTTCCTGATGCCCTCGGTGTAGTGCCACATGCGGTCGCGGTTGACGATCGAGCCGCCCGCGCGCTCGGTGATCTCCAGCATCCGGCCGTCGACGTACGCGGGAACACCGGTGATCATCGACGTGGGCGCGGGCCCGAGGCGGCCGGCGGGCCAGTTCTCGCGGACCAGTTCCTGGTTTCCGCCGATGCCGCCGGAGGTCACGACCACCGCCTGCGCGCGGAGCTCGAACTCGCCCGCCGGCTCACGCGAGGAGGCGACCCCGCGCGGCACGCCGGACGCTTCGAGCACGGTGCCTCGCACACCGACGGCCGCCCCGTTCTCGACGATCAGCCCGTCGACGCGGTGGCGGTGACGGAAGGTCACCAGGCCGCGGGCAGCCGCGGCGAGCACGGGCTCGCGGAAGACCCGCACCACCTCGGGACCGGTGCCCCAGGTGATGTGGAAGCGCGGGACGGAGTTCCCGTGCCCGCCCGCCGTGCCGTTGCCGCGCTCGGCCCAGCCGACCGTCGGCATCACCCGCAGCCCGAGCCGCTGCAGGTAGTCGCGCTTCTCACCGGCGGCGAAATGCACGTACGCCTCGGCCCACTTGCGCGGCCAGCGGTCCTCGCGCTCCCGGTCGAACCCGGCCGAGCCCAGCCAGTCGGACATGGCCAGGTCGACGGAGTCCTTGATGCCCATCCGCCGCTGTTCGGGGCTGTCGACGAAGAACAGTCCGCCGAGCGACCAGAACGCCTGACCGCCGAGGTTGGCCTCGTTCTCCTGGTCGACGACCACCACCCGCCGTCCCGCACGGGTCAGTTCGTACGTCGCGACGAGACCGGCCAGTCCCGCTCCCACGACGATGACGTCGGCGTCCTCGCTCACGCTGCCTCCTCGGCGCCGGGCGTGCTGTATGCCTGCAGAACGTGTCCGAACAGCTCCTCGCGGCGCCTGTGCGGCGCCTCGCTGTCCGGTTCGAGCAGCACCTGCACGGAGGTGCCGTCGTGCACGGCGACCAGGGCCTGCCCGAGGGCCGTCACGTCGGGGACCCGCCGCCCGGTCCGCGCGAGCGCGTCGACCACGACCGGCAGGATCGTGTCGAGGATCGCCTGTTCGCGGGCCGCCATCACGCGCCGCAGGGACGGATTGCGCAGCGCGTGCGCGGTGAACTCGGCCGTCACCCTGTACCAGGCGTCGTCCACGGGGATGGCGCGGAGCGCGGCCCGCAGCGCCTCCTCGGGTGCCGCGGCGGAGACCTCGCCGAGCGCCTCGCGCAGATCGGCGAGCATGCGCTGCGAGCGCTCCTCCCACATGGCGAGGAACAACTCGTCGAGGGAGGTGAAGTTGGAGTAGAAGGCGCCGCGTGTGTAGCCGGCCCGTTCGCAGATCCGTTCCACGGTCGAGCGGCCGAAGCCCTCGTCGGCGAACACGTCGAGGGCGGCGTCGAGCATGCGCCGCCGTGTCTGTGCGCGGCGTGCGGTGACGCGCCTGGACGCGGGCGGTGATGCGGATGCCGCTGTGGTGGCGGGTGTGGGTGCGGTGGCGGTCATGACCGGTCCCCTCGTTCGATGCGCGAACGTATCGGATGCATTCGTGTATCGACAAGGGGTGTGCACGAGCCGGCCCGTCCTTCCGGGCGGCCGCTTGGCTACCAGGTCGGGCGGGCGCTGACGCCGCCGTCCACCACCAGGTCGTGGCCGCTGATCCAGGCCGCGGCGTCCGAGGCGAGGAACACGCACGCGTTGCCGACGTCCTCGGGGCGGCCCAGCCGGGTCAGGGGCGCGGCCCGGGTCCAGCGGCGGACGCCGTCGGGCCACGCGTCCTCGATGCCGTCCCGGTGGATCAGGCCGGGGGAGACCGTGTTGACGCGGACGCCGCGCGGGCCGTACTCGAGTGCCGCCGCACGCGCGAACATGATCAGGGCGGCCTTCGCGGAGCTGTAGTGCGCGTGCCCGGGAGCCGGATGGCTGCCCTCGATCGAGGCGATGTGCGTGACCGTGCCGCCGCCCTGGTCCGACATCACGCCGGCGGCCGCCTGGGTGCAGCTGAACGCGCTGGTCACATTGGCGTCGGTCATACGGCGCCAGTCGTCGGCCGTCATGCCCGCGAGATCCTGGACCGGCTGGATCCCCGAGCTGTTGACCAGCGCGTCCAGCCGCCCCCGCCAGGAGGCCGCCGCATCGATCAGCCGATGGCACGCGCGCTCGTCCGTCAGGTCCGCCTCGACCGGCAGCGCCGCGCCGCCCATGGCCGTGATCGCCTCCGCGAGCTGCGCGACCGGCCGTCCGCCCGGCCGGTGGTGGAGCACGACGGCGGCGCCGGCCTGCGCGAACCGCCTCGCGACGCCCCCGCCGATCAGTCCGCCCGCTCCGGTGACCAGCGCGACGGAGCCCGTGAGCCGGGGCAGTGAGGGGCCCGCGGACCGGCTGCTCGCGGGGTCCGTCGTCGGATCGCCCGCCGATCCGCCCTGCGGGGCGGGCGTGCCGCCTGGCCTGCGGTCGGACGGGTGGTCAGCCATCGCCGGTCTCCTCGTCGGTCATGCGCAGGGGCGCGTGCGGACGGCACAGCGCCCGGATACGGTCGGCCTCCTGCGGGTACCGGGCGAGGAGTTCGCCGACGTCCCCGCCTTCGTAGTCGGAGGCGACGAAGCCGGGGGACATCGTCGTGCCGCACAGCGACCACGCCCCGCCCGGTGCCACGCGGGCACCCATCCACGTGCCCGCGGGCACCACGGCCTGCACCCGCCCTGCGGAGCCCGGGGCGGCGAGCAGTTCGACCCGGCTGCTGCCGTCGGGGTCGAGGAGCAGAAGCTCCAGCCGGTCGCCGCCGTAGAAGTGCCACACCTCGTCGACCGGCAGCCGGTGCATGGCCGAGAAGCCGTCGTCGTCGGCGGTGAGCAGCACGATGATCGCCGAACCGGCCGGGCGCCCCGTGACGTCCGGCGGCCCCGCCCAGGTCCGGCGGAACAGTCCGCCCTCCACCGCCAGTCGCTCCAGCCCGTAGAGCGCGGCCAGTGCGGCGACCTCCGCTGCACCCGCGCGGTCGTCCCGGCCGTCCGTCACCGGGCTCGGGCCGGTTCCACGGCGTACGCGACCAGGACGAGGCCGGACTTGTCCCAGGTGCGGGTGCCGAGCAGACGCAGCGGAGCGGCCGCCCCGTTCTCGAAGGCACGGGTGCCCGCGTCGATCACGCCGATGACGTCACCACCAGGGCCCTCGCAGTAGCCGTCGAGCCAAATGATGTCGCCGACGATCAGCTTGCGCATCATCGCCACCCCTTCCGGGCGTGCGCCCTCGGTTCACGGTCCTGCAGGGGACCGCCTCGGCTGCGTGAAGTCATCGGACGCGGTGTATTTCGGCTCATCTGTACCCCGATACGGCCAGGAATTAGACATCTGACGACATCTCGCCCGGATTCCCCTCGGCGGTATTCGTCCGCCGATGCGCCAGACGAAAGTGCACGTCAGTTGGCGTTGTCGTGAAGAAGTATTCACCGTCAAAACCGGAGCGTAAGTTGCCGGTTGGTCCGTTGGCGTGATCTCATCCTGTGGTGCGGGAGTCGCGATTTGCCGATACCCGCTCCGGGCGTCAGGCGACCGTTTGCCGGCCCGTTTTCCTTTGGCGCATTCGTTCGGCGTCAGTCCAGGAATCCCCCAGTATGGAAAGGGAGAGAAAGTGCGTAACGACTTCACCCCTGTCGAGACCGCCGAGATTTCCGACAGCGAGCTGGACGGCATTTCCGGCGGTATCGCCAGCGCCCACGCCGGTGTCAACGGCTACGGTGCTGCCGTGAACGTCGGTGACGTCGTCGGGGCTGCCCAGTCCGTCGCGTCCGTCGTGCCGGTCGCCGCGGTCACCGGTACGGCCCAGGGTCTCGTCTCGGTGCAGACCACCGGCATCTGAGAACGACCTTCCTCACGGTCTTCTCGGCCTTCTCGGCCAAGAGCATTGCCCGCCCCCGCCTGCGTATCCGTGGGTGATGAGGGCGGGACAGGGCCCCGGAATATCCAGTCCCGGGGCCCCTGCGCATGTCCGGACCGGCACCGGAACGGAATGGCTTTGCTGTATCGAAAGGGTCCTTTCCCATATCGGTAGGACCCTTTCCGCTCAGGTGCGGACCTTTCCCGTGGCGGAACGGATCAGCGGGCGCGGTGATTCCGGTACGGGATTCCGCATGCGAACCCGTGACCATCGCGCCCGGCCGGCAACGCGGCCCGAATGCCCTGATGGCGGCGGCGAGCAGAGCCGCGGCGAGGGGAACGACGATTCCGGCGCGGTAACCGTCGAGCAGTTGCGCGGGCGAACCCGAGCCGGCGGCGACCACGTCGACCGCGCACTCCGCCGCGTGTCACGCGCGGCCCGGCGTGACCTGCGTTCCGTTCCCGGAGACACCGAGCCCGTCGGCTACCGCCTGGTCCGGCGCGCCGGCGACGACACAGGCGCGGTCCGCGCCTTCGTCCGCACGGCGCACGAGGTGGCCGGGGCGACGGCCTGAGCGGCGCTCAGCCCGGGAGTTCCGTGCGTTCCCACCATTCGTAGACCGGCAACGCCCCTTCGGCGGTCTCCTGCCGCCGCGACGTGGCCTTGAAGTGCTCGTACCCGCCGCGGAACGGGACCTTGAGGTCGGTCCCGGGCGCGGCCGTATCGGAGAGGGAGACGATCCGCTCCGGAAGATCGGCGGGGCCGCCTTCGAGGACTGCTTTCGATGCGTCGGTCATGACGGCAGTTTCCCCAAAGCCCGCTCGGCCCCGGTCCGTGACGCGCCGGGGAACGGTGGTGAGCGCCGGGCCGGGACGTATGCGGTCTCCCGTTCCGGGCCGAGGGTCGAACAGGGAACATGGCCGCATGACGACGGATGCCCCTCAGGTCCGGGACCGGACCCGCAGACTGCGCACGATCGGCCTGACCGGAGCGCTCCTCCTCGCAGGCATGGCCGCGCTGCTGTGGCTCGGCGCCGATGCCGTCGCTTCCCGGGAGTGTTTCGACACGGGCTACGGGCTGGGCGACAGCATCAGCATGACGGCGGAGGGGTGCGAGGTCACCGTCCGGACCGCTGAGGGCGAGCGGAGCGCCGTATTGCCCACCGTCAGCGAGGGGCTGGCCGGTGCCGCGGTCATCACGGCCCTGACCGCAGCCGTACCGCCGTACGTCTGCCTGTGGCTGGCCACCCGGCGGTGAACCGGTCGGGGACGCGTCCGGGGCCCGTGAGCACGGGCCCCGTCCGTTGTCCCGAAGGCCTTGACTTGCGGTGAATCCGGAGGAAAATCCGATATACACCAGAAAACCAGAGCGAGCCGCACCGTCGGTGGAGACGTCCACCGAGCGGCGTGACCCACTTGTCGGCTCTGGCCAGGCCCCCGGCAGATCCGCTCGATTCTCAGGGTTCTCAGCGACGACTGGAACTCGCGAGAGCGAGAGGACTACCGGGGACTGCATGTCTGGGCCCCCGCAGCCGACTGAGCGCGAGGGCGGGAACGTCGAAGGGCCCCACCGCGAACGGTGGGGCCCTTCGACATCGTGCCCGGTGAGGCACTGGCGGAGGATACGAGATTCGAACTCGTGAGGGGTTGCCCCCAACACGCTTTCCAAGCGTGCGCCCTAGGCCTCTAGGCGAATCCTCCGCCGGAAACATTACATGACGTCGAGGAGTGCTCGCGAACCCGTTCCCATCGGCCCGGAACCATGGGTCCGACCACCCTCCTGCATCGGGTAACCTGGGCGCAGCCCCTCACGTGGCGCTATCTGACTGAACTCCCCCAGGGCCGGAAGGCAGCAAGGGTAGGTCGGCTCTGGCGGGTGCGTGAGGGGCGCTTGCGTTGTGCGGGGACCCCGGGGTCTCGGGGCGGCTTCGATTGTCGGCGGGCCCCGATAACCTCGTAAGCGTGTCGTCCCTTGCGCTGTACCGCCGCTATCGCCCCGAGTCGTTCGCCGAGGTCATCGGGCAGGAGCATGTCACCGACCCGCTGCAGCAGGCCCTGCGGAACAACCGGGTCAATCACGCGTACCTGTTCAGCGGGCCGCGCGGCTGCGGCAAGACGACCAGTGCCCGCATCCTCGCCCGTTGTCTGAACTGCGAGAAGGGCCCGACGCCGACGCCCTGCGGTGAGTGCCAGTCCTGTCGCGATCTCGCGCGCAACGGGCCGGGGTCGATCGACGTCATCGAGATCGACGCCGCGTCGCACGGAGGCGTGGACGACGCCCGTGACCTGCGCGAGAAGGCGTTCTTCGGGCCGGCGAGCAGCCGCTACAAGATCTACATCATCGATGAGGCCCACATGGTCACCTCGGCCGGCTTCAACGCTCTGCTGAAGGTGGTCGAGGAGCCGCCGGAGCATCTGAAGTTCATCTTCGCGACCACCGAGCCCGAGAAGGTCATCGGCACCATCCGGTCCAGGACGCACCACTACCCGTTCCGTCTCGTGCCGCCGGGCACGCTCCGGGAGTATCTGGCGGAGGTGTGCGGCCACGAGGGCATCCCCGTCGAGGACGGGGTGCTGCCGCTCGTCGTGCGCGCCGGGGCCGGGTCCGTGCGTGACTCCATGTCCGTCATGGACCAGCTGCTCGCCGGCGCGGCCGAGGACGGTGTGACGTATGCCATGGCCACCTCTCTCCTCGGATACACGGACGGGTCTCTGCTCGACTCGATCGTGGACGCCTTCGCCTCGGGTGACGGCGCCGCGGCCTTCGAGGTCGTGGACCGCGTCATCGAGGGCGGGAACGACCCGCGCAGGTTCGTGGCCGATCTCCTGGAGCGGCTGCGGGACCTGGTGATCCTGGCCGCTGTTCCGGACGCCGGCACCAAGGGCCTGATCGACGCGCCCGCCGACGTCGTGGAGCGCATGCAGGCGCAGGCGTCCGTCTTCGGCGCGGCCGAGCTCAGCCGCGCGGCCGACCTCGTGAACACCGGACTGACCGAGATGCGCGGCGCCACGTCCCCGCGGCTCCAGCTGGAGCTGATCTGCGCCCGCGTGCTGCTGCCCGCCGCCTTCGACGACGAGCGGTCCGTGCAGGCCCGGCTCGACCGGCTGGAGCGCGGCGCGACGTTCTCGGCGGGCGGGTCGGCGCCCGCCATGGGATACGTCCCCGGTCCCGAGGCCCAGGCGCACGCCCCGGTGCCGCCCGGTGGCGGCCCCGCTGTGGCGCGCGCCGCCGTACGGCCCGAGGCGGCTCCGCCCGCACCGGCCCCCGCCGCTCA
>NZ_JABZEE010000093.1 GCF_013387495.1 Streptomyces sp. PKU-EA00015 | reverse complement strand
GGCGGCGCCTTCGGCGGCCGTGACCACCGAGCCCTCCGCGGCAGCCTGCGGCGCGGCCGCGGCCTGCTCGGCGGGGCTCGGCCGCCCGCGCCGACGCCCCGTGCCGTTGGCGTTCACGCTTCCGTCGGCGGAGGTGTCGCCCGCCTCCGGGGCGGCGACCGGTTCGGCCTCGGCCGGGTCCGCCTGGGCGGCACGGCGCCGCCCGGACGGCGGTGCGGCGACCGGGTCCTCCATCGCCACCGGGCTCTCCAGGAAGGCGTCCGTGGAGGCCCGGCGCGCGCGCCGCCGACCGCCGCCGGCCGTGGCCGGGGCGGGCTCGGAGGACTGCTGGCCGGGCAGGGCGAGCTCCGCGGCCGGCGGCGGGGCCACCGTGCCCGCGCCCTCGCCGAGCGGCACCTCCAGGACGTACGCGCTGCCGCTCATCCCCGGCACCTCGTGCGTCTGCAGCACCCCGCCGTGCGCCCGGACGATCCCGCGCACGATCGGCTCGTGCACCGGGTCCCCGCCGGTGAACGGTCCCCGGACCTCGATCCGTACGACGTCGCCGCGCTGGGCCGCCGCGACCACGACCGTCGAGTCCACGTAGCCGCCGCCGGGCACGACCTTGGCCTTGCCCGTCGAGTCGACGCCCGCGACGTCCGCGACCAGGTGCGCGAGCGCCGTCGCCAGCCGCGGCCCGTCCACCTCGGCCTCTATCGGCGGCGCGTGCACGGCGAACTGGGCCCGCCCCGGTCCGATCAGCTCGACGGCACCCTCGACACCCGCCGCCACGACGGCGTCGAGCAGCACCTTGGACTTGGTCAGCTTCTCCTCGCCCGTGTCGAGGCGCTGGTAGCCGAGCACGTTGTCGACGAGCGTCGTCATCCGGGCGTACCCGGCGGCCAGATGGTGCAGGATCTGGTTCGCCTCGGGCCACAGCTGTCCTGCGGGGTCGTCGGCCAGCGTGCCCAGTTCCCTGCGCAGCTCCTCCAGCGGCCCGCGCAGCGACTCGCCGAGCACGGCGGTCAGCTGGGCGTGCCGGGCGGCGAGTTCCCCGTACCGCTCGGCGCCTGCCTCCAGCTCGGCGGTGTACCGATCGGCCTTGTCGGCCAGTTCGGCCTCGTACTTCTCCGAGGCGGCCGTGAGCTCGGCGGTCAGCCGCTCCGTCGTCCGCGACAGCTCGCCGGTCAGGCGCTCGGTCGTCTCGGCGAGCTCCGCCGCGTGTTTGCGGGCCTGCTCCTCGAACGGCCGCCGGTCGGTGAACGTCATCACCGCGCCGACCAGCTGGTCCCCGTCGCGCACCGGCGCGGTGGTCAGGTCGACGGAGATCTTGGAGCCGTTCTTCGCCCACAGCACCTGCCCCCGCACCCGGTGCTTGCGCCCGGACTTGAGGGTGTCGGCGAGCGGCGACTCCTCGTAGGGGAAGGGCTCGCCGTCCGCGCGCGAGTGCAGGATCAGCGGGTGCAGCTCCTGGCCGCCGAGATCGCTGGCGCGGAAGCCGAGGATCTGCGCGGCCGCCGGATTGACGAGGACGACCCGTCCGTCGGTGTCGGTGCCGACGACGCCCTCGGCCGCGGCCCGCAGGATCATCTCGGTCTGCCGCTGCGAACGCGCCAGCTCCGCCTCGGTGTCCATGGTCCCCGTCAGGTCCCGCACGACCAGCATCAGCAGCTCGTCGCCGGTGTAGCCGTTGTACGAGTCGTACGCCTGGCGTCCGTCCAGGCTCGCGCTGGTCACCTCGACCGGGAACTCGCTGCCGTCCGTCCGCCGCGCCGTCATCCTGGTGGGCTTGGTGCGCCCGTGCTCGTCGGCCGTGTCGGGCCGGCGCATGGAGCCGGGGATCAGGCGCGAGTCGAACTCGGGAAGCAGGTCGAGCAGCCCCCGGCCCACGAGAGCGGTGCCGGGCGCCTCGAAGAGCTCGAGGGCGATGGTGTTGGCGTTGACGACCGTGCCGTTGGCGTTGACGAGCACGAGCCCGTCAGGGAGGGCGTCGAGTATGGCTGCGAGGCGAGCAGCGCCTCGGGATGGCCTGCTGCTCACGACGACGGTTCCTCCCTGACCTACTGCGTATTGCGGACGGCCGGTCCCATCTTGCCCCTCGGGCCTCGGCCTGTCACTGAGGGAGTCTAAGGGCAGCGCCCGGCGAGGGGACGGCGGATGCGGGGGAGCTCTCACCAAGGTTGTGTGCGGATGGCGTACGCCTTCGGCCTATGACCTGGTGTTCGGCAGGACCGGCTCCAGGATCTGCCAGCGTCGGATCTCGCAGCCGTCGGACCGATTGAAGGTGGCGTCCACGCGCCGCCCCTGCCAGGTGCCGGTGATCCGCGCGGTGGCGGGCCCGCCGAACTGCTGGGTGCACATCTGTCCCGCGGGCACCGGCGCGAACGGGTCGTGGTTCTGCCGGGCGAGCTCGTCGAGCCGCTCGCAGGCGGACTTCGCGGAGGGGTGGGTGCCACCCGCGGGGGCGCACTTCAGCCTGTAGCGGCCGTCCGTCCGGGTCCCGGTCTCCGAGACCACGACCATCAGCCGATCGGGTGCGTCCAGAAGCGGTACGGGCAGCGGGAGGGGTGACGTGACGGCCCCGGCGGCGGGCATGGCGCAGGCCAGGGCGGCGGCGGACACGGTTGCGGTGACGACGAGGCGACGAAGCATGCAGGGCTCCTGGAAAGTGTCGGGTCCGTGTGGGGCGGCCGGCCCCCCGGCGGATCTCGGCCGGACGGCCGGGTCGGGCCCCGGCATCTCTAACGCTGCGTGTGCCGCCGCGTTGCGCAACCCGAGATGCTTTGCTCTGTGGGCCCAGGGGCTAGTACCGTGGACGGCGATTGGTGACAGGCCACCGTGCTGTGTCATCATCTGCACGCACCACCCGCGCCCGCGCGGGTGTGCTGGAGGCGTCGCCTAGTCCGGTCTATGGCGCCGCACTGCTAATGCGGTTTGGGTCTTAAAGCCCATCGAGGGTTCAAATCCCTCCGCCTCCGCCAGTTGATCACCGAAGCCCCGGCCCGACGGCCGGGGCTTCGGTCGTTCCGGCTCCGCCCCGTCTGCTCCCCTCGCGTCCCCACCGCGCCCGCCCACTGCGCCCATTCGGGTATCTGTGCAGGTCAGAGGGGGTGCGGCTAATGGATTTCGCGTGACGGCGCGGGTCATGTAATGTTGTTCCCGCAACGCCGACCGGGCAGAAAAGCCCGGGAAGCACAAGCACTCGTAGCTTAACGGATAGAGCATCTGACTACGGATCAGAAGGTTGCAGGTTCGAATCCTGCCGAGTGCACACAGCTCAGAGGCCCCGGACGATAAGTCCGGGGCCTCTTGCGTTGAGCCGTACAGCAGCGAAGTACAGCAACCGTGCCGATCACTGTCAGCCGGTGCCGCCCATCGCGTCGGACAGCTTGCCGATCGCGGCGCGCACCTCTTCCTCGCTCGCTTCGGCGTACACCTCCATCGTCATGGCGATCTGTGAATGCCGCAGGATGCGCTGTGCCACCTTCGGGTGGACCTTGAGGGCGACCAGGAGCGAGCTGCACGTGTGCCGGGTGTTTCGGAGCGGGATCACGCGGAGACCGGCGCGGCGGGCACGCAGAGCGAACATGCGGGTGAGGTTGCCCGGCTCGATGGGGGTGCCGTACTTCGTCGTGAAGATCAGGTCATGGCTGTCCTGCCAGAGCTCCCCCGCGGCTTTCCGGTCGCCGAGCTGCTGGGCGCGCCGCATCCGCAGGGCCTTGAGGCAGAGTGCCGGCAGGGGCAGGAAGTCGTCCGAGTCCTCGGTCTTGGTCTCGCGGTGGAGGATCTTGCGCCCGGCGCGCTGGATCTGGTGATCGACGTACAGCTCGCCGGTCTCGAAGTCGACGGACTTCCACGTCAGGCCCAGGACCTCCCCCCGGCGCAGGCCGAGGCAGAGGACCAGGACCCAGGCCGCGAAGAGGTGGTCATCACGAGCCGCGGCGTCCGTGAGGAACTGGCCCGCCTCGGCGACCGACCAGGGCTTGATCCGGCGACGGCGAGGCTTGGGCACCTTGACGAGGGAAGCGACGTTCTTGCTGATCTCTTCCTCGGCGACCGCATGGGTGAGCGCGGCCCGCAGTGCATCGCGGGAGCCCTGGATTACCCGGCGGGACGCGTAGGACTCGCAGCACACCCCGACCGCGCAGCACTTCCGGCGGGCAGGGTCCCGCTTCGCATCCTTGCCCTGGGCACAGCACTGGCAGACGGAGGCCAGCTTGGTCAGCCACTCGCGTACGTCGCGGACTGTCAGGTTGTCGAGCCGCTTCATGCCGAGGTGCGGCGCGATGTAGAGGCGCACGTACCCCTCGTACGAGACGTACGACAACGGGGCGAGGTTGGGCTTCACGATCGAGTCGAGCCAATACGAGAGGAAGGCGGCGAGCGTCTGGTGTCGCGTGGCCACCGGGCCTTTCTTCGCGTCGGCGTGGAGGTTGAGCCACTTCTCGTGGACCTCTTCGCGGGTCTTGCCGTAGGCGTACTTCCGGGCCCGCTTGCCGTCAGGCTTGGTCACCCAGACGTAGGCCGCGTAGCCGTTCTTGTACGGGTAGATGGAGCCCTCGCCGTTGCCGCGTTTGCCGCTCATGCCGCTAGCCCTTCAGCGCCGGAGGCGACGCGCTCGACGTACTCGTCGACCCAGGCCGGAAGGATGCGGCGGTTACGGCCGACCTTCACGGAGCGGATCTCCCCGGTGAGCACGAGCATCTTGGTCTTCGACAGGCCGAAGCCGAGCATGTCGGCGACCTCGGCGGTGGTGTGCCACTTCCGCTCGATCACGGTGGTGGTCATGCGGTGACTCCTTCCAGGGCGAGTTGGTCTTGCAGGGCTTCGCGGGCGGTCTCGCGGTTGAGTTGGATGTCACGGGCGATGCTGGCGGCCAGGGCCGATTCACCAGGGGTGTGGCCGTGTCCGGCGTACTGCCAGGAGGCGAGGACGAGCACGGTGTCCGGGTCGCCGAGCGCGTCTTGCTCCTGGGCGGCGCGGTAGTCGGCGCGGATCTGGCGGAGCGTGCCGAGGGTGGTGGAGTAGCGGCGGGACTTGGTGGAGAAGTGGCCGCGGAAGCCGAGCATGTGAGCCCAGGCGCCCAGCTTGCGATCCGGGTAGAGCGGGGCGAGGTCGAGGCAGGCCTCGATGAGCCGCCGGGGGTGATCGGGCACGTTCAGGAGGTCGAGTACTTCCCGGTTCCCGATCCGGCGGTCGAGGCTGCCGGTCGACTCGGCCGCTTTGGTGGCGTACTTGGCGACGTACGAGGCGACTGCCTGCTCGGTGATATCGGAGCCGTCGTCGAAGGCGCGGACGGGTCGGATGTCGAGCTGTCGGCCCCAGCGGAATGGCCGGCACGGCTGGTCCCCAGTGGCTGGGACCGTGATCGACGTGTACGAGTGGGCGACCGCAGCGCGGATCGAGTCGGTGAGCAGGTCGACCGTGGCCCAGGACGGCGGCGGAGAGTCGGGGCCGTCCGGTCCGTCGAGGCGGATCACTGCGTGGAAGTGGATCGCTCCGCGCTTCTGGAACTCGGCGACCTTGCCGTACGAGACCCGGAGCACGTCCTTGAGTTCGCGCTGTGAGAGCCCGGCGCGGGCGGCGAGTTCACGGCGCAGCCGTTTGGCGAAGCGGTCCCAGAGTTGCCCGGCGTGGTTGTTGAACAGCACTGTCCCTGCGTAGTCGTAGGTGGCCGGGTCGCGCGCCGTACCAAGGGCCGGATCGTCCTCGGCGTGGCGGGTGCCGCAGCGGCAGACGCCACGGTCGGGCCGGTTGTGGACCGGACCGAAGGACGGGGCGGTCAGGGTGGCGAACACGCGCGGGTGATCACGGACGGTTGCGGGGATGTCCTTGGATTCGTCCCCGGCCAGCCCGGCGCGGATCAGGTGATAGGTGTCTCCGGCGTAGGTGTAGGCGCAGGAGGGGCAGCGGGAAGCGCGGCGGTTGCCACAGGCGACGCGGAGCCGTCCGTCCGGTTCGGTATCGGTCGAGTAGCGGCGCAGCGTTTCGCCGCTGGTCTTGTCCTTGGCGAGCGTCCAGCCGGTCAGGTGGATCGGGTCGGAGCAGCCGCCGGTGCGGCGCACCTGGTCCTGCCAGCGGTCGAAGCCGGGGGACCCGGCCACTCGGAGGATGTCCTCCAGGGCGGTCGGGTCCAGGCCCGCCAGGGCGGCGGTGTCGCTCACGCGGTCACCTCGGCGAGGGCACGGCGGACAGGGCGGGTGCCGATGCCGTGGCAGGCCGGGCAGTGGACGGTGATGGTGCGGAGGTGGCCGTCGCGGTCGCGGCCGCCGAGGGTGACACGGACGGTGGGGAAGCCGTCGCAGTTCGAGCAGACCCGCGCGGG
>NZ_JABZEE010000092.1 GCF_013387495.1 Streptomyces sp. PKU-EA00015 | reverse complement strand
GGGGAAGCCGTCGCAGTTCGAGCAGACCCGCGCGGGGGCGGTGGTGGGCTGGGCCATGATGGGCGTTCCTTCCGGATCGGTGGTTCGGGCAGGGGCACGGCTCCCGGGGCGGGCGAAACTTGGCGGTTGAGGCCGCCCCGGGGCCGGTCAGCGACGCTTGCGCTCAGAGGCGAGCAGGGAGCGGAGCACGACGGCGCAGACCGCGACCGAGGCCGCGGTGACGGCGACCGCGAGGAGCATCGAGACCAGGACCGCGCCGACGACGAGCACGACGGCGGTTCCGCCGCCCACGAGAGCGACCAGGGCACCGGGAGTGAGCTGAACCGAGTGCCGGGGCGGTGCCGCCGCGACGACAGGAGCCGGGGCGGCGGCGTGCTGGACGACGGCGGTCGGCTCGACGGCGGACGGGGTGACGATGCCGGTCGGCGTCGGCATGGTGGGGATCTTCGGGCGCAGCATGAGGTGATCTCCCTTCCGTGGAGCTCTACTTGACGGCGGTGTCGATGGCGGGTGCGAGCAGGCTGTCGGCGAGGAGGTAGCCGCCGAGGAGGAGCACGGCGACGAGCCACCAGGGCGGGCGAATGAGCTTGATGCCGAGGGCACCGACGACGATCAGGGCGAGCCAGAGCGGAACATCCATGGCAGAGATCTCCGATCAGTCGGTGGTGCGGCAGCGGTGGGTACGCGCGGCGAGCTGGGCGGCCGACTGGCTGGAGTAGTCGGCCGACCAGCCGCAACGGTCGTTGGTGCACACAGCGGCGTGCTTGGTCCGGCCGTGCCGGTCGCGATGGGTGCCGATCTGCACGGGTCCGATCCGCATGACGGAGTGGAAGTGGTCGCGGGCGGGCATTCCTGTCTCCTTTCTCATCAGGCGAGTTGGGTGGCGATGGCGTCGGCCATCGGGGCCGGGACCCCAAGGCGGGCGCGCAGGGTGTCGGTGTCGATCGGTGAGCCGGTACGGGCGCGGTGGTCGGCGGCCACCTTCCGGGCGTGGTTGACCAGCGCGGCCGGGACTGACACCGCCGGAGTGGGCTCAGCGGCGGGCAGGGCCGGGGCAGGGTCCGGCGGCTCGACGGGCGCGGGCTCGGAGGCGGGGGCCGATTCGGCCGGCACGACCTCGACCGGCTCAGGTTCCGGTGCGGGGCCACGGTCGGCCGCGGCCGGTGAGTGAGCGAGGAGCGTCCCGCCGAGGAACGCGAGCGCGGGCCATCCTGCGATGCCGAACCGCAGCCAGGCGGGCGGGTGGGCCAGGTCGAGGAACCCGGCCGTCGCGACATTCGCGCCGAGCGAGGCGACCAGCGCGATCACGAACCAGCACCAGGCCAGCCGGGACGGTCCGTCGTTGCGCAGCCGACGCCAGGCAGCGACCAGGAGGAGGTCGACCGAGACGGGGTAGGCCCATGCCTTCCATCCGGTCTGTCCGGCAGCGGCGGCGAGGTCGTGCAGGTGGGCGAAGGACAGGGCCCCGGCGATCACGGCTTGCACCAGGACGGCGTCGATGCGGAGAGAACGGGTCATGTCTTCACCTCCTTTGCGGTGTCAGTCGGTCGGTGCGTGGCCCGAGCCGAAGCAGGGCAGACAGAGAGCGGCCTGCCGGTCGCGGGTCTCGCGGAGCTTGCGAGCGGAGCCGACGCGCACGGTCTCGGCGATCTCGCCAGCGCCCTTGCAGTCGGGGCACTTCTTCGGTCGCGGGGTGCGGGCGGTGGTCTTCCGTGTGGCCATGGCGATCACTCGTCCTCGTGTTCTTCCGGTTTCGGGCATGGCTGGGGTAGGGAGCTGGCGCGAGGCGGTCGCGCCGACCGGGTGGGGCGGATCAGACGGAGGCAGGTGCCTCGGTCGGGGCCGGAATCTTGACCAGCGAGACCGTGGGCGGCAGCTCGGGCCGGAAGGCGGCGAGCGCTGGCAGGTCCGGGGTGCGGTGGGCGTGCCGGTTGCAGGCGTTCACGGCCTGCCGCATCGAGGTGTGCGGGGTGCGGATGCGGGCCCAGCCGCCCGAGGAGTCTCCGGTGACGGCGAGGCCCGGTGTCTCGGTGGGGATGTTGATCGCGGCCAGTACGGCATCCGAGGCGATGTCGCCGAAGGCCATGTTGGCGCTGGTTTCGTCGTTGACGCGGTGGGCGGTGCGGCCGGTCAGCTGGGCGCGGAGCATCGTGATGCCCTTGCCGAGTTCGGAGCCGAAGCGCTGCCCGCAGATCTCCAGATAGATGCCAGCAGCGCGGCCGAGCTGGGCGAACCGGGCGAGCGCGGTGATGATGCGGTCCCGGCGCTTCTCCTCGTCCTTGGTGGTGAACAGGGCGAGTTCGGCGACCTCGTCGACGAGCAGCACGATCGGGGTCGGGCGCAGGTAGTCGGGCAGGTCCCAGATGTCGGCCGCGATCTCCGCATCCGGCACGTCGGCGGTGATGCGCTGTTCAGCGCGGATCAGTTGGTACACGCCCTCCATGTGCGTGACGAGCGCGTCGAGGAGTTCGGCGGCGGTGTCGGGGTTGTCCGCCAGCGCGGAGAACCGGCGCGCCAGCGGGAAGAGCTCAACACCTTGCTTGCAGTCGATGCCGACCAAGGCGACCTCTTGCGCGGCGAGTTCGGCGACCAGGTTGCGCTGGTAGACGGACTTGCCGGACTTCGTGGCCCCGACGGTCAGGGCGTGCGGGGTGGTGCGGTAGTCGCGGTAGTGGACAGCACCGTCCTCGCGCAGGGCAACCGGCACCCGCATCGGGGCCGCATCGACCTTGGAGGGCATCTGCACCCGGGCGAGGACGTCGTAGCCGGTCATCCGCAGCTCGACCACGCCGGAGCGGCTCTCTCGCGAGGTGACGCCGTACATCGTGAACGAGTGCCGAAGCCGGTCACACGAGGCCGCCACGTCGAAGGCGTCCTGACCGGGGCGAAGCCCCAGCCGTAAGACCAGGCCGGTCCGAGTCGGGCGGAGCCGCAGGATGCGCGGCGCACGCGGCTGAGGAGCCGGGCGGTTGGCCATCCGGGCGATGGCGAGTCGCCAGCGCGGCGGCGGGACGGTGAGCCCGCAGGCGTCCATGACCGAGCCGTAGCGGACCAGGACGCGCAACGTGGCGAAGGTGACCCCGAAGGTGAGCCAGTACCAGGCGGGACGCCGCCACCGCAGAAGACCCGCGGTGACGACGACCAGCGTCAGGAGGGCGGTCAGCCACGACATGATCAGGCCGCCTTGGGCTTCGTAGCCCCGGCCGCCAGGGACGTGACGGCGACGGCGCGGAAGGCGATGCCGTGACGACCGTCTCGCTCCCACGGCCGGGCGATGAGGCCGGTGAGGGCGACCGGGGTGCCCATCGTCAGGTCACCGGAGATACCGGTCTCGGGCACGGTCACGGGCAGGAGTTCCACGGTGTCGTTCGCCGCGAACATCACGCTCACGGTCATCAGGGTGCCCCCGGTCTCGGCGTCGGTAGCGACCTCACCGGTACGGCGGTCCTTGATCTTCGGCTGCGGGGGCTGGGCCACCATCACAGCGGCGGCTGAGGTGTCGACGGGGATCTGACGCATGGAGATCACTCCTCTAGAAGTGCTGGACTCCGTCACTCATGTATATGAGTGACATGAAGAAGAGTGCCTGACTCCTGTACATGAGTCAACCCGCCGAGGCGAAGAAGTCCCGGCGGGTTGTGAAGAGTTGAGCCAGCGTCAGTCTGTGGCAGGGATGCGGTACTCGAAAACGAACTGGTCAGCGGCCATCAGGGTGTCGCAGACCTCGACCACTCGGCCCTCTTCGGTGACCGCGTTCCGGAGGAGGTGAACGACCGGTGCCCCGGGGCTCAGCGCCAGTTCGGACGCTTCAGCCTTGGCGGCCGGGCGCGCTTGCAGTGTCTCGACGAACTCGGCGAAGGTGTGCCCGTCGTCCTCCAGCCGGGCGTAGATCCCACCGGGGCCGGGGTTCTCGGAGAACAGCTCGGGGATGTCCTTCACCACGTCCCACGGCAGGTACGAGGTGGCCGTCTCGACCGGGACGCCGTTGCGGAAGTAGAGGCGTCGCCGCGCGAGGACCTGGGTGCCGGCGGGGACGTCGAGCCGTTCGGCGATGTCCTCAGGGGCCGCCATGGGGCCGATGTAGAGGACGCTCACCTTGGCCGTTGCGCCGGACTGGGCCGACTCGGCGAGGTAGGCGGCCTTGCCGCCGCGGCGGTGCGAGGCCCGGAAGCGGTCTGAGGAGCGCAGCCGCACAGGCGGCCGGTCCTTCACGATCGAGCCCTTGCCGTGGCGGGTGTCCACGAGCCCACTGGCCCGGACCTCCACCATGGCCTTGCGGATCGTCCCGCCAGAAACGCCGTAGCGCTCCACCAGCTCGGATTCGCTCGGCACCAGGTCACCGGGCTTGAGGACACCGGCCCGGATCTGCTGAACGATCTCGTCGGCGATCTGTACGTACCGAGGTACGGACCTCCCACCTCCTACGGCTGTTCCCATAGTCCTTCTCACTCTCCTATGCTCCTGTACATGAGTAACAGCGTCCGCGAGACCCAGTCAACGCCACTGCACTCCGTGTCCGTCGCGGGGGCGGTCGTGCGCGAGGACGGGCGACTCTTGGCGATCCGGCGTGCGGACAACGGAACGTGGGAACTGCCGGGCGGCGTGCTCGAACTCACCGAGGCACCAGAAGAGGGCGTAGCCCGCGAGGTCTGGGAAGAGACCGGCATCCGGGTCGAGGTGGACGAGCTGACCGGGGTCTACAAGAACACGACGCGAGGCATCGTCGCTCTCGTATTCCGATGCAAGCCGTCAGGCGGAATTGAGCGAACGTCGGCCGAATCGACGGCAGTTGACTGGCTCACGCCCGACGAGGTTGCCGAGCGGATGGCCGAGGTCTACGCGGTCCGGCTGCTCGACGCGCTGGACGGGGACGGGCCCCACGTGCGGAGCCATGACGGCAAGCACCTGATCCAGGCGCGGTGAAAGTTTCTCTACTTCATCAAGGCGCATCCGCCGCGCATAGCGCGGCGGCGCGCGGCCCGACGGCTCGGGCCGCGCTCCTGTCTTCGCCCCGCTCTGGCCCGGCCGCCGGCCGCACGCCAACGGCGAGGGTTGATGAGGGTGAACCCCGATGTGGCTGGGGCGGTCGGCTCCACGGCTTTAGGCAGCCCCCATGGGGCGAGCCTCGAAGATCGGGGGCCCACCTCGGGCTATTGCGGGCAGGTCCAGAGACTGCCCGAGTCGCGAAAGCTTACGGGCCCCCGATCTCTCGCCCCATGGCAGCTCCCGCCCAAAGCCGCTACGCCGACCTCGGGTTGCGACGCACTCATGCCGTGTATCCTGCGGTCGCCCGCCGAGGCTCTGATCAAGCCCCGCGCGGCGGCCGTTCATGGAGAGGAAACGACCGCTAAGGCCCGAGACGCATGGGCCCCGGCGTTCGTCGGTTCACTCCGTGAGCCGCGCCAGGGTCCGCCGGAGAGTAGGACCCGTGCCTCAGGCACACGTCGAGCCCGACGCGGCAGCCACAGCAAGGTTCAAGATTCGAATTGGACCACTAGCCCAGTTGTCGGCCAGCATTCAGCTACCCAGAGCTGATGCCCGCGAGATGCTCAGGACCCTCGTCGTTGTAGGTCTGGCAAGCTGCGGAATTGGTGGTCCTGTACTCACGCTGTGGGTGGGTACAACCGTGGGCCTACCGGCGCCCGGAACGTTCGGCATTGCTTCCGCAGAGATCGGGCTGGCGGCGTTCATCTGCTGGAGAGTGCTGGCCAAGAGATCGCCGGAGCCGCCTTCGCTGGGGGAGTCATAGCCCTGCATGCTGGCGCCAACGGCAGTTAGACCGCCCTGAGCCCTCGTGGTTCGTACGTTTCCAACCACTCCGGTGTGTGCAGACCAACCATGTCTGCCAAGTCCGAGGCGGAGTACCCGTGTTCAACGTGATGCACTCTGACGATCTCAGGAATCAAGCTGGGCGCTTCGTGAGGGATCGATACGGGCTCTTGCTTTGTCCACCCATTCTGAGAAAGCTGCACTCTGAGCGACGTGTGCTGTCGATCTGAGATGACTTCCAGGTCCCTTGCGCGCCTAATGAGGGCGCCCATGGACGTGCGCCATACGGGCTTGAGTCGAGCGGCGAGGCGCAAGTTCATGGCGCGCAACTGAGGCTTGATCTCTACTGCTGGCATTAGGAATTCGGCGGCAAACCTATCCGCTTCTTGCTCCTGCCCCGGCTCTGGTACATCGTGCATCACCAAGTGCCCGAGCTCGTGCGCGAGGGAGAAACGCAAATTACAGGCAGGGAGGAGAGTGTTTACCACAAAGAAGGGGTGCTCTCCCGGAGGCCACACGCTGATGGCATTGATCTTTGCGGTGTCGAATTCCTGCGCCACAACAAAGCCGCCCGCAGCCTCGATCCATTCCGTTAGATTTTGGATCGGTCCGATCGGCACTCTCCAGGCAGCCCTCACCGCACGCGCGATCTCTTCAGGGCTGCCATAGTCATCTACCGAGAGAGATGGGATGGTGAAGGAGAAATCGAGATCCAGTGCTGCGGATAGCCGCTTCGTGCGAATTCGCTGAAAATTCACGAAGGCCTGAATTTGGCGCAGCTTTTTCTGGGGGAGGCTCTGTTGCTTGCGGTGGTAGAAGCTCGACGAACCGAAGCCGTAGACGGGCTCTTTCCAGGTGAACACATCGACCGGGTAGTCCAGTGACGCGGCGACTGACTTCGCCGTCTCCTCGCTCATGTCCCGCTGGCCGAGTTCGACCTTGGAGATGAGCGAGGCGGTTACCCCTGCACGCGAGGCCAGCTCGCCCATGGTCATCCCGCGAGATTCCCGAGCAAGTGTCACCATGGAGGGGTTGTACGGCATTATTCCTTCTCCGCCTGTGGCTTCGTCTGGGGCCTGCGGGAACGTACTCCGGGCTTCTTTGGCCTGCCGGAGTCGGGGGTCGGCAGCATGACGAGCTCTGCCAGACCGCCGGCCGCATCGTCGAGGGCGATCTCCCATACGTTCTCGCCGTTCAAGGGACAGACTACCGCCAGCTTCTTCAGATTGGCCCCCAGGGTGTCCAGCAGATAGCCCGCGATGACGGTGGTCGCGTTCATTTCGAGGTCGAGTTCCTGTCGAGCCAGCCTGCGCTGCTGCAATGTCATGATCTGACTGACCTTGAGGCTCTTGCTCCGGAACTTCTTGAATCGCACAACCAGGCGGCCGCCGAAAGTCAGGGCCAGGAAACCTGCATTTGTGTTGAACGTGACGCCCGGCTTCTCTGCGAATTCATCGACAAGGCGGGCGGAGAGCAGGTCGTACATGACGTTGGCCCGAGAAGTGGTGCGGTACTGCGGCGCTTTCCTGACGAGGGCAGGCTCTAGCTCGCGCCAATCTTCCCAGGCGTTCTCGAAGCACGCGCGAAGCGCGGGCAGATGCGGGTGGAGCAGTGTCCGGGCCTCAGCCTCGGTGATCAGCTCAAGCGGCATGGTGGACAGCATGACGACTTAATTTTGCCGTGTCAATATGGACAAGGATCTGTACTCGGTTTGCGTGCGGGGTGGCTGGCGCGCAGGTGCGGGTACAGCAGCGCAGTACCGCAACCACAGCAACCTTCCCCGTCCGATACCGTCCCTCCGGGGCCTCGTAGCGGCCGGTATGGCCGTTACCAACCGATCCGGCTAGAGCTACGGATCAGAAGGTTGCAGGTTCGAATCCTGCCGAGTGCACAGCAGACCAGAGGCCCTCAGGAGAAATCCTGAGGGCCTCTGGCGTATGTCGTGACGGCAGTGGTTGACGGCAACCTCTGCCGAAGGCGGCCATCGGACCGATCGGACGGCTACGAGGACACCGGCCGCGCCGTCGTCATCGTCCGACCCGTGGCCGTCACCCCTCAGCGCGTCCCCGACGCGGGCGTCGGCCGGTGTGCTCCGCCCGGCGCCACCCCGGGCGGTCCGCCTCCATACCGAGCGGACACTCCGGGACGGCAGCGTCCGCTCGGTGCCGGTCAAGCCGATCTGGCATTCTCCGCACTCTGCCGGGCTCGACGCCGGCCACCCCGTTGGCGCCGGCCCCAAGCGTCACGTGTGCTCCGTCAGAGCCAGGAGTCCCAGATGCCGTACGCCTGCTGCCGCACGACCGCCTCCCGGCCCGCCGGGTCGATGTACACGGCCCGGTAGTAGTACAGGCCGAGCCGGTCCTCGTGCACCGTCGAGTCCATGTGGACCTTTGGGTCGTCGACCCGGCCCGTGGCGAACGTGGTCCAGGAGCCGGCGGCCGAGTCCCACTTCTCCCAGCGGTAGTCCGTGGAGTCACCGCAGGGCATGTCGTAGACGGTGACACCGCAACGGACGTAGAGCTCCGGGTACTGGTCCATGCGGAGGTCGGTCCCGTTCCAGCCGGGCGGCCGGGTGTCGGGCAGGGCGACCGTGATCTCCGCCGGGTTGAAGTCCTCGGGCCCGTCGTCCGAGCGCTCGGCGTCGGTCGCGGCGACCAGGTAGACGTGCTCGCGGCCGTCGGGAAGCGTCGGGCAGAGGATCTCGGTCTCGGCCAGGGACTCGCCCTTCCAGCAGTCCTTCGTCCACACGGTCTCACCCGTGTCCGGGTCGGCGGCGCCCTGCCATACGTAGTAGCCCTGCACATCGTCATCGGCGGGCGGCGTCCACGTCAGGCGGACGCCCAGCGGGACCCGCTCCGCGGTCAGGTTCTCCACCGGGGCCGGGCGCTGGGTGTCCGGCGTGGTCTCCGTGGCTGCCGGGCCCGGCTGCGAGACGTGCCCGTACGGGTCGACGGTCACGATCCGGTACTCGTACGTCGTCTCTGACTTGCCCGAGACGTCCCAGCACGTGCCGTTGATCTGCGTGCGCCCCGCGTACGCGGGGGCGTCGTCACCGGCCCACGACCAGTACGTCGAAGGGGCCGCCGGCGGCTCGTCGTTCGAGGAGTTCGGCTTGCACTTGTCCACGGTGGTGCTCTCACCGGTCGCCGTGTCGGTACGGACGATCCTGTAGGTGAGAAGCGGTCCTCCGTCGAAGGTCCACGGGTCGGCGCTGCTCCATGCGATCATCACCCCGGCGCCGAACCGGCTCGCGGTGGTCCGGAAGGCGGCAATGGCCTCGGGCCGGTCGGCCATCGTCAGCGTGATCTCCACCGGGGCGGCGGCGTTGCCCGTCGCGTCCACTGAGCGCACCGCGTACCGGTAACTGTCGGCGATCGCGAGCTGTTGACGCGGCACGACGCCGGTGTCCGTGGTGGTACCTCCCCGGGGAAGGGCGTCGAGGTATCCGCCGGTCGTCGGGTCGTACTGGAGTACCTGGTAGGCGGCAGCCTCGGCGACGGGGGACCACACCAGATACGGAACGCCCGACCGGTACTCGACGTGGGCGTCTGCGGCGGGCGCCGGCGGGGTCATGTCGGCGGTGGTGAACGTAGTGGCGGCCGAGTACACGGACCAGTTCCCGGCGGCGTCGCGGGCCCGCCCCCGGTAGGTGACCCTGCTGCCGTCGGCAGGGCGGCCGGTGTCGCAGAACGCGCCGTTGGCGCCGGAGTGCACCTGGGTCCAGGTACTGGTGGCAGGATCGAGGCGCTGACCCTCGTACCACGCGATGTCGGCCGCGTTCGCGGCGGTGGTGACGAGCTGCGGGGCCGCGTAGGGCTGCTGGTCCGGGCAGACGTCCATCACGACGAACGGTGCGGCCGGCGGGGTCTTGTCGACGGTGGTGACGCCCCGGTCGGCGGTGCCGGCCGACTCCCTGCCCGCCTTGTCATAGGCGCGGACCTCGTAGTAGTACGTCATGCCGGTGGCGGGCGGGGTGTCGGTGTACGCCGTTGCCGTGGTGGTCGCCAGCCTGGTCCAGGTGCTGGTGTTCTGGAGGCGGCGGTAGACGCGGTAGCCCGCGAGGTCCATCTCGGCGTTCCTGGCCCAACTGACCCTCGCCGCACCCGTCGACGCGCTGTACGACACAGCGGCACCGGTCGGGGCGAGGGGCCTGACCTTGTCGATGTCGGCGGAAGTGCGGGGTACGTAGGTGAACTTGACGTTTGCCGAGCCGGTCCAGTTGACGTAGTCGATGCGCAGGGTGTGCTTCCCGGACGGGACGGTGAGGTTGACCGACTTCTTCTGGGTGGTGGAGACGTTCTTCCACAGGTCGATCTTGCGTACGCCGTCGAGGTAGACCCGTATGCCGTCCTGTGTCTCGGCGGCGAAGGTGAACGGACCGCCCGAGCCGAAGTCACGGGTCAGGGACCAGCGGATGGAGAAGTTGTCGGACGGCAGCCCCGAGGCGGGGGCGCCGGTGCCCCAACTCTCCTTGACGACCGAGTCGCAGTCGGTCTTCTTCGGCGTACCGGAGAGGGACGTGTTCCCGAAGAACTGGCGCTTGAAGACCGGCGAGGTGCAGGTGACAGCGGCGGAGGCCGGTGCGGCGGTCGCGCCGAGGAGGCCGGCCGCCGTCAGGGTGACGACGGCGGCGGCGACGGCTCTCAGCCGGGCAGGAGAGGTCACTTGGTCGAAGGCCCTTTCAGGCCGGGGCCTGCGCGCATGCGGTGGTACGACGCCGAGGCACAGGCAGGTGGGGAAACGCGGACGAGGCGTGGGGGCGGCGGGGCCGGGTGGGGCCGGAGCGACGCCGGGCCAACGGACCCTACATCGCTCAGCGTCTCGCTGACCAGCCCTTACGCGGTTTCACCCGGCGGCGAACCGTTGGCGCCCGGGGAACGGCTTTCACGCCGTCAGCGCGGCGCTCAGGACTCCGGGCGTGCCTGGGACGGCGGCGAGCACGGTGGGCGCGGGAGGAGTCACCGAGAGGGCTCCGCCGGGTCGACGCCGGGACAGGCGCGCTGCGCAATCATGGAGGAGCGTCGCGATCCCCTGCGTGCCCGAGCCGGCTGAGGACCACGGATCACCGGCGTGGACGCAGCGGTTCGCCGGAGGTGTGGGCATGGTGTGGCGGTGTGCGGGGGTCGCCTGGCCCGATGGCGGGTCGGGCGCGGTGCTGCGCTGGGAAGGCGGGCGGGTCAGTCCGCTCGGGGCCGGCCGGGAGATCGGCTTCCGCGCCATGGGCGAGCGGCACTGCGTCGGGGCGCGGGGGAACGCCTGTCCGCTGCGGACGCAGGTCTCGGCGCGCGCCACGCAGGCGCGGTGCCCCGAGTGCGCGCGGCTGGACCGGGCGCACTCCGTGGCGGCCGACGCCGTGCCCGACGACCCCCGGACCTACCGCGTGTACCTGGCGTGGTTCGGGCCCGGGATGGTCAAGGTCGGGATCACCGCGGAGGAGCGCGGGGCGGCCCGGCTGCGGGAGCAGGGGGCCGTGGCCTTCAGCTGGCTCGGGCGCGGGCCGCTGATGGCCGCGCGGCGGACCGAGGAGCTGCTGCGCGCCGCGCTGGGCGTGCCCGACCGGATCCCGTACGGCAGGAAGCGGGCGGTGCGCACGGCGTTGCCGCCGGTTGCCGAGCGGGCCGGTGAGGTCGAGGCGCTGCACGCGCGCGCCGTCGCGCTCGGCGGGTGGGCCGGCTCCCTGGAGCGGATGCCGTGCGAGGTGGTCGATCACGCCGCGGTGTTCGGGCTCGACGGGCTGCCGGCCGCGACCGGCGTCGTGCGTGAGCTGGTCGACGGGGGCGTGGTCGCCGGGCGGCTGCTGGCCGCGGCCGGGCCGGACCTGCATTTGCGGACCGCCGCCGGCCGGGTCGTGGTGGTCGACACCCGCCTGATGACCGGATGGTCGCTCGTGGGCGCCGACCCGGGGGCCGAGGTGAGCGTGCCGATGACGGCGGTGCCGGCCGGGAGCGAGCAGGACGGGCTGTTCTGACCGGCGCCCCGGATGGCACACGCCGGATGGCAGGCGCCCCGACGACAAAGGACACGGTCCCCTTCGGATCCCTTTCTGCGATGACGGTGGACAACGCCGCCGTTCGGATCGGAGGGTGACCCCCATGACGGGCAAACCCCCGCCGGGCGGCGCGGCGGCGCGGGCGGGACGAGTGGGGCGAGAGCTACGGCGTGCACGTCGCCGAGGCGGAGCGGGGCTACGGCTGTGAGCGAGGGCGAGGCGGCGGAGGTACGGGAGTTCTGGGGGCGGCTCGGGCTGCCGGGGCTCGTCGACGTCCACACGCACTTCATGCCCGAGCGCGTCCTGCGCAAGGTGTGGGCGTACTTCGACTCCGCGGGACCGCTGACCGGCCGGGAGTGGCCCATCACCTACCGGCGCGCCGAGGGCGAACGCGTCGAACTGCTGCGGGCGTTCGGGGTGCGGACCTTCACCTCCATGCTCTACCCGCACAAGCCGGGCATGGCCGTCTGGCTCAACGGGTGGTCGGCCGGCTTCGCGGCGCGCACACCGGACTGCGCCCACACGGCGACCCTGTTCCCCGAGCCGGGCGTGGCCGCGTACGTACGGGACGCGGTCGAGGGCGGGGCGCGCGTGTTCAAGGCGCATGTGCAGGTCGGCGCGTACGATCCCGGCGATCGGCTGCTCGATCCCGCGTGGGGACTGCTCGCCGAGGCCGGGGTGCCGGTCGTGATGCACTGCGGTTCGGGGCCCGCGCCCGGCAAGCACACCGGGCCGGAGCCGGTGGAACGGCTGCTCGCGCGTCATCCGCGGCTGCGGCTGGTCGTCGCGCACATGGGTATGCCGGAGTACACCGACTTCCTCGGCCTCGCCGAGCGGTACCCGCACGTGCACCTCGACACGACGATGGCGTTCACGGACTTCAGCGAGGCCACCGTGCCGTTCCCGGCGCGGGAGCGGGGGCGGCTCGCCGGCCTCGGGGACCGGGTCGTGCTGGGGACGGACTTCCCGAACATCCCGTACCCGTACGTCCATCAGCTGCGTGCCCTCGAACGGCTGGAACTCGGGGACGACTGGCTGCGGGCCGTCTGCCACGACAACGGCGCCCGGCTCCTCGCGCCCCTCTAGCCTTTCTCAGGGAATTCACAGGGTCGGGCAAGAAGGCTCTCAGGGCGGGTCCCCAAGGTGGCGAGCATGACCACCACCTCGCCCCTGGGGCGCACCGAACTGCTCAGGCCCGACGGCGGTCCCGTACGGGTGCTCGTCGTGGACGACGAGGCGCCGCTGAGCGAGCTGTTGTCGATGGCCCTGCGGTACGAGGGGTGGGAGGTGCGCAGCGCGGGCGACGGCGCGGGGGCGCTGCGCTCGGCGCGCGCGTTCCGGCCGGACGCCGTCGTGCTGGACGTGATGCTGCCGGACATGGGCGGCCTCGCCGTCCTCGGCCGGCTGCGCCGCGAAGTGCCCGACGTGCCCGTGCTCTTCCTCACCGCGAAGGACGCGGTCGAGGACCGGATCGCGGGGCTGACGGCCGGCGGCGACGACTACGTGACCAAGCCGTTCTCGCTGGAGGAGGTCGTGGCCCGGCTGCGCGGCCTGATCCGGAGGTCGCAGGCGGCGGCCGTGCGCAGCGAGTCACTGCTCGTCGTCGGCGACCTCGTGCTCGACGAGGACAGCCACGAGGTGACGCGCGGCGGGGAGTCGGTCCGTCTCACGGCGACCGAGTTCGAGCTGCTCCGCTACCTCATGCGCAATCCGCGCCGGGTGCTGAGCAAGGCGCAGATCCTGGACCGGGTGTGGAACTACGACTTCGGCGGCCAGGCCAACGTGGTCGAGCTGTACATCTCGTACCTCCGCAGGAAGATCGACGCCGGGCGGTCGCCGATGATCCACACCCGGCGCGGGGCGGGGTACCTGATCAAGCCCGGTGAGTGAGGTGACGGCGGGCGGGCGCGGGCGGCCGTGGTCGCTGCGGACCCGGCTGGTGGTCTCGGCCGTACTGCTGATCGCCGTGGTGTGCGCGGTGATCGGAACGGTCACGACCGTCGCGTTCCGCACCTACCTGTACGGGCAGTTGGACGCGCAGCTCGGCGCGGTGGCGATGCGGGCCACCGGCCCCCCGCTCCCGGACGGCGAGCGGCCGCCGGTCGGCCTGCCCCGCAAGACGCCGCTGGACTTCGTCACGGGCGGCGGCGCTCCCGTGGGCACGGTCGGTGCCCTGGTCGGCGACGACGGGACGGTCACCGTGGCCGTCGCGAGCACGCAGCGCGAGCCGGACGGGCTCGGGCCCACCGAGGACCCGCTCACGGCGGCGCAGCGCGATGCGCTCGCCTCCGTGGCGCGGGACGGCGAGCCGCACACCGTCGAGCTGCCGGACGGCGGCGGCTACCGGGTCGAGTACGCCGACGGCGTCCGCGGCTCGTTCCTGGTCGGGGTCCCGACACGTGACGTGCAGGACGCGCTGCGGACGCTGATCCTGGTCGAGGTCTGCGTCACCGGTGCCGGACTGCTCGCCGCGGGCATCGCGGGCGCATCCATCGTCGGCGTGGCACTGCGCCCGCTGCGGCGGGTGGCGGCGACGGCGCGGCGTGTCTCCGAACTTCCGCTGCACAGCGGCGAGGTGGCGCTGCACGAGCGGGTGCCGGACGCCGAGGCCGATCCGCGCACGGAGGTCGGACAGGTCGGGGCGGCGCTCAACATGCTGCTGGGACACGTCGGTTCGGCACTGAGCGCACGGCAGGAGAGCGAGACGCGGGTGCGGCGGTTCGTCGCGGACGCCGGCCACGAACTGCGCACGCCGCTCGCCTCGATCCGCGGCTACGCGGAGCTGACGCGGCGTGGCCGGGAGCGGAACGAGGTGGAGGCAACCCCGGGCGGACGGCCGGGAGGGAGGGACGCCGTCCCGCCGGACACCCGCCACGCGCTCAGCAGGATCGAGTCCGAGGCCGTGCGGATGACGGGCCTGGTGGAGGATCTGCTGCTGCTCGCCCGGCTGGACGCGGGACGCCCGCTCGCTCACGAGAGCACGGATCTGCCGCGGCTGGTCGTGGACGCCGTCTCGGACGCCCGCGCCGCGGGCCCGGACCACACGTGGCGGCTGGAGCTGCCGGCCGAACCGGTGACCGTACGGGCGGACCGGGAAAGGCTTCACCAGGTTCTGGTGAACCTGCTCGCCAACGCCCGTACGCACACCCCTCCCGGCACCACCGTCACGGCCCGGGTGCGTGCCGGTGACCCGCCCGCGGGGCCTGTGCTGCTGGAGGTCGAGGACGACGGCCCCGGCATCCCCGAGGAGTTCCAGCGGTCCGTCTTCGAGCGCTTCGCGCGCGGCGACGCCTCCCGTTCGCGGCAGGCGGGCGGCACCGGGCTCGGGCTGGCCATCGCGCACGCCGTCGTCACCGCGCACGGCGGCACGGTGGGCGTGCGGTCCGTCCCCGGCCGCACCGTGTTCACGGTCGCGCTGCCGCCCGCGCGGGCCGGGGCCGGGCCGGCGGAGGAGGTCCCGCAGGACTCACAGGCGGGCCACAGGCTGATCACACAGCCGTGACAGCGCCCCCGCCGAGGGTCGCCGTATGCGAACCGACATCCCAGGCGCGACCCTTCCGGCCCGTGAGCACCTGCTCGCGGGTTCGGCCGGTCCGCCCGTACTCGACGTCGTGGTCCCGGTGTACAACGAGGAGGCCGGTCTCGAACGGTGCGTGCTGCGGCTGCACGAGCACCTCGCGCGGACCTTCCCGTACGGCTTCCGGATCACCGTCGCCGACAACGCGAGCACCGACCGCACGCCCGGGATCGCCGCGGGCCTGGCCGCCCGCATCCCCGAGGTGCGGGCGCACCGGCTGGAGGAAAAGGGGCGGGGACGGGCGCTGCGCACGGTCTGGTCGCACTCGGACGCGCCCGTGCTCGCCTACATGGACGTCGACCTGTCCACCGACCTCAACGCGCTGCTGCCGCTGGTCGCTCCGCTGATCTCCGGCCATTCGGACCTGGCCGTCGGGTCCCGGCTGGCACGCAGCTCCAGGGTGGTGCGCGGCCCGAAGCGGGAGATCGTCTCGCGGGCCTACAACCTGATCCTCAAGTCGTCGCTGGCGGCGCGCTTCTCGGACGCCCAGTGCGGGTTCAAGGCGATCCGCCGGGACGTCGCCGAGCGGCTGCTGCCGATGGTCGAGGACACCGGCTGGTTCTTCGACACCGAGCTGCTGGTGCTCGCGGAGCGGGCGGGGCTGCGCATCCACGAGGTGCCCGTCGACTGGGTCGACGACCCGGACTCGACCGTGCACATCGTCCGTACGGCCGTCGAGGACCTGAAGGGCGTCTGGCGAGTGGGCCGCGCGCTGGCCGTCGGCGCGCTGCCGCTCGACCGGCTGGCGCGCCCCTTCGGCGACGACCCGCGCGACCGGCGGCTGGCCGGCGTGCCCGGGGAACTGACCCGTCAACTGGTCGGCTTCCTCGTGGTGGGCGCGTTCTCCACGCTGCTCTACCTGCTGCTGTACTCCCTCTTCCGTGCCGGTACGGGCCCCCAGTCCGCGAACGCGGCCGCCCTGCTGCTCTCCGCCGTCGCCAACACGGCCGCGAACCGCCGGCTCACCTTCGGCGTCCGGGGCCGCGACCGCGTCGTACGCCACCAGGCACAGGGACTGGTCGTGTTCGGCATCGGACTCGCGCTGACCAGCGGCTCGCTCGCCGCCCTCGACGCGGCGGCGGGCAGCCCCTCCCGCGCCATGGAGCCGGCCGTCCTGATCGCGGCGAACCTCGCGGCGACCGTGCTGCGGTTCCTGCTGTTCCGCGCCTGGGTCTTCCCCGAAGGGCACCGGTCCGGCACCGCACGTGCCGCCGGCCCGGCGACGCCCGCCGCCCCCGTGGGGTCCGACCGCCCCGGCACGCCCGACGACTCGATGAGGTGGACCCGATGACCGCGATCCTTCCTTCCGCCGCGGCGGCGGCCGACGGCGCCGGACACGCCCGCGGGCATCGCGGGGCGCTCGCGCGGCTGTGGCGAGGCCGGGAGGCGGACGGCCCCTGGGCGCGGCCGGCCCTGTTCGCGCTGCTGCTCGCCACCGCGCTGCTGTACCTGTGGAACCTGAGCGCGTCCGGTTACGCCAACTCCTTCTACTCCGCGGCCGTCCAGGCCGGCAGCGAGAGCTGGAAGGCCTTCTTCTTCGGCTCGTCCGACGCGGCCAACTCCATCACCGTCGACAAGCCCCCGGCCGCCCTGTGGCCGATGGCCCTGTCCGTGCGGCTCTTCGGGCTCGGCTCCTGGCAGATCCTGGCGCCCGAGGTGCTGATGGGCGTCGCGACCGTGGCCGTGCTCCACGCGGCCGTCCGGCGGCGTTCCGGCCCGGCCGCCGGGCTCCTGGCGGGCGCGGTGCTGGCGCTGACGCCGGTCGCCGCGCTGATGTTCCGCTTCAACAACCCGGACGCGCTCCTCGCCCTGCTGATGACGGTCACTGTGTACTGCGTGCTGCGCGCCCTCGAGGGCGCACGCACGAGGTGGCTCGTGGGTGCGGGCGTCGCGGTGGGACTCGCGTTCCTGACGAAAACGCTGCAGGCGTTCCTGATCCTGCCGCCGCTGGCGCTGGTGTACGCGGTGTGCGCGCCGACGACGCTGCTGCGCAGGCTCGGCCAGCTCGCCCTGGCAGGGTTCGCGGTCGTGGTCTTCGGCGGCTGGTGGGTCGCGGTCGTCGAACTGTGGCCGGCGTCCTCGCGCCCGTACATCGGCGGCTCGCAGACCAACAGCTTCCTGGAACTGACCTTCGGCTACAACGGCCTCGGGCGGATCAACGGCAACGAGACCGGCAGCGTCGGCGGTGGCGGCGGCCGGGCCGGAGGCGGCTGGGGCGAGACCGGCGTCGACCGGCTGTTCGCCGGGAACATCGGCGGCCAGATCGCCTGGCTGCTGCCCGCCGCGCTGGTGCTGCTGGCCGCGGGGCTCGTCCTGACCCGGCACGCCGGCCGCACGGACACGGCGAGGGCGGCGTTCCTGGTGTGGGGCGGCTCGCTGCTGACGACCGGAGCGGTCTTCAGCTTCATGGCGGGGATCTTCCACGAGTACTACACGGTGGCACTCGCGCCGTACATCGCGGCGCTGGTCGGCATGGGCGCGACCATGCTCTGGCAGGAGCGGGCGAGGGCCGGGTGGTCGGCGGTGCTCGGCGGCACGGTGGCGCTGACGGCCTGGTGGTCGTACGTCCTGCTGGGCCGGAGCGCCGACTATCTGCCGTGGCTGCGTACGGCGGTGGCGATCGGCGGCCTCGTGGCCGCGGCGGGGCTGCTGTTCGCGGTCCGGGGCGGGCGGAGGGCGGCGCCGGCCGCGGCCGGGCTGGGTCTCGTTGTCGCGCTGGCGGGCCCGGCGGCGTACTCGCTCACGACCGTGGGCGAGGCCCACGCGGGCTCGATCGTCACGGCGGGGCCCGCGGTGGCGGGCGGCCGGGGCGGCCCGGGCGGACCCGG
>NZ_JABZEE010000091.1 GCF_013387495.1 Streptomyces sp. PKU-EA00015 | reverse complement strand
ACCACGGCGGCGACGGCCGAGAGCACGTGCGCCAGCGGCGCGCTGCCGAAGTCGGTCAGGATCTGGTAGACGGAGCGCGACACGGCTCCGACGGACATCACCCCGTACAGCCACACCAGCAGCAGCCCCGGACCCCGCACCAGCCTGGTCCGCTCGGTCTCCGTCGTGGGCCCGGCCACCGTCAGCCTCCCCAGATGTCGTGGAGGCGTACTTCCAGGACGGCGAGCACGACGGCGCCGGCCGCCACGGTCGCCGAACCCCAGCGGGTGCGCTCCGCCAAGGACAGGAACCCGGCGGCGGGCACGGCGAGCGCGGATCCGATGAGGTACGCCAGGAAAATGGCCGTGCCCTCGTCGGCCTTCTCGCCCCGCGCCAGCTGCACGATTGCGACGACCAGCTGGGCGAGCGCCAGGACGGAGACCACGGCCATGCCGATGAAGTGCCAGTCCTTGGTCGGCTGATCGCGGTACGCGGCGAAGCCGCACCACGAGGCGAGGGCGAGCGCGGTCACGGCGACCGCGATCGTCAGGGCGTCGAGCATGGGCTCGAGCGTATTACGGCGCGGCGGTCGCGCTGCGCGCGACCCCGCCCCGAGGGGCCGGCGACCGCGCCATAGGGTCGTGGCCATGGAGATCCACGCCGAAGCCCTGCTGTTCGACAACGACGGAACCCTCGTCTCCTCCCTGGAGTCGGTCGACCGTTGCTGGACCACGTGGGCGCACGAGTACGGAATCACGGCGGAGGACTTCGCCCGCGTCGGGCTGCACGGCCGCCCGGCCGCCGAGATAGCCGCCGACCTGCTGCCCGCCGATGCGGTGCCTGAGGCGGTCGCCCGTATCGAGACCCTGGAGGTCGAGGACGTCGCCGGGTCGGTGGTCGCACTGCCCGGCACGCTCGCGCTCCTCGCGCAGCTGCCGCCCGAGCGGTGGGCCGTCGTCACCTCGGCCACCCGGCGGCTTGCCGAGGCGCGGCTCGACGAGGTGGGCATCACGCCCAAGACGACCGTCGCCGCCGACGACATCACCCGCGGCAAGCCCGACCCGGAGCCCTATCTGCTCGCGGCCCGGCGCCTCGGCGCTGACCCGGCGCGCTGTGTCGTCTTCGAGGACGCCCCGGCCGGGCTGGCCTCCGGGCGTGCCGCCGGCATGCGCACCGTGGCCTTGACCACAACGCACCGCGCCGACGAGCTGGTTGCCGACGTGATCGTGACCGATCTGTCGGCGGTCTCCGTGCAGGTGACGGCGGACGGCGTGACGATCCGGACCGGAGCGTAGGCGTCCACATAGCGTGCCAGCCGTGTCCGCATAGCGGACGCGGCCGATTTCCTCGGGTGCCTGTCTGCTTTACTTGCAGCCATGACCACGACGAGCAGCCGCACCCTTGCGACCGAGGCGATCACGACGCCCGGTGCTCGTTGTATGTGTCGAATGTGCGCCTTCTGAGGGTCCCTGACCGCCTCGCGCCCCGAAGCGAGACCGACAGCCGCGCCGCGTCCGATCGTCCCCGCAGCCACGGAGAACCCCCGGACCGAGCCTGCCCCGCGCACGCCTCGCCCCCGGCCACCAGCCGAGGAAGCCGTGCCGCAGAGAGCTGTCTGAACCGAATGCCCCGTGCCCGGCGGACACCGCGCCGCGCACTCGACAGTGACGGAAACCCTGTGATCACCACCAAGGGCCTGACCAAGGTCTACTCATCGCGAGGCCGCGAAGTCACCGCTCTGGACGGCGTCGACCTGCATGTCCGCGAGGGCGAGGTCTTCGGCGTCATCGGCCGCAGCGGCGCCGGGAAGTCCTCGCTCATCCGCTGTGTCAACCTCCTCGAACGTCCCACCTCCGGCACGGTGAGCGTCGACGGCCAGGACCTCACCGCGCTCGCCGGCCGGTGCCGGCGCGCGTCGAAGGAACTGCGCGAGGCCCGCAGCCGTATCGGCATGGTCTTCCAGCACTTCAACCTGCTGTCCTCGCGCACCGTCAAGGACAACGTCGAACTGCCCCTGGAGATCCTCGGCGTGTCCGGCGCCGAGCGTTCCCGCAAGGCGCTCGAACTCCTCGACCTCGTCGGCCTCGCCGACAAGGCCAAGGCGTACCCCGGCCAGCTCTCGGGCGGACAGAAGCAGCGTGTCGGCATCGCCCGCGCCCTCGCCGGAGACCCCAAGGTGCTGCTGTCCGACGAGGCGACCAGCGCCCTCGACCCCGAGACGACCCGGTCGATCCTCCAGCTGCTGCGCGACCTCAACCAGCAGCTCGGGCTGACGGTGCTGCTCATCACGCACGAGATGGACGTCGTCAAGACCATCTGCGACTCCGCCGCTCTGATGAAGAAGGGGAAGATCATCGAATCCGGCACGGTGAGCGAACTGCTCGCGACCCCCGGCTCCGAGCTCGCCCAGGAACTGTTCCCCGTGAGCGGCGATGCCTCCGGCCCCGACCGCACCGTCGTCGACGTCACCTTCCACGGCGAGGCCGCCACCCAGCCGGTGATCTCCCAGCTCTCGCGCACGTACAACGTCGACATCTCGATCCTCGGCGCCGCCATGGACACCGTCGGCGGCAAGCAGATCGGCCGGATGCGCATCGAACTCCCCGGCCGCTACGAGGAGAACGTCGTCCCCGTCGGCTTCCTGCGCGAACAGGGCCTCCAGGTCGACGTCGTCGACGCGGACACCGCCGCCGCCGTCCCGGCCCAGGCCACCGCACTCGTCGAGGAGGTCGCGAAGTGACCTGGTCCGAGATGCAGCCCCTGCTCACCCAGGGCACGCTCGACACTCTCTACATGGTGCTGTGGTCCACCCTCGTCACCGTCGCCGGCGGACTCCCGCTCGGCGTGCTGCTCGTCCTCACCGACAAGGGCGGACTGCTGCAGAACACCCCGGTGAACAAGGCCGTCGGCGTGATCGTGAACATCGGCCGCTCGCTGCCGTTCATCATCCTGCTGATCGCGCTGATCCCCTTCACCACCCTCGTCGTCGGCACCTTCATCGGCCCCACCGCGATGATCGTGCCGCTCGCGGTCGGAGCCATCCCCTTCTTCGCCCGGCTCGTCGAGACGGCGATCCGCGAGGTCGACCACGGCCTCGTCGAGGCCGTCCAGTCCATGGGCGGCTCGATCCCCACCATCGTCCGCAAGGTGCTGCTCCCGCAGGCGTTGCCCTCGCTGGTCGCGGCCGTCACCACCACCGTGATCGTCCTCGTCGGCTACTCGGCGATGGCCGGAGCGGTCGGCGGCGAGGGTCTCGGCTCCAAGGCCGTCACCTACGGCTTCCAGCGCTTCGAGACGCAGTTCATGCTCATCACCGTCGTGATCCTGATCGCGATCGTGACCGTCGTGCAGCTCGTCGGCGACGGAGTCGTGCGGCTGCTGGCCCGCCGCGGACACACCGCGGGCTGACCCGCGGACGTCCACCCAAACAGCCCGCACTCCTTGTCCGGGCGTTGTTCCACCCATCAGAAAGAGGCACTTTTCGTGCGTAAGAACATCAAGCTCACCGCGGCTGGCGCCGCCACCGCCGCTCTCGCCCTCGGCCTCACCGCCTGCGGCACGGCCTCCGACCCGGGCGCGCAGACCGACTCCGGTGCCAAGGCCGACGCGTCCAAGGCGCTCGTCGTCGCCGCGTCCCCGACGCCGCACGCCGACATCCTGAACTTCGTCAAGGACAAGCTCGCGGCCAAGGAGGGCCTCAAGCTGGAGGTCAAGGAGTTCACGGACTACGTCCTGCCGAACACCGCCACCCAGCAGGGGCAGGTCGACGCCAACTACTTCCAGCACAAGCCGTACCTGGACGACTTCAACAAGAAGAACAAGACGACCATCGTCCCCGTCGTCGACGTCCACCTCGAGCCCCTCGGTCTCTACTCCGAGAAGGCCAAGGACATCAAGGACATCAAGGCCGGCCAGACCATCGCCGTCCCCAACGACACCACGAACGAGGGCCGCGCGCTCAAGCTGCTCGCCGACAACGGTCTGATCACGCTCAAGGCCGGCGCCGGAAACGACGCCAAGCTCTCCGACGTCCAGGACGCCAAGGGCCTGAAGTTCAAGGAGCTGGAGGCCGCCACGCTGCCCCGCGCCCTGAACGACGTCGACGCCGCCGTCATCAACGGCAACTACGCCATCGAGGCCGACCTCGAGCCCGCCTCGGACTCCCTGGTGCTGGAGAAGGCCGAGGGCAACCCGTACGCCAACTTCCTCGCCGTCAAGGACGGCAACGAGGACGACCCGCGCGTGCAGAAGCTCGCGAAGCTCCTGAACTCGCCCGAGGTGAAGAAGTTCATCGAGGACACGTACCAGGGCTCCGTCGTCGCCGCCTCCGGCGCGGCCAAGTAGTCACGAAGGCACGCCACTTGACGTCGGCCCCGGGCGCCTACCAAGGTGCGCGGGGCCGCGTCGTACCTGCACCCGGCCATGCACAGCCGGCAGCCGATGTTGCATGCTGTGCCTTTACGGCTACGCCCACACGGCAACGACCCTTTCGACGGTCCCGGCATGGAGCAGTGCATGACTCACACCTTCCCGGACGTGTCCATCAGCACGGAGCGGTTGGTGCTGCGCCCCTTCGAGGACGCCGACATCCCGGCTTTCACCGAGATGATGAACGACGAGGTGACCACGGCCTGGACGTCGGTGCCGCACCCCTACACGGCGCAGGACGCCGAGGACTGGGTGCGCAGGATCGCTCCTGCTGAACGCACCACGGGCCGGGGCATCGTCCTCGCCGTCACCGAGTTCCTCACCCAGCGCCTCGTCGGCACCGTCCACCTGCGGAACACCGACTGGCGCACGCTCGCCACCGAGGTGGCCTACGTCACCGCGCCCTGGGCGCGGGGCGAGGGCTACGCCACCGAATCCGTCCTCGCCGTCGCCCAGTGGCTCTTCCGCAATCAGCGGTTCGAGCGCATGGAGCTGCGCACGGCCGCCGACAACACCGCCTCCCAGCAGGTCGCCCAGAAGATCGGCTGTATCAGCGAAGGCGTCCTGCGCAACGCCTGGATAGTGCGCGCCCAGACGGAGGACGGCGCCTGGACCGACGTCCGCACCGACCTGATCGTGTGGAGCCTGCTCCCCGAGGACCTGGAGGCCGACCGCCTGGCCGAGGCCGGCTACGCCTCCTACACCGACTGGAACTGAGCCGCCGGCCCCGCTCTCGGGCACACAGGCACACCCTCACCGCCCCCGAACCGCTCCGGGTACGCTCACGAGGCGACCCCACGAGGCGTCGCACATCCGCGGAAGCACCCTCGACCTGCAACAACTCCAGGAGACTGACGAGATGGCCGACCGGGTCACGGTGATCGGCTGGGACGGCTCACCGCTCACCCAGGCGGCCAGGTCCGCGCTGTCGGCCGCGACCCTGGTCGCCGGCGCCGCCCACCACCTGGCCCTGCCCGAAGTCCCGCCCCGCGCCGAACGCATCCGCCTCGGCAGCGTCGACCTCGCCGCCCGGCGCATCGCGGGCCACCGCGGCAGCGCGGTCGTGCTCGCCGACGGCGACCCCGGATTCTTCGGCGTCGTCCGCACGCTGCGCGCGCCGGAGCACGGCCTGGAGGTCGAGGTCGTCCCCGCCGTCTCGTCCGTGGCCACCGCCTTCGCCAGGGCCGGCATGCCGTGGGACGACGCCCAAATCGTCGTCGCCCACCGCCGCACACTGCGCCGTGCCGTCAATGTGTGCCGGGCCCACACCAAGGTCGCCGTCCTCACCTCCCCGGGCGCGGGCCCCGCGGAACTCGCCCTCCTCCTCGACGGAGTGCACCGCACCTTCGTCATCTGCGAGGAGCTGGGCACCACCCGCGAACAGGTCACCGTCCTCACCTCCGACAAGGTCGCCGACCTCGTGTGGCGCGACCCCAACGTCGTCATCGTCATCGGCGGAGCAGGCCGCCTCACCGCCGCCTCCGGTACCGGATCCGGCTGGATCGCCGGCCACGAACCGGGCTATCCGCCCGAGCTGCGCGGCTGGGCCCTGCCGCCCGCCGACCCGCGGGCGCCGCAGCCCGGCGAGGGCGAGTACGCGGGACTGCGCGCCGCCCAGCTGGCCCGTCTCGGCCCCCGCGTCGGCGACCTCGTGTGGGACATCGGCTCCGGCGGGGGCGCGCTCGCGGCCGAGGCCGCCCGCTTCGGAGCCGCGGTCATCGCGGTCGACGCCGACCCGGACGCCTGCCGCCGCAGCGAGAGCGAGGCACGGCGCCTGGGCGTCCAGCTCCAGGTCGTCCAGGGCCGCGCCCCGCACGTACTGGAACGGCTGCCCGAACCGGACGTCGTACGCATCGGGGGCGGGGGAGTGCCCGTCGTCACGGCGGTCGCCGACCGCAGGCCCCAGCGCATCGTCACCCACGCCTCCACCCGCGACGAGGCGGAGGCGATCGGCGCGGCCCTGGCGGCCGGGGGCTACGACGTCGAATGCGCGCTGCTCCAGGCCGTCGAACTGGACACCGCCGACTGGACGGAGCGCGAACGCACCGTCGTCTTCCTGCTCTGCGGCCGCCACCCGGAGCCCCGCGCGTAGACCCGCCCGCTCTCGGCGAACCCCCGGCCCACGCCCCCTGCCGTGGACGGTGGGAGGTAGGCTGGCCGATCGTTGTACCGCAGCCGGGCGTTCGCCGATTGGTTCGTCAATGTCCGGAAAAGGGAGTCACTTTGGCTCCCGTTTGTGGTACGTCGGAACCTGGGGGGCGCGCGACGTGGCGCAGCCCACAGCGGTCGGCGGCGGATCTTGCTGCCATGGTGGCGAACGACGGCGACAATGCTTGGGTCCGGGGTCGATCGTGCCGCGCGGCGCACACGCTCGTTGTTGTTCACGGGCGTCAGGTGTGCCGGTCGGACGTCCCGGGCGATGGGCGAAGGAGCAAACCGATGGGCGAGGGGAACGCATGACTGACACCGGCCAGATCCCGGGCGAGGGGCTGCCGGAGAACGCAGGCATGGTGGAGCAGCCGGGCGTCCCCGCCCCCGGCGCGTACACCTACCTCGAACCCTCCGAGCACACCTCCGAAGAGGACGACCTCCTGCTGATGCCGGGAGCCCAGGGAGCCTGGAGCGACCCGCAGCAGGTGCCGACGGCGCAGGCGCCACAGGCGCACGGAGCACCCGCCGCCGACCAGTACGCGGCGGCGCCCGTCTCCGTTCAGCCGATGGACCGTCAGGTCGCCGCTGCGCAGCACGGAAGCGGCGCGTACCAGGTGGACTACCCGGCGGCGGGATACGGCACGCACGAGTACCCGGTGCCCGGGGCCCCGCAGCCCGTCGGGCAGGAAGCGGCGCCCGAGCCGGAGTTCGTCGAGGTCACCCCCGCGCCGGTGGCCGACGCCGCCGCGTACGCGCAGGGGGCGCAGCGGCACGACTCCCAGGCGCAGCTGCCGCAGGAGCAGCCCGCGTTCCAGGAAGCGGAGCCCCAGCAGACCGCGCCGGCCCAGGCGCAGGACGCCCCCGCACAGGACGTCCACGCGCTCGGGGCCGAGGGCGCTCCCCTGCCCGGCGCTCCCCTGCCCGGCGCACCGTCGCAGCCGGCGTTCCAGGAGGGCCTGTCGCAGGAGCCGTTGGCGCAGGTCCAGGGCACCATGTCGGTCGTGCCCGGCGTGGCGCCGGGCGACCACATGCCCGAGGTGGCCCACGGCGCCCACGCCGCGCCGGCCGGCGCCGCCGCGCACACCCCCGCCATGGTCGACCCCCCGGCCCCGGCCGGTGAGGCCGCCCACGCCGCTCCGCAGGAGGCCGTCGCCGCGCCCGCGCCGGAGTACGCAGCCCCGGCGCAGCAGGCGCCGCACGAGACCGGCGCTCACGAGACCGGCGCTCACGAGACCGGCGCTCACGAGACCGGCGCTCACGAGACCGGCGCCCACGAGGCCGGCGGCCGGCACTCCGGCTCCGTCGACCTGGGAGCCGTCCGGATGCCCGCGGCCGCCACCTCCGCCATGCCGACGCCGCCGCCCGCGCGCCGCCCGCTCCACATGGGGCCGCCGGTTCCCGAGCCCAACAACGGCGTGGTGCGCTCGCTCGCCGACCGGGGACCCGCGGGGACCCCGCCGCACCCGATGGTCTTGCGGCCCGCCCCGGCGCAGGCCGCCGCGACGGGCGTGGAATACCTCGACGTGCCGGGCGAGGAGCACGCTGCCGGGCTTCCCGGCCCTCAGCTCGCCGACATCCCGCCGCAGCCCGGCGCACCCTGGGACCCGCAGCCGCCGCACGAGCCGGCGCAGCACGCTTCGGCGGCGCCCGCAGAAACGGTCGTCCCGGAGGCGGTCGCCGAGCAGGTGACCGCGCAGCCCGACGCCGGTGCGGAGACGGTCGAAGGTGCCGAGGAGAGCGTGAACGTGACCGTGCAGGAAGCCACCGTGCCCGCTCCGCGCGTCGGCGGCTCCGAGCCGCCGCAGCCCGGGGAGACAGCGGCGGAGGCCGTGGAGGCGGTGACGGAGACCACCGCGGAGGACAGGGCTCCCGAGAGCACCGAGCCCGCGGCGGAGGCCGGCGTGGAAGAGCCTGTGGCGCAGGCCACGCAGAACGCCGAGCCGTCCGAGGCCGCTGAGGCCGAGCCCGTGACCGCCCCGGAGCCCGCTGCGGCCGAGACCGAGCAGGTCGCCGCCGCCGAGGCACCGGCAGCACAGGCCGAGTCCGTCGGCGCACACGAGGCCGAAGCGTCCCCCGAACCGGCGGACTCCTCGGCCGAAGCGGCCCCCGAGGTCGCGGCGCAGGCGGCTCCGGAGCAGGCGACCGAGCAGGTGCCCGCGCCCGAGGACACCCCCGCGCCGCAGAACGCCGAGACCGAGGTGCCCGGGGTCGGCACCGCCGAGGCCATCGCCGCCGATGCCGGTGCCGGCGTCGCTGAAGGGCACCTTGAGCCCGCTGCCGCTGAAGGCCACCCCGAGCCCGCCGCCGAGAACGCCCCCCAGGCCGACGCCACGCCCGGCACCGCCGAGCCCGTCGCCGCCGAGGGCGAGCCCGCCACGCCCACGGCCGCCCCCGAGGCCGACGCCGTGACCGCCCCCGCGCCCGGCTACGACGACGCCGAACGCGAGGCCGTCCTGCGCGTCATGCGCGAACGGCGCGACATCCGCAACGGCTTCCGCAGCGACCCCATCCCGCACGAGGTCCTCCTGCGCGTCCTCGAAGCCGCGCACACCGCGCCGAGCGTCGGCCACTCCCAGCCGTGGGACTTCGTCGTCATCCGCTCGGCCGAGACGCGCCGCACGATGCACGAACTGGCCCAGCGCCAGCGCGAGGCGTACGCCAAGTCGCTGCCCAAGGGGCGGGCCAAGCAGTTCAAGGAACTGAAGATCGAGGCCATCCTCGACACCCCGGTGAACATCGTGGTCACCGCCGATCCCACGCGCGGCGGCCGCCACACCCTGGGCCGCCACACGCAGCCGCAGATGGCGCCCTACTCCTCGGCCCTCGCCGTCGAGAACCTGTGGCTCGCCGCGCGCGCCGAGGGCCTGGGGGTCGGCTGGGTCTCCTTCTTCGACGAGCGCGAGATGGTCCGTACGCTCGGCCTGCCCGAGCACCTCGAAGTCGTCGCGTACCTCTGCGTGGGCTACGTCGACGAGTTCCCCGAGGAGCCCGAGCTGATGCAGGCGGGCTGGTCCCGCCGCCGCCCGCTGTCGTGGGTCGTCCATGAGGAGACGTACGGCCGTCGTGCGCTGCCCGGGGAGGAACCGCACGACCTGCTCCAGGAGACCGTCACCAACATCCGCCCGCTGGACGCCAAGGCGCTCGGCGAGGCGTGGGAGCGCCAGAAGCGGATGACCAAGCCGGCCGGCGCGCTCGGCATGCTGGAGATCATCTCCGCGCAGCTCAGCGGCCTGTCCCGGATGTGCCCGCCCCCGATCCCGGAGCCGGCGGCGGTCGCCATCTTCGCGGGTGACCACGGCGTGCACGCCCAGGGCGTCACGGCCTGGCCGCAGGAGGTCACCGGCCAGATGGTCGCCAACTTCCTCGGCGGGGGAGCGGTCTGCAACGCCTTCGCGACCCAGGTCGGCGCCGAGGTCTGCGTGATCGACGTGGGCGTGGCCTCCGACCTGCCCGCCACCCCGGGGCTGCTGCCGCGCAAGGTCCGGCCCGGCACGGCCGACTTCACCACCGGCCCCGCGCTGACCCGCGACGAGGTGGTCGCAGCGATCGAGGTCGGCATCGAGACGGCCCGCGACCTGGTGGCCGCCGGGAACAAGGCGCTGCTGACCGGCGAGATGGGCATCGCCAACACGACCACGTCCGCGGCCCTCATCGCCGTCTACACGGACGCCGACCCGGCGGAGATCACCGGCCGCGGCACCGGCATCAACGACGAGATGCACGCCCGCAAGGTCGACGTCGTGCGCCGCGCGCTCGAACTCCACCAGCCCGACCCCGCCGACCCCATCGGCGTGCTGTCGGCCGTGGGCGGCCTGGAGCACTGCGCACTCGTCGGCCTCATCCTCGGCGGTGCGTCGCTGCGCACGCCGGTCGTCCTCGACGGCGTCAGCACCGGCGCGGCGGCCCTGGTCGCGCGGGCCATCGCCCCCGAGGCGCTGGCCGCGTGCATCGCGGGACACCGCAGCGCCGAGCCGGGCCATGTGGCCGCGCTCAACAAGCTGGGCCTGCGCCCGCTGGTCGACCTCGACCTCCGCCTCGGCGAGGGCACGGGCGCGCTGCTGGCGCTTCCCGTCGTCCAGAGCGCGGCACGCGCCATGCACGAGGTCGCCACGTTCGACTCGGCCGGCGTCACGGAGAAGTAGCGCACCGGCCCGGGCGTCCCGCGGGACACCCGGGCCGGGTACACGGCCGGCAACGGCCACACCATCGGCCACGGAACCGACAGGGACGCTTCCGGGCCACGGCGCGTGTTCGGGGCCGGGTACGGCGCCGGGCCACGGAACCGTACCCTGGTGCCAGCAGCGCCCCCACCAGCCGCTTCACCGCCGCAGCGGCCCCCGCACACGCACCACCCGCACGAGGAGCCGCACCGCCATGCCCGAGCCCGCCGAGCACCCCGCCTACCCCGTCGGACTGCGCCTGACCGGGCGGCGTGTCGTCGTCATCGGCGGCGGCCAGGTCGCCCAGCGCCGCCTCCCGGCCCTCGTCGCGGCCGGTGCCGACGTCACGCTGGTCTCACCCTCCGCAACCCCGTCCGTCGAGGCGATGGCCGAGTCGGGCGAGATCACCTGGACGCGGCGGCGGTACGAGGACGGCGACATCGCCGACGCCTGGTACGCCCTCGTCGCCACCAGCGACCCCGACGCCAACGCCCGCGCCTCCGCCGAGGCCGAGCGCACCAAGACCTGGTGCGTACGCAGCGATGACGCCGAGGCCGCCACGGCATGGACCCCCGCCACCGGCCGCAGCGAGGGCGTCACGGTCGCCGTGCTCACCGGCCGCGACCCGCGCCGCTCGGCGGCCGTGCGGGACGCCATCGTCGAGGGCCTGCGCGACGGCAGCATCGCCGCACCCCACCGCCGCACCCGCGCCCCGTTCGTCGCCCTCGTCGGCGGTGGCCCCGGCGATCCGGACCTGATCACGGTGCGCGGCCGGCGTCTGCTCGCCGACGCCGACGTCGTCATCGCCGACCGCCTCGGACCGCGCGACCTGCTCGACGAACTCCCGCCGCACGTCGAGGTGATCGACGCGGCCAAGATCCCGTACGGCCGCTTCATGGCGCAGGAGGCCATCAACAACGCCCTCATCGAGCACGCGAAGGCCGGCAAGTCCGTCGTACGGCTCAAGGGCGGCGACCCGTTCGTCTTCGGCCGCGGCATGGAGGAGGCGCAGGCCCTCGCGGCGGCGGGCATCCCCTGCACGGTCGTACCCGGCATCTCCAGCTCGATCTCCGTGCCGTCGGCGGCGGGCATCCCGGTCACCCACCGGGGGGTCGCCCACGAGTTCACCGTCGTCAGCGGGCACGTCGCGCCCGACGACCCGCGGTCGCTCGTCGACTGGCAGTCCCTGGCCAAGCTGACCGGCACCCTCGTGATCCTCATGGGTGTCGACAAGATCGGCGCCATCGCCCAGGCGCTCGTCACCCACGGCAAGGCGCCCGAGACCCCGGTCGCCCTGGTGCAGGAGGGCACGACCGCCGCCCAGCGCCGCGTCGACGCGACGCTCGCCACGGTCGCCGAGGCCGTGCGGGCGAACGAGGTGCGGCCGCCGGCCGTCATCGTCATCGGCGATGTCGTCGGCGTCGGCGTCCCGCCGATCAAGTAACCCGCGGTAACGGAACTCCGCGCGAGCCGTTGGCACCGCACCACCGAGAAGGCAGTATCACCCCGTGGCTGAACTCATCACCGTCGACGACCCCGACGACCCGCGCCTGGCCGACTACACCGGCCTGACCGACGTCGAACTGCGGCGCAGACGCGAGCCCGCCGAGGGGCTGTTCATCGCCGAGGGCGAGAAGGTGATCCGCAGAGCCCGGCAGGCCGGGTACGAGATGCGGTCGATGCTGCTGTCCGCCAAGTGGGTCGACGTCATGCGCGACGTCATCGACGAGGTCCCCGCGCCCGTGTACGCCATCGACCCGGGCCTGGCCGAACGGGTCACCGGCTACCACGTGCACCGCGGCGCGCTCGCCTCCATGCAGCGCAAGCCCCTGCCGACGGCCGGGGACCTGCTCGGCGAGGCCCGCAGGGTGGCCGTCATGGAGTCGGTCAACGACCACACCAACATCGGCGCCATCTTCCGCAGCGCCGCCGCCCTCGGCATGGACGCCGTGCTCCTCTCCCCGGACTGCGCGGACCCGCTCTACCGGCGGTCCGTGAAGGTGTCCATGGGCGCGGTCTTCTCGGTCCCCTACGCCCGCCTCGACAGCTGGCCGAAGGGCCTCGAAGCGGTCCGCGAGGCCGGGTTCAAGCTGCTTGCCCTCACCCCCGACGAGAAGGCATCGTCCATCGACGAGGCGGCCCCGCACCGGCTGGAGCGGGTCGCCCTGATGCTGGGCGCCGAAGGCGAGGGCCTGTCGGCCAAGGCACTGAGGGCCGCCGACGAGTGGGTGCGCATCCCCATGGCGCACGGAGTCGACTCGCTCAACGTGGGCGCGGCGGCCGCGGTCGCCTTCTACGCGGTGGCGACCGGGCGTCCCGGAGCCTGACCTACAGCTGCTGCGCGGCGGCGATGCCCAGCGCCACGATCAGCGTCACCACGAAGAAGACGACGATCCGCTGCCGCAGCAGCCGCGGATTGGCGGGCCGCCGGCCGGCCGATGTCGTACGCACCCCCGGCCGCGTCCCGTTGTGACGGCCGTTCGTCCTGCCGTTCGTCCTGCCGTTCGTACGGCCCGTGCCGCGCCCGGTGTTGCGGGCCTGCGGCGGCCGGGAGCCGCCGCCCGTGCGGGACGTCGGCTGCGGCCGCTGCGCCGACGAGCCGCCCGTACGCCGTTCCAGGCGCTCGGTCCGCTCCGTGCGCTCGGTGTAGCGCGAGGTCGGCCGGTCGCTCTCCACCCGCTCCCGCTGCACGGGCGGCCGGACGTCGTGCAGGCCCTGCGCCTCCCTGGCGGCGATCTCCTTGAGGCGCATGGACAGCTGCAGGGTGCTCGGCCGTTCCTCCGGGTCCTTCTCCAGGCAGGCGGCCACCAGCGGGGCCAGCGCGTCCGGCACGCCCTGGAGCTGCGGCTCCTCGTGCACCACGCGGTACAGCATCACCTCGGAACTGCCGTGCCCGAAAGGCGAGTCGCCCATCGCCGCGTACGCGAGCGTCGCACCCAGCGCGAAGACGTCCGTGGCGGGCGTGACGACGGCGCCGCGCACCTGCTCGGGCGCCAGGAAGCCGGGCGAGCCCACCGCCGTGCCCACGTGCGTGAGCGTGCTCGCTCCGGTGGCCCAGGCGATGCCGAAGTCGATGATCCGGGGCCCCTTGGGCGACAGCAGAATGTTCGACGGCTTCAGATCACGGTGGACCACGCCGGCCTCGTGGACCGCGACGAGACCCTCCGAGAGCGCCGCCCCGACCGCGGCGACGTCGGCGGCCCGCAACGGGCCCTCCTCGGCCACCTTGTCGTGCAGGGACGGGCCGGGGACGTACTGCGTGGCGAACCAGGGGCGGTCCGCCTCCAGGTCCGCGGCCACCAGCCGGGCCGTGCAGCCGCCGCGGATGCGCCGCGCCGCCGAGACCTCCCGGGCGAACCGCGACCGGAACTCCTGGTCCTCCGCGAGATCCGGCCGGATCACCTTCAGCGCGACCCGCTGGCCGCGGCGGTCGGACCCCAGATAGACGACACCCATGCCGCCCGCGCCGAGCCGCCGGTGAAGCCTGAACGAGCCGACGACACGCGGGTCCTCGCGCCGGAGCCGCATCATCGCCATTGTCCGTCCCCTACCTACGGTGGGAGGCCCCACCCCGCTGCCCGGTCGTCCGTTTGACGTGCCACAGCTTACGTACCGCCGCGCCGGTGTGCTCATAGGCCGCGCCCTCGTGCCCGGATCGATTGTCAGTGCCGGATGGGAAACTTGAGGAGTGGTCAGGGGAGGCCGGATCCGTCCCCCCGGACCCGTGCGCGATCTCAACGGTCAGTCGCAGAAGGGGGATTGGATCAGTGAAGGGCGACCGGGTGGAAATCGTCGTGGACGCGGGAGACACGACACGTACGTACGAAGTGGTGGCAAGCCGGGCGGGCCGCCGGGTGGAGACGGCGGTGCGCAGAGGGGTGGTGGAAGTGAGCGAAGTCACCAGGTCGGGCACGGTCGTGCGCACGGCGCGTTTCATGGCCAACCGCGTGCTGGCGCTGGTCGAGCAGCCGGTTCGGCTCGACGACGACGCCGATGGGGAGCGTCCCCTCCGGGAAGACCCCAAGTCGTAGGTCCGCATCTCCACCCAGGGGAGTACATGACCGGGGGGCGGCTCATCCTCCGGGAGGCCCGGCAATCGGTACGCGGGCATGACGTCCGGGCCCCGCCGTTTCCCTAATGTTGATGTCAAGCGGCGGGTGCAGCACTCGTCCCCCGAGGTCAGACACCCGCCGCTGCCAACCACGACAGGAGAGGGACCATGGCGGACACGGCATCGCGCAAGGCCTACGCCGGGCTCGGCGTCCGCCCCTCCGGCACTCGCCACCCGCTGGTGGCGACGGCCATGGTCCTTCCCCTCGCGGCACTGCTGGTGGTCGTCTTCGGCGGCTGGGAAGCGGTGGTCACACAGGCGTCGTCCGTGGGCGTGATGCTGGGGCGCTGAAGAGCGCCCCGGGCCCGGAAGAGCGGTCCGGGTCGGGGACATCCGGCCAACAACCCCGTGGGGACGGGGGTGCGGCGGACGGCAGCGTTTGGCCGGTCAGCTGGGGAGCTGACCGGCCATCGCGCATGTCCGGCGACATCGAGCCCGTCCTGCGTTCGAGGCGCGGGGGTGCGGAGGCGGAGCCCCGGTTTCGCCGGGGCCGGGGCGGCCCCGTGCAGCGGCCCGGCGCGATTACGCTCCACGACGTGACCGCACCACTCGTCCGCATCCTGGCCACCGTCGCCCGCGACGCCGCCCACCTCGCCACCCCTGGCGGCGCCCTCTGCCCGGCCTGCGGCGCCGGAGACGCCCACCTGGACGGCGAGACGCTCGCCGACCGCCCCGACGGCACGGTCGTACGGCACGGCGAGGCGGTCGCCAAGGCGCACGCCCCCGAGACCGACCCGGTCGCCCACCGCGCCCGTCTCGCCCTGGCCGCCCATCCGGCGCTGGCGGGCATCCTCCTGCCGCCGCTGCCGCCTCCCGCAGGCGCACTCCCGCGGCTCCGCCCCGTCACGGCCTGGCCCTACGGCGTCCCCGTCGACCCCGCCGACCCCGACGCCGCCCCCTGGGAGGAGGCGGGCGTCCTCCTCGCCCGGCTGCACCGCGTCGAGACCGCCGGCCTTCCCGGCCCGCTGCCGCCCATGCGCGGCCCCGCCAAGGCCGCGGCCGCCATGGCGCGCATGGAGGCCGCCGCGGGCGACCACCCCGCCGCGCCCGCGGTCCGGCGCGCCTGGGAGCGCCTCCCCGCGTGGGCCAGGGGCGAGGGGTTCCCCGGCGCGCCGGACCGCGGCCCCCACACCCTCTGCCACGGCGACCTGCACCTGGGCCAGTTCGTACGCCACCCCGTCCCCGACGGCCCCTGGCTGCTCATCGACGTCGACGACCTCGGCCTCGGCGACCCCGCCTGGGACCTGGCCCGCCCCGCGGCCTGGTACGCGGCCGGCCTGCTGCCCCCACAGATCTGGCAGCGCTTCCTCGGCGCCTACACGGCCGCGGACGGCCCGGCGGTCCCGTCCCGCTACGACGACCCCTGGCCCCAACTCGACGTGCCCGCCCGCGCGCTCACCGTCCAGACCGCCGCGCTCGCCCTCGCGAAGTCCGCCGCCGAGGGCAGGCAACCGGACGACGTGGAAAGCGCGGTGATCGACACCTGTACCCGAATCGGCACACTCCCGCCCGAGTTGGCGTGCGAACCGCCGTCGTAGGGTGAAGTCCTCGTCGCCGGGCATGCATCCGGCGACGTCGACCGAACGGCGAGAGGCAGAGCAGACGATGCAGTGTCCCAAGTGCCACGCAGCGATGCACACGTACAACCGCAACGGGGTCCAGATCGAGCAGTGCAGCGGCTGCCGCGGGATATTCCTCGACTACGGCGAGCTGGAGTCTCTGACCCGGCTCGAGTCCCAGTGGGTGCAGCAGGCGCCGCCCCCGCCGCCGGCTCCGCAGGCGTACCCGGCCGCTCCCGCCCCGGCCGCGCCGGCCTGGGGCGCCCCGCACCACGGCGGTCACCACGGTGGGCACTACCGTCAGCGCAGCTTCGGCCGGATGCTCTTCTCGTCCTGAACGGCTCCCTGACACAGGTCCCTCCGCACGGCTGACCACGGCCCTCA
>NZ_JABZEE010000090.1 GCF_013387495.1 Streptomyces sp. PKU-EA00015 | reverse complement strand
AACGGCTCCCTGACACAGGTCCCTCCGCACGGCTGACCACGGCCCTCACCGCCGGCCCGGGCGCGCCCGGGCCGGCGGCCGGAGAGGGATTCATGGCACGGAACAGCCGGCGGACGACGCGCCCGCACACGACGAAGCCCCGGCCGTCGAGACGGCCGGGGCTTCGGACGGTGCGCGATACTGGGATTGAACCAGTGACCTCTTCCGTGTCAGGGAAGCGCTCTCCCGCTGAGCTAATCGCGCAGGTCACCGCACTGCTGCGGCGTACTGCGAGGTGCTGCGTGCGCGATACTGGGATTGAACCAGTGACCTCTTCCGTGTCAGGGAAGCGCTCTCCCGCTGAGCTAATCGCGCGGGGATCCTTGCGGACCAGTGGACGATACTGGGATTGAACCAGTGACCTCTTCCGTGTCAGGGAAGCGCTCTCCCGCTGAGCTAATCGCGCGGGGATCCTTGCGGACCAGTGGACGATACTGGGATTGAACCAGTGACCTCTTCCGTGTCAGGGAAGCGCTCTCCCGCTGAGCTAATCGTCCATGGAGGTGGAGACGGGATTTGAACCCGTGTAGACGGCTTTGCAGGCCGTTGCCTCGCCTCTCGGCCACTCCACCCGGAGTGCGGGGGGTCGGGAAGACCCCCCATTCTCGAGCGGACGACGAGATTCGAACTCGCGACCCTCACCTTGGCAAGGTGATGCTCTACCAACTGAGCCACGTCCGCCTGTCGTTTCCGTTTCGCTTGCGCGTCCCGGCGACGTGTTGAACTCTAGCGGATTCCCGGGCCAGTACAAAAACGCGTTTGTGCAGCGTGCTGAGGTGTGTGCGCGTCGCGGCAGCTCATCGGCGGCTCGGAGGCGGGCGACCGGCCGCTCTTCCCCGCCCCATCCCCGCCGGTCATAGACTCACAGACGTGCACGCCCTCGCTCCTCTGGCCCGCTTCGGCCCCCTCGTCGCCACCGACCTCCGGGACGTCACCAGCGACCCCTCTGCTCTGGACTCCTCCGGGTTCTGGGCCGTCGCCGCGGACTTCGAGGGGCGGCTGACCTGCGCCCGCTTCGGCGACGTCCGTACGGAGCCGGTGCCCGAGCCGGTGCCCGGACGGTGGCGGGGCCCGGCCGCCGGGGACTGGACCTCGTCGCTGGACCGCGTCTCCTACACCGCCGGCGTACAGCGCATCCGCGAGCACATCGCGGCCGGCGACGTGTACCAGGCGAACCTGTGCCGGGTACTCTCCGCGCCGCTGCCCGACCCGGACGGCGCCGACGTCGACGAGCTCACCGCGCTGCTGGCCCGGGGCAACCCCGCCCCGTACGCAGGGACGATCCGTCTCCCCGCGCATGGAGTCGAGATCGCCACCGCGTCGCCCGAGCTGTATCTGCGCCGCGCCGGCCGCACCGTCGAGTCGGGACCGATCAAGGGCACCGGCCGGACCGCCGAGGATCTGCTCGAGAAGGACCACGCCGAGAACGTGATGATCGTGGACCTCGTCCGCAACGATCTCGGCCGCGTCTGCGCCACCGGCAGCGTGAGCGTGCCCGCACTCTGCGCGATCGAGCCGCACCCGGGGCTGGTCCACCTCGTCTCCACCGTGCGCGGCGAGCTCGCCCCGCAGGCCGGCTGGAGCGAGCTGCTGGCGGCCACGTTCCCGCCCGGCTCGGTCACCGGCGCCCCCAAGTCCAGCGCACTGAAGATCATCGAGGCGCTGGAGACCTCTCCCCGCGGCCCGTACTGCGGAGGCATCGGCTGGGTCGACGCCGACCGCGGCACCGGCGAGCTCGCCGTCGGCATACGCACGTTCTGGATCGACCGCCGGGCCCCGGACGGCCCCGCACTGCACTTCGGCACCGGCGCCGGGATCACCTGGGGCTCCGACCCCGAGCGCGAGTGGGACGAGACCGAACTGAAGGCGTCCCGGCTGCTCGCGGTAGCGTCGGGTGCGTACGAGGCAAGCGGAAGGACAGCTGGATGAAGCTCTGGGTCAACGGCGAGCTCAAGGACGCCGAGGACGCCCGGGTGTCGGTCCTCGACCACGGCATGACCGTGGGCGACGGCATCTTCGAGACCGTGAAGGCGGTCCACGGGCAGCCCTTCGCCCTCACCCGCCATCTGGAACGGCTCACGCGCTCGGCCCGCGGCCTCGGCCTGCCCGAGCCCGACCACGACGAGGTGCGCCGCGCCTGCGCCGCCGTCCTCGACGCCAACCCGATGCCGCTCGGGCGCCTGCGCATCACCTACACCGGAGGGCTCTCGCCGCTCGGCTCCGACCGCGGCGACGCCGGCCCGACCCTGGTCGTCGCCCTCGGCGAGAGCGGCCGCAGGCCCGACACCACCGCCGTGATCACCGTCCCGTGGACGCGCAACGAGCGCGGCGCGCTGACCGGCCTGAAGACCACCTCGTACGCCGAGAACGTCGTCGCCCTGGCGCGGGCGCACCAGCAGGGCGCCTCCGAGGCGCTGTTCGCCAACACCGTCGGGCAGCTCTGCGAGGGCACCGGCTCGAACGTCTTCGTCGTCCTCGACGGCGAACTGCACACCCCGCCGGTCTCCTCCGGCTGCCTCGCGGGCATCACCCGTGCCCTGACCGTGGAGTGGACGGGGGCCAAGGAGACGGACCTGCCGCTCGACGTGCTCGACCGGGCCGAGGAGGTCTTCCTGACCTCCACCCTCCGCGACGTGCAGGCCGTCGTCCGCATCGACGGCCGCGAGATCGGGCAGGCCCCCGGCCCCGTGACGACGAAGGCGATGCGCGTCTTCGAGGAGCGGGCGGCCGCCGACCCGGACCCCAAGTCGCCGTAGGAGCAGGCCCGTCGGAAAACGTGGTGTCGGACGGCCGCGGGGCAGGTAGAAAGTCCCCGATGACCACAACCCTGCGGCCCACCGGGCCGATACAGCGTGATGAGTCCGGCGCCGCCTCGCGGGCGTACGACGTCTGTGTGAACGGCCGGCCGGTCGGCTCCGTCCTCCTCGCGACGGACGCCGGGACCGGCCCCTCGGTCGGCTACGTACGCTCCCTGACCATCGACGACGCGGACCGACGGCGCGGCCGCGGCACCGTCGCCGCGCTCGCCGCCGAGGAGGTGCTGCGGGGCTGGGGCTGCACCGAGGCCCGCACCTCCGTCCCGGCCGACGGCACCGCTGCCCTGCGCATGGTCTCCGCCCTCGGCTACACCGAGCGCGGCCGAAACATGCTCAAGGATTTGCCGGACGGTCCGCCCCCGCTGCCCGGCGCGGTCGAGGCACGGCCCATGGACGAGGCCGAGTTCGACCGGTGGCGCTCCAAGGCGGTCGCGCACTACGCCGAGGAGTGGATCGCCAGGGGAGTGCTGCGCGAGGAGGCCCTCACCCGCTCGGAGAACCTCCACCGCACCCTGCTGCCGGAAGGTCTGGCGACGCCGGGCGCCGAGCTGTACTGCCTGGTCGCGGAGGACACCGTGGTGGGACGCGTCTGGGTCGCGACGCGGCACGACGTGCGCCCGGGGGAGCAGGGGGCCTACGTCTTCGACGTCGAGGTGGCCGAGGAGCACCGCGGCAGGGGCTACGGCCGCGCCCTGATGCTGCTCGCCGAGCGCATCGCCCGTGCCGCCGGCAACACGCTGATCGGTCTGCACGTCTTCGCCGGCAACACCCCGGCGCAGCGCCTCTACGAGTCCCTCGGCTACCGGACCACGCACCACAACTTCGTCAAGCGGCTCCTGTGACCGCGGGGCTACGGGGTGTCCGTCCGCTCCCCGAGCAGCCGCTCGGCGATCTCCTCGATCCGCGCGCGCAGCCCCTCCTGGCTCTTTCCGCCGTCGAGGCGCTCGCCGCCGATGACGTACGTCGGCGTGCCCGTCACTCCGATCGCCTTGCCCTCGGCCTGGTCCGCGTCGACGATCAGGATGTGCCGGCCGTCGATCAGGGCGGTGTCGAACTCCTCGGCGTCCAGGCCGAGTTCGCGCGCCACCTCCAGAAGCACGGGCTCGCCCCGCGCCGCCAGGTCATCGGTGCGCTCCAGCACGGCCTCCGCGTACGGCCAGGCCTTCCCCTGCTCGGCCGCCTCCTCCGCGGCCTGGGCGGCGGAGAACGCGTGCTTGTGCTTGTCGAGGGGGAAGTGCCGCAGCCGCAGTTCCAGCCGGTCGCCGAACCGCGCGCGCAGGGCCCGCAGGTCCTCCAGGGCGGTACGGCAGTCGGGGCACTGGAGCTCGCACCAGACGTCGAGGACGACGGCGCGGGCGGTGGTGGAGTCGCTCATGGGGCCAGTCTTCCAGCCGGTCGCCGGCGTACCCAACCGGGACCGCAGGAGGAGACCGGCCCCGAGATCCCCCTGAGGTCGCCGCCGGGCATGGCCCGCGGTCAGGGGGACGGTGCAGGATGGAAGGGACGTAACACCTCGTGCCCGCCGATGCCTGGAGGACCGGATGCTTGCCGAGACCATTTGTCCCGCGGTGTCCGCGGCGGGCCTGGGCATCGCCGCGATCACGGCGTACCGCAGGCGTTTCCTCGCCGCGACCCGAATCGCCGCGTACTCCCTGGTCCCCGTCGGCCTGGTGCTGACCGGGGCCGTCCAGTGGCTCGTGGACACGGCCTTCAGCCCGTCGGCCTGGCTCGGCTTCGGCCTGCTCGGCGGCGCCTGGCTGCTGTTCATGACCACCCGTGCCGTCGAACGGCGGTCCGGAGGCAGCCGCCGTGAGCGCAAGGCCGCCGCCGCGTCGCAGCGCTCCGCCGCCGAGTCCGGCGCGTCCAGGCCGGCTCTCGACGGTGCGCGTCCGTCCGCGGCGCCGAAGGCGACCGCGGCCGACGACTTCAGCGACATCGAGGCGATCCTGAAGAAGCACGGCATCTAGTGCCCGTGGGCCCGGACCGGGCGCGGCCGCCGGACCCTGCCGCGCGGCTGGACGGGATGTGATGAACTAGCGCGCGCTCGAGGTGTGTTGGTCGATCACGCCGTGGCGCGCTGCGTCATGATCGGCCCCGAGATGCTCGATACCTCCCGGGGCCAGGCCCCCGCACCGACCCCAGAGCCGCGCGGCTGCTTGTTCGCGCTCTCCCAGCCGCCCCTCATGATCTTCCTCGGCGTGATCGGGGTGCTGCTGCTGATGGGCGCGGTGCACGACCTGTTCCTGCTGTGACCCGTCCTGTGCCCTCGGTGGCCGGAGACGACCGGGGCGCGGATGGGGGCGGGCCGCCCGCCCGTCAGCCGGCGGCTTCCTTGCGGCGGGCGCGGTAGGCCGCGACATGCAGCCGGTTCCCGCACGTGCGGCTGTCGCAGTAACGCCGTGACCGGTTGCGCGAGAGGTCGACGAAGGCACGACCGCAGTCCGGCGCCTCGCAGCGCCGCAGCCGCTCCTGCTCGCCCGAGACCACGATGAACGCCAGCGCCATCCCGCAGTCCGCCGCGAGATGGTCCGCCACCGAGGCGCCCGGCGCGAAGTAGTGCACGTGCCAGTCGTAGCCGTCGTGGTCGGTGAGCTGCGGCGTCGTGCCGGCAGCCGCGACGAGCTGGTTGATCAGTTCTGCCGCGGTGCGGCTGTCCCGCGCCGCGAAGACCTCCGCGAAGCGGTCCCGCACGCCCTGCATCGCGGCGAGGTCCTTCTGTCCCAGATCACCCACGTCGCTGACGTGGTGGCTCCGTACGAACTCGTCGAGCGCCGCGACGTCCGCGAGTCCGTCCTCCTGGTCGCCCTCCGGTGCGGTGTTCACCAGATCGACGACGGTGTCGAGGGCGATACGGGTGTCGTGGGGGATCAGCACGATTCGCTCCCTGGCCGGCCGCGGGCCGGTGCCCGCCGAATTGCGCCGACTCTAGCGGTTCGTGCCGGGATCGCAGCAGCGCCGTCGTCACGATGGATTCCGTGACGACGGCACCGGTGCCGGCTGTATGGGAATTCTCCGCACGGCGCCGTCTCCCCGAGACGGACGGCGCCGGGCGGCTTTTCGCCTGGCTCAGCTTTCGGCCAGGATGTGCGAGAGCTCCGTGTCGAGGTCGAAATGCCGGTGCTCGGTGCCCGGTGGCACCGCGGCGTCCGTCCGCTTGAGAAACGACTCCAGGGCCCGCGCCGGGGCCTCCAGGAGGGCTTCGCCCTCCGGGGAGCTGAGGGCGATGCAGACGACGCCCTGGCCGTGGCTGCGGGACGGCCAGACTCGTACGTCGCCCGTGCCGGTGGGGCGGTGCAGCCCCTCTGCGAGGAGGTCGCGGGCGAAGACCCACTCGACCGTCTCTTCGGCTCCGGTGTGGAAGGTGGCGTGCACGGCGTAGGGATCGGCCGTGTCATACCGCAGGCCCGCGGGTACAGGCAGTGAGGACTCGCTCGATACAACGAGGCGCAGGTGCAGCTCGCAGCTGACCGTGGTGTTCATAAGCGCCAGGGCCTTTCGCTCAGTGTGCGCTCGGGGATTCGCACGTCGGCGAAATCGACATGCCACCTACGGTGCCGTTGTAAACCCCTCTGACCGTTTTGCGATCCCTCGGGTCGCTCGTACGGGCGTGCATTACTTTGTGTTATACGGCCAATCCGGTGACGGTGTTCGATCGGGTAAGTTGGGCGTTATGAATGCGCAGAGTGACGAGCGGGACGAGGCGGTCGCGGCCGCGGCCTCCGCCCCCGCGACGGGGGACGTGACGACGGGCGCGGCGCAGCCGGCCCAGGAGGCGGCGAGGGACGACGAGCGGGAGCTCGGATCGCGGGCGCCGCACTACATCAAGCGGTCGAGAACACTGCACATCAGCTGGCAGGTCGGCGTCTTCGTCGTCGGCCTCGCGGTCGTCGGCGCGGGCGTGGCGATGCTCGTGCTGCCGGGCCCCGGCTGGTTCGTGATCTTCGCCGGCATGGCGATCTGGGCCACCGAGTTCGTCTGGGCCCAGCTGGTGCTGCGCTGGACCAAGCGCAAGGTCACCGAGGCCGCCCAGCGCGCGCTCGATCCCAAGGTCCGGCGGCGGAACATCATCCTCACGACGGTCGGCCTGGTGATCGTCGCCGTGCTCGTCGGCATCTACCTGTGGAAGTTCGGCATCGTGATGCCGTGGAAGATCGACCAGTGACCTCGCAGTGGTCCTGGGGACGCGCTGACATGGGGTAATGTTTGCGGTGCGCCCGGGCGATTAGCTCAGTGGGAGAGCGCTTCGTTCACACCGAAGAGGTCACTGGTTCGAACCCAGTATCGCCCACCCGGACCGAAGGCCCCGGAGACACCAGTCTCCGGGGCCTTCGGCGTTCAGCGCATCCTGCCCAGGCTCTCCCTGAGCCTGCGCGCGTCCCGCAGCCGCTGCTCGTACGTGGCGCCGACCGCGAGCAGCAGCAGACCCGCCACCGCCGGGGGCAGCCAGCGGGGGAGCGCGTCGACGACCTGGACCACGTACGGGGCGAGCTCGTGGAGGGCGTCCAGCGCGAGCACCGCGCCGCCCAGCACCAGCAGCGCCTGCAGCCGCAGCCGCGCACCCACGAGCGTGACGGTGAGCGCGGCGACGCCCAGCAGCAGCGGCCGCAGCCAGTGCTCGTCGCCCCAGGCCGCGAACAGACTCGGCACGAAGGTCGCCGCGAGGCCGGGACCGTACGACGTCCACGACGACGCCTGCGGGTCCCGCCGGCGGCGCAGCGCGCCGATCACCAGGGCGGGGACCGTGACGGGCAGCGTGTACGCCTCGGGCGAGGCCACCTCGGAGGCGGACAGACGCACCCACGTGGCGAGCACGAACAGCACCGCGGCGACGTATCCGGCGGCCGGGCGGCGCTCGGCCCGCACCGCTGTTCCCGCGGCGATCACGCCGCACAGGGCCAGCACCAGAGCCAGGGCGGGGAGGTGTCCGGCGGCGAGCAGCACGGCGACCGCGCCGGCCCCGGCCGCGGTGGCCTCCATCGGCAGGGCCACGGGGTGGCGGCCGAGGCGCGCGCCGGCCAGGGCGGCCGCCGCGGGGACGAGCAGCAGCACGAGGGCCGCGCGGTGCGGCGGCAGCC
>NZ_JABZEE010000009.1 GCF_013387495.1 Streptomyces sp. PKU-EA00015 | reverse complement strand
CGGTCTTGCGTTTCCGACTCTATCAGACTCTTTCGCGTCCGATTCCCGGCCGGCGGGACCGCTTTCGGTTCTTCGCTTTCGCGTTTCCCTTTCGGCGTGGTCACTACTTTAACTGATTTCCCCGGCGCCTCATAATCGAGTCGATCAGGCCGAATTTCGGCATGCCGAAATCGCACCCGTTCGGGTTCGTCGTCAGTAGTGGATGGCCGCTCCGGAGCTGCTGAAAAGCAGTGCCCCGTTCAAGCGGCTCGGGCTACGTTAGGCGTCTCGCCGTACCGAGTCAAGTTGCCCTGCGGCGCGGCGTGTGGGCGCGATACGGGCTCACCGTGGGGTCGCCCTCGATCCAGAAGCGCCACGGGTGGTACGCCCCTTCTCCGCCGACACCCGTCCGTGGGCCGTTGCGGACCTGGTCAAGGGAGGGCGGGCGGCCCTGGAGGAGGGTCAGCGGTGCGGCGGGGCCGTCGCAGAGGTCCGCCCCGTTGAGGGCACGGTCGACGTCGAGGGCCGTGGCCAGACGGGCCGGGCCTTTGGCCAGTTCCTTGTCATGGCGGGCCGAGATACGTCGACGGCGAGTGAGCTCCGCGCCCACCTGGATCTCCCCCGCGCGCAGGAGGATTCCGCTCGCCTTGCCCTCGGGGCCGCACACCACGTTGAGGCAGTGCCACATGCCATACGTGAAGTAGACGTACGCGTGTCCGGGCGGGCCGAACATCACCTCGTTGCGGGCGGTCCGGCCGCGGTAGGCGTGGGAGCCGGGGTCGGACTCGCCCGCGTACGCCTCCACCTCGGTCAGGCGCAGCTCGATCGGGCCGTCCTCCGTCATGCGGATCAGCGTGCGGCCCAGCAGTTCGGGCGCCACGTCCAGGACCGGGCGGTCGAAGAAGGAGCGGGCCAGCGGCGTACGGTCGGAGCTCTCGATCATTGCTTCGAGCGTACCGGGGAACCGACTACGGTCGTCGGGCGTATGTAGGGGTCAGGACCTAGAAGGAGTGGACATGGGCTTCAAGAAGCTGCTCGCGAGCCTCGGCGCCGGTGGTGCGTCCGTCGAGACGGTGCTCACCGAGGAGAACGTCGTTCCGGGGGGAGTCGTCCAGGGCGAGGTGCGTATCCAGGGCGGTTCGGTCGATCAGCAGATCGAGGGGCTGTCCGTCGGTCTTCAGGCGCGTGTCGAGGTGGAGGGTGGCGACCAGGAGGTCAAGCAGGACGTCGAGTTCACCAAGCAGCGGCTCGGTGGCGCGTTCGAGGTCAAGGCCGGCGCGGTGCACGTGGTGCCGTTCGGTCTCGAGATCCCGTGGGAGACGCCGGTCACGGCGATCGCCGGGCAGCAGCTGCGAGGGATGAACATCGGTGTGACGACCGAGCTGGAGATCGCGCGTGCTGTGGACTCGGGGGACCTCGACCCGATCAACGTGCATCCGCTGCCGTCGCAGCAGGCGATCCTCGACGCGTTCTTGCAGCTGGGCTTCCGTTTCAAGAGCGCGGACATGGAACGCGGTCACATCCGCGGGACGCGGCAGCAGCTGCCGTTCTACCAGGAGATCGAGTTCTTCCCGCCGCAGCAGTACCGCGGGCTCAACCAGGTCGAGCTGACGTTCGTCGCGGACGACCGCGAGATGGACGTCGTCCTGGAGATGGACAAGAAGCCGGGTCTGTTCAGCGAGAGCAGCGACTCGTACAAGGCGTTCAAGGTCGGGCACCACGACTTCGCGGCGACCGACTGGGCCGCTTACCTGAACCAGTGGCTCGCCGACGTCGGTGGCCGTCGCAACTGGCTCTAGGCTCGGGGCCAGGACGCAGGACAGCCGAATCGGAGGTTTTGACGTGACCGAGCTGAAGCGTGCGCCGCTTCCGCACGACTTCCACCCGCCGGTGCCGTCGTTCACGGTGGTGAGCGACGACATCGAGCCGGGGTCGGTGCTGAAGGACGCCCAGGTCTACGCGGCGGGCAACACGTCCCCGCATCTGCGGTGGGAGGGCTTCCCGGCCGAGACCAAGAGCTTCGCCGTGACGTGTTTCGATCCGGACGCTCCGACGGGCAGCGGTTTCTGGCACTGGGTCCTGTTCGACATCCCGGCGTCGGTGACCGAGCTTGCGGCGGGCGCGGGCACCGGGAAGTTCGAGGGGCTGCCCGAGGGTGCGGTCCAGGCCCGCAACGACTACGGGTCGAAGGACTTCGGGGGTGCCGCTCCCCCGGCCGGCGAGAAGCACCGTTACGTGTTCACGGTGTACGCGGTGGACAGCGAGAAGCTCGGACCGGATGCGGACGCCTCGCCTGCGGTGGTGGGCTTCAACCTGCGTTTCCACACGCTCGCCCGCGCGCACGTGATCGCGGAGTACGAGGGGCCCGCCGAGAGCTGATTGTTCGTTTTCCGTTTGCCCTGCCCTGGTCTTGGAGAGATCAGGGCAGGGCAGTTTTGTTGCCGGGGGCCGGGGGTTCGCTCTCCCGGAAGGCACAGATATTGCGTTGTCCATCTCGGCGCGCCCGGCGAGAGTTGATCCGAGCCCGATGCCCGCCGACGGGGCTGGGCCGGCGAACGGGAGGTGGGCGAGATGCGGGACACGCTGGTGCTGAATGCGAGCTTCGAGCCGCTGTCGACGGTGACACTCAACCGTGCGGTGGTGCTGGTGCTCCAGGACAAGGCCGTCGTCGAGCAGGCCCACCCCGGTCTCCGTGTCCGCGCGGCCGCCGTCGATCTCCCGGTGCCCCGGGTGATCAGGCTCTGCAGGTACGTACGGGTGCCGTTCCGAAGACAGGCGCCGTGGTCACGGCGGGGTGTGCTGGTCAGGGACCAGCACCGGTGCGCGTACTGCGGCAGGCGCGCGACGACCGTGGACCACGTGGTGCCGAAGTCGCACGGTGGTGCCGACTCCTGGCTGAACACGGTGGCCTCGTGTGCCGAGGACAATCACCGCAAGGCGGACCGTACGCCGGAGCAGGCGGGTATGCCGTTGCTGCACCAGCCGTTCGTGCCGTCGCCGGCGGAGGCGATGCTCCTCGGGATGAGGTCGGGTGAGCGGGCGGCCCTGCCGGACTGGCTGGCGGCGGACACCGCCGCGTAGCCAGCGACGGCGGCCGTGGTGCATGCGCCGTGGTGTCTCGTCAGGGAGCCCGTCCCCGTACGGATCGGGGGCGGGCTCTCTCGCGTGCCGGCGCGCTCAGCGCAGGAGCAGCTGCACGATGGCGCAGCTGCCGACGATCACGATGAACACGCGCAGTGCGGTGGGGTGCAGTTTGCGGCCGATCTTCGCGCCGAACTGACCGCCGATCGCCGAGCCGACGGCGATGAGGAGGACGGCGGTCCAGTCGAAGTCGGCGACGAAGAGGAAGAACAGTGCGGCGATGCTGTTCACGATGGCCGCGAGGACGTTCTTGACGGCGTTGAGACGCTGGATGGTGTCGTCGAGCAGCATGCCCATGAGGGAGAGGTAGATGATCCCCTGGGCCGCGGTGAAGTAGCCGCCGTACACGCTGGCGAGCAGCAGGCCGCCGAAGAGGACGGGCCCGCCGTCGGTCTTGGTGAGGGTGCCGTTGCGTGCGCGGCGGCGCTGGACGGCCGTCGAGATGCGGGGCTGGAGCACGACGAGGACCAGGGCGAGCGCGACGAGGACGGGCACGATCGTCTCGAAGGCGGTCGACGGGAGCATCAGCAGCAGGACGGCTCCGCCGAGTCCGCCGATCGCGGCGGCGATGCCGAGGCGCATCACGAGGGGCCGCTGGCCCTTGAGTTCCTCCCGGTAGCCTATGGCGCCGCTGATGGAGCCCGGGATGAGCCCGAGGGCGTTCGACACCGTGGCGGTGACGGGCGGCAGTCCGGTGGCCAGCAGTACGGGGAAGGTGATCAGGGTCCCCGAGCCCACGATGGTGTTGATGGTGCCGGCGCCGATTCCGGCGGCGAAAATCGCCAGTGACTCCCAGATGGACAACGCCATCTCCTCCACGATCGGTGAGACGCCTCCCCGCCATCAAGGTCGAGTGGCCTCAACGATCATGCACGAAGGGACGTCGGCGTCAGTCGATGGGGGGTTGTTCGCGGCGCTCGGTGCCGCTGCCGCTGCCGTTCCCGTTGCCCGCCTTGCTCGGTCCGCCGCCCATGCCGGCCATCGGGTTGAAGTTTCCCATGGCTCCGGAGAGCCCCTTGAGGGCGTCGCCGATCTCGCTGGGCACGATCCAGAGCTTGTTGGCGTCGCCCTCGGCGATCTTCGGGAGCATCTGGAGGTACTGGTAGGCGAGGAGCTTCTGGTCGGCGTCTCCCGCGTGGATGGACTCGAAGACCGTACGGATGGCCTGGGCCTCGCCCTCGGCGCGCAGGGCCGCCGCCTTGGCCTCACCTTCGGCGCGAAGGATCGCGGACTGCTTCTCGCCCTCGGCGGTGAGGATCTGCGACTGCCGGATGCCCTCGGCGGTGAGGATGGCGGCGCGCTTGTCCCGGTCGGCACGCATCTGCTTCTCCATCGAGTCCTGGATGGAGGTGGGCGGCTCGATGGCCTTGAGCTCGACGCGGTTGACGCGGATGCCCCACTTGCCGGTGGCCTCGTCGAGGACTCCGCGGAGCGCGGCGTTGATCTCCTCGCGGGAGGTCAGGGTCCGCTCCAGGTCCATGCCGCCGATGATGTTCCGCAGGGTGGTGACGGTGAGCTGCTCGATGGCCTGGATGTAGCTGGCGACTTCATAGGTCGCGGCCCGGGCGTCGGTCACCTGGTAGTAGATGACGGTGTCGATGTTGACCACCAGGTTGTCCTGGGTGATCACCGGCTGGGGCGGGAAGGGGACGACCTGCTCGCGCAGGTCGATGCGGTTGCGGATGGAGTCGATGAAGGGGACGACGATGTTGAGGCCCGCGTTGAGAGTGCGGGTGTAGCGTCCGAACCGCTCCACGATGGCGGCGCTGGCCTGCGGGATGACCTGGATCGTCTTGATCAGGGCGATGAAGACCAGCACCACCAGAATGATCAGGACGATGATGATCGGTTGCATCGCGTTCCCTGTGCCCTTCGCTGCCGGATGATTCTGCGATTTCTGCGGATCGAGCTGAGGTCGGATCTGACGGCCGTGATGATCAGTTTCCCAGAACAGAGGCTGTGCTGCGGGCAGTTCGCAAGGTTCGGCCCGTTCGGTCCGTTCGCAGAGGCGGTGGCTGCGGTCGTCGTCGCGTGGAGTGCCGTCGCCGCGCTCACATCACGACGGCGGTGGCTCCGTCGATCTCGACGACGTCGACCTGCTGGCCCTGCTCGTAGGACATGGACGCGTCGAAGGAGCGGGCGGACCAGACCTCGCCGGCCAGCTTGATGCGGCCGCCGTTGCCGTCGACCCGTTCGACGACGACGGCCTGACGGCCTTTCAGGGCGTCGACGCCGCTGGCGAATCGCGGGCCCTGCTGGGCTCTGTGCCGGGCCGCGATGGGGCGTACGACCGCGATGAGCGCGACGGACACCGCGGCGAAGACGAGGACTTGAGCCACCGATCCGCCGCCGAGCGCCGCGACGACGGCCGCGGCCACGGCTCCCGCGGAGAACATTGCGAATTCGGGCATCGCGGTCAGCACGAGCGGAATGCCCAGTCCGACCGCGCCGATCAGCCACCACACCCATGCGTCGATGTCCACGTGGTCATGGTAGGTCCGCCGGTCGCGGTCCGGACAGGGGGCGATGCGGGTCGTCCGCGCTTCTGCCCCTGTTTCTCAGGGAGTTCAGCCGAGCGGGAGGCCCTGCGCGGTCCAGCGCTCGCCGTTGCGCTCGACCACGAGCGGGAGGCCGAAGCAGTGGGAGAGGTTGCGGGAGGTCAGCTCGGTCTCCATCGGGCCGGCGGCGAGCACCTTGCCCTGCCGGATCATCAGGACGTGGGTGAAGCCGGGCGCGATCTCCTCGACGTGGTGGGTCACCATGATCATGGAGGGCGCGTACGGGTCGCGGGCGAGCCGCCCGAGACGGCGCACCAGGTCCTCGCGGCCGCCGAGGTCCAGGCCGGCGGCGGGCTCGTCGAGGAGGAGCAGCTCGGGGTCGGTCATCATGGCGCGGGCGATCAGGGTGCGCTTGCGCTCGCCCTCGGAGAGGGTGCCGAACTTGCGGTCGAGGTACTCGGTCATGCCGAGCCGGTCGAGGAAGGCACGGGCGCGCTGCTCGTCGACCTCGTCGTAGTCCTCGTGCCAGGTGGCGGTCATGCCGTACGCGGCGGTGAGGACGGTCTGCAGAACTGTCTGGCGCTTGGGGAGCTTGTCGGCCATGGCGATGCCGGCCATGCCGATGCGCGGGCGGAGCTCGAAGACGTCGACGCCGCCGAGCTGCTCACCGAGGATCCGGGCCCTGCCGCTGCTGGGGAAGAGGTAGCTGGAAGCGATGTTGAGCAGAGTGGTCTTGCCGGCGCCGTTGGGGCCCAGGATCACCCAGCGCTCACCCTCCTTGACCGACCAGGAGACGTCGTCCACCAGAGCGCGTCCGTCGCGGACCACGGATACGTCCACCAGCTCCAGTACATCGCTCATGAGCGCGTTGTCTCCCCATGCAATCGTCGAGGCCTTCGGGTGCGTGTGGGCGGTTTGTGCGCCTGTGGGCACAGCACCCAGGGAAAACCTACGCCACCCGCCGGGCGCTCCGGTCGCCCGGTCCCGTGCTAGGGGGTGTCCGCCGGGCACGCCTAGGCTGGGAGCATGCTTTCGGAACCGCGTTCAGGCCGCTTGGCGGCATGGGGAAACGCCCTTTTGGCCGGACTTGTCTCACCGGACGACGCCGTGCACGCGATCGTCGGCGACGACGCCGTGCACCGGGTGGAGGGACTGCCGGGCGAGGCCGGTCCGGTGGGGCTGACGCTCGCGCTCGGGCGGCTGCGGGCGCTGGGCGTGACCGGTTACCGGGTGGCTCTGCCCGCGCCCGGGCATCCGCTCGGGCTGAGCGGCCCGCCCGAGTTCAACGCGCGGGCGCTGGAGGCCGAGGAGGCCGTCGTCGCGACGGGAGCGGCGTACGGGCTGGTGCCGGAGATCCGCGAGGCGGGTCCGGCCGGAGACGTGCACGTGGACGTCCTGTGGCACTGCCTGCCGGTGCAGGAGGCGCCGCCCGCGGACGTGCCGTCGCTCGGCGAGGCGGAGCGGGAGCTCGCGGAGGCGCTGCGCAAGGCGACGTCGACGCTGACCCGTCTCGATGTGGCCGCGTCGGGGCCGGTGGCGGAGGCGGCGGTGGACGCGTACCGGGCGCGGTCGGAGCGTGGGGCCGCGGAGACGCTGGCTCCGGGCTACCCACCCCGTGCGGTACGGGTGTTGGAGCTGGCGCAGCGGATCGGGCTGCTGATCTCGGTGGCGTACGAGAACGGGCACGGCGGTGCGGTGAGCGCGGCGGAGATCGCGGCGCGGGGGGAGGCGCTGCGGCCGGTGGAGCGGGTGGCGCGGAGGGCGCAGGTGGCGGCGTACAACGCGTATGTGGAGGAGCGGCAGCGGGGGTGACGCCGCCTCCCGAGGGGGCAGGGGCAGTGCCCCTGCCGCCCCGGGCCGGGGCGGCAGGCGTTCGGGCTCGTGGTGCCGGAGGCCGGTCGGGGAGGCCGGACACGTTCGCCGTGGGGTCCGAGACGGGCAACGGACGGGGACCGGCCCCTGACCGTCCGATCAGCCGGTCAGTCCGTGCCGCACCGCCCAGAGCGCCGCCTGGGTGCGGTCGGCCAGGTCGAGCTTCATGAGGATGTTGGACACGTGCGTCTTCACCGTCTTCTCGGAGAGCACCAGCGCCCTGGCGATCTCCCGGTTGGACCGGCCGTCGGCTATCAGCCCCAGGACCTCGCGCTCCCGCTCCGTGAGGTTGCCGCCGCGGCCCGTGCCGCCCGGTGAGTCGTCCTCGGACAGCAGCGCACCCGCGACCTCCGGCTGGAGCAGGACATGGCCCGCGTGGACCGAGCGGATGGCGCCGGCCAGGGCCTCCGGGTCGACGTCCTTGTACACATAGCCCGACGCACCCGCGCGCAGGGCCGGGACCACCGTGCGCTGCTCGGTGAAGCTGGTGACGATCAGGACCTTGGCCGGGTTGGCGAGCTCGCGCAGCTTGCGCAGGGCTTCGATGCCGTCCATGCCCGGCATCTTCACGTCCATCAGCACCACGTGGGGCTTCAGCTCCTCGGCCCGCGCGACGCCCTCCGCACCGTCGCCGGCCTCCCCCACCACCTCTATGTCGTCCTGGACCTCGAGGAACGTGCGCAGCCCGCGCCGCACCACCTGATGGTCGTCGACCAGCAGCACGCGGATCTTCCTGTCAGCCACCGGGGACCTCCATCTCGACCGTGGTGCCCTTGCCGGGCTCCGATTCCACGCTGAGCCTGCCGCCGACGCCGCCCGCCCGGTCCCGCATCGACACGAGCCCGAGATGGCGCCCGGCCCTGCGAACGGTGCGGGGCTCGAACCCCTTGCCGTCGTCGGTCACGCTGAGCAGGGCGCCTTGGCCGCGGCGGACGAGCACGACGTCGACCCGGTCCGCGCCGGAGTGGCGCAGCGCGTTGTGCAGGGCCTCCTGGGCGACGCGCAGCAGGGCCTCCTCCTGGGCGGCGGGCAGGGCCCGCACCCCGCAGGTGCCGAAGGTGACCTTGGCCGTGTGCGCGCGGTCGAGGACCTGGATCTGGGTGCGCAGCGTGTTGACGAGGCCGTCCTCGTCGAGGGCCGCGGGCCGCAGCTCGACGACGGCGGCGCGCAGCTCGTCGGCCGCTTCGGCGGCGAGCTCGGCGACCTGCTGGAGCTCGCCCTTCGCCCTGCCGGGGTCGCGGTCCACCAGGGCGGCGGCGGCCTGGGCGGTGAGCCGCAGGGAGAAGAGCTTCTGGCTCACCGCGTCGTGCAGCTCGTGGGCGAGGCGGGAGCGCTCCTCGGCGATGGTGAGCTCGCGGCTGCGCTCGTACAGCCGGGCGTTGGTGAGGGCGATGGCCGCGTGCTGGGCGAGGATGCCGAGCAGTTCCTCGTCGTCCTCGGTGAAGCCGCAGCCGCCGTCCTGCCTGGGGCAGCGCTTGTTGGCGAGGAACAGCGCGCCCATGACCTCGTCGCCGTCCTTGATGGGCAGGCCCAGGAAGTCGGACATCTCGGGATGGGCGGACGGCCAGCCCTCGAAGCGGGGGTCCTTGCGCACGTCGGCGAGCCGCTCCACCTTCGCCTCCTGCAGCATCGCGGCGAGGATGCCGTGCTGGCGCGGCAGGGGGCCGATGGCCTTCCACTGGGCGTCGCTGACGCCGTCGACGACGAACTGCGCGAAGCCGCCGTGGTCGTCGGGCACACCGAGCGCCGCGTACTCCGCGTCGAGGAGGTCGCGGGCGGAGGCCACGATCGTCTTGAGCACGTCGCGCACCTCGAGATGCCTGCTCATGGCGAGGAGGGCGGTGCTCACGGCGGACAGGCCGGAGCTCGGTCGGTGACTCATGACCTCACCGTACCGGCGGGATGTGACAGTGCGTATCGGCCCCGGGACCGCCCCCGCCTAGGCCGGGGGGCGTAGGCCGAAATGCCCCTGCGGGAAGGGGCCGCGGCACGAGGCGGCGGGCCCGTCCGCGTTCCTACGTTGGCGGCACCACACAGGAGCGTTACGGCGAAGGGGATGGGTCTCATGCCGGTTGCGGTGATCACAGGGGCGTCGAAGGGACTGGGCCGCGCTCTCGCGGCCGGTCTCGCCGGGGAGGGCTGGGACCTGGTGCTCGGGGCCCGCACCGAGGACGTGCTGAAGGAGAGCGCCCGGCTGGCGGGTGTCCACGGCACACGGGTGGTGCCGGTGGCGGGGGACGTCACGGACGCCGCGCACCGTGCGGCGCTGGTGGCGGCGGCCGCTGAGCTGGGCGGCCTCGATCTGGTGGTGAGCAACGCGAGCGCGCTGGGAGCGGAGCCGCTGGTGCGGCTGGAGGCCCTGGCCCTGGACGGGCTGCGGGCGGCGCTGGAGACCAATGTGGTCGCGGCGCTCGGTCTGGTGCAGGAGGCGCTGCCGATGCTGCGCAGGTCGCCGGCGGGGGCGGTGGTGGCGGTCAGCTCCGACGCGGCGGCGGAGGCGTACGAGACGTGGGGCGGCTACGGGGCGTCGAAGGCGGCGCTCGACCAGCTGTCCGCGGTGCTGGCCGTGGAGGAGCCGGGGCTGCGGGTGTGGAGCGTCGATCCGGGCGACATGGCGACGGACCTCTATACGGCTGCTGTCCCGGACGACGAGGAGCCGCGGACGTCTCCCGAGTCCGTGGCGCCCGCCTTCCTGCGGCTGCTCTCGCAGCGTCCGGCCAGTGGCCGGTACACCGCTGCCGCGCTGCTGGGGTCCCGATGAGGACGGTGCCGGAGGGAAGGGCCGTGCTGGAGGCGCTGAGGGTCCCCGAGGAACTGTCCGCGCGAGTGCCGGCGGAGGAGCGGGGTGCGGGGCGCGACGACGTACGGCTGCTGGTCTCACGCGGGACGCGGGTGTCGCACCACGCGTTCCGCGATCTCCCGGGGCATCTGCGGGCGGGTGACGTGCTCGTCGTCAACACGTCGTCGACGCTGGCGGCGGCGGTGGACGGCCGGGTGGGCGGCGAGCCGGTGGTGGTCCACTTCTCCACGCAGGGGGACGACCTGCGGTGGGCGGTGGAGCTGCGGCGCCCGGACGGCTCGGGGAGTACGGCCCCGCGCCCGGGCGGGCCGCGCGGCGCGGTGGTGCGGCTGCCGGGCGGCGGGCACCTGGTCCTGGAGGAGCCGCTGGCGCCGGGGGCGCGGCGGCTGTGGTGGGCGTCGGTGTCGGTCGGTGTGACGGGGCTGCTGGCGCGGCACGGGCGGCCGATCCGCTACGGGTACACGACCGGGGACCAGCCGCTCGCCGCGTATCAGACGGTCTTCGCGCTGCCCTCCGCCGACGGTTCGGGGTCGGCGGAGATGCCGAGCGCCGCGCGGCCCTTCACCGCGCCGCTGGTGGCGGAGCTGGTGAGCCGGGGGGTGCAGTTCGCACCGGTCACGCTGCACACGGGCGTGGCGTCGACGGAGGCGCACGAGCCGCCGTATCCGGAGCGCTTCGACGTGCCGGCGACGACGGCGTGGCTGGTGAACGCGGCGCGGGCGGCGGGCGGCCGGGTCGTGGCGGTGGGGACGACGGCGGTGCGGGCCCTGGAGTCGGCGGCGGACCCGGCAGGGGTGGTGGCGCCCGCGGCGGGGTGGACGGATCTGGTGGTGACGCCGCGGCGGGGGGTGCGGGTGGTCGACGGCCTGCTGACCGGGCTGCACGAGCCGGCGGCGTCGCATCTGCTGATGCTCGAGGCGATCACCGGTGAGGCGGCGCTGACCTGCGCGTACTCCGAAGCGCTGAGGAACCGCTATCTCTGGCACGAGTTCGGCGACGTCCATCTCGTACTTCCGGACGACGCCCCTCACTCGCTGGATTGCTGACGCAACACACGGTGAGAGCGTCGCGTGTCCGATGTGAGCCCGCGCATAGGACGTAGGTCACTTACGAACCTCTTTAGTGCGTACATAAAGGGCGTGTGAGCGGGGACAGGACGCATGAATCGGGCGTTTGGGATCAATGTGATCCACTACCGCGGATCGTACGTCACACCTTTGCCAGCGGATTTTGCTGCCGCTAAGAATTGCCGACGTCGCTTCCGAACAGCGCAGAGCCGAACCGGCCTGGAGCGACTTTCCGCTATTCGAAGAGGTACGTCTGTATGTCCGCGTTCAACACCGCCGCTCTCCGCCGTCTCCGATCGCGCAAGGCCGCGGTCACCGGTGTCGCCGTCGCCGCTTCCGCCGCTCTGGCGCTGTCCCTGGCTCCCGCCGACGCCGAGGCCGGCACGACGACCGAGGTGGCCGCGGCCGCCCCCGTGGCCTTCAAGGTCAACGAGAAGCAGGCCGCCGCGGTGCAGGAGAGCATCGCCAACCAGCACACCGCCTTCGAGGCCCAGCTCAAGGCCGCGCAGGCGAAGAAGAAGGCAGAGGCCGCCGAGGCCAAGAAGCAGGCCGAGGCGAAGAAGAAGGCCGAGGCCAAGAAGAAGGCGGAGGCCGCCGCGAAGAAGCGTGCCGCCGAGCAGGCCGCCGCCAGCCGGTCCGCCGCGCGCAAGCCCGCGAAGGTCACCTACCCGAACAACCTGGACGGCTGGATCCGCGAGGCGCTGTCCATCATGAAGAAGCACGACATCCCCGGCACCTACGAGGGCATCCACCGCAACATCATGCGGGAGTCCAGCGGTAACCCGCGTGCCATCAACAACTGGGACATCAACGCGATCAACGGTGTCCCGTCGAAGGGCCTGCTGCAGGTCATCAAGCCCACCTTCGACGCCTACCACGTGCCGGGCACCAAGCACGACCAGTACGACCCGGTCGCCAACATCGTCGCCGCCTGCAACTACGCGGCCGACCGCTACGGCTCCATGGACAACGTGAACAGCGCCTACTGAGGCACTGCCGACGCCACCGCGACGAGGCGGTAGCAGACATACGCCGAAGGGCGCACCCCGCGCGGGGTGCGCCCTTCGGCGTCGTCAGTCGACGTGTGCCGTCACTTGCGCATGACCTCGGGCTCGTGGCGGCGCAGCAGGCGCTGGACCACGAAGCCGCAGATGACGCCGATGGCGAGCAGGATGGTGATGTTCATGCCCCACTGGCCGGCCGTGTGCTCCCACAGCGGGTCCAGGTCGGTGGGGTTCTTCGGGTCCCACGGCGGCATGAGGTGCGCCAGGTCGAGCGTGGTGCCGGCGCCGGCGATGGCCCAGCGGGACGGCATCAGCCAGGCGAACTGCTCCAGGCCCGGCGAGCCGTAGACCTGGAAGAGGATGCCGGTGAAGACGACCTGGACGATGGCGAACATGACCAGCAGCGGCATGGTCTTCTCGGCGGTCTTCACCAGCGAGGAGATGACCAGGCCGAACATCATCGAGGTGAAGCCGAGCGCGATGACGACAAGACAGATCTCGACGGCCGGCGGCATGATCAGGCCCTCTTCGGGCAGCCTGCGGGTCGCGAAGCCGATGCCGCAGATGATGACGCCCTGCAGGGCGGTGATCAGGCCGAGGACGATGACCTTGGACATCAGGTACGCCGAGCGGGACAGGCCGGTCGCCCGCTCCCGTTCGTAGATGACCCGTTCCTTGATCAGCTCTCGTACGGAGTTCGCGGCGCCGGAGAAGCACATGCCGACCGCAAGGATCAGCATGATCGTGCCCGCGTCGCCGTTGAACCGGGACCTGCCGTCGTCGGGGGCGGCCAGGCCGAAGTCCGCCGGGATGACGACGGAGACCAGGCCGAGGACGGCCGGCAGGATCACCATCAGGCCCATGAAGCCCTTGTCGGACGCGATCACCGACGAGTAGCGGCGGATCAGGGTCCACAGCTGGGAGCCCCAGCTCTGCGGCTTGGGCGGGTTCATCTGCTGCGGCGGCGGCATGTTGACCGCCTGCGGGGCGACGGCGTCGAGGTCGGCCGCGTACATCTGGTAGTGCTGCGAACCGCGCCAGCGGCCGGCCCAGTCGTAGTCGCGGTAGTTCTCGAACGCGGAGAACACGTCCGCCCACGTGGTGTAGCCGAAGAAGTTGAGCGCCTCCTCCGGCGGGCCGAAGTAGGCGACGGAGCCGCCGGGCGCCATGACGAGGAGCTTGTCGCACAGCTGGAGCTCGGCCACGGAGTGGGTGACCACCAGGACGGTGCGGCCGTCGTCGGCGAGGCCGCGCAGCAGCTGCATGACGTCGCGGTCCATGCCCGGGTCGAGGCCGGAGGTCGGCTCGTCCAGGAAGATCAGCGACGGCTTGGTCAGCAGCTCCAGGGCGACGGAGACGCGCTTGCGCTGACCGCCGGACAGGGAGGTGACCTTCTTTTCCTTGTGGATGTCGAGCTTGAGCTCGCGCAGCACCTCGTCGATACGGGCCGCGCGCTCGGCCGGCGTGGTGTCCGCGGGGAAGCGGAGCTTGGCCGCGTACGTGAGCGCCTTCCGGACGGTCAGCTCCTTGTGCAGGATGTCGTCCTGCGGGACCAGACCGATGCGCTGGCGCAGCTCGGCGAACTGCTTGTACAGGCTGCGGTTGTCGTAGAGGACGTCGCCCTGGTTGGCGGGCCGGTAGCCGGTCAGCGCCTTGAGCAGGGTGGACTTTCCGGAGCCGGACGGGCCGATGACGCCGATCAGGGACTTCTCGGGGACGCCGAAGGAGACGTCGCGCAGGATCTGCTTGCCACCGTCGACCGTGACGGTCAGGTGACGGGCGGAGAAGGAGACCTCACCGGTGTCGACGAACTCCTCGAGGCGGTCACCGACCAGCCGGAACGTGGAGTGACCGACACCGACGATGTCGTTCGGGCCGATGAGGACCGTGGACGACTTGGCGATCGGCTGGCCGTTGACGTACGTGCCGTTGTGGGAGCCGAGGTCGCGGATCTCGAAGCGGCCGTCGGGCGTCGCGACGAATTCGGCGTGGTGGCGCGAGACCTGCAGGTCGGAGACGACCAGCTCGTTCTCGAGCGCACGACCGATGCGCATCACGCGGCCGAGGGAGAGCTGGTGGAAGGTCGTGGGGCTGCGGTCGCCGTAGACCGGCGGGGCGCCCTGTGCCTTCTGCACGCCCTGCTGGTGCGGGACCTGGGCCGGCTGCTGCGCCTGCGGGGCCGGCGGCTGCTGCCAGCCCTGCTGGGCGGCCTGCGGCGCCTGGCCCTGCGGCCAGTCCTGCTGCGGGGCCGGGGCCTGCTGGGGGGCGGCGGCCTGGGCGCTGTAGGCGGCGGCAGCGGTGAGGCTGAGCCGCGGACCGTCGGTGGCGTTGCCCAGATGCACGGCCGACCCGGCGCCGATCTCCATCTGGTGGATCCGCTGGCCCTGCACATAGGTGCCGTTGGTGCTGCCGTGGTCCTCGATGACCCAACTGCGCCCGCCCCAGCTGATCGTGGCGTGCCGCCACGAGACCCTGGCGTCGTCGATCACCAGATCACCCTGCGGGTCGCGGCCGAGGGTGTACGACCTGGACGGATCGAGGGTCCAGGTCCTTCCGTTCAATTCCAGTACGAGTTCCGGCACTCCATGCCCCACTAGTTGTCCCCCGAGCTACCCCCGTTGCCGGGAGTCTAGGGATGGCGAACATCGTGGGAACTATTTCAGGCCGGGGTCCGGATCCGAAACTCGGGCCTTGTAAAGGCAGTGTTCGGTACGGAGTTGGGACCTTCGTGGCCAGTCGGGGACGCCCCGCGGGGCGGCACATCGCCCGCACTGCCCATGGACGGTGTTCAACAGTGCGTAACCATGACGAACCCGGGCGTGAGCGGCGTTGGGGGCGCGAGTGTCCGGCAGGCGGGACAGGAGGTGGGATCGCGCCCGCCGCCCGATACGGTGGTAACACCATGAGCGCATCGCAGCCCCCTCTCGGCACCGACATCCCGACCCTTCTCGTCAAGATCTTCGGGAAGGACCGTCCCGGTATCACGGCCGGGCTCTTCGAGACCCTCGCGGCCTACTCGGTCGACGTGATCGACATCGAGCAGGTCGTCTCGCGGGGACGCCTCGTCCTGTGCGCGCTCGTCACCGCGCCGACGGCCGGCGGCACCACGGAGGGCGAGCTGCGGGCGACCGTGCACGGCTGGGCCGAGTCCCTGAAGCTGCAGGCCGAGATCATCTCGGGTACGGGCGACAACCGGCCGCGCGGCAGCGGCCGTTCCCACGTGACCGTGCTCGGTCACCCGCTGACGGCCGAGGCCACGGCGGCCATAGCGGGCCGGATCAGCGACATGGGAGCGAACATCGACCGCATCTTCCGGCTGGCGAAGTACCCCGTGACCGCCGTGGAATTCGCGGTGTCCGGCGTGGAGACCGAGCCGCTGCGCACCGCGCTGGCCACCGAGTCGCACGAGATCGGCGTCGACGTGGCCGTCGTGTCGGCGGGCCTGCACCGGCGGGCCCAGCGCCTGGTCGTGATGGACGTCGACTCCACGCTCATCCAGGACGAGGTCATCGAGCTGTTCGCGGCCCATGCGGGCTGCGAGGACGAGGTGGCCGCGGTGACGGCCGCGGCGATGCGCGGCGAGCTGGACTTCGAGCAGTCCCTGCACGCGCGGGTGGCGCTGCTGGAGGGCCTGGACGCGTCGGTCGTGGACAAGGTGCGTGCCGAGGTACGGCTCACGCCGGGGGCGCGGACCCTGATCCGTACGCTGAAGCGGCTCGGCTTCCAAGTGGGCGTCGTCTCGGGTGGGTTCACCCAGGTCACCGACGATCTCAAGGAGCGTCTGGGCCTCGATTTCGCGTCGGCGAACACCTTGGAGATCAAGGACGGCAAGCTGACCGGCCGGGTCGTCGGCGACATCGTGGACCGGGCGGGCAAGGCGCGGCTGCTGCGCGCCTTCGCGGCCGAGGCCGGGGTGCCGCTGTCCCAGACGGTCGCGATCGGCGACGGTGCCAATGATCTGGACATGCTGAACGCCGCGGGGCTCGGGGTCGCGTTCAACGCCAAGCCCGTGGTCCGCAAGGCCGCGCACACCGCGGTCAACGTGCCCTTCCTGGACACGGTGCTGTATCTGCTGGGCGTCACCCGCGAAGAGGTCGAGGCCGCCGACGACGGCACCGAGGAGCACTGAGCGCGCGCTGCGCGATACAAAGGCCCCGGCGCACGGTGTGCGCCGGGGCCTCGCCGTTCCAGGGCTCAGTCGTGCGGGGTCCAGTAGTCGAGCAGCTTGCCCACACCGTGCTCCACGGACTTCCAGGAGCCGGTGAACGAGACGACGGCGAACGCCGAGGTCGGGAAGCCGTCCCGGGTCATCCGGACCAGCGCGTCGCCCTCCGCACTGCCCGCGAGGGCGTCGGCGAGGGCGTGCATACCGGGGTTGTGGCCGATGACGAGCAGGTCGTCGACCTCGTCCGGGGTCTCGTTGAGCAGGGCGATGAGCTCTCCGAGGGAGGCGTCGTACAGCCGCTCCTCGTAGACCGTCTTGGGGCGGTGCGGCAGCTCGTGCACGGCGAGCTTCCATGTCTCACGGGTTCTGGTCGCGGTGGAGCACAGGGCCAGGTCGAAGGCGATACCGGTGTCGGCGAGCCTGCGGCCGGCCACGGGGGCGTCCTTGCGGCCGCGCTCGGCGAGCGGGCGATCGTGGTCGGACACCTGGGGCCAGTCGGCCTTCGCGTGCCGGAGGAGGACGATCCTGCGGGACTCGGAAGATCCGGGGGGAGTCCCCCCGGAGGACACAGCGGCGCTCATGCACCCCAGCTTCGCATGAAATGAGCCAATGGGCGCAGGGTGTTGACGCGCTCTCCCCCGAAGGGGAACGCGTCAGCGGACCAGCATCCGCAGGATCTGGCGCAGGAGGTCACCGGCCGCCGGATCGTCCCCGGCCGCGTGCGCGTCGCCGGGGACGGCGATGAGCGTCAGCAGTGCGGCGAAGGCGAGCACCGGCAGGACGAGGGCCCACCAGGGCAGCCTGGCGACGACGCCCCTGGCCGGGGGGTGGGACCGGGTGTGCGTCTGGGCCGCCATGGCCGCCTCCGTCAGGTCCGAGGTCGAGTACCTCAAACGTACGGATCATGAAGCGCCGCGCCCATCCGGTGACCCACCCACTTCACCCTGAGGCTGACCCCCTAGGGGTCGGTGGGGCCGGAATGTCAGGGCGCCGCGACCGTGGCGATGATCGCGATCACCACGCCGATGAGAAGCATCGCGCCGAAGACTCCGAGGAGCTTCTTCTGGCCGTTCTGGGGGTTCGGGTCGAGCACAGGCATGGGATCAGTCTCGCACCCGCGTCTCGTCCTCTATCGTCCGGTCCCGTCCTGCCATCACGCCCACGATCATCTGGGGCACCAGCAGGCCCGCCATCAGCCCCAGCGGCAGCGCCCAGCCGCCGCTGTGCTGGTAGAGCACGCCCACCAGCAGCGGGCCCGGGATGGAGATCAGGTAGCCGGTGGACTGGGCGAAGGCCGACAGCCGTACGACCCCGGCGCCCGTGCGCGAACGCATGCCGATCATGGTGAGGGCGAGGGGGAAGGCGCAGTTGGAGACGCCGAGCAGCAGCGCCCAGAGCCAGGCGCCGGCCACCGGCGCGAGGAGCAGGCCGAGGTAGCCGGCGAGTCCGCACACGCCCAGGGCGATGACGATCGGCCCCTGGCTCTTCATGCGGCTGGCGAGACGCGGTATGACGAAGGCGAGCGGCACGCCCATCACCATGGTGACGGCGAGGAGCACTCCCGCGGTGGAGGCGGAGACGCCCGCGTCGCGGAAGATCTGCGGCATCCAGCCCATCGTGATGTACGCGCCGGTGGCCTGGAGCCCGAAGAAGCAGCCGAGGGCCCATGCGGTGGGGCTGCGGGTCACGCGGGGCGCGGGGACGTCCTCGGCGGCTGGCGCACCGGCGGCATGCGGGCGGGCGCGGTCCTGGTCGCGGACCAGGCCGATCCAGGGCAGTACGGCCACCGCGGCGACCGCGGCCCACACCGCGAGCCCAACGCGCCAGCTGCCGCCCAGGGCCTGGGTGACGGGCACGGTCGCGGCGGCGGCGAGCGACGTGCCGAGCGCCAGGGCCATGGAGTAGAGGCCGGTCATCGAGCCGACCCGGCCGGGGAAGTACCGCTTGACGATCACCGGCATCAGGACGTTGCTGACGGCGATGCCCATGAGCGCGAGCGCGCTGGCCGCGAGGAAGCCCGGCATGCCGCCCGCGAAGGGACGGACCAGGAGCCCGGCGGCGATGGCCGCCATGCCGGCGCAGACGACGGCGGCGGGTCCGAAGCGGCGGGCCAGCCGGGGGGCGGCGACGCCGAACACGGCGAAGCACAGCGGCGGTACGGATGTGAGGAGTCCGGCGACGCTGCCGCTCATGTGGAGCCCGACGCGCGCCTCTTCGAGGAGGGCGCCGAGGCTCGTGATCGCGGGCCGCAGGTTGAGGGCGGCGAGGACGATGCCGACGACGACGAGACGGATGGTCCACACCGCGCGCCGCGCCGCGGCCTCCGGCGCGGCGGCTTCCAGGGATGCGGCGGCGGAGGGGAGCACTGTGGCGGCGTGGCGGAGGGTCCGGGTCTCGTCGGGCATGGGTCCATCATAGAATCATGGGATGATTGGTTGTCCAATCCCGGACGAACCCGGGTTCCCCGCGGCCGGGTCCGCGTACGACCATGAGTGGGCGACTTCCACGACAAGGAGCACCATGGCGCTGTCCTCTCCCCGGCGTTCCGCGCTCTCGGACCAGGTGATCGCCGAGCTGCGGAACCAGATCACCTCGGGCGAGTGGCCGGTCGGCTCGCGTATCCCGACCGAACCGGAACTGGTCGAGCAGCTGGGCGTGGCCCGCAACACCGTCCGTGAGGCGGTGCGCGCGCTCGCCCACAACGGCCTCCTGGACATCCGCCAGGGCTCGGGCACCTATGTGATCGCCACCAGCGAGCTGGCCGGAGTGATGCACCGCCGGTTCGCCGGCGCGGACCCCCGTCATGTCGCCGAGCTGCGCTCCACGCTGGAGTCGTCAGCGGCCCGGCTCGCCGCCGAGCGGCGCACCGCGAAGGACCTGAAGCAGCTGGACACGCTGCTGGCCCGCCGCGAGGAGGCGTGGGCGTCGGGCGACGCGGAGCAGTTCGTCGCGGCCGACGGGACCTTCCACCTGGCCGTGGTGGCCGCCTCCCACAACGAGGTCATGACCGAGCTGTACGCGGACCTCGCGGACCTGCTGCGCGACTGGCTGCGCGGTGACGTCGGGGGCGAGCTGCGCGAGGAGAACTACATGGACCACGCCCGGATGGTGGAGGCGATCCGGACCGGGGACGGCGAGACAGCCGCCGCGGAGGCGGCGGGCTACCCGTTCATGTGCCTGCGGTGGCCCGCTGCGGCTGGTGGCTGATCCAGGCGGCCCGGATCTCCTTCCAGCACCGCTGGGTGAGCTCCGCGTACCCGGCGGGGCGCAGCTCGACGGGCTCCGAGTCGGCGTCGACGTCCCACCAGCGTGCGCACTCGACGTGCAGCTGCACGCGGTCGGCGGCGGGATAGGGGTTGTGGCAGTAGGCGGTGACCTCGGAGCCCTCGATCACCGTGCCGCAGTCGGCCCGGTAGTCGGGGGGCTGCTCCCGCGTGTGCTGCCGGGGGCTCTGCCGTTCCTGACGACTGCCGGTCTGGGACCCCGTCGGTGTCGCCCACAGCAGGACCGTCACTGTGGCGAGTACGGAGGCTTGACGCCAGTTCGTACGCACAAGCAGTACCCCCTCGGCCGAACTGCGGCGCGCGCGCCGCAAAAGCACCACAAGGAAGAGTTGCCCCTCCAGCATCACCGCGGCCGGGTCGCACCGCCCACCCGTAGGGCCGAACGGGCGACGCCCCGCCCCCCGCGCGGTGCGGGGAACGGGGCGTCGCTCTTGTACGTCGTGCCTGGTCAGGCGCCCATGATGTGCACGCCGCCGTCGACGTGGACGATCTCACCGGTGGTCTTCGGGAAGAAGTCCGAGAGCAGGGCGACGACACCGCGGCCGGCCGGCTCGGGGTCGGCCATGTCCCACTGGAGTGGGGAGCGCTCGTCCCAGACCTTCGCGAGGTCCGAGAAGCCCGGGATGGACTTGGCGGCCATCGAGCCGAGCGGGCCCGCCGAGATCAGGTTGCAGCGCACGTTCTGCTTGCCCAGGTCACGGGCGAGGTAGCGGCTGGTGGCCTCCAGCGCGGCCTTGGCCGGACCCATCCAGTCGTACTGCGGCCAGGCGAACTGCGCGTCGAAGGTCAGGCCGACGACCGAGCCGCCGTTCTGCATCAGCGGCAGGCAGGCCATCGTCAGCGACTTCAGCGAGAACGCCGAGACGTGCATCGCGGTCGACACGGACTCGAACGGCGTGTTGAGGAAGTTGCCGCCGAGCGCGTCCTGCGGGGCGAAGCCGATGGAGTGGACGACGCCGTCGAGGCCGCCGAGCTCCTCGCGCACCACGTCCTCGACGCGGGCCAGGTGCTCGTCGTTGGTGACGTCGAGCTCGATGACCTTGGCCGGCTTCGGCAGCTTCTTGGCGATGCGCTCGGTCAGGGTGGGCCGCGGGAAGGCCGTGAGGATGATCTCGGCGCCCTGCTCCTGGGCCACCTTCGCGGTGTGGAAGGCGATGGAGGACTCCATCAGCACACCGGTGATCAGGACGCGCTTGCCCTCGAGAATTCCGCTCATGTGATCAGTGACCCATGCCCAATCCGCCGTCGACGGGAATGACGGCTCCAGTGATGTACGAGGCGTCGTCGGAGGCGAGGAAGCGCACGGTGGCCGCGATCTCCTCCGGCTGCGCGTAACGGCCGAGGGGTACCTGGGAGACGATCCCGGCGCGCTGCTCGTCCGTGAGCGCCTGGGTCATGTCGGTGTCGACAAAGCCGGGCGCGACGACGTTGAAAGTGATGTTGCGCGAGCCGAGCTCACGCGCGAGGGAGCGGGCGAAGCCCACGAGACCGGCCTTGGAGGCCGCGTAGTTGGCCTGCCCGGCGGAGCCCAGCAGCCCCACGACGGAGGAGATCAGGACGACGCGGCCCCTCTTGGCGCGGAGCATGCCGCGGTTGGCACGCTTCACGACGCGGAAGGTGCCGGTGAGGTTGGTGTCGAGGACGGAGGTGAAGTCCTCCTCCGACATGCGCATCAGCAGCTGGTCCTTGGTGATACCGGCGTTGGCGACCAGCACCTCGACGGGACCGTGCTTCTCCTCGATCTCCTTGTACGCCTGCTCCACCTGCTCGGCGTCGGTGATGTCGCACTTGACCGCCAGGCAGCCCAGCTCCGCCAGGGCGGCCGGGGGCTCCCCCGAGCGGTAGGTGATCGCCACGTTGTCGCCGCTCTCGGCGAACGCGCGGGCGATGGCGAGGCCAATGCCCCGGTTTCCTCCGGTGACGAGAACCGAGCGGCTCAACGGATCACCCTTTCCCTATGCGGTCTGGTACGTCTGCAAACTATCGGTACGGCACGGCGTACGGAGAATCGGGGCCTGACAGCGCCTTCCACCCGTCGCTGTCGGATCCCTACAGAAAGTCCGCGCAAAGCCCCCGCGCAAAGTCCCCTCGACGGCAGGGAGCCACCGTCCCTCCGAACTGGCTGGCGAGGGGCCCGTCCGGCGCGACATGATCGGGGCGACCACGTCTCGACGACAGGAGACATCCGTGCCTCATTCCATCGACGCGGCCTTCACGGCGCTGCCGCTGCGGGCGCTCGCCGACGCGGCGCTCGCCCGGGCGCGTGCGCTCGGCGCCGAGCACGCCGACTTCCGCCTGGAGCGCGTCCGCAGCGCCTCGTGGCGGCTGCGGGACGCCAAACCCGCCGGATCGTCCGACTCCACGGACCTCGGGTACGCGGTGCGGGTGGTGCACGGCGGCGCCTGGGGGTTCGCCTCCGGTGTCGACATGACCATGGACGCCGCGGCCAGGGTGGCCGGGCAGGCGGTGGCCATGGCGAAGCTGTCCGCGAAGGTGATCGCGGCGGCGGGCTCGGACGAAAGCGTGGAGCTGGCGGACGAGCCGGTGCACGCGGAGAAGACCTGGGTCTCCTCGTACGAGGTCAACCCCTTCGACGTGCCGGGCGAGGACAAGAGCGCGCTGCTCGCCGACTGGAGCTCCCGGCTGCTGCGGGCGGCGGGTGTGGCGCATGTGGACGCCTCGCTGCTGACCGTGCAGGAGAACAAGTTCTACGCGGACACCGCGGGGACGGTCACCACGCAGCAACGGGTACGGCTGCACCCGCAGCTCACGGCCGTCGCCGTCGACGAGACGACCGGCGAGTTCGACTCCATGCGCACCATCGCGCCGCCCGTGGGACGCGGCTGGGAGTACCTGACCGGGACCGGCTGGGACTGGGACTCGGAGCTGGAGCGCATCCCGGAGCTGCTCGCCGAGAAGATGCGCGCGCCGAGCGTCGAGGCCGGGCGCTACGACCTGGTCGTCGACCCGTCGAACCTGTGGCTGACGATCCACGAGTCGATCGGCCACGCCACGGAGCTGGACCGCGCGCTCGGCTACGAGGCGGCCTACGCGGGGACGTCGTTCGCGACCTTCGACCAGCTCGGGAAGCTGGCGTACGGCTCCTCCGTGATGAACGTGACCGGTGACCGGACCGCCGAGCACGGGCTGGCGACGATCGGGTACGACGACGAGGGCGTCGAGGCGCAGAGCTGGGACCTGGTCAGGGACGGCACGCTGGTGGGCTACCAGCTGGACCGGCGCATCGCGAAGCTGACGGGCCTCGGCCGCTCCAACGGCTGCGCCTTCGCCGACTCGCCCGCCCATGTGCCGGTGCAGCGGATGGCGAACGTGTCCCTCAAGCCGGACCCGGGAGGTCTGTCGACGGAGGACCTGATCGGCGGGGTGGAGCACGGGATCTACGTGGTCGGCGACCGGTCGTGGTCGATCGACATGCAGCGCTACAACTTCCAGTTCACCGGTCAGCGGTTCTTCCGCATCGAGAACGGCCGACTGGCCGGTCAGCTGAGGGACGTCGCCTACCAGGCGACGACGACCGAGTTCTGGGGCTCGATGGAGCAGGTCGGCGGGCCGCAGACGTACGTGCTGGGCGGCGCCTTCAACTGCGGCAAGGCCCAGCCGGGCCAGGTAGCTGCGGTCTCCCACGGCTGCCCCTCCGCCCTCTTCAGGGGCGTCAACATTCTGAACACGACGCAGGAGGCAGGACGCTGATGTCGCAGAGTCACGTGACCCCGCCGCACGAGATCGTCGAGCGGGCGCTGGAGCTGTCGACGGCCGACGGTTGCGTCGTCATCGCCGACGAGCACTCCTCGGCGAATCTTCGCTGGGCCGGCAACGCGCTGACCACCAACGGCGTGACCCGCGGCCGTACCCTCACCGTCGTCGCCACGGTCGACGGCTCCGAGGGCACGGCGTCCGGCGTGGTCTCGCAGTCCGCCGTGACCGCCGACGACCTGGAGCGGCTGGTGCGCGCCGCGGAGGACGCCGCGCGGTCCGCCGGGCCGGCCGAGGACGCCAGGCCGCTGGTCGAGGGCGTGGCCGCCTCCCCCGACTTCACGGACGCGCCGGCGGAGACGTCGTCGGCGGTGTTCGCGGACTTCGCACCGGCGCTCGGCGAGGCGTTCGCCCGGGCTCGCGCGGGCGGGCGGGAACTGTACGGCTTCGCCAACCACGAGCTCACCTCGACGTACCTCGGCACGTCGACGGGGCTGCGGCTGCGCCACGACCAGCCGACCGGCACGCTGGAGCTCAACGCCAAGTCGCCCGACCGGATGCGCTCGGCCTGGGAGGGCCGTTCCACGCGGGACTTCAAGGACGTGGACCCGGCGGCGCTGGACGCCGGGCTGGCGGAGCGGCTGGGCTGGGCGGAGCGCCGCTTCGACCTGCCGGCCGGCCGCTACGAGACGCTGCTGCCGCCGACCGCCGTGGCCGATCTGCTGATCTACCAGATGTGGTCGTCGACGGGCCGGGACGCGGCGGAGGGCCGTACGGTCTTCTCCAAGCCCGGCGGCGGCACCCGTATCGGCGAAGCGCTGTCCTCGCTGCCGATGACGCTGCGCAGCGATCCGCACGAGCCCGGGCTGGAGGCGGCGCCCTTCGTGATCGCGCACTCGTCCGGCGACGACGCCTCGGTGTTCGACAACGGTCTGCCGCTGTCGCCGACGGACTGGGTGCGTGACGGGAAGCTGGAACACCTGATCACGACCCGGCACAGCGCCGGCCTGACCGGGCTGCCGGTCGCGCCGGGGACGGACAACCTGATCCTGGACGCGGGCGGCGAGCGGTCCCTCGCGGAGATGGTGTCGGCGACCGAGCGCGGTCTGCTGCTGACCTGCCTCTGGTACATCCGCGAGGTCGACCCCGCGACGCTGCTGCTGACCGGCCTGACCAGGGACGGCGTGTACCTGGTGGAGAAGGGCGAAGTCGTGGGCGAGGTGAACAACTTCCGCTTCAACGAGTCGCCCGTCGACCTGCTGGGGCGCGCGACGGAGGCCGGCCGGACGGAGAAGACGCTGCCGCGCGAGTGGGGCGATTGGTTCACCCGGGCCGCCATGCCGGCGCTGCGGGTGCCGGACTTCAACATGAGCTCGGTCAGCCGGGGCGTGTGACCGGCCTAGACTGGCTCCCACCGATCCATTCACGTACGAGGAGACGGAAGAACCGTGACGGACATCGTCGACGAGCTGAAGTGGCGCGGGCTGATCGCCCAGTCCACTGACGAGGACGCTTTGCGCAAGGCGCTCGCGGACGGTCCCGTCACCTTCTATTGCGGCTTCGACCCGACCGCGGCGAGCCTCCACGTCGGGCACCTGGTGCAGGTGCTCACCGTGCGCCGGCTCCAGCTGGCCGGGCACCGGCCGCTGGCGCTGGTGGGCGGGGCCACGGGTCAGATCGGTGACCCGCGGCCTACCGCGGAGCGCACGCTGAACGATCCGGAGACGATCGCGCAGTGGGTGAACCGGCTGCGTGCGCAGATCGAGCCGTACCTCTCCTTCGAGGGCGACAACGCCGCGATCATGGTGAACAACCTGGACTGGACCGCGGGCATGTCCGCGATCGAGTTCCTGCGGGACATCGGCAAGCACTTCCGCGTCAACAAGATGCTCACCAAGGACTCCGTCGCCCGGCGTCTGGAGTCCGAACAGGGCATCAGCTACACGGAGTTCAGCTACCAGCTACTGCAGGGCATGGACTTCCTGGAGCTGTACCGGCGGTACGGCTGCACCCTGCAGCAGGGCGGCAGCGACCAGTGGGGCAACCTCACGGCGGGCCTGGACCTGATCCACCGCCTGGAGCCCGACGCCGAGGTGCACGCGCTGGCCACCCCGCTGATGACCAAGGCGGACGGCACCAAGTTCGGCAAGTCGGAGACCGGCACGCTCTGGCTCGACCCGGAGATGACCACGCCGTACGCGTTCTACCAGTTCTGGCTGAACACGGACGACCGGGACATCAACCGGTACCTGCGCGTCCTCAGCTTCAAGAGCCGCGAGGAGCTCGAGGAGCTGGAGAAGCAGACCGCGGAGCGTCCGCAGGCCCGTGCCGCGCAGCGAGCGCTGGCCGAGGAGCTGACGACCCTGGTGCACGGAGCCGACCAGTGCGCAGCGGTGATCAACGCGTCCAAGGCGCTGTTCGGACAGGGCGAGCTCGCCGAGCTCGACGAGCCGACGCTGCGGGCGGCGCTGTCGGAGCTGCCTCAGGCGCGGGTCACCGAGCTCGCCCCGGTCGTCGACCTGTTCGCCGAGGTGGGCCTGGTCGCCAGCAAGTCGGCCGCCCGGCGCACGGTGAAGGAGGGCGGCGCCTACGTGAACAACGTGAAGGTCACCGCCGAGGACGCCGTGGCGACGCCGGAGGAGCTGCTGCACGGGCGCTGGCTGGTGCTGCGCCGCGGCAAGAAGAACCTGGCCGCGGTCGAGGTCACGGCGGGCTGACCGGGCAGGACGGACGACGGCGGTGGCCGGGCGGCTCTGTGCCCGGCCCGGCCGCCGTCGTCGTCCGTGGGTCCGGTTACGCCGTCGTCCCGTTGCGACGTCGGCCCGTCACGCGCGCCGTTTCCTGCCGCCGCGGGCCGAGGTGTACGCCATGTCGCCCAGGAACACGATGACGATGGCCGCCGCGAGCTGAAGTGCGTGCCGGCCCCAGTCGATGCCAGGGGTCTCCTGGATGCCGAAGCCCCGGGCGAGGGCGTTGCCGATGACCGCTCCGATGATGCCGAAGATGGTGGTCAGCCAGAGAGGACTGTGCTGCTTGCCCGGGATGACCGCCTTCGCGATCAGGCCGAGCACGAATCCCACGATGATCGCCCACAACCAGCCCATGGCTGCCTCCTTGTACGGCTCCCAACGAGCAGTTATGCCTGCCAGTCTCGGCCCGCGGGCCGTACGGCGCATGTCGGAGACACCCATACGCGTCCCGGCGCAGACAGGGCACGCAAACCGGCGGCGACCCGCTCTCGAAGGCGGCGCAGTCGCGGCGTACCGTTGATGGGGTCAGCGCGGGATGTCCGGGATCGTCCGGCGCGGGATTCGGGTGGTGGAGCAGATGCGCAGGCGGGGCGGCACGGAGGTCTTCCGGATCACGGGGGCCCGGCAGGGGCTCGCCGACGATGTCCGCGGTCGGCAGCGGCGCTACGTGATCTCGATGTCCGTGCGCACGGTGTCGGTGATCCTGGCCGCGGTCCTGTGGAACGTGGAACGTCATGTGGCCGTCGTCGCCCTGGTGCTCGGCGTTGTCCTGCCGTACATCTCCGTGGTCATCGCCAATGCGGGCCGGGAGAACGCGCCGTCTCTGCCGTCGACGCTCGTCCCCCCGCCGTCGCACCCCATGATCGAGCCGGCACCCGAGGACTCCGCGACGGCCGACGGATCTTTCGCGCAGGAGCGCCCCATGTCCGAACAGGGCTGATGACGACCGTCCGCGACGGGGTCCGCGAACCTCAGGAAAACCTCAGATCAATCATGAAGTTCCTGTGCACGGCGGCCCGTTACCCATGACATACTGCCTAGGCGCTCCGCATCCCCCGTCGGAGCGATGGACCGACGCCGGGCAGCTCCCCCCGTGGCTGCCCGGCGTCGCCATGTGGGGACAATGATCGGGTGAGTGACGAAACCCCGATCTGTTCCGCCAAGGGCTGCCGCGCCGACGCCGTCTGGGTCCTCGCGTGGAACAACCCGAAGCTGCACACCCCCGAGCGCCGCAAGACCTGGCTGGCCTGCGAGGAGCACAGGGAGCACCTGTCGCAGTTCCTCGGCGTACGCGGATTCCTCAAGGATGTCGTGACCCTGGAGGACTGGGAGCGCACGCAGCGACCGGAGGGCGGATCAGCCGCCGATCGCTGACATGGGGCGCTCGGGCTGCAGGAACGAGGGGTCGTCCAGACCGGATCCGGCCTTCTTCCCCCACATCGCCAGCCGCCATATCCGGGCGATCTCCTCGTCCGGCGCGTCCGAGCGCAGCGCCGCCCGCAGGTCGGTCTCCTCGGTCGCGAACAGGCACGTGCGCACCTGGCCGTCCGCGGTGAGGCGGGTGCGGTCGCAGGCCCGGCAGAAGGGGCGGGTGACGGAGGCGATGACGCCGACGCGGTGCGATCCGCCGTCGACGACCCATCGCTCCGCGGGCGCGGAGCCGCGGGCGCTGTCCCCTTCGGGGGTGAGCGAGAAGCGCGTACGCAGAGAGGCGAGGATGTCACCGGCCGTGATCATCCCGTCACGCTTCCAGCCGTGCTGGGCGTCCAGCGGCATCTGCTCGATGAACCGCAGCTCGTAGTCGTTCTCGACGGCCCAGGCGAGCAGGTCGGGGGCCTCGTCGTCGTTGAGCCCCGGCATGAGGACCGCGTTGACCTTGACCGGGGTGAGTCCGGCGGCGCGTGCGGCCTCGAGGCCGTCGAGCACGTCGTGGTGGCGGTCGCGGCGGGTGAGTGCCTTGAAGACGTCGGGGCGCAGGGTGTCGAGGGAGACGTTGACCCGGTCGAGGCCGGCGGTCTTGAGGGCCTCCGCGGTGCGCTTGAGCCCGATGCCGTTGGTCGTGAGGGACATCTTGGGGCGGGGCTCGAGGGCGGCGACACGCTCGACGATGCCGACGAGGCCGGGGCGCAGCAGGGGCTCACCGCCGGTGAAGCGGACCTCGGTGATGCCGAGGTCGGTGACGGCGACGCGGATCAGGCGCACGATCTCGTCGTCGGTGAGCAGATCGGGCTTCTTCAGCCACTGCAGGCCCTCTTCGGGCATGCAGTACGTACATCGCAGGTTGCACCGGTCGGTCAAGGAAACCCGCAGGTCGGTAGCCACTCGGCCATAGGTGTCGATGAGCACTGTGGGCCCCCTCCCCATTCGCGGATCTGACTCTTCCGAGCCTACGTCAGGGCACCGACACCGCGTGTGGCCCATTTGGCACGAGGCGCGGCACGGCCGCGTCGTAGGACTCTACGACGCGGCCGCTACGGCGATGTGTCGGCGGGCTCACTCAGTGGGCGCCGACGCCGGTGAGGGACTTGACCTCCAGCTCGGCGTACTTGCCCTTGTCGGGCTCCTCCTTGGACAGCAGGGAGCCGATCCAGCCGAGCAGGAAGCCGACGGGGATGGAGATCAGGCCGGGGTTCTCCAGCGGGAACCAGGAGAAGTCGGCGTCGGGGAACATCGAGGTGGGCTTGCCGGAGACGACCGGCGAGAAGAGCACCAGGACGACCGAGGACGTCAGACCGCCGTAGATGGACCACAGGGCGCCCTGGGTGGTGAACCTCTTCCAGAACAGGCTGTAGAGGATCGTCGGCAGGTTCGCGGACGCGGCGACCGCGAAGGCGAGGGCGACCAGGCCGGCGACGTTCAGGTCGCGGGCGAGGGCGCCGAGCGCGATGGACACGATACCGATGGCGACGGTCGCCCAGCGGGCCGCGCGGACCTCCTCCTTCTCGGTGGCCTGCCCCTTGCGGATCACGTTCGCGTAGATGTCGTGCGCGAAGGAGGACGAGGAGGCGAGGGTGAGGCCCGCGACCACGGCCAGGATGGTGGCGAAGGCGACGGCGGAGATCACGGCGAGGAGGATCGCGCCGCCGGCCGAGTCGACACCGCCGATGTGCAGGGCCAGCAGGGGCGCCGCCGTGTTGCCCGCCTTGTTGGACGCGGTGATCACCTCCGGCCCGACGAGCGCCGCCGCCCCGAAGCCGAGCGCGATGGTCATCAGGTAGAAGGCGCCGATGATGCCGATGGCCCAGTTGACGGACTTACGGGCGGCCTTGGCGGTGGGCACGGTGTAGAAGCGGATCAGGATGTGCGGCAGGCCGGCGGTGCCGAGGACGAGCGCGATGCCGAGCGAGATGAAGTCCAGCTTGGACGTCCCGGTGACGCCGTACTTGAGGCCGGGTTCCAGGAACGCCGCGCCCTTGCCGCTCTTCTCGGCCGCCTGGCCGAGCAGTTCGGAGATGTCGAAGTTGAACTTGAGCAGCACCAGGAACGTGATGAGCAGGGTGCCCGCGATGAGCAGGACGGCCTTGACCATCTGCACCCAGGTGGTGCCCTTCATGCCGCCGATGGTGACGTACACGATCATCAGCAGGCCGACGAGGGCCACGATGGCGATCTTCCCGCCGTCGCTGGTGATGCCGAGCAGCAGGGAGACGAGGACGCCCGCGCCCGCCATCTGCGCCAGCAGGTAGAAGATCGAGACGACGATCGTCGACGTGCCCGCCGCGGTGCGCACGGGGCGCTGGCGCATGCGGTAGGCGAGGACGTCGCCCATCGTGTAGCGCCCGGAGTTGCGCAGCGGTTCGGCGACGAGCAGCAGGGCGACGAGCCAGGCGACCAGGAAGCCGATCGAGTAGAGGAACCCGTCGTAGCCGAAGAGGGCGATGGCGCCGGCGATGCCGAGGAACGAGGCGGCCGACATGTAGTCGCCGGAGATGGCGAGGCCGTTCTGGAAGCCGGTGAACTGGCGGCCGCCCGCGTAGAAGTCGGAGGCGTCCTTGGTCTGGCGGCCCGCCCACACCGTGATGAAGAGGGTGGCGACGACGAAAGCGGCGAACAGGGTGATGATGAGCGGCCGGTGCTCGGTGGTCGCGCTCGACGCCGCGAGCTGGAGCGTGGGGCTCATGCGTCGGCCTCCATACGGGACTTGATGGCTTCCGCCTTCGGGTCGAGCTTCGCAGCGGCGTGCCGCGAGTAGAACCAGGCGATGAGGAACGTGGTCGCGAACTGGGCGAGGCCGAAGACCAGGGCGACGTTGATGTTGCCGAAGAGCTTCGTGCCCATGAAGCCGCCCGCGTAGTTCGAGAGCAGGACGTAGAGCAGGTACCAGGCGATGAACGCGACGGTCAGGGGGAAGGCGAAGGAGCGGTAGGCGCGGCGCAGTTCGCCGAATTCCGCACTTTCCTGCACCTGGACGAACGACTCTGTCGTGGGCTGGGCGGGGCTGGCGCCCTTACCGCCCGGGGGCGGCGGTGCATCGGTGGCCACGGAGACTCCTCGCGACGCGGGTTCGGTGGTGGTCTTGGGGATGTTGCCTGCGGGAGCTGTTTGATGTTGTTCCACTCCCTGACAACGGCACGGAGTACGCACCGAACCGGTTCACCTTCGGTCTTTTTCCTCCGCACTTCTTGTCCTACTTGTTGTCGTACATCTGCGCGGATCCATTGAAGAGCCGCCTTGATCAGCGATAGCTTCGCCCGGCATAACCCGCCCATTCGCAAGGGGTGTTTGGGCGGTTTTGTCACGGATGATGTGGAGAACCCATGGCTCATCTGGGATCCAGACGTCGGCGCGCACTCGCGCTGCCCGCCGGTCTGGCGCTCACGGCCTCCCTCGGATTCCTGCCGGCGGGTACGGCGTCGGCAGCAATCACCGACGACGCCCCGGCAGCGGTCCAAACGGACGGTCCGAAGCTGTCCTACGTGGTCAACGTCACGGGCGGTCACGGCACCTCGAAGGCCGTCAAGAAGGCGATAGCCAAGGCCGGCGGGTCGATAGTCCACGCGTACGACCAGATAGGCGTCATCGTCGTCCACTCGCAGAACCCTGCGTTCGCGGAGACGATCCGTCAGGTCCGCGGTGTCGAGTCGGCCGGTGCCACGCGCACCGCCCCGCTGGCGCCCGTGGCCGACACGGCCATCGAGTCGGAGCGCCCGCTCACCGCCGAGGAGGCCAAGGCGGCGGCGGGCCAGGCGGAGGCGGGCCAGGACGCGCTCGAGCCGCTGCAGTGGGACCTGCCCGCCATCAAGGCGGACAAGGCGCACGAGAAGACGCTCGGCAGCAAGAAGGTCACGGTCGCGGTCATCGACACGGGTGTCGACGACACGCACCCGGACCTGGCGCCCAACTTCGACCGCGAGGCATCCGTCAGCTGTGTCGGCGGTGTGGCCGACACGGCGGACGGCGCCTGGCGCCCGGGCCCGACGGAGAGCGACCACGGCACGCACGTCGCGGGCACGATCGCGGCGGCGAAGAACGGCACCGGCATCACGGGTGTCGCGCCGGGCGTGAAGGTCTCCGGCATCAAGGTGTCCCAGCCCGACGGCTTCTTCTACACCGAGGCCGTCGTCTGCGGCTTCGTGTGGGCCGCCGAGCACGGTGTCGACGTGACCAACAACAGCTACTACACCGACCCGTGGCTGTTCAACTGCAAGAACGACGCCGACCAGAAGGCTCTGATCGAGTCGCACCGGCGCGCCATCCGGTACGCGGAGAGCAAGGGCGCGGTGAACGTCGCCGCCGCCGGCAACTCGCGGATGGACCTCGCGTCCGACGAGCTCACCGACACCTCGAGCCCGAACGACACCACGCCGGTCGAGCGCAAGGTCAACCCGGCCGAGTGCCTGGACATCCCGACGCAGATCCCGGGCGTGGTCACGGTCTCCGCGCTGGGCGCGAAGAACCTGAAGTCCTCGTACTCCAACTACGGCAACGGCGTCATCGACATCTCCGCCCCCGGCGGCGACGCCACCCGCTTCCAGGCGCCCGACGCGCCGGCCGTCGACGGCCGGATCCTGTCGACGCTGCCGGGCGGCGGCTTCGGCTACAAGGCCGGTACGTCGATGGCCTCCCCGCACGTCGCGGGTGTCGCCGCGCTGATCAAGTCGACGCACCCGTACGCGTCGCCGGCGATGGTGAAGGCCCTGCTCTCCGTGCAGGCCGACGACACCGCGTGCACCAACCCGTACGACATCGACAACAACGGGACGGTCGACGCGGTCTGCGAGGGCGACGAGAACGAGAACGGCTTCTACGGTGAGGGTGTCGCGGACGCTCTCGACGCCGTTCGCCGGTAATCACCTCTGATCCACCGCTTTTCGGGGCCCGGTGCGGATGTCCGCACCGGGCCCCTCCATGTGGCACTCGGTGCCATAGTGGCTGTATGGGTCAGACATCTTCGAGCGGTACGGCCGCTGCCTGGGCCGCTCTGGGCGGCGATCCCGCCCTGGTGGACCGCGTGACGTACGAGGGCCGGGGCGCGCTGCCGGCCCGTCTGCCGGTCATGGAACTCGCGCGTTCCACCGTGGCCGTGTGCTCGCTGGCCGCCGCGGAGCTCGCCGCCCGCCGCACCGGCGGCCCCGTCCCGGCGGTCCGGGTGGACGACGGCGCCGTGACGGCGGCGTTCCTCAGCGACCGGCTGGTGCGGGTTGACGGAGCGGCCCCGGTGACGTTCGCCCCGCTGTCCCGCTTCTGGCGCGCGGCCGACGGCTGGGTGCGGACGCACGCCAACTACCCGCACCACCGGGCCCGGTTGCTCGCCGCGCTCGGCCTGCCCGGCGACGCGGGCGAGGACGCCGTCGCGGCCGCCGTCGGGGAGCGGCAGGCACTGGACGTCGAGGAGACCGTGTACGCGGCGGGCGGCCTGGCCGTCGCCGCGCGCGGCCCGAAGGAGTGGGCCGGGCATCCGCAGGGCGCCGCCGCGGCCGCGCACCCGCTGCTGGCCGTGCGGCGTATCGGGGACGGCCCCGCACCGAGGGCGGCGGGCGGTTCGGCGGCCCTGCCCTGTGCGGGGCTGCGCGTGCTGGACCTGACCAGGGTGCTGGCGGGCCCGGTCGCGACCCGCACCCTGGCCCTGCTCGGCGCCGATGTGCTGAGGATCGACTCCCCCGGCCTGCCGGAGAGTCAGGAGGCCCACAGCGACACGGGCATGGGCAAGCGGTCCACCCGGCTCGACCTGGCCGTCGCCGCGGACCGGGACACGTTCGGGGAACTGCTCGCCTCCGCGGACGTGGTGGTGACCGGCTACCGGCCGGGCGCCCTGGACCGGTTCGGTCTCGCACCCGAGGAGCTCGCGGCCCGACGCCCCGGCCTGGTGGTGGCCCGGCTCTCGGCGTGGGGGCGGTACGGGCCGTGGGCGGGCCGGCGCGGTTTCGACAGCCTGGTCCAGGTCGCCTCCGGTATCGCGGAGAGGGAGGGCGACGGGGAGCGGCCGGGGGCACTTCCCGCGCAGGCCCTGGACCACGGCACCGGGTACCTGCTCGCCGCCGGAGTGCTGCGGGCGCTGAGCGAGCAGCACGGGACGGGCGGCGCGAGGCTGGTCGACCTGGCCCTCGCGCAGACGGCCGCGTGGCTGGTGAACGGCCTGGAGAAGACCCCGGACGCCGCCCCGGGCGAGTACGACGCCGAGCGGTGGCTCACCGAGACGGACAGCCCCATGGGCCGGCTGCGCCATGCCCTGCCTGCGGTCGCGTTCGACGGCGGCCCCGTCGACTGGGCCCGCCCGGCCGGGCTCTGGGGCACGGACACGCCCCGGTGGCGCGGCTGACGGCGTGCACGTTCATCTGGCCCGCGCGGCGGTGACGGGGCCGGGTGCTGCCGGGCAGGGGCGCCTCTGACGGCGGGCGGCACACGCGGTCCTGCGGGCGGAGGAAGAGCGCCCGCGGGCGCACGTGGCGTCAGACGCCCGCCGCGCCCAGCAGCGTCCCGGCCGCGTACGTCACCGCCATGGCCAGCGCCCCGCCGGCGGTGTTGCGCAGCACGGCGGGGCCCGGCTTCGCCGCACCCAGACGGGCGCTCCACCAGCCGGTGAGCGCGAGGGCCGCGAGCACCGACAGGACCGTGACGTACAGGCGGACCGAGGAGGGCGGCAGGACGATCGCGAGCAGCGGCAGCAACGCGCCCGCCGTGAAGGCGAGGAAGCTCACGCCCGCCGCGTGCCAGGGATTGGTCAGCTCGTCGGGGTCGATCCCGAGCTCCACGCGCGCGTGCGCGCGCAGGGCGTCCCGTTCGGTGAGCTGTTCGGCGGCCTCCCTGGCAACGTCGCGGGACAGGCCGCGCTCGGCCAACAGCTGGGTCAGCTCGTCGAGTTCGGCCTGGGGCTGCTCGCGCAGCTCGCGCCTCTCGACGGCGAGGGCGGCCTTCTCCGAGTCCCGCTGGGTGGACACGGAGACGTATTCGCCCGCGGCCATCGACATGGAGCCCGCGAGCAGTCCGGCGAGGCCCGCGGTGAGCAGGGTCCCGCGCGCGTCGGTCGCTCCGGCGACGCCGACGACGAGTCCGGCGGTGGAGACGACTCCGTCGTTGGCGCCGAGGACCGCGGCGCGCAGCCAGTTGAGACGCGTGCCGAGTCCGCCGCCGTGCGGTTCGTCGTGCGCCTGCTGCGAAGTCTGGTCACTCATTCCGGGAGCGTCTCACCCGAGCCGTGAACCGCGCCCGGGCAACCCGCCGGAACGGGGCGGCAGATCGGGCGGCGCCTGGTGCGAGGCGCCGGGAGCACGGGGCCATCCTGCGTTGTCGGTCCCGGCCCGTATTCTCTGTGACCATGCTCGACGACCGTACGACCGCAGCGACGACGTGGCCGACCGCGTACCCCGAGGGGTACGCGGTCGTCGACGTGGAGACCACCGGCCTGTTCCACTACGACCGGATAGTGTCCGCTGCCGTCTACCGCCTGGACTCCCGGGGCAACATCGAGGACCACTGGTACACCCTCGTCGATCCCGAGCGCGATCCCGGCCCGGTGGAGATCCACGGTCTGACGAGTGAGATGCTCCGCGGCGCGCCGCTCTTCGGTGACATCACCGGTGAGCTCACCGAGCGCCTGGAGGGCCGTGTCCTGGTGGCGCACAACGCCAAGTTCGACTGGGGCATGCTCGCCCGGGAGTACGCGCGCGCGGGGCGGACCGCGCCGACCCGGCAGCGTCTGTGCACCATCGCGCTCGCCAGGGAGCTCGCGCTGCCGCTGCCCAACTTCAAGCTGGAGACCCTCGCCGCGCACTACGGCGTCGTGCAGCAGCGGGCCCACCACGCGCTGGACGACGCGCGGGTGCTGGCCGAGGCGTTCCGGCCGAGTCTGCACTCGGCGGCGCGCGACGGCGTACGGCTGCCGCTGCTGGAGTGCCGCCCGCTGACCGAGTGGTCCGACACCCCGCCCGCCCCGCGTGTCGGCTACCAGCCGTCGTACGGGCGGAGCAGCTGGCGGCCGTCGCGCAGGCGTCCCCCGTGCCCCTACCCCAACCCGGGCAGGTACGAGCCGGGCGGGCAGCTGAAGCAGGGCATGCGGGTGGCGTTCTCCGGCGACACCTCCATAGAGCGCGAGTTGCTGGAGGACCGGGCGACCGAGGAGGGCCTGCACGTCGCCACGAGCGTGTCGCGGCTGACGAGCCTGCTGGTGACCAACGATCCGCACGCGTCGACGTCGAAGGCGGTCAAGGCCGCTTCGTACGGCACACCGGTCGTCGACGAGGCGGCGTTCACCCAGTTGTTGGGGCACGTGACCCCGGCGGCGGGCACGGCCGCGGCCACGGGAGGCGTCCCGGCGCCGGGGCGCCCGGCGGGCCTGCCCGAGCAGGGCTCGGACCGCGCGACGGAGCCGGAGACGGACCACGGAGCGGAGCAGGGAATGCTGCCGGGCATGGCACCCGCATCGGAGTGAACCCCGCGCGACTCGCCCGCCGCCCGCTCGCCCCCGCCCGCCTCGCGTCCCACCCTGTGGCGCATGGCACGTTGCGAGGTTTGCGGAAACGACTACGGCATGTCCTTCGAGGTGCACGCGCAGGGCGCGGTGCACGTCTTCGACTGCTTCTCCTGCGCCATTCACCGCATGGCGCCCATCTGTGAGCACTGCCGGGTCCAGATCATCGGCCAGGGCGTCGAGGCCGAGGGCCACTGGTACTGCGGCGCGCACTGCGCCCGCGCCGAGGGGAGGGCCGGCATCGTCGACAGGGTCTGACCCCGTCGTGCCCGGCAGCCGGGACGGGGCGCCACCGGGACCCCCCGTCCCGGCACCGGGGCACTACGGGTACGGTCGAAGCCGTGTACCGCTTCCTGTTGTCCCGGCAGTGGGTGATCCTCACCCTCATCGCCCTCGTTCTCATCCCCACGATGGTCGAGCTGGGCTTCTGGCAGTTGCACCGCCACGAGCGCCGCGTCGCGCAGAACTCCCTCATCGCCCGGAACCTGGACGCCGAGCCGGTGCCGGTGGCCGAGCTGACCTCCCCGGGGCACACGGTCCCGCGGGACGACTACTGGCGGCAGGTCACCGCGCAGGGCATGTTCGACCCGGCCCATGAGGTCGTCGTACGCCGCCGCACCAACGCCGACGACCGCGTCGGCTTCCATGTGCTGACTCCCCTGCTGCTGGCCGACGGCTCAGCGGTGCTCGTCAACCGCGGCTGGGTGCCGGCTGCCGCCGACCAGAAGGCGTTCCCCGAGGTGCCGACCACGCCCAAGGGCACCGTCACCGTCACGGGCCGGCTCAAGGCGGACGAGACGACCGGTGCGAGCGGGATCAAGGACCTGGCGGGTCTGCCGCCGCGCCAGGTGATGCTGATCAACAGCGGGCAGCAGGCGAAGCTGCTGGACCGCCCGGTGCTCGGCGGCTATCTGGAGCAGACGGAGCCGAAGCCGGCCGCGGCCGGCCCGGAACAGATCCCCGACCCCGACCACGACTCCATCGGCGCGCACATGGCGTATGCCGTCCAGTGGTGGCTGTTCGCCGCGGGCGTGCCCGTCGGCTGGGTGATCCTCGTACGGCGGGAGAAGCGGGACAGGGCGGCGGCGGTAGCGAACGGCACGCCGGAACCGGCCCACGCGGCTGCTTAGCGGCCAACCGGGCCGGGAACACGCCAGAGCGTGACCCAACGTATCGAGGACTACGCCCTCATCGGTGATCTGCAGACCGCGGCACTGGTCGGTGCGGACGGTTCGATCGACTGGCTGTGCCTGCCCCGCTTCGATTCCGCGGCCTGCTTCGCGGCGCTCGTCGGCAATGAGGAGAACGGGCACTGGCGCCTCGCCCCCAAGGGCGCCGTCCGGTGCACGAGTCGTCGATATGTCGATGAATCACTGGTGTTGGAGACGGTGTGGCGGACCCGTACCGGAACCGTCAAAGTGCTCGATTTCATGCCACAGCGGGATGAAGCCCCCGATGTGGTGCGCATCGTGGAAGGCGTCAGCGGCACCGTCGAGATGGCCTCCACCCTGCGGCTGCGTTTCGACTACGGCGACATCGTGCCCTGGATGCGGCGCGACGACGGCCACCGGGTCGCCGTGGCGGGTCCCGATTCCGTCTGGCTGCGCAGCGAACCGCAGGTGCACACCTGGGGCCAGCAGTTCAGCACCTGCTCGGCGTTCACGGTCGGGAAGGGTGAGAAGGTCGCCTTCGTCCTCACCTGGCACCCCTCGCACAAGCCGCGCCCCGCTCTGGTCGACCCCCACGAAGCGCTGCGCCACTGCCTGGAGGACTGGGCCGCGTGGTCGTCCCGGTGCCGGTACGAGGGCCCGTACCGGGAGGCGGTCCTGCGCTCGCTGATCACCCTCAAGGCGCTCACGTACGCACCCACGGGCGGCATCGTCGCCGCCCCGACGACATCGCTCCCCGAGGAGATCGGCGGTGTGCGCAACTGGGACTACCGCTTCTGCTGGCTGCGCGACTCCACCCTGACGCTCGGCGCCCTGCTCGCGGCGGGCTATCTCGACGAGGCCGCGGCCTGGCGCGACTGGCTGCTGCGCGCGGTGGCCGGCGACCCCGCCGACCTGCAGATCATGTACGGGCTCGCGGGCGAGCGCCGGCTGGCCGAGACGGAGCTGAGCTGGCTCGGCGGCTACGCCGGGTCCGTCCCGGTCCGCGTCGGCAACGACGCGGCCTACCAGCTCCAGCTCGACGTCTACGGCGAGGTCATCGACTCGCTCTTCCTGGCCAGGGGGGCGGGCCTGCAGGCCGAGCGGCACGCGTGGAACATCCAGTTGAGCCTCCTCGGGTTCCTGGAGTCGAAGTGGCGCGAACCGGACGAGGGGCTGTGGGAGGTGCGCGGGCCGCGCCGCCACTTCGTGCACTCCAAGGTCATGGCGTGGGTCGCGGCCGACCGCGCCGTACGCACTCTGGAGGCCGACCCGACGCTGCGCGGGGACGCCGCGCGCTGGCGTGCGATGCGCGACGAGGTGCACCGGGAGGTGTGCGAGAAGGGCTTCGACCCGGTGCGGAACACGTTCACGCAGTCGTACGGCTCGACGGGCCTGGACGCGGCGACGCTGCTGATCCCGCACGTCGGCTTCCTGCCCCCGGACGATCCCCGTGTCCTCGGCACGGTCAAGGCGGTGCAGGCCGAGCTCGGCAGCGGCCCGCTGGTGCGGCGCTACAGCACGGAGGGCGTCTCCGTCGACGGCCTGCCGGGCGGCGAGGGCGCGTTCCTGGCGTGCTCGTTCTGGATGACGGACGCGCTGTGCATGACAGGGCGTGCGGAGGAGGCACGCGAGATGTTCGAACGTCTGCTGGCGCTGCGCAACGACGTGGGTCTGCTGTCCGAGGAGTACGACCCGGTGGCCGGACGCCAGCTCGGCAACTTCCCCCAGGCGTTCAGCCATATCGGCCTGGTGCACACCGCCCTCGCGCTGGCTCGGCACAAGGCGGCAGGATAGGACCCATGGATCTTGGACTGAAGGACCGCGTCTACATCGTCACCGGCGCCTCCCGGGGGCTGGGCAACGCCTCCGCGCGGGCCCTGGTGGCCGACGGCGCGAAGGTCGTCATCACCGGCCGGGACGAGAAGACGGTCAAGGAAGCGGCTGCCGAACTGGGTCCGACCGCGGTGGGCCTGGCGGCGGACAACGCCGACCCGGCGGGCGCGGAGCGCCTGATAGCGGCGGCGCGGGCGCACTTCGGCCGCTTCGACGGCATTCTCATCAGCGTGGGCGGCCCGGCGCCGGGCTTCGTCGCGGACAACACGGACGAGCAGTGGCAGTCGGCGTTCGACTCGGTCTTCCTGGGCGCGGTGCGGCTGGCGCGGACCGCGGCGGCGGAACTGAACGAGGGCGGCGTGATCGGTTTCGTCCTCTCCGGGTCGGTCCACGAACCGATCCCCGGCCTGACGATCTCCAACGGCCTGCGGCCGGGTCTCGCGGGCTTCGCCAAGTCCCTCGCCGACGAACTGGGCCCGCGCGGCATCCGCGTGATCGGTCTGCTCCCGTCACGCATCGACACGGACAGGGTGCGGGAGCTCGACGCGCTGTCGGGCGACGCGGAGGCTGCGCGCGCGGGCAACGAGTCGCGGATTCCGCTGCGCCGCTACGGTACGCCGGCGGAGTTCGGCGCCGTCGCGGCGTTCCTGCTGTCGCCGGCGGCGTCGTACCTGACGGGCGTGATGCTCCCGGTGGACGGCGGGGCGCGGCACGGGTTCTGACGATCTCCCGAAGGGGACGCGAGGTGCGGGGGCGAAGCCTCCGCACCCCCTCATGTCACGCGCTGCGCCCTGTGCTTCGACACCCGCAGCCTCGCCTCGGTCGGCAGCGACGACAGTCCCGCCGACTCCCGCGCATGCGCCACCGCCTCGTCGGCCAGCCGGGACACCGTCTCGGCCGGAGCCGCATGGGGCTCCAGCTGCAGCAGGACCCGCGCCTGGGGAGCGCTCCGGCCGCGGCCCGTCAGCATGACCCGTGCGTGGGAGACGCCCTCCAGCGACTCCGCCTCCCCCGTCATCACGTTCTCCAGCGCCCGGCCGCGCAGCAGCGCGCCCTCTCCGTCGCCGGTGTCCACGAGGACCTCGGCGAGGCGGGCGCGGCGCAGCTGTGCGAGAAGCCACCACAGGGCGAGCAGCACCAGCAGGGCAAGGACGGCGATGACGACCGGCCACCACCAGCCCTCGTCCCGCCACCTCGTCCGGTCGGCATCGCTGAGCAGCACGTCGTGCTGTCCGCTCCAGGGCCACCACGAGGGCACGGACAGCCCGGCCCCGGCCGCCAGTACGGCGCCGCCCGTGCACACCAGCACCAGCCCGGCGAGTCCGAGCAGGCTCCGGTTGACCGTTCCGAGCATCCGTCTCACCCTTGCCCTCAGCGCTTCCCGGCCGGAGGCCGGCCGACGTGGACGGCCAGGGCCGGGGGTCTGGCCAGGCCCAGTTCCTTGATGCCGATTCCGAGCGCGGTGTCCAGATCGGCGCGTACGTCGTCGAGTTCGCGGAAGTGGGAGCGGGCACGCACCTTGGCCTTGGTGCGTCGCATCCGTACGCGTACGGACTGCACTCCGGACACCTCCATCGCGCGGTCGCGCAGCACGAGCGCCGCCGCCTGCCGGTCCAGCCCGGCCCGTACGTGCGCGCGGTCCCGCTGCATGGGCAGCACCCTGCGCAGCCCCGGCGTCACCGCGAGAACGATCAGCCAGACGCCGACGAGCACCACCGCTCCGGCGACCGCGAGGACCGCCACGTCCTCGAGACGCCATCGGTCGAGGTGGTCGGCCAGGGCTCGCCGCCAGTACATGGCGGGCCGGTCGGCCCGTACCGCGGCGACGTCGTAGAGCATCAGCCCCGATCCCGCGAGGACCACCAGGGCGAGCAGCGCGGCGGGGACGCGGCGCGCCGACCAGAAGCGCCCCGCCCTGCCGTGCTCCGTTTCCGCGGGGACCGGCGCGGGGTCGTAGGCCGCGGCGGAGACGGACTGGTCCAGTTCGCGGACGGGCCGGTGGGTCTGTTCGGGCTCGGTCATCGAATCCTCCCCTGCGCCGAGGAGTGCAGGCGCTCGACCTGCACCGCCACCTCGGGCACCTCCATCCCTGCCAACGTCCTTACCCTGTGGGCCACTTGACGACGCACCGCGCCGCACTGGCGGCCGATGTCACCTGGATAGTCGAGTTCGAGGCTGATACGGACCCGGGCCGTGTCGTGGTGGACGACGACCATCGCGTGCGGCGGCGAGACGCCCTCGGGCAGGCGCTCGAGCGCCTCCCGTGCCGCCTTCGCGGCGATCTTCGCCACGACGCGGTCGGCGATGGTCGTCGCCCCGCGTTCGGCGGGGGCAACACGATCGGCCGCCACGGCGCGTCACCGAGGCCCTACGCCACGATCGCGACCCCGGAAGAAGTCGCCGACCTCCAGATCTCCCTCGAGCAGCCTGCCCACCACAAAACCGACCGCTCCCAATGCGGCGACCAGCACGAACGCCCCGAATCCACCGAAGTACCCGGCGAATCCGAGCGCCATGCCGGCCACCATGCCGACCACGGCCATGCTCATTCTGAGCTCCTCTACTGGAGACGCTGCTCCGGCTCGTCCTCTTCCTCATCGGGCAGCTTGACGTCGCTCACGGCGATGTTGACCTCGACCACCTCCAGACCGGTCATCCGCTCGACAGCGGCGACCACGTTCTCCCGGACGTCGCGCGCGACATCGGCGATGGCGACGCCGTAGTCGACGACGATCTCCAGGTCCAGCGCCGTCTGCACCTCGCCGACCTCGGCCTTGACGCCTCGCGTCACGTTGGACCTGCTGCCGCCGCCGGGGACCCGGTCGCGTACGGCGCCGAACGTGCGGGAGATGCCGCTGCCCATCGTGTGGACGCCGACGACGTCCCGCGCGGCGAGTCCGGCGATCTTCTCCACGACACCGTCGGCGATCGTGGTGCGCCCGCGGACACCGGGGTCGACACGCTTGCCGATGGAGGTCCTGCGGGACGACGGCTCGCCGCCGCCGGCCGTTTCGTTCCCCGTGCTCTGGGGCCGGTTGCGCTCACCTGTCTCGGTCATCGTGGTTCCTTTCGGGTGGTGGTGACCTCCCTTTGCCCACATTAAGTGCGGTTTCCCCATCTCGCGCCGTGGATGCGGCAGGCTGGAGGAATGACGACTGCGGAAGCGATGCGGCGGATGCGACAGGTGCTGGGCCTCGGCAGGCTGGTGGCGCTCGGAGGGCCCGAGGACGGCACCTGGCTCGCTGAACGCGCGGCCGCGTCGGTGCTCGTCGAGGCCGCCGCGAAGGCGGTACGGGGGGCGGCGGTGACGCGGCTCGACGTGAGGCTCGTGGACCCCGCAGCGGCAGGCGAGCCCGCGGTGCCCCCTCCGCCGAGCGCTCTCCCGCCGGGGGCCCACCGGCTCGCGGCGGAGGTCGCGGTGTGGAGCGGGGAGCCGCTGCCGGCGGTGACGGCGGCCCTGCGGTCGGCGCTGGCCAGGGCGGCGGCGGACCGGCTGGGCCTGGTGGTCACCGAGGTGGATCTGCGTGTGGCGGCGCTGCCGGACAGTCCCCTGCCATCGGCTCCGGCCCATGTCCCCTCGCCCGTGACGCCCTCGGACGCGGCGGGTGAGGCCGCGGCGGCGACGGCGGGCGTGGCGTGCCTGACGGCGGAACTGGGCGGCGGCGCCGTGCACACGGCCGCGGACCGGGTACAGGTCGAAGTCGCCACGGCCGAGGGGTTCCGAGCGCTGGACGTGGGCCGTGCGGTGCGTGCGGCGGTGTCCGCCGCGCTCGCGGACGGCCGCCCGGTCGCGGTCCTGATCTCGTCGGTCGCCTGACGCCCCGTGGGCAGTACGCCGCACACCGGCCGTTCCCGAGGGCTCGGCCGGTGTGCGGCGTACGCGTGTGGTGCCCGGTCAGTCGCCGAGACCGGCGAGGTCCCGGAGCCTGCGGGCCTGGGCGGCGCGCTCGGCCGCGCGCTGCTCCTCGAAGGAGCGGCCCGAGGCGCCCTGGAGCAGGGCCTTGGTCTCGATCACTGCGTCGCGGGGCGCGGCCACGAGTGCGGCGGCGAGGTCCCGTACGGCGGCGTCCAGTTCGGCGCCGGGCACGACGAGGTTGGCCAGGCCGGTGCGCTCGGCCTCCTCCGCGTGGACGAACCGGCCGGTCGCGCAGATCTCGAGCGCGCGGGCGTAGCCGACGAGCGACACGAGGGGATGCGTGCCGGTGAGGTCCGGGACGAGTCCGAGGCTGGTCTCCCGCATGGCGAACTGGACGTCCTCGGCCACCACCCGCAGGTCACAGGCGAGGGCGAGCTGGAAACCCGCGCCGATCGCATGGCCCTGGACGGCCGCGATGGTGACGATGTCACTGCGCCGCCACCAGGTGAACGCTTCCTGGAACGCGTCGATGGCCGCGTCGACCTCTGCGTCGTTGCTGCGTGCGAGGTCGATGAACGACGGCTCGCCCTCGAAGCCCTCAGGGGTGAAGGCCTGCCGGTCGAGCCCCGCGGAGAAGGACTTGCCCTCACCCCGCAGCACCACGACACGCACGTCACCCGGGAGTGACCGGCCGGCCTGCGTCAATGCCCGCCACAGCGCGAAGTCCTGGGCGTTGCGCTTGTCCGGCTTGGTCAGGGTCACCGTGGCAACGGCGCCGTCGACGGTGAGTCGCACACCGTCCTTGTCGAGCACAGGGTCGAGCGAAGTCATGGGACGCCTCCGGTTCGGTGCAGTGGTGCCTACGAAGATAAGCGACTGCACAGTAACCACCCGGACCGGTCGGACGACCGCCCGGGTGGCCACCGCGGAACCGATGGGCCGAAGGAGTCCTTACGACGGGCTGTGTCAGGCCGAGGCGGCCTTCTTGCCCCTCGTCGCTCCGCCGCGTCCACGCAAAACGACTCCGGACTCACTGAGCATCCGATGGACGAATCCGTAGGAGCGGCCGGTCTCTTCGGCCAGCGCCCGGATGCTCGCACCGGAGTCGTACTTCTTCTTCAGGTCTGCCGCGAGCTTGTCGCGCGCGGCGCCGGTCACCCGGCTGCCCTTCTTCAGAGTCTCGGCCACCCGTGCCTCCTCATGGGAAGTGCGCTCTGGACTTCTCATGATCACCCCTCGCGGGCGTCCTGGCCACCCATTCGACAAGGTCAGTCCGGAACGCTTGGCCATGCGATATGCGGCCGCCATGACCGGAATCAATCCCTCCGGTCATACGAGAGGGAACGTATCGCCTGGCCGTCCGCGGAAATGCCTGGTCAGCGGGGCGGGGAGGGGTGCAGGCAGGCCGGGGGGCGGGCTGGGGCGGGCGGCGAGCCGCCACGCCGCGGTACGAGACGCCCTCACGCAGATGATGGATCACACGTAGGCCGAATGATCCATACGGAGTGGATCAACGGGCGCGCGCAGACACCCGCGCGGCCCGGCGAGCACGGAGGGACGCCCGAAGGCGCCCCCGCACGTCAGGCGAGCGCCACCAGGTCCGCGTAGTCAGCACCCCACAGGTCCTCGACGCCGTCCGGGAGGAGGATGATCCGCTCCGGCTCCAGGGCCTCGACCGCGCCCTCGTCGTGGGTGACGAGGATGACGGCGCCCTTGTACGTGCGCAGCGCGCCGAGGATCTCCTCGCGGCTGGCGGGGTCCAGGTTGTTGGTGGGCTCGTCGAGCAGCAGGACGTTGGCCGACGAGACGACCAGCGTGGCCAGCGCGAGACGGGTCTTCTCACCGCCGGAGAGCACCCCGGCCGGCTTGTCCACGTCGTCACCGGAGAAGAGGAACGAGCCGAGCGTCTTGCGGACCTCGACGAGATCGAGGTCGGGCGCGGCGGAGCGCATGTTCTCCAGGACGGTGCGGTCCGGATCGAGGGTCTCGTGCTCCTGGGCGTAGTACCCGAGCTTGAGGCCGTGGCCGGGGGTGACCTCGCCGGTGTCGGGCTTCTCGACACCGGCGAGGAGACGCAGCAGCGTCGTCTTGCCCGCGCCGTTGAGACCGAGGATGACGACGCGCGAGCCCTTGTCGATGGCGAGGTCGACGTCGGTGAAGATCTCGAGCGAGCCGTAGGACTTGGACAGGCCCTCGGCGGTCAGGGGCGTCCTCCCGCACGGTGCGGGCTCGGGGAAGCGCAGCTTGGCGACCTTGTCGGCGACCCGGATCTCCTCCAGTCCGGACAGCAGGCGCTCGGCACGGCGGGCCATGTTCTGCGCGGCGACCGTCTTCGTGGCCTTGGCCCGCATCTTGTCGGCCTGGGAGTTGAGGGCGGCGGCCTTCTTCTCGGCGTTCTGCCGCTCGCGCCTGCGGCGCTTCTCGTCGGCCTCGCGCTGCTGCTGGTAGAGCTTCCACCCCATGTTGTAGACGTCGATCACGGAGCGGTTGGCGTCGAGGTAGAAGACCTTGTTGACGACCGTCTCGACGAGGTCGACGTCGTGGGAGATCACGATGAATCCGCCGCGGTAGGTCTTCAGGTAGTCGCGCAGCCAGACGATGGAGTCGGCGTCGAGGTGGTTGGTGGGCTCGTCGAGGAGCAGGGTGTCGGCGTCCGAGAAGAGGATGCGGGCGAGCTCCACGCGGCGGCGCTGACCACCGGAGAGCGTGTGCAGCGGCTGCCCGAGGACCCGGTCGGGCAGGCCGAGGGCGGCGGCGATGGTGGCGGCCTCGGCCTCGGCGGAGTATCCGCCCTTGGTCAGGAACTCCGTCTCCTGGCGCTCGTACTGCTTGAGCGCCTTCTCCCGGGTCGCGCCCAGACCGTTGGCGATGCGGTCCTCGTTCTGGCGCATCTTGCGGATCAGGACGTCGAGGCCGCGGGCGGAGAGGATGCGGTCGCGGGCGAGGACGTCGAGGTCGCCGGTGCGGGGGTCCTGCGGGAGGTAGCCGACCTCGCCGGAGCGGGAGATCGTGCCGGCGGCGGGGACGCCCTCACCGGCGAGGCACTTGGTGAGCGTGGTCTTGCCCGCTCCGTTGCGGCCGACGAGGCCGATGCGGTCGCCCTTGGCGATACGGAAGGAGGCGGACTCGATGAGGACGCGCGCGCCGGCGCGCAGCTCGATACCGGATGCGGTGATCACGGGGGAAATACTCCAGGGCGGTTGGACGGCGGAAGGGACGGGCGAGCGACGCTTCGACGCCGTCTAATGCACAAGGAGAATTGCCATACGGCTCAGTCTAACGGGGCATGGCAAGTGCTTTTCCGGCTGCGGCCGCAGCCCGGACGATCGGTCCCGCGGGTCCGCGGCGTGCCGGGAGGGCCGCGACGCAGTGGCGGCGGAAGGGCGTACCAGGGTCGACCTGGATGGCCCGGTGCGACACGTTCGGCTGAGCCTTTCCACGCGGTGTTGACGTGCGGGGCCGACGCGGCCCGGGATTGTCGGTGGGCGGTGCCAGACTGAGACGCAGATCACCATCCTGTCGTCGAGCGAGTGAGGAGTGATCGGGATGACGCAGTCGCCGAGCATCTGTCCCACGCTGGTCTACAAGGACGCCAAGGCCGCGATCAGACAGCTCACCGAAGCCTTCGGCTTCACCGAACACGCGGTGTACGAGGACGAGGACGGCGGGGTGCTGCACGCCGAGCTGACATATGGAAACGGCATGGTGATGCTGGGCAGCAAGGGCACCGGGAGCGAGTTCGACAAGCTGATGCAGGGCGCGGGCCCGGCCGGGGTGTTCGTCCATGTCGACGACGTGGACGCGCATCACGGTACGGCGGTCGAGCACGGCGCCGAGATCGTCATGCCGCCGACCGATCAGGACTACGGGGCACGGGACTACATGGCCCGGGACGTCGAGGGCAACATCTGGAGCTTCGGCACGTACACACCGGGGGTGGCGGAGTCGTCGTAGCCCGCGCCGCCCCCGGGGTGCGTGTGACGCGTGTCAGACGCCGCCGGTGTGCACCTGGAAGGCAGCCCTCCGGACGGCCTTGGCCAGGGCCGGGTCCGGGTGCGCGGCGGCGAGGGCTACGAGGACCTGGACCGTACGGGGGTGGCCGCCGACCCGGACCTCCTCGATGAGCGCCGGGACGGTGCCCTGGATCGCGGAATCGAGGTGGCGCAGCAGCAGTTGGGGCTCACCGTGGTCCGCGACGGCGGCTGCGGTGTCCACCCAGAGCCAGGTGGCTTCCTCCCGGGTGAGGACCTCGGCGGCGTCCTCGGGATCGGCCCCCTCGTACTCGGCGAGCCACAGCAGGGCGTAGGGGCGCAGGGACGGTTCGACGGCGGCCGCGCGGACCTCGGGCTCGGCGGGGGCGCCGACGACACGGAGCGCCTCGAAGGCCAGTCCGCGCAGCAGGGCGTCCTCGCCCCGTGCGACGGCGAGGAGCTCGGCGACCGCGCTGGAGACGGTGCGGGCGGCGAGCCAGGCGCGGTATTCGGCGCGTGCGGGTCCGGGGGTGAGACGGGCGCATCCGCGGAGCATGTCCTCGGCGGACTGCTCGATGTTGCCCGCGGGGCTCTGGGCGGCGACGCAGATCTGCTCGAGTTTGACCCACACCGCCCAGTTGCCGAGGGGGGTGAGCGTGGCCTGGCCGCGCTCGAGAGTCAGGGCGCCGACGGCGGCGAGTCCTTCGAGGGCCCAGTCGAGCAGCACGGAGAGGGGGACGTCGTCGCCGTCGCCGTCGAGGGGGGCCCCGGGCTCCCCGGCGGTGGGCTGCGTCTCGCCGCGGGGGCCGTACGGGACCTCGCAGCGTTCCTCGCGCAGTTCGGCGACGCGCTGCTGCAGCAGATCGAGCAGGGCCGGTACGAGCACGGGGCCGGCCGAGAGCTGAAGGAGGGAGAGCACCTGGGGCACGGCCTCGACGACCTCGGCCACGACGGTGGGTGCGACGTCCTCGGGAGCGGGGTGCGCGAGCGACCATGCGTCGAACAGAGCGACCCAGCCGCGCAGCACGGCCATGTCGTCACGGTCCCAGGCGCGCAGCCGCCAACCGGGGCGTGCGGTGCCGCCGTGCAGTTCGATCAGACCGGCGAGGCGGGCGCGGTCCCAGCCCGCGCGGACCTGGTCCGGCGTCAGGTCCAGTTCGGCCGCGGCCCGTTCCCGCGCGCCGGCGACGGGTGGGGCGGTGGTCGGGTCGCCGCCGAAGCGTCCTTCGGGCAGGGACGCGGCGGCTCCCGCGGCGGCCCAGCGGGCGATGCGTACGGCGTCGGCGAGGACCGCGCGGGCCTGTCGTGCCAGCTCGGCGGGGGCGGGCGTGCCCTCCGGCGGACGGGGCGCCGGACGGGTGCGCCGGGTCGTCACGGCCCGTCGTGCGGTGGCCAGGGATCGCGGGCGGACAAGACGGAGTCTGGAGTTGCGCGCCAATTGCTCATCAGGCTTTCGGGACGTCACGGGGAGCAGTCTTCCCGCTGACGGCCCGAAAGCCCAAACGGAGGGCGGGAGGCCGGGCCGGACACGGCTCTCGCCTGCGGTTACATGAGAGGGGTGAGGAAGCGGCGGAGGGCCTCCTCGTACGCCTTGGGGTCGGCGTTCCACATCGCCGCGTGCGGGGCGCCGGGCACGGTGTGCAGGCCGATCAGACCGGGGCGTTCGTCCGCCAGTCGGCGCGAGTACCGCCAGGGGGCGATGGTGTCGTCCGGCCCGTGGAAGATCAGCACCGGGACGCGGACGGCCGACGGGTCGGCGGCCTCGGCGATCCGGTCGCCGTGCGGACCGGTGCGGCCGAGGGCGGCGCGCACGGCGAGGGGGAGCAGCGGGCCCGGGGTGTGCCGGGCGCCGGCCAGGGCGCGCAGGGTCGTCTCCCAGTCGAGGACCGGCGAGTCCAGCACGAGTCCGCTGATGCGGTCGCGCAGGCCGGAGTTGGCGGCGGCCCGCAGCGCCATCGCCGCGCCGGTCGACCAGCCGTGGACGATGACGCGCTCGGCGCCGTGCCGCACGGCGTGCCGTACGGCCGCGTCCAGGTCGCGCCACTCGGAGTCCCCGAGGTGGCTCAGGCCGTCCGGCGGGCGGGGAGCGCCCTTGTCACCGCGGTAGGCGAGGTTCAGCACGGGGAACTGCTGGTCGCGCAGGAAGGGGAGCAGGTTCAGCGGGTGCTCCCGGGTCGTGCCGATGCCGTGAACCGTGATCACCCAGGTGGAGCGCTTGCCGGGGACGAACCATGCCGGGAGGGCGCCGAGTTCGCCGGGGACGAGGACGTCGGCGTGCGGGATGCCGAGGGCGTCGGCCGGGTCGCCGCTGTGCACCTGCGGGGTGAAGCGGACCCGGCTGCCGGGGCGGAGGCCGCCTGCGACGACGCGCTCCAGGCGGCGTACCACGGTGTCCGCGGAGTGCGTGACGTCGTCGAGGACGGGGCCGACGACGGCGTGGACGCCGGAGCCCTCCAGCCCGTAGGTCCCCCGTCGCAGGGAGGCGAGGCTGCGCGTGAGCGTCACGCGGCCGGAACCGGTCCCGTGGACGGTGAGTCTCGGGTCGCCCGGGAGGGGGCGGGATGCTCCCAAGGCGGCGCTGCTCGCGTGGCGGCCGGCGGCGACCGTGGCCGCGCCGACGCCGATGAGTGTGGTGACGGCTGCTGCCGTCGCTGTAGCGGGGCGCACGGGTCCAGTGTCGGCGTGGGCGGGCGGGGGTGCCAGTGGGCACGGTGGGGGCCGCTCGCACGGGGGCGTGTCCCCCGGCGCTTGAAGCGCCGGGGGCCGGGAGGAGGGCCGGTCAAGGGGCGTCGCGGTGGGGCTGGCCGTAGGTGTGGAGCCGGGCGGCCGCTGCCGAGAGTTCCGCTTCGGAGAGGAGGCGGGGGGTCAGCGACGGGAGCGAGGACGCCTTCAGCCAGACCTGGCACATCCATTCCAGCTGGGCCGTGCGGTCGTACGCCTGGGGCAGGGTCGCCCCGTAGGCGACGGTTCCGTGGTTCTGGAGGAGGCAGGCCGTGCGCTCGCGCAGGGCCATGAGCATGTTGCGGGCCAGTTCGGGTGTGCCGTACAGCGCGTAGGGCGCCACGCGGACCGGGCCGCCGAGGGCCGCCGTCATGTAGTGGACCGGCGGCAGCTCGGGCACCAGCGTGGAGACGGCGGTGGCGTGTACGGCGTGGGTGTGCACGACGGCCCCGGCCGGCGTGCTGCGGTAGACCTCCAGGTGCAGCGGCAGCTCGCTGGTGGGGGCGAGTGTGCCGATGACCTGATGGCCGTCGAGGTCGACGGCGACGGTGTCGTCGGGTCCGAGCCGGTCGTAGGGCACCCCGCTCGGGGTCACGAGCACAAGGTCGCCGACGCGGACGGAGACGTTGCCGGACGTGCCGACCACGAGACCCTCCGCCGCGGTTCTGCGGGCCGTCGTGACGACGTCCTGCCAGGCCCGTTCGATCGTGTCCGTCTCCGCGTGATCCGTCATGCGGAGATCCTGTCAGGCGCGCTTCTCGGGGGGTTGGGCGACGGAGTGTGTTCGAGTGGATGCCGGGTGCTGTCGCAAGGCCCGAAAAGGGGCAAGCGGAATGCTCGGTACCTACTTACGGACACCGCAGGGCCGGGCCCAGTTCATCTTCCGTTCACCCAGGTTGCCTACGGTCGGCGCGTCAATGACGTCAAACGATTGCCTGGGTAAATGGAACACATCACGCTGCTGCTCGCGATTGTGATCGTGACAGCTCTCGTGTTCGATTTCACGAACGGTTTCCACGACACCGCCAACGCGATGGCGACGACCATCTCGACCGGCGCCCTGAAGCCCAAGACCGCGGTGGCCATGTCCGCCGTTCTGAATCTCGTCGGCGCTTTCCTGTCCGTGGAGGTCGCCAAGACGATCTCCAGTGGCCTCGTCGACGAATCAGGCATCTCACCTGAAGTCATCTTCGCGGCGCTCGTCGGCGCCATCCTCTGGAACCTGCTGACCTGGCTCATCGGTCTGCCGTCCAGCTCCTCGCACGCCCTGATGGGCGGCCTCGTCGGTGCCACCGTCGCGTCCGTCGGTTTCGACGCGGTCAACGGCGGCGTCGTCGTCACCAAGGTGCTGATCCCCGCGGTCGCCGCGCCGCTCGTGGCCGGTGTCGCCGCGTTCCTGGCCTCCCGGCTGACCTACAGGATCGGCCGGAACGCCGACCCGAAGGCCACCGCCAAGGGCTACCGCGCCGGCCAGATCGCGTCCGCCGGTCTCGTCTCGCTGGCGCACGGCACCAACGACGCGCAGAAGACGATGGGCATCATCACCCTGGCCCTGGTCGCCGGGAACGTCATCGCCCCCGGCTCCAACCCTCCCCTGTGGGTCATCGTCTCCGCCGGTGTCGCCATCGCCCTCGGCACCTACCTCGGCGGCTGGCGCATCATCCGCACCATGGGCAAGGGCCTGACCGACCTCCAGCCGCAGCAGGGCTTCGCCGCCCAGACCGGCGCGGCGAGCGTCATCCTCGCCTCCTCCAACCTCGGCTTCTCCCTCTCGACCACCCACTCGTGCTCCGGCGCGGTGATGGGCGCGGGTCTCGGCCGCAAGGGCGGTGTGGTCCGCTGGTCCACCGCGACCCGGATGTTCGTCGCCTGGGGCCTGACCCTGCCGGCCGCCGGTCTGGTCGCCGCGGGTTCGGAGTTCGTCACCCAGCAGGGTGACTGGGGCGTCGCGGCCGTCGCGGTCTTCCTGGTCGCGTCCTGCGCCGCGATCTGGTTCGTCTCCCGCCGCCAGGTCGTCGACCACACCAACGTCAACGACACCGAGGACGTCGAGCCCGCCGGCGTCGTCACCACCGCCATCGCGGCTGTCACCCCGCCGCCCGCGGGCGAGCTCAAGACCACCATCCCGGCCCCGGCCGAGCCCGAGCCGGCCCGTCCGGCCACGGTGTAAGGAATCATCAGCATGAAGATCGACTGGGCAGCTCTCGGCTCCGTGTTCGGCGTGAGCCTCGTCGCCACCGTCGCCCTGGTGGGCCTGTTCACCCTGGGCATCGTGGGCCTGACCAAGCACGAGGCGGCGGCCGCCGACGGCGGATCGGCCACCATGGTCCGCACCGGCGCCTACGCCTGCTTCGCCCTGTGCGCCGCTGCCGTGGCGTACGGCATCTATCTGATCGTCACCTGACTCCCCTCCGAGTCCTTTCGTCCGCTGACGACGCAGACCCGCCCGGAGCCGGGCCTGAGGCACCCCGCGTGCCTCCGGCCCGGCTCCGGCGTGTCCGGGGTGTGGGGCTTCGCACACTGCCCCTCCGCAGGTCAAGGGTGAGTTGACGGGCGTTCGCGGCGCGTGGTGGACTGCCGGGGCCATCTACGGCGGCAGAAGAGGAAGTCCGGTGCGAATCCGGCGCGGTCCCGCCACTGTCACCCGGGAAGATCACACCCCGGGGAGCCAGGAACTCTCGCCGCCGGTCACGTCGAACCAGGGCGCGGACCCTGAGTGAGGACTCGTCGCATGCCCGGCTGCCGTTCAGCCCTGTCCGTCGGACCCCGCCTGCGGGATCACTGACCCCGTGCGTGCCGACCGTGTATTCGTGTACGGCGCCACCGCGGGCCTCGTCGTCGACCAGCTCGTCGGCGACCCCCGCCGCGGGCACCCCGTCGCCGCCTTCGGGAGGGCCGCGGGCGCCGTCGAGCGACTGCTGTGGCGTGACCACCGGGGCCGGGGCGCCCTGCACACGGCCCTCTGCGCCGGCGGCGCAGTCGCCGTGGGCGCGCTGGCGTCCCGTGCCGTGCGCCGCTCCCCCGTCGCGTCCGTCGCCCTGACCGCCGCCGCCACCTGGGCCGTGATCGGAGGCACCACGCTCGGCCGGGAGGCGCGCCTCGTCGGCGAGGCGCTGGCCACAGGGGACGTCGAGGCGGCCCGCGCGCGGCTCCCCCATCTGTGCGGGCGCGACCCGCAGTCCCTGGACGAGCAGCAGATCGCCCGCGCCGTCGTCGAGTCGGTCGCCGAGAACACGTCGGACGCCGTCGTCGGCGCCCTGGTGTGGGGCGCTGTCGCGGGCGTTCCCGGGCTCCTCGGCTTCCGTGCCGTGAACACGCTGGACGCCATGGTCGGCCACAAATCGCCGCGCCACCGGCGCTACGGCTGGGCCTCGGCACGCCTCGACGACGTGGCGGGCTGGCCCGGCGCACGGCTCACCGCGGTACTCGCCGCGATCGCGGGTCCCGACCCGCGGGGGGCGGTACGCGCCTGGCGGGCCGACGCGGCGAAGCACCCGAGCCCCAACGCGGGCCCGGTGGAGGCGTCGTTCGCGGGGGCGCTCGGCGTCCGGCTGGGCGGGACACTGTCGTACGGCGGCCGCGTCGAGCACCGGCCGGTGCTCAACGGAACCGGCCGGGCCGTGGAGTTCGGGGACATCGGGCGGGCCGTGCGGCTGTCGCGGCGGATCGGCGTGCTGACGCTCGCGACGTGCGCGGGCGCGCGACTGGCCTGGGGGGCCATGAGGGGGAGGCGTACATGAGCGGCGGCGGACTGCTGGTCGCGGGGACCACGTCGGACGCGGGCAAGAGCGTCGTGACCGCCGGGATCTGCCGGTGGCTGGTGCGGCGGGGGGTGAAGGTCGCGCCCTTCAAGGGCCAGAACATGTCGCTGAACTCGTTCGTGACGCGCGAGGGCGCGGAGATCGGGCGGGCCCAGGCGATGCAGGCCCAGGCGGCCCGTGTGGAGCCGACCGCGCTGATGAACCCGGTGCTGCTCAAGCCCGGCGGCGACCGCTCCAGCCAGGTCGTCCTGATGGGGAAGCCCATCGGCGAGATGAGTGCGAAGGGCTACCACGGGAACCGGCAGCGCGAGCTGTTCGAACCGGTCATGGCGTGCCTGGAGGAGCTGCGGGGCACGTATGACGCCGTGATCTGCGAGGGGGCGGGCAGTCCGGCCGAGATCAACCTGCGGCGCACGGACATCGTGAACATGGGCATCGCGCGGGCCGCGCGGCTGCCCGTCCTCGTGGTCGGGGACATCGACCGCGGCGGGGTGTTCGCGCAGTTCTTCGGGACGACGGCACTGCTCGCGCCGGAGGACCAGGCACTTGTCGCCGGCTATCTGGTCAACAAGTTCCGCGGGGACGTGACGCTGCTGGAGCCCGGGCTCGACATGCTGCACGCGCTCACCGGGCGGCGGACGTTCGGCGTCCTGCCGTACGCGCACGGGCTCGGCATCGACGAGGAGGACGGCCTGAGGGTGTCCCTTCGCGGCGCGGTCCGCGAGTCGGTCGTCGCTCCGCCGGTCGGCGAGGACGTGCTGCGGGTCGCGGTGTGCGCGGTGCCGCTGATGTCGAACTTCACCGACGTCGACGCGCTGGCCGCCGAACCGGGCGTCGTCGTCCGGTTCGTGGACCGGCCCGAGGAACTGGCCGACGCCGACCTGGTGGTCGTCCCCGGCACGCGCGGCACGGTGAAGGCGCTGGCGTGGCTGCGGGAACGCGGGCTGGCGCAGGCCCTGGTCCGGCGCGCGGCGGAGGGCAGGCCGGTGCTCGGCATCTGCGGTGGTTACCAGGCGCTGGGCGAACGCATCGAGGACGACGTCGAGTCGAAGGCGGGCGAGGTCGAAGGGCTCGGGCTGCTGCCGGTACGGGTGCGGTTCGCGCGGGAGAAGACCCTCGCGCGCCCCGTCGGCGAGGCGCTCGGCGAGCGGGTGGAGGGGTACGAGATCCACCACGGCGTCGCCGAGGTGCTGGGCGGGGAGAGGTTCATCTCCGATGACCGAGGATCCAGCATCTCCGATGACCGAGGATCCAGCACCTCCGATGACCGGGGCCCCGGCCCGGAAGGCTGCCGGGTCGGGTCCGTGTGGGGCACGCACTGGCACGGCTCGCTGGAGAGCGACGGCTTCCGCCGGGCGTTCCTGCGGGAGGTCGCCGCGCAGGCGGGCCGCCGGTTCGTGCCGGCGCCGGACACGAGCTTCGGCGCGCTGCGCGAGGAGCAGTTGGACCGCCTCGGGGATCTGATCGAGGAGCACGCGGACACGGACGCGCTGCTGCGGCTGATCGAACAGGGCCCGCCTGCCGGGCTGCCGTTCGTCCCACCGGGTGCGCCGTGAGCGCCATGGGCGCCTGCGGCGCGCTTGTTCCCCACCCCGCCCTCCCCCAACGGCCTGGCGGCCGTGGGAGGGCCCCCTGCCTGCGCCCTGCGGGCGTGGGGGACC
>NZ_JABZEE010000089.1 GCF_013387495.1 Streptomyces sp. PKU-EA00015 | reverse complement strand
CAAGATCCGTTTGAAGACGGACCCTAGAGGCGCTGAAGGACCTTCATTCCAAGTGAACCGGGAAGTCCACCCCGAGGCCGGCACCGGCCCAGGGGCGCGGTGCGTCGCGGCTACCGCGGCGCCGGGCCGGCCATGGTCCGTGTTTTGCATGTTTGCCCGGGGAGCGCGGTGGAAGAGTTGACCCCGACGACCGGCCGGCCGAGTCGCTGGAGGGACGGCCGATTCTGCTCGACGCCCTGAACAGAACAGGAGCCCGCCGTTGCGCCTCTACGCGCAGACTCCCGCACGCCGGAACCGCCAGGTGCTCGTGGACCTGATCGCCGTGGCCCTGATCGCCCTCACGGTGTGGGCGGCATTCTTCGTCCGCGGCATGATCATGCTGCTGGCTGAGCCGGGGCGGAAGGTCGAGAGCTCCGGAGACGGCCTCGCCGAGGAACTCGGCAACGCCGGGGACGCGGCGTCGGACGTACCGCTCATCGGCGACGTCCTGAAGAAGCCGCTCCAGTCCGCATCCGACGCCAGTACCGGCTTCGCCGACGCCGGCGCATCGTTCCAGGAGACCGTCACCCAGGTCGCCGACGTGACGACCACGGCTCTCATCGTCATCCTCCTGCTCTTCATCCTGGTTCTGTGGATTCCCCCGCGCCTGCTCTGGATTCGCCGCAGCATGATCGTCAGCCATCTCGCCGACGCGCCGGGCGGCGCCGACCTGCTCGCCCTGCGCGCCCTCACCGGCCCGCCAGCCACCCTCGCCAAGCTGCCCACCCCGCCCGGCGGATTCGCCGACGCCTGGCGCCGGGGCGACCAAGAGGTCATCGCCACCCTCAGCGCGGTCGCCCTCGCACACACCGGCCTGCGCCGCTGACGCACGCCTTCCACGGCGGGGGACAGCCGACGGACGGATGCAGGCCCGGGCACCAGAGGTGCATGACGGGTGAGGAGGCCGCGGTGGCACAGCACGGCGGGGGCGGAACGGTCGTGGTAGGGGTGGCCGAGGCCGAGCACCAGGACGAGATCGTCCGCTTCGCGGCCGAGGAAGCCGCACGCCGGGGCTGGAGGCTGCGCATCTTGCACGCGGTGGAGTGGCCTATGCCTCCGGGCGTGCCCGGGGAGGGGAGCCGGCTTCCTTTGTCGAACGGGCGGAAGGGGTGGTCGCGCCGCTGCAGGAGGCGGTATCGAGGGAGTTTCCGGGAGTCGATGTCTCGCCTGATCTCGTCTCCGGGTCTCCGGCTCCGGCGCTTGTGAACCGATCCTCACAGGCATCATTGATCGTGGTGGGTCATCGCGGGGCCGGCGGATTCGCCCGGCTACCGCTGGGCTCGGTGAGCTGGCAGGTGGCCACCCACGCCGAATGCCCGGTCGTGGTGGTCAGGCCCCGCGACACCGGGCGACTCAAGGAAAACCGCCTGGTCGTCGGCGTTGACCTGCCTGACGTGAGATCCGAGGTCATGCACTTCGCCATCCAAGCCGCAAGCACACGCCGGGCGGTCCTCGAGGCCGTGTACGCAGCCTTCCAGCCAGTCGTACTCAAGACGGGGCCCGCGGGGCCGGCCGTGCCGGATCCAGGCGCCATGGCTGACAACGCCCGAGAGGTTTTCGACCCGCCCTGCAGCCCTACCGGCTCGAGAACCCAGGCATCGAGACCCGGTCGCGGATCGAAGGGGGCCGCCCGGCACAAGAGCGAGCCCGTCAAGAAGGCCGAGGCCGAGATCGCCCAGCTTCGCGAAGACCTGGCCAAGGCCCGCGAGGAGAAGCGGAAACTGACGGAGCTCGTCGGCATCTACGCGGTCATGATCGAGCAGTTGGCCCAGGAGCGGGCCGAGGCGATGACCGAGCGCGATGAGGCTCTGGCCGCGAGGGACGTGGCGCTGGGCGTCACCGCCTTGCCCACCACTCCGCCGCAGCAGCGGGCCGCCCCTGCTGGCGGACGCCCGCGCCGTCCGCTCCCGCGCGGAACGGCGCAGCCGGACCAGCAGCGGCTACAGCGCACTCCACACATCTGTCCAGGCACGGTCGAACACGGCCGCGCCCCTCCACGCCAGAGCGCGTAATAACACGCGCTGCGCCGGCGACCCGTGTGCCGCACCCCGCGCCTCTTACCGGACGAGCTGCGCCCCTGACCCCGGGATGGTACCGCTGGTACCATTGGTGCCATGTCAGAGCCTAAAGCCATGAATCTGCGCTTCCCCGACCCTGAGCAGCGGGCTGCGATCGCTGCCGCCGCAGCGCAGGAAGGGGTGAGCATGCAGGAGTACATCCTCTCCGCCGCCTACACGCGCGCTACCGCGGTCGAGCAGCGGTTCCTCGACGGCTTCAAGGAGTCGATGGCCCGCAGCGCCGCCGCCTTCGCCGCCGAGCCCAGCAGCACCGACCCCTCCGCGGAGCAACGCACCGCCGAACAGCAGGCCCGTGCTGAGCTCGAGCAGCAGGAGCGGGGCCAGGCCGCGTGACCGAGCCCGCACCGCATCATCCGCTCGAGGTCACCTTTCTGCTGCACGCCGCCGAGCTCCTTCCCGGCGACCCCCAGGTTGACGATCTGGGTCCCCTGTTCGCGGCCGCCGCGCGGGTCAACGCCCGGTCCATGGAGCACGACATCTACAGCTCCGTGCACTTCAAAGCCGCCGCGCTGCTGCAGACCCTGGCAAAGCTCCCCTGCCTCGAGCACTCCAACGATGCCTTCGCCTGGCACTCCACCGAGGCCTACCTCGCTCTGCACGGGCACAGGCTCGAGTACCCGCCCAAAGCCGCCGTCATCCTCGTACGCGACGTCGCCGCCGGAACGCTGAGCGTCCCGCGCATCGCCCGCCAACTCCGCAGCTGGACCGTCAACTGACCGCGAAGAGGGGCTTAGGGGACTTCGGCAAGGCTCCAGCCGGCATGCGCCTGGGACATGGAAAGCGGGAGGCCGAGCGCCCGATGAGAGAACGGCAAGGAGTTCCTTGGCGCGAAACCGCTCAGGTCATGATGCTCAGCTGTGTGGCCTGCGGAGTGGCGTGGGGCATTCTCAACCTCCTCGACGAACCGACGCTGCCTGTCGCCTCCCCGGTCATGATGCTCCTGGCCCGCTGGTTCTGGGCTCGCTACCGATACTGGGACGCAGGTGCTGCAGCAGCCTGTGCGGGCTCGACCGTTGCCTTCGTTCTGACGGACTTGACGCGGCCACAGTTGGACCGGATCACGGCAGACGCATTGGTGACGGCAGCCGCAGCAGCGGTCGCTCTGGTCGTATTCACGGGGGCGTCGCAGCTGACGTCTTCCAGCCACCCGATCAGAACTAGGGCCTCTCGTTTGGATCATGCCGGGCTCGCGGGCCCTGGCACGCACGCTCGCCGCGTTGTCGTCGGTCGCCATGGCTCCGCCATTGTCTCCCTCCTCCGCCTTGCGATCGCACGCACCAGACCCCGCTCACTGATCCGGTCTGATCCAAACGAAAGACCCTAGGTGATCCATAGTCTCTGACAACCATCACTCACGGCCGCCTCGGCGGTCGTGCAGTGCTCAACGTTGGTACCCATGTGCAGCTCCTTGGTGAGGGCCCACCCGGCCTGGCCTCGCTCGGCGGCCTTGGTGGCTTGCATGTGGCGGCCGGCGGCGCGCAGCTGCAGCGCGGCCTGGTGGTCGCCGGTGTGCCAGACCTCAAGCACGCCCCGTTCGGACGCCGCACGCTCGTGCCGGTTCACGGTGAGGGGTGAGCTCGCCGAGGCGGTGCCGCCAGGCCCAATGCCCTGGAGCTGCCTCAGGTCGCCGATGGCCGCCACCTTCGTGCCGATGCGCGCGGCTCCGTCATGAGGACCGGGACAGCGCGGTCGTCACTATCGACGCCTCATCCACGACCAGGGCATCGACCCGGGATAGTTTGCGGCCCGTCTGGATCTGCTCCGGCCACGCGACTTCCGTACGGGGATCGCGGAGGCGTCATGCGGCTGTGGGTCATGTCCCCCTTACTTGCACCACGGCTGCGGCACCGCGACGGCGTGTGGGCCCCTGTTCTGGACTGCTCTGACTCACTCACGCGGCGGGTGAGGGAGCCAGAGCGTGCGCATGTCAGTGGAAGGTGATGTAGCCGTTGCCATCGGCGTAGTTGAGGCGCTCGGGCCTCGTGGTTCATGCCAGCCAGCTTGAGACGATGGCTTGGGCGCGGCGTTTGACGGTGAAGGGCTACTGCGCTTTCGAGGCAGGCATGGGCGGTCCTTCGTGGCAGGGTCAGCTGGTGCTGCTGATCAGAGTGTGGAGATCGGCGCGGGCCTGGGGGTTTTCGAGGAACAGGCCGGTGTAGGAGGCGGTGACCATGACCGCTCCCGGCTTTCGGGCACCGCGGTGAGCCAGGCAGCCGTGTTCGGACCGGATCAGGCAGACAGAGCCAAGGGTGGCGAGGTGCTTGTCGAGGGCGTCAGTGACCTGCTGGGTGAGCTGTTCCTGGGTCTGCAGGCGGCGGGCGTAGACGTCCAGCACACGAGGGAGCTTCGACAGGCCGGCGACGGACGCCCCGGGGGTGGGTTGGTAGCCGATGGTGGCCGTGCCGTGGAAGAGCAGCAGGTGGTGCTCGCATACGGAAGTGAAGGGGACGCCGGTGACGATGATGGGCTGCCCGGAGTGGGCGACGGGGAAGGTGCGGGCGAGGTGGACGGCGGGGTCGTCGTCGTAGCCGGAGGTAAATTCCGCCAGGGCAGCCAGGGCTCGACGCGGGGTGTCCACAAGCGCCGGGCTGGTGGGATCCAGGCCGCGGGCCGTGAGCCAGGCCCGGAGGCCATCGGTGTAGGTCTGCTCGGGTGTGGTGGTCATCGGGCCCTCTCGTTTCCCCACGCGAGGACGTGGAGACGGGTGGTGAGGTTGAAGCCGTGGCCAATGGCGGGATCAGCGATGGCGTTCAGGTGGTGGCTGAGGGTGACGGGGTCGGTGCCTTCCGGCATGACCCATACCGTGGACAGAGGGAGACCCCAGGCGGCGGCGTGTGCGGCTGCTTCATCAACGTCTCCTTTGGTGGCGCACACGAACTTGAATGCGGCCCGGCCGGTGGCACGCAGGGCGGCAATGGCGCGGGGGCGCAGGCGGATGTGTTCCGGGTCTCCTGCGTGGGCGAGTTTGGGTGAGACGTTGAAGCGGGCCACGGCCGCGGTTGTTGCAGCAGTGGGGGCGATGGTTCCGTTGGTTTCCACCTCCACCTCGACCCCGGCCACGGTGAGGGCGGCCAGCAATTCGGCCCACCCGGGCTGGTATTGATGTAGAAGCGGTTCCCCTCCAGTGAGAACAACCAGCTGCGGCGCCCCCTCAAGCGCCCGGGCGGCAAGGTCGACCACCAGTGTACGAGTCAGCTCGGTGCGCAGGTCATGGCTGGAGCCGTCCCACGTGTATGGGGTGTCGCACCAGCTGCAGTGCAGGTTGCAGCCGCCGAGGCGGATGAAGGAGGCACGGCGTCCGGTGGACGGCCCTTCGCCTTGTACGGTGGGGCCGAATACCTCGGAGACGACCAGCGTGGGCGTGGTCATGGGGTGCAGGTGGCGGCGTTGACGTGGGTCTCGGCGAGGTGCACGCGTGCGACCCGGGCACCGGGGGCACGGACGAGGTCGGTGAGGGCCTTGTCGGCTACGTCGGCGAGGAGGGCGGCCACGTTTTCCACGGTGGGCCAGCCAGGGACTTCGTGGACCTTGCAGTCGTGGGACCGCAGCACCGGCACGAGAGGGTCATTGGGTCCGAGCATGACTCCGTGGTCGAGGTGGGCGTCAATCCAGGCGCGCAGCGCCTTCTTGAACGGCCCGAACTCCACCACTAGGCCGGCGACGAGCTCCGGGGCTTCGACGGTCACTTCCGCCCACCAGGAGTGGCCGTGGAGCGACTCGCACTTGCCGGGTAGGTGCGGCAGTCGGTGGGCGGTCTCGAAGTTGTGGCGGACCGTGACGGCGTGGGACATCAGGCCATCGCCCCCTCGTACGCAGTGGGGTCGGCCAGACCGGCGTCAGTGAAGGCTTCGCGGCGTTCCACGCAGGTGCCGCAGGTGCCGCAATGCGCGCGGCCGCCCTTGTAGCAGGACCAGGATATTTCGAGCGGGGCCCCAATTTCGTGGGCGTAGGCGGCGATCTGGGTCTTGGACCAGGCAATGAACGGGGCCTCGATGCAGGGGTTGGGGAACCCGTCGAGGGCGGTGGTGACGCTGGCGCGCAGGGCGTCGAGGAACGCGGGCCGGCAGTCGGGGTAGACGGCGTGGTCGCCAGCGTGGATGCCGAGGGCGACGAGGTCGGCATCGTGGGCGGAAGCGATTCCGACGGCAATATTCGCCATGATCGCGTTACGGTTGGGGACGACCGTGGCGCGCATCGATTCCTCGGCGTAATGCCCGTCCGGTACGGCCACATTCGGGTCGGTGAGAGCTGAGCCGGGCATCAGCTTGCCGACGCCGAGGAGGTCGACGGTGTGGTGCTCGGCGTCGAAGTGCGCAGCGACTTCCCCGGCGGCCTGGAGTTCCCTGACGTGACGCTGGCCGTAGTCGAAGGACAGCAGCAGCAGGCGGTAGCCAGTGCCCGTGTAGTGGGCGGCGAGGGTGGTGGAGTCCATGCCGCCGGAGAAGGCGAGGACGGCTAGGGGCTGGGTCACGGGAGGCCTTTCGTAGTGGGTGGATAGGGGCGAGATCCTTGCCTCCGCAGGCCGGCGAAGGCGAGGCTAGACCTTCGTTCCAGTTGCGGCGGCGCGCGACAGAGGTGGGGGGGCTGACGCAGTGTCATTCGTGCTCTTCGGCGATGCCGCAGTGAGCGCCTGGCAGCACGAAGCCTCCCGCTCAAGTCCGGGCAAGTCCCTTGAGGCCATCGGAGCGTCGGGTCGGGTGTGGGCTGTCATCTTGCCGCCTTGTCTTGTGCCGCAACCGAAGGGACGGCAACTGAGATTTCGGGAGCAACACTGCACGTGATGGTGGGATTGTGGACCGGGATGTTCCCTAGTCCTGCGGGCGCAGCTCGGGTTCGGTCACAATCGTGACGCGGTGTGTGTCCGTCTGCACCGATGGTCGTCTATTCATAGGGGGATGCCGCGATGACGCATCGGCATGGGCGGCGTGAACTGCTCTCGCGCAACAAGGAGCTGGATCGGGTGAGGCAACTCCTTGCTAATGCTCGGCGGAGCCGAAGCGGGGTTCTCGTGGTGCACGGTGAGCCGGGAATCGGGAAGACGGCCTTGCTGGAAGAAGCGGTGGCAGAAGCCGAGGGCATGACCGTGCTTCGGGCCACTGGGATCGAGATGGAAGCCGAACTCGCCTTCGCCGGCCTTGGTGAGCTCATCCGTCCCGTGGAGTATCTCGTCGACCGGCTGCCGCCACTACAGGCACGGACTCTGCGTACGGCCCTGTCAGTGGAAGAGGGGGGGACACCGGACCGGTTGACGTTAGGAGCAGCCACGTTGACGCTCCTCACCGATGCCGCAGCGACAGCACCTGTGCTGGTCGCCGTGGATGACGCGCACTGGATAGACGAGGCCAGCACCCAAGCACTGCTCTTCGCCGTCCGGCGTTTGCAGGCCGAGAGCGTCGCCGTGCTGGTCACGGCGCGCGATGGCCAACGAAGCGTATTCAGCGAGGCCGGCCTGCAGACGCTGACCCTCGCCGGTCTGAAACCCTCAGCTGCCGCCGCGCTGGTGCAGCGCCTAGCTGACCTACCTGCCGACAGCGAGACGTTCAAGCGGCTGTACCAAGAGACAGCAGGCAACCCTCTCGCCTTACTGGAAGCTGTGCCCGCTCTGCGTAGCTCCAAGTGGGCCGTACAGGGCTCGGAGAGCCCCCTGCCGGTGGGTTCGCGGTTGACCGCCGCCTATTCCGTCCAGTTGGTCGCCCTACCGGAACCGAGTCGCCGCGCGGTGACGGTTGCGGCCGCGAGTTACACGGAGGAAGCCGCGGTCCTGTTGAAAGCGCTTCATGCCCTAGCCCTGGATGCCGAAGATCTGCAGGCGCTCGAGGCCACAAGCATCATCGAACTGTCGGGCGGCAAGTTCCGGTTCGCGCATCCGCTGCTGCGCGCGGCCGCATACCACACAGCGTCGCCCGAGCAGCGACGACAGGCCCACCGAGCTCTGGCTGGGGCACTCACTGACCGGGACGGCGCGATATGCCGTGACCAGCGCAGCTGGCATCTCGCTGCCGCGGCGGTCGGCCCGGACCCGAACGCGGCGGCCGCCGTGGCCGACACCGCCGCGCGGGCCCGCGACCGTGGTGCCCTGCCCGCCGCGCGCCGAGCTTACGAGCGCGCCGCTGATCTGGCGTCTTCCCCCGTCGAACAGGGCCGCTACCTGCTGGCTGCCGCCGAGACAGCCCAGCTTGCCGGTCGAGGCGACCAGGCACTGGCCCTCGCCGAGGCGGCGACCAACACCACGGAAGACTCGGCGATCCTCGCCAAAGCATGTGGACTGCGCAGCCAAGTACTGCTCCTTCGCCAGCCTCCCCTCGGCGTCCATGACCAGCTGGTCGATATGGCGGCCGGTCTCGAGTTGGACCAACCGACCCAAGCTGTCCCTTTGTTGGTCTCCGCCGCGGGGGCTGCGTGTATGGGTGGCGCGATCCGCCAGGCCCGCACGGCCGCGGACCGCGCCTCAGCACTGGCCCGCCGCGGCGAAGGCCTCACCGTCCTTGCCCATTCTGCCGCTGTCCTGCAGGCCCATACGCTGATGCTCTCCGGCGAGTGCAGGGAGGCGGCCGCCGTGTTCAGCGCCTGCGAGGATTTCCTCACTGGAAACGAGCCGCTCGCTGTCGGTGTCGAAGTGACCAGCTTTTCCGCCATGGACCTCATGTGGCTCGAGCGGTATCCAGCGGCCCGTACGCTGCTGGAACGGGCCATCCGGGGCGCACGAGAGGTCGGCGCCTCCGAACGGCTCGCCCCATATCTAACCGTTCTTGCCGAGACACAACTGCGCACCGGCTACTGGGACGACGCCTACGCTTTGGCCGGTGAAGGAGCTGCCCTCGCCGGTGAGACCGAACAGCCGGTCCTCCAAGCGTACGCGCTTTCCACGCTGGCCCGGATCGAGGCCGCACAAGGACGAGTCGCGCAGTGCCGCGAACACGCCCGCCAGTTCCGCGGGCTCCTGGACAACCGGGGCGCGGAGCTGGTCAGCCCCTACATCGAAGCCGCACTCGGCCTGCTCGACCTGGGAACCGGCAGAGACTCGGAAGCCGCCGCCCGCCTGAACGACCTCCAGCAGCGGGTCAGCGACCTGGGGCTGCGAGAACCGACAGTGCTGCAGCACCAGCCTGACCTGATCGAAGCCAGCCTGGCTGCCGACAACCTTCCAGCCGCTCGTGCAGCTCTGGGCGAGCTCCAAAGCCAAGTCCAACGGTCGCCGTCCGCATGGGGGTACGCCGTGGCCGCGCGATGCCGAGGGCTTGTCGAAAATGGCGAAGACAGCGCCGAGAATGCATATCAGGAGGCCCTGCGACACCACGAGCGCCTGCCGGACCCTTTCGCCAAGGCCCGCACCGAGCTGGCCTACGGCCGGTTCCTGCGCAGAATCAGGAAGCGTCGCGCTGCCGGTCGCCCTCTGACCGCTGCCCGGCAGGTGTTTGAGCGGCTCCGCGCCGATCCGTGGACCGCGCTCGCCGAGAGAGAACTTCGTGCGGCCGGCTTCGGGACGCCTACCCGCCGCCGGCCTGTCCCGGTCGAGCTGACCGAACAGGAGATGCAAGTTGCAGCACTCGTCATCAAAGGTCACACCAACCGCGAAGTGGCCGCCGCATTGTTCCTGTCGGTCAAGACAGTCGAGTACCATCTCAGCCACATCTACGCCAAGCTGTCCGTACGGTCCCGCGTCGAACTCGCCAGTCGCCTGGCCGTCACCAGCGACTGATCAGTAGGGATTCCCGACGAACGACTCCTGACGCTCGAAGCGTTCGTTGCCCTTGCCGAGTGCGGTGGGCAGGAGGTCGGCGAGGGAGCGTACGGCCACGGCGGCTGGTGACCGACACGCCTGATCGAAGAGGTACGGGACGGTGAACAGGCCGGCGATTCAGAGCCTCGATGTGCGGGCGTTCCAGGAGGAGGACGTCGCCACAGTTCTCGGCCTTGTCGTGGCCCCTTTTATCGTCGACCGGCAGACAAGAGCTGGGCGGCAGTCAAGCCGCTCGCGGCAGAAGGCTGGTGGTTGTTCATTGCGCGGCCCAGGGCGGCCAGCAGTTCTGCTGTTTCCCGGGCATCCAGGGCACCCCTCGCCGTTAGCGAAGGCCCACAGCCGCAGGCGTTCCCTCCAGGAGGATCGCGTCGGGCATGATTCCCCCTCGATTCCGAGCATGTGTCTCCGGCTGCCAGGCCCCGGTGTGTATGAGCACGCAGCGCTCGGTCCGGGTAGCCGCGGAGCGGGTGTCCGGCACAACTTCCTCGGGAATCGCGTGCCCTGTTCGGAACGGGGCGGCATGATGGTCACGCGGTGACCCACTCTGGTCGCGGAGAGGAGCGGATCGATGACATCCACGCAGGACGACGGGCCGGGCACCGAGGAGGCGGCAGAGCCGCCGGAGCCCGTACCTCACCGGGAGACAACGGCCATGGACGGCCGGATTCCGGCAGCCCTACTGGACTCGCTCGCGGCGGAACTCTCCTCGTACGCCTCCGCCGGCGACGAAACTGCGGCCGACGCCTGACCTACGCCCACCTATTTCCTTCGAGGCTGCTCTCCACCGCCAGGGCGGCTTCCTCGCCCCGGCGGTAGCCGATCTCCCGGGCCATCTCGGAGGCTCGGCTAATCTCGTCCCAGGCGGCCTCCTCGTCGCTCACGTCCTGGTAGACACGGGCCAGGGCGATCCGGGCCTCCACCTCCGCGACCCGGTATCCGCCGTTGCCCGCCATCGCCAGCGCCTGGTCCGCGTCCCCACGTGCGCTCGCGGACCGGCCCGTGGCCGCGGCCAGGCGGCACCGCGCGAGCAGCGAACCGATCAACACGTCCCGGCGGGTGATGCCGCGCGCAATGGCGTGGGCCGCCTCGAAGTGGGTCCGGGCCCGCTGCAGCGCCTCCGTCTCGGCGGGGGTGCGCGGGTCGCTGTCCGAACCGCCGCGGGACGGACCCGCCTCGTCCAGCGCCAGATCCCCCAGTCCGATCAGGCAGGCGGCCTCGTCGGCGGTCCAGCCGGCCCGTCGGCAGACGGTCAGATTGGCCTCCAGGGCCCGGCGCGCGGCCGCGGCCCGTCCGGTCGTGCGCAGATGTTCCGCGTAATGGATGCCGCTCCAGCTGTACAGGAGGGGGATCGGGGTGAACTCCCGGGCCAGGCGCAGCGCGGACGCGAAGGCTTCCTCCGCGGCGTCGTGGTCGCCCCGATAGTGGTGCAGGGTGCCGCTCAGGGTCTCGGCGACAAGTTCGTCCTCACGGTCGCCCCCCCGCCGGGCAAGTTCGAAGGCACTCTCGATAGCCTCCTCCGCGCCAGCCAACTGCCCGAGGGCCAAGTGCAGTTCGACCCGGTTCTGGCAGCTGACCGCAGCCTGGTGGTAGCGGCCGAGACCGCGGAAGGCCGCCTCGGCCCGGCGCAGTGTGACCACCGCGTCCCACAGCCGCCCCAACATCTGGAAACTGGTGGCGACCTCGTGCAGGACCCAGCCACGCATCTCCGGGTCGCCGCCAGTCGTGAAGGGCTCGCGCCGGAAGTCGCCGCGCGGGAAGAAGTCGGTGAAGCAGGACAGGACCGTGTCGTACGCGCTGAGTTCACGAGTGATCAGGCCTCGATCGCCTGCGTACAGCTGGTCCGTGATGAGCAGATACGCCTCGGCGTACGCGCCGGAGCGGCACGCATGATGGACGGCCTCGATCAGCGGATCGAGGCCGTCGAGTGTGGCAGGGGGGTCGGTGCGTGCTTCGGCGATGCGCATGTAGTAGCGCTTGGCCCACTCGTGGAGGCTGGTGTGGTCGACGCTGCTGCGCGCCGACTTGTAGTAGTAGTCGCGGATCAGGGGGTGGGTGCCGAGCCGGCCGCCCTGGTCGCGCCGCACCAACCGGGCGTCGACGAGATGAACCAGTGCGGCGGCATGGGCGACGGGCAGCGCCGAGCTGCACTGCACGTCCCCCTGCACGCCCTGCACGTCCTGCACGCTTTGCGCGTTCTGCGGGAGCACGGCCTCCAGAGCCTCCTCCCCCACCGGGGTGCGGAAGATGCTGAACCCGATGAGCAGTTCGCGCTCGGTCTCCGACAGCCACGCGTCGTACTGGCTCAGGATGCGCCGTACCAGTTCCGCCCGGGGCAGGTCCGGATCCGGTCGCGGCAAGGTAGCGACCCGGCGCACGTCACCTCCGTACCGCTTGACCAGATAGGCCGCGATCAGGCTGAGGGTGAGCGCGTGTCCGCCCCACTGGTGGGCCACCCGCTCCAGCTCCGCGTCGGAGCCGCGTACCCCCAGCGTCGCCAGGAGTTCACGGCCCGCCTGGGCGGTCAGCGAGGGGACGTGTATCTGCCGGTGGGTCACGAAGGAGATGAGGTCGACCACCGGTGCCCGGGAGGTGATCAGGCAGAAGGACGGGTGGCCGGGTGTGGCGAAGAAGGTGAGGAAATCCCGCAGATCCGGGCTGAGTATGGCCCCGTAGTGGTCGCCGCGCTGCTCCTGTACGGCTTCGAGCCCGTCCAGCACGAAGATGTACGGCTGGGTGCTCAGTAGCGAGGCGATGATCTCGGCGCGGGCCCGTCCGTCGCCGCAGTCCTCGGAGGTGATCCGGCCGCCGCTGACGTAGTCGAGCGCGGCTTCCAGGAAGTCGTCGGCCCCAGAGCGTTCGGCGAAGGTCCACCAGAAGATGCGGGACGGCTGCGCGTCCTGGTCGGCGTTGACCCGGGCCGCTCTGCGCCGGCTTTCGAGCCACTGGCGGGCGATGGTGGTCTTGCCCTCGCCGCCGAATCCGATCAGCCCTACGACCAAGGTCTCCGGGTCGTCCGCCACCCGGTCGGTCTCGGCGAGGAGCGCTTCACGCCCCACCCACTCGTTCAGCAAGGCGGGCGCGTCCTCCAGCCGGTGGGACCGCGGCAGCTGAACCCTGTGGAGTAGTTCGTCGTCCATCTGCGGCGGTTCCGCATGCTGCATCGGCAACACGTCGGCCCGGATGACCAGCGAGAACGGCGGAAAGGTGACGAGGTGGGCGTTGACCGCCCAGGCGGTGTCGCGGTCCTCGGCCGCTCCCGACGAGCCCCATTTCTCGGAGATCATGCCGACGACCAGGTTGCGCACGCGGTCGAGCACCGGGGCTCCGCTCATGCCCTCGGCGATGCCCGACGACCGAAGCTGGACGGGCTCCTTCAGCAGGGCGTGGCCCTCCGGAGCCTCGATCTCGCCCATGATCGTCCCCTGGGCGAGGAGCCCTTGGTACTTGCCCAGCCTGCGGTACCCGTAGCCGATGAACTCGTTCCATGCAGATGCGGCGGCATCGCCGAGTACGGCCACTCGGCTATTGGGGATCGGCGTCTCAGTCTTGAGGCAGACGATGTCGTCGTCGTTGTCCTGGCAATAGGCGACCACCCTGGCCCGGCGGGTGACGGCCTTCCAGTGATCCACGGCCGGGAAGTGGATGTCGACCTCCGGAGGCTCGGACGCCCGTACGTCCAGCCCACCCGCCTCCAGTACGTGGCGGCAGGTGACCACGAGCCCTCGGCTGGCGATGGCCACCCCGCTGCCCAGCGTCTCCCCGCTGTCGGACAGAGCGACCCTTACGGTAATGAGCCTCACATTCTGCAGTCTGACCTGGTATCCGGAGTTCGGCTCTCCCGTCATGGACTGTCCGCGCTCCAGGTGAGCCGCACCGTGAGCGCCGCGCCGACGCCCGCCTTGGCGATCATCGCGCCGCTCTCGGCGTCCAACGTGATACCGAACTCGACCTCCACCTCGTCCGGCCGTCGCGGCAGCGAGCCGACTGCTGCGTTGACCCGCTGTGCCATGGAACGGATGGTCCCCATGGCGGCGTGCACCGCGTCCTCCGAGCGGCGGAGCAGGTCGGCGGGACCGACCGCGACCTGCCGGATGCCGCGCCCTGGCGGGAATTCGACGAGTAACTGGCCGTCGTCCGGTGTGATGTCGTCGCCGTCCGACTCGGTTCGCGCCGTGCCGTCCTGCCCGGTCATCAAGGCCTCCCCCTGCTCCGGATCGCCCGGTCGGCGATCCCCTGTCTGTTTTGCCCGCACCATGAAAGACTTCAACTCGTCAATCCCGCAGGAAAACTGGAATTTTGTCCGGCGCGGGGCGCCTTGCCCGAAGGGTCCGGGCGCTGGAGAGTTGGTCTGTGGCAATCCCCACCATCGAGCTGCGGCCCTGGTTCGCCGAGGACCCCGTGGCCCGGACCGAGATTGCCCGCACCGTCGACCGGGCCCTTCAGTCAGCCGGTTTTCTCCTGGTCACGGGGCACGGCATGGACGACGCGCTGCGCCGGCGGATCCGGTCGGTCGCCCGCCAGGTCTTCGGGCTGCCGGCCGACGTGTAGGAGCGGTACGCGGTGCGGGTCGGCGAGCGGGGCTGGCTGGGCCCCGGCGCGGAGGCCGACGCCTATGCGGACGGCATCGAGACCCCGCCCGGTCTCAAGGTCCCTGTCCTTCGCGGCCGATGAGCCCACGGCGACCGGGCCGTCGACGCCGAGTGGTTCCTGCCCAACACCTGGCCAGGTGAGGTGCCCGCCCTCAGGGCCGTCGTGGAGGAGTACCTCGCGCAGATGCGGGCACTGTCGGACCGTCTGCTCGGCGCCGCGCTCGGCGAGCCCGAGTCCTTCTTCACCCGGCACACCGGGCTCGTCGTATCCGCAGGTATGCGACGCCCAAGGCACCGTCCGCACCGTCCGTACGGCAAGCACTCCACGAGGGCTGCACCCGGTGCGCACCAGATCGGGCGGCGAACCGCGACCAACCATGGTTCACACGTCCCCCGGGCCCACGTCCACCTGGTCTTCTCGGCGCTGCGGGTGGATAGGCCGGGCACAGCCGCTGACAAGACGTGCCCGCTCCTGCCGGCGGCCGAAGACCCCCTCTCGAACAGGCTTCCTCACGAGCCGTGCGCCCGCCGCTCGATGCGCTCCACCAGGTCGGCCGCCATCGTCTTGATGGTCTCCAGCCCCTGTTGACCCCAGGGATGCGGATCCTGGTCCACCACGCAGATCGTGCCCAGCACCATGCCCGTGTTGTCGATCAGCGGAGCGCCCAGGTAGGAGTGGATCCCAATGGCGTCGACCACGTGGTTCCCGGCAAAGCGTGGGTAGTCGCGGACATCCTCCAGCACCAGAGCCTTGCGCCGCTTGACCACATGCGGGCAGAAACCAATGTCGAAGGCGCGAGGCATCACCCGGCCGGGCACGGGATCGTCGAGAAGGGGGGCCTCCAGATTCACGGTCGTGTCGGCGGCCGCGCTGTACAAGCCCGCGTAGTACTGACGGCTCTCGTCGACAAGGAAGTTGACCCCCGCGTAACACCCCCCGGTGCGCTGCGCGAGTTCACGCGCGAAGTCATCGAACTCCGGAACGGGCTTGTCCTCGATCCCCAGTTCCCGAAGCCGGCGTGTCCGCGCCTCTGCCTCAGGGTCCTCCGGAGGGAGAAGCAGATGACGCACGGCGATCGCTATCTCCCCTCCGAAGGGAGACTTGTACACCATCTCAGCCATGCGAACTCCTTGAAGTGATCAGATGCTCCACGAGGGAAAGCAGAACCCGAATACCCGAGCTGGACAGGCGGGCATCACACAGGACCACTGGGACCTCGGGCTTGAGGTCCAGCGCCGCCCGCACCTTTTCCGGCTCATAGCGGTGCGCCCCGTCGAACTCATTGACCGCGACGACGAAGTTGATGCCTCGCGCTTCAAAGAAGTCGACCGCCGCGAAACTGTGGTCCAGCCGACGGGTGTCGGCGAGCACTATCGCACCGAGCGCACCGGCGGACATCTCGTCCCACATGAACCAAAAACGCTCCTGACCGGGCGTGCCGAACAGATAGAGCACGTGGTGGGGGCTGAGGGTGATCCGGCCGAAGTCCATCGCGACCGTGGTGGTGGCCTTGTTCTCCACCCCCTCCAACCTGTCCGTGGCAGCACTGACCTCGGTCAGCAGTTCTTCCGTGCTCAGCGGCTCAATCTCGCTCACTGCTGCCACAAAGGTGGTCTTGCCCACCCCGAAACCCCCGGCGACCAAAACCTTGATCCCCATCGGAAGGGAGTCGGCGCCGGGTGCCTCAGAGCCGTTTGAGGAGCCCATCCCGCAACGCCTCCAATAGATCTCGATCGGGGGGAGAATATGACCCCGGTGTTCCCATGTCGAAGCGCCGTGTGACGACCGCCCCACGCTCCATCAAGTCGGACAGCAGCACCTTGATCACCGCTGCCGGCATCCGCGTGTGTCCCGCGATCTCAGCCACCGTGACCGGCGTCCGGCACAGGTCAAGCACATGTCCGTGATCCAACCCGAGGTTGGTCCGCAGCACGGTACCCGTGGCCACCACCATGGTCATCAAGTCGAATTGGCAGGTGGGTCTGGTGCGTCCGTCACTGACGGTGTACGGCCGAACCAGCCGCCCCAGGGCATCATCGAGCAACGGCCTATGCGGATCGTCCGGGTCATCCGGCATCTCTCACTGCCCCGCCGGCTGACGGGGAGCGGCCCCCAGGTGGCTGCGGACGCTCTTCACCATCATGGTCATCTCGTAGCCCAGCACCGGCACATCCGCCTCGCGTCCGGCCAGCACTGCCAACAGGGCGCCCTGCCCGGCCGCGGAGACAAAAAGCATCGAGCTGCTGAGTTCGGTCACGACCTGCCGCACATCACCGCCGTCATCGAATCGCTTGCCGGCACTGCGCGCCAGAGAGTGGAGCCCGCTGGCGAGGGCCGCCAGATGATCCGCCGCGTCTTTGTCCAGTCCATCCGAGGCCATCACCAGACCGTCCGAGGACAACAGCAGTGCACTGCGCGTATGCGGTACGCGCTGCACAAGGCCGCTCAACAGCCAAGAGAGATCTTCACTCACCACAACTGCCCACTTCTCCTCAATGACGTGAAACTGCTAGGGGGCCGGGTCCGGTCGGATCTCCCCGCCGAGGGACGGGGAGGTGTCAGTTTTCTCGGAGTCCTCAGCCAGGCGGACGCCGCTCTGAAACGCGGCCATCAGGCCGGGATCGTGATCGTCTTCCTTGGGCACCACGACAGTTTGGGGAGACTGCCGCAATTCCGGGGCGAGGTGTTCCTGACGGCGCCGCTGGGGCAGCACGGGGGGAGCATCTCCCTGCGTGGGGGCCGCGACGGTGGCGTGTAGTGGTTCGGCCGCCGGTGCCGGTACCGGTACCGGACCCCGAGCGACAGACGTGTCCAGCTCAAGTGCCTGCTCCGTCGCGTCGTCGTCGTGTCCATGAGGGACGGCAGGAGTGAGGTCCGACTGTTGTTGCTGTGATTCCACCACGTCCGGGCCCCGGCCCAGCAGCTCGTGCGGCAGCACCACCACCGCCTGTGTACCGCCGTAGACATTGCTCTTGAGTTGGACGACGATGCCGTGCCGCCGGGCCAGGACAGAGACCACATACAGGCCGATGCGACCGTCCTGGAGCAGCTCGCCCAAGGCGATCCTCTCAGGGGAGGCGAGCAGGGCGTTCATCTGGTCCCGCTCGGTGGAGGTCATGCCCAGACCGCGGTCCTCGACCTCGATCGCCAGCCCGGCGGTGACGTGCTCGGCACGCAGCAGCACCTGCGTCTGGGGACGGGAGAACACCGTGGCGTTCTCCACTAGCTCCGCCAGCAGGTGCACCACGTCGACGACCGCGTGCCCGCTCACCGTCCCGTCCACCGGAGGCACCATCTTGACCCGCGAGTACTGCTCGATCTCGGCAGCCGCGGAACGCATCACATCGGCCATGCTGACCGGTCGGGTCCACTGGCGGTAGGAGGCGTCGCCGCCGAGCACGGCCAGATTCTCGGCGTATCGCCGGACACGGGTGGCCAGGTGGTCCACATGGAACAAGCCTTTGAGCAGGTCCGGGTTCTCGACCTCGTTCTCCAGGTCGTCCAGCAGCCCGATCTCGCGGTGCACGAGAGACTCCAGCCTTCGGGCCAGATTGGCGAAGACCTCGAAGTGCTCGCCGCCACGCTCCCGCGCCCCGAGCTCCACCGCAGTCGCCTCGGCAACGCGCTGAGCGGATGCGATCTCTTGCCCCGGCCGTTCCAGCGCATCACCCGTCCGCTCGGGCAACGGGCCTGGCTGATGCCGCTGATTTTCTGCCAGCTGTTGGCCAGGCTCCATCTGCCGTCGCAACGTGGCCAGTTCGGCCTGGCTCCGTGCCGCAAACGAGCTCAACTCGATATGGCTGCGAGCCAAGGCCCGCGCCTTCCCCGCGGCGATGAACGCTGCGCCCGACAGGATCACGCAGACGAGCAGCAGCGTGCCATTGAGCAGACCCCAGAAGGCACTCTTGTCGACGTGGCCCACGCCTGCGGTGAACAGGAGAGCAGCGCCTGCGGCTCCGATGATCGCGACCAGCACGGCCGGCAACACCGCCAGAAGCACCATGTGGCGCTCAACTGCCTTGCCACGCGCGCCCATAATGTCAGGAACATGCCACGCCTGGAGGTCGGCGGGCACTATGTCCTGATGGGCATGAGCGGGCAACATCAGACGTTCCTGCATCACAGTCCCTGGTTGTGTATCGGCCAGCAGGCTGAAAAGTGTACGGCACACGTTACCCCTAACGGCACCTCACGTCACGCGTGGTGACGTCATGGGGATTGATTCAACGGTCCTCACGTCCCTGAACTGGCCCCAGTGCCGTGGCGCACTCCTGGCTGAACGTGCCAGAACGTGCCGATCCATGCCAGAACGAGCGGGCACTCACAGGCAGTGCCGACAACTCGAGAGCAGCGACAGCCACAAGCTGTGCGGAGCGTATACGCAGACCAGCGGGCCGCGGACGATTCGTTGCGACCTTGTGATTCCGAACCTCGGAGCGCGGGTTCGATTCCCGTAACTCGCTCCACAGTGAAGGCCCAGGCCAGGGGGGTGATCCCCAACCGGGCCTTTGCGTTGTCCAGACCCTTTCAGGGCAGCGCGCCCGGCCGCCATGGAGGTGGACGATGGGCGCATCAGGGCTCAGTGGTGCGGAAGTGGTGTGCAAGCAGCTGTTCCCAGCGCGGTAAGAGATTCTCCACTCCATCAAGGCGCTCCTGCCGCGCACGGCTCGGGCGCGCGCCGCATCGACGGCGCGGCCCGGCCATTTTCTTCACCCGGCCCGGCCGCGCCAGGCGGCGCGCCGCGTGCTGTGGCGATGGCGGTTGGGGTGACGGTGGCGCCTTTGGTCCCCCGGCGGGAGGCGCCGTCGAAGCGTTGTCCGTGGTTCACCTTGCCGTCTCCCTCAGTTGAGGGAAGCGGCGAATCCTGGCCGCCGTCACGACCTTCCGTCCCAGGAGGCCCGATGTTCCCGCACGCCGCCGGTCGGCGCCGCGTCCGCCGTTACGTTTCCGCAGGTGTGCCACTCGCCGTGATCGCCGCGGTAGCGGTGGCCGGCACAGCGACAGGAGCGCAGACCAAGGACCGCCCCACGGAGCCACGGGTCACCGCCACCGCCGCACTCGGCGACATTCCACTCGCCGAGTTCAGCAACTCCCTGCTGCCCGGCACGGTGGACGACGATCGCGGAGTGGATCTCGGCGGGATCGGCAGTGACATCTACCCCGCCGACCGGGAGGGAGAGTTCTGGACGGTGACCGACCGTGGGCCCAACGGCCTGATCACCGTGGACGGCACCAAGCGCCGCACGTTCCCGGTCCCCGGTTTCGACCCGTCCATCGTGAAGATCCGGGTCTCCGGAGCCACCGTGAAGGTGATCGACGCGATCCCGCTCACCACATCCTCCGGAAAGCCCGTCACGGGCCTGCCCAACCAGGAGGGGCGCGACGAGGCCCCGTACACGTACGACGCGAAGGCACCCCTCAGGTATGACGCGAACGGCCTCGACACCGAGGGAATCGTGCGCGCCAAGGACGGCAGTTTCTGGCTGGTGGACGAGTACGGGCCCTCTCTGGTCCATGTCTCCGCGCACGGGAAGGTCCTCACGCGCTACGTTCCGCACGGACTGCAGCTGCGCGGCGCGGACTATCCGGTCGTCGAGGCACTGCCCGGGATCCTGTTGCACCGGAAGCTCAACCGCGGCTTCGAAGCGCTCGCCCAACTGCCCGGCGGCGACCTGGTGATGGCCGTACAGAGCCCCCTCTCCGTGCCGGACAAAAACGCCGGCGATGCGTCACTCACGGCGCGTCTGCTGCGCTTCTCGCCAATGAGGCAAGCGGTCACCGCGGAGTACGCGTACCACTTCGACTCGGTGAACGAGGTCGACTCCAGCGAGGACGACACCAGCGAGCTGAAGATCTCCTCCGTCGTCGCGCTGAACGGCGACACCCTCCTCGTCGAGGAGCGCACCGACAAGGCAGCGCGGCTGCAGCGCGTTCCGCTGACCCCCGACGCCAACATCCTCGGCACGGCTTGGGACGACGCGGCCACCTCTCCCTCGCTGGAGCAGCTCGACGACCCGGCAGCGTCCGGAGTTCCGGTCCTGAGGAAGCGTCTGGTCGTGGACCTGGGCACGCTCGACGGCATCCCCGGCAAGATCGAAGGCATCGCCGTCACGGGTCGGGACACCCTGGCGATCATCAACGACAACGATTTCGGCATGACGGACGGCGTCGGGGCCTTCGACGCGGACGGCCGCCTGGTCGACAGCGGGGTGGAGACGAGGGTCACGTATGTGCAGGTGCCGAAGGGTCTGTAAAGGCCGGTTCATCGGGCGGGAGCGGGAGCTGCGGGTTCTGGGCGCGGCCATCGATAAGGTCCGCGAGGGGGGCGGTTCCCAGAAGCCCGGCGAGTGCATCCTGATGCGCGGGCGGCGTCGGGTGGGGAAGTCGAGCCTGGTCGAGGAGTTCCTCAGCCGGGCCGAGGTCCCGTATCTCTTTTTCACCGCGGCGGGCGGATCAGCGGGGGACGAGCTGACGGAACTGCTCGACGCCGTCGCTTCCTCCACCCTGCGGAGCGGTCCCTGTTCGCGGAGGAGGCTCCGACCCAGTGGAACGCCCGTTCCGGCTGCTGGCGGAAATCCTGCCCGACGACAGCCCGAGCGTGGTCGTGATCGACGAAGTCCCGTACCTCATGGACCGGATCGACGCCTTCGAAGGCATGCTGCAGCGGGCGTGGGACCGGCTGCTCAGCCGCAAGCCGGTACTCCTGCTGCTGGTCGGCTCCGATCTGTCGGTGATGGAGGCGCTGAACAGCCACGACCGGCCCTTCCACCAGCGAGGGCGCGGGATGATCCTCGGGCCGCTCAATCCCGCGACATGCTCGGCCTGGAACCGGCGTCCGCCTTCGATGCAGCACTGGTCACCGGCGGACTGCCTCTCATCTGCGCCGAGTGGCCGCAGGGGGCCGCGCTGTGGGAGTTCCTCCGCACCTCGCTCGACAATCCCATCTCCGCACTCCTGGTCTCCGCCGAACGGTCACTGGCCGCCGAGTTCCCTCCCCGCGTGATGAGCCGGGAAGTATGGAGCAGCGGTTCGGCGAGACCGGCAGGCTCAACGTCGTGACGCTGTCCGAGCTGATGCTGGAGTACTTCTGCCTCGTCGACGAGAAGATCCTGCCCGCGTCGACGGGCCGTGGCAGCACAGGATCGTCACCGCCCGCTTCGCCCAGGAGCCCGCCCGCACTCTGGCGCCCGGAGCGAATCCCGAGTTCCCGTTCAGGCCGGGCGGCGCCGCGGCTCGACGGCCTCCTCGGTGGCGGACAACGGAAGCCGCCGGACCGAGTCGCCGATCAAGCCGAGCGACGGCATCGCGCGGATCAGGGTGGACGGGCTCCGGCCGGTCAGCACAGCGCTCGACGTCGTCAGGGAAAAGTTGACCAGGAGCCTGGACCAGCAGCCATGCGCCGCCGAGGGCCAAGCAAATGCTGCGCTGGCTGGCTGGCTGGCTGGCTGGCTGGCTGGCTGGCTGGCTGGCTGGCTGGCTGGCTCACGGCACCACCCCCGGACCACACCACGCAATACCGTCATGGACTCGTGGCAGTGGTTGTTCACGACTTTGGGTGGCCGTCCGATCTGCCCCCGGGGCGAGGTCCACGAGGACGCGAGGCACCCCGCGGCGGGCCGCCTCCGCCGTGCGGCGGATACGGTCACGACCTTCGGACGATGCCCGGACACCGGACAGATGGCGACGATCAAGGCACATGCCCTCACCCCCCGAAGCAGTGGTCACCACACCGGCAACCGCCCCCGATACCCCGAGGGCTGAACTCACCTCCACCATGAAGGGGAACACACGGCCCGACTATCCCGTCACCTTCCAGCTCACGAAGATGGTGTCCTCTGAAAGGTGATCTTGACCGTTTGACAGGTGAGTTTGACCGACTTCCCCTGGCTGTTCCTGAACTGCACCGACCGGTCCGTGGACGATCAGAAGGGGCTGTGCATACCGAGCAGGCCCATCTGTGCCGGGGCGTCTACGGCGCTTGAAAGCCGGCGGACACACCTCACAGGCTCACCGCGTCTACCAGGGGAAACGGGGTGCAAGCCTCACAGGTAGGTCCGGGCGTGCGCGGGCGAACGACTGTCACAGTGAGTCGGCGCCGGGCGGCACGGAGCTTGACCGCTCCTTATGCACCGCTGACTTCCTGTCAACAGGCAAACCCTCCGCCCCTGGCAGCTGCAATGCCAGGGGCCGGTGCGTTGTCACGGGATGGCTACCCGATCCAGATGATGTCCAGAACGGACAGGACAGGTGCTGGGTGAGGCGGTTGATCACGTAGAGACGGACAGTTGACCGATGGAAGCGGCGCGGACGTCCTCGCCTTCGGGTCGCCCTCCTGTCAAGTCCTGCGTGTTGAAGCCAGGGAGTGTTTCGAAGTGCGGTGAGGACCGTGCAGCCGCAAGACCAGTATTGGTGTCACGGGCAGCGCGTCGACCGGGTTGGGGATCCGAGGTGTTGGCCGAGATCATTCTCGCGAACCGCCCTGTGGACTGGGGGTGTTGGCGTCGGCTTTGTTCGGTGGACTATGTTGTGGGCATGATTACCGGGACGGCATTGCGCCACACACGGATTGGTGACCCGGTGCTCTTCTGAGCGCCGTACGGGCCAGTGCGGGCCCGCTGTTCGATCGAAGATTTTGCGCTGGTGCGCGGGCTCCGCCTCCGTCGTGTTGATCACAGGCTCGACACATCAACCACGACAGGAGAATTCATGCCCACCAAGACGCTGCAGATTCCCACTACGGACGGTCAGGCCGACGCCTTCGCCGCCTTCCCCGACCAGGGCGAGCGGCATCCAGGGGTGCTGATGTACGCGGATGGCTTCGGCATCCGGCCCGTGCTGCGGGAGATGGCCCGCGAACTGGCCGGGCACGGGTACTACGTGCTCGTCCCCAACTTCTTCTACCGTCACGGCCCCGCACCGGTGATCGAACTTCCCGAGCACATTGGAGCAGAGGTCCGGCCCCAGGTCATGGCCCAGCTGATGCCCTTGCTCAAGGCGCACACCGCCGAACGTGTCCTGAGCGACGCCGACGCCTACCTCAGCTTCCTCACCACCCAGCCCGAGGTCGGCTCCGGTCCGGTCGCAGTGACCGGCTACTGCATAGGCGGCCTCCTGGCCATGCGCACCGCCGCGGCCCACCCCGGCCAGGTGGCCGCCGTCGCCGGATTCCACGGCCCCGTGGGCGCCGACGGGCCCGACCTACTCTCCAAGCTCACCGCCCAGGTCCACCTCGGCCACGCCGAAGGCGACATGACACCCGAGGCCCTCGGCGAGCTGAACCAGGCCCTGGACGCCGCAGGTGTCACCTACACCTCCGAGATCTACCCCGGCACCGTCCACGGCTTCACCATGTCCGACACCGACGCTTTCAGCGCCTCCGGGCTGAAGCACCACTGGGACCGCCTGCTCCCTCTCCTGGACCGCACCCTGGCCAACAGCTGAGGCTCTGGCTCGGAAACCAAGCCTGAAGTACACGGCTCCGGAGTCCTGGGGGTTTCGAAGCTGGTGTGAGGGCGGGCTGAGCCCGCCCTCACCGATTGGGAAGCCATAGGTTGATGGCGGCGATGTGCGCTGCCCAATCCTCAGCCGACGGGTGGTCGGGGCTGGGCGGGCAGGATGCGGACGACGGGGGCGGGAGCCGTGAGCTTGCTGGCGGAGCTGCCGGTTCTCCGGGGTCAGCTGGTTGACGACGCGGACGAGGGCTTCGCGGTCGGCGCGCAGTTCGGCGAGTTCCTCCTGGTCCACCCGGTAGCGGTTGACCATCACCATCTTGCCGCTGCTGGCCTGCCGGTAGCGGGGAACGTGCCCCGTCCGCGCGAGGCTCTCCGGAGCCTCCCCGATCAGCCAGTCCGGCTGCCGGTCTCGAAGGCTCCGTTCCGCCAGTCGTCCAGGTGCCGGGTGTTCTCCCGGACCCGCAGGAGCGCGGCCTGGAACATCCGCCGGGCCGTGACGCGGATCTCGGTGAACTCCTCGGGCTGGTATGCCTTCTCCCGGGCCGGCACCTTCAGCACTCGTTTGGCCATGGCGTCGCGGACCGGCTGAGGGAGCCGTTTGTCACGCTGCAGGAAGTTCGCCAGCGCCTTGACGTAGCGGTATCCAGTACTGGTGGCCGGTCTGCTGAGCGGGTGACCGCGCTGCTGTCCCGTCGCAGTCGATGTCGCCCTCTGCGTCCGCACGGGCCTGGATCTGCTGCAGTGCCCGAGTGAAGACTCCAGCGAGCGCGTAGCGGCGGAAGCGGGTGTACACGGTCTTCCACGGCCCGTAGCGTTCCGGCAGGTCACGCCAGGAGATCCCCGTGCGGATCTTGTAGACCATCCCGTTGATGACCTGCCGGTCCTCCACGCGAGGCCTGCCCGTTGCGGCCCGGGGTATCAGCGGAGCGAGTAACTCCCACTCCTGGTCAGTGAGTTCATGACGGCGTACCACGACACCATGATCTACCACCCGGATGATCTTTGAAGACGAACCCTAGTCGCCATCGTCTACGTGTTACGCAAGGGAGTCACCTGGAGAGACATGTCCACCCAGGTGGGCTGTTTGGGGGTGACCGCCTGGCGACGTCTGCGGGACTGGACCGAGGCCGGCGTCTGGCCCCGCCTGCACGAGGCACTGCTCACCGAGCTAAACCACCAACAGAATGAATCCGTCTCCCACTTGGCGTGCGACAGGGCGGGCTCTGAGGATGAGCAGGTCATTACCCTGCACGGGTGCTTTCATACGATGAGTTGACCCAGCCGGAACGTGAACTGTGGGACGCCTTCCCCGAGGGGCGTCTTGTGGATCTGCGTACGGGCGTGTCGGAGGCGGACGGACCCGCCGCGGGTGCCCAGTGGGGCTCCGAACGCTCTGTTCGCGCAGCTGTCGTGGCGGCGCTGCTGCTCGGCGCGAATGCCGAGCGGTCCGGCGTCGTCGCCGCCTTGCGGCTCGCCGGTGCGCGGATCACCGGCCGCCTCGACCTGTCCGGAGCGGAGATCTGTCACACGTTCTGGTTCGAGGACTGCTGGCTGGAGGAGGCGGTGAGCCTGTACGGGGCCGCGACCCGGACGATCGGGATCGCGAACAGCTGGGTTCCTGGGATCGACGCCGGGCTTGCCCGGATCGACGGCGCCCTCGACCTGAGGCGGTCGACCCTTGCAGGCGGCTCTCTCACGCTCATCAACGCCCGGGTGGCCGGGGAGTTGATCCTGACCGACGCCAGGATCTCGGGCCCCGGAGAGTGGGCGGTGCTCGCGGGCGGACTCGTCATGGAAGGCGGTGTCTTCGGCAAGCGACTCACCACGCAGGGCGGGCTGCGGCTGCCTGGCGCACACCTGCCCAAGGGCCTGTTCCTGCAGGGCGCCCGGCTGGAGAACGCCGACGGTGTCGCACTCGCCGCAGGCCATGTGGCCGCCTCGACCGTGGACTGCTCCCAGGGATTCACCGCGCAGGGGACCGTGCGGCTGCGAAGTGCTCGCATAGAGGACCTGCTGACCTTCGAGGGAGCACATCTGAATGGCGACGGCACCGCCCTGGTGTGCATAGCGATGCACGTGGGGGACTTCGACTTCAGGGCCGCCACACCGCCCTCGGGTACGGTGGACCTCCGCTCCGCGCATGCCACTTGGTGCCAGGACAGCGAGCGGGCCTGGCCGGAGGAAGTACTGCTGGAAGGGTTCACGTACGGCTCCATCCGTTTCGGGGAGACAGCGTCCACGGAAGGCGGGGCGGCAGGGGAGGACGGAACGCCTGTGGGAGACACGATGCCCGCGGGGGACGAGGTCGCCAGTCGCCTGGCATGGATCCGCCGGAATCCCGGCTACGCCCCGCAGCCGTACGAGCAACTGGCAGGCTGGTACCGGCAGATCGGCCACGACGGCGACGCGCGCCGGGTGCTCCTTGCGAAGCAGCGCCACCGCCGCCGCACGCTGCATCCTGCGGGACGCATATGGGGTCATCTACTGGACGCCACCGTTGGTTACGGCTACCGACCGTGGTTGGCTGGCGTGTGGCTCATCGCGCTGGCCCTGCTCGGCACGCTGGTATTCGGGGCCCACTCTCCTACCCCGGTGAAGCCCGGAGAAGGCGCCCCGTTCCAGTCCTTCGTCTACACCCTCGACCTGCTAATTCCCATCGGTGGCCTTGGTCAGCGCACCGCCTGGTACTGGACGGACAGCGGCTCCCAGTGGCTGGCCTACGTGCTGATCGCCGCAGGCTGGGTACTCACCACAGCAGTCGTCGCGGGGGTGACCCGAACCCTGAACAGAAACTAGCGGGCGGACGGCGGAACCCGCCCAGTCCAGGAACACGATGATCAACGATCTGGTTGTTCCACTCGGGACCAAGTTAATCAACGTCTGTGGAGGCGCGGAATTGGCACGGCCGAAGCCTTGGGAGGTCAGCGACGAACTGTGGACGGTGGTCAAGCCGCTGCTGCCGAAGGTCGAACGCCGCTTCCGCTATCCCGGTCGCAAGCGGCGCGACGATCGTTTAGTCCTGCAGGGGATCATCTTCGTGCTGCAGACGGGCATCGCGTGGGAACACCTGCCGCAAGAGCTGGGCTTCGGCTCGGGGATGACCTGCTGGCGTCGCTTGGTCGAGTGGCAGGAAGCCGGTGTCTGGCAGCGGCTGCATGAAACTCTGCTCGCGAGTCTTCGGGCAGCAGACGCACTCGACTTCTCTCACGCAGCAGTGGACTCTTCCCACATCAAAGCCCTCAAAGGAGGCGGGAAGACGGGACGGAGCCCTGTGGATCGAGGCAGGACAGGCAGCAAGCACCATGTGATCACGGACGGCACCGGGATCCCGCTCGCCTTCACCCTGACCGGCCGCAACCGTAACGACGGTACCCAGCTGATCCCACTGCTGCAGGCCGTCCCGCCGGTGCGCGGTAAGCGCGGCAGGCCTCGGCGGCGCCCGGGTGTGGTCCTAGCAGACCGAGGCTACGACCACGACAAGCACCGTCGGCTGGTGCGCGACCTCGGCATCCGCCCAGTGATCGCTCACCGGAACACCCAGCACGGCTCGGGACTGGGTACCAAGCGGTGGGGTAGAGCGCGTCTTCGCGCTGCTGCTGCATCCGCCTGTACCGCCCAGACGACACCCCGCCCGGCTGGCCGCCGACGTTCGGCGCCTCGCTAACGCGGCCGATCCGCTGGGAGCTGATCGAGCAGCAATACGACCAGATGGTCAAGTACGCCACCGCGCTCCGCCTCGGCACCGCCGAGGCGGAGCGGGTCCTGCGCCGCTTCACCCGCGGCGGCCCCAAGCACCCCACCTACCAGGCCCTCGAAGAACTCGGCCGCGCAGTTCGTACAGTCTTCGCCTGCGACTACCTCGCCAGTCCCGGCCTGCGCCGGGAGATCCACGGCGGGCTCCAGGTCGTGGAGAACTGGAACAGCGCGAACACCGTGCTCCACTACGGCAAGGACGGCGCCCTGACCGGCCCGGACAAGGGGCACGCCGAGACCTCGATGCTCGCCCTGCACTTGCTCCAGTCCGCGCTCGTCCACGTCAACACCCTGCTGGTACAGCAGGTCCTGGCCGAACCGGCCTGGGCGAAGAAGCTGAGCGACGAGGACCGGCGCGGCCTGACCGCACTGTTCTGGTCCAACGTCAACCCGTACGGCACCTTCCGCCTGGACATGGACAAGCGCCTCGACCTGGGGGCTCACGGTGCCCCGCCCCCGAACCCCGGCGGACGCTGCCCACCGATCGCGGGCGGAGAAGCGATGAGGTGCTTCCAGGACCTTGCCGACCTCGGACGAACGCGGCCGCGCAGGCCCCGTCTCATGTGATCAGGTTCAGGGCACGGGCCACGTCAGCAGTGGATGTCGAGGTCTGGGTTGAGGCGTAGCCGTCGCGCATGGATGCGTCGAGGTCCTTGAGCCCGTTGCCGCTGAGGGTGACCACGATTTTCTGTCCCGGGGCCAGGCGGCCTTTGCGCTGCTGGTCGAGGACGCCGGCGATTCCAGCGGCTGAGGCGGGCTCGGCGAACACGCCGTCGTGGCGAGCGACCATGCGGTAGGCGTCAAAGATCTGCTCATCGGTCACCGCGCGGATTAATCCATGAGATTGGTCGCGGGCGCTGGTGGCGCCGTTCCAGGACGCTGGGTTGCCTACGCGTATGGCACTCGCGGCGGTATCGGGTGTGGTGACCGGTACGCCGTGGACGAGTGGTGCCGCGCCCGCAGCCTGGAATCCCCACATCTGCGGCAGGCGTTGAGTGATGCCTTCGGCGGCGTAGGTCTGATAGCCGCTCCAGGTGGCAGTGATGTTTCCGCCGTTGCCCACCGGCAGGCAGTGGATGTCCGGCGCATCGCCCAGGGCGTCGACGACTTCGTAGGCGGCCGTCTTCTGCCCTGCCAGCCGCCATTGATTGTTGACTGAGTTGACCAGCGCGACGGGGTGGTGCTTGGCAAGGTCGCGGGCGATCCGAAGACAGTCGTCGAAGGTTCCGGCAACCTCGACGATTTCCGCTCCGTATCGCACGACCTGGGCGAGCTTGCCGAGCGCGATCGCCCCCTTGGGTACCAGCACAGCGCACGCGATTCCGGCTCGGGCCGCATAGGCGGCTGCTGAGGCACTGGTGTTTCCGGTCGAGGCGCAGATGACCACCTCGGCACCCTTCTCGGCCGCGTTGCTCACGGCCACGGTCATCCCGCGGTCCTTAAACGACCCGGTGGGGTTGGCACCTTCGACCTTCAGCCAGATCTCGCAGCCTGTCAGCGAGGACAGGCGGTCCGAGCGGAGCAACGGAGTGTTGCCCTCGTGAAGGGATACCGCAGGAGTGCTGTCGGTGACGGGCAGCCAGCGCCGATAGCCGCTGTTCATCAGACCATGCCAGGTTTCCATGGAACGAGACCGTAACATTCGTTTCTCTATGCATGTCAACAGCGCAATGATGTAACGTATGTCAGCATGGAACCTCTGGTAACCCGTCTCGGCGAGGTCTATTCCGAGCTACCGCCTGGTGAGCGTGCGGTCGTCCGCGTACTTCTGGACGACTATCCGTTCGCGGCACTCGGCTCACTCCGGGCGCTCGCGGATCGTGCCGGGGTCAGCCCGCCGACCGCCTCACGCCTGGTCGGACGCCTGGGCTTTGGCAGCTTTGCCGAATTCCAGGGCGCCGTGCGGGCCGCCGCCCGGGAGCAGGACCACTCCAGGCTCCGAGAGTTCGTCACGCAGCGGCCCGATACCCATAGAGCAGGAGAGGACCTGCGGACCGGCATGGAAGGTGCACTCGCTGCCGCGACCGAGCCCCTGCTGGCCACGACGGCCGCCTGCCTCGCCGAGGCCGGCGGAGTGTGGGCTCTTGGCGGCCCCTTGAGCGAACTTGCCGCGGAGTACCTGATCCGCCAGCTCGCAGGTCTGCGAGCCGGCGCGCACCGAGTCCCCGACTCCCCTCCAGCGCGTGCACGCACCCTGCTCGACATGGGGCCGTCCGACGTGGTTGTCGCCTACGACTTTCGCCGCTACTCCGCCGACACCGCACGCTACGTCCACGCAGCCCGGTCCCGCGGCGCCCGCCTCGTCCTGGTCACCGACGCTTGGGAATCACCCCTCGCGGACCAAGCCGAAGTACTGATCCGCCTCCCACGCGAGGCCGCAGGACCGATCGCGCCCCTCACCCACGAAATCGCCATAACTGAACTCATTCTCGTCGCCACCGCTTCCCGCCTCGCCCCCGCCTCCCGCCTCGCCGACCTAGACGCACTTGCCCATGACCTGATGCCGCCTGCCTCGTGATCCAGAGCTGACCGCGAAGGGGCTGGGCCGCCGCCCGGAAACACAGCAGAGGAACTGCTGTTTCGTAGGTGGTCGCCTGTGAAAACCCGCCCGCCCGGCGGTCCACCTGCGGCGATCATGTTTCATGAGTTATTGCAAACGACTGGACGTCTGAAACACCCTCATTTTGCCGAAGGGACCATCCCCGCGGGTGCGGGGAGCAGACTGCGCGACCTGCAGGTTCAGTACGGGCGCACGGTGTTTTTCGACACTTTCACAGATTCCGGCAATTAAGCAAAATGCCTCAATTGCACTACGTCCTTCCGAAACGGCGTCGCTTGGAAGCCTTGCTCCAGCCCGCCACTTTCCTGTCGGCGACCCGACGACCCTCCTTGGCGCTCGGCCGGCGGATGAGGTGACGCCCTCGTGGCCGACCGGGTGCCAGTTGTGGTCATGGGTGCGGAAGGTGAAGCCCTGTTCGTTGTTCGTCGTATACGCCGGTAGGGCGCGGCCCTGGACGGCGTACTGCCGCACTTCGTCCCAGAGGGCGTCTCGGATTCGGGCCGACGGGTTGCCGATGAAGACGCCTGCGGAGATCTCGAGCAGCCAGCGTGTGAGGAAGCCGCGCAGTCCGGCGGGGCAGTTGGTGAGGACGATCACGGTCACCAGGGCATCGCCTCGTCCTCGTCGTACTCCCCGTCGCCGTCTCCGTAGTTGCGCCCGGCGTCCACCTCGTGACCGCCGTCGCTCTGTAGCGTGACGACGTCCTGGTGGTCGGCAGGCAGGGCACGTACCTCGGCAGCCGGCAGGAGCAGGCGCTTGATGTCGTCGACGCAGCGGTCGAGGAGGGATGTCTCGTTGATGCGGTCCCGCAGGGCGCGACTAGGGTCCGTCTTCAAACGGATCTT
>NZ_JABZEE010000088.1 GCF_013387495.1 Streptomyces sp. PKU-EA00015 | reverse complement strand
CGGAGCGCCGATGACGGCCAGCTTGGCGCCGACCTCGGCGGTCTCGTCCTCTCCGACCACGATCTCCAGCAGCACACCGGAAGCCGGGGCCGGGATCTCGGTGTCGACCTTGTCGGTGGAGACCTCGAGCAGGGGCTCGTCCTCCGTGACCTCCTCGCCGACCTCCTTCAGCCAGCGGGTGACGGTGCCCTCGGTGACGCTCTCGCCGAGCGCGGGGAGGACGACGTCGGTGCCGGCGGCGGAACCGCCGCCGGACGCGGCCTCGGCCGTCGGGGCCGGAGCCGGAGCGGCGACCTCGGTGGACGGGGCGGCCTGCGGGGCCTCCTGGGCCGGGGCCGGGGCCGGGGCCTCGGCGGCGGCCGGAGCCGGGGCGGCAGCAGGCGCACCCGTGCCGTCGTCGATGACGGCCAGCTCGGCGCCGACCTCGACGGTCTCGTCCTCGGCGACCTTGATGGAGGCCAGGACACCGGCGGCCGGGGCCGGGATCTCGGTGTCGACCTTGTCGGTGGAGACCTCGAGCAGCGGCTCGTCGGCCTCGACGCGCTCACCCTCGGCCTTCAGCCAGCGGGTGACGGTGCCCTCGGTGACGCTCTCGCCGAGCGCCGGAAGGGTTACGGAAACCGCCATGGTTTCAGTTGCTCCTTACGGTGGGTCTCCCCAGCTCGTGCGAAGCAGGAGCGAGGGGAAGTGCGGAAGTGGTCGTCGCGCCCGGACTGATCAGTCGTGGGAGTGCAGCGGCTTGCCGGCCAGGGCCAGGTGGGCCTCGCCGAGGGCCTCGTTCTGCGTCGGGTGCGCGTGGATGAGCTGCGCGACCTCGGCCGGCAGAGCCTCCCAGTTGTAGATCAGCTGCGCTTCGCCGACCTGCTCGCCCATACGGTCACCGACCATGTGGACGCCGACCACGGCACCGTCCTTGACCTGGACGAGCTTGATCTCGCCCGCGGTCTTGAGGATCTTGCTCTTGCCGTTGCCCGCGAGGTTGTACTTCAGGGCGACGACCTTGTCCGCACCGTAGATCTCCTTGGCCTTGGCCTCGGTGATACCGACGGAGGCGACCTCGGGGTGGCAGTACGTCACCCGCGGCACGCCGTCGTAGTCGATCGGGACGGTCTTGAGACCGGCCAGCCGCTCCGCCACCAGGATGCCCTCGGCGAAGCCGACGTGCGCGAGCTGGAGCGTCGGGACCAGGTCGCCGACCGCGGAGACGGTGGGGACGTTGGTCTGCATGTACTCGTCGACCAGGACGTAGCCGCGGTCCATCGCGACGCCCTGCTCCTCGTAGCCGAGACCGGCCGAGACCGGGCCGCGGCCGATGGCGACCAGCAGGACCTCGGCCTCGAAGGTCTTGCCGTCCGCGAGGGTGACGCGCACACCGGTCTCGGTGTACTCGGCCTTCTCGAAGAAGGTGCCGAGGTTGAACTTGATGCCGCGCTTGCGGAACGCGCGCTCAAGAAGCTTCGAAGAGTTCTCGTCCTCGACCGGGACCAGGTGCTTGAGGCCCTCGATGACGGTGACGTCGGTGCCGAAGGACTTCCACGCCGAGGCGAACTCGACGCCGATGACGCCGCCGCCCAGGATGATCGCGGACTGCGGGACGCGGTCCAGCTTGAGGGCGTGGTCCGAGGAGATGATGCGGTTGCCGTCGATGTCCAGACCCGGCAGCGACTTCGGCACGGAGCCGGTCGCCAGCAGGACGTGGCGGCCCTGGACGCGCTGGCCGTTGACGTCGACGGAGGTGGGGGAGGACAGGCGGCCCTCGCCCTCGATGTAGGTCACCTTGCGGGAGGCGACCAGACCCTGCAGGCCCTTGTACAGGCCGGAGATCACGTCGTCCTTGTACTTGTGGACACCGGCGATGTCGATGCCCTCGAACGAGGTCTTGACACCGAACTGCTCGGCCTCGCGAGCCTGGTCGGCGATCTCACCGGCGTGCAGCAGAGCCTTGGTCGGAATGCAACCGTTGTGCAGGCAGGTGCCGCCGAGCTTGTTCTTTTCGATCAGTGCGACGTCCAGGCCCAGCTGAGCTCCGCGCAGCGCCGCAGCGTAACCGCCGCTACCGCCGCCGAGGATCACTAGGTCGAAAACGGTGCTGGCGTCGTTCGCCACGTCACGTCCTCCATGCATGTGCGCCGTTCGCCGTCGTCGATGACGGGCGGCGGCTGGTGTTCGGCCGCTTAGTCTTCGGCCCTGTGGTGGGGGCCCTGTCCTGCCGAGAACCCATCTTCGCACTTGTCGACGGGCGGCGGGACGCGGGGCCGGAGCTTGAGACAGTGAGCTTGAACGCGTTGTGCGGCTACCGGGGGGTATGGGGGCGGTCCGCTGCGCGGGCCCTTTCCCCACTCCGTCCCGTAACTGCGGCTTCGCCGCAGGCCGCGTACGCCTGGCGGCCGTGGAGGTGCCTCGGACGGGCTGGACCTCGCTCCGCGAGATCCAGCCCCGCGAGATCGAGGTGCTGGGGCTCCCCCACGCCCGCGGGGCGTAGGCAGGGTTCCGTCCCACGGCCGCCAGGCCGTAGGGGGAGGGTCCGGGGGCAGAGCCCCCGGACAGACGCCTCAGCCCAGGTCGCCGGCGGCCGTGCGCTCCGCCAGCTTGACCAGCGTGCGGACCGCCGAGCCGGTGCCGCCCTTGGGCGTGTAGCCGTACGGCGCGCCCTCGTGGAAGGCCGGTCCCGCGATGTCCAGGTGCGCCCAGGTGATGCCCTCGCCGACGAACTCCTTCAGGAAGAGGCCGGCCACCAGGCCGCCGCCCATGCGCTCGCCCATGTTGGCGATGTCGGCGGTCGGCGAGTCCATGCCCTTGCGCAGGTCGGCGGGGAGCGGCATCGGCCAGGACGCCTCGCCCACCTCCTCGGCGATCTCGTGGACGGCCGTACGGAAGGCGTCGTCGTTCGCCATGATGCCGAAGGTGCGGTTGCCGAGCGCCAGCACCATCGCTCCGGTCAGCGTCGCCACGTCGACGATCGCGTCGGGGTTCTCCTCCGACGCCTTCGTCAGCGCGTCGGCGAGCACCAGGCGGCCCTCGGCGTCGGTGTTGAGCACCTCGACCGTCTTGCCGCTGTACATGCGCAGCACGTCACCGGGGCGGGTGGCCGAGCCGGACGGCATGTTCTCGGCGAGCGCCAGCCAGGCGGTGACGTTGACCTCGAGGCCCAGGCGGGCGGCCGCGACGACGGCGGCGAACACCGCGGCGGCGCCGCTCATGTCGCACTTCATCGTCTCGTTGTGGCCGGCGGGCTTCAGGGAGATGCCGCCCGAGTCGTACGTGATGCCCTTGCCGACCAGGGCCAGGTGCTTGGCGCCCTTGGAGTGTGTGTAGGACAGCTTCACCAGGCGCGGCGGGTTCTGCGAGCCCTGGCCGACGCCGAGGATGCCGCCGAAGCCGCCCTTGGCCAGCGCCTTCTCGTCGAGCACCTGCACCTTGATGCCGTGCTCCTTGCCGGCCGCGGTGGCGATGGCGGCGAAGGACTCGGGGGTGAGGTCGTTCGGCGGGGTGTTGATCAGGTCGCGGGCGCGGTTGATCTCCTCGGTGAGGGCGATCGCGCGCTCGGCGGCGGCCTTGAACGCCTTGTCGCGCGGCTTCGCGCCGAGCAGCGCCACCTCGGCCAGCGGCTTCTTGCCGTTCTTGCCGTTCTCCTGGTAGGCGGTGAACGCGTACGCGCCCAGCAGCGCGCCCTCGGCGATGGCCTCCGCGTCCTCGACCGCCTCTATCGGCAGCGCGAAGGCGGCCTTCTTCGAGCCGGCCAGCGCGCGGGCCGCGCTGCCGGCCGCACGCCGCAGCGCCTCGGTCTCGTACGCCTCGTCCTGCTCGGGCGCCGCGCCGAGCCCCACCGCCAGGACGACCGGCGACTTGACGCCGACGGGTGCGGGGAGCTTGGTCACTTCGCCCTCGGCACCACTCGCGCCGAGGGTCTCCAGGACGGCGGCGAGCCTGCCGTCGAACGCCTGGTCCACGGCCTCCGCGCCCGGTGCGACCACCGGGCCCTTGGCCCCCTTGGCGACACCGACGACGACGGCGTCGGCGCGCAGCGTCGCCGCGCCGGCAGTGCTGAGAGTGAGAGCAGTCACGGTGGTGAAATCTCGCTTCCGTTGAGTTCCGAGGCCGCAGCGGCCGTACACGGGGATGGATCGGCATCCCACGACGGGGAAGAGCCTACGCGCGGTCGTACGCCTCGCTCACGGCGACGGCGGTTCACTCGTGCGTGGTGTCTCTTTCATCTTTGAGCCAAAGGCCGTGAGAGGTCAGCCACAGTCGGGCCGTTCGGGCAAGGGGACGCCGTGTTCCTTTGCATCATCTCCACGGATCCTCCTCGTGGCTGACCGTGCCCGGGGAGGGCATGCAAGGGGGGAATCATGGAGTTGCACGGATCACGCATGGGCAGAGCCGCCGCGGCGGTCGTCGCCGCCGCCTCGCTGGCGACGGCGGTCCCGGCGGCCTCGGCCGCCGCCGCACCGCTGCCCCGGATCGATCTGACCGTCCTCGTCGTCGACGACGGCGGCGGCGCGGTCGACGCGATCGTCTCGGAACTGCAGAGCACGGGGGTGCCGTACCGGAAGGTCGACCTGACCGACCCCGGCCGGCCCGTCGTGGACGCCGCGTTCCTGAGCGACACCCTCGACGGCCGGCCGCGCGCGAAGTACCAGGGCGTGGTCGTCCCGGACGAGGACCCGTTCGGCGCGGACACGGCCCGCGGGGCGGACGAGAACGCGGCGCTTTTCGCGTACGAGAGGACGTTCGGGATTCGTCAGGTCGACGCCCACACCTGGTCGCATCCGCGGGTCGGCCTGGAGTACGTGGACGTCGGCGGATACGCGGGCGCCCTCGACGGCGCCCCGAGCGCCCTCACCGCGGCCGGCCGCTCCGGTCCCTTCCACTACCTCGACGGGCCCGTCGCTTTCGAGGACAACTCGCCGACGGTGACGGAGAGCTACGGCTATGCCGGCCGGCCGCGCGAAGGGTTCACCAGCTACCTGGACACGCCCGTCGGCGACGGAACCGCGCGCGGCAGCCTCATCGGCGAGTACGCCCACGACGGACGCAGCGAGCTGGTGGTGACCTTCGCCTACAACCGGCACCAGCGGCAGTTCCGGGTCCTGGCCCGCGGCATCGTCGAATGGCTCACCCAGGGCGTCCACCTCGGGCAGAGCCGCCAGTACTTCTCCGTGCACGTCGACGACGTCTTCGCGCCCGACGCCCGCTGGGACACCGACCGCAACTGCACCCCCGGCGACTTCGACTGCACCGGCGCCGGAGAGGAGACGGCCCCGATCCGTATGACCGCGGACGACGCCGCGTACGCCGCGGCCTGGCAGCGCACCGCCGGCTTCACGCTCGACATGGTGCACAACGCGGGCGCGGGCGAGGAGTGGAGGGCCGAGCACGGAGGCAGCGACCCGCTCACCGACCGGCTCCTCGCCGACAAGGCGCAGTACCGCTGGATCAACCACACCTACACCCACCCCTTCCTCGGCTGCGTCCAGGACGTGTCCGTCGTGCCGTGGCAGTGCGCGAAGGACGCCGCGGGCAACACGCGCTGGACCAGCCGCGCCGAGATCTCCGCGCAGATCCGCGACAACCACGACTGGGCCGTGCGCAAGGGCCTCGCCGTCGACCGCGCCGAGCTCGTCACCGGCGAGCACTCCGGTCTCAGGACGCTGCCGCAGCAGCCGGTGGACAACCCGAACCTCGCGGGCGCCCTCGCCGACAACGGCGTCACATGGATCGCGAGCGACAATTCCCGCGAACCGCAGCAGCGTCCCGTGGGCGCCGCCCGGACCGTTCCCCGCCACCCGATGAACGTGTACTACAACGTGGGCACCGCGGCCGAGATGACGGACGAGTACAACTGGATCTACAGCTCGGCGGCCGACGGGGGCAGCGGCGTCTGCGAGACCGACCCGTCCTCCACCTGCCTGCCCGAGCCGCTCGACACCGCCACCGGCTACGCGTCGTACATCGTGCCGCAGGAGGCCCGCACCGCGCTGGGCCACGTCGTCGCCAACGACCCCCGCCCGCACTACGTCCACCAGTCCAACCTCGCGGAGGAACGTATCCTCTACCCGGTGCTCGACAAGGTGCTCGCCGACTACCGCGTCCTGTTCGCGCAGAACACCCCACTTGTCAACCCGCGCCAGCGGGACACCGGCACCGAGCTCGCGCGGCGCGCCGCCTGGAGCAGGGCGCTGGCGCAGGGCAGGGTCACCGCGTACCGCATCGGCGGCACCGTCACCGTCAAGGCGCCGTCGGGCGTGGCCGCACCCGTCACCGCGCCGGACGGCACCCGCAAGCAACTTCTGTTGACCACCACGGCGTTCGGCACCGCCTACGCCGGGGCGCGGTCCGCCTGGACCACGCCCGCACCGCTCCAGTCGGCGATCACGCTGAGGCTCCCGTCCTGAGCCGCTGAGCCCTCGACGTATCGACCGCTCGCCGACCGCTGTCCTGGGGGGACGAACCATGCTGAGCTGTGGCCGCCATGTCACCATGCTCACCGAAGGCACCTATCCGCACGTCCACGGGGGCGTGTCCACCTGGTGCGACCAGCTCGTGCGCGGCATGCCGGAGGTCGACTTCCAGGTCGTCGCCCTCACCGGCAGCGGGCGCGAGCCGGTCGCCTGGGAACTGCCGCCGAACGTCTACCGGCACACCTCCTTCCCGCTGTGGGGCCCCGAGCCCGCCCGCCGGCGGCTGCCACGGCGGGAACGCCGCCGCTTCCTCGACGTCTACGAACGCTTCCTGCTGTCGCTGCTCGACCCGGCCGCCGACTGCGACTTCGGCGCGGCGCTGGACGAACTCACCGGCTACGCACGCGACGGCGGGCTGACGGCGGCGCTGCGCTCCGAGTCCGTGCTGCGCTCCCTGATACGGCTCTGGACGATGCCGCACCTGGAGATCTCCGCGACCGGGCCCACCGTGCACGACGCGCTCACCGCCACCGACCTCCTGGAGCACGCGCTGCGCCCGCTGGCGGCGCGGATACCCGACGACGCGATCGCGCACGCCGTCAGCGCCGGGCTCGCCACGCTCCCGGCACTCGCCGCCCAGCACGTCGACGGTGTGCCCTTCCTGCTCACCGAGCACGGCATCTACCTGCGCGAGCGCTATCTCGGCTACCGCGCCCAGGCGCAGCGCGCGCCCGTGAAGACGCTGATGCTCAGCTTCTACCGGGAGCTGAACTCGCTCGGCTACCGGCGGGCGGACCTGATCACCCCCTGCAACCGGTACAACCGGCGCTGGGAGGAGCGGGGCGGCGCGCCCCCGGAGCGCATCCGCACCGTCTACAACGGCGTCGACCCGCACGCCTTCCCCGACGCCGGGCCCGAACCCGACGTGCCCACCCTCTCCTGGGCCGGCCGGATCGACCCCATCAAGGACCTGGAGACGCTGATCCGCGCGTACGCGATGGTGCGCGCCGAACTGCCCGCCGTACGGCTCCGGTTGTTCGGCGGCGTGCCCGCGGGCGGGGAGGCGTACCGGGTCCGGCTGGAGAAGCTCGCGGCCGAACTGGGCGTCGTGGACGGCATCGCGTGGGAGGGCCGGGTCGGTGACGTGGCGCGGGCGTACGCGGCGGGCAGCGTGGTGCTGCTCTCCTCGATCAGCGAGGGGTTCCCCTTCTCGCTCATCGAGGCGATGTCCTGCGGGCGGGCGACCGTGTCCACGGACGTGGGCGGCGTGCGGGAGGCGGTCGGGGACACCGGCCTCGTGGTGCCGCCGCGTGAACCGGCGCTGATGGCCGAGGCGACGCTCGGCCTGCTGAGGGACGCCGGGCGGCGCGCGGAGCTGGGGCGGCGGGCCCGGCAGCGGGTCGTCGACCGGTTCACGCTGACGCGGTCGGTCGACGGCTTCCGCCGCATCTACCGCGAACTGGCCGGCTTCCCGGAGCCCGTGGCACAGCTTCGGTACGCCGAGGCGGTGGCCGGGTGAGCGGTCCCCTGTGGCAGGGGCCGGGGCCGCGGGCCGACGCCCTGCCCGTCCTGCCGCGGCAGCGCGGCGGGACGGCGGCCGACCCGGTGGACGCGCTCGCGGAGCGGCTGCACGACGTCCTCGCCGCGGCCGTGCACCCCGACGAGATCGCGGCGGTGCTCGAGTCCGACGGCATGACGGACGACCACATCCGGCTCACCTACGGCCGCCCGGACTCCTTCACGCTGGCGGAGGAGCTGTACGCCAAGGTCCCCCGCGCCCACCCCGAGCCTCCCGGACCGCCCGCCGACCCCTGGCAGGTGGGACTGCTCGGCTGCCTGCTGCGCGGTCTCGTGTTCGCGCTGCCCGGCCTCGCCTACGTCCTGGCCGCGCCGCTCCTCGCGGGAGCGGCCCTGGCGCCGCTGCTCGCGGGCGCGCTGACGGGCTGGACGTGGAACCAGGCGCTGTCCCACCGGGCCTACGCGTGGCTCGGCCTCGGCGACCGGGCCTCGGCCGTCCGCTGCCTGCGCGCCGGCGCCCCGGCGGGGGCCGTGCTCGGCACGGCGGCGGCGCTGCTGTGCACCGGAGCGGGCCAGTGGCCGTCCGCGGTGTTCGCCGCGGTCCAGTCGCTCTACCTGGCGGCGGCGACGCCCCTGCTGGTCCTGGACCGCGAACGGGCCCTGCTCTGGTGCCTGTCGCCCCTCCCGTCGGGTACGGTCCTGGTCCTGCTCCACGAAGCGATACCGCTGTGGGCGCGCACGGGCCTGCTGCTGGCGTCGCTGACGGCGGCCCTGGCGACGGCGACGGCGGTGCTGCGCCCGGCGGCCGGGGCAGGTGTGCGTCTGCGCGGAGTGCGGGGGCGCGTCCGGCGCGACGGGCCAGGACGACGGGACCCCCGCGCCCCGGCCGGGCAGCGCCCGCGCGGGGATGCGGGGCCGGCCGCCGGTGACGGCGGCACGGCCGGGGCACGGTCCGCGTGCGGCACGCACCCGGCCACCGGCACGGTGACGCGGCTACCGGGCGCGAGGTCACAGGGTGCGCTGCGCGGCTTCCGGCACGGGTGGCCCACCCGCCGGCCCGGTGCGGAAGGAGGCCGTCCCCGACCTGTCGACGTGGTGGCGGGCAGGCTGAGCTCGATCGCCGGTCGGGCGCCCGTCTCCGAGCGCGCCGGCGACGGCGGCACGGCGGGCGTGCGGCCCGTGTCCGCCGCCGGCGCACGCCCGGCTCCCGACGGGGTGCCGCGGGCTTCGGGCGCAGGCCGCCTCTGCCTGCTGAGAGCGGCCCGAAGGAGGCGACCGCCGCTCGCCGCGCCGCGGCTGGTCGCGTCCGTGCCGCACGGGCTGTCCGGGCTCGGCGTCGGAGTCCTCGTCCTGTACACGGCCCTCGGTGACGTCCTCGGCGGGCTGACCGGCGCCGCCGTCGCCGCGCCGTCCGCCGTCGCGCTCACCCTCAGCATGGGGCCCGCCGAGTGGCTGCTGCACCGCTTCCGCAGCGAGACCCTCGCCGGGCTGCGGGCCAGCACCACGGCCCGCGCCTTCCGGCGCACCGCCGCCTCCGTGCTCGCCGAGTGCCTCGCCGGCTACCTCGCCGTCCTGTTCGCGCTCGCGCTCGCCGGGACCCTGCTGTGGCCCGGCGCTCCCGCGCTCGGCGGCGTACGGCTCGCGACACTGCTCCTCATCGGCACGGTGCTGTGGACCGGGCTGCTGCTCCAGTCGTTCGGCGCCGTCACCGTCGCGGCCGGCGTGTGCTGCGCGGCGGCGCTCGTCCAGACCGCGGCGCTCGCCACTGGCACGGGCAGCCCGCGGGCGGCGGGGCTCGCCGTCGCGGCGACGGCGGCGGCCGTCCTCGTCGGACTCGTCTGCACCCTCCTGGGCCGGGCCACGGCACACCGCGTATGAGCAGACTCCTCGTCCCGTACTACGAGCACCCCGCCGACCGCCCCGCCGCCTGGGACGCCGTCGTCGCGGCCGCGCCCCGCCTCTACGGGGTCGTCCTCAACCCGGCCAGCGGCCCGGGCGCCGCACCCGACGCCGAGTTCGCCGCGGTAGCGGCCCGGCTGCGGGACGCCGGGGTGCGGGTCGTGGGCTACGTGGACACCGACTACGGCCGCCGCCCGCACGCCGCCGTCCTCGCCGACCTGCTGCGCCACCGCGACTGGTACGCCACGGACGGCGTCTTCCTCGACCAGGTCGCCTCCGGCCCGGAGACCCTGCCGCACTACGGTCGCATCGCCGTCGCCGCCCGCGCCGCGGGCGCCACGACCGTCGTCCTCAACCACGGCGTCCACCCCGACCCCGCCTACGCCGAACTGGCCGACCTGCTCGTCACGTTCGAGGGCCCCTGGGACGCCTACCGCACGACGGGCGTCCCGTCCTGGACGTCCGCGCACCCGCCGGAGCGGTTCTGCCATCTGGTCTACGCGGCCCCGCCCGACGCCCGCGCGGGCGCGGCGATCCACTGCGTGGTCCCCGGCACGGGCGCCCATCCGTGGGGCACGCTCCCGCACGCGCTGGCGCCCTCCGCCTACCGGCCGAAGTGGTGACCCAGCGTCAGCACGATCAGCGCGGCCGTCCCCGCCGTCTCCGCCAAGGCGCCGAACACGTCGCCCGTCACCCCGCCGAAGCGGCGCACGCAGTGCCGCAGCAGCACCTGCGCCGCGGCCAGGGCCGCGAGGACCGCGAGCGCCGCGTGCGGGGCACCGTACGGGCCGGTCAGCGCGCCCGCGCCCGCCGCGCACCCCGTCACCAGCGCCGCCACCGCGAACGCGAGACGTGCGGGGACGGACTCCGCGACCGCCGCGCCGAGGCCCTCCGGGCGCGCCGCCGGGACGCCCGTGCGGGACGCGAGGGTCAGGGCCAAGCGGGCCGTGACCGCCGACAGGGCCGCCGCGCCCGCTCCGAGCACCCAGCTCTGCGCGTACAGCCCGCTCAGCGCCGCGACCTGCGCCAGCAGCACGAAGAGCAACGTGATCACGCCGAACGGGCCGACGTCCGACTGCTTCATGATCCGCAGCGCGTCCTCGGCGGGCTTCCCGCTGCCCAGGCCGTCCGCCGTGTCGGCCAGCCCGTCCAGGTGAAGTCCGCGCGTGAGCACGGCCGGTACCGCGGCCGTGGCGACCGCGGCGAGCAGCGGCCCCGAGCCGAGCAGGAGCAGGACGCCGCCGAGCGCCGCGGCGCCCAGGCCCACGGCCAGGCCGGCGAGCGGCGCGCACAGCATTCCGGTGCGCGCGGCGTCACGGTCCCAGCGGGTCACCCGCACGGGGAGCACGGTCAGCGTGCCGAAGGCGAAACGCACGCCATGCAGAGCAGTCATCGCGCGAGGGTAGCCCGACGCCTGCGAAGCTGAATCGCCCATAACGCGCGAACCGGAAGCAGGTGGCATGGGTCACTGGTTCTATGACAACTTCGTCGAGCCGGGAAAGCTCCCCATGCTGCTCGCGCTGGCCTCGTTCGTCATCACCTTCCTCGTCACGCGCACGGTGACCCGGATGATCCGCGCGGGCCGCGGGCCCTTCAGGAACGTGTCTCCGGGCGGCATGCACATCCACCACGTCGTGCCCGGCGTCATCCTCGCCGTGGTCGGCGGGTTCGTGTCCCTCGGCGGCGACCGGCGCAGCGTCACCGCCTGCGTCGGCGCCGTCGTCTTCGGGGCGGGCGTGGGGCTCGTGCTCGACGAGTTCGCGCTGATCCTCCACCTCGACGACGTCTACTGGAGCGAACAGGGCCGCCAGAGCGTCGAGGTCGTCGTGCTCGCCGCGGCCCTCGCCCTCCTCGTGCTGGCCGGCTCGTCGCCCCTCGGGGTCAACGACCTCACGCCCGACGAACGGCAGAACCGCGCCTCGCTGATCCTCACCCTCGTCGGCAACTTCCTCCTGGTCGTCGTCGCCCTCTTCAAGGGCAAGCTGCGGATGGCCCTGATCGGCGTCCTCGTCCCCTTCGTCGCCCTGTTCGGCGCGGTACGGCTCGCCCGGCCCGGCTCACCGTGGGCCCGCCGCGCCTATCGCCGCCGGCCCCGCGCCCGCGCCAAGTCCGTGCTGCGCGCCACCCGCCACGACCGGCGCTGGGGCCGACTGCGCCGGCGGTTTCAGGACCTGATCGGCGGCGCGCCCGACCGGCTGCCGACCCGCAGACACTGACGGCGCCGGCGCAGCAGCGCGTCCGCCCCGCACACCACCAGTACCGCGCCGATCGCCGCCAGGTGCTCCTTGCCCGCCAGGTTCGGCTTGACGATCACTTCGACGATCATCGCCACGACGACCAGACCCGCCGTGACCCACGCCCTGTAGCGGTAGCAGACGAACACCGCGAGCCCGACCACCGCCGCCGACGGCCCCGTGTCCACGATCCGCGCGTCCGAGGCGGGCAGCCCGAACGGCCCGTCCGGGCCCACGGCGACACCGATCCGCGCGTACGTCGTCCCGGCCAGCGTCGACACGTAGGCGACGACCAGCGTGCGCCACCGCCCCAGAGTCAGCTCCGCGATGCCGAACACCAGCAGGATCTGTGCCAGCGCACCCCACACGGGCAGGTCCAGCGCCGGCACGAACAGCGACAGCGGTGTACGCAGCAGGGCGAGCCACAGCGGGTCCTCCGCCCGGACGAAGCCGACGTCGTGGACCAGCCGCAGGCCCCGGGGCCGGTGCTGGAGCACATAGAAGAAGGCGGTGAGCCCGACGGAGACGAGGGTGAGCGCGATCGCCCGCCACCGCCCCCGTACGAGTGCGGCACGGACTGTCGCGTACAGCGCGCCCCACTCACGGCGCGCGAACGCCGCAACGGACGCCGTGCTCACCGGGCGCTCCCCGGAAGCCGGCGGCGGTGCAGCCTCCCCCAGACCTCGCCCGGGGGGACCCCCAGCAGTCCCGGGGCCTTCACGAACCCCTCGGCGCGTGCGGCTGCGACGCCGATGCGCAGCAGATCGGCGCTCTTCTCGAAGAGCATGAATCGCGGCTCCCAGATCGGTCGGTACTTGGCGTTGGCCCGGTAGAGGGACTCGATCTGCCACCAGCGGGAGAAGAAGCCGAGCAGCGAACGCCACAGCCTCAGCACCGGCCCCGCACCGAGCTTCGAGCCCCGTTCGAAGACCGACCGGAACATCGCGAAGTTGAGCGAGACGTGAGTGATCCCGATCTCTTCGGCGCGCTGGAGGAGTTCGATGACCATGAACTCCGTCAGTCCGTTCTCCGCCTCGCGCTCGCGCCGCATCAGATCCAGCGACAGCCCCTTCGGCCCCCAGGGCACGAAGCTCAGCAGCGCCTTGAGCTCGCCCTCGCCGTCCGTGCACTCGAGCATCACGCAGCGCCCGTCCGCCGGGTCGCCGAGCCGCCCCAGCGCCATCGAGAAGCCGCGCTCGGTGGCGCCGTCGCGCCAGTCGTCGGCACGCCGCAGCAGCGCGCGCATCTCCGGCTCGGGGATGTCCTCGTGGCGGCGGATCCGCACCCGGTACCCGGCGCGGCGGACCCGGTTGCAGGCCTGGCGCACGGAGCGCATCGCCCGGCCCTCCAGCATGCTGCCTTTCCCCGGGGATTGGCCTCCGGGCCCCCAGTCGGCCGTTTCGACGATCGCCTCGTCGCCGAGTTCGAGGGCGTCCATGCCGTGCCGGGCGTACACGGTGCCCGCTTCCTCGCCCGCTCCCATCACCGCCGGGATCCAGCCGTGCTCGCGGGCCTCGGCCAGCCAGGGCTCGATCGCGCCGGGCCACGCCTCCGGGTCGCCGATCGGGTCGCCCGACGCGAGCGAGACCCCGCCCACCACGCGATACGCCACGGCCGCCTTGCCGGTCGGCGACCACACGACGCTCTTCTCGCGGCGCAGCGCGAAGTAGCCGAGCGAAGCGAGATGGGGGTACCCCCGGCCGAAGGCTGGGGGAGAGTCCCGCTCGCCGTGCCGCTCCAGCAGGGCGCGCAGCCTCGCCTCGTCGTCCTCGGTGAGCGGGTCGACGGCCCGGCGCGAACGGAACGCCGCGTACAGCACGGCCAGCAGCAGCAACATGGACATGACGTTGATGAGGACGTCCACCCAGCCGGGCGTGGTGATCTCGGGGAAGCGGTCCTCGTCGACGGCGATGGACACGAGCCGCATCGCGCCGTAGCGCCAGCGCTCCAGGAACGTCGAGCTCTGGGGGGAGGTGTTGGCGACGGTGACGAGGCCGGTGGCGAGCAGGGAGGTCACCAGCAGTCCGCCGACGGCGACGGCTGTGGCCAGCCTCGGGTTGGAGCGGTCGCCCTTCGCGTAGAACTCGCGGCGGCCGAGCAGCAGCGCGGCCATGAAGGCGGCGCTGAGCACGAGGGAGATCCAGTTCTGGGGGTGCTGCCGGATCTCGGGGAAGGTCATCGCGAAGGCGAACAGCAGCAGGAACACCCCGCCGAGGACGAGGTTCAGGATCCACGCGGCCCGTTTGCGGCGCCGCATGGTGATGGCCAGGAAGAGGGTGAACACGCCCGAGGCGAAGCCCGCGGTGAGCAGGTAGGGGGTGAAGTAGTTGTCCGTGTTGTGGCGGCGCAGGTCCTGGCCGAAGGCCACCCACACGGCGCTCAGGAAGTTGAGGAACGTCACGACCCGCAGGTACCAGACGGCGAATGCCGCGCTGCGCCGTGTGCGTGCGGTACTGCGCCTGGACTCTTCACCGAACGAACGGACTTCTCCCATGAAATGGGATCATATGGGGCATTCCGGGTCACGCGGGGCCGTGCTGCGGCCGCCGTCCCGTCGGCGGCCGCATCCGCCGGGTCCGTCAGTCCGTCCCGCTCGTGTCGTCGTCGTCCCCGTCCGTCCCGCCCGTCTCGGGCTCCCGCTCGGGGAGCTCCGCCGCGAAGGCGGCCGCCGCCTGGACCAGGGGGAAAGCGAGCAGTGCCCCCGTTCCCTCGCCGACCGTGACGCCGTGGTCGAGCAGCGGGGTGAGCGCCAGCCGGTCCAGCGCCTTCGCCTGCGCCGGCTCGCCGCTGAGCTGACCCGCGAGCCACCAGTCCGGCGAACGGAACGCCGCGCGCTGGCCCACCAGAGCGCACGCCGCCCCCACGACACCGTCCAGGACGACCGGCATCCGGCGCACCGCGCACTGCAGGAGAAAACCGGTCATCGCGGCCAGGTCCGCGCCGCCGACGGTCGCGAGCAGCTCCAGCTGGTCGCCCAGCACCGGCCGCGCCCGGCGCAGCGCGTCGCGGATCGCCGCGCACTTGCGCATCCAGGCCAGGTCGTCGATCCCGGCCCCGCCGCGACCGGTGACCACGGACGCGTCCGTGCCGCACAGCGCGGCGATCAGGGTGGCGGCGGCCGTGGTGCCGCCGACGCTGAGGTCGCCCAGGACGACCAGGTCCGTGCCGGAGTCGGCCTCCTCGTCGGCGATCGCCATGCCGAGGCGTACGGCCTGCTCGGCCTCCTCGGCGGTCAGCGCGTCCTCGATGTCGATACGTCCGCTGCCGCGCCGCACCCGGTGCTTCACGACGTCCTCGGGCAGCAGCCCGGGATCGCAGTCCAGTCCGGCGTCGACGATCCGCACCGGCACGCCGGAGCGGCGGGCCAGCACGGCGACGGGGCTCACGCCCTCCAGCACGGCCCGCACCAGCTCGTACGCGGTACCCGACTCCCGCCCGGACACGCCCAGTTCGGCGACGCCGTGGTCGCCGGCGAACAGCACGACGCGCGGCTGCTCGATGGCCCTGACGGGGACGGCGGCCTGCGCGGCCGCGAGCCACTCACCCAGCTCGTCGAGCCGCCCCAGCGAACCGGGCGGCACGACCAGCCGCTCCCGCCGTTCCTCGGCGTCGCGCCGGATGCCGCTGTCGGGGCGCTCGATCAGATCGGAGAAGTCGTCGAGATTCAGCCTGCTCATTCGCCGAACAGTACCGTTTCCCCACCGCGCCCCTTCCCTGAACCGGGGGCGCTGCCCCCGGACCCGCCCCCTACGGCCTGGCGGCCGTGGGAGGGACCCCCACCTACGGCCTGGCGGCCGTGGGAGGGACCCCCACCTACGCCCTGCGGGCGTGGGGGATCCCCAGCGGCTCAATCTCCCCCTACGGCCTGGCGGCCGTAGGGGGAGGGCGGGGTGGGGAAAGGCGCCCCTCGCCGCAGCAGCCCCCGCAGGGCTCAGCCCCGCAGGGGCAGCACCTGCCCCGCGACCACCAGCAGCACATGCTCGCACTCCTCGGCGAACGCCGCGTTCAGGCGGCCCAGTTCGTCGCGGAACCGGCGGCCCGACGGCGTCGCCGGCACCACTCCCGAGCCGACCTCGTTCGTGACCGCCACCACCGTCCGGCTCGTCTCCCGCACCGCGGCCACCAGTTCGGCCGTCCGCGCGCGCAACGTCCGCTCGCCGTGCGCCGCCCACTGCGCGTCGTCCCACGCCTCCGCCCGGTCCATCGCGTCGGTCAGCCACAGCGACAGACAGTCGATCAGCAGCGGCGGCCCGTCCTCGCCGAGGAGCGGCGCCAGGTCGCACGTCTCGGTCGTACGCCACGAACCCGGCCGCCGCTCGCGGTGCGCGGCCACCCGCGCCGCCCACTCGGCGTCACCGTCGCGGCGCCCGCCGGTCGCGACGTAGAGCACGTCCGGGAACGCCTCCAGCCGCCGCTCCGCCTCCAGCGACTTGCCCGAACGGGCCCCGCCGGTCACCAGCGTGCGCCGGGGCACGTCCGGGACCGCGTGGTACTCGCCGACGATCAGCGTCGTCCCGTCCGGCACCGCCCGCGCCCCCGCGGCCGCCAGCCGCCGCGCCAGCTCGGGACCGCCGGGCACGTGGTGGTCGATATGGACGGCGATCACGTCGGTCGTGGAGCCGATCGCCCCCGCGGCCCGCAGCCGCGCCACCGCGTCGGGCCGCCCCACGACGTCCGCGACGACCATCTCGTACGCCGCGAGCCCCTCGGCCAGACCGGCCGCCGCCGCGCCCGGCGGCAGGTACAGCAGCCGCTCGCCCTCCGGCGACGTCACCTCATATGCGGTGCCGGGAGCGTCCACCGACACCGCCCGCACCCGGTGACCGCTGATCAGCGTCAGCTCCCGCCCGTCCGGGACCCGGCCGGCCGCCGGCAGTCCGGCCGGGAGGTCGACGGCGGGCCCGTCGTGCGGATGGGTCAGCAGCACCTGGCGTACGCCGACGAGTGAATGCCCCGCCCGTGCAGCCGCCAGCGCGGCTCCAGGCGTGAGGTCGAGCAGCAGTGCGCCGTCCACGAGCAGGGCGGTGGCGGCCCGTGCCTCGGCGCCGCGAGCGGTCGCGCAGACGGCACAGGGGCAGTCGGGACGGGGGAGTCCGGCGGGCGCGCCGGTGCCGAGCAGAGTCAGTTCCACGTCCCTGATCCTCCCGCGTCCCCCCGGCGGGTGCGCGCCCGGCTACGCTGCGGGCAGCAAACTGATCAGCTGCCAGGACCCGGAGGCGCACATGGCATGGACGTGGCGGTTCGAGAAGTCCGACGGTACGGAGGTGCAGCCGGCCGTGGAGCCGGAGGAGTTCACCACCCAGGGCGACGCCGAGTCGTGGATCGGTGAGCACTGGAAGGAGCTCCAGGAGGGCGGGGCGGACCAGGTGGTGCTGTCGGAGGACGGGTCGAAGATCTACGGCCCGATGAGCCTCCACGCGTCGTAGCCCCGAGCGGACGGCGCACCGGGCCGCGCCGAGGGCGTGGCCCGGCCCGCACATCGCCGGCAATCGCGCGACCTCCGGGCGCGGCGGTCCCGGGCCCTACGTCAGATCTCGCCCAGCGTGACCTCCGCCGTGCGCTGCGAGCCGCCCCGTTCGTACGTCACCGTCACCTTGTCGCCCGGCTGCTGCGAGGCCAGTGTCTCCGCCAGCGACGTGATGGTCGTGATCTCCTCGTTCCCGAGCTTGGTGATGATGTCACCGGCCCGCAGTCCCGCCTGTTCCGCGGCGCCGCCCGCCACGACCTCGACCACCGCCACACCGGTCGGGGTGTAGTCGTCGTCGAGGACGGTGCGGCCCGTGATGCCGAGCGCGGCCCGGCCCGAGTCCGTGACCCGGCCCGTCCTGATGATCTGGTCGGCCACCGTGCGCACCATCGAGACCGGGATGGCGAAGCCGATGCCGGGCGCCTGGCCCTCGCCCAGCGCGGGATCCGTCGCGGCGAGCGTGGGGATGCCGATGACCTCGCTCTCCATGTTGACCAGCGCGCCCCCGCTGTTGCCCGGGTTGATCGCGGCCGAGGTCTGCACCATGTTGGCGATCGTCGCCCCGGTCCCGCCGTCCCGTGCGGTCTCGCTCACCGTCCGGCCGACCCCCGAGACGATGCCCTGGGTGACGCTGCTGGACAGACCCAGCGGCGAGCCCATGGCCAGCACGATGTGCCCGACCTGGACCGTGGAGGAGTCACCGAATTTCGCCGCCTTCAGTCCGTCGGGCACGGACCGAAGGCGGATGACCGCGAGATCCTGTTCCGGGTACGAGAAGACCAGCCGCGCGGTCGCCGGCGCCCCGCCCGTCGCCAGCGTCACCCGGAACGACCGGGCGTCGCCCACCACATGCGCGTTCGTGACGATGTGTCCCTTGTCGTCGTAGACGACCCCGGAGCCGAGACTCTCACCCGCCTCGATCTGCACAACCGACGGGAGCACGTTCTTGATGACGGCCAGGTAGTCGTCCTCCAGCTCGTTCGCGGCCCGCGGAGCCATGGCGTGCGCCGCATCCCGGGCCGACGGCGCGGACGGCTGCGGCGCTGACGCCTGCGAGCAGCCGCCGACGAGCACGGCCACGCAGAGCACGGTCACGCAGAGCACGGCCGCGGCGGGCAGCGGAAGGCGGCGCGGCGGACGGCGGTGCGGGGATGCACTCATGCCCGGAGTATCCCTTTTGCCGCTTGGGGGGTGCCCGCCGGGAGCCGCCGATCAGGGGCGTAGGCCACGGCGCTCAGGGCCCGCGGCGCCGGGGCCTGCGGGGCGGGAGGCACCGGCGGCGTACGGCCTGCGAGGCCGGGGCAAACGGGCCCCGCTGGAGGCCCGTCGCCTTCAGGCCCGCCGCACTCCGCACAGGTGCAGCAGCGCCGCCACCCGCCGGTACGGGTCGGCGCGCCCCGCCCGCTCCTCCACGGCGAGCAGCTGATGGAGCTCCTCCGCCGGGGGCAGTTCGACGTCGTTGCCGACGTTGTCCGTGAAGACCCGCACCCCGTACCACGCGTGCAGCGGAGCGTTGATCCCCTCGAGCGTCTCCGTCAGCGCCGCCAGCCGGTCGGCCCGCACGGTCAGCCCGAGCCGGTTGGTGTATGTGTCCGTGTCGAACGCGGCCCTGGCCGCCGGCCAGTCACCGGCCAGCCCCGGCCGCATCGCCAGCGCGTCGCCGTTGCGCACGAGCAGGGACAGCAGACCGCCCGGAGCCAGCATCCGCGCGAGGCCGGCGAGCATGGCGTCCGCGTCGGCGACGTACATGAGCACGCCGTGGCACAGCACCACGTCGAAGCTGCCCGGCAGGAAGTGGACGCCGGTGTCGCGCCCGTCGCCCTCGATCAGCCGGACCCGCTCGCGGATCCCGGCCGGTTCGCCGACGAGCGCGTCACGCGCCGCCTTCAGCATGACCGGGTCCGACTCCACGCCCGTGACCGTGTGCCCGGCCCGCGCCAGCCGCAGCGCCTGCGTGCCCTGGCCCATGCCCACGTCGAGCACCCGCAGCCGCTGCCCCACCGGGTAGCGGCTGGAGATCTGCTCCTCCAGCTGACGGGCGACGAGTTCCTGTCGCACGGTGTTGCGCAGTCCACCCGCACCCGCGAGCCACTCGGCCGACGCCCCGGCGAACCCCGAGGGCTGGGCGGAGTACGTGCTCAGGGCCGCTCTCCGCGCTTGACCTGCGGCTTGGGAAGGCGCAGCCGCCGCATCTGGAGCGTACGCATCAGGCCGTACGCGACAGCGCCGCGCTTCGGCTCGTTCGGGAAGCGCTCGCGCAGCTGCTTCTTGAGCCGGATCGCCAGACCGATGGAGTCGATGACGATCAGCACGATCACACCGAGCCACAGCAGCAGAGCGATGTTCTGCAGCTGGGCGACCCGGATCATGCTCAGCACGAGGATCACCACCGCGAGCGGCAGGAAGAACTCGGCGATGCAGAAGCGGGAGTCGACGAAGTCGCGCACGAAGCGCCGCACCGGGCCCTTGTCACGGGCCGGCAGGTAGCGCTCGTCACCGCTGGCGAGGGCCTCGCGCTGCTTGGCCAGGTCCGCACGGCGGGCTTCGCGCTGGCGCTTCATCGCCTCCTTGCGGTCCAGCGGTGGGCTGGACGCACGGCGGCGCTGGCCCTGGGCCTCACTGCGCTTGGGCGTCGGGCGGCCCTTGGGGGCCTCGGGGTCGCGGGGCTGCTTGGAGAGGTCCGCCGTCACCTTTTCGGTGGGGGCCTTCTCTTCCTTGGAACGGCTACGGAACACAAAGCCCAAGGGTACGGGGTGCCAGGCATGGACCCCACCCCCGCGGGGAACGATCCCGCAACGGCATGCGTCCGTAAAGGACACAAGCACCACAGAGCGGACGGCGCGTGACGGGCCCCTGACGATCACCTACTCCCTGGGCCGGATCGGAGCCGTTCGCAGTCGTCCTTGGGGAGGAGCGCATCCGCACTCGAACAGTGCGGTAATGGATGCAGGGCCCGTACTGTGGGTTCTGTTGAGTGGTGGGAAGCCGAGTCCGTCAGAAGGGGGCGCGCGAAGCCCATGAGCGGTGTCATGAAGCGTATGGGGATGATCTTCCGCGCGAAGGCGAACAAGGCCCTTGACCGGGCCGAGGACCCGCGCGAAACCCTCGATTACTCGTACCAGAAGCAGCTGGAGCTGCTGCAGAAGGTCCGCCGCGGAGTCGCGGACGTCGCCACGTCCCGCAAGCGCCTCGAGCTCCAGCTCAACCAGCTCCAGGGCCAGTCCGCCAAGCTGGAGGACCAGGGCCGCAAGGCGCTGGCGCTGGGCCGCGAGGACCTGGCCCGCGAGGCGCTCTCCCGCCGGGCGGCGCTCCAGCAGCAGGTGACCGACCTGGAGACCCAGCACCAGACGCTGCAGGGCGAGGAGGAGAAGCTCACGCTCGCCGCGCAGCGGCTGCAGGCCAAGGTCGACGCCTTCCGTACGAAGAAGGAGACGATCAAGGCGACGTACACCGCCGCCCAGGCGCAGACCCGGATCGCGGAGTCCTTCTCCGGCATCTCGGAGGAGATGAGCGACGTCGGTGTCGCCATCCAGCGCGCCGAGGACAAGACCGCGCAGCTCCAGGCGAGGGCGGGCGCGATCGACGAGCTGCTCGCCTCCGGCGCCCTCGACGACCAGTCGGGCCTGGCGAAGGACGACATCCAGGCCGAGCTCGACCGTCTCTCCGGTGGCACGGACGTCGAGCTGGAGCTCCAGCGCATGAAGGCCGAGCTGGCCGGCGGCCCGGCGCAGCAGCAGGCGATCGAGGGCGGCGCGGGCCGTCAGGACGCGACGCCGCAGCAGCAGAGCACCCCGAAGTTCGACAAGCAGTAGTCCCACACGAGACGAGGACTCGTCATGATCGTACGGATCATGGGGGAGGGACAGCTGGAGGTGGCGGACAGCCACCTCGCGGAGCTGAACAAGCTCGACGACGAGCTGCTCGCGGAGATGGAGAGCGGCGACGGCACCGGCTTCCGCCGGACGCTGCACGCCCTGCTCGAAAAGGTCCGCGAGTTCGGTGAGCCGGTGCCCGATGCCTCCCTGGAGCCGTCCGAGCTGATCCTTCCCACGCCGGACGCGACGCTGGAGGAGGTCCGGGAGCTGCTGGGCGAGGACGGTCTGATCCCCCCGCCCCCGGAACCGGAGTCCTCCCGCACGGTGCCCTCCGACGACCCGGCGCCGGTGGAGCCCCCGGACTGACCGGCCCCCGGCCCGTACGGCGCTTCGTGTGGCGCGGGTTCCCCGGACCGAGCCCCGGGTGACCGGCCCGCGCACCCCGTAACGTAGCCGGACGTGACCTCACTCGCCGACCGGGTCTCCCGGACCCAGCACTGGCTGCGCGCCCACCCCCTGGCGTTCGACGCCGCGCTGGCCGTCGCCGTGCTCATCTGCATGGTCACCGGGTCCTTCGCCGACCCCCACGGCCCCCACGGCCCCACCTTCGGCACCCGCACCCCCGAGGTCCGCAGCGCCGTCCTGATGGTCGTCGCCGCGGGAGCCCTCGTCTTCCGGCGGCGCGAGCCGATGGCCGTGCTCGGCGTGACCGGTCTCGTGTCCGTCGTCGAGCTCGTGGCCGGCGATCCCGCCGCGCCCGTCGCGATGAGCGCCGTCATCGCCCTCTACACCGTCGCGTCCACCACCGACCGGCCCACGACCTGGCGCGTCGGACTGCTGACGATGGCCGTGCTCACCGGCGCCGCGATGTCCTTCGGCTCCACGCCCTGGTACACCCAGGAGAACCTCGGCATCTTCGCCTGGACCGGCATGGCGGCCGCCGCCGGCGACGCGGTCCGCAGCCGCCGCGCCTTCGTGGACGCCATACGGGAGAGGGCCGAGCGCGCCGAGCGGACCCGCGAGGAGGAGGCCGGGCGCCGCGTCGCCGAGGAGCGGCTGCGCATCGCCCGCGATCTGCACGACGTCGTCGCCCACCACATCGCCCTGGTCAACGTGCAGGCCGGCGTCGCCGCCCACGTCATGGACAAGCGGCCCGACCAGGCCAAGGAGGCCCTCGCCCACGTTCGCGAGGCCAGCCGCTCCGCGCTCGACGAACTGCGCGCCACCGTCGGCCTGCTGCGCCAGTCCGGCGACCCCGAGGCGCCCACCGAACCGGCCCCCGGCCTCGCCGTCCTCGACCAACTGGTCGCCACCTTCCGCCAGGCCGGGCTGCCCGTCGAGGTCGCCCGCGCCGACGACGGCGTCACGGCGCCCGCGGCCGTCGACCTCGCCGCGTACCGGATCATCCAGGAGTCGCTGACCAATGTGCAGAAGCACGCGGGCCCGGAGGCCAAGGCCGAGGTGAGCGTCGTGCGTGTCGGCTCCACGCTGGAGGTGACCGTGATCGACAACGGCGCCGACGGCCCGGCCCCGTCGGACGGCGGCGGCCACGGTCTGATCGGCATGCGCGAGAGGGCCGCCGCGCTCGGCGGCACCCTGACCGCGGGCCCCCGCTACGGCGGCGGCTTCCGGGTGCAGGCGATACTGCCCCTGCATGCGCGGGCCGCCCGCGCGGGGGAGGACCGATGACCATCCGGGTGCTGCTGGCCGACGACCAGACGCTGCTGCGCAGCGCGTTCAGGATCCTTGTGGACTCCGAGCCGGACATGGAGGTCGTCGCCGAGGCCGCCGACGGCGCGGAGGCCGTGGCCCTCACCCGTTCCGCGCGCGCCGACGTCGTCCTCATGGACATCCGCATGCCCGGCACGGACGGGCTCGCCGCGACCCGCATGATCAGCGCGGACCGGGACCTGTCACACGTACGGGTGGTCATGCTGACGACGTTCGAGGTGGACGAGTACGTCGTCCAGTCGCTGCGCGCCGGCGCCTCCGGTTTCCTCGGCAAGGGCGCCGAGCCCGAGGAGCTGCTGAACGCGATCCGCGTCGCCGCTGCCGGAGACGCGCTGCTGTCCCCGGTGGCGACCAAGGGACTGATCGCGAAGTTCCTTGCGCAGGGCGGTCGTTCGGACGCCCCCGCCGAGCCCGGGGCGTACGCCGAGCGGCTGTCCGCCCTCACCGGCCGCGAGCGCGAGGTGCTGATGCTGGTCGCCGGCGGGCACTCCAACGACGAGATCGCCGACCGTCTCGAAGTCAGCCCGCTCACCGTCAAGACCCATGTGAACCGGACGATGGCGAAGCTCGGCGCCCGCGACCGGGCCCAGCTGGTGGTCACGGCGTACGAGTCCGGCCTGGTACGTCCGGGGGTGGAGTAGCCCGCCCGGCGCCTTACTCCCCAGCAGGGCACAGGGACCGCCGCCGCACCCGGACGGTCCGGGGGAGGGGGCCCGCGCCGGAAACGCGCCGAGGGGCGCTCCGCCATCCGGCGGGGCGCCCCTCGGCGTACGGGCGAGCGGCTACGGCAGCGCCAGCATCCGCTCCAGCGCCAGCTTCGCGAAGCTCTCCGTCTCCTTGTCGACCTGGATGCGGTTGACCAGATTCCCCTCGGCCAGCGACTCCAGCGCCCACACCAGGTGCGGCAGGTCGATGCGGTTCATCGTGGAGCAGAAGCAGACCGTCTTGTCGAGGAAGACGATCTCCTTGCCCTCGTCCGCGAAACGATTCGCCAGGCGACGGACCAGGTTCAGCTCCGTACCGATGGCCCACTTCGAGCCGGCCGGGGCCGCCTCCAGCGTCTTGATGATGTACTCGGTCGAGCCCACGTAGTCCGCGGCCGCGACGACCTCGTGCTTGCACTCGGGGTGCACCAGCACGTTCACGCCGGGGATCCGCTCGCGCACGTCGTCGACCGAGTCCAGCGAGAAGCGGCCGTGCACCGAGCAGTGCCCGCGCCACAGGATCATCTTGGCGTCCCGCAGCTGCTCGACCGTGAGTCCGCCGTTCGGCTTGTGCGGGTTGTAGACCACGCAGTCGTCCAGGGACATCCCCATGTCGCGGACGGCGGTGTTGCGGCCCAGGTGCTGGTCCGGCAGGAAGAGGACCTTCTCGCCCTGCTCGAAGGCCCAGTCCAGCGCCCGCTTGGCGTTCGACGACGTACAGATCGTGCCGCCGTGCTTGCCGGTGAACGCCTTGATGTCCGCCGAGGAGTTCATGTACGACACGGGAACGACCTGCTCGGCGATGCCCGCCTCCGTCAGCACGTCCCAGCACTCGGCGACCTGCTCGGCCGTGGCCATGTCGGCCATCGAGCAGCCGGCCGCCAGGTCGGGCAGCACGACCTTCTGGTCGTCGGTGGTCAGGATGTCCGCCGACTCGGCCATGAAGTGCACACCGCAGAAGACGATGTACTCGGCCTCCGGCCGCGCCGCGGCGTCCTTGGCCAGCTTGAAGGAGTCGCCGGTGACGTCCGCGAACTGGATGACCTCGTCACGCTGGTAGTGGTGCCCCAGGACGAAGACCTTGCTGCCGAGCTTCTCCTTGGCCGCGCGGGCGCGCTCCACCAGGTCCGGGTCGGACGGCGAGGGCAGGTCGCCGGGGCACTCGACGCCGCGCTCGCTGCGGGGGTCGGCCTCGCGGCCGAGCAGCAGAAGGGCGAGCGGCGTCGGCTGGACGTCGAGCTCGGGGCGGGTTGGGGCGGTGGTCACGACACGCACCCTTTCTTCGTCTGACAGAGGGGCTTCTCGTCTATTTGACGCTATCTATCATAACCGGTTCACGTCACTTTGACGATGTCCATAGCGTCGATGTGACGCACCCCCTCTCCACAGGCCGGTGCCTTGCGCCGACCAGGTGTGCGAGCATGAAAGGGAAAGACTAGGGCTCGCCCGGAATGAATCCGGGACCCGGCCGGTTGCACCCGTCGGCAAGCAGTCTCCGTACTACCCGGGAGAGAAGCAGATGTCCGTATCGGACGAGACCACCACCGTGAGCGACGGCATCCTCCTGTCCGACGCCGCCGCGGCCAAGGTCAAGGCCCTGCTGGACCAGGAAGGCCGTGATGACCTGGCCCTGCGCGTCGCTGTTCAGCCCGGCGGCTGCTCCGGTCTGCGCTACCAGCTGTTCTTCGACGAGCGTTCGCTCGACGGCGACGTCGTCAAGGACTTCGGCGGCGTGAAGGTCGTCACGGACCGCATGAGCGCCCCGTACCTGGGCGGTGCGTCGATCGACTTCGTCGACACCATCGAGAAGCAGGGCTTCACGATCGACAATCCGAACGCGACGGGCTCCTGCGCCTGCGGCGACTCGTTCAGCTGAGACATCCCGTCCTCGCACGGCGAAAGGCGGCGGCTCCGATTCCGGGACCGCCGCCTTCGCCGTACGCAGGCGGTGCTTTCTGTGGCGGCTATCCCTTGCGGGGCAGCGCCTTGCCCGTGCTCGCGTCCACGACCTTCCGGCCGTCCAGGGGCGCGTCCAGCGTCACCGACTCCGTGAGTTCCTTGGCCATGGCGATGCACACCCGGTCCGGGTCCGGATTCGGTTCGACGATCTCGACCCTCACCTCGTCGGGGCTCTCGGTCGCCCGCGCCTCGTAGTCGCTGCAGACCCCGCCCCAGAACGTCACCTTCAGCGTCCTGCCGTCGGCGCTGTACGAGATGGCCGGCGGCGACGGGACCTTCTTCTCCGGGTCGCTCGGAGTGATGTCCTTCTGCGGGGGCTCCGCGGCCTTGAGATAGGCCGGCTCCACGGCGGGATGCGTGACCGTGAACGGCTCGGCCTGGCCCTTGGCCGCGACCTGGAACAGCCAGGACGGCACCAGCGCCTGCCGCCCGTCCACGTACTGCGCCGCCAGACCGAAGACGGCCTTCTCGATGGTCAGCTCCTCCGGCGCAGGAGCGTCGCCCGCCCGCTCGCACGGAGCGGCGGGCTGCTCGCCCGTGCGCATGTCGTCCTTGTGCGGTACGGGCGTCGCGCAGCCGCCGATGCCGATCGGGCCGCCCTTTCCGGCCTCGTTCAGCGCCTTCACCGCCTCGTCGGCGGAGACCACCGGATAGCTGTGGGACTTCACGGGCTTCTTCAGCTGGCCGCTGCCGCCCACGACCTGGCCGTCCGCGCCGACCTGGATGCCGGTGGTCCAGCCGTACGTGGGCAGGCCGCCCACCACCGGGTCCGCGTTCACCACCCGTACCGCGCCCATCAGCTGGCGGGCGTCGAGCTTCGCGTCGTCCTGGCCGACCGCGGCCAGCACCGGCGCCGCCGCCTTCTTCGCCGCCGCCTCGTCGACCGCCGGTCCGGGCTCGCCCGGCGCGACGGAGCCGCCCGCCGGACAGTCCTTGCCCTTCAGGCAGTCGTCGCCGGGCGCGGCCCCGTAGCGGGCGAACGTCCAGGTGCCCGGAGCATCCTTGTTCACCTGGAGCAGGGGGCCCGCGCCGTCCTTGTCGGACCCGATCTTCCAGGCCGCACCGGCCTGCCGCGGTGAACCCGCCACACCGAGCGCCTTCGCCAGCCGCGCGACCTCGGCCTCCGTCACCGAGCCGGCCGCCCGGTGCACGGCTGCCCGCTCGGGGCCCTCGGGCAGGTCGCCCGAGGCCCGGTAGACCACGCCGCCGCCGTTCGGGTCGGGCTCGCCAGGAGCGATGGAGCCCGCACCGCCGTCGACGCTCCCCGGCACGTCCAGGGAGAGCAGCGGAGCGGTCCCGTCCTTGCCGGCCTCGCTCTTCGCGTCCGCCGCCGTGTCGCTGCCGCTGCCCACGCCGGTGGTCGCGACGTACGCCCCGCCTCCCCCGGCGACCAGCACCGCCGCCGCCACCGAGGCGACGACGAGCGGGGAACGCCGGTGGCGAGGGCCGTCGTGCGTCTTGTCCGTGCTGCTCACCGCATCGCTCCTTGTCTCGTGCCTCCTGCTGCGGAGGGCACGGATGGGACGGAGCGGGGGAGCGTGTGGTTCCCTCGCGTCGCTCGGCCGAGTCGCCGGATCAGTCGCCGTAGTCGGACATCGCGTCCACGAGCCGGGCCGATGCGGGCGGCACCACGACCCCGTGGATGAGCGAGTGATGCACCGGCGCGGGTGCCTTCACCGCGGGGACGACCCAGTGCGGTGCCATGCGCGCGCAGTCGCCGCGCAGCTGGTCGAGACTCATCTCGGACTCCCGCGACTCGCGCGCGGCGATGTGCTTCGTCATAGCGGCACCGTACGCACCTGGGACTGACGGAAAAAAGCCCTACTATCGGGTAGTTTCCGCACGTGGAGGGGGCCCGGGACCCGGTAGCGTGGACTGACACTGCCAGCCCGCCCCAGGAGCGCCTCACCGTGCGTATCGCAGTCACCGGCTCCATCGCCACCGACCACCTCATGACCTTCCCCGGCCGCTTCGCCGACCAGTTGGTCGCGGACCAGCTGCACACGGTCTCCCTGTCCTTCCTCGTCGACAACCTCGATGTGCGCAGGGGTGGTGTCGGGGCGAACATCTGCTTCGGCATGGGCCAGCTGGGCACCGGGCCGATCCTGGTCGGCGCGGCCGGCTCGGACTTCGACGAGTACCGTGCCTGGCTCGACCGCCACGGCGTGGACACCGCCTCGGTGCGCATCTCCGAGGTCCTGCACACCGCCCGCTTCGTGTGCACCACGGACGCCGACCACAACCAGATCGGCTCCTTCTACACGGGCGCGATGAGCGAGGCCCGCCAGATCGAGCTCAAGTCCGTGGCCGACCGGGTGGGCGGCCTGGACCTGGTCGTGATCGGCGCGGACGATCCCGAGGCGATGCTGCGCCACACGGAGGAGTGCCGCTCCCGCGCCATCCCGTTCGCCGCGGACTTCTCGCAGCAGATCGCGCGCATGGACGGTGACGAGATCCGGATACTGCTGGACGGTGCCGCGTACCTGTTCTCCAACGAGTACGAGAAGGGCCTCATCGAGTCCAAGACCGGCTGGACCGACGCGGAGATCCTGGCGAGGGTCGGCCATCGCGTCACCACGCTCGGCTCCCAGGGCGTCCGCATCGAGGCGGCGGGCAAGGAGACGATCGAGGTCGGCTGCCCGGAGGAGGAGGCCAAGATCGACCCGACGGGCGTCGGTGACGCGTTCCGGGCCGGCTTCCTGTCGGGCCTGTCGTGGGGTGTGGACCACGAGCGGGCGGCGCAGGTGGGCTGCATGCTGGCGACGCTGGTGATCGAGACGCTGGGCACGCAGGAGTACACGCTGCGGCGCGCGCACTTCATGGAGCGCTTCACGAAGGCGTACGGCCACGAGGCGGCCTCCGAGGTCCACGCCCACCTGTCCTGATCCCCTGGGGGCTCCTCGCCTACGCCACGAACGTGGGGCCCAGTGGACCCGCCCCTTACGCCCTGCGGGCGTGGGGGGATCCCCAGCGCCTCGAACTTCCCCCAAGGCCTGGCGGCCGTGGGGAGCACCCCCCGGCAAAGCCAGAGGGAGTGCCCCAGCGGGCTGGATTTCGCGGAGCGAAATCAGACCGTCCAGGGCACTCCCACGGCCGCCAGGCCGTAGGGCGAGACCGAGGCACCGTGCGCAGCGCGGTACGGGGTCCGGGGCTTGCCCCGGTTTCCGGGTGCGGTACCGCCCCCGGCCGCCAGGCCGTAGCGGGAGGGCGGGCAGGGGAACAGCCCGCCGCGGGCGCCCGGCCCCGCGCTACGACAGACGCCGCACCACGTACGCCACGCCTCGCTCCGCCTCCCGTTCCCCCACGTACTCCTGGCCCCGCATCCCGCACCACGCCGGGATGTCCAGCCGGGCCGCCTCGTCGTCCGAGAGCACCGTCACCGTCGCGCCGAGCGGCACGTCGCCGATCACCTTCGCCAGTTCGATGACCGGGATGGGGCACCTCCTGCCCAGCGCGTCCACGACGAGCGACGCGTCCGAGCCGGACGGCTCCACCGCCGAGGGCACCGGCGCGCCGAGCCGCTCGCGGACCGACGACACCACCCGCGGCAGCTCCTGAAGGAAGCCGTCCACCTCCGCGGACGTCGTACCGAGCGGCAGCGACACCCGGACGTTCCCCTCCGACAGCACCCCCATCGCCCGCAGCACATGGCTCGGCGTCAGCGTGCTGCTCGTGCACGACGAACCGGACGACACCGAGTAACCCGCCCGGTCCAGCTCGTGCAGCACGGTCTCCCCGTCGACATAGAGACAGGAGAAGGTCACCAGATGGGGGAGCCGCCGTACCGGGTCGCCCACCACCTCCACGTCGGGCACGAGCTCCGGCACCCGGGTGCGGATCAGGTCCACCAGGGCCCGCAGGCGCACGGCCTGCTCCGCCGCCTCCGCGCGGGCCGCGCGCAGCGACGCCGCCGCCGCCACGATCGCCGGGATGTTCTCGAAGCCCGGTGCGCGCCCCGACTCCCGCTCGTCGACGGGACCTTGCGGGGCGAACCGGACACCCTTGCGCACCGCGAGCAGCCCGACCCCCGCCGGCCCGCCCCACTTGTGCGCGCTCGCGGCCAGCAGCGACCAGTCGCCCTCCACCGGCCCCCAGGGCAGGGACTGCGCCGCGTCCACCAGCAGCGGCACGCCCGCCTCCCGGCAGGCGTCGGCCACCGCGCCGACCGGCTGTTCGGTGCCCACCTCGTGATTGGCGGACTGGAGACAGGCCAGTGCCGTCCCGGCGCCGAGGGCGGCGGCGAACTCGTCGGCGGACACCGAGCCGAGCCTGTCCACCGCCACCTCCGTCACCGACCCGCCCGCCGACTCCCACGAGGCCGCCGAGTGGAGCACGGCGGAGTGCTCGACGGAGGACACCACGAGGTGGCGGCCGACACGCCGACGCGCGGCGAGCGCGCCGGAGATCCCGGAGTGCAGCGCGTGCGTCCCCGATGGAGTGAAGACGATCTCGTCCGGGCGGCAGCCGACGGCCTCCGCGGCCGCCTCCCGGGCGGCGTCCAGCAGCAGCCTCGCCCGCCGCCCTTCGCGGTAGAGCCGGGCCGGGTCGGCCCAGCCCTCGTCGAGCGAGGCCTGCAGGGCCTGTCGTGCGACGGGGTGCAGGGGGGCGGAGGATGCGGCATCGAAGTAGGGCACGTTCTCACGCTAACTCCGGAGAGGAGAGGGGACGTCAGATGGGGGCCGGAGCGGGGCATTCCGGGCCTCCGGGCTGGGCTTTCCATCCCTTCGGGGTGTCGGACGGCGCGTTGGGCACCCTCCCCGCGCGACCCCAAATGGCGTCCAGTAGGGTTTGGTCCGCATAAACATCCAAACCCCTGCCCGCGTCAGGGCCGGCGACCGACCAGCGAGACGGCCGCAGCCGGTCGCGCGGGCCGAGACTCTCGGGAAGGCGCTACGTGAGTCCCAACGGCTCCGACCGCTCGTCGCGGCGCCCGATGCGGCGGAAGCTGCCGCAGGTGCTGACTGCGGGCCTGATCCTGGCTACCGCCTCCGGTTGCTCATACAACTGGGAGGACTTCCCCCGGCTGGGCATGCCCACCCCGGTGACGGAGGAGGCCCCGCGGATCCTCTCCCTCTGGCAGGGCTCGTGGGCGGCAGCGCTCGCCACGGGCGTGCTGGTGTGGGGACTGATCCTGTGGAGCATGTTCTTCCACCGGCGCAGCCGCACCAAGGTGGAGGTCCCTCCGCAGACCCGGTACAACATGCCCATCGAGGCGCTGTACACCGTGGTCCCGATCATCATCGTTTCGGTGCTCTTCTACTTCACCGCGCGTGACGAGTCGAAGCTGCTCGCCCTCTCGGAAAAGCCCGCCCACACCATCAACGTGGTCGGCTACCAGTGGAGCTGGGGCTTCAATTACGTCGAGAACGTCGACGGCGACGCCAAGACCGGAGTCGAGGTCCCCAAGGAGCTCGACGCCGTTCCGGACAAGTACCAGGAGAGCTTCCCCGAGGGTGCCGAGGGCGTCTACGACGCCGGTATCCCCGGCACCCGGAACCCGCAGACGGGCAACCCGGGCCCGACGCTGTGGCTCCCCGAGGGGGAGAAGGTCCGGTTCATCCTGACCTCTCGCGACGTCATCCACTCCTTCTGGGTGGTCCCCTTCCTGTTCAAGCAGGACGTCATCCCCGGCCACACCAACGTCTTCGAGGTCACCCCGAACAGGGAGGGCACCTTCCTGGGCAAGTGCGCCGAGCTCTGCGGCGTCGACCACTCCCGGATGCTCTTCAACGTCAAGGTCGTCTCCCCGGAGCGCTACCAGCAGCACCTGAAGGAGCTCGCCGAGAAGGGGCAGACCGGCTTCATCCCGTCGGGCATTGAGCAGACGGACCCGGCCAGGAATGCGGAGAAGAACCAACTGTGAGCATCCTCAACGAACCCCAGGGTGCCGCCGCGGCAGGTGAAGACTCGTACGAGAACGAGCTGCCGGTCCGGCGCAAGCAGCCCGGCAACGTCGTCGTGAAGTGGCTGACGACCACCGACCACAAGACGATCGGCACGCTCTACCTCGTCACCTCGTTCGTCTTCTTCTGCATCGGTGGCCTGATGGCGCTCTTCATGCGCGCCGAACTGGCCCGTCCCGGCACGCAGATCATGTCGAACGAGCAGTTCAACCAGGCGTTCACGATGCACGGCACGATCATGCTGCTGATGTTCGCGACGCCGCTGTTCGCCGGTTTCGCGAACTGGATCATGCCGCTGCAGATCGGCGCGCCCGACGTGGCGTTCCCGCGGCTGAACATGTTCGCGTACTGGCTGTACCTCTTCGGCTCGCTGATCGCGGTGGCCGGCTTCCTCACCCCGCAGGGTGCGGCCGACTTCGGCTGGTTCGCCTACTCCCCGCTGTCGGACGCCGTCCGCTCGCCGGGCGTCGGCGCCGACATGTGGATCATGGGTCTGGCCTTCTCCG
>NZ_JABZEE010000087.1 GCF_013387495.1 Streptomyces sp. PKU-EA00015 | reverse complement strand
CCTGATCCAAACGAAAGACCCTAGGCCGACAGCACTCCCTCGGTCACCGCCGCCGGCACGACGGCGTACCCGACGGCCCGGGTCGTGAAGGTCCCGCGGCCCTGGGTACGGCTGCGCAGCCGGGTCGCGTAGCCGAACAGTTCGGCCAGCGGCACGGTCGCGGTGATCACCGCTGTGCCGGCCCGGGCGGTCTGGCCCGACACCCGGCCGCGCCGTGCCGCCAGGTCACCGAGCACACCGCCCACGGCGTCGTCGGGCACGGTGGCCGTGACCTCGACCACCGGTTCCAGAAGCGCCATCACGCTCGCGCGCAGCGCCTCGCGGAGCGCGAGTCTGCCGGCCGTGCGGAACGCCATCTCCGAGGAGTCCTTGGGATGGGTGGCTCCGTCCGTGAGCGTGACCTGCACTCCGGTCACCGGGTGTCCGCCGAGGGGGCCTTCGGCCAGGGCGTCCCGGCAGCCGGCCTCCACCGCGCGGATGTACTCCTGCGGCACCCGTCCGCCGGTGACCGTCGAGCGGAACACCAGGTGCCCGGCGCCGCCGGACGGGTCGTCCGGCGTCGCCGCCGCCACATCGAGGACGACATGGGCGAACTGGCCCGCCCCTCCGTCCTGTTTGACGTGCCGGTGCACCAGGCCCGAGACACCGCGGGCGACCGTCTCGCGGTAGGCCACCTGCGGCCGCCCCACGCCGACCTCCAGCCCGTGGGCCCGGCGGATCTTCTCCACCGCCACCTCCAGGTGCAGCTCGCCCATGCCCGACAGCACGGTCTGGCCGGTCTCGGGATCGGCCCGCACCGCCAGCGAGGGATCCTCTTCGACCAGACGGGCCAGTGCCGAGGCCAACCGGTCGGTGTCGAGGCTGCTGCGGGCCTCGACCGCCACCGAGACGACGGGATCGGCCACGGTCGGCGGTTCGAGGACCAGCGGCGCCGCCGGTGCGCACAGAGTGGCCCCTGCACGAGCGGACTTCATCCCGATCACCGCGACGATGTCCCCGGCCACCGCGTGGTCCACCTCGGCGTGCCGGTCGGCCTGCACCCTCAGGATGCGGCCGATCCGCTCGCTGCGGCGCGCGCCCGCGTCGAGCACCGTGTCCCCCTTCCGGATCGTTCCCGCGTACACGCGCAGGTAGGTCAGGCGTCCCGTCGCGGTCGAGTTCACCTTGAAGACCAGGGCCGCGAACGGTGCGTCGGGATCGGCCGCGCGCTCCTCGACCGCTCCGTCGTGGGTGCCGCGCACCGCCGGAACGTCCACGGGCGACGGCAGGTAGGCGACGACGGCCTCGAGCAGCGGCTCGATCCCCCGGTTCCGGTAGGCGGAACCGCACAGCACGACCACGCCCTCACCGGCCAGCGTCAGATCGCGCAGAGCCGACCGCAGTGTCGCCGCGGACAGAGTCCCCTCGCCGCAGAACTCCTCCAGCGCGCCCGGGTGCATGTCCGCCACCGCCTCCTCCAGGAGGGCGCGGCGCCGCAGCGCCTCGTCCCGCAGGGCGTCGGGCACGGGACCTTCCTCGACGGTGTCGCGTCCTGTGCCCCACACGAGTGCGCGCATGCGCACCAGGTCCACCACGCCGGTGAACTCGTCCTCCCGTCCGATCGGCAGCTGGGCGACGAGCGGGACCGTGTGCAGTCGCTCCCGGATCGACGCGACCGCGGTGTCCAGGTCGGCGCCCGCGCGGTCCAGCTTGTTGACGAAGGCGATGCGCGGCACCGCGTGCCGGTCGGCCTGCCGCCACACCGACTCGCTCTGCGGCTCGACACCTGCGACCGCGTCGAACACCGCGATCGCACCGTCGAGCACCCGCAGCGAGCGCTCCACCTCGTCGGAGAAGTCGACGTGGCCCGGCGTGTCGATCACATTGACGCGGTGCCCCTGCCAGACGCAGCTGACGGCAGCGGCGAAGATGGTGATGCCACGGTCGCGCTCCTGGGGGTCGAAGTCGGTGACGGTGGTCCCGTCGTGGACCTCGCCGCGCTTGTGGGTGGTTCCGGTCAGGTAGAGGATCCGTTCGGTGACGGTGGTCTTGCCGGCATCGACATGGGCGAGGATGCCCAGGTTCCGGACGCCGGTCGGCTGGTTGCTCGCATGACGTTGCGGGGTGGTACGCACGGCCCGAGGCCTTTCGTGGTGATCTGGAGTTCACAGGGCAGCGCGATTTCCGGACGAAGCGGGCCCGTGCTCGGGCCCGGCGGAATCTCCTGGCACGGCTCGACGGCACGGCGCCGGCCGTGCGGTGGCGCACCGGGCAACGGTGGGTCAGGAGTTCGTCACGGACATCCAGTGGCGGCCGCGCAGCCGGCACTGGGCGCACGAAGACACCAGGATCACGTCGAACCGGGACCGGGGAACTGCGACAGCGGTGCGGTGACACATTGCCGGGCTCCCCTCATTCGTCTCACTCGTCGACCACGCATGCGCTGCGGTGATCGGCAGCGTGCAAAAGCGAGTGTAGAAAGCCTGCCGGGGCAGGGCATCCGATTATTCGCCCGAGCCTGTTGCGCCGCGCCCGCCCGTGCCTCACCTGCTCCGGGCACGCGAAGGCCCCGACCGCCTTGCGGTCGGGGCCTGGTGACGAGGGGTCAGTTGGCGTCGACGAGGTCGTGCGCGGGCACCTTGACCGTGCGGGCGCCGGGCACGCCGCCCAGAACGACCTTGCGGAGTGCGCTGTTGTTGTTCAGGTTGGTCTCCTTCAGCCTCTTCTCCGGGTTGGCCAGCACCTGGATGTAGTAGGTGCCGTTCGGCAGGCCGGTGATGTCGAAGGACTGGCCGGGCAGGTCCTGGCTGTAGGTGTCACCGGAGCCGACGTCGAGGACCTCACGGACGGAGATCGAGTTCTCCTGTCCGCAGGCGGTGGAGAGGTCGGTGTTCTCCGGGTGCCAGTTGGCGTTCTTCACCGTGTAGTCCACGGCGTCCGTGTTGGCCAGGCAGAACGCCTCCTTGCCGCTGCGCACCGCCTCCTTCTTGTCCGCCTTGAGGAGCCGGTAGCTGGCGAAGTCGGTGAAGTGCCAGTGCTCGTGACCGGGGCGGGGGTCCCACTCCATGGTGCCGGTCGGCGTGTATCCGACCTGCTTGCCCTTGGCGTCGTAGAAGTACTGGTAGGCGTCCATCAGCTTCTTGCCGGGAGAGCGGAAGCCGTCCACGACCAGCTGGGCGGGGCCCGCGTTCCACACGTTGGCGCTGAAGGCGAGGTAGTCCTTGCCGGGAACGTCGTCGCCCCCGTCGCTGATGGTGATGCCGTAGGCAGGCAGCGACCGCAGGTCGGGCTTGGGGACGTCGGGGACGGCGGCGCGGCCCGTGGGCCGCTGCGCGTTCGGCTTCAGGGCGGGCGCGCGGCGCGAACCGTCGGTCTGCCCCGTGCCGTCGCCCACCCTCGCCGCGGCGATCCCGACCTTCTTCAGCGCCCACGGAAGGGCGGGAGGTGCCGGCGGGTAGGGGCCGTGTCCCACGTTGTACGACGGACCGGCACCGCTCGTCGGGGCCGCCGGCGGGGCGGTGCGCTGCCCCTGGTGGTGGGCGTGCCCGGCCGCGTGGGACCCGTGCTCCGCGGCCCGCGCCGCGCCCCCGCCCTCGTCCCAGCTGCGCTCGCGCACCGTGAGCTTGATCGTCTGAGGCTTGTCGGCGATGCCGAAGTGGTCGCGGTAGCGCTTGGCGACGGACACCTTGGCGGTGTACTTCCCGGCGGGCAGGTCGGCCTTCTCGGAGTAGTAGCCCGAATACGTGTTGGAGGCCCAGCCCTTCTCTATCCCCCACACCGAGCCGAGGGTGAACGGGTTGACCGGGCAGCTCTGGGGGTAGTGCGACGTGGACGGCGCGTCGGGGCGTACCCGGCCGGAGGCGTTGTTCGGGCAGAAGGGCTCCGTCTTCTTGAGCACCGTCCTGCCTGCCGCGTCGGCGACCGTGATCTCGGCGAATCCCGGCAGTCCCGAGAAGTCCTTCACCAGGCCCGCGGGAAGCGTCTTCGTCCGGGTCGACTTGCCGTCGCGGATGATCTGCGTGGCGACCACGGGGTCCTTGTAGGACTTGCGGGTCACCTTGAGCTCGAGAGGGCCGTTCTCGGCGGTGAGGTAGGTCCCGAGGTCGAGGTAGACGCCCGGCTCCTCCTTCCACGAGTCGAGGGTCACGGACGTGGACGCGGCGATGAGGCTGAGCTTCGGTGCGGGCTGGGCGGCCTGCGCCTGCTTCCCGTCGGGCGCGGCGGCGACGACGCCGGCGACGACGGCGATCGCGGCGGCACCGGCGATCGCCGGACGCCTGAGGCGTGCCTGGGGGGTTCGGGTCATCATTCCTCGTTCTTGAGTCTCGGACGTGCGTGCGGGACGGTGGACGATCCATCGCGCTGGGCCGGCCGGGCGGCCGGAGCTGCATGGGCCGGTCCCGGGCCTGGCGATGAGGTCGCGATGTTGTGTGTGCGCTGTGAGAGGGAGGTGACGGGTCGGAGGTTGTCCGCCGATGCGCATACAGCGGATCGTTGGCCGAAATCGGCTCCTCGGGCACGCGATCCGGTCGGCGTGGCCCCGTTCTCCCCTCACCGTCTCGCGACTGTGGTAGCTCGCCGCAGTCCGGCCTCGGGGCGGTGCCGTGCGATCCTGAGGGCATGGTCAGCGCGAGCAATCACGAGCGGGTGCGCCGGAGTTACGACACGGTGGCCGAGGAGTACCGGACGCGGATCGGGGGCGAGCTCGCCCACAAGCCCTTGGACCGGGCGCTCCTGGCCGCCGTCGCCGAGGAGGCGGGACCCGGTGCGCCGGTCGCGGACCTGGGCTGCGGTCCCGGACACGTGGCGGCATGGCTCACGGACCACGGAGTCCGGCCGGTCGGGATCGACCTCTCCCCCGCGATGGTCTCGGTCGCCCGCCGCGAGCACCCGGGGACGGAGTTCCGCGAGGGCGACCTTCTGCGTCTTCCCGCCGCGGACGGCGAATTCGGCGCGGCCGTCGCGCTGTACTCCGTCATCCACCTGCAGCCCACCGAACTGCGCCCGGCCTTCGAGGAGATGCGCCGCGTGCTGAAACCCTCCGGTCTGCTGCTGGTCGCCTTCCATCGCGGCGCGGAGGTCCGGCACTTCGCCGAGTGGTGGGGCCATGAAGTGGACGTGGATTTCCACTTCTTCGCCAACGAGACGGTCACGGCGGCGCTTCGAGAGGCCGGCTTCGCCGTCGAGGCGACGCTGGAGCGGGCCTGCTACCCGGAGGAGGCGGCGACCGACCGCACGTACGTGATGGCCCGTCCGTCCTGAGGCGCGGCGTGGACGGCTTGGTGCGACGGATTGGGACCGACTGGAACGCCGAGGCCCAAGCGGGGGGTTGACGTATCGTCGGCCCCAGGGCCGGCCGGTTGCGGGAGCACGACGTACCTCCGGACCTCGGCGCCCGAACCGCCTCGACCGGTTACGACGATGTCCACGACAGGGGAACCATGCGCGCAGGGGTCTATCTCGCTCACCCACGGCCCGGCAGTTTCAACCACGCCGTGTTCGATGCCGTGGTGGAGGAACTGCGCGGGCGCGGATGCGAGGTGCTCGCGCACGACCTGTGCGCCGAGGGGTTTTCGCCCGTACTCGCCCCGGACGAGACCGGGACGGTCGCTTCGGCCACCTCGCCGGTCGACGCGCAGGTGGCCCTCCATCGGGCGGAGGTGGCCACGCTCGATGCCCTGGTCTTCGTGCACCCCAACTGGTGGGGCATGCCACCCGCTGTTCTCACGGGATGGGTGCAGCGCGTCCTCGCTCCCGGCGTGGCGTACAAGCTCGCGTCCGCGGACGGCGAGCCGGCGGGGCTGCTGACGGCGGGCCGTGCCCTCGTGCTGAACACCTCCGACACCCCCGCCGACCGTGAACAGGACGAGTTCGGGGACCCGTTGGAACGGATCTGGTCCGCCTGTGTCCTGCCCTACGTCGGAGTCGACGACGTGCGACGCGTCGTCTTCCGCACGGTGACCGATTCCACCGCCACGTCCCGCGCCACGTGGCTGCGGGAGGCGCGCCGGCAGGCCGCCGCACTCCTGGAATGACCGAGTCCCTGCATCCCGCGACGCGCGAGGCCGGCGTCAGCGGACGAGGAGCCGGCGGACCAGGGCATCGGCGGCCCACCCCTGCCAGGCGTCCGCGGACCATCCGCGCTCGTGGACGAGAAGGTGACAGGTCTCGGGCGCCGGCACGGCCAGGGCGATGTCGGCGGCCCTGGCCGCGTCGGTCCCCGGCCGGCAGCGAGCCCTTGGTGTCGAGCGCATCGGCGAACCGGAGCTGCACGATGTGGCGCCGGCCGATGTCGGTACGCCACAGATCGGTGATCTCGGAATCGGTCGCGGCGGAGGAACGAACGACCTCCAACAGCGGGGTGACACGCGCCAGGATCCGCTCGCCACGGCGGCCACCTGGAGGCGGATCTGTTCGGCGGGCGGCGCGGCCGGCGCCTCGGCAACCGACGGCCCTGGGTCGGCGCCCGGAAGCAGCCGGAGTACCCCATTCCGGGGGGCGAACCGGGGCGGGAGGACTGCGGCTATCCTGCGGCGGTGCCGGTCCGAGGGACCGGCTCGCCCAGGACGACCGCGTTCACCCTTGATGCCGTGCCCGGTGACCGGCACGGCAGGAGACGGAGCTTTGATGGACCCTCAGCACTTCCGGCGGATCACGGCGTTCGTGGAGGCGCGGCTCACCCCGCTCTTCGACGCGGCGACGGGCAGCACGCACGGCTTCGGGATGGACGACACCTCTCGTGCCCTGCGCGCCCTTCGCGCCACCGTGCTCGCCGCCTCGGCGGTGGAGGGGGTCTTCGAGCAGCGCGATCATGCCGACGGGGAGATCCGGCACATCGCCGACCAGGCGCTGGCCCACAACTGGGACGTGCTGCGGCGCATCGCGAGGAACTGGGAGGACCACCCGGACTTCCTCCGCGAGTTCAAGCGTGACTCCTGGGAGTTCGACGACGAGCCCGTGGCCGCCGCGGAGGGCTGAGCCGCCGGGCCGGCCGCCGACCGTTCGACGGTCAGCGGCCGGCCATCGGCACCAGGCGGGCGGCGGCCTGTGCCCTCGCCGCTTCCAGCAGGGCGAGGAGCACCGACTTGCTGGACTCTCGATCGCGCACGTCGCACAGGATGACCGGCGTGGTGGGTTCGAGGGCGAGGGCCTCACGTACCTGCCGGCTCGTGCAGTCCCGCCTGCCGTCGAAGCAGTTGACGCCGACCGCGAAGGGGATGTTGCGCTCCTCGAAGAAGTCCACCGAGGCGAAGGAGGCGTCGAGCCGCCGGGTGTCGGCGAGCACCACGGCGCCCAGCGCACCGAGCG
>NZ_JABZEE010000086.1 GCF_013387495.1 Streptomyces sp. PKU-EA00015 | reverse complement strand
GCCGCCGGGTGTCGGCGAGCACCACGGCGCCCAGCGCACCGAGCGCGAGGTCGTCCCACATGAACCAGAAGCGGTCCTGCCCGGGCGTGCCGAACAGGTAGAGCACCAGTTCCGGGGAGACGGTGATCCGGCCGAAGTCCATGGCCACCGTGGTGGCGTACTTGCCCTCCACGCCTGCCAGGTCGTCGATGCCCCGGCTGACCTCGGTGATGCGTTCCTCGGTCTCCAGCGGGGGAACCTCGCTCACGGAGCCCACCATCGTGGTCTTGCCCACGCCGAAGCCGCCCGCGATCAGGATCTTCAGTGCCGTCGGCATGATCGGCTCAGAGCTGGCGGATAGCATCCATCACCCTTTCGATGAGTTCCACGCTCGGTTTGTCCGTCTCCGACGGCGGGGCCTGGACGAGGATCAGCGCGGCGTTGAGCAGGTCCCCGCACAGGATCTTCACCACGCTGACCGGCAGGTCGAGGTGGGCAGCGATCTCGGCGACGGCCACGGCGCGGTCCCGGCAGAGTGCCAGGATCTCGGCCGCCTCCGGCTCCAGCGGCTCATGCCCCGCGTCGTCCGGGGACCGTGTGACGACGAGCGTGATCAGCGCGAAGCTGTGCTGGCTGTGACGGGTGCGCCCGCCGGTGATGGCGTACGGCCGGACGTGACGTCCGGCCTGCCCTTCTTCGAACCACGGCGCTTCAGGCATCCTGGATGTGACCGTGGAAGGAGTTCTGCACGCGCGGCGCGGCACTGAGGTACTTGCCGACCTTCTTGACGAGCGTGCCCATCTCGAACGCCATCATGCCGACGTCCACTTCCTCGGAGGCGATGGCCGCCAGTCGCGCTCCGCGGCCCGCGGCGGTGACGAAGAGGAACGCCCTGTCCATCTGGATGACGGTCTGCTGGACCTCACCCCCGTGAAAATGCCGGGCAGCGCCGCGGGCGAGGCTGTGCATCCCCGATCCGACGGCGGACAGGTGCTCGGCGTCGTCCCTGCCGAGATCCTTCGACTTGCCGATAAGGAGGCCGTCCCCGGACAGCACGATGGCGCAGCGGATCTCCGGGATCTGGTCCACGAGGCTGTCCAGTAGCCAGTCCAGCTGGGGAGCGGCTTGTACCTGCTCAGTCATTGCTGAATGTTCCCTCACAGTTAGTTGGCGCCGTGGTCAGGCGAGTCCGCCTGACCATCGGCACCAGCCGACTTGTCCGTCTCGGTGATCCGCGCCCTCTTCATTCCCTGCTGGATGGCCATCATGGCGCGGGCCGAGTCACCTGGCGAGAGACCACCGGTCTCCTCCTCGTCGCCCCGTGCCTGAGCCTCGGCCTCCGCCTGCGCCGCTTCCTTGCGCAACTGCTGCGCGAGGCTCGCTCCCTTGGTCCGCTGGGGAAGGATGCGAGGGGTCGCCAGGGGCTGGGACGGTTCCTGCGTGCGCTCGTAGGCGGCGGGCTCGTAGGCGGCAGGCTCGTAGGCTGCCGGCTCGTAGGCTGCCGGCTCGTACCCCCCGGGCTCGTACCCCGTCGGTTCGTGGGCAGCCGGCTCCCGATGCCGCGCTTCGGGGTCCGGATGCTCCTGGGGAGGCGTCCAATCCGCCGGCATCGGGGGCTGTGCGGCGGCCGAATGAGCTGACGTGGGCGGCAACAGACCTGCACCTCCGTACTCGGGATACCCGTGCTGATCCACGCGTTGCTGCGGGAGCGCGGCTCCCGCACCGCCACCCGGGACAACGCCGTTCGTGACCGCGTTGAGCACCATCGTGTCGCCGCCCGGCGCACCGGCCGCGGTCGGCCGGGGCGGCTCCAGCCGCTCCGGCTCGTTCGCCGAGGCCGCTGTCTTGAGCTGCTCCAGGAGGGGGGAGTCGTGCTCCTCCAGCAGGGCCGTCGGTACGAGCACGATGGCGAGGGTGCCGCCGTAGACGGACTCGCGCAGCTCCACCTTGATCTTGTGGCGCTCGGCGAGCCGGGCCACCACGAAATGTCCGAGGCGGGGGTCCTCGCCCAGCGACATCATGTCGAGCTTCGGCGGGTGCGCGAGAAGGTGGTTGGCGCGGGCGCGGTGCTCCTCCGGCATCCCGAGGCCGTGGTCCTCGATGTGCAGGGCCAGGCCCCGCGCGACCTTCGTGGCGCTGACGTACACCTGGGTGTCCGGCGGGGAGAAACTCGTGCCGTTCTCGATGAGTTCGGCGAGCAGGTGGGTGACGTCGGCGACGGCCCGACCGGCGAGGGACACCTGCCGGCCCGGGGGCAGGTTCTTCACCTTGACCCGGGTGTACTGCTCCGTCTCCGCCACGGCACTGCGCATCACGTCGGTGATGGAGACGGGGGCGGTCATCCGGCGGGTGGGCGGGGATCCGCCGAGGATGACGAGGTTCTCCGAATGCCGCCGCACACGGGTGGCGAGGTGGTCGACCTTGAAGATGTCCTTGAGCAGGTCCGAGTCCTCGTGCTTGCGCTCGAGGTCGTCCAGCAGGGAGATGAGCCGGTGGATCAGGATCTGCGTGCGGCGGATGAGCTGGGCGAACACCCTTTCCGTGCCCTCGCGGCCACGGGACTGGTGCGCGACGGTCTCCACGGCGGCGAGTGCCAGGTGGTCGATCGCCGCTTCGAGCCGTCCCAGGTCGTCGTCGGGCTGGTCCGCCGGAGGCATGAGTTCGGCGGGGTCGACCCGCTCTCCGCGCTCGAGGCGGGCGAGGAGCTGGGGCAGCCGGGTGCCCGCCAGGTCCTCGGTCTTCCGGTGGAGCCGGGAGAGCCGGTCGGCCAGCGCGCGCCGTGCACGCAGGGCCGGGACCCCGAGGGCGGCCAGGCCGGCCAGCGTGGCGAGGGAACCGAGGATCAGGCCGAGTACGAGGTCGTCGGCCTGGTCCTCAGCGGTCCCGGCCACGTGCGCGAGGGAGTCTGAGTCCAGCGTCTGCAGCCCGTCGACGACGGTGTCGGCGGCCTCCGGCCATTCGGTGGCCGACTTCGGCAGGCCGGTGTCCCGGCCGCCCGCCACGGCGTCCTCGATCGACACCAGCTGCGTCCAGAGCGGCCCTTCGGTGAGCCGTGCGTAGGCGTGGGCCTGACTCGGGGGCATGTCACCGGTGTTCAGGTCGGCGAGCGTCTCGCGCTGGATCGCGAGGTACTGGCCGAACCGGGCGCGGGTCGCGGCGTCCAGGCGGCCCGAGGGCAGAGCGCCGGCGAGCAGCGCGTCCTCGCGGGAGAGCATCTCCGTGAGGCGCACGAGGGACGACGTGGCCGCGGCCGCGTGGGCGACGCTCCCGTCGTCGGTCCGGGTGACCGCGGTGACCAGGGCGGTGGCTTCGCCGATGGTGTCCGTGAAGTAGGTGAAGGCGTCGTCGTCGCCGAGCGTGCGGTCGTCGATCGCCGTACGGCGATCGGACAGCGCGTCCAGCGATTCCTTCAGGCGGCCGGCCCGGGCCTTCGACGACGTGGTGTCCAGCCCCGAGGGCGAGGTCCGGCGGTACTCCTGTACGGCGACGTCGGTTCGCCCGCGAGCGCTGTCCAGGGCGGTACGAGCGGCGCTGGTATGGGCGGCCTGCCATGCGGCGGTGAGGCGGCGCTCGTCCTGGAGCCGGGACAGCACGTCGTGCGCGGGCTGCCCCGCGGAGGTGACGCGCTCCGTCTCGTCACGCAGCTGAATCTGCTCGTCCACGAGTCCGGTCGCCGTGTAACCCCACACACCGGTGAGGAGCACCGCCGGAACGGCAAGGGACAGGGCGAACGGCAGTCGAACGGACTTGCGCGGGGCGGACCTGTGACTGGTCCGCTGGTCGCGGGTGCCTGGCATCTGATTCCTCGTACGACAGCGAAACACTGATGGTAGTTAGGGACCGTCCCGAAAAAATGCTCAAGTACCCCTTGCGCGTGTCACCTTGACAAATGATCAGCCGGAGTCGGCGGGCCGTTGAACCGTACCAGGATCATGGCGCACCGTCACACGTGAGCTCGGGTGGTGAAACACAACGTGCTCAGACCGGTCACAACAGGGCGAGCAGCTTGGGGGTGTAAAGGGCGCTGACGGTCTCAATTCCGGCGACCATGTCGAAATAGATGGCGGTCAGGTCCTCGTCCCTCTCCACCGCCCGCAGAAGGGAGAGCCGCTGCTCGTGCGGAGCCAGTTGCGCCACCGCGAGCGTGGACTCGTAACCCGGTACGAGGGCGGCGTCCCGGTCGTCGGCGTAGTCCCGGAGCGCTCGGTCGAGCCGGACCGGGTCGCCGCCGAGCAGGTCGCCCACGCGCCGCACCAGGGCTTCCGCCTGGAGGAACGCATCGCTGATCCCGCGGGCGGTGATGGAGTCCTTGTGGTGTCCGGCGTCGCCCACCAGCACCCAGCCGGGGCCGGTGGCCTGGCGGAAGAAGTTCCGCTGGTCGCCCGTGCCGCGCAGTCGCTCGATGCGGCGCTTGCCGTCGAGCCTGTCGAAGAGCGCGGGAGCGGTGGCGCGTATCTGTCCCAGGTAGGCGCTGCGGGCGTCGGTGCGGACTTCCTCGAACCGGGACTGCGGGAAGTAGGTCAGGACGAGCGTGGCACCGTCGTTGGTGGGGACGGCGGCGACCCAGCTCTGCGGATTCTCGTACAGCTCGAGGGTGGCCGGAACGTCCTGCCAGTACCCGTAGTAGGCGCAGGTCAGCCGGGAGTCCTGCACGGTGTAGCGCGCGCGGCTGAGCCGGGCGACCGTGGAGCGCATGCCGTCGGCGCCGATCACGAGGCGGGCCCGCTCCGTGAAGGTGCGGCCGCCGTGCCTGCCCTCCACACCGACGACGCGCCCGGTGTCGTCGTGCAGCAGGCGGGTCACGGAGCACCGGTCGCGGAGTTCGGCACCGGCGGCGACGGCCGCGTCCACCAGGATCGCGTCGAGGACATGGCGGCGCGGGGCGTAGCCGGCGCGCTGGCCCTCCACGCCCCGGGCGCAACCCTCCAGGCGGATGTCCGCCACCTCGTAGACCGCGTGGTCCAGGGGCGGGCAGCCGGAGGCCCGGACGGTCTCCAGCAGGCCCCAGCGGGCGAGTGCCGCGACGCCCGGCTGGTGGATGAGGTGGGTGGAGAGGGTGTCGGAGGGGAAGGACGCCCGGTCGAGCACGAGGACCCGGTAGCCCGCGCGCGCGAGCAGCATGGCAGTGGGAGCTCCGGCGCAACGCGCGCCTACCACGATGGCGTCGAACATGTGCATGCCTCACAGACATCGGTGCCGGGTGGGAGCCGCGAGACCGCCTCGGGGGCGGACTCGGGCGACAGCTCCGGACGGGGGACGGAAGGCGCCCTCTCGTGAGCGGACGGGGGCGGACGGGACGGCCGTGGGGTCAGTGACCGCGCCCGAGTTCGGCGAGCAGGGCGTTCCGGTCGATCTTGCCGTTCGCGTTGAGCGGCAGTTGCCCGAGGACGGTGATCCGGCTCGGCACCATGTACGGCGGCAGCCGGTCGCCCAGTCCTGCGTACAGCCGCTGGGGAACGCAGTCGTCGCCGCTGACCGCGGCCTTGAGCTCCGGCTCGCCGTCGGGGGCCGGGACGGCGAGCACGACCGCGTCGCGCACACCGGGCTGCTCCCTCAGCATCGCCTCGATCTCGCCTAGTTCGATCCGGTGGCCGCGGATCTTGACCTGGTGGTCCGTCCGCCCCAGGTGGACGAGGTGCCCGTCCTGCACGGTGGCACGGTCCCCGGTGCGGTACCAGTGGCGGTCGGGCGGCGGCGCGGCCGCGCTGTCGTGCGGGCCGGCTTCACCGCCGTCCCGCACGGCTCCGCTCTTCTCGAAGGGCACGAACCGGCCGGTGTTGTTCGCCGGTTCCAGGTAGCCGGGGAACCGCTGCGGACCGCGGATGCACAGCTCACCGGTGTCGGCGGGCCGGCCGTTCTCGTCCAGCAGCAGGAGGTCGAGCGACGGGTGGCAGGTCCCGATGGGCACGGTCCCGTTGGGTGTGGCGGGCCAGTCCGCCGGGTCGCGGGGCAGCCGGAAAGCGGTGCAGGAGACGGTGAGTTCGGTCGGTCCGTAGAGCACCTCCAGCGTGCTCCCGGGCGCCGCCGCCTGCCACTCCTCTGCCGCCGCGCGGTGCAGCGGCTCACCGCCGAACACACTCCAGCGCAGGGTCGGCATGCTGCCGGGCCTGAGTGTGCCCAGCCGTGAGGCGAAGGTGATCAGTGACGGCACGGAGAACCAGTGCGTGAGCCGCTGGGCGTTGACCGTCTTCACCGGTGACATGAGCTGGCTGCGCTGCTGCACCACGAGCGTGCCGCCGGATGCCCAGGCGACGAACAGGTCGTGCACGGAACCGTCGAAGGTGAGGTCGAACGTCTGCGAGAGCCGGCTGCCCGGCCCCACGTCGTAGCGGGTGGTCAGGTGGCCGAGGTAGGCGGAGAGGTTGCGGTGCAGGATCGGCACTCCCTTGGGCGTGCCCGTCGATCCGGAGGTGAAGATGAGGTAGGCGACGTCGTCCGGGTCGGACTCCCGGTGTGAGCACTCGGGCGGCGGCCCCGCCCTCAGGGCGTCCAGCTCCTCGGCGCCCACGACGAGCAGGGGGATCCCGGGGTCGGCGGACTCGGCCCCGGAGGCGTCGGCCACGGCCAGGTCGAGGCCCGCGGCCTTGACGATGTCGGCGGTGCGGGCCCGGGGGTGCTCGGGGTTGAGGGGCACGACGGCCGCGCCGGTCCGCAGGATGGCGAGATAGCCGGCGTACGCCGTCACGGAGCGGCCGGCCAGCAGCCCCACGCGCCGGGGCGCGTCGCCGCCGTTGGCCGCGACCAGCCGGGCCGCGAGCCGTTCCGCGAGATCGCGCAGGTCGGCGTAGGTCAGGCGTTCCTCTCCCACCTCCAGCGCGACGCAGTCATGGCCGAATGCGGCGGCCGAGCGGGCGAACCACTCGTACGCGGTCTGGGGAGTGCTCATGAGGCGGCCGCCTCCAGGGCGTGGATCCACGAGCGCAGCGCGCCCACCGTGCGCAGCCGGGCGAAGTCCTCCGGATCGACGTCGCGGCCCGTCCTCTTCGACAGTTCGACGATGAGCCGCAGCTTCGCCAGCGAGTCGATGCCGATGTCGGCGAGCGCCGAGTCGTCGTCGAAGGGAACGCGGGCGTGCTCGCGCAGCACCCATGTGGCGAGGTCCTCGTCGCTCTCCTCCCGCTCCTCGCCGAACCAGTACCGCTTGGTCTGCCACGGGTAGCGGGGCAGCGGGACGAAGCGCCCCTCCTTCCCGAACACCTCGTCCCAGTCCACCGGCAGGCCGTCGCGGTAGCCGGCCGCGGCCGCGGCCAGACTCTCGGGGACCTCGTCCGGCCGGCTTTCCCCTTCAGACCGGCCGAGCGCGGCCGCCATCTCCTCGTGGGACGCCCCGATGACGGCCCGTCGGTGTTCGTGATGCCGGCGGCGGGTGGCCGCGCTGTAGCAGATGTCGCGAAGGGGATGGGCGGCGCCCTGGCCGCCCGGGCCGAGGTAGGCGGCGTAGGCGCGGGTCAGGTCGTCGAGTGCGGCGGGTGTACGGGCGGACAGCGCCAGCACGTACGGCGTGCCGTCGGCGGCCGCGGCGGGGTCGGCCGGGCGGGGGTCGGCCTGCCGGATCACCACGTGGGCGTTGAGGGCGGAGGAGCCCTGGCCGGAGATCCCCGCGATGGCCGGGCGGCCGAGGTCGGGCAGGTCGTGGAGCTTCTGCGGTATCAGCAGCGGCAGTTCGTCCCAGGCCACCGCGGGGTTCGCGGTGGTGAGGTGCAGGCTGGGCGGGACCTGGCCGTGCTCCAGGCAGAGCACGGCCTTGATCAGTCCGGCCATGCCGCCGGCGGCTTCCGCGTGGCCGATGTTGGTCTTGACGGAGCCGACGAGCAGGGGCCGGTCGGCGGGCCGGCCCTCTCCCAGCACCTCGCCGAGCGCGCTGATCTCCAGCGGGTCCAGTGCGGGTGAGCCGGCCCCGTGCGCCTCGACGTAGTCGACGTCGGCCGGGTTCACGCCGGCATCCTCGTACGCCCACCGGAGCGTCTCGACCTGGCCCGTCCGGGACGGGGTCAGCAGCGAGTCGCCCGTGCGGCCGTCGTTGCCGATGGCGCTGCCCTGGATGACGGCGCGGATACGGTCGCCGTCGGCCAGCGCGTCGGCCAGGGGCTTGAGCACGACGACGGCCACCGCGTCGCTCGGGGCGTGGCCGTCGGCGCTCGCGTCGCCGAACTTGCTGCGGCCGTCGGCCGCGAGGGCGCCGGCCTGCGTCATCATCACGCTCTCGTCGGGGCGCAGGGCCAGGTTCACCCCGGCGGCGATGGCCAGAGGGCTCTCTCGCGCGCGCAGGCTCTGTACGGCGCTGTGCACGGCGGCCAGAGAGGAGGAGCACGCCGTGTCCACCACGACGCTGGGGCCGCGCAGGTCGAGGACGTAGGACAGGCGGGCGGGCAGGAGCGAGCGGTAGTTGTTGAACTGCGACGGCGTCGCCGCCTCCAGGCCCTGACGGAACCTCATCTCCAGGTAGTCGGAACGGGCGTTGCCCACGAACACGCCGGTGCGGCTGCCGGCCAGTTCGTCGGGCCGCCGGCCGGCGTCCTCAAGGGCGTCCCAGGCCGTCATCAGCAGCAGCCGTTGCTGCGGGTCGAGTTCCACCGCCTCGGTGGCGGACATGTCGAAGAATTCCGCGTCGAAATCGGCTGCTTGATCGACGTAACCGGCGCGGCGGCTGCCGATCCTGCCCGGTTCGGGGCGCGTCGAGTAGAGGGCGTCGACGTCGTAGCGTTCAGGTGGAGTCTCGCTCGTGACGTCCACCCCGTCACGCAGCAGTTCCCACAGCTCGTCGGTCCCCGACGCGCCGGGGAGCCGACAGGCCATGCCTATCACCGCCACCGACCGTGCGTCCACGTCCGACCTGTTCATCAGAACACTCCTTCGATGCTTCCCGATGTCGTTGTGGGAGGGGGCTGTTCACGTCGTTCCGGGGGCTCCCGGAGGCGGCGGACGCTTCCGCGCGTCCGCGCAAAAGGTCCGGGATCCGGGCGCTGCGGCCGGGTCGCACGGGGAAGCGACCCTGACATCGTGATGTCGGGCCTGCGGGCACCGGTGTCAGCCTGTCGCGGTGGCTCACGGACAGGCGCAACTGCCGCCCGGGGGCGGCGAGGACCGCGCCGAGCACGCGGCCGTGGAGTGTTCCTTGGCATCATGCAGGGCATGACCGACCGGGCGCGCACGCCCACGCCAGGGGCGGAAGTGAGCCCGCAGCCCGAACCGCACTTGACCCACCGCGCTGTTCCCCTCCCTGCGATCACCCGATACGCCGACCGCATGCCTACCCACCGCATGATTGTCATATGTCAAACCGCTTCGGCTCGTTCCGGTTCGCGGATTGGCGGGAAGTGATCGTACGAGTGTGGAACCTTATCCGGTTTGGGCGGAAATCACGGTTGGGCCTGGCCATGGAGGCCGCAGCGACCAGCGGGATTGAACGTGCGGGGCGACCGTCCCGGTGTCTCGAGCGAGGCAGAAATGATTCCGGTGCGTCGATGCGAAGGGCCGGAATCTGGTTACATCTGGCGCATGGATCCCCTGACATCTGATCAGAACGGTCGCGCGGCGGAACAGCGCAAGCTCCGGCTGCAGGTTCTCGGCCTCAACAGCGTTGAGGCGGAAGCGACGTTCGACCGTGTGGCCCGACTTGCCGCCACCTTCACCCAGGCCCCCCTCGCCATGGTCAACTTCATCAACGACGAGCGGCAGATGTTCCGTGGCATGTACGTCCCGCCGTCCTCCGCCGACGACCACACGGCCGGCGAGGGCCGCGGCATCGTCTTCGACCTCAGCGACATTGCCCGTGAAGCACCCAGTGACTACGGCTTCTGCCCCCACGTGGTGGCCCAGGGGTCCCAACTGGCCCTGGACGACGTGTTCGACTACCCGCGGTTCCGCGGCAATGCCCTGGTCAACGACATGGGAGTGCGCTCCTATCTCGGCACCCCGCTGCGCGACCACACCGGCATGATCCTCGGCACCGTGTGCGTGGCCGACGTGGTGGCCCGCACCTGGGACCGGAACCTCAAGGAGGGCATGCAGGAGCTCACCGAGACCCTGCTGTCCGAGTTCAGGCTGCGCGACAGTCTGCTGGCCCAACAGCAGGAGCTGTTCGCCGTGTTCGACGGCGCGCCCTTCCCGATCATGCTCACCGAGGGCCCGGAACACCTGCTGCGCTACGCCAACGGCAAGCAGGGCGCGGCCTTCGGCATGGTTCCCCAGTTCAGCCCGGGACGGCACGTGCTGACCGGACTGGACGCCGTCGGCGTCTTCAACGCGATGGACGAGGCCTTCCACACCGGCCGGACCACCACGCTCCCCCACGCGTCCATCACCACCTACGACTCCCGCGCGGCCCAGGACTTCAGCTTCCTGTGCACTCCGGTGCGCACGTCGCCCCAGGCGCCGGTCAGTGGGGTCCTGACGGTGGCCATGAACGCCCAGCAGCCGTACCCCGGCGCCGAGCAGCAGGTGTTCGCCGCCAACGTCCAGGAACGGTTCGAGCAGCTCGGCGCGGCCGGCTTCGGCGGTCCCATCCCCGGGCAGCAGGGTGGAGGCGGCCACTACCCCCGGTGAACCCCGGGTCTCGCGCACAGGTTCCCGGTCTCGTTCCCACGGCCGGGAACGGGTGCCCGCGTCCGCGTACGCACGGGCGTCAGGGCCGCCGGGCGTGGGCGCAGGGCGTGCAACCGAAGGCGCGACGGAAGACTTCGATGAACGCGCTGGTGGAGGACCACCCGCAGCGGTGGGCGACCGTGGTCACCGGCACGTCGTCGGCCGGCATGCGCAGGGCGTGGTAGAGGCGCAGCCGGGTGCGCCATTGCGGGAACGTCATGCCGAGTTCGCGGCGGAAGAGCCGGGTGAGGGTGCGCTCGCCGGCTCCCACCGCGACTCCCAGGGCGGACAGGGTGCGCGGGTCCGCCGGGTCGTCGTGCAGGAGGTCGCAGACGGCCGCGAGGCGGGGGTCGGCGGGAGAGGGCAGCTGGACGGGCTGCTGGGGCGAGGCGCGCAGCTGGTCGAGGCCGACCGCGCGCAAACGCCGGCGCTCGGGGCTGTCGACCTGGGGGCCGCGGGTCCAGGCGAGGATCAGTTCCCGCAGCAGCGGGCTGACGCTCAGCACACCGGGCGTGTGCAGACCGAGCGGATCGGTACGGGCGGGCAGTCCCAGCAGATGCAACTCCAGGCGCCCGTACGCGCGGTGGGCGTGGACGCAGCCGGCGGGACCCAGATGGCGCGAGTGCCGGGGGCGAACCACGTTCCGGCATCGGTGGTGACCGCCACGACTCCGGTGCCCGCGTAGACGATCTGGTGGTTGTCGTGGCGGGAGGGCGCGAACGACTGGCGGTCCTTCATCCGGCTGTCCGGTGCCGTCGTGTACCGCTCGGTCGTCTTCGCCGGGCTGAGCACGTTCATCGCTGTGTACGTGCGCGAGCGCACATCGGGCGGTGAACTCGCCGGTACCGCAGCGCTGTTCCTGCTGTATCCCGGAGGTGCGGCGGGTACCGTGACCGGCGGGAAGCTCGCCACCCGGTTCAGCCGCGTCACGGTCGTGCGCTGGTCGTACGCCCTGACGGCGCCGGCCGTCGCCGGCGTCGTCCTCGTCCCCGGACCTCTCGGCGCTCTCCTCCTGCGCCCTCTGCGCGAGCCCGCGGTCCCCGAGGCCGCGACTGTGTCCCGCCTTCGGCTTCCGCGCCCATGACCTGCGCGTATGGCGGTCCGTGACCGTTCGAGGTGCGCGGCCGACGGTCCGCTGTTTCGCTGGTCCGGCCCGCTCTTCCCGTTCACAAAGGAGTGATCATGAGCGCAGCAGACAAGTCCCGTGGCAATGAGCAGCAACTGCGTCGACAGGCCCGCGAGATCGAGCAGGCCGCCGAGCGCGCGACCGACCCGCAGGAGCGCCAGCGCCTGCAGGACAAGGCGCGCCGACTGCGCGAGCAGGCCGGCGGGCGCGAGGAACGGCCGCCGAGGGACCTCGATCCCCTGATGTGAGCCTGTCACGGGCCTGCCTGCGGCGGCCTGCGCGTGTCCCCGGATGCGTGTGAGAAGGCCGCCGCGGCAACGAGCAGGGGCCGGGTGCCGTTTCGGCGGCGTCCGGCCCCTGTCGCCGTCGAGGCGGCGCGTCCTGTCGGCGGGCACCCGAGCACCACGACGCAGTCCGGACGGCACGCGCCACTGAGCGGACGCCCATGACGGGTCCCGGTCGCCCTGTTCCCCGCGGACCTCCACGAACGCAGCCGAGGGGTCGGCCGCGGTCAGCGCTGATAGAGGCCGACGAGGGTGCCGCTCGCCAGCGCCTGCTGGTCCACCGCCGCGTGCACGTCGCCGGCGGTCGCGTCGCCGGGCAGGGACACCGGACCGGGGAGCGCGTAGATCCGGAAGAAGTACCGGTGGGCCTTGTCACCGGCGGGCGGCCGAGGCCCGCCCCAGCCGGGCTCGCCCCAGCCGGTCGACCGCTCCTGCCCGCCGGGTGGCGTCTGTCCGGCCTCGACGCCCTCGCTCGTGGGGTCGATGCCCGTCACCAGCCAGTGCACGAAGGTCCCGGAGGGCGCGTCGGGGTCCTCGCACAACAGCAGCAGTTCGGCGGTGCCGTCCGGCACCCCCGACCATGACAGGTCGGGCGAGACGTCGTCACCGTCCTTCGCGCAGCGGCGCGGGATGTACGCACCGTCGTCGAAGGCGGCACTCCTGAGTTCGATTCCAGCCATGGAAGCGTCGTACCCGGTCGCCGCGCGGCTCTGCGGGACGGGCACCGATATGCACGCGACTGGCGCAGCGACGGCCTGGGGCACGTGCGTGGCCGTTCGCCCCGGGACCGCGATCCCGGACGACGCCGTCGTCCTGACCTGCGGAGGGTTGCGCGCGGGAGCAGTGGACATCCGCGCGCTGTGCCGCCGGCTCCTGTCGTGAGGAACGTGGCTCCACCCCAACTACCCGTCGGTACAGGCCTGTCGGTACGCTCGACCCACGATTTGAACCTGTTCAAAGGGGGAGCAAGGTCATGCCCGAATCAACAGTGCCCGACCGAACCGACACACCCGCCGTCGCCCTGGGCCCCACGTCACTGGTCCTCGGCGCCTTCTCCGCCGTCGGCATATGGGGGCTCGCGTTCGCCACGTTTCCCTTTGCGATCATCGCCGGAGGCCTCGCCGTCACCCTCGGCGCGGCGGGCATCCACTACGCCGCCCGCCACGGCATCGGCCGCCTGTGGACTGCCGTCGCAGGAACAGCCCTCGGCGCCATCGGACTCGCGGGCGCCCTCGGCCTCGTGTGGTCACTCGGCGCCTAGGGCGGCGATCTCCTGCCCATGCCCGGCCCGAGTGGGCGCGATCGCGGCCCCCTTTCGGGTGGCACGGCGCGCACCTCGTGATGGCCCCGAAGGGCCGTGGAAGGGATTCCCGCTGGGCGTCGGCCCAGGCCTCCGTGCCCCGTCCGCATCACAGGACGGCACGGCCGGCCCAGGTCACCGGGCGCAGACGATTGGAAGGAGAGCCCCAAGTGGGACACGGCGGCAACGTGATCAACGAACTGACGCAGGATCACCGCGAAGTGGATTCGCTGTTCGCTCAGATCCAGGCCCACACAGCAGCCGATCAGCACCGACGTGATCTGGTGGACCAGTTGACCATCGAACTCGTCCGCCATGCGATCGCCGAGGAGCAGCACCTGTACCCGACGGTGCGCCGCTACGTCGACGACGGGGACGACATGGCGGACAAGGAGATCGCCGATCACGCCGAGGTCGAGCGTTTGCTGAAGGAGCTGGAAGGGTGCGAGCCGGGTGACGAACGGTTCGACATGCTGCTCGCTCGCGTGCGGTCGGCGGTCGCCGAACACGTCAAGGACGAGGAGGAGCGGCTCTTCCCCCTGCTGGAGGAGGTCTGCTCGGCTCAGGCCCTCGACGAGCTGGGCCAGCGGGTGCGCTCGGCGAAGGAGAAGGCACCGACCCGCCCGCACCCCTCCGCCCCGGACACCCCGCCGGCCGACAAGATCCTCGCTCCGGGTGTCGGGATGGTCGACCGGGTGCGCGACATGCTGGCCGGCCGCGGCACCGGGCGCTGACAGATCCCAGGGGTGGCCGGCGCACGTCTCCCGGCCACCCCTGCCGTGTCGTCAGGCCGTGTCACCGCCCTCCTGCTCCTCGTCGTCGCGCTCGCCCTCCGCCTGGGAGGGCGTCGTCCGGGGGACGTCCTTCCCGTGCTCCTGCTGGATCTCGCCGCTCTCGTCGGTTCCCTCTGCCTGAGAGGGGGTCTGCTCGGTCATGGTTCTCTCCTTGGCCCGCCCGCGAACAGGCGCATGCGCCCGCACGACGTCACGACGGCTTCAGCGGATCGTGCCCGATGCTCATCAGACTCCGGCGCCAATCGGCACCGCCCGCCTTCGGATCCAGGTCCGGCGGCCGCTGGGACCGGACAATGTCGCAGACCCGCTGCATGACCTGCACGTCGTCCTCGGTGAGGTCGGTGCGGCGCTTGCCCAGGACGTCAAGGACCTGTCGCCCCGTCGGGCGGCCGCTCTTGTCGGGCAGCTCCTCGGTCTGCTCGCCCGCGGCATCGACGCTCAACCACTCCCGCAGCTCGCGGGATGTCATGTTGACGACCCTGTGGAACTCGTCCCACAGTTCCGTGCTCACCTGTGGTGATACCGCCACAGCACGCCTCCTCGCTGCGCAGGTGCGTACGAACGCGTGCCGGGTTCCCGGCGGCCCCACCGAGAAACCACCCGGGGCCGTCACGGTGCCCCTTCACGACGACGTCTCCAGGAGCCGGATCCGTTTCTCCACGCGGGCGGGGACCCTGTGCCGGCGTGCCAGCGCCGCGGGCAGCCGTCGCGCGGTGTCGGCCAGCGCCCTGCGGGCCTGCGGGTCGTTCCGGGCGTCGAGCGCCAGCTCTGCGGACTGGACGACGGCCTGTCGCAGCGGCCGGCGCAGCCACGCCGTGAGCAGGGCGTTGCACCGCATCCGCGCCACCCGGCCGGGGCGGGGCAGCCCGTCGGGATCGTGCCGGGCGACCACGTCGGGGCAGTGCGCGACGCCCCAGCCGCGCGCTTCGAGATCGATCGCGAGCAGTTGCTCCTCGCCGCCGACTCCGAGCAGCGGATGGAACCCGCCCACCTGCAGGAACGCCGCCCGCCGCACCACGGCCGCACACGCGAGGAAGCCGAGCACCGAGCGCCCCGGCAGGTCCGGTTCCCGGCCCAGCGGCGAGTTGCTCATCGCGGCGTTCAGCGGGTCGGGGTGGCGCTCGGGCCCGACGAGGGTCGCGGCGGACAGCAGCCCCAGCCGGGGATGCGCGTCGAAGAGGTCCGCGGCCCGGTCGAGGGCGCCGGGCTCCCACCACGAGTCGTCGTCGCTGAACGCGACGTACGGGGTGCCGAGGGACGCGGCCCCGTGCGTACGCCCGGCGGCGGCCAGATTGCGGCCGGGCGTCAGGAGGCACACGCCGGGGTGCCGGGCGCGTACCGCGTCGGCGGTGCCGTCCGTGGAGCCGTTGTCCACCACGGCGACCGGTGGCCGCTCGGGAAGCCGGGCCAGCCGGTCCAGGGTGCGGAGCAGGCTCGTGCAACGGTTACGGGTGATCACGACGATGCCGACCCGTGGGCGGTCCGCCCGGTCCGCCGGCGACGGCCCGCTCCCTCGCTCCTCAGCCCCCACCACCATCACCCCTTCGTCGGCCCGGCCGATTCCGTTTCGCCGCCATGGGTACCTCCTCAGAGGCCGCGCCAATCAGCGGACGCGCAGGGAACGCCCGTTTCCGGGACGCCACAAGACGGTGAAACGGACAGCAGCAAGGAGTGACCGCCGGTATGAGCTCCCCCGACGAATTGCCCGTCCTGCGAACGCTCGAGGAACTGACCGGCCTCGTCGAGCGGCGCGGGAGCATGTACGTGCGCTGGTCGCGCGGCCCCGCGGCCGATCTGGAATCGCTGTCCAGTACCGACGATCTCACGGGAGTACCACTGCCGGGACTGTCCGCGAATTCCCTCGACGTCGAGCCGTGGTGGGACAACCGCCCGGTGAGGGTGTGGGTGGCCCGACGCCTGTACGACTATGCGCATCTGCCGCGCGACAAAGGGCCCGGCGTCCATCCGTGGGCGCTGCGGGGCCAGGAGTCCGGCCGTGGTCCCGACAACGAGCCGCTGGTCCAGGACATCGAGCCGGTCGGCTGGATCGACGCACGCGTGATCGAGGAGGCGGCCGAGGAAGTCGCCCGGCAGGAAGGCGGCTGGGGCCCTTTGCGGCGCGAAGGCCGCTAGGGAGCGCGCTGGGGAGCGTCTGTCACTGTCACGGAATTCAGGGGGATGTTCGGTCCCGGAAAGCGGGGGTACCCGTCGCCGCATGAACGTGAACCCCATCGAAATGCAGAAAGCCCTCGGCGGGGTGAGCTATCCCGCCAGCAAGAGGGAAATCGTCGAAACGGCGAAGAGTCACGGCGCCAGCAAGGAAATCAAGCAGGCGTTGTCGTCCCTGCCGGAAAAGGAGTACGACTCTCCAGCAGCCGTCAACAAGGAAGTCAGCAAGGGATCCTGACCCGGCCCCTCGGCGCCTGACCGTGCAATGCCGCCTCAGGCGGTCGGCGCGGAATGCGGCTCCAGCCGGTCCAGGAGCTGGACCCGGTGGAGTGCGGCTATGGGCGCGAGCAGGTCCGGGTGACGCAACAGTGCGGCGGCTCGGCGGTCTCGTTCATCGGGCGTGACCAGACGACGGAACTCGACCGGCGAGCCGTTGGCGTGTTCGCATCCGGCGAGTGCGGCCACGGCCGCCGCGGCCAGTCGGGGCGTGCTGAGCAGGCAGGCCGCCCAGCTCGCCACCACTTCGTCCACCCAGGTACGCCACGCGTGCTCGCGTGCGGCATCGTCCGACAGGTCGACGTCCTCCACGCCGTCGGCGCCCGTGATCCAGTCCAGCCGCCCCGAGCCACCGGGCCCGGCCACCGTGACGAGCGCGGCGTCCATCGGCGTCGGATAGCGCAGCCAGGCTGCGACCGTGACGGCCTGGCGCGCCTGGGTCTCCGCGAGAGCGGTGTCCAGCGCGCCGCCGTCCGACGGGTAGGCGCGGGTCAGCCACTGGGCTGTCGCCGCGATGAGCGGGGAGAGAACTGCGAGCACTGGCCGGGCCGTCCGAATCCATGGAGACATGGGGAGAGTGCGGCCAAACGCTACCTTTCGGGGTTCTGTCCGCACATGGCCCACGTCACGGCCGGAACGTGGCGTCCGACACATCGAAGGTCACAGCGAGGAGCGACGACATGGCACGCGGTCAGGACGTGATCGCAGAACTGATCACCGACCACAGGGAAGTCGAGGAACTGTTCACCAACATCGAGGAGCTGCCGTCCGGTGACAGCGGACGGAAGCGGTACGCGGACCAGGTGACCATGGAGCTGGTCCGGCATTCGGTCGCGGAGGAGGCGTATCTGTACCCCGCGGTCCGCAAGCACGTTCCCGGCGGTGCGGAGCTCGCCGACCGCGAGCTGGCGGACCATGCCGCAGCCGAGCGGGTCATGAAGGACCTGGAGAGCTGCGAGGCGGACGACCCGCAGTTCGACATGCTGATGGCGACGCTGATGTCGGAGATCAGGACGCATGTCACGGACGAGGAGACCAAGCTCTTCCCCCGGCTGCGCGAAGCGTGCCCCGCGGAGATGCTGAGCGATCTGGGCGACAAGGTCCGGCAGGCCAAGAAGTCGGCTCCGACCCGCCCTCACCCCCACGCACCCGACAAGCCGCCGGCCAACAAGCTGCTCGCCCCCGGCGTCGGGCTCGTGGACCGGATGCGCGACGCGCTCTCCGGCCGGGGCGAGCACACCTGAGACACACCGGCGCCTGCCCACGGCGGCGGGCGTCGCGAGGGCCCCGGGCGGCGGGCGCGCGTTACGGGCCCGCCGCCACGGGCACCCGTATCGAGTCACCTCGACAGATCCACTGCCGGTCCGCCACCGGGCACGGCGCGCAAGGAGGAACGCGACATGACGACCGCACGAGAGATCATGACGGGCGGTGCCGAGTGCATCGGCGCCGAGGAGACGGTGCTGCTGGCCGCTCAGAAGATGAAGGAGCTGGGAGTCGGGGCGCTGCCGATCTGCGGCACCGACAACAAGCTCAAGGGCATGCTCACCGACCGCGACATCGTGGTGAAGGTTCTCGGCGCCGGGAAGGATCCCGCCCAGTGCAAGGCCGGGGAGCTGGCCCAGGGTGAGGTCGTGACCATCAGCGCGGACGCCGACGCCGACGAGATCCTGCACACCATGAGCCGGCACAAGGTGCGCCGTCTGCCGGTGCTGGAGGGGCACCAGCTGGTCGGCATGGTCGCTCAGGCCGATGTCGCGCGCAGCCTGCCCGATCCGCAGGTCGGTGACCTGGTCGAGGCGCTGTCCACCGACTAGCCGCCCGGTTCCGGGCGATCCGGCCGGATGGCGGAGGAAGGAATACCGATGCGCTTCCGGGACCACCGGCACGGGGGTCAGGAACTGGCCCTCAGACTCCTTGAGTGGTTAGCCGACTGTGTCACCTGCCCCGACGGCGCCCCGGCATCCTGTCGGGGCAGCGCGACGGCTGACACGGAAGGGATACGGGGTCAGACGAGGTCCGGTCCGTTCTTTCGCGTCTCGGCCGCCCGGCCCCCCGCGCCCAGCAGCCCCTTCCCCGCCGGCAGCCCCTCTGCCGCGACCCGGTGCACCGGGGCGCCGGAGAACCTGCCGATGCCCGCGGTAAGCACCGGCCGGGCGAACCGCACGCCCCTGAGCCACGGCTGCACGTACACGGACGGTCTCCGGCGCTCGACGCCCCGTACGAGACGTTCGGCGGACGGCCCGGCGTCGTAGGTCCGGGAGGCGGGCCAGGGCAGCCACGTGCGCAGTTCCCACAGCGGGGTGGGAGGCGGCGCCTCCTCGTGGATCATCTCCGTGTCCGTCCAGCTGAGGTACGCGACCCCCACGCCCACACCGCGGTGGGCGACCTCGGCCCGCAGCGTGTGCGCGAACGCCTCGGCTCCGGCCTTGGAGGCGCAGTAGGCCGACATCATCGGAGCCGGCCCGAGGGCCGCGAGAGACGAGATCTGGAGGTAGTAGCCCTTGGTGGCGATCAGGTCCGGCAGGAAGGCCCGTGCCGTGTTGGCGCTGCCGACCAGGTTGACCTCGACGACGCGCCGCCAGGCCGCCGGCGACGTGTCCTCGAAGGGGCCGGCCGCGGCGACACCGGCGTTGGCGATCACCGCCGAGGGCGGCCCGAGCCGCTCCCGTACGAGTTCGGCGGTGAGCGACATCGCCGCGTCGTCCCCGACGTCGGCCGGCCAGTGGTGCGCCCGCTCTCCCAGCTGGGCCGAGAGAAGGGCCAGCCGGTCCGGTTCGAGGCCGATGAGGGCCAGGCGGGCGCCGCGCCGGGCCAGTGCGCGCGCCATGGCCTCCCCGAGGCCCCGCGCCGCGCCGGTGACGACGACGGTCCGGCCTTCGAGGGGTGAGTGCCGATGCATGTCGCCTGCCTCCTCGAGTGGGTGCGGGCGCGCCGGAGCTGCCGTCCGGCCTCCACCGTAACGACCGCATGCCGCCGTGGCGCGGGCGGCGAGTGCGGCGAGTGCGGCGAGTGCGGCGAGCCGACTGTGAACAGGCCACGGCGGCGGCACCGGCCTAGGCTGAAACAGGTGTGGCCGTGACCGGACGCGACGAGTTCCTGGAGGGCTCATGGCGGTACGACACCAGCTGATCCACCGGACTCCCGAACAGGTCTGGGCCGTGCTGGCCGACGGCGACCGCTACGGGGACTGGGTGGTCGGACCGTCCCAGTCGTCGGAGCAGGACGGCAACTGGCCCGACGAGGGCGCCTGCATCGCGTACACCGTGAAGCTGGGGCCGTGGCAGGCAAAGGGCCGTACCGTCGTGCGGTACTGCGAACCGCCCGAGCGCCTCGAACTCGAGGCGTACAGCGGACCTCTCGGCACCGCGAGAATCGCGATCGAGGTCAGGCCCTGGGGCGAGGACACCCTCGTGATCCTCGACGAGCACCCGTTGCGCGGGACGGGCGGACGGCTCCACAACGCGGCGTTCGACGCGCTCCAGCAGTTGCGGCACCGCAGCATGCTCCGGCGGTTCGCCGAGGCGGTCGAGCAGTCCGTGCCCGCGGGCGCGCACTGAGCCGGGCCCTGACCAGGGAGGCGCAGCCATGCCGGACGCCGTGGTGATCGGCGCGGGACCCAACGGGCTGGTCGCGGCGAACGTGCTCGCCGACGCGGGCTGGAGCGTGGAGGTGCTGGAGGCCCAGCCGCAGCCCGGCGGTGCCGTCCGCAGCGACCGCGGCGTCATGCCCGGCTACGTCCACGACATGTTCAGTGCCTTCTATCCGCTGGCGGCCGCCTCCCCCGTACTCGCGGCCCTCGATCTCGGGCGGGAGGGTCTTCGCTGGTCGCACGCGCCGAGCGTGCTCGCCCATCCCCTGCCCGACGGCCGCTGTGCCGTTCTGGAACGCGCCCCCGCGGACACCGCGCGGTCTCTCGACGCCTTCGCCGCCGGAGACGGGGAGGCGTGGACGAGGCTGTGCGGGGTGTGGCAGCGGCTCGGCTCCGACATCGTCGACGCACTGTTCACGCCGTTCCCGCCGGTACGGGCGGCGGCCCGGCTCGGTCTGCGGGTACGGGCGGCGGGCGGGCTGCGGCTGGCGAGGATGATGACGCTGCCCGTGCGGCGGCTGGGTGAGGAGGAGTTCGCCGGGGAAGGCGGCCGGCTGCTCCTCGCCGGCAACGCACTGCACGCGGATCTCGCCCCGGAAGCGGCGGGCAGCGGCGGCTTCGGCTGGCTCTTGTCCATGCTCGGCCAGCACGTCGGCTTCCCGGTGCCCGTGGGCGGTGCCTCGGCCCTGCCCGAGGCGCTGGTGGCCCGGCTCCGTCGGCGCGGCGGCACGGTGCGCTGCGGGGAGGAGGTCGTCGAGGTGGTCGTACGCGAGGGGCGGGCCGTCGCCGTACGGACGGCCGGCGCCGAGACCGTACCGGCGAGGCATGCGGTGCTCGCGGACGTCTCGGCTCCCGCGCTGTACGGCCGGCTGGTCGACGACCGGCATCTGCCGTCGCAACTGCTGGCGGGGCTGCGCCGGTTCCAGTGGGACTTCGCCACGTTCAAGGTGGACTGGGCCCTCGACCGGCCGGTGCCGTGGACCGCCCGCGAAGCCGCGTCGGCGGGGACGGTGCATCTTGCCGACGGCGTCGACGGCTTGACACGGTTCGCCGCCCAGCTGGCCGTGGGACACGTGCCCGACCAGCCCTTCGTCCTCTTCGGCCAGATGACCACGGCGGACGCCGGACGCTCCCCGCCGGGTACGGAGTCGGCCTGGGCGTACACGCACGTCCCGCACGGTGTCCGCGGTGACGCGGGCGACGCGGGCATCACGGGTGCGTGGGCCCGCCGGGACCGGGAGGCCATGGCCGACCGCGTGGAGGCGCAGGTGGAGCGCTACGCGCCGGGCTTCCGCGCAACGATCCGGGCGCGCCGCGTCCTGGCGCCGCCGACGCTGGAGGCGCTGGACGCCAACCTGCACGGCGGTGCCATCAACGGTGGGACGGCCGCCGTGCACCAGCAGCTCGTGTTCCGGCCCGTCCCGGGCACCGGACGCCCCGAGACACCGGTGAGGAACCTGTATCTCGCCTCCGCCTCGGCCCACCCCGGCGGCGGCGTGCACGGCGCACCGGGCGCCAACGCCGCCCGTGCCGCACTGCGCACGTGGTCGCCGCACGGGCTGCTCAGCCGTGCGCAGCGCTCGCTCGACCTCCGCGGCCGCCGGGGTACCTGACGCGCCGTATGCCGTTCCGTTTCACGGGCGGGCGCGGTGGTACCCGCAGCGCGTCAGCCGCGGACGCCGCGCGCAGTGCCGGGGAAGACACCGGGAAAACGCCCACACGAAGCCGTGAGAGAGGAGCCGACGTGGCCACCAAGGTCTCCGACTACATCCTGCAGCGCCTGCGCGCCTGGGAGGTGACCCACGTCTTCGCGTATGCCGGTGACGGCATCAACGGACTGCTCGCCGCCTGGGGACGCGCGGACGACCATCCCAGGTTCATCCAGTCGCGCCACGAGGAGATGTCCGCCCTCCAGGCCGTCGGGTACGCGAAGTTCTCCGGCAAGGTGGGCGTGTGCGCGGCGACTTCAGGGCCCGGTGCCATCCATCTGCTCAACGGGCTCTACGACGCGAAGCTCGACCACGTGCCGCTCGTCGCGATCGTCGGGCAGACCAACCGCAGCGCCATGGGCGGCTCCTACCAGCAGGAGGTGGACCTCGCCGCGCTGTACAAGGACGTCGCGTCCGACTTCTGCGAGACGGTCACCGTTCCCGAGCAGTTGCCCCATGTGATCGACCGGGCCGTGCGCACCGCGTATGCCCGGCGCACCGTGACCGCGGTCATCGTCCCGGCGGACGTCCAGGAGCTCGAACACACCCCGCCGCAGCACGCCTTCAAGATGGTCCCCTCCAGCCTGGGCATCGGTCGCTACGCGCCCGTGCCGGCGGACGAGGACCTCGAACGGGCCGCCGAGGTGCTCAACTCCGGTGAGAGGGTGGCCGTTCTGATCGGTCAGGGCGCACGCGGGGCACGCGCCGAGGTGGAGCGGCTGGCGGACGTGCTGGGGGCGGGGGTCGCCAAGGCGCTGCTGGGCAAGGACGCGTTGTCCGACGATCTGCCCTACGTCACCGGTTCGATCGGGCTGCTCGGCACGCGCCCGTCGTACGAGCTGATGCGGTCCTGCGACACCCTGCTGATGATCGGCTCCAGCTTCCCGTACACGCAGTTCCTGCCGGAGCTGGACCAGGCCCGCGGGGTGCAGATCGACATCGATCCGCACATGATCGGGCTGCGCTACCCGTTCGAGGTGAACCTCGTCGGTGACGCGCGGGAGACGCTGCGGCGGCTGCTGCCCCGCCTGCACCGCAAGGAGAGCCGCGCCTGGCGGGACGAGATCGAAATGAACGTCGCCCGCTGGTGGGAGGTCATGCAGCGCAGGGCGGCGGTCGACGCGGACCCGATCAACCCCGAGTACGTGGTGCACGCCCTGGACGGGCTGCTGCCCGACGACGTGGTCGTCACCGCGGACTCCGGTTCGGCCGCCACCTGGTACGCGCGCCATCTGCGTCTGCGCGGCCGGATGCGCGGCTCCCTGTCCGGCACGCTGGCCACCATGGGCCCGGGTGTGCCGTACGCGATCGGCGCGAAGTTCGCCCACCCGGACCGCCCGGCGATCGCGCTGGTCGGCGACGGGGCGATGCAGATGAACGGCATGATGGAGATGGTCACGGCTGCCAAGTACCGGCACGAGTGGTCCGACCCTCGGCTCGTCGTGGCCGTCCTCAACAACCAGGATCTCAACCAGGTCACCTGGGAGATGCGGGCGATGTCCGGGGCGCCACAGTTCGAGGAGTCCCAGCACATCCCCGATCTGCCCTACGCCGAGATCGCGCGGCGCATCGGCCTCGACGGCGTACGGGTCGAGAAGCCGAAGGAGGTCGAAGCGGCGTGGCAGCAGGCCCTCGCCGCCGACCGGCCCTTCGTCATCGACTTCCTGACGGACCCGGCCGTTCCGCCCCTGCCGCCGCATGCCTCGCTCGACCAGATCCAGGCCACGGCGGCGGCGATCCGGCACGGCGACAGCGACCGGGCGTCCGTGCTCCGGCAGGGGTTCAAGGCGAAGGTGCAGGAACTTCTGCCGGGCACCCGGCACCGCGGCGACCGGCCCGGCGCCGAGGGGGGCCGGGGCCGGTGAGGCCGAGTCACGGCCGGAGCCGGTGAGCACACCGGACTCCGGCCGTCTTCCGCACCCGGGGGCCGTCTTCCGTACACCGGGCTCCGGCCGTCCCGGGCCGGGCCGGGCCGGCTCCGTCGGCCGGTTCAGTCGGCGTTGGGCTCGCGGTCGCCCTTGGGGCCGCGGCCGCGCTCGGTCCGCGGACCACGGCTGCGCCACTGCGGGTCGTCCTGGAGTGAGGCGTTGGCTTCCTCGCCGGCCCGCTTGTCGGGGACGCCCTCGCTCTCGGCGTCCTTGCGCTTCCTGGCGCGCCGTGTGTCGTACTTCTTGCTTCCGGGCTCGGGCATGCTGATCACCTCCAGGGCACACGGGTTCCCCGCACGGCACGGTCGACACACGGGACCGGCCGCGCACCCCCGGGCGCGGTCACATGGCGGCCCCGGTCGCCTCGTCGCCTGTCGGCGGTCCGGTGACGGACACCTGGGCGGGGCGCAGGAGCCGGTCGCCGACGCGATAGCCGTGGCGCAGCACCGCCGTGCAGACGGGTCGGGCGACGGCGTCGGACGGTGTGTACGTGAGCGCTTCGTGTGCCGTGGGGTCGAAGGGCTCCCCCGGTTCGCCGACCGACTGGAGGCCCAGCGCGGCCAGCCGGTTCCCGAGGACGCGCGCGACGGCTTCCGTCCCCGGGTCGTGCTCCCGCGCGCGTGCCTCGTCGGCGGCGTCGAGCACCGGCAGCAGGCCCGTGAGGACGTTGACCACGGCGATCTCCCGTACCGCCAGCCGGTCGCGCCGCACCCGCTTGCGGTAGTTGTCGTACTCCGCCTTCACCCGCTGGAGATCGGCGGTCAGTTCCGCGAGCCGGGCCCGCAGCTGCTCGGCCTCCGTCCGGGGGTCGCCGCTCCCGGTGTTCCGCGGAGGCTCCCGGTTCATCCGGCGTCTCCCTTCGCCTCGTCGTCGACGATCTCCGCGTCGACGACGTCCTCCTCCTCGGGACCCGCCTTGGTTCCGGACGGGCCGCCGCCGGCGGTGCCGCCACCGCCGCCGTCGGTCTGGGCCTGCGCGTAGAGCGCGCTGCCGATTTTCTGGGCGGCGGCGGTGGCCTTCTCGGTGGCCGAGCGGATCGCCGCGGTGTCCTCGCCCTTGAGCGCTTCCTTGACGTCGCCCAGGGCCGCCTCCGTCTCGGACCGCACGTCCTCGGGAATCTTGTCGCGGTTGTCCTTCAGGAGCTTCTCGGTCTGATAGACGAGACTCTCGGCCTGGTTCCGGGTCTCGGCGGCCTCCTTGCGGCGGCGGTCCTCGTCCGCGTGCTGCTCGGCGTCGCGCATCATGCGGTCGATGTCCTGCTTGGGCAGGGCGGAGCCGCCGGTGACGGTCATCTTCTG
>NZ_JABZEE010000085.1 GCF_013387495.1 Streptomyces sp. PKU-EA00015 | reverse complement strand
GCCCCCCGGCCGCCGCGCGCCGCCCCCAGCCGCCGCGCGCGGGCCGGTCCTGCGGTCAGCCCTGGGCCTCGATCGCCACGTCCGCGCCGGATCCCTCCTGCTCCCCGACCGCCTCGTGGGCGGCGCCACCCTCCTCCGCATCGAGGAACCCGGGCAGCCAGTCCTCCAGTTCCTCCCGCAGCCGCACCGACGCGTTCAGCTGGCAGAGCACGCCGATGGTGCTCAACGTCACACGGTGTATCAGCAAATACGCGGGCGGCAGGTTGAGCTGCTTGCCCAACTGGTGTGCCGGGGAGCGGATGTCGGCTATCCGCGCCGCCTGCGTGCGCATCCAGCCGCGGGTGAAGGTGAACTCCTCCGCCTCCGCGGGCTCGATGATCGGCAGCAGGTACTCGAGCACCGCCTCCGGGTCGAGGTCGATCGTCTCCTTGACGAAGCCCTCCTCGCACAGCATCCGGTAGACGGCCTCGGCCTCGCCCGCCAGCGTCATCCGCAGACATTCGCCGATGGGGCGCGGGAGCCCGCCCGGCAGCCGGTCCACCGTGCCGAAATCCAGCACGCCGAGCCGCAGGGGCTCGCCCTCCTCTCCCGGAAGGAGCCGGAAGTTTCCCGGGTGGGGGTCGGCGTGCAGCAGTCCCGTACGGGCGGGGCCCGAGAAGAGGAACCGGGACAGCAGCTGGCCCGCGCGGTCGCGCTGCTCAGGGGTGCCGTCGGCGATCACCTCGGCCAGCGGTATGCCGTCGATCCACTCGGTCACCAGCACCTGGTCGCACTGGTGGATCACGTCCGGCACGACCACATCGGGATCGCCAGCGAACTCCGCCGCGTGCTCGCGCTGTGCCTGAGCCTCCAGCTCGTAGTCCAGCTCCTCCGAGACCCGGTCGCGCAGTTCGGCGATCAGGGGCTTGATGTCCATGCCCGGGACGAGGGGGCCCAGGAGCTTCGCGAAACGGCTCAGCTGGGTGAGGTCCGACAGCAGGGCGTCACCCGCGCCCGGGTACTGCACCTTGACCGCGACCTCGCGCCCGTCGTGCCACACCGCCCGGTGCACCTGGCCGATGGAGGCGGCGGCCGAGGGCTTGTCCTCGAAGCTCAGGAACAGCTCGCGCCACTCCTCGCCCAACCGCTCCGCGAGCACGCCGTGGACGGTGCGCGTCGGCATCGGGGGAGCGGCGTCCTGCAGCTTGGTCAGTGCCGCGCGGTAGGGGCCGGCGACCTCCTCGGGCAGCGCCGATTCGAAGACGGACATCGCCTGCCCGAACTTCATCGCGCCTCCCTTCAGCTCGCCGAGCACCTTGAACAGCTGCTCCGCCGTGCGCTGTTGCAGTTCACGGGCCACGATCTCCGCGGACTTGCCGCCGATCCGCTTGCCGAGTCCCCACGTGGCACGGCCGGCGAAGCCCAGCGGCAGTGCGGCCAACTTCGCGGTACGAGTGACCGCCTTCCGGGGAAGATCAGACATACGCCCCTCCAAATCCCAGCCGGCGTGCCGCATCTGCCCTACGGCGACGCGCCGTTGACGGCGGTTACCCGGCCATTGTCTCGTGCGTCGGACCGATCCCCGAGGTGTCTCTGCTCTCAGTCCTGCCCGCGGCACCGCATGGGCAGTCGGCGTGGGGCGCGATCCGCTCGGACCGCCACCGCACCGACGGCAGCGACACCTCCCAGCGGGCGTCGGCGCTCGCCGGCAGGTCACCGTCGAGGAAGGACAGTGCGTGACACGCTGCGAGCCCGGCGACCACGGTGGCCAGCGCGGCGTCACAGGCCGAAGGCATCGCCCTGCGCCGCCCCGAACGCCACTGCGCGAGCAGTATCGACCGGGCCGGATCGCGCTCGGTCCGGTCCCGCTCCAGGCAAGTGGCGCAGGCCGTGCTCCCCGGCACCACCAGTGGCCCGACCACACCCGTCGCCTCCACAACTCCCGCGTAAAGATGGGGAATACCGGCGGCGATCCAGTCCTCGGCGGGCAGCGGGTCCGGTGCGTAGGCGCCGAGCCCGTCACGCGGGGCCACCACGACGAGGCAGAGCGCTGGCTCGCCGCCGCCCGGCTCCGCCACCTCCGCCCTGCGCGGAGCGCGGTCGGGCGCCGAGCGGCGGACCAGACGCCGGGCCGCCGCGTCCCGCCGCTGCCCGATGTCCTCGGCGGTCAGCCCGCCGGGCACGACGTCCGCCGGCTCGGTGAACCCGCCGTCCAGGACCTCGACCCGCCCGACTCCCGCCGCCGACAGCGTCGCCGCGATCAGGGCGCCGACGCGTCCGGCGCCGCGCACCTGGATCCGTATGGCCCGCCGCGCCGCCAGCCTGCGCATCGCACCGCCCGGCTCGGGGTGGACCACGGACAGGGAGGCCAGGTCAGGACGCAGCCGGTCGACGGCGTCCGGCCTTCTGCGCAGCGAGTCCGCGGCTGGCCCGCCCGCTTTCGGATCGTCCAGGAGCCCCGCGGCCGCCAGCCGGCCGACCAGCGCGTCGGCCCGCCCGTCCGGCAGCCCCCTCGTGCGCGCCTCGGCACGCAGGAGATCCAGTCCCCGGGTGCCGTCCAGCAGATCGATGAGCGAGCCGGTCGCGGTGTCCAGCGGCCCCACCGTGACCGCATGGGCGCGTGTCACCCCGACCTGCACGGACTGGCGGTCGCGCCATGCCCGCCGCAGGGCAGGCTTCATCATCGGATGCATATCCGTCCCCGTTCCCCCGTTGAATTTCCTGGTCTTCCCTCTTCGGACCGCTGTCAGAATGCCCGTCCGCGCCGAGGCGTGTGAAAAGTTGTCCACAGGTGCGGGGTATTAGTCGTTCAAATCGTGCAGCCATGGAGTGGATCAAGCGAGAACCGTCCCCGAGTCGGGACTTCCCGTACTGACAGCGGGTAACGTCGGGGCGTGTCCGTCGACCCTTCCCCGCCACTCACCGGGGAGAACTCAGCGCGCGGCGCGGGAACCACGCGAGACGCCGGTCGTCACCCGCACCGCGGGCCCGTCACGAGTGCGGTCGAGGTCCGCAGGAGTGCCCGGCGCAGCAGAACGGTCTCCGCGTACCGCGAGGGCGACCGCACCATCGTGCTGATTCCCGCCCGGATGTCCGAGGCCGAGGAGCGCCGGTGGGTCGGCGTGATGCTGGACAAGCTCGCGGCGCAGGAGAGCAAGCGCGTCCTCGGCGACAGCGAACTGTACGAGCGCGCCGAGCGGTTGTCGGAGCAGTACTTCGACGGACGGGCAAGGCCGACCTCCGTGCGATGGGTGACGAATCAGAACACCCGTTGGGGCTCGTGCACTCCGGCCGAGGGCAGCATCCGGCTGTCGCACCGGTTGCAGGGCATGCCCGAGTACGTCGTCGACTACGTGCTCGTCCACGAACTCGCCCACCTGCTGGTCCCCGGGCACGGGCCGCGCTTCTGGCGGCTGCTGGAGGCCTATCCCCGTACCGAAAGGGCCCGCGGCTACCTCGAAGGCGTCGTCGCCGCAGGCCGGCTGCCGCACCTCCCCGCCGCACGCGAGGAGTGAGCGCCGCCGGGGCGCGCGGAGCCGGCGGCCCGGTGCGATGTGCGGCCCTCAACGGCCCGTTGTGGATCGTGTGTCGACGGCCTTGTACCGAATGTGTACCGGCTTGGCTCAATGTCGCCGCAAGCGGCTAGCCTGGCGCGACGTATTCGTATTTCGGGATGGGGGACGGTCGTAACGCATGGCCAGGGAATTCCAACGGGGCCACAAGGCCAAGATCAGTGATCTGACGCCGGGGACGGATCTGTACGTAGGTGTGCAGATCGCTGCTCCTGGACTGACCTTCGACATCAGCTGCTTCGGCCTCGACGCGAACGAGCAGCTCTCCGACGACCGGTACTTCATCTTCTTCAACCAGCCGAAGTCGCCCGAGGAGTCCATTCAGCTTCTCGGCGCGCAGGCCGGTGACACCGAGTCGTTCCGCGTCACTGTGGACCGCATCCCGGCGAGCATCCACAAGCTGTCCTTCACCGCCACGATCGACGGCGCCGGGCAGATGTCGCAGATCGGTCCTGGCTACATCCGGATCGTCGCGGGCGGCGAAGAGGTCGTCAGGTACGCCTTCAACGGCTCCGAGTTCAGCACCGAGCGCGCCGTGATGCTGGGCGACTTCTACCTCAAGGACGTGTGGCGGTTCGCCGCCGTCGGCCAGGGCTTCGACGGCGGCCTCGAGGCGCTGCTGAAGAACTTCGGGGGAGAGGTCGCCGAGGAGGAGCCCGCACCGCAGCAGCCGCAGGCCGCCGCGCCCTCCTTCGCCCCGCCCGCGGCGCCTGCCGCGCCCGCGCCCGCCTTCGGTGCTCCTCAGGCCCCGCAGGCTCCCCAGCCCCCGCAGCCCGCCCCCGCCTTCGGGGCCCCCGCGGCCCCGGCTCCCGCCCAACACGCCCCCGCACCGGGGCCGCAGGTGCACGCCGCTCCGACCATGGCGGCCCCCATGGCGCCCCCGGCCGGCACCGTGCCGCCGCCCGCGCCGTCCCCGTACGGCCAGCCGCAGCCCCAGCAGCCGCAGTACGGCCAGGTCCCGGGGCAGGTCCCCGGCCAGATGCCCGGACAGGTCCCGCCGCCCGGTATGCCGTACGGCCAGCCCGCCCCCGGTCCGTACGGCCAGCAGCCCGGCATGCCCCAGGGCGTCCCGCAGCAGGTCCCTCAGGGCGTGCCGCAGACCGGCGCCGGCCTCCAGTCGGCCCTCCAGCCCTACCGCGAGACGCCCACCGGCCAGCGCTGGACCCCGCAGAACCAGCAGATGATGCGGGTCGACCTCACCATGGGCGGTACGCCCGTGCTCGCCCGTCAGGGCAGCATGGTCATGTACCAGGGCAAGGTCGACTTCAGCTACAAGGGCGCCGGATTCGCCGGCCGTGTCGTCGGCAATGCCACGGGCCAGGAGATGCAGCTGATGCGCTGCAGCGGACGCGGCCAGGTCTTCCTCGCGGAGAACGGCGCACACCTGCACTCGATCGAGTTGCAGGGCGACGGCATCTGCGTCTCCGCCGAGAACGTGCTCGCCTTCGACGAGTCGCTGCAGCACGAGGTCCGGCGCATCGAGGGCCACGGCATCCCCGGCGGCGCGCTCTTCACGATGATGTTCCAGGGCACCGGCACCGTCGTCGTCAAGACGCACGGTGTCCCCGTCGTCCTGCCGGTCACGCCCACGACGTTCGCCGACAGCAACGCGATCGTCGCCTGGTCGGCGGCCTCACAGGTCATCCTCTCCAGCCAGGTCCGGCTGCGCCGCAACGCCTACCCGGGACACAGCGGTGAGACCGTGAACCTCCAGTTCCGGGGTGCCCCCGGCAACTTCATCGTCGTCCAGCCCTACGAGGTCTGAGGGAGCCCGGATCATGAACCAGCAACTCGCGGGCTTCGCCCCGACCCCCGTCGCGGCCCGGATGGAGAACCACGGCCGCACCATGCTCAAGGTCGCCATGGCCACCGGCCAGGACCTGTACGCACGCACCGGCTCGATGGTCGCCTACGAAGGCTTCGTCCAGTACGAGCCCAACCCGCCCGCCGTCCGCCAGATCGCCTCCCAGTGGGTGACCGGTGAAGGCGCGCCTCTCATGAAGTGCTCCGGCGACGGGCTGCTCTACCTCGCCGACTACGGCGCCGACGTCGTCGTGATCAACCTCAACAACGACTCGCTCTCGGTCAACGGCACCAACCTCCTGGCCTTCGACGCCCACCTCCAGTGGGGCGTCGAGAAGGTCAAGGGTCTCGCCAAGTTCGCCGGACAGGGCCTGTGGAACGTGGAGGTCGCCGGCACCGGCTGGGTCGCCCTCACCTCCCGCGGCACGCCCATCGTCGTCGACTGCGGCCGAGGTGAGGACGAGACGTACGTCGACCCGGACGCCCTCGTCGCCTGGTCCCCGAACCTCAAGGTGAAGGGCAAGCGCAGCTTCAAGGCCTCCTCGCTGATCGGGCGGGGCAGCGGAGAGGCGTATCAGATGGCCTTCTCGGGCCAGGGCATCGTCGTCGTACAGCCGAGTGAGGACAGCACCGACCGCCTGCGGATCCGGGGCTGAGGGGGAGCGAGAACACACCATGCAGAGTCCGCTTTTCGGCTACGCCGAGCAGCAGTCCCAGGACCGCTACGTCGTGCAGAATCCGCAGCTGCTGCGGGTCACCCTGACCGGTCACGACGACATCCTCGCCCGCAAGGGCGCGATGGTCGCGTACCAGGGGCTGGTCGACTTCGACGGCGAGTACCAGACGAGCAGCCAGCGCAGGGCCCGCGCCAACACCGGTGAGGGCCTCGACCTGATGCGCTGCTCGGGCCAGGGCACCGTCTACTTCGCCAATCTCGCCCAGTACGTCCACGTCGTCGACGTGGACCAGGAGGGCATGACCGTCGACAGCGCCTATGTGCTGGCGCTCGACTCCACGCTGCACACCGAGGTCATCGCGGTGGACAGCCAGTACGGCATCTCCGGATCCGGCAAGTACCAGCTCAATGTCTCCGGCCGGGGCAAAGTCGCGCTGATGACGTCGGGCCAGCCCCTGATGATGCAGGTGACGCCGGACAAGTACGTGAACGTGGACGCCGACGCCATCGTGGCCTGGTCCTCCGCGCTGCGCGTGCAGATGCAGGCCCAGACGCACTCCTCGAACGTGCGCCGCCGCCGCGGCAGCACCGGGGAGGGCTGGGAGCTGAGCTTCCTCGGGCAGGGCTTCGCGCTCGTCCAGCCCAGCGAGGTCATGCCCCCGCAGAACGCGGACCTCGGGCAGGGCCTGCGCGCCCAGTACGGCGTGGGCCAGCACGGCGCCCACGCGCAGAACCAGAACAACGCCTGGAACTGACGAGAACGTGCGTAAGGGGCGGTCGCCGTCCCCTGCCTTCGGCGGGGGAGACCCCAAGGCGACCGCCCCTTGCGCACAGGTGCTACAGCGCGGCCCGCGTGCGCTCCAGGAGCCGCACGACCGAGGCGTCGGCGACACCCGCCACCTCGTCGTAGGCGAACCAGCGCAGGTCCAGTGACTCGTCGCTGATCGCGGGGGCGGCACCGGACGGGGCCAGTGCCGCGTACTGCACGTCCAGGTGCCAGTGGCACGGTGCGGGGATGGCGTGCCGGTCGAGGGTGACCGGGCCGCCGGGCAGCAGCGACAGCCCCGGGATCCCGGACTCCTCCGTGGCCTCGCGCAGCGCCGCCGCGGCCAGAGTCGTGTCCTGCGGCTCGCAGTGACCGCCCATCTGCAGCCACATGCCGAGCTTCCGGTGCAGCGTCAGCAGCACCCGCCCGCGCTCCGGGTCGACGACCAGGGCGCTCGCGGTGAGATGCCCCGCACCGCAGGATTTCCACATCCCGTCCGGATGCGCCGCCAGATGGTCCAGATACGTCTGCCGCAGCGCGGCCTGGCCGTCCTCGCGGGCCTCGTAGCCCTTCAGCACGAGGACGGCGTCGTCGTGGAGGCTCACTTGTCGGTGTCGTCCTCGCCGCCGGCCGGTCCTTCGGGCTTCTCGCCCGACGCTCCCGGCTTCCCCTGGGCGGCGTCCGGCTTGTCGAGGTTCGGCGATGCGCCGCCGCCGGCGGCCTCGCCGAGCATCTTGTCGAGCTCGGAGAAGTCCAGCTGCTCGCGGTGCACGAAGCCGTCCGGGTCGTCCAGGTCGGTCGCGGTCGGCAGCATGTCCGGGTGCTCCCACAGGGCGTCGCGCCCGTCGACACCGCGCGCGTCCGTGAGCGAGGCCCACAGCCGCGAGGCGTCCCGCAGCCTGCGCGGACGCAGCTGCAGCCCGATCAGTGTGGCGAACGTCTGCTCCGCCGGGCCGCCGGACGCGCGGCGCCTGCGCAGCGTCTCGCGCAGCGCGCCCGCGGACGTGAGACGGGTCGAGGAGGCCTCGTGGACCACCGCGTCGACCCACCCCTCGACCAGCGCGAGGGCCGTCTCCAGGCGCGCCAAGGCCGCCTTCTGCTCCGGTGTGTCCTCCGGCTGGAACATGCCCTGCTGCAGTGCCTCCTGCAGCTGCTCGGGGTGCGAGGGGTCGAACTGGCCGACCACGTCCTCCAGCTTGGACGTGTCCACCTTGATCCCGCGGGCGTACCCCTCGACCGCTCCGAACAGGTGCGAGCGCAGCCACGGCACGTGGGCGAAGAGCCGCTGGTGGGCCGCCTCGCGAAGCGCGAGGTACAGCCGCACCTCCTCCTTCGGCACGCCGAGGTCCTTGCCGAGGGCGTCCACGTTCAACGGGAGGAGCGCGGCCTTGCCGGCCGGGCCCAGCGGCAGACCGATGTCTGTCGAGCCGACCACCTCGCCGGCGAGGACGCCGACCGCCTGCCCGATCTGCTGGCCGAACATCGCCCCGCCCATGGAGCGCATCATGCCGATCAGCGGGCCCGCCATGGCCTGCATCTCCTCGGGCAGCACGTCACCCATGGCCAGACCGACGCGCTCGGCGACCGGGTCGACGAGCTGCTGCCACGCCGGAAGGGTCGCCTCGACCCACTCCGCGCGGCTCCACGCCACGGCCGTGCTCGCGCCCGAGGGCAGCGAGGTCGCGCCGTCCAGCCAGAGGTCGGCCAGCCGTACGGCCTCCTCGACCGCGGTGCGGTCCACGGGGCCGACGCTCGCGTCCTTGGTGCCGTGGGGCGTGCCCTGGGCGACCGTCTGGCGGGCGATCTGCTTGGCCATGTCCCAGTTCACCGGGCCGCCCTCGTAGCTCAGCATCTGGCCGAGCTGCTGGAACGCCGCGCCGAGATCGTTGGGGTTCAGCGAGCCGAACATGGCGGCGAAGGGGTTGTCCCCGCCGCCCTCGCCGAAGCCGAAGCCGAAGGGATTGGACGGGGACCCGCCGGAGCCCTGGCCACCTCCGGCGGGATTCCTCTTCTTGCCCTCGTCGCCGTTCTCCGGCTCCTCCGGCGGAAGGCCGAATCCGAATGGGGTGTCACTCACGGGTTTCCTCGGCTCGTAGGGCCACCGGCTGTCCGCCGGCGGCGACTGCCCGACAACACCACCCAGCCTATGCGGCCGGGGGGCCGTGCGGCTTCGACATCCGGGCCGCTTGCGGGCTCGGTGCCCCGCCGACACGTGGCCTGCGGCAGGATGGACGCCACCTGGTGCGTATGCGTCATTCGCTTGCGTATTGAAGACAACCGCTGGAGACGCCTGGTGAGTTCCCCAGATCCGCAGGTTCGCGCAGCGCGAAACCACTCAACCGCGGCCGCCGACCGCGTGCCCGAGGGGCGTGGCCCCGTCGTGGCCGTCACCGGTGCCGCCACGGGCGTCGGTGACCTGCTCACCAGGCGCCTTGCCGCGTCCGACGAGATCAAGCAGGTCATCGCGATCGACGAGCGCCGCGGCGAGGTCCCCGAAGCGCACTGGCACGTGCTCGACGTCCGTGACCCGGCGATCGCGGAGAAGCTGCGGGGCGCCGACGTGGTGGTGCACCTCGCGCTGGACCTCGACCTGGAGACCGACTCGGCCGCCCGTACCGCGTACAACGTGCGCGGTACGCAGACCGTCCTGACCGCCGCCGCCGCGGCCGGCGTCCACCGGGTCGTCCTGTGCACCTCCGCCATGGTCTACGGGGCGCTGCCCGACAACGACATCCCGCTCTCCGAGGACGCCGAGCTGCGCGCGACCGCCGAGGCGACCGGCGTCGGCGACCTGCTGGAGATCGAACGCCTCGGCCGCCGCGCTCCCCGTGCCCATCCCGGGCTGAACGTCACCGTGGTCAGGCCGGCCGTTCTCGTCGGCGGCACCGACACCGCGCTGACCCGCTACTTCGAGTCGCCCCGGCTGCTCGTGGTCGCCGGATCCCGGCCCACCTGGCAGTTCTGCCATGTCGAGGACCTCGTGGGCGCTCTGGAGTACGCGGCGCTGGAGAAGGTCGAGGGGGAGCTCGCCGTCGGCTGCGACGGATGGCTGGAGCAGGAGGACGTCGAGGAGCTCAGCGGCATCCGCCGGATGGAGCTGCCCTCGGCGGTGGCGCTGGGCGCGGCCGCCCGTCTGCACCGCATCGGCCTCACGCCGTCCCCGGCGGGCGACCTCGCGTACACGATGCACCCCTGGGTGGTGAGCGTGAGCCGGCTGCACGACGCGGGCTGGCGTCCGCGGTGGACGAACGAGGAGGTGCTCGCCGCCCTGCTGGAGGAGGTCGAGGGCCGGCACACCGTCGCGGGCCGCCGCCTCGGCCGCAAGGACGCCACGGCCGCCGGCGCCGCGGGCGCGACGGTCGCGCTGCTGGGCACGGCGGCGCTCGTGCGGCGCGCCCGCAAGGCGCGCCGCCGGATCTAGCTGTATTGACCTGGAACGTTGTTCACACGGCTGA
>NZ_JABZEE010000084.1 GCF_013387495.1 Streptomyces sp. PKU-EA00015 | reverse complement strand
GACTGATCCAAACGAAACTGCCTAGGTGTATTGCCCTGTGAGGTTGGGGACGCGGCTGGCGGGTGGTTTGCCTGCGAGCGCGGTGTGTCCGCGGTGGTGATTGTAGGAGTGCAGCCATTGCGGGAACGCCTGGCGTCGTTCGGTCTCTGAGCGGTAGGGCTTGGCGTAGGCCCATTCGTCGAGCAGGGTGCGGTTGAAGCGTTCGACCTTGCCGATGCTCCTATAGCTGTCAAGGAAGCTCAGGCCGCGGTTGTCAGGTCTTGGCAGGAGGTCAGTTGAACTGGGCTTCGGGGGACGAGTAGGCGGTAGACCTCACGGACGATATGCCGCTTCAGACAGCGGATGATCTCGGTCTTCGTCTTGCCTTCGGCTGTCCGGCGGGCCACGTAGGCACGGGTGCGGGGCTCCCAGGCCATGCGGCTGACCGCGATCATGTAGAGGGCATGGTTGGCTTGGCGGTCGCCTCCGCGGTTGAGGCGGTGGCGGCTGGTCTTGCCCGAGGAGGCGGGGATCGGGGCGACGCCGCAGAGGTGGGCGAAGGCGGATTCGGAGCGGAGCCGTCCTGGGTTGTCGCCGACAGCAATGAGTAGAGCCGCGACGGTCTCGGCACCAAGTCCCTTGACTGCCATGAGGTCAGGTGCGGCCTGCCCGACGAGCCGCTGAAGGTGGCGGTCCAGCTCTGTGATCTCCTCGTCGAGCTGTTGGTAGCGGTGGGCAATGGACTTCATCGCCAGTTTGGTGACCGTCATCAAGGTGTCCGGCTCGGCTCCGGGGCGCCACCGCGTGACGGTGCGGATCAGTTCCGCTCGATGCAGTCGGCGGACGTCCCCTCGGAGGGCATCCGGAGCGGTGATGATCAGGGCCTTGAGCTGGTTGACGGCTTGTGTGCGGGCCTTCATCGCGCTGCGTCGGGCGACTCGCAGGGCGCGGATCATCTCGATGGCACCGTCACCGCTCTTGGGTGTAGCCGTGGCGGTCCCGGCCTGTACTGCCCGTGCTGCGGCTTCGGCATCAACGACATCGGACTTGCCGCGGCGGCGGCGAGTCTGACGGTCGGGGCGGTTGACCTCAACGACACGGTGGCCGCGCTGTCTCATCCACCTGGACAGGCCGGCGCCGTAGCAGCCCGTGCCTTCCAAGCCCACCTGCTCGACGGTGCCGAGACTGGTGGCCCATCCCTCCAAGGACGCGTAGCCGTTCGGCGTCGAGGGGATGACGAGCGTGCCCAGCCGACGGCCGAGCTGATCGAGAGCGGCAGCGACATGGACGTCGGCGTGGGTGTCGACTCCGAGGGTCACGCTCGTGCTGGAACTGCTGGGCACCTGTCCTCCTGGCGGTCAGCGGGGCTGGAGCTGCACCGACGGAGCACCGGGGACACAACTGCGATGAGGCGTGTGGACCAGGCTCCTATCAGGTCACATCCGGCGGTCCGCCGATGCAGCCGCATGCGCCCTCCCGGCTGGCCGACACATCGGCAACAAGGCACGAATGGCCGGTTGGTCTGAGGGTCAGACCAACCGGAAGAGCGCGTCCAGATCCTCGCAGTTGGTCTGGGGCCGGTAGGGCCGGGTGCGTTTGTGAGCGATTCCGGCCGCCGCGAGCGTCTCTTGCCAGAGGCGGGACTTGTAGCAGGCTCCGTTGTCGGTCAGGACCCGCTCAACGGTGATCCCGGCGGTGGTGAAGAACTGCTGGGCCCGGGTCCAGAAGGCGGTGGCGCTCTCCTTCTTCTCGTCGGTGAGGATCTCGCTGTAGGCGAGGCGGGAGTGGTCGTCGACGGCGGTGTGGATGTAGCTGTAGCCGGCGCCGGAGCGGGTCTTGCGGCCGGCCTGGCGGCCGATGCTGCGGTGGCCGCCGCCGTCGGGGATGTTGCCGAGCTTCTTGATGTCCACGTGGACCAGCTCGCCAGGTCGTTCGCGTTCGTAGTGGCGTACAACGCGTCCGGTGGCTCGGTCCAGGTGCGTGAGCCGGGCCAGGCGGTAGCGGGTCAGCACGCGATGCACGGTGGAGGGGACCAGGCCCAGCAGGTGTGCGATGCGGGCCGGGCCCCAGCGGCGTGTGAGGCGGACCTTGATGATCCGGCGTTCGGTCGGGGTCGGTGTCCGACGCGGACTGGTGTGGGGGCGGGAGGAGCGGTCGGTCATCCCGGCCTCGCCCAGGAGCCGGTAGCGGTCGGCCCACCGCTGGGCAGTGGTGGGCGAGACCTGGAAGCGTTCGGCGGCCCGTCGCAGAGGCCAGCCGTCGTCGACCACACAGCGGGCCAGACGCAGTCGGCCGGTCTCGGTCAGGGGTGCATTACGGTGGGGCACGAGGGCCTTTCGGTCGGTGTAGACGTCGCAATCCACACCGAACCCGGAAGGCCCTCACCCGTTCAAGATCCCTCAGACGAGACCTGCCTCACCCGTCCACAACCTCCCACGACAGAACAACTAGGGCATCGTCACGGTGACCACCGTGTCGACCGACGGCCGCGTGTACCACCCGCTGCACACGACTCCGTACACCCCTGCCCATCACTTCGCCCGCGGTCGGTCCGATCCGGCCTTCCGCACTACGAAACCGCAGCTGGCCACGTCGGCTATCTGGCCGCCATGGCTACGAACATGGACGCGGTGCGCTGTGCGCAGACGGGCTCGGCCATGGCATCCATCGCGATGTCGGCAGTAGGCACCCAGACCTACGAGACCCCCGACAGCTGCCCGCACTGCTCGCCGCGGCATATGGACAGGACACAGCGGGCACCGGAGCGCTACGCAAAGAGCTGAGGTGCTGACGAGCACGCTGCCGCTTGAACGAAGCGTCACCAGATCCCTCGCCGTGGCGAGCTTCGGCGAACTCGCGGGTATGGCATCGCTGACTCCTGAGCCCGATACGGTGCCGACCAGGGCGGCGGGAAATGATCTCCGTGAGCGCGGGAAACGATCTTCATCCGCCCTCAGATAGCCGCTGATCAGTGGTTTTCGTCGGTGTGTGTGTCCCGAACGCAAGGAGGAGTTCGATGTAGGTAGAGCGCCCTTGTTGCGGTGCTGCGTGGAAGATGAAGGACTTTGGCCCTTCGAAGTCGCCCTGCGGGGGGAGGCTTCAAACCACCTCATGCTGCGTTGGCTGAAGACCGTCGTGGTGAGAGATGAGGAAACGGCGCCGTAAGAGGCGTCAGGTGGGGATCAGGAAGACGAGCGCAAGCGAATCGTCATTGATGTGTCGTAACGAAATCAGATGACATCGAAACCGAGGTTGTGTAACCGGCCCTCGGGATAAGCCTGGCGGGAGCCCGTGAGCCGTTTCCAACCTGATCGCTTGGCTGGTGCGACGGGTGGGCGCCCTGACGTCGGGAAGTGGTGAAGCTCCTGGTAGAAGGATCGTCGACCAAGATCAACCCGCACCACCAGGAGCTTCGCGTGCTGGTTTACCCGTCGGCGATCGATCTGTCCAGCCAGAGCTTGCGCTTCCTCGCCCAGCACCTCACTCGCCGACGGCGCGAGCTGGGCACCCGCTGGCGTAAGCTCCCCGCCGGACAGCAGGCGTTGCTCGCCCTGGCTCACCTGCGCTGCGGCGACACCTACGCCCAGCTCGCCGTCGGCTTCGGGGTTGGTGTCGCCACCGTCTACCGCTACATACACGAGGCCGTCACCGTCCTGGCCGCCGTCGCCCCCACCCTGGAGCAGGCCGTAACGGCCGCCTCCGCCGGGGCGTTCGTCATTCTCGACGGCACGCTGTTGCCCATCGACCGGATCGCCGCCGACCGCCCGTTCTGCTCCGGCAAACACAAGAAGCACGGCATGAACGTGCAGGTGATCACCGACCCCTTCGGACGCCTTATCTGGGCCTCGCCTGCTCTACCCGGCGCCACCCACGACATCACAGCCGCCCGCACCCACCACGTCATCGACGCTCTGGCCGAGGCAGGCATCAAGTGCTTTGCAGACAAGGGGTATCAGGGTGCGGGAGGCACCGTGGTCGTCCCTTTCCGCGGCAAGCACCGGAACCTGTCCGCCGGCAAGCAGGCGGTCAATGTCGCCCATGCGAAGATTCGCGCCGTGGGCGAGCAGGCCATGGCCACGCTCAAGGGCTGGCGCCTGCTGCGCAAGCTGCGCTGCAGCACCACCCGGATCACCGACATCGTCAAGGCCGTCCTCACCCTCCACCTCGCGTCAGCGTGAGGCGGGAACGGCTCATTGATTACCGTGCGCGGTGTACAGCGGACACCGCATCTGGTCGAGTCCGGAGCGGCCGCAGCACTGCCATCCCTTCGTCGAGCCCGACCTTCATGGCGAAGTCGAACCGGTCGACCTCCAAACACAACTCCACATCGGTGGGGTGAGCACCGCGGCGTCGCCCGCTGCGCAGGTCGTCCGCGGCTGGGGAGGTGCGGGCACGGTGCAGATAGGGGCCGGGGTCGATACGAGTCCCGGCCAGGAGCTGATCCAGGTACTCGGCACAGGCCAGATCCTCGGCGGCACGGCCGTCCTCGCCGGTGGCCACGAACGTCACCGAGTCGGCGCCAGCATCCGTCAGGGCCCGGGCCGTGGCGCCGGCCACGGCGAAACTGGCGCACAGCGCCAATTTAGCCTCGACGACCGCCAGGGCCCCAACCGTTCCCGCTGTGGTCTTTTGAATCACGGTGCGGCCGGCCAAGTCGGCCTCCTGGATCAGGCCAGGGGAGTTGACCAGGTCGAACCCGCTGACCGGTGCCCCATCCTTGAGCGCAAGCCAGCCCGGGTGACACGCCTTGATCGCCAGCGCCTCGCCCTCGTCGGCAGCGAGAACGATCTTGTCTGCTCCGCGGTGGAAGGCCCATGCGGCGGTGGTGAACGCCCGCATCACATCGATTACAACAGCCACCTGTTCGGTGCCGTCCACGTCGGGTATTCCGACTACTCGCGAGTCCATGCCGGGATGGTCGCAGCCCACTGAAGCGGTCCACAAGACACGTTGACGATCTTTCGGCGACTCGGGATCTGCTGGGCGACTGCCTCGCGGGCACGCGCTCGAGTATCGGGGAGACCAGCGGCTCGTCGCCTGTGGTCTGACCTGACCATCAGCAAGTTGGAAAGGGCTCAGTTTGATCAGGTGGACGGGCTGACCGTCGAGGAAGAACTCATCGATCTCGGAGTCGCTGGTGTCTTCGTCATGCTTGCCGGTCTGCAGCAGGCCCAGGGTGATGTGGAAGTCGCGCAGCGCGTCCCGGATCCGCGCCGGCAGGGAAGGGTAGTCCTGGGTCTCGTCCGGATCCGCTGCGGGGGTCAGCCGTGCCTCGCGCGGCGCGTCGATGCCGGTCACCGAGACGTCGGCGGCGAAGGCAAGGCCAGCCTCCTCCAGGGCTTTTCGGGTCTTGTCTGCCAGGGCGACGGCAGACAAGTACTGGGTCACCTGGTCCCGGCTGAAGGCCGGCGCGACCATCCGCGCGACCTCCTTGGCCGGTGTGCCGGCACGGAACTCCCGCGTGATCGCATCGACCAGCGCACGCTTCTCGCCGAGGAAGTTGTCGAGTTCGATCCTGATGTCCATGGACCGACCCTTACCTGAATTCAGTCCAGCCGTAATTCAGTCTAGTGCTAGCCGGGCAAGACTGCTGCTCCGACCGATGCCAGAACCCGATCGCGAACGCCGTGGTCACCGGTCGGTGGCGTTTCAGGTCACAGGCGCGTGGTGAACCGGCCGTCTGGCAGCTTCCGCAGCCAGCCACGATCAACGCCGCTCCATCGTCTCGTTGACTTGCCCCTTACCTATGACGGGTGTCTCCTTGAAGATGAGGAAAGTCAGCCTGGCGGAAAATATGGAAGTGTTCCGCATGAGTGATGCATGGACGTGCCCGAAGTGTGGCGGAGAAACAGGACCGAATTCGGGTTTCTGTAGTTACTGCGGCCATACTTTGAACCCGTTGGCCCGTAGGCCGTCTGAGTCGCCGTTGCCTCCCGACCGGCCACCTCCGAAGGAACGGTCTAAGCCTGGCGGCTGGAGCCCGCCTACTGACGAGGGCGGTCCAGCCGCCCAGGTGGGACGACCTTATCTTTCCCCGTCACCGGCGGGCAGTGGACCTGCTGAAGGGCAAGTGCGCGGTGTGCACGTACGGTCCGAGATGAGCAGTAATAACGGGTCAGAGTCGGTATGGACCTTCCGGATTGAGCGCTACGACGAATCGGGAAACCGAGTGTCACTCATACCCGTTGAAATGAGAGGGCTTACGTTCGAAGGCTCTGTCAGCGAGGGCGACTGGGTCCGGGCGCGTGGACGGATGCGTGCCGGAACGCTCCGTGTGACCAAAATCGAGAACGTCACCACTGGAGCGATCGTGCGTTCCAAGGGGGTTCCCAAGGCAGCCGTCGTCGTCTTCATTATATTCTTCATAGCGATTCTGGCATGGATCGTGTATTCGGTGCTCATCGGTTCCGGTCCACCGCCGGGATTTCCCGAAATCCCCGAGTGATTCCTCCCTCTGAGCGAATACGCCTCGGAGTATGTCTACTGGTTCTCTCTGGTAATCAGGACGTCGATGATCTGGCGGGCTGAGCGGGGAAGCTCTAAAGTGTCGGCGGCGAGCATCTGTTGGGCGAAGCACAGCCCGACACATCGTCGGCTCACGGCGATTCGAGCGCTCTCTTCGGGAGATGCGTCGTCGGATGGGTACTCCATCAGCTCATATGATGCGGAATCGCAGACCTTCCACGTGGCGTCACGGCCGCCTTCAACTCTGTCTGTGGCATCCGCCTCTTCCCACGAGGCGTTGTAGCGGCCCTCGGCCACCACATCGGCGGCTGCTCCGCGGTAGAGACACGTGTGGTCCGGGCAGATCTCGTCGCATCTGGGATAGGGCGGCACATCACAGGCGTGTTGTTCCGTCGCATAAGCGCGAAAGGCATCGATTGCCGAGGCGCGCCGGTCCTCTGAAGTGAGCAGCGCGAGGCGCAGCCGCTCTGCGTACTCGAGAGTGGCGCTGTACGTCCAGCCGGCCTGCGCGCCTCGCCGCTCGGCATACCAGTCCGGGGCATGCGCGGCGAGGCAGCGCAGGAGTGCCCCCTCGTCAACGGGCGGTACTCGGTGTGGGCGGACGGTCTGCACGAGATCCGGCCAGGTCCGTTCGAGGCTGGTCGCGTCCGCAAGCAACGACAGCACGATGCGGGTGAACGTACGACGCACGACGCTTTGGTCGAGGAGCAATCGGGCAGCCGCGCACTCTTCTGCACGGCCAACACATGCCGCCGCACAGGATGGTCTGGCCAGCCAGAGTTCGTTCCACCCGCCATATGTGCGCCAGGCCGTCATGGCGTTATGGACCGCAGCATCGTCGGTCTCGCGGATCAGCTTGTCATTCTTCACCGGCGGCACCTGCACCAGCACGGGTGCATCGGCCCCGTGCCCGAAGGCTGCGGCTCGGCCGACCGCCAGCGGAACCAGCGCGTCGGACTGGGCCTGGTCCATGCTCATCGTGCTGGCCAGTGCGAATCGGTCGTCGGCGGCAACCGTTCGGTGGGCCAGCTTGAGAAGAGTGTTCTTCAGCACGTCCGGAGCGAGCCGAGTGGGCACCTGGTCGGCGACGACGACGCCCTGGCCGTACGCGCGGATCTCTGACAGCAGATTCGTGAAGGTCTCGACTGCGCTACCCCGCGGATCGGCGCCGTTCTCGCCACGCACCGCCGTTGGGGCGGCGCCAAGCAGGCGGTGCGCTTCCTCGATGACGAACAGGTGTGTGAGCCCGGACCGCTGCCCCTGCGCCCGGCGGTACTCTGCGAGCCGCACCAGCAGCAGCCCCATGACGAACGCCTTATCGTCATCGCTTCCCATCGACTCCAGTTCTACGACAGTCGGCCCTGCGAGCAGCTCTGCCATCGGCAAGGAACGGGGCACGTCGAGCAGCGCTCCCTTGCCACCGAGCCGCAAGCTGTTGATACGAGTCGTCAGTGCGGCCTGAACGTTCGCGGTGACCTCGGGGTCGTACCCCAGCGAGCGGCTGACCGTGGGGAATTTCGTGGCGAGGTCACTCAGGGTCGGAAAGGCCGACCAGGCGGGTGCATGCTCGTCAAGCCGGTGGTTGCGGTCCGTCCGTAAGTCCCAGCCACGGTCCTCATACACCTCGTGCAGACAGCGTTCAAGCACGTGTGGTAGCGGTGCCCACATGTCGAACGCGCCCTCGAAGGCGGCACGCAGCAGGTCGATGTGCGCTGCAACAGAGGCGCCCTCGGGGACGTCGAAGGGATTTAGGCGCAGTGGCGAGACGGTCTCCCGGCCCAGGGTGAACACACGCAGTGCCGGACCAACGATCGCGTCGCGCAACAGTGCGCGGTACTCCGCCTTGGCCGGCTCGACAACGAGGAACGGAATGCCTGCGGCAGCCACTTGGCGGATCAGATGCAGAACCGAATTGCTCTTGCCGGAGCCGGTCACTCCGGCGACGAAGGCATGGCGGGTCAGCGAGTCGATGGGAACGGTGAACGCTGTGGCGCTTGTTCGATCCCGCTCCACCACCGAGCCGACGTTGACGCTCGGGCCAGTGGCGGGCGGTGACGACACGTCGAAACGCGGCACTATCCGGACACCGAAGCCTGCCGTTTCCAGGGCGGGCAGGTGCAGGTAAGCGGCCAGCTGGGGCGAGCTCAACAAGGTCTGTGCGGCGTAGGGATGCCGGTAACCACTGGGACCTGGCTGCCCCGGGCCTTCGGGCATCGCCCAGCGGGCTGCCAGGTGGGCGATGGCCGGGTGCGCGGTTGTGCGCACCGGCTCCGGAACCGAATGCGCACCCGAGAAAACCGCCCGCCAGGCGCTGGTCAGCGCCGCGACGTCCCGTGGGCGGGAACCGAGAAGGTAGACGGCGGTACGCCAGCCACCACGCGCCTGCGCATCCGCCAACGAGTCCAGACGTCTTTGCAGCAGGCTCTGGTAGTGCTCGGCGAGGGGACTGCGCACTCCGGCAGCCTGGACGGCGGCGGCCACCGCACGCATTTCGTTCAGGACGCGGTTGCGGTCCGCACCGAGATCGTCGGCACCGACAGGTATCGCCAGCACGAGCGCGGCCCAGTGCACACCCGTCATCGAACGCACCAGACGGTCGACCGCCAGCGCGCCATCGCGGGGGTCGGCCACCAAGGGGGCCGGCACCCCCAGCCCGAGGGCACCGTAGCCGAGTTCTGGAGTCGCGGCAGGGGCGGCGGCAAGGTCCACCGCCGGGTAAGAGCCGTCGAGTATGGCCAGCAGCATTGACTGCCGGTTGTCCAACGCCGCGTCGCCCATGCCCTCCGGAGCCCAGGTACCCAGGCGTACCGATACGCCCTCTCCCAGGCCTTCAAGCAGGAACGCGACCGGCACCCCAGCGTCGGCAAGGCCCACGAGCAACGGCAATGTGGGCGGCTCGATCGTCACACCGTCGGCACGGGGCGCCGATGCGCGTGCCGGCTGGCCAACTCCTGATACACGCACCAAGCGCCGGGCCTCCAGAGACACCCCCGATATCGTGTCTGCGGCTAACACAGGGACAAGCTGGACGCGCTGCAGATAGTCGACCGTCGAGGTGTTGACGGGATCGGTAACCATCAGAAGGTCTGATCTCGCTGTGCCGCTGAAGCGATGCGGTCATGACCGTGGTCGGTTGGGGCGGCCCGGCTCCCATCAGTGCTACGCATACTTCTCACCTCGCTTCCTAAGCTATCCGACGCTCACTGGCTACGCCTGCGGAATATGAGTGATAATCGATCAAATTGGGTAGCGGGATCCACGAACCTGACGTTAGGTGGTCGTGTCCACCATTTTGATTGAGATCTTCGAGGGTGGGAGGACTCTTACAGATGTCGCACGCCCCCGACCGTGTTGATGAACTGTCGGACGCAGAACACACGCAGACCACAAGTTTCTTTTCTGTACCAAGCTCATAACTAGTCCAGTCGCACGTAGTTCAATGAGCCCAACACTCCGGCGCTTTCACGTGGCGGGCGTCTGCCGCTATCACCGAGTGACGACAGGTGCGGGGAATGACTGACCGACCTAAAGACGACAAGGGTGGGCAGAAGCCGCCCGAGGTGAAGGGTGGGCAGAAGCCGCCCGAGGTGAAGGGTGGGCAGAAGCCCCCCGAGGTGAAGGGTGGACAGAAGCCCCCCGAGGTGAAGGGTGGACAGAAGCCCCCCGAGGCCAAGGGTCCCCAGTATCCGAAGGCCGAGAAGGGACCGCAGTACCCGAGGAACGAGAAGGGACCGCAGTACCCGAGGAACGAGAAGGGACCGCAGTACCCGAAGACCGATCAGGGGCCCGTAAAACCAGAGATGCGCAGGGAGCAGCGGCCGGAACCTCCGCCGAAGACAGAGCCGCCGAAGCCAAAACCGGAAGCCAAGCCTGATCCTCGAGCATTCGGTCAAGATTTGGCAGACAGGATGAGAGACGCACTCAATAAAGAAGCGTCGGGGGCGTGGTAGGCCGTCCACGCTGGCTCCACGACCGGTCGCCACGGGCCGCAGGAGCTCACGTCCGGTGACATGGCGCCGAGAACCTCAGGCTGAAGCCGGGCCAGTTGGTCGTTTGCCAGATCTCCATGCCCCAGGCGCTTGATCATCTAGGCCCATAGGTATAGCGCAGGATCCGCTGCGGTGAGGTGTGCGCATGGGCCGCAGTCAGCAGGTGATGTCTGCGGCCGGCACCAGCCTCCCGCCAGCCGCGCGGCGGAAGCACCGCGGCCAGGGCCTGCCGACAGAGATCATCTACGGACAACGCTTAGACCTCGCTTGGACCGTGTCCTATGTGGTGAGGCGGACGAGTCGCTTGTAGCAGCACAAGGCTGCGGCGAGGCCGAGGAAGGCCAGGTAGTTGCGAGGATTGCGCTCGTAGCGGTGGTTGAGTCTGCGGTACCCGGTGAGCCAGGACATGGTGCGCTCGATCACCAACCTGCGTCGACCGAGGCGTTCGCTGGACTCGATGCCTTTGCGGGCGATGCGCACTCCGATGCGCTTGCCGCGTAACCATTTCCGCAGGTGGGGCACGTCGTACGCCTTGTCTGCATGCAGACGTTGCGGCTTGTAGTCGCGGCCGTTGTGCAGGTCGTGCCCGGTGAGATGCCGTGCCCGGCGATGTCGTTACCTGACGGCGGTACTGCAGCCACAGCTCGGCCGCGTCCGCCAGCCGCACCGCCCACGGAAACGGCGCCTGCCGCGCGGTCCTGGCCCACGAGCGGGCGTTCACCGACGCGTGCGCGGTGATGCCCGACGCGGGAGCGGTGCGCCAGGCCGGCAGCCGCCGTGCCCACCGGTCCGCGCTCTCGGGTGTGTGGCCTGCGTCCAGTAGGCGCACGAGGTGTGGGTCTGGCGGCGGTGATCGCGGCCCAGCGCTCATACCATTCGTCCAGCTCGGCCGCTCCGTAGTCCGGTGGTGCGCATTCTCTGCCGAACCTGTCCCAGGACAAGAGTGTTCGCACGAGCCACATCAGCCGGTCCTGTCCGGAGTAGCCGCCGTTGAGCAGGGCGCTTTGCATGGCGGGTGGCAGGGACACCCTCTCATCGGCGAAGAGCTCTGCGGCCCGCTTTTCGATCTTCCGAAGCGATGGGTTGCCCGCCTGGACCTTCAGCGCTGTCAGCCGCCTGGCCTGTTCTTGCAGCATGTCCTCGAAGGTGCCCCCGCCGTCCTGCGGATCGCGCTGCTCTGCCATTTTCGCCGTCTCCCGTATTGCGCTGCGGCGAGTCAGGTTAGGGCAACTTCGGTGGGCAGCACTGAACTTGACGGAACATTCCTGAACAGTGATAGATAAGGGAGATCGTTCCGCCGTACACGGTCGCTGTACGGCGGTGTCGGCACACTGATCGGGCTTCTCCGGGATTGTTCGATCACCGCAGGTCATAGCCCTGAACAGCGCACAGTCGAGGCATGACCACACCTCAGAACCCGCAGCCGGCCGCCTCGTCGGCGAACGAGCCTGCCGCCCAGCCGTTCCTGTCCCTGCACACCACCGTCGTCCTGCTCACCGCGCTCGTCCTAGGCGTGGTGGCTGGCGGCCTGACGCTCTTCACCGGCGTGCCCCTGGCAGGCGCCGTGTTGGCTGGGCTGAGCACGGCTGGCTCCTCAGTCCCGGTGCTGCGCTCCCTGATCGGCCCGCCCCGCGAGGGCTCCGCAGGGTGAGCAATCCAGGCCCTGCCCCGTGGGACCGTTACTGAGGGCTGGGCAGCCCTGGGTTTCTGGACGGTACGAGGGAGTCGCGTCCCGTCGCTAGTTCGGGCACGTACTTGTAGAGGGGCGTACGGGAGATCCCGAGCAGCTTCGCGATCGACGTGATGGTGTTGTCAGGCGGCGCGAGCAGTGCGCGGGCATGCCGGGTCTGTTCTTCCGTCATGGCTGGCGGTCGTCCGATGCGCTCCCCGCGGGCCCGCGACGCCGTCATCGCCGGCCTCACCATGCCCTGGAACTCGGGAGTCGTCGAAGGCCACGTCAACCGGATCAAGATGCTCAAACGCCAGATGTTCGGCCGGGCAGGCTTCCAACTTCTACGCAAACGAGTCTTGCTCGCCCCGTGATCACGTTGTCAGTGCCCGATGCGAGGATCCGGACGACCGTACGCGAGGAGATCAGCATGGGCACCTGGGACATCGGCCCCTTCGACAACGACACAGCCGCAGACTTCGCCAACGCTCTCGACGACGCCGAGCCCGAGGCGCGCGAAGCCCTGATCCGAGGCGTCGTCGTCCGGACGATCGACGCCACGGGCTATCTCACGGAAGCGGACGAGGCGGTGGCCGCCGCCGCACTCATCGCGGCGCAATGCCCCGGAGGCGAACCCGTCGACACGCCCTACGGCCCGGAAGCGCCTATGCCCGTGTTCCCTTCCGACCTTCGGGCGCTCGCTGACGAAGCCCTCGCCCGTATCGCCAGCGACGAGGCTGGGCCGGCATCGAACTGGGTCGACCCGGAGGACTGGAAGCAGTGGCGGGCCATACTCACGCGACTTCGCACAGTGCTTGTCCCGCCGCCACCCTCCATCGCTCTCTTCGAGGTCCAGCCATAACGGAGCGTCACTCAGCACGGAAGTTGAGCCAGAACGCTGCGACGTGAGCAGAGCCAGAGGAGACACGCACCAGGCGCCCGGCCCACGCGGAGAGGCGCGCCCGGCGCCGGAGCTGCACACCACCCTGTGAATCCTGCCCAGTCGCTGTTCGAGGTCGATTACCTCACTCTCGAGCACTCGGAAATCTATGACGGCTGGAGTAGACATTGGGTGTTGGCGTGGTTATGGTTTCTGCTCGTAGCCCAGGGAGACAGTAGGGCCCGGCAGAGATGAACTGCCGGGCAGCAGCACACGCAATACACGAAGTTGCAGTTGGCAGGGCGGTTCGGTGGTGGAGTTCTGAAGCCAGGTTTGTTGTAGGGCGGCGACGGGACTGGCGACCGGACCGGGTGGCCCGCAGTGATCAGGGGCCGCCGTGAGCAGTACCGCAGTGGCAGTACCCGCAAGTGCAGTCAGCAACATCCAGCAGTGAAGTTGGTGAGCAGCACCTCGGTGAAGGCGTCGGCTGCGGGCGCGCGCACCGGGAAGTTCGGCAGTGGGGTTCTAAGCCAGAGCAGACGCAGGACGGGCGACGGGGCTGGCTGCCGAAGAGTGGCGCTGTCGCACGCCACTGAGCAGTACGCGGTACCAGCAGTACGCAGTACCCGTTGGCAAGTGTTGATCAAGAGGGAAGAACGGAGGAGCCAAGCACCATCAGGATCGCCCGGGTGGAATCTCTGATCCCGGGTACCGCAGGACATCGATAGTGAGGTGGTCTCCGGTCAAGCAACCGCGATCCCAGCATCCCCGACAGCATCCCGGTCGGGTCTGCGGAAACAGAAGGCCGGCGCAGTACCAGGGCCGGCAGATGGTGTAGCAGTTTCTTCGGGGCCCTGGTGCCATATGGCACCAGGGCCCCTCAACGCGTTTCACAGAGAGGTGCAAGTGACAGCAGACGACTCGTTCAACCGGCTCGATGACGACGACTATCCCGCCTACACGATGGGCCGGGCCGCAGAGCTGGTCGGCAGCACCCAGGGCTTCCTCCGCGCCCTCGGGGAAGCCCGCCTGATCACCCCGCTCCGCTCAGCGGGCGGCCACCGCCGCTACTCCCGCTACCAGCTGCGCATCGCGGCCCGCGCGCGTGAGCTCGTCGACCAGGGCACCCCCATCGAGGCTGCCTGTCGCATCGTCATCCTCGAAGACCAGCTCGAAGAAGCCCAGCGCATCAACGCCGAATACCGCCGCGCCGCCGAATCAGCGAATCCAACGACCGCGGCCTGAGACGGCTGAGACCTGCAACTTCCTCAGGAACTTCGCGGCCGCCCGCGCATGCTGCCCGGGACGCACAGCGTTCCGGGCACCTTTATCTTCTACGGCCCTTGGGCCGCAACTACGCGGCGAGGGGTGACAGCCGCCCGCATTGGGGTAGTCGTGATCTGGCGGCTTCGTGCAACGGCGGACGCCGACGTCCCGCTTGCGTAAGCGAGGACAGGAGTTCGTGAACAGCGGCGTCAGATCGTGGGTACGTGCGCCCCGCGATCACCAAGCTGCATCCCGTTGGTCATGGGGGCAGTCAGGCACCTGCGGAAAGCCCGACCAGGCCGTCACACGAGTCGCCCACAGCCGGGCCGTGCGGTCGTAGCCGGTGGTGGCCAGGAGGGTTCCGTCGGGGGAGAACGCCACCGCGCCGACCGCACCCTGGTGGCCGGTGAGGGGGTTGCCGACGGGTTGGCGGGTGGCCGGGTCCCACAGCCGGACCGTGCCGTAGTCGCCCACGCTGGCCAGGAGGGTTCCCTCGGGCGAGAACGCCACCGCGAAGACCACACCCTGGTGGCCGGTGAGGGGGCTGCCGACTGGCTCGCGGGTGGCCGGGTCCCATAGCCGGACCGTGCCGTCGTGGCCGGCGGTGGCCAGGAGGGTTCCGTCGGGCGAGAACGCCACGGCCAGGACCGCACCTTGGTGGCCGGTGAGGGGGCTGCCGACTGGCTCGCGGGTGACGGGGTCCCATAGCCGGACCGTGCCGTCGTGGCCGGCGGTAGCCACGAAGGAGCCGCCGGGCGAGAACGCCACGGCCAGGACCGCACCCTGGTGGCCGGTGAGGGGGCTGCCGACTGGCTCGCGGGTGGCCGGGTCCCATAGCCGGACCGTGCCGTCGTGGCCGGCGGTGGCCAGGAGGGTTCCGTCGGGCGAGAACGCCACGGCCAGGACCGCACCTTGGTGGCCGGTGAGGGGGCTGCCGACTGGCTCGCGGGTGACGGGGTCCCATAGCCGGACCGTGCCGTCGTGGCCGGCGGTAGCCACGAAGGAGCCGTCGGGTGAGAACGCTACCGCGCGGACCGCACCCTTGTGGCCGGTGAGGGGGCTGCCAGCGGGCTCGCGGGTGGCCGGGTCCCACAGCCTGACCGTGCCGTCGTCACCGGTGGTGGCCAGGAGGGTGCCGTCGGGGCTGAACGCTACCGCGCGGACCGCGCCCTGGTGGCCGGTGAGGGGGCTGCCAGCGGGCTCGCGGGTGACGGGGTCCCACAGCCTGACCGTGCCGTCTTGGCCGGTGGTGGCCAGGAGGATTCCGTCGGGCGAAAATGCCACCGCGAGAACCGGATCTTTCGCTTCAATCGCGGGCAGGGCGACTTGGTGACCGTACTGAACAGCGTGCACCAAGGCCCGCATCGCGAGAGATGCGCCTAAAGGCGGTGGTACCGGTAGGGCACGCCGTTCGTACAGCCCGACCGTCCCCTCGTCACCGGCGGTGGCCAGGAGGACGCCGTCGGGCGAGAACGCCACCGCACGGAGGCCGATAAGAGGGTCGCCGAGGGGTTGGCGGGTGACCGGGTCCCATAGCCGGACCGTGCCGTCGTCACCGGTGGTGGCCAGGAGGGTGCCGTCGGGTGAAAACGCCACTGCCCCGACCGCACCCTGATGGTCGATAAGCGGGTCGCCGACAGGTTGGCGGGTGACCGGGTCCCATAGCCGGACCGTGCCGTCGAAGCCGGCGGTAGCCACAAGGGTGCCGTCGGGCGAGAACACCACCGCGTAGACCGAACCCTGGTGCCTAGTGAGTCGGTTGCCGACGAGCTGGCGGGTGACCGGGTCCCATAGCCGGACCGTGCCGTCGAAACCGGCGGTAGCCACAAGGGTGCCGTCAGGCGAGAACGCCACCGAGAAGACCACACCCCGGTGGCCGGTAAGGGAGGTGCCGACGGGTTGGCGGGTGACCGGGTCCCACAGCCAGACCGTGCCGTCGTCACCGGCAGTGGCGAGAAGGGTGCCCTCGGGGGAGAACGCCACTGCCCCGACCGCACCCTGGTGGCCGGTAAGGGGGGTGCCGACGGGTTGACGGCTGACCGGGTCCCACAGCCTGACCGTGCCATCGAAGCCGGCGGTAGCCAGGAGCGTGCTGTCGGGGGAGAACGCCACCGCGCGGACCGGTCCCTGGTGGCTCGTGAGGGGGGTGCCAACGGGTTGGCGGGTGACGGGGTCCCACAGCCGAACCGTGCCGTCGTGACCGGCGGTGGCCAGGAGGGTGCCGTCGGGCGAGAACGCCACCGCGTAGACCAAACTCTCGTAGCCGGTGAATGCCTGCAGTGCTGCTAACTTGTCGAATCGATGGGCGAGTCGTGTGGAAGCGGACCCCTTGATGCCCGCCGGTTCCAGGATGCAATGAGCCGGTACGGCTTCGTTCTCGGCACCTTGGTCCTCCGAGGAGGTGGATGCCGGTGCGGCGGCTGTTCGTCGGCGTGTGGGTCTGGCGGCGGTGATCGCGGCCCAGCGCTCATACCATTCGTCCAGCTCGGCCGCTCCGTAGTCCGGCGGTGCGCATTCTCTGCCGAACCTGTCCCAGGACAAGAGTGTTCGCACGAGCCACATCAGCCGGTCCTGTCCGGAGTAGCCGCCGTTGAGGAGGGCGCTCTGCGTAGCGGGTGGCAGGGACACTTTCTCATCGGCGAAGAGTTCTGCGGCCCGCTTTTCGATCTTCCGAAGCGATGGGTTGCCTGCGTGGACCTTCAGCGCGGTCAGCCGCCTGGCCTGTTCCTGCAGCATGTCCTCGAAGGTGCCCACGCCGTCCTGCGGATCGCGCTGCTCTGCCATTTCCGCCGCCTCCCGTATCGCGCTGCGGCGAGTCAGGTTAGGGCAACTTCAGTAGGTAGCACTGGACTTGGCGGAACATTCCTGAACACTGAGGGATGAGGGAGATCGTTCCGCTGTACACGGTCGCTGTACGGCGGTGTCGGCACACTGATCGGGCTTCTCCGGGATTGTTCGATCACCGCAGGTCCAGCCCTGAACGGCCCACAGTCGAGGCATGACCACACCTCAGAACCCGCAGCCGGCCGCCTCGTCGGCGAACGAGCCTGCCGCCCAGCCGTTCCTGTCCCTGCACACCACCGTCGTCCTGCTCACCGCGCTCGTCCTAGGCGTGGTGGCCGGCGGCCTGACCGTACTGACCGGCGTGCCCGTGGCAGGCGCAGTGTTGGCCGGGCTGGGCACGGCTGGCTACTCAGTGCCTGTGCTGTGCTCCCTGATCGGCCCGCCCCGCGAGGGCTCCGCCGGGTGAGCAATCCAGGCCCTGCCCCGTGGGACCGTTACTGAGGGCTGGGCAGTCCCGGGTTTGTGGACGGTACGAGGTGCCCCGGCCCGCAGCCAGCTCGCAGCTTCGGTCCCGGCAACCGCCCCGGCGCCGGCGGCGGGGGTGTGGCACCCCTGCCGCGCCGAGAACACCCACCCGAAGCGAGGCAGACCGATGATCTACAGCCTTCCCCCGATGCCCTCCGCCCCGGAGCGCGCCGCCAATCTGCTGGTGGGCCTCTTCAGTGCCGCCGGCGACGGGTGTCACACCCTGACCGTCTCGGTCGCCGGCCGCGCCCTGCGACTGCCCGTGGGGCTGTGTCCGTCCTGCCGTTCCACAACTTCGGCGAGTTTACCGACGTTGACGCGGACGCCGTCCTCGACGTCATCGCGTTGCTGTCGCTGACGTCCGGCCGCATCGGCGGCGCGGTCGTGCGCACCAAACACCGTGACGACACGTCCCGGGTTCTGGGCTGGCGACTGGGCGACTGCACCGCCGACCCGCTGGGCAGGGCCGGGATCTTCACTGACTTCTGCACGGACGCCGTCACCGGCGAGCCGATCCCGTCGGAGCCGGGCGCGGAGTACGCCGACGCCCCGCCCGTGCGGGCCTGACGCCCGTCATCGGGGTGCAGCCGACCCGCTGCGCCTGCCCCTTGCGGTAGGTGTGGCGTTCCCCGCCGTGGCCGTAGACGGCCCTTGGGGGCGGCGAATCGGATATGACCCTGCGCGGCAGCGCTTATCGGGCAGGTGAGGTGGGCTGATTGGGCACTGTCGGCTGGACGAAGTAGCCGCCTACGGAGACGGCTGGCCCGGCGGTTACAGCGGCTTCGTAGCAACGTCCTGCAATGCGTGCGAACTGCTGGGTGCGCCGGTTCGCGCCGCCGTCGGCTGAAACCCAGCCGCGTTGATGTCAGGTCGTCACTGGACAGCCGGAGGGGGAACCTGCTTCTGGCAGGGGATCGCCGATCTTCCCGGTTGACAGGTTCGGTACGTATGCCCGGGTGTTCTTGTCCGCGGCGCCGAACGTTTTGAAGGGCCCGAGGGTTTTGTGGAGTGGCTTGCCGTTGTGACTGTAGTCGACGACCAGACTCCACTCGTAGTTGCCGTGGCAGGCGGTCGCATCGACCCGGATGATGGCGGGGTCCTTGGCGCTGACGGTGAAGCCTGACCCCAGCGGATTGGTCGGCGCCGGCTTGTCCCCCGGGCACCAGCTCACCCTGAACCCCTCGGTCGACGAGGCGCGGCTTGTCCAGATCAAGTGTGAAGACCCGTTCCTGGACCTCGCCGCAGCCGCCCTGGGTCAGGGCCACCCAGGTAGGTGCGGCGATACGTGTAGGGACCCGCGCCGACAGGTGGATCTCGTCGATGGTGACGGTGGTGTCGTCTTTTGTACTGAGGTTCACGTAGAGGTGCCCAGCGCCCCAGGAACGCGGGACGGACGAAGCAGCCGGTGACGCATGATCCGGTCCGAGAACCAAAGCACGGGCCGTAGCCCCGGCCGGAGCCGACCGAGACGATCAACGTGGGTGACGGCACGGGCCGCGTCTTGGCGGCACTGTTCGAGACTCCCACCGTGGTGCGGTGCGGGTAACGGACATTCCCTCACGTCCCGGACAGCAACATTTTCCGCGACGAACAACTGTGTGCACCGTGCTACCACAAGGTCACGCTCGGGACCAGTCGTGGGCGCTCGAGCACGAACAGCCAGCATCCGACCACGAGGAGGAGGATCGAGTGTCCGTCCCAAGCACGCCTGAAGACATCGCCAAGGCGATGGATCCGTGGGAGGCCCACCGACCTGTACGACGAGCTCGTCGCCCATCTCGGCAGGCCCACGGCCGACGAGCTGTGGATCCAAGCCTGCGCCGTGTACGACGCCTTGCACGCCGAAGCCTGACCCGGACCGGAAGGAGCAAGGGAGTGAACCGACGCTGCCCGAAGTGCGAGGAGACCCACAACGTCCAGGGCCGCCGGGGCGACAAAACCGGCGCCTGCGGCAAGAAGTCGAACGCCTGAAGGGCGCCGTCCGTCGCAGTCTCGGCGAGCAACTCGACCAGTTCGGTGCAGCCGACCTCGGCACCCGCGTCGACGAACTCACCGCGGACAACCAGCGGCAGCAGGGCGAGCTCACGCAGGCGCTCGCCCGCGTCGAGGAACTGACCGCCCAGCTCTCCGAATCCCTGGACGATCTCGCTGCGGTCCGTGCTGCCAGCCTGCGCCGGATGATCCGTGATGAGAACCATGCCTGTCAGTGACTCGGAAAAGATCTTAGGATCACCGGCCCGAGTCGGCCGCTCACCGACACAGCGTGCCCCGCTGTGGCAGGTCACGGTCGGGCTCACCGCCGGCACACTGTGCAGGCCGCGTTCGGCCACGCCAAGCCGGAACGCGGCAAGCTGTCGAAGCAGCTTTTATGGTCATGTACGCGGCAGAGTTAAGGCCACGCCTTCCCGGGTCAGCCCCGGCGCGTACTCCGTCCGGGCGGATGGGGCAGGTCGGGCTTCAGTCGATCGGTGAGCAGTATCCGGTCCGGGTCAGGGACGACGCTGCATGCGGGAGTGGCGGTGGCCGGCGTGGTTGGCGATAACACGGTCGAGTTGGTCAGGTGTGGTGTCCAGGCGGTTTTCTCCGACGGAGATAAGCCGCCGGCCACCGTGCTCCTGGGGGCACAGCCACCAGAGGGACCGTGGTGGCCTGGCTCCCGGTCTGAGCCACAGGACGAGTGAATAGCTGGTGGCATGCTGGCGTGCGACTAGGCCGATGTTCTCGATGTCGCCCCAGGGCACGCGCACGGTGTGCATGCGCAGGCCGAAGGCTGTGACGGTCAGCCCGGAGGCGCCGATGTGCAGGGAGACGCGGTGTCGGCCAGTGAGGTAGTAGGCGAGAAGGCCGACCACGGGTAAAGGCATCAGCGCGGACTTGTCAAGCGAGTCGAGAAGAACGGGCACCTCGTTCTCCAGCGCCCAGGTATGCAGGCTGGCGCTCGGAAGCCCGAGGGCGATCGCAATCACCCACGCGGCGCCAAACGACCTGACGCCCTCGAACGTTGTCCCGCTCACGGCCACAGTCGCTCTCGCCGCGCTCTTGGTCTTGGCCGGAGCGGACCTCAGCCACACGTGTCCCTCAGATGTGACCTGTGACTCGGCCGCGAAACGCCGGAGTGCCCAGCGCAGCGCGAGTGGGTCCCAGGTCACTTCGGCCACCCTGCACAGCGAGACGCAACCGCGGTCCAGCTTGGGCAGATAGGTGATCGTGCGGTCGGCGGGGCGCTGGTCGGCCCGAGGGGTGGTCCTGACAGCGAGCAGGCCCAGGAGGTCCGGGCCGCGAGCGCAGTTGACGATGCCGATCTGCTCGATCTCGGTCCAGGCATATTCGATCTTCAGCTTGCCTCGGGTGAGGGCAACGCCGGCCGCGCTGATCTCCAGCCGAACGGGTTGAACGATGCGGCAGACGCAGCACCACGCGACACCGCACGCAGCGACGGACAGGAGCACGGGCACGATGGTGAGCCACAGGGTCGCGGGCCTGACAAGCGCACTCGTGGGAAAGTGGGCATAGGCGAGTCCGACCGACACCGCCGTCGCGAGGGCAAGGAGGCGTCGGTCTGCCGAGAAACCCTGCACGGCTCCCTCCCCCGCCTGCGTGGGGACCGCCGGGTCGAGCGGTCCACTGCTGCGTGTCCATGCCGAACCGGCATGCTGTGCGAGGGCCCATTCCACGACGGCGGGCGGCTTGTTCAGGGAGCGCAGGTTCGCGAAGCGCAGCGCTCCCGTCTCGGTGTCGCGCCTCGGTCCCGGTGTGCCGCGGCGTGCCGTCTTGACCAGGACTCCCGGCTTGGGCTGCACAAGGAGGGCGTACTGCGTGCCGCGAAGCTTCCCCCGGGGTCGGGCCACAACCCACACGCGGCTGACTCGATGCCACGGGTAGTAGAACCCGGACTCGCCATAACGCACCTCGACACCGTCCGCCGAGACGATGAGGGAGTAGCTCGCGGGACGAGCTCGGATCATGGCGGAGACGATGATGAGTATCCCTCCCATCGACAGGAGCAGAACGATCCCCTGCAGTGAGGTCGGATCCTCTGCTTGTTTCCATTCCGCGGGTCCGAAGCGGGTGAGTGGCCACAGGAGGCCCAGCCCGAGGGGGAGGCCGATGCCCCACTGGAACAGGCGCCGATACAAGGTTTCGTAGCCTAGGCGGACTTCCGGGATGCGGCCCGATTCCCCTTCCCGCCCGGCCTGTTGCACCTGATCTGCTTCCCTGGTGCCGCTCCCGGCCGACATGTTGCGTACCAGCGCAAGAGAGGCATGACCGTCGGAGCCCTGCTGTCGCGGGCGGGGCAGGGAGCGCCGTTTCATGGCCGCGGTCAAGGGAGCGAACAGGGCACTGAGGGGCAGTAGTTCGGGAGCGCCGGGGACGCCGTCGCGGAGGAGCTTGATCAGTTCGCCGGTGAAGGCGGTGTAGCGGTCCTCCGGCGGTGCGTAAGAGGCGAGGTCGGCGGAGGAAGAGACAAGCACATAGGTGCCGCGGATGTCGAGGGGCGCCGCTTCGCTGTTCGGGGCGCTCATCATCGCGTCGAGGACCCAGCCACTGTGACAACAGTCGAGAATCAGGACCTTGTTGCGACAGGCAGCGGTCTCAAAGATGTGCCGTATCTCCTGGACCGGCACCGAGGTCCAGCGCAGATCGGCCTGGTCAGTTCCAGCCAGCGCCAAGTGGAGCTCGCCCTCGTAGCTCAAAATGCCGTGGCCGGAGAAATAGACGAGCAGCGTGTCAGGGGCTTCACGGGCGGCCTCCCGGATCGTCCGGCACACGCCTTGAGGATCGGACGAGTCCTGCACCACAGCACATGTGCCGGGCAGGAAACCTCCATTTTCCGAGACGAGCAAGTCGTGCAGGACCTCCAAGTTGTTGCGTACCGCCAGCAGCGGCCTGAGGTCCGGGCTCTCGTAGTTGGAGGTGCCAATGAGGACCGCGCGCGAACCTCGCGGCTCCGGCAGTCTGACGGTCACAGCTGCGGCGGGTTGAGACGGTCGAAGGCCTCCTCCAGCAGCAGCCGGGCGTCGTCCGCCGAATCAGCGGTGACCTTCGCGCTGCGTCCGTCGGCAAGCGTGATCTCGACCGAGGCCGCCGACTGCCGGGCCTTGAGCAGTGCAGGGAGCGCGGTGACGAGCGCCGTCAGCGCGCCGCCGCTGCTCAATCCGACCAGCAGCAGCTCCATGCCCGAGCCGCTCATCTCGCCCTCTGGAGGGCTGCTCGGCACCGCGCTCACACGCCCCCGAAGCTCGGGATGTGCGGTCAGGTGTCTGCGCAGAGCGACGACGTCGGCGGTGCGTACGTCAGCCCCGGCCCTCTCCACCAAACGCAGCTGCACATTCATGGCCGTACTCCCCCGTGCGCGCCGATCCTGACCAGAACAGTGTGCAGCACGAAGGGGCACCAACAGGAGTGTTTCGCCAAAGCATGGGACCACCCGTCGTACACCCGAACGTCACCGGCCCGAGCGACACGGCCAGCGTTAAAGCCCTACCACCGGAGCAGCACACCCGGCTGCTCCGGTTCTGGGCCGGGCCTGGTGGTGCCGCTGTCGACTATGGCGTACGACCGCAGGAAGACCCGGTGACCAGTGGGCAGCTGCAGTGGTTCCGCTGCGGCAGCGACCTATTCGATGATCTGGTTGAAGAAGAGGACGCCCGCAGCGGTCGTGGCCGCGCCGGCGGTGAGCGCCACCGGTCAGGGGTTCGCGGCGAGGTGTGCCAGTAGCCCGGCGCCGAGGCCGACCAGTGCGGCAAGCAGGAAGATCATGGCGGAGCGCTGCAGGCGGGAGACCTTGTGGAACATGGACGGCGCAGGTTCTCCGGGGCCCTGAAGGAAGGCGAGCCCGTCATGTTCACCGTTGAGCAGGCACCGGAAGGCGGTTACCGCGCCCACGGGGTGCGGCGGCTCGCACCGGCCCCGGACTGACCGGGTAGGGCTGACAGGAAGCCGCTGGGCTCGCGGTGACGGCCGGTACTTCCGCGCTCACGTCACCGCGAGCGGGCCCTGCCCGGCTTTTGCCACGCAGGATCACACTGCCGCTGGAATGTTCGTCCACCTCGCGTGCTGATTGATCTGCCGTACGCGGTTCGTCGCTCGAGGTGCTGTGGAGGTTCCAGGGTCTGCTCGCGGATGTCCGGTCGCGGCGGGCGCGCCCGTGAGCCGGGAAGGCATAGGAATGACCGTACCGATTCATGTTGCCGCCGGCCTGATCTTCCTGGCGTCGTGTGTCGTGGGCCATGTCGTCTACGCGCACACCAAGAAGTCGTCGGCCAGTGTCCCGGCCGGTGATCTGGGGACCGCGTTCACCGCGGCCTCCGTGACGCTCGTGGCCCTGGCGTTCCTCTTCGGAGTTGATCCCGGGAGCGACGATGACCGCAGCGGCTCGCCCCCGTCGCCGGCTGCAACGTCGGCCCCTGCCCCCGCAGCGAGCTACCGACGAAATGGGGTTCGCGGGGTGACGGAATGGGGCGGGCATCAGTCGGTGGGGCGGCCGCCTCGCGTGCGGCGGCGTAAGCGCCGTGTGGGGGTCCCAGTTTGGGAGCGTGGCCGCTGCCGCGGGATCGGCGGCAGTGGGCGGTGGACGAAATCGGTGGCCGCGGTGAGGGCTTGTCGGGCCTCGTCCGTCGTCGTTGCGGGCTGGTTTCGTTCCCGGGCCAGCCTGTGGATCTCTCGTACGCAGTTCTCCAGCAGATCCGTCAGGTTGGCCTTCTCCAGGTCGGTCGTGCGGCTGTCGACGACTTCGGCGATGTCGTCGAGCCACCACTCCGCCATGCCGTCGACCACGAGACCGTCCCTGTGCTCCAGGAGCTGGTGGCACAGCCGATGGGCGATCGGGAAGCGTGGCAGGTTCCTGGCGATCCTGCTCAGCCGCTTTACCTCGTCGGCCGCGCCCTTCAGCTCGGGCTCGCGCTGTCTCGGGGGCCCGTCGTTCATCAGGACGTTGTACCTGCTCGGCTTTCAGCCTCTGGGCTTTCTGCTGGGCGCCGTGCTTGGTGTTCACGCACAGCGCCTCGTTGAACCGGTGCCAGGGCATGCCGACCGCCCGCCCCGCCTCGATGGCCTTCAGCTGCCCGACGTCCGCCTGCTTCCGGAGGTACTGCCACAGCTTCGTGCG
>NZ_JABZEE010000083.1 GCF_013387495.1 Streptomyces sp. PKU-EA00015 | reverse complement strand
GCGCTCTACCAACTGAGCTATAGCCCCGCGCGTTCTTCGCGCTCCGCGCTGCGAACAAGAAGAACTTTAGCCTGCGACCTGCCGGAAAGTGAAATCCGGGTCCGGGGGCCGCCCCGGCGGTGGTCGCCGGGGCGTGGCCGGTGCCCCGGACCGGCAGCCTTCGCGCGGCGGGCGGGACCTGCCGGGAGGGCGGTGCGGTCTCAGGTGTCGTCGCCGAGCACCGGCTCGGGCAGCGTCCCGGCATTGTGCTCCAGCAGCCGCCAGCCGCGTGCACCCTCGCCCAGCACAGACCAGCAGCAGTTCGACAGACCACCGAGGCTCTCCCAGTGGTGGGCCTCCAGGCCCAGGAGCCGGCCGATGGTCGTGCGGATGGTGCCGCCGTGGCTGACGACGACGAGCGTGCCGTCGTCGGGCAGCTTGTCCGCGTGGTGCAGGACCACGGGCGCGGCCCGGTCCGCGACCTCGGTCTCCAGCTCGCCACCGCCCCGGCGCACGGGCTCGCCGCGCTTCCAGGCGGCGTACTGGTCGCCGTACTGCGCGACGATCTCGTCGTGGGTCAGGCCCTGCCAGACGCCCGCGTACGTCTCGCGCAGCGCGGCGTCGTAGGAGATGTCGACGCCGGTGACGGCGGCCAGCTCGCCCGCGGTCGCCGCGGCCCGCTTGAGGTCGGAGGCCACGATCGCGTCGGGCTTCAGCGACGCGAGCAGCCTGGCCGAACGGCGCGCCTGGGCAACGCCGTCCTCGGTCAGCTCGATGTCCGTGGAGCCCTGGAAGCGGCGCTCCAGGTTCCAAGCGGTCTGTCCGTGGCGCCACAGGACCACACGACGGCCCCGCTTCCTGCTTGTGCGGCCGTCACCGGCCGTACCTCCGCCGTTGATGCCGTTCAGCTCAGCTCTCCTTCCTTGCCGGCGAGGCGGGCGTGCTCCTCGGCCTTGCCGCGGGTCTTCATGGCGTCCTCGGGCAGCGGGAGCTCCGGGCAGTCCTTCCACAGGCGCTCCAGGGCGTAGAAGACGCGCTCCTCGCTGTGCTGGACGTGGACGACGATGTCGACGTAGTCGAGCAGGATCCAACGGGCGTCGCGGTCGCCCTCGCGGCGCACCGGCTTGGCGCCGAGCTGCTTGTTCAGCCGCTCCTCGATCTCGTCGACGATCGACTTGACCTGGCGGTCGCTGGGAGCTGAGGCGAGCAGGAAGGCGTCCGTGATGGACAGCACATCGCTGACGTCGTACGCGATGATGTCGTGCGCGAGCCGGTCGGCGGCCGCCTGTGCGGCGGTGTTGACGAGCTCGATGGAACGGTCCGTAGCGGTCACAAGCAGGCTTTCGTCGGCGGTCAGGAACTCTTCATAGGGTCTCACGGACCGCCGACAGACCTCGCCGGGATTGGTGGGGACGCGTCAGCACGGGGGCCCGGCGCGGGGCGCCGGGCCCCGGCTCAGTCCCCGGTGTCGCCCTCGAAGTCGGAGCCCAGGACCACGGACACATCGGCGTTCGCGGCGGCCTTGCCCTTCTTCACCGCGTCCGCGGGCAGACCGAGCGTCTTCGCGACCTCCTGGGCCTTCGCCTTCTGCGCCTCGTCACCGTAGGTGACCTGCGAGGCAGCGGCCGGGTCGGCCTTGCCGCCGTCGATGACGGTGTAGCCGCCGTTGACGAGCGAGATCCGGGCCGTCTCCGTGGCCTTGTCGTCGCCGGTGGCGTTCTTGACGCCGACGCGCACGGCCGCGCCCTGCTCCGGTGCGCTGACCGAACCGCCGAGCACGTCCTTGACCACGCTGTTCGCTGCCTGCTCGGTGAGGGTGCCGTCCTGCTGCACGGGCAGCACAGCGGTCTTGTAGTTGCCGCCCTTGGCATGCTCGGCGAGCTGGGCGAGCGAGCTGCCGAGGTCCTTCTCGTTCAGGGAGGGGTCGAGGATCTGGGCGAGGGTCTCGACGACGACGGTCGCCGACTCGGCGTCGTCCGGGAGTTTCTTCAGCACGCCCTGCATGACCTGACCGAAGCGCTGCAGCTGCTTCTCCTCGGCCTCGCCGGGACCGGAGTACGTCGCGTAGGCGACGGCGGCGCGTCCGTCGAGTGTCTGGTTCTCGCCCTTCTTCACCAGCGGTTCGTCGCCCTTCTTCGTACCGGGCACCTCGGTGTCGGTGGTCAGGTCGATCGTGCCGACCAGTTCGACGAGGTTCTCCAGGTACGGGGTGTCCAGCCGCCAGGTGCCGGAGATCTTCGCACCGAGCAGGGTCCCGATCGCCTCGCGGGTCCCGGTGGACCCGTCGTCCTCGACCGACTTGCCGAGCGTGGTGGCGGTGCCGTCGTCGTTGGCGACGGAGAGGGTGTTCGGGAGCAGGACGGTCGTGCCCTGCCCCGTGGTGACGTTGTCGACGAGGAGCGCCGTCGAGGTCCGCTCGCTCTTCGTGTTGTGCAGGTGCACGACGATGACGTCGCGCTTCTGCGGGCCGGCCGCGGTGCCGCCGGTGCTCTCGGTGCCGGACAGGCCCGGCAGCTTGCCCGCGTACCAGAGGTAGCCGGCCCCGCCGACGAGGACGAGCGCCAGCGTGACGACGAGCGCGACGACGCGGTTGCGGCCTCGGCGCTTGGCCTCCTCGCGGCGCTCGGAACGGCTCTCGGTGAACTTCAGCCAGTCGATGACGTCCTCGGAGTCCTCGTCCGGCTCCTCGATGAAGGAGAACTGCTCGGTGCGGTAGTCGCGGTCGTCGCCGTCCGCACCGCGCCGCTGCTCCGGCACGGCCGCCGGATCGGGCGCCGCCTGGGCCCGCCGGCCGTCGTGGCGGCCCTGCTGCTCCGCGGGGGCGGGCTGCTGGTGCGGGATGTTCCACTGCTGGGTGGTGTCGACGGCCGCGGGCTGCGTGCCTGTGTCGTAGCGGTATCCGTCGTAGCCGTAGCCCTGCTGTCCGGGCGGCGCGGCGTACTGCTGGGCGCCGTACGCGTCGTACTGCCCGTACTGGTCCTGGCGGCCCGCCGCGTCCTGGCCCTGCTGGGCGTACGGGTCGTAGCCGTAGCCCTGCCCGTCCGTCTGCTGCCCCCCGGACTGAGGGTGCTGGGACTGCTGCTGTCTGTAAGGGTCGTACGGCTGGGGCTGCTGGTAGACCGGCTGTCCGTACTCGTCGTAGCCGACGATCCGCGGCTGCTGGTAGTACGGGTCGTAAGGATTCTGCTGGTCGTTCACCGGTGCCCCTCTCCGTGGCTCACTCGCCGCGGTACAGCTGGCGCTTGTCGATGTAGCGGACCACACCGTCCGGCACCAGATACCAGACCGGGTCGCCCTGGGCGACCCTCTCACGGCAGTCGGTGGACGAGATCGCGAGCGCGGGGACCTCCACCAGGGAGACGCCTCCCTCGGGCAGCCCGTCGTCGGTCAGGTCGTGGCCCGGCCGGGTCACACCGATGAAATGAGCGAGCGAGAACAGTTCTTCGGCGTTGCGCCAGCTGAGGATCTGCGAGAGCGCGTCGGCGCCCGTGATGAAGAAGAGATCCGCGTCGTCGTTGAGGGAACGCAGCTCACGCAGGGTGTCTATCGTGTACGTCGGCCCGGACCGGTCGATGTCGATGCGACTCACCGAGAACTGGGGGTTGGACGCCGTGGCGATGACCGTCATCAGATAGCGGTCCTCTGCCGGTGACACGTTCTTGTGGGTCTTCTGCCACGGCTGCCCCGTCGGCACGAACACCACCTCGTCGAGGTGGAACAGGGCGGCCACCTCGCTGGCGGCCACCAGGTGCCCGTGGTGGATCGGGTCGAATGTCCCGCCCATCACACCGAGCCGGCGCTTGCCGGTACCGGAACCCGTGGCCACGTTCTGCTCTCCCATGCGTGCAGAGCCTACTGGCACGGGCGGCCGGACCGGACTCAGCGGTCGCGGTTGAAGCGGGTGGTGACCCACAGCAGCAGGAGCAGCACGAGCAGGGCGCCGCCGCCGGTGATGTACGGGTTGAGGCTTGCGTGGTTGCCACCGTGCTCGGCGCCCTCGGCGAGAGTGACCAGGTTGGCGGCGGCAGCGCTGGTGAGGCTCATCTTCAGCAGGACCTATCGATCGGAGTCGGAGCGGAGGGACTTCGCGCACATCGTATGCGGGCCGTTCGGGCACGCTCACGCCGACTCGGTCGTTGTGCTGTCCACAGCTCGGCAACTGTGGTTGTCCACAGCCCCCGCCGCGTCGCAACCCCAGCACCTAGTCTGGGGGTCCTGAAGGGGGACGAGCACGGCACGCAACAAGACCAGGGGGCACCATGACCGAAAGCCAGGGGAACGCGCCGAGCAGGCGGCGCGAGCGGTTCCCGGAGATCTCCTCACGGGCCTACGAACATCCCGCGGACCGCTCGGCGCTGGTGGCGCTGCGCAAGCTCTCCGGGTTCGACACCGTGTTCAAGGCGCTCAGCGGGCTGCTGCCCGAGCGCAGTCTGCGGCTGCTCTTCCTCTCCGACTCGGTGCGGGTGGGCGACGCCCAGTTCGCGCATCTGCACAGCATGCTCAGGGACGCCTGCTACATCCTGGACCTGGAGAAGGTCCCCGCGATGTACGTGACGCAGGACCCGCGTCCCAATGCGATGTGCATCGGTCTGGACGAGCCGATCATCGTCGTCACCACCGGGCTGGTGGAGCTGCTCGACGAGGAGGAGATGCGCGCGGTCGTCGGCCACGAGGTGGGCCATGCCCTCTCCGGCCATTCGGTGTACCGCACGATCCTGCTCTTCCTGACCGGCCTGGCTTTGAAGGTCGCCTGGATCCCCCTGGGCAACATGGCGATCATGGCGATCGTCACGGCGCTGCGGGAGTGGTTCCGCAAGTCGGAGCTCTCGGCGGACCGCGCCGGCCTGCTGGTCGGCCAGGACCTTCAGGCGTCGATGCGCGGCCTGATGAAGATCGCCGGTGGCAACCACCTGCACGAGATGAACGTGGACGCGTTCCTGGCGCAGGCCGAGGAGTACGAGGCCGGGGGCGACCTCCGCGACTCGGTGCTGAAGATCCTCAACGTGCTGCCGCGCTCGCACCCGTTCACCACCGTCCGGGCGGCCGAGCTGAAGAAGTGGGCGGAGAGCCGCGACTACCAGCGGATCATGGACGGCCACTACCCGCGCCGCACGGAGGACAAGGACACCTCGGTGAGCGACTCGTTCCGCGAGTCGGCGTCGCACTACGCGGAGTCGGTGCGGACGAGCAAGGACCCGCTCATGAAGCTGGTCGGTGATCTGGCCGGTGGCGCGGGCGACCTGGGCAGCAAGCTGCGCGACAAGTTCACGGGCGGCGGCAGCGGGACGGACGGCGACGGGTCGCCGGGCGCCTGACCGCACCGGTCCGGCGGCGATGGCCCGTGACGTCACGGCGACGGCGACGTCACGGGGACAACGGCGTCACGGGGACGGCTGAGCCTCGGGGGACAGGGCCCCGCACAGGGCGGCGACCGCAGGGCCCGGTGCGTACGGGTCGGTGACCGCCGGACCGTCCGTGCCGGCCCGCCGGCCGGCGGGCAGGGGTTGCAGCGTGCCCGTCGCGTCGGACGCACAGTCCTGCGGCCCGGCCTGGACCGCGCTGGCCTGCACCTCCAGCCGGTGGTGGCGCAGATCGTCGCGGTCGACGCGGAAGCGCATCTCGCGCCGCACGGTGAACAGCGACGCCTCGTCGCTCACCGGTCCCGCCGTGGCGGCGGACCGCAGCGCGTAGACGAAGGTGTGGTCGGACGTGACCTCCAGCGCGTCGGCCCCCGCCTCCCTGACGAGCAGCGTGCCCTCCACCCGCACAGTGGGATCCGCCAGCGCCACCTTCGACGGGTCGAAGCGCACCAGCCAGCCCGCGGCGACGTGCCGGCCGTCGGCCGCCGGCGCGGCCATGCTCCGGTCGAACTGGGCCAGTTGGTCGGCGTGGAGCAGCGCGCGCACCGGGCGCACCACGCCTCCGGTGAGCACGTCGGGGTCGAGCGACGACTCCACCAGGTAGTCCTTGGCCGTGGCCAGCGCGATCAGCACCTGGCCTTCGGTGAAGTGGGCGGTGCGGCGGACCGCGGGCAGGGTGATCCCGGCGGCCCCGCTGCGGTACTGGGCCGCGGGGCTGCGCGCGAAGAGCTCGGTGGGCGTGCCGCCGGGCACCGGGCCCCGCGGCGCGAGGGGGACGAGCGTGATGCGGAGCTGTTCCGCCGGTCTGGCCGCAGGGGGCTGGTGGGGCTGGCGGATACCGAGGTAGACGGCGGTGCCGAAGGCAACGGCGACGACGAGGACGAGCAACAAAATCTGTTTCGACGGGCTGCCCCCGCCGCCGGGGACGCTGCGCACGGCGGGGGCGTGCTCGCCCATGCGCTCCTCGGCGGAGAACTCCTGGACGCGGGCAGCCCGCACGAACGATTCGTCGAACACGACGGATCGGTACTCGTCCTCACCGCCTGGGAGCCCCTCGGGCGTCCCCTCCGGCGGGTCTCCGCGCCGAGCCATACTTTCAGGGTAGGTCTGACGCGGGCACGATAAACGCGCTGGTACACGACAAGTTCTGACGAGTTCTCACGCGCTCGGCCACATGGCCGCACGCCGCTGTCCAGCGGTTGCGGGGGAAGGCGTTCGGGTGGTGCGGGGGTGTCGTCCGGGGCATGCGGGGCCCGGCATTCAGACGCTGCGGCGGCGGGAGTTCAGACGGCGCACGGGGCCGGGGCAGGCGCGAGTCGTGGGACAGGCCGGCGTTCGAACGGAAACGGCGCGGGCCGGTGCCTACGGCGTCCGTGGCTCCGCGGGGACCCGTGGTGCCGGGCGGTCGGCGGCGGCCGTGGGGCCGCCTCCGCGGCCGCTGACCGTCGCGCCCGTCGGCGGGGCGTCCACCCCCGTCCGGGCGGGCTGCGGCACCTGGTCCTCACGGTTGCCGGAGGCTCCCCGGTAGACGGCGGTGAAGGCCAGGGCGATCATGCCGATGCCCATCACCAGAGCCAGGATCCAGGCCACCGGCCGGTGCCAGCGCGCCGTGCCACGATAGGGCCGCAGGGCGCCGCCGTGGGGGCCGTACGGGCTCCCGGCGCCGAGGTCGTCCTCGTACTCGCGCCCGGGGCCGTAGCCGTCGGGGCCGTGGAACTCGTCGTAGCGGTCGTCGTCGGAGGGCACGCCGCGCGGGCCGGAGCGGGCGGCTTCGGCTTCCGCGCGCGCCTCGGCGGCGGCGAGCAGACGCTCGACCGCGCTCGGTTCATGGATCTCGGCGGCCCGGACGAAGTCCTCGTCGAACACCACGGAGGCGAAGTCCTCGTCCGCGCCCCCGCGGTCGACAGAGTCCTCAGGGTCCCCGCCGTCCGGGAACGGCTTGCCCCCCACGTCGTCCGGCACCATCTCAGAGTAGACCGGGCCGGGAGGTTTGGGCAGGGAGAGGGCGAACTCTCCCCGCCCGGGTGACGCCCCGGAGGACGCCGCTGACGGTCACCGGATGTGACCGTCGCCGGTGACGATGTACTTCGTGGAGGTCAGCTCGGGCAGGCCCATCGGCCCGCGCGCGTGCAGCTTCTGCGTGGAGATGCCGATCTCCGCGCCGAAACCGAACTGACCACCGTCGGTGAAGCGGGTGGACGCGTTCACGGCGACCGTCGTCGAATCGACCAACTGGGTGAACTTGCGGGCCGCGGCCTGCGAGGTGGTGACGATCGCCTCGGTGTGGCCGGAGGACCAGAGCCGAATGTGGGCGACGGCCGCCTCCAGCGACTCCACGACGGCCGCGGCGATGTCGTAGGAGAGGTACTCGGTCTCCCAGTCCTCGGCGGTCGCCGGCACGATCGCGGCCTTGGTGGCGTCCGCGTACTCCACGACGCGTTCGTCGCCGTGCACCGTCACGCCCGCCTCGGCGAGCGCGTCGAGGGCGCGGGGCAGGAAGGCGGCGGCGACGTCCTTGTGGACGAGGAGGGTCTCGGCGGCGTTGCAGACGCTGGGGCGCTGCGCCTTGGAGTTGATGAGGATCTCGACCGCCATGTCGATGTCGGTCTCTGCGTCGACGTAGACGTGGCAGTTGCCCGTGCCGGTCTCGATGACGGGGACCGTGGACTCCTCGACGACCGTGCGGATCAGGGAGGCGCCGCCGCGCGGGATGAGGACGTCGACCATGCCCCGGGCGCGCATCAGCTCCCGTACGGAGTCGCGGCTCTCGCCGGGCACCAGCTGCACCGCGTCGGCCGGCAGTCCCGAGCCGCCGACCGCGTCGCGGATGACCCTCACCAGGGCGGTGTTGGAGGAGTACGCGGAGGAGGAGCCGCGCAGCAGCACCGCGTTGCCGGACTTCAGGCAGAGCGCGGCGGCGTCCACGGTCACATTGGGCCGGGCCTCGTAGATGATGCCGACGACGCCGAGCGGGACGCGCACCTGGCGCAGGTCGATGCCGTTGGGCAGGGTCGAGCCGCGCACCACCTCGCCCACCGGGTCGGGCAGCGCCGCCACGTCCCGCACGTCCGCGGCGATGGCGCGCACCCGCTCGGGGTTGAGCGTGAGCCGGTCGATGATCGCCTCGCTGGTGCCCGCCTCGCGTGCCCGCGCGATGTCCGCGGCATTGGCCTCGACGATCTCGCTGGTGCGGACCTCCAGCGCGTCGGCGATCGCCAGCAGCGCGTCGTCCTTCGCCGACCGCGGCAGCGGCGCGAGGTCGGCGGCGGCGGCCCGGGCCCGGTAGGCGACCTGGGTGACCGGGGACATGTTGTCGTACGGCGAGACCGAAGAGAGCGACGTCATACCCGCAGGGTAGTGCGCCCGGCGCAGCAGTCCGGAACGTATCCCGCACTGCGAGACAGATGCCTCAGAAGGGGTGGACGCCCACCGGGGAGGCGGGCGGCGGGCCGTAGCCCTCGGCGATCCGCTGGTGGTACGTCTGGCGGTCGATGACCTCAAGGCCGACGATCTCCCACGGCGGCAACTGGGCGCTCGAGCGGTGCTCGCCCCACAGCCGCAGGGCCACGGCCGCCGCGTCGTGCAGGTCGCGGGCCTCTTCCCAGTAGCGGATCTCCGCATGGTCGTTGGCGTAGCGGCTGGTCAGCAGGAAGGGGTGGTCGTGGGCGAGCTGCTCCAGGCCGCGGCGGACCTCCTTCAGCGGGGCCTCCCGCCCGGAGACGCTGAGGGTGATGTGCCACAGCTTGGACAGCGTCTGCTCGTCCGGCCGGCCCGGCGCCTCGGCGACGCCCCGCACCCCGGACGGGAAAGCCGTACCTGCCGCCGGATGCGCCGGAGCTCCGGCTCCCACGGCGGCATCGGCCCCGTCGAGCCCGTCACCGAATGCGTCGTCGAACCCGTCGTGGAGATCCGCGGCCCCGCCGACACTGGTCAGGTTTCGCTCCTCGCCCACTGACCGGCGGGCAGGAGAGGTGGTCCTCCCCTTGCCTCGGGGCATGTCCCCAGGGCGCGGTCGATTCACCGGCGGCCTCCTGTTGCTGCGTCGTTGCCCTTCCCCGCCAACCCCCGCAACAAAGTGGACCAGCCCGCGGCGGCGTGTGGGGCCGTTTCGGTAAAGGTCTCTGCCAGATGCCGGGACTTTCCGCCCTTTCAGGGCCCGGTCAGGGCTCCAGAACGACGAGATCGTCTCTGTGTACGACTTCCCGTTCGTATGCCGGGCCCAGCTCCCGCGCCAGCTCGCGTGTGGAGCGGCCGAGCAGCTGCGGGATCTCCTTGGCGTCGAAGTTGACGAGACCGCGGGCGACGGCGCGGCCGCCGGTGTCGCGCAGTTCGACGGGGTCACCGGCGCTGAACTCGCCGTCCACCGCGGCGATCCCGGCCGGCAGCAGCGACTTGCGGCCCTTGACCACGGCTCGCACCGCGCCCTCGTCGAGGGTGAGCGAACCCTGCGGGGTGGAGGCGTGCGCGAGCCACAGCAGGCGGTCGGCCGAGCGGCGTCCGGTGGCGTGGAAGAAGGTGCCGGTGGCGCGGCCCGCGAGGGCGTCGGCCGCGCGGGTGGCGGAGGTGAGGACGACGGGCACGCCGGCGGCGGCCGCGATCCGGGCGGCCTCGACCTTGGTGACCATGCCGCCGGTGCCGACCCCCGCCTTGCCGGCACTGCCGATCTGCACGTGGGCGATGTCCTCGGGACCACGCACCTCGTCGATGCGCGAGGTGCCCGGCCGCGCGGGGTCGCCGTCGTAGAGACCGTCGACGTCGGAGAGCAGGACCAGCAGGTCGGCACGGACGAGGTGGGCGACGATGGCGGCGAGCCGGTCGTTGTCGCCGAAGCGGATCTCGTCGGTGGCGACCGTGTCGTTCTCGTTGACGACCGGGACGGCGCCCATGGCGAGCAGCTGGTCGAGGGTGCGGTAGGCGTTGCGGTAGTGGGCGCGGCGGCTCGTGTCGTCGCTGGTCAGGAGCACCTGGCCGACGCGGACGCCGTACCGGGCGAAGGAGGCGGTGTAGCGGGCGACGAGCAGTCCCTGGCCGACGCTGGCGGCGGCCTGCTGGCGGGCCAGGTCCTTGGGGCGCCGGGTCAGGCCGAGCGGGGCGAGTCCCGCTGCGATGGCTCCGGAGGAGACGAGGACTATCTCCTTCTCGCCGCCGCTGCGGCTCTTGGCGAGGACGTCGACGAGGGCGTCCACCCGGTCGGCGTCGAGGCCGCCCGCGGCGGTCGTCAACGACGACGAACCGACCTTGACGACGATCCTGCTGGCCTGGGTCACCTGCTGTCTTGCCACTGTCACACGCCGAATCTATGCCAGGGCGCCTGCCGGGTGCGCGCGCATTCCGCCCGCTGGACATCCGCGCCCGGCTGTCTCCCACGGACCGGTTCCGGCCGTCCGGGCCGACGCCCCGTGCCGCGCGCCACGCCGTGGCGCGCCCGTAAACGCTTTCCCATAACACGAGCCGAGCCGGTTGCTGATACAGAATCCGGACAACCGCTAGGGTGCTGGTGGGCGGTGGCGCGCGCCCGCATCGCCCTGCCTCCGGCCCCCACCTTCGACTCGGGTTCCCACAAGAGACGGGGCACATAGTGTCGGTCAAAGTGAGTGTCGTCATCCCGGTGTACAACCCCGGAAAGTACATCGATCCGTGCATCGAATCGCTGCTCGGGCAGACCCTGCCCGCCGAGGAGTTCGAGGTCCTGTTCGTCGACGACGGGTCGACCGACGACACCCCCGCGCGCCTGGACGAGCTGGCGGCCGAGCACCCCCATTTCCGGGTGATCCACATCCCGAACTCCGGCTGGCCCGGCAAGCCGCGCAACATCGGCGTCGCGGAGGCGAAGGGTGAGTACGTCCAGTTCCTCGACCAGGACGACCACCTCGGCACCGACGCCCTGCGCAGGCTGTACGACATGGGCCGCCGCAACGGCTCGGACATCGTCATCGGCAAGGTCGCCAGCAACTTCCGGGGCGTCCCGCAGGGCGTGTTCCGCAACAACCGCGAGAAGTGCACGTTGCGCAACGCCCCGCTGTACGACAGCCTCACGCCGCACAAGATGTTCCGTACGCAGTTCCTGCGCGAGCACGGCATCGCCTACCCGGAGGGCAAGCGCCGCCTCGAGGACCAGCTGTACATGATGAAGGCGTACATCCCCGCCAAGGTCGTCTCGATCCTCGGCGCGTACACCTGCTACCACTACTCGAAGCGCGACGACGGCAAGAACGCCGGGTCGGCGAAGCTCGTGCCGGCCGGCTACTACGGCAATCTCCGCGAGGTCCTCGACGTGGTCGTGGCGGGCACCGAGCCGGGGCCGCTGCGGGACCGGGTGCTGCGCCGCTTCTACCGGGTCGAGATGCTCGGCCGGCTCAGTGAGCCCGCCGTCCTGAAGTACGACGAGACGTACCTGCGCGAGATGACCGAGGCGGTGCGCCCCCTCGCGCTCGACTTCATGACCGACTCCGTACACGACGGCCTCGGCCCGCTGCTGCGGCTGCGCTCGACCCTGCTGCGCAACGACGACGCGGAGGGGCTCGTACGGCTGGCCCGGTTCGCGTCCACCGTCAAGGGCACGGTGCGGCTGGAGGACCTCGCCTGGCAGGACGACGGCCGCATCGCGATCGGCATCGCCGCGCGTCTGGTGCACGGCGACGACCGCGAGCCGCTGACGCTGCTGCGCCGTGACGGCCGGCTGTATCTGCACCCGGATGTCACCGGCCGCTTCCTGCCCGCCGACGAGCTCGTCGACGTCACCGACGACCTGGGCGGCTTCACTGCCGAGCTCGCGCTGCGCGACCGTGAGACGGCCGTCGAATGGCTGTGCCCCGCCACGTTCACGGCACAGGTCGAGGACCGCGAGGACGGGAGCTGCGAGGTCGTGCTGCGCGGCACGGGCCGGCTGGCGTCCGAGGGCGGCAAGAAGGGCCGGGGCAGCCTCCCGCGCGGCTTCTGGGACGCCTGGGTGACCGTGCGCGGTCTGGGGCTGGTCCGCAAGGCGCGCCTGGGCGCCGACCGCGACCCGAAGGTCGACGGCCGCTGCCTGCCCGCGCTGCTGTCGTCCCCGCCCCGCTCGGTGATCCCGTACTTCACCGACCCGCACAGCAACCTCACGCTCGACGTGGCCCGGCGCGGCAAGAAGGTGGCCCCCTACCTCGCGGGCCGCACGGTACTGCGCATGCCGGGGGCCGGGATCCAGCTGCGGCTGGACCTGTTCACGACGGACGGCACAGGCCCGGGAACGGGCGTGGGCACAGGTGCGCCGGAGCTCGTGCTCACCAAGCCCACGGAGTCCGAGGAGACGCCCGAGCCCGTGCACACCTTCTCCGGGGCGCTGCGGCCCGAGCTGGGGCGGGCCCACTTGGATGTTCCCCGGCGTGTCCCCGGTGCGCCGGAGGGGGACTGGCAGCTCTGGGTACGGCTGGACGGGGCGAAGGGACCGCTGCTGCCGCTGTGCGGGGTGGGCGTGGACGGCGCCGGTCGGCTCCGGCCCGACGACGGCCTCCCCGTGGCCGACCCGGTGCTGCTGCGGAAGCTGGCCGCCCACCGCAGACGGTCGGCGCTGCGTCGGGCGGCCCGGGCCGTGGCCGGTCCGGTGGTGCGCCGGCTGCCGTCGGCGGGCCGCAAGAAGGTGCGCCGGCTGGCGGCCCGGGTGCTGGGCTGACGGACGGCCCGGCGGGCACACGGCTTCAGGAAGCGATCACGACAGCGAGGAGTGGAACAGATGCGTCAGCTCTCGATCGGCGGAGCCTGGGTGCACGAGCCGAAGGTCTTCCCCGACAGTCGCGGGAGCTTCCACGAGTGGTTCAGGTCACCGGACCTCGCCGAGGCGGCAGGGCACCGGCTCCGCCTGGAGCAGGCCAACTGCTCGGTCTCGGCCCGGGGCACGCTGCGCGGCGTCCACTTCGCCGATGTGCCGCCGAGCCAGGCCAAGTACGTGAAGTGCGTGCGCGGCGCGGTCCTCGACGTGATCGTGGACATCCGCGTCGGCTCGCCGACGTACCGCCGCTGGGAGGCCGTGCGCCTCGACGACTCCGACCACCACGCCGTCTACCTCGCCGAGGGCCTCGGCCACGCCTTCATGGCCCTCACCGACGACGCGACCGTGATCTACCTGTGCTCCGAGGGGTACGCCCCCGAGCGCGAGCACGGCATCCACCCGCTCGACCCGGACCTCGGCATCGAGTGGCCCGAAGGTGTCACTCCGCTGCTGTCCGAGAAGGACGCCGCCGCGCCGACGCTGGCCGAGGCGGAGCGGCAGGGGCTGTTGCCGTCGTACGAGGAGTGCGAGGCGTACTACCGGAAGCTGAGGGCCGCAGACGCGCCCGTCGGCTGAGCACACGCGCGGAGAGGCCCCGGGTCCGGACCCGGGGCCTCTCCGCGTCACCCGGGGCAGGGTCAGCCGGTGATCTTCTCGATGCTGCGGCGCACCGGCGTGAACGAGGCGCGCGACCTGCGCAGCGTGCGGGCCCGGATCAGCCCCGGCCAGAAGTCGGCGCCGAGCAGCGCCTCGGGCTGCACGGCGTTCTTCCGCACCAGCACCTCCTCCGGGACGTCCTGGGGGTCGGGGACGACGTACTCCTCGATGATCTTGTCGTACGCGTCCTTGAGGACGGTGCTCTCCGGATCGGCGCCGAAGACGGCGACGACACCGGTGGGCGCGGTGTCCACCTCGACGACGACCAGGTCCGGGCGGTACTTCCGCAGCACCTGGACGACCTTGTAGACGTCGCCCGCCCAGAACTTGGTGTGCCGGTCGCGGGCGGCCTCGTCCACGCTCCTCGGGAGCATGTCGTCGAGAACGATCACGCTGGACCAGCGCGAATGCCGTTCGACGTTCATGAAATCGCGCAGCGCGTACTCGAACAGGTGCATTCCGTCGATGAACGACAGCTCGAGCCGGGGTTCGCCGCCGAGGACGTTCATCGGGTCCTTGCGGGCGAGCGCGCGAAACGGATTGCGACCGGTGCGCAGATGGACCAAGGGGTCCTTGCGGGCGAAGAAATCGTCACTCGTGGCTCTGACCAGGTGCACATCACAACTGATGCTCGTCACGACCCGGAATGCCGGGTCGACAGCTACCGAGGGAACCCGGGAAAGCGCCAGGCTGCGCCCGTCGTTGACCCCGATTTCGAGATAGTTGCGAGGTTTGTAGATGCGGTGCAGCTGGCGCAGGAAGCCATGGCGGTCCACTGATGGAGCCCTTCGCTGGGAATCAAATGGATTGATTCCCAGCGAAGTTAGCGTGTACGCGGCCTGGACGTAAACGTCTACCGGCCGGTAGCACCCATTCCGCGCTCTGCGGCGACGACATCCGGGAACGCTTCTGCGAGCGCTTCCTGCCAGTCGCGAATCGGTTCGACACCGCTGCGCCGCAGACCCTGATGTCCCAGCACGCTGTACGCGGGGCGGGGCGCGGGCCGCACGAAGGCGGCGCTGGTCGTCGGGCGTACGCGATCCGGGTCGGCGCCCAACAGCCGGAAGATCTCGCGGGTGAATCCGTACCAGCTCGTCTCCCCCGCGCTGGTGCCGTGGTGGATCCCGGCGGGCACGGTGCCGGCCAGTGCGCCGCGTCCGAGCCGCACCAGCAGGTCCGCGAGGTCGGCGCTCCAGGTGGGCTGGCCGCGCTGGTCGTCGACGACGTCCACGGTGTCCCGGGCGGCCTCCAGCCGGATCATGGTGCGCACGAAGTTCGGACCGCCCGCGCCGTAGAGCCAGGCCGTGCGCACGACGTGGCCGGTCTCCGGCAGCAGGTCCAGCACGGCGCGCTCCCCGGCCAGCTTGGTGCGCCCGTAGGCGCTGCGCGGGCCGGTGGGGGCGTCCTCGGCGTACGGCTCGCGGGCGTCACCGGCGAAGACGTAGTCGGTGGAGACGTGCAGCAGGACGGCGCCGCTCTCCTTGCACGCCTCGGCGAGCACTCGCGGGCCGGTGCCGTTGACGGCCAGCGCGGCCTCCTCGTGCTCCTCGGCGCCGTCGACGTCCGTCCAGGCGGCGCAGTTGACCACCACGTCCGGCCGGTGCGCGTCCAGGGCGGCGCGCACGGCGTCGGGGCCGGTGATGTCCAGGTCGCGGCGGGCCGGCCCCGCGGCGGCGACGCCGGCCGCCGCCAGCCGGCCGAGGACGTCGCGGCCCAGCATGCCGCCGGCACCGGTGACGAGCCAGGTGCTCACAGGGCCGCACGCTCCTTCAGCGGCTCCCACCAGGCGCGGTTGTCGCGGTACCACCGCACGGTCTCGGCGAGGCCGGTGGCGAAGTCCTTGCGCGGCTCGTAGCCGAGCTCGTCGCGGATCTTGGTGCAGTCGACCGAGTAGCGGCGGTCGTGGCCCTTGCGGTCGGTGACGTACTCGACGCTGGTGTCCCAGTCGGCGCCGCAGGCGTCGAGCAGCAGGCGGGTGAGCTCCTTGTTGGACAGCTCGGTGCCGCCGCCGATGTTGTAGACCTCGCCGGGGCGGCCCTTCGTGCGGACCAGTTCGATGCCCTGGACGTGGTCGTCGATGTGGAGCCAGTCGCGGACGTTGCCGCCGTCGCCGTAGAGCGGGACCTTCCGGCCGTCCAGCAGGTTCGTGATGAACAGCGGAATGACTTTCTCGGGGAAGTGGTGGTGCCCGTAGTTGTTGGAGCAGCGGGTCACCCGCACGTCCAGGCCGTGGGTGCGGTGGTACGACAGGGCGATCAGGTCGCTGGACGCCTTGGCCGACGAGTAGGGCGAGTTGGGCTGCAGCGGGTGCGTCTCGGGCCAGGAGCCCTCGTCGATGGAACCGTAGACCTCGTCGGTGGAGATGTGCACGAACGTCCCGACACCGGCCCGGTGCGCGGCGTCCACGAGCGTGTGCGTGCCGACGACGTTCGTACGGACGAACTCGGCGCCGCCGTCGATGGAGCGGTCCACGTGCGACTCGGCGGCGAAGTGCACGACCTGGTCGTGCTCGGCCATCAGCTTGGCGACGAGTCCGGCGTCGCAGATGTCGCCGTGCACGAAGTCGAAGCCGGGGAGGCCCTGCACCTCGTCGAGGTTCGCGGGGTTGCCCGCGTAGGTGAGCTTGTCGAGGACGGTGACGGCAACGCCGCCGGGCCCGCCGGGGCCGAGCAGCGTGCGCACGTAGTGGGAGCCGATGAATCCGGCGCCGCCGGTCACCAGGATCTTCGTGGTCATGAGGAGATCTGCACCTTGCTGTGGTCGCCGAGCACGAGTCGGTGTGAGGAGGGAGTACGGGGCGCGGGTGTGACCTCGACGTCCCGGCCGATCAGTGACGCCTCCACGCGCCGCACACCGGTGATCGAGGCGCCGCGCAGGACGATGGAGTACTCGATCTCGCTGTCCTCGATCCGGCACCCTTCGGCGACGGACGTGAACGGGCCGACGTACGAGCCGCTGATCACCGTGCCGCCGCCGATCACCGCTGGGCCGACGATGCGGCTGTCGGTGATGCGGGCGCCCTGCTCGACGCGGACCCGGCCGATGATCTCGCTGTCGCCGTCGACCACGCCCTCCACCAGGGGCTCCACGGTCTCCAGCACCGAGCGGTTGACCTCCAGCATGTCGGTGACGTTGCCGGTGTCCTTCCAGTAGCCGGCGATCGTCGTCGACCGCACGTCCCGCTGCTGGTCGATCAGCCACTGGATGGCGTGCGTGATCTCCAATTCGCCGCGCCAGGACGGCTCGATGGCGCGCACGGCCTCGTGCACGACGGGGGTGAAGAGGTAGACGCCGACGAGCGCGAGATCGCTCTTGGGCTCCTGCGGCTTCTCCTCCAGGCCCACGACGCGGCCCTGCCCGTCGAGTTCGGCGACGCCGAAGGAGGTCGGGTCCTGGACCTTGGTGAGCAGGATCTGCGCGTCCGGGCGCTCGGCGCGGAATTCGTCGACGAGTCCGCTGATCCCGCCGACGATGAAGTTGTCACCGAGATACATAACAAAATCGTCTTCTCCCAGAAACTCCCGGGCAATGACCACCGCGTGCGCGAGTCCGAGCGGCCGCTCCTGCGGAATGTAGGTGACCTTGACGCCGAACCCGGATCCGTCGCCGACCGCTTCCTCGATCTCCGGCGCTGTTTCCCCGACGATGACACCGACCTCGGTGATCCCGGCTTCCGCAATCGCCTCCAGACCGTAGAAGAGCACCGGCTTGTTGGCGACCGGGACCAATTGCTTGGCGGATGTGTGCGTAATGGGCCGGAGTCGTGTCCCGGCTCCTCCGGCGAGTACGAGTGCCTTCACTATCCCTGCCCTAAGAAGTCGGAAGAGCGTTCCCCCAGGGGATGCCGCTCGGGCACTTCGATGTTACCTATGTCTCACCCTTTGCTTTCCCACGTCGCAAAACGCGTGCCCGGCGGGCGCGCGCCGCACTCCTGCGAATCCTGCCGAGAACCCTGCGCGGGAGGCTCCGGACCTTCGGCGGAAGGACACGCCGGCTGCCCGACCAGTCGGGCACGGTCACCTCGTAGACGGACCGGGGCAGGCCGCTGCGGCGGTCGCCGAAGTGCGGGTACGCGAGGTAGGTCCGGCCCGCGCGGCCCCGGCGGACGACCTCCGGCACCTTCTTGGCGGCGGTGAACTCCAGTACGTCCTTCAGCAGATCGAGCCGCCCCCGGGCCACGCACTCCAGCACCAGCCGCTCCCCCACCTTGATGTGCCGGGCGACACCCCTGGTCCAGTACGGATCCGTCATCGCCGCCGCCAGCCGCAGCCGGTCGCGCTGCTCGGACTCCGGCGCGCGCAGCAGGGCCGGCCCGAACTGCTGCAGCAGCCCGACGGTGAAGGGCCGGACCATCAGCAGGTCCCGCCCGTGACCGGGCGGTTCGAGACGGGCGATCAGCCGGGCCAGGGCGGTCAGCGCCTCGAAGCGGGGCGGGTAACTGCCGCGTCTGGTCGCGTGTTTGCCGTCCTCGCGCCCGACGAGGTAGTAGCAGTCGTAATCGGCGACGACCGACACCCCGTTGCCGCTGAGATACGCCTCCATGGTGAACAGCGAGTCCTCCCCGGTCAGGAGGCTCTCGTCGAACCGGAGGCCCAGCCGGCACAGCAGTTCACGGCGGAACAGCTTCTGCGCGCTGAGCGCGTAGATGACGCGGGAGGTGTAGACGTCCGCGTGCTCCAGCGTCTTCACGAACATCGACCGCGGCACGCCCCGCCCGCATCCCGCCATCCGTCCGAGCACGACGTCCGTCCCCGCCCGGTCGGCCATGGCGACCATCCGCTCCAGCGCCTCGTCCCCGAAGAAGTCGTCGGCGTCGAGGAAGAAGACGTAGCGGCCGCGTGCGTGGGAGAGACCGACGTTCCTCGGGCCGCTCGGGCCACCGGAGTTGGGCTGCCTGATCAGCGTGGTGCGGACCTTGGACCGGGCGGCGAACTCCTCCAGGTACTCCCCCGTGCCGTCGGTCGACCCGTCGTCGACCGCGACGAGCTCGATGCGGTCGGCACCCAGCGTCTGGGACTCCACCGACTCCAGGCAGCGGACGAGGTAGGGCATGGCTTCGTAGGCACCGACGACAACCGTGACGTCGGGCACGAGATGGTCATTCACACACACAAGACAACCGGAAACACCTATTGGTTGCCCTTCATGACCCACCGGGCAAAAAGGTGCACCTCGCCCGCATCGGCGCCGGGAACGGGAACGGCCCGGTGGCGCCCCCTTCCGGGGATACCACCGGGCCGCTCGCGCGGTCGGGTCAGCCGACCGGCGTGTCGTCCAGGCCGGGCGACTGCTCCGCCTCCGACAGACGCTGCAGCACACCGGCGTTGCGGGCCTCGGCCTTGGCCGCCAGGGCCTGCACCGCCGCGTCGAACTGCTCGATGGAGGTCGGCTCGTCCGGGCCGAGCAGGTACTCCTTGAGCTCCTGCCGCGCCGCGGCACGCGGGTCGGCGTCCCGGTCGGCGACGGCGGCGAGCAGCTCGTCGAGCTCGACCGCACTGTTGGAGAGGATCACCGCGGCGCGCACCGCGGTGTTCTGCCGCTTGAACTCGGCCTCGCCCAGCCCGGCGGAGTCCGTGACCGCGTACGGCTTGCCGCTCGCGATGAAGTCCGAGACCACGCTGGAGATGTCCGAGACCATGCCGTCCGACTGGTTGAAGCAGTCGTACAGACGCGGCTGCGGACCGGTGATGACCTTGTGCTCCCACCAGCCGAAGGAGCGCCAGTAGGCGGCGTTCCACTCCTCGCCCAGCTTCGCGGTCTCCGCCTCGCGCGCCGGGTCCGCCACGGAGTCGCGCGACTCCTCGGCCTCGTCCCGGCCGACACGGGTCTGGCCCGACAGCTCGGCGAGCCGTGCCTCGATGCGCTGGAGCTCGGCACGGGCCGCGGCCTGGTCCTCGGCGTGCGCCGCGGCCTCCTCGACCCACCTCGGCTCGCTCGCGCGGGCCGCGGCGGCCTGCTCGACCATGGCGGTGATCCGCAGGTGCGCGGCCCTGGCCTTGGGGTCGCGGGTACCGGTGAACGGGTGCGGCTTGTAGATCAGGCGGACCGGCTTCTCGGAGTCCAGCAGCCGCTTGACGATGTTCTCGCCGGCCAGCAGCAGGGAGGTGTTGCCGGGGTTGTCGTCCCAGCCCTCCCAGGTGGGGGCGTAGAGCACGGTGGGGATCGGGCCCCGCGGCTTGCCCGTCCAGTGCTCGATGGGGGCGAGCTGCGGACGGCCGACCTCGACGATGTCCTCACTGAGCACACCGACGTCGGCCAGCGCGTAACGGTCGCGGCCCGCGCGGCCCGCCGTCCACACCTCGTCGTACGCCTTGCTGAACGGGTTGACGCTGGCGAGCTTGTCGCTGTCGCCGTGACCGATGAAGACGTGCTTCATGGTCGGCACGCGGAGCATGTGGATGTTCTTGCCGACATTGGCCGCGTACAGCGCGACGCGCACGGACGACAGGTCCAGGTTCATCAGGTGCACTCCGCCCGGCACGCACAGCACCGGGACCGAGGTGTTGCCGAGCTGCGGCACGATATTGCGCTCGCGCAGGAAGATCAGCGGCCGGCCGCCGATCTGTGCCATCGTCTCCAGCCACATGTTGACCTGGTACGCCGAGTCCTTGGAGCCGGAGAAGTACAGCATCACGGTCGGCTTGTACTCGCGCAGCCAGGCGTCGATGCCCTCGAGCACCTTCTCCGGCGAGGCCGGCAGCCGGGCGGCACGGAGACTGGGCAGCAGTACAGCGAGATAACCGACGGCGAGCAGCACCGTCAGACCCAGACCCGCGTACGCGAACGCATTGGCGCCCGTCTCGATCGCGACGATCACGCCGACGAAGGAGAAGACATCGAGATGCAGCATCTTCTCGGCGGAACGGTTGATCAGGCCGGGCCTCGGGGCGTCGGGAATGCGCACGTGCTTCAGGTCGATGTTGCGGGTGACCACCGGCAGCCTCCGGCGCAGCCGGATCAGCGTGACCATCGCGCCGTGCGGCGCCTGGAGACCGTAGAAGCCGAGAAGGCAGGCGACCGTCACGTAGAAGAGGGCCTCCTCCGCGTACCCCATGCGGGCCAGCAGCAGCACGAGCAGCAGCTGGCGCACGAGGAAGCGGATCGACAGGCCCGCACGGACCTTGGCCAGCCGGTTGACCAGATAGCTGGACCGCTGGTGCAGGTACTGGTCGGCGAGGTAGGTCACGGCGACGGCAGCCGTGAAGAACCAGAGACTGGGGACTATCGCCGCGAGCATGACGCACGGGAATCCGAGCATCAGGAGAATTGCGGCGGCCAGCTCCGATCCGCTGCCCACGCGAGCCATGCGAATGGCTTTCGAAATCACGAAGAACCTGCTCCAGGGGGTGCCGACTGTTTTCCTTGCGAAACCGCTCTGCGGAGGAGGTGTGAAGGACCGGCTCCACAGACTCGGGCCCCCGCAGTGCGCTGTATGGCGACTACAGAGGCCCGAATGTTCGAATGTCCAGAAGTATTACACATCTTCCTGACGGTCCAGGACGGACGCCAGGGCCTGTTCGAACCCGGATGCCTCGGAGGCGCCGCGGGTCGGATCCTGCTGCCGTACGTCGATGACATGCCCGGTCAGCGCGGACAGCAGCACGTCGAGCGAGGTACGGGCCACGGCCTCGGACGACAGCAGCGAACCGGCCGGCTCGGTGCCGAACGCCTTGGTGCGCATCGGGGTGGCGGTGCGCTCCGGGTTCACGCAGTTGACGCGGATGCCGTCGGCGGCCCACTCGTCGGCCAGGGCCTGGGTGAGATTCACCATGGCGGCCTTGGTGGAGGAGTAGAGGCTGTACTCGGCGCGGCCGCGGGTGTAGCTGCTGGAGGTGTACAGCAGCAGCTGGCCCTTGGTCTCCGCGAGGTACTTGTGCGAGGCGCGCGCGATCTGCACCGGGGCCAGGTAGTTGACGTTCAGCGCTTCCTGGATGGTCGTGCTGTCCGTCTCGGCCAGCTTGCCGATGCGCAGCACGCCCGCGGTGTTGATGACGTAGTCGATGCGACCGGTCTCGGCGTAGGCCGTGGACAGCGCGTCGTCGACGTGCTCCGGGTTCTCGACGTGGGTGCCGGTGGTCGAGCGGCCGAGCGCGTAGACCTTGGCGCCGTAGGACTCCGCCAGCTTGGCGATGTCCGCGCCGATGCCGTAGGAGCCGCCGAAGACGACCAGGGTCTTGCCCGCCAGCAGCTCGCGGTAGGCGGCCTCGTCGGCCTGTGCCGGAGCGGCGGTGGAGGCCAGCTGGAACAGCTTGTCGGCGATGAAGACGTCGACCGGCTGCGTGACCTTCATGTTGTACTCGTCGCCCGCGACGACGTAGATCGGCACGTCCGGCAGGTACTTCAGCACGACCGAACAGTCGTCGGTCGCCTGGAAGTTCGGGTCGCCGGCCGCGATCTCGTACGCCCTGCGGATCGTCGACAGCTTGAAGGCCTGCGGGGTCTGGCCGCGGCGCAGCCGGGAGCGGTCCGGGACGTCGGTGATGAACTCGCCGTCCTCGCCGTGCGTGCGGGTCACGATGATCGTGTCCGCGGACGGGATGGCGACGTCGACGGCCTGGTAGCGGTCCAGGGCGTCGACGCAGTCCTTGATGACGCGCTCGGAGAGCAGGGGGCGAACGGCGTCGTGGAACAGGACGTTGCGGTCCTCGCCCTCGGCCAGGCCCTCGCCGAGGGCCGCGATGGCGCGCTCGGTGGTCTCGTTGCGCGTCGAGCCGCCCTCGATGACCTTGGTGACCTTGGTCAGTCCGGCCTTTGCGACGATCCTCTCGACGTCCGGCACATAGCCCGGCGCCATCAGGACGATGATGTCGTCGATCGACTCCGCCTGCTCGAAGATCGCCAGCGTGTGCTCGATGACGGCCTTGCCTGCGATCTTCAGCAGCTGCTTGGGAATCGACAGACCCACGCGCTGGCCGGTACCACCGGCGAGCACGACAGCTGTGGTTCGGGGTTTGGCTATGTGCTGCACAGACACAGACGACCTACCTTGCGAGGGCTGGGGAACAAAACTGATGGTTGCACTCTCCGTTACCGTCCCGCAAGGCGGGTGACGCCGCGCCCACGGGAGGGGGAAACCTGCTGTTCACCCGGTGATCAGGGGTGTTGGCCGAGAACCGCTCATCCGGACGAGTGACCGACACCACACATGTGAGTGGCATGAACCACTCCTGAGCGGGACAAGGCGCTGCGCTACAGATCCACCACATTGAGTGCGACGTCGTTGGAGAGCGTGTAGTAGACGCGCACACGGACCTTCTTGCGCGGCCGGCCGAGCACCCGCTTGGCCACGGCACGGGCCATGCTCCCCTGGCGTCTCTTGGCCATCACCGTGTGAGGGTAGACGTAGATGCGCTGCTTCATCACCACGTCGTCCAGCACCCGGCCGATCCTGACCGGCCTGGCGTCGGGCGCGTAGCGGATGAAGGCGTCCCACACGTCGTGGGCGGTGGTCTGCGAGGCGGCGGGCACCGTGGAGGAGAAGGAGAAACGGAAGCCGTCCTCGCCGACGCGCTCGCCGGGGAACAGGATCTCGTCCGTGGGCCTGCCGCGGCGTCGCAGTACCAGCGTCGGATCGCCGGCCACCGTCGCCGTGCCGAGCATGCTGCCCTCCAGGGTGACCCGGGAGCCGTGGATTTGGACGTCCGCGGCCTCGGCATGGACCGGCCGGTGCCAGGCGCGCAGCATCAGCGCACCGCCCTTGGCCTTGTCCTCGTACGGGACGAGGTTGCGCACCGGGCCGCCCGGGCTCAGCCGCTCGGCCGCGTGCAGGGCGCCGCGCTGGTCGACCACGCGGGCCGTGACCCGGCCCCGGGCGCCGCCACCGGCCAGCTCCACGAACACGGTCCACACGCCCTCCGGGAAGACCTCACCGGCCGGGACGGTCGCGGAGCCGCGCTCGTCGAAGTCGAAGGTCCGCACCTCGGTACGGGCTCCGGTCCGGGTGCACACCAGCCGGGCGCCGTTCTCGATGCCCTCCGGCAGCGGCGCCACCAGGCTCACGTCCACCGAGCCGTCGGCGGCCACCGCGCAGTCCGCGACCGGGGTTATCCCGGGGATGTGCGCGCGCTGCGCCGCCTCGGCGGCGAGTTCGTCGAAGAGGGCCTCGTACTGCTTGGTGACCACACCGGGGTCGAAGCGGCGCGCGTTGCGCACGGCGGCGGCGGCCATGCGGCGGCGCAGGTCCTCGTCGTCGATCAGCCGCAGGAGCGCCCGGGCGACGGCGTGCGCGTCGCCCACGGGGACGAGCAGGCCGTCGACACCGTCCTCGATGATCTCGCGCGGACCGTAGTCGCAGTCGGTGCTCACCATCGGCACGCCGCAGCGCATCGCCTCCACGAGGGTCATGCCGAACGACTCGTGACGGGACGTCGACGCGGCGATGGCACCCTTGGCCCACTCGGGCTCGATGGGCGAGTGAGGACCCATCAGGTGGATCTCGTTGTACAGGCCCAGCTCGTCGATGCGGGCGCGCAGCCTGTCGCGCTGGTCGCCGGAGCCGTAGATGCGCAGGGACCAGTCGGGACGCTGCCTGACGACCTCGGCGAAGGCGTCGACAAGGACGTGGTACTGCTTCTCGGCGGCGAGCCGTCCGGCCGCGACGACGGTCCTGCCGGTGCCGTCGGAGGGCGGGACGGACGGCTCGGGGACGCTGTTGGGGATCGACAGGACGCGGGTCGTGGGCAGCGGCATCTTCTCGCGCCACACCTTGGCGTCGCCCTCGGAGACGGTGACGAACGCGTCGACGGTGTCGAGGTGTTCGTACATCTCCTCGCGCAGCGCGGCCTTGTGGTGGTTGTGCGTCATGTGCTCCTGGCCGATGCGGACGGCGGTGGCCGGAGCGAACTGGGCGACGTAGGCGACGAGGCCGGGGCGGGTGCCGATGACGACGTCCGCGTCGGACGCGGCGTAGTGGGCGCGCACGCGCTCGTCGACGAGGCGGTTGTACTCCTTGTATCGGGCCTCGGCACGCGGGAAGGCGACGGCGGGCTCGGCGAACAGGGGCTCCTGCCGGTCGGCGCTGCCCTGACGGGTGTCGACGAGGGGCACGACGGTGATGCGCGGGTCCAAGGCGAACGCGGAGTCGTCGCGGTGCCGGAAGACCGAGACGATCTCGACCTCGTGGCGATTGGCCAGTTCCTCCGCCAGATTCAGCGTCGTGCGGATGGTTCCGCCGATCCCGTAAATCGTGTGGATGAGGAAGGAGATCTTCATGGTGCTCCGTTCACTTCTGCTCCGGCCTGCTCCGGGACGAACGGGTAGCCCCGTTGCGGCTGCCGGATGCAGACGACCCCTGACCTGACGGGGCAGCAGCCCGGACCACGGTTCACCGTATGCCCGATGTCGCCCGTTTGACCATGATTGACCCTATTCCGGGTGAACGCCCCGCCATCAACCAGGTCAGACGGACAAGGCGGGTGAGAGGTTGTGCCTTTCCGTGAAACGGAGCG
>NZ_JABZEE010000082.1 GCF_013387495.1 Streptomyces sp. PKU-EA00015 | reverse complement strand
AGACGGACAAGGCGGGTGAGAGGTTGTGCCTTTCCGTGAAACGGAGCGGCCGCGCACAAGATCGCCCGCCGACGGCCCCTCGGGCGCCCAGGGGCACGCCGCCCCGTCGGCTGCGCGAGCCCCTGGGGGCCGGCCGGGCGGGCTGCGCTCGGGCCGTGACGACGGGTCGCGTCGCCGCGGGGGCAGGACCCGGCGGTCGGGTTTTCGGGCTTCGGGTTTCGGGTTTTCGGTTCTGGGGCGGGGCGGCTGCAGGCACGCGGCTGCACCGGCGGCGGGTGGCGGCCTCGACCGCCTCCCGCGCGGCAGCCGGGCACCCACCCTCCCGGTCGCCGCGCCGGATTCGGGCCCGGGCGCCGGGCCGGGGCCCGAAGGGCCTGCGCGGAGCACCGGCCGGCCGCGCCGGGGCCCGCTTCGTACCGCCGGCCCGGCCGGGCACCGCGCCCGGGAGCACCCGGTCCGGCCCCGCGGAGCCCGGACGCAGTCCGGCCCGGTCAGGCGCGCCTGACCGGGCCGGGAACGACGGCTGCCCCGTTCCTAGAACGGGTCGAAGCCCTCGAACTCCTTCAGCGCCTCGTCGCGCTCCGCCTCGCGGTCGCGGCGGCGCTGCGCCGCCGGGCGCGGGGCCTCGAAGCGGTGGTCCTCACCGCGGCGGCCGAGCATCTCCGCGCCCGCCATCATCGTCGGCTCCCAGTCGAAGACGACCGCGTCGTCCTCGGGGCCGATCGCCACACCGTCGCCCGCGCGGGCGCCGGCCTTCATCAGCTCTTCCTCGACGCCCAGGCGGCCCAGGCGGTCGGCCAGGTAGCCCACGGCCTCGTCGTTGTTGAAGTCGGTCTGGCGCACCCAGCGCTCCGGCTTCTCGCCGCGCACGCGGAACAGGCCGTCCTCCTCCTGCGTGACCGTGAAGCCCGCGTCGTCGACCGCCTTCGGACGGATGACGATCCGGGTCGCCTCCTCCACCGGCTTGGCGGCCCGCGCCGCGGCCACGATCTCGGCCAGCGCGTACGACAGCTCCTTGAGGCCCTTGTGCGCCACCGCCGACACCTCGAAGACGCGGTAGCCGCGCTCCTCCAGGTCCGGGCGGATCATGTCGGCCAGGTCCTGGCCGTCGGGGATGTCGACCTTGTTGAGGACGACGATGCGCGGCCGGTCCTCCAGGCCGCCGTACTGCCGCAGTTCCTCCTCGATGACGTCGAGGTCGGTGGCCGGGTCGCGGTCGGACTCCAGCGTCGCGGTGTCCAGCACGTGCACCAGCACCGAGCAGCGCTCGACGTGACGCAGGAACTCCAGCCCGAGGCCGCGGCCCTGGCTAGCGCCCGGGATCAGGCCGGGGACGTCGGCGATCGTGTACACGGTCGAGCCGGCGGTCACGACACCCAGGTTCGGGACGAGCGTGGTGAAGGGGTAGTCCGCGATCTTCGGCTTGGCCGCGCTGAGCACCGAGATCAGCGAGGACTTGCCCGCGCTCGGATACCCCACGAGCGCGACGTCGGCGACGGTCTTCAGCTCAAGGACCACATCGCCCGAGCGGCCGGGCTCGCCGAGCAGCGCGAAGCCGGGGGCCTTGCGGCGCGCCGAGGCCAGCGCCGCGTTGCCGAGGCCGCCGCGGCCGCCCTCGGCGGCGATGTACGTGGTGCCCTGGCCGACCAGGTCGGCGAGCACGTTGCCCTTCTTGTCGAGGACGACGGTGCCGTCGGGCACGGGCAGGACCAGGTCCTGGCCGTCCTTGCCGGAGCGGTTGCCGCCCTCGCCGGGCTTGCCGTTGGTGGCCTTGCGGTGCGGGCTGTGGTGGTAGTCGAGCAGCGTGGTCACGGACTGGTCGACGACCAGGATGACGTCGCCGCCGCGGCCGCCGTTGCCGCCGTCGGGCCCGCCGAGCGGCTTGAACTTCTCCCGGTGCACGGAGGCGCAGCCGTGGCCTCCGTTACCCGCGGCGACGTGCAGCTCGACGCGGTCCACGAAGGTGGTCATGGAAGTGCCTCCAGTGATGACGGGGTGCCGCCGACGACAGTGACGCCGGTGACGTACGTACGGAATGTCTGTCTCTCAACACACGAAAGGCGGACCCGCTTCCCGGTCCGGGAAGTGAGGTCCGCCCCTCGCGAAAGATCCGATCAGGCGACCGGAACGATGTTCACAACCTTGCGCCCACGGTGGGTACCGAACTCCACGGCGCCCGGCAGCAGCGCGAACAGGGTGTCGTCGCCACCACGACCGACGCCCGCACCGGGGTGGAAGTGGGTGCCACGCTGGCGGACCAGGATCTCACCGGCGTTGACGACCTGACCGCCGAAGCGCTTCACGCCGAGCCGCTGAGCGTTGGAGTCGCGACCGTTCCGGGTGGACGATGCGCCCTTCTTGTGTGCCATCTCTCCTCAGTCCCTTACTTCGCAGCCGTGGGGATGCCGGTGACCTTGATCGCCGTGTACTGCTGACGGTGACCCTGGCGACGGCGGTAGCCGGTCTTGTTCTTGTAGCGAAGGATGTCGATCTTCGCGCCCTTGTGGTGGTCCACGACCTCGGCCGTGACCTTGATACCGGCCAGCACCCACGGGTCGCTGGTCACGGCGTCGCCGTCGACAACGAGCAGGGTCGAGAGCTCGACCGTGTCGCCAACCTTGGCGGTGGAAATCTTGTCAACCTCAACGATGTCGCCGACAGCAACCTTGTGCTGGCGACCACCGCTGCGCACGATGGCGTACACGCGGATCTCTCTCTCGCTCGGAACGGAACCCCTGATGCCAGCCGCTCACACGGGCGCGGGGCCCGAGACGATCCGGAATGGACGAGCGGCCTCTCCCGGCGGAGCGGGAGGAAGGTGCTCAGGGGTGGACGCATAGGGAAACACGCCGAAGGACAAGGTTACGGACCTGCCTGCGGCGGGTCAAACCGGCCCCGTTCAAACCCCCTGGCGCCCACTTGTCACCCAAACGTGACGGTCACAGTGCCTCCACATGCGGGTAAGCGTTTGTAGGATTGGTGCCGACTTTCCTCTGAACACCTCAATAACGGCCATCGAGTCGACCGGGGGGGCTGCGGCTGAGCAGCGACCAGCGCTCGGGCTGCACGCGGAACGGACGACGAGCTTTGACCACCACGCCTGACATCTCGGTGATCATCGGCGCCTACAACGCCATGCCGTACCTCACGAAGACCCTGACCTCCGTGGTCGAGCAGTCGATCGGGCGCGACCGCCTGGAGATCATCACTGTCAACGACGGCTCCACCGACGGTACCGGCAAGGAACTGGAACGCTTCGCCGAGGAGTACCCCGGCCTGTTCCAGGTGTTCCACCAGGAGAACTCCGGCGGCCCCTCGGCCCCCCGCAACAAGGGCCTGGACCACGCGCGGGGCAGGTTCGTGTTCTTCCTGGACGCCGACGACTACCTCGGCGAGGAGGCCCTCGAGCGCATGCTCGCGATGGCCGAGAAGAACAAGACCGACGTGGTGCTCGGCAAGATGAAGGGCGTCAACGGGCGGGGCGCGCCGGCCTCGATGTTCGTACGCAACCAGCCCCGCACGGACGTCTTCAACTCCCGCGTCTACTGGGCGCTCAACCCGCTGAAGCTCATCCGGCGCGAGCTGATCGAGAAGCACAAGCTGCGCTTCCCCCTCGGGTACAAGACCTGTGAAGATCAGCTCTTCACGGGCATGCTCTACCTCAAGGCCGACGGCATCTCGGTCGTCGCCGACTACGACTGCCTGTACATCGTCAAGCGCGACGACGGCGGCAACATCACCACCTCCACGCGCGGCGCCGACAGCCGCATCAAGGTGCTGGAGCTGATGGTCGACCTGGTCGAGAAGCACGTCCCGGCCGGGCCCGACCGCGACGGCCTGATGAACCGGCACCTGTCGATCGACATGTTCCACGCCCTGATCCACCTGGCCAGGGAGTCGGACCCGGAGCTGCAGCGGAAGAACTACGAGCAGCTGCGCGCCCTGCTGGAGCGGTCCTACCCGGACTCGCTCAAGGCCAGGGTGAACGCGATCACGCGGCTGCGGGGCGAGCTCATCCAGCGCGGGATGCTCCAGGAGTCCATCGAGCTGGAGAAGGTCGACCGGCGGCACCGCTCGAGCGGCGAGCAGCCCGGGATCCTCGTCGAGGGCGACCGCGCCTACACCCTGCTGCCGTTCTTCCGCGACGCCGAGCGCGGCATCCCGGACGAGATCTACGACGTCACGGCGGCGCTCCAGGACCGCCACCGGCTGGACTCGGTCGGCATCGAGGACGGCGTGCTGAGGATGACCGGTCACGCCTACCTGCGGCGCGTCCCGCAGGACGTGCCCACCAGCACGGAGCTGGTGCTGCGTGAGCGCGACACCAAGGCCGAGCACCGCTTCCCGACGACAGTCGTGGCCACGCCGGAACTCGGCGCCGGCAAGGAGGACGCCGGGAAGTACCGCTACCCGGAGGCCGGCTTCGCCGCCGAGGTCGACCTGACGAAGGCGGTCGACGGCGGGCGCCTCCCCAAGGGCCTGTGGGACGTCTTCGTCGCCGTCCGGGTCGAGGACGTCGTCAAGGAGATCCGTTTCGGCCACAAGCGCCTGCCAGAGGTGGCCACCACGCCGCAGACGTACGTCGTCGCCGACGGCGAGGAGAACTTCGCGGCCGCGCTGTACTACACGCAGCCGTACAGCAACCTGACGCTCGACGTGGGCGAGAACAAGCACAAGGTCGCGGACAAGCTCCGCATCGAGGGCACCCGCTGGTCGACCAGGATCCCCTCGCAGCTGGAGGTCAGCGGCAGCTGGAAGCTCGCCGGGATGCCGGCGGGCGCGCTGGGCGTACGGCTGGAGGGCGACGGCGGCAGGTCCGTGACGGTGCCGGTCACCCCGACGGGTGACAGCGCCTTCACGGCCAGCGTCTCCTTGGAGGGACTCGCCACCGGCTCCTGGACGGTGTCGCTGTGGCTGCCGTCTCAGCACGGCAAGGGCTGGTCCAAGCCGGTGGGGCCGCAGTCGGCCCTCACCAACACGCGCTGGATCAGCCGCGGCGTCCCGCGCTTCGCGGCCGTGGCGAAGAAGCGGAACAAGCTGGTGCTGCGTGTGGGCCGGGTGGCGATCGTGAAGGCGGTGCTGAAGCGCCTCAAGGCGCTGACGTCCGGCAAGCGCTGACCTGACGACGGCGCGCCCGTCGTACGCGGAGGGGCCCGTGCCACCGGGAAACCGGTGCCACGGGCCCCTCCGCGTACGTGACGCGGCGCCCGCGCGCCCGCGGTCATCGTGGCGTGCACAGGGACGTGCGCAGAGGGCGTACGCGGCCGGCGGCGAGCACCTCATGGCACCGGCGCATGCGCGCGGTCGCGGTGGGCGGCGGGGCGCCGCCTCGGCCCTCGCGCCCGCGTCCCTCATGGCGTACGCAGAGCGTGTGCCACCAGGGTCAGGCACCCGCATGGCACCGGCGCATGCGCGCGGCCTCCCCGAGCGCAGATCACGCGGCCTGCTCCCCGCAAACGCCGACGCGGCCCGCCCCGGTCGAACCGGAGCAGGCCGCGTCGGGAGGTGCCTAGTCCTCGGACGTGGTCGCGGAGACCGACGGCGGCGTCTGTTCAGCCGCCACCGTCTTCTTCGTGGCCTTCTTCGCCGTGGCCTTCTTGGCCGTCGTCTTCTTCGCGGCCGTCTTCTTGGTCGCGGCCTTCTTCGCCGTGGCCTTCTTCGCCGTCTTGCGGGCCGCCTTCTTGGCCGCCGGTGCGGCCTCCGGCTCCTCCGCCTCCGGCTCGGCGGCCTTGGGCTCCGCGGCGACCACGACGATCGCGGCCTCCTCGGCGCCCGACGGCGAACCGGCCGGGGCGGTGACCTTGCGGGTCACCCGGCGGCGGGCACGCGGCGGAGCCGCGACCGGCGCCTCCTCGGCGACCACGGCCGGGGCCTCCGGCTCGGGCTCCGGCTTCACCGCCGGGGCCACCGTCACCTCGGCCGGAGCCGGGGAGCCGGCCGGGGCCGACACCTGACGCGTGACGCGGCGGCGCGTACGGCCCGTGGGGGCCGGCTCGGCGGGAGCCTCCGGCTCCGGCTCGGGCGTGACCGCGCGCTCGGGCGTCGGCTCGGGCACCGCAACCACCGCCGGCTCCGCGGCCTTCGGCGCACCCGCCGGAGCCGTCACCTTGCGGGTCGCCCGGCGGCGGCCACGGCCGCGTGACGCGGCGGCCTCGGCCTCCGCGACGCTGCTGTACAGCTCCTCGTCGGGCGCGAAGGCCGGCTCCTCGAGCGCGACCGGGGCGGCCGCCTCGGCGGCGACCTCCGCCTCCGTCTCGATCTCCGGCTCCGCCACGGCCTGCGGCTCGACGTGCTCGTGCTCCGCGGCAGCGCCACCGCGGCCGCGCTTCTTGGAGCGCTTGCCACCACCGCCACCGGCGGCGGACGGCTGCTCCATGTGCACGATCACCCCGCGCCCGTTGCAGTGGACACAGGTCTCCGAGAACGACTCAAGCAGCCCCTGGCCGACCCGCTTGCGGGTCATCTGCACCAGACCCAGCGACGTCACCTCGGCCACCTGGTGCTTGGTGCGGTCACGGCCCAGACACTCCAGGAGCCGGCGCATGACCAGGTCCCGGTTGGACTCCAGCACCATGTCGATGAAGTCGACGACGACGATGCCGCCCAGGTCGCGCAGCCGCAGCTGGCGCACGATCTCCTCGGCCGCCTCCAGGTTGTTCCTGGTGACGGTCTCCTCGAGGTTGCCGCCCTGACCCGTGAACTTGCCGGTGTTGACGTCGACGACGACCATGGCCTCGGTCTTGTCGATCACCAGCGAGCCGCCGCTCGGCAGCCAGACCTTGCGGTCCAGGGCCTTCATCAGCTGCTCGTCGATCCGGTTGACCGCGAAGACGTCGACCTCGCTGGTCCACCGCTGCAGGCGGTCGACCAGGTCGGGCGCCACGTGCGACACGTAGCCGTGGATGGTTTCCCACGCCTCGTCACCGCTGACGATGACCTTCGAGAAGTCCTCGTTGAAGATGTCGCGGACGACCCGGACGGTCATGTCCGGCTCGCCGTAGAGCAGCGTCGGGGCGTTGCCGCTCTTCGCCTTCTTCTGGATCTCCTCCCACTGCGCCTGCAGACGCTCGACGTCACGGCGCAGCTCGTCCTCGCTCGCCCCCTCGGCGGCGGTGCGCACGATGACGCCCGCGTCCTCGGGAACGATCTTCTTGAGGATCGTCTTCAGCCGGGCGCGCTCGGTGTCGGGCAGCTTGCGGCTGATACCGGTCATCGAGCCCTCGGGCACGTAGACCAGGTAGCGGCCGGGCAGCGAGACCTGGCTGGTCAGGCGGGCGCCCTTGTGACCGATCGGGTCCTTGGTCACCTGGACCAGCACCGACTGGCCGGACTTGAGGGCGGCCTCGATACGGCGCGGGCCGCCCGACATGCCCAGCGCCTCGAAGTTCACCTCGCCCGCGTACAGGACGGCGTTGCGGCCCTTGCCGATGTCGACGAAGGCGGCCTCCATGGACGGCAGGACGTTCTGCACCTTGCCCAGGTAGACGTTGCCGACGTAGCTGGTGGCCTGCTCCTTGTTGACGTAGTGCTCGACGAGCACGTTGTCCTCGAGTACGCCGATCTGGGTGCGCTCGCCGCTCTGGCGGACGACCATCACCCGCTCGACGGCCTCGCGGCGCGCCAGGAACTCCGCCTCGGTGATGATCGGCACCCGGCGGCGGCCCTGCTCGCGGCCTTCGCGGCGGCGCTGCTTCTTCGCCTCCAGACGGGTCGAGCCCTTGATGGACTGGACCTCGTCGCTCGGCTCTTCCTTCTTGCGGGGCTCACGGACCTTGACGACCGTACGGACGCCGTCCTCGTCGGCGGCCTCGGGCTCACCGGCCGCGTCACCGCTGCGACGGCGACGGCGACGGCGACGGCGGCTGCTGCTGGTCCCGGCCGCGGACGGCGTGCCGGCCTCGTCCTCGTCCTCGTCCTCGGCCTCCTCCTCCGCTTCCTCGGCGGCGGCCTCGGCCTCCTCGGCCTCCTCCTCCGCGGACTCGTCCGCGTCGGCTGCCTCACCACGGCGGCGGCGACGGCCCCCGCGGCGGCGACGGCGCGACGGCCGGTCCTCGTACTCGTCGGCCTCCTCGCCCTGCGCGGCCTCCGCCTGCTCGGGCTCGGCCTCCTCCTCGGCCGGAACGGCCTCGGCGGCGGGGGTCTCGACGGGCTCGGCGGGCTCGCCGCGACGACGGCGGCGACGGCGGCCCGCAGGCGGCTCCGGGGCAGCGGTCTCGGTGACCGCCTCGGCGAACTCCTCTTCCTCCTCCGGCTCCGGGGCGCTCGCGGCAGCGGCAGCGGCGGCCGCGGCGGTCTCCGGGGTCTGGAACATCGGCTCGGCGAAGACCGGGGCCTGGAAGGTGGGCACGGCGGGTCGCGCACGGCGGCCGCGCGCGGGCGCCTCGGCCTCCTCGGCCGGTGCGGCGGCCCGCGGCTGCGGGGTGGTGAACTCGGGCGACACGGCACGCCGGCGCGTGCGACCACGGCTGGCGGCCTTCTCGGCGGCGGCGACCTGCGCCTCGGCGGCGGCGATCTGCTCGACGGCGCTCTCGGGCAGGCTCTCGCCCGCCTCGACGGCCTGCTCGTCGGCCTCGGCGGCGGCCGGGGCACCGGCGGGCGCGGTGGCCTTGCGGGCGGCGCGGCGCGTACGCGGGGCGGGCTCCTCCGTCTCGGTCCGGACCTCTTCGGCGGCCATCGCCTTCGGGGCGCCCGCCGGGGCGGACGCACGACGGCGGCGGCGCGGCGCGGCCACCTCGGCGGCCTCGGGCTCAGCGGCCTCGGGCTCGGCGGCCTCCGCCGGCGGAACGGCGGCAGCGGTGTCGGCGGCCTCGGCGGTTTCCGGGGCGCCGGCCGGAGCCGTCGCCTTGCGCGTCGCACGGCGGCGGGTACGCGGCGCGGGGGCCTCCGCCTCCGTGTCGACGTCCGCGGCCTGCGGAGCCTGCGCCGACTCGGTCTCCGCGACCTGCGGCGCACCGGCAGCAGCCGTCGCCTTACGCGTCGCACGGCGGCGGGTACGCGGCGCGGGGGCCTCCGCCTCCGTGTCGACGTCCGCGGCCTGCGGAGCCTGCGCCGACTCGGTCTCCGCGACCTGCGGCGCACCGGCAGCAGCCGTCGCCTTACGCGTCGCACGGCGGCGGGTACGCGGCGCGGGGGCCTCGGCCTCGGCGCTCTCGCCCACCACGGCGGAGACGCCCGCCACAGCAGGCACGACGGCCTGCGCGGCCTCCGCCTGCGTGGGCTGGTCCTCCTGCGCTTCGGCGGCCTTGGGCGCACCGGCCGGGGCGGACGCCCGGCGCCGCGTACGGCGGGGAGCGGCATCCTCGGCGGTGACGACCGGCTCGGCGGTCTCCTCGGCCTCCTCGGCCTCAAGGGTCGCGGCGGCCTCGGCGGTCTCCTCGGCCTCGGCCGGAACGGCCTCCGCCTGCACGGGGGCGGCAGCAGGCGCGGTGGCCTTACGGGTGGCGCGGCGGCGCGTACGCGGCGCGGGCGCCTCCTCGGACTCGTCCGCGGCCGGCTCCGCGGCCTCGGGCGCGCCCGCCGGAGCGGTCGCCTTGCGCGTGGCGCGGCGCCTGGTGCGCGGTGCGGCCGCCTCTGCGGCCTCGGCGGTCGGGGCGGCGGCGGCCTGCGGGGCAGCGGCCTCGGGGCTCTCCGCCGTTTCGGCGGCTTCCGGCGCAGCGGCCTCGCTCAGGGCGGCGGTGTCCGCCGCGCTCGGCGGCCCGGCGGGACGCGACGCGGCGCGCCTGCGGCGCGGCGGCAGCGTGTCGCTGGGGGTGTGGTGTTCTTGGTTGTTGTCTCCGGCGGTGCCGGATCCGATCGGCTCGAGCATGCGGGCGTTTCTCCCGTCGCGCTCCCGGGCGCCACGCCTGGTCCGGTCCGGCCGCGGCCCGCGTGATGTGCGCGGTGCCGCCGTCCGGGGCGCGGGCGCCGCACGGGAGCTGATGTCTGGCTCGCCGGTTCCCTACGCGATGTACGTACGGCCTGGCGAAAGTCTTCTGTGTCAATGCGCGGCCCGGCTCAGGTGGCTCCCGAGTGTCCAGAGCCGCGCTACGACGACCGTCCTTACGCGGCGGGACCTTCCGGCGCCGTCGCAGGGGCTGTCCCGGCGGCCGTGGGTGGAGCGGCCGGGGCTGCCTCGCGGTCGGGCGCGAGCGGGTCGGTCACCGTGCCGGACTCCTCGTCGAAGAGCCCCTGCGCCAGCCTGGTCACCGCTGCGGGGACCGGCGGCGCCAGGTCGGCCACAGCTCGGAGACCGGACAGGACGTCGTCGGGTCGCACGGCAGGTGTCACGTGCCGAACAACCAGCCGCAGTATCGCACAGGGCCCCTCCCCCGGCCTATCAGGCTGGGGACGACCCGCCTGCAGATCGGCGACGGCACCCCGCGCGTCGAAGGTCCGCATGCCGTTCTTCGTCTTCCGCTGAACGTCGACCGTCTCGGCGGCGAGGAACGAGGTCACGGCATTCTCGGCGGTCTGCGGCTCGACGCCGTCCAGCCGCATCTCCCACACGGACGCGGTGAGCCGGTCGGCCAGGCCCGAGGTGCGGGCCTCGACGGCGTCGGTGATGTCGAGTCCGTCCGGCAGCGACTCGTCGAGCAGCTCGCGCAGCTTGTCGGGGTCGCGGTGCTCGGTGAGGGCGATCTCCAGGTACTCGGCCTCGCTGCCCGTGCCGGTGGGTGCGGCATTGGCGTACGACACCTTCGGGTGCGGGGTGAAGCCCGCCGAGTACGCCATGGGCACCTCGGCGCGCCGCAGCGCACGCTCGAAGGCGCGCTGGAAGTCACGGTGGCTGGTGAACCGGAGGCGGCCGCGCTTGGTGTAGCGCAGTCGGATGCGCTGCACCGCAGGTGCGGGCGGCGGGCCTTCGGGCTGTCGCTTGCCCAGTGGTTCTTCTCCTCGGTGCGGAGCGGGCGCGGGTGGCGCGCCGCCCTCGGACGTGCGGGGGTTCCCTCGGGGCCGGCCGGCTCACCCCTGCTTGCGCAGGGAGACCTCGGTCGCGGCCGCCACGCCGGGAACGGTCTGTGGTTGTTGCGTATCACCCAGGTTACGCGCCCGGCGCGCCGTGCCCGTCATGGGAGTCGCGGGCTCCGTGTACATCGTGCCGCCGCCCAGGGCGCGCCATGCGTCGCGGCGGGCCCGGCGCAGGGTCAGACGCGCCGAGGCGATCGCGGCGCGCACGGTCCGTCCGGCCTCGACGGCGGCCCGTGCGAGCGGACGCAAGACGGCGTCGCGCACGAAGTGCCCGACGGGCGTGCACACACCGCGGTAGAACCAGCGCGCCGGACGGCCCGCGAGGTTCCACGCGAGCCACTTGAGCCCCCGGCCGACGGCTCGCGACACGTACCCGGCGAACTGCCACGCGAGCCGGAGGGCCGCGACGGTCTCCCTGCCGATCGGCGCGAGGACGTAGCGGTACACCCAGACCGCCGGTGCCACGACCAGGTGGACGAGGAGCCGGACGATGCCGTGCCCGAGCGGGGTGAGCATGTTCCGGTAGAGCCACACGGCGGGCAGGACCAGCCCGTACCGGCAGATCCACACGACCGGGACGACGAGTCCGTA
>NZ_JABZEE010000081.1 GCF_013387495.1 Streptomyces sp. PKU-EA00015 | reverse complement strand
CGTGAAGTCCTCGGTGAACCAGCCGGTGATGCTGACGCCGTCGACGGACTTGGTGGTCCTGCGCGAGGCGAACTCGGGGTGCTGGGCGACGTCCGTGGTGCCGGTGATGTCGTTCTCGTGACGGCATACGAGATGGCCGTCCTTGGTGGGCACCAGGTCCTGCTCGATGACGTGCGCGCCCATGTCGAGGGCGAACTGGTACGCCCCGAGGGTGTGCTCGGGCCGGTAGCCGCTGGCCCCGCGGTGCGCGATCACGGCCGGCACGGGCAGTCCCTTGTACGACGGGCCGCCGCCGGGGCGCTCACCGGCCTGTGCCGCGCCCGCACCTGCGCCGACGCCGAGAGCGGCCGTACTCAGAACGGCGGCTCCCAGAATGGTTCGGCGTGCCGGACTGCTGCTCGCACCCTGTGTCATGAAACGTTCCTCCATGTGATGTCCCGCACCTCTCGAGCGTCGCCCGATCGTAGGCAGCCGCCCCTTACCCGCGGCAGACCCTGGGCGAACACCGCAAAAACGCGCGTCAACACCGCGTATCTCCTTCGTGAACCCGATGTGCGAGGGGCGCGACCCGCGAGTATCGTCCTCACCTGCACAGACTCACGCACCGCATGCAGCGACTGCGCCGGCCATCACCGTCCCGTCCCCATGACACCGGAGGACCCGTTGTCCCGCTTGACGCTCATCAAGGCAGTGCTTGGGCCGTTCCTGCGCCTGATGTTCCGCCCTCGCGTGGAAGGCGCCGAGAACATTCCCGGGACGGGGCCGGTGATCCTCGCCGGGAACCACCTCACCTTCATCGACTCGATGGTGCTGCCCCTGGTGACCGACCGTCCGGTGTTCTTCATCGGCAAGGACGAGTACGTCACGGGCAAGGGCCTCAAGGGCCGCGCGATGGCGTGGTTCTTCACCGGCGTCGGCATGATCCCGGTCGACCGTGACGGCGCCAACGGCGGTGTCGCCGCGCTCATGACCGGCCGCCGGGTGCTGGAGGACGGCAAGGTCTTCGGCATCTACCCCGAGGGCACCCGCTCCCCCGACGGCCGTCTGTACCGGGGCCGTACGGGCATCGCGCGCCTGACGCTGATGACGGGCGCGCCGGTGGTCCCCTTCGCGATGATCGGCACGGACAAGCTCCAGCCGGGCGGCGCGGGCCTGCCGCGCCCGGGCCGGGTGACAGTCCGCTTCGGCGAGCCGATGGAGTTCTCGCGCTACGAGGGGATGGACCGCGACCGCTATGTACTGCGGGCGGTCACGGACTCGGTGATGACGGAGGTCATGCGGCTGTCGGGCCAGGAGTACGTGGACATGTACGCCACGAAGGCGAAGGCGGCGTAAGCCTGCGGAGGTTTCCGGGGGCTCCGCCCCCCGGGCTTCCGCGCCTCAATCGCCGACGGGCTGATTTCGCCGCGCGAAATCAGCCCGTCCGGCGGCTCCGGTGCGTCAGTGCTCCACGCCGTCCGCCAGCTTCTGCCCCCGCAGCAGGAACCACGCCGCGGCCGACGTCGCCAGCAGGACCGCCGCGCCCACGCCCGCCGCCGCCCGCAGGCCGTCGACGAAGGCCTCCTGCGCCGCGGCCAGCAGCGCCGCCGCTTCGCCGTGGGGCAGGCGGGCGGCCGCCTCCACCGCGCCGCCCAGGGACTCGTGCGCCGCCGACGCGGTGGCCGCCGGCACTCCGGCAGGGGTGGCGAAGCCGCTGTAGACGCCGGTCAGGGCGGAGCCGAGCAGCGCGATGCCGAGCGCCGCGCCGAGTTCGTAGGCGGTCTCGGACACCGCGGACGCCGCGCCCGCCTGCTCCTTGGGGACGCTGGAGAGGATCACGTCGGCCGTGACGGTGAACGAGAAGCCCGCGCCCGCGCCGACGACCAGCAGTGCCGCGCCCAGCATCGGATAGCCGGTGGACTGGCCCAGGAACGTCAGCGCGGCCAGCGCCAGGCCGACGGCGGCGAGACCGCCCGCGACCACCGCCCGTACCGACAAGCGCCGGGCCACGGTGCCGGCGACAAGTCCGGTGGCCACCGCGCCGATCGCGGCGGGCAGCTCCGCGAGTCCGGCCTCCAACGGCTGCCTGCCCTGTACCAGTTGCAGGAACTGGGACAGGAAGAACACCAGGCCGGACAGGCCCAGAATGGTCAGCAGGTCGGCGAGGACCGCGCCGGAGAAGCCCCGGTTCCGGAACAGCCGCATGTCGAGCAGCGGTGCGGGCAGCGTCAGCTGCCGGCGCACGAAGCCGTACAGCGCGGCGATGCCGATCACCGCTGCGGCGCCGGCGACCGGACTGGGCCCGTGGCTCGCCGCCTCCTTGATCGCGTACACGACGCCGACCATGCCGACGAGCGACAGAGCGACACTGGCCAGGTCCCACGGACCGGCCACCGCGTTCCTGGACTCGGGCAGCAGCTTGACGCCGACGAGGACCAGAACGGCCATCACGGGCAGGTTGATCAGGAAGACGGAGCCCCACCAGAAGTGCTCCAGCAGGAAGCCGCCGACCACGGGTCCGACGGCGGCGCCGGCCGAGGCCATGGCACCCCAGATGCCGATGGCGAGGCTGCGCTCCTTCGGGTCGTGGAAGATGTTGCGGATCAGGGCCAGCGTCGACGGCATCAGCGTGGCTCCCGCGACACCGAGCAGCGCCCGGGCGGCGATCATCATCTCGGGGCTGGTGGCGTACGCGTTGAGCACGGACACGGCGCCGAACGCGACCGCGCCGCCGAGCAGGAGCCTCTTGCGCCCGATGCGGTCGCCGAGGCTGCCCATCGACACGAGAAGTCCGGCGATGACGAACGAGTAGACGTCGCCGATCCACAGGAGCTGGTTGCCGGTCGGTTCGAGGTCCTCGCTCAGGAACGGGGTCGCGAGGCCGAGGACGGTCGCGTCGACCGCCACCAGCAGGACGGCCAGCACCAGGACGGAGAGCGCCAGCCACCGCCCGGGGCGGTACAGGGTCTCGTCCGCCCTGGTCGTGGGCCGGAAGGTGCTGCTCATGTCCTCACACTCCGTCGAGCTCCGCCGAGCAACAGCTCGGCGGTCATGTACTGGAAGTCCTTCTTGGCGACGCGGCCGTCCATGACGGCCCACGCGCAGGAGCCGATCAGCGCGTACAGCGCCTCGGTCAGCCATGCGGGCGGGAGATCGATGCGGAACTCGCCCCGCTCCTGGCCGCGCCGGAAGTGCGCCGCGACCCGGGCGTCGAGCCGCGACCAGCCCTCGTTGATCTGGTCCCCCTCGAACAGCTGGCTCTCGGTGTAGAGGAAGGCCAGCAGGTCGGCGCCGGGCTCCATCTCGGCGATCAGCCGCCGCAGGCCGTCGCTCGCGTCGCCCTCGTCGAGCCGCGCCCGGTCGAGCGCGGCCTCGAACTCCTGGATGCCGAACGCCTCGAGCGCCCGGACGAGCGCGTCGCGGCCGGCGAAGTGGCGGTGCAGCGTCGCACGGCCGATGCCGGCGGCCCGGGCGACCTCGTCCATGGTGGCGGTCGATTTCCGGGACAGCAGGGCGGCGGCGGTACGGAGTACCTGTTCACGATCCATGGCCATGAGACGAGCATAGACCATATGAGACAGTGATGTCTCATTCAATGCACGAGCGTCCCATCGGGCCGTAGTCCAGGGGGCCTGGACTCCCGGCACGCGGCTCCTCCCTGAGGCCATGGCGATCGCTTCAACGATCTGATCCCGTCCGGCTACGACCCGCAGATGTCAGTGGTGCGGGCCATACTCGTGCTGCTGCGCCGCCCGGACACCGCAGCACGAGGGGAGCGACATGGCTGAGGTGCTGGTTTTCCACCACGGGCACGGGCTGACCGTCGGCGTCCGTGAGTTCGCCGAGCAGCTGCGACGGGCCGGACACACCGTCCACGTCCCGGACCTGTTCGAGGGGCGGACATTCGACAGTCTCGAGGAGGGCATGGGTTACGCCCGGGCCGTCGGGTTCGGCACGGTCATCGCGCGCGGAACCGCCGCCGCTGAGGGGCTGCCTGCGGAACTCGTCCACCTCGGGTTCTCGCTCGGCGTCCTGCCGGCGCAGAAGCTGGCCCAGACCCGCCCCGGCGCAAAGGGCGCGCTGCTGCTGGAGGCATGCGTCCCGGTCTCGGAGTTCGGTGGCGCCTGGCCGGGGGACGTCCCGGTCCAGGTCCACGGCATGGACGCGGATCCGTTCTTCGCCGAAGAGGGCGACGTGGACGCAGCCCGGGCGCTCGTCGAGACGGCGGCAGATGCCGAACTGTTCCTCTACCCCGGCGACAGACACCTGTTCACCGACAGCAGCCTGCCGTCGTACGACGAACACGCCGCAACGCAGGTCACCCATCGGGTGCTCGACTTCCTCGACCGCATCGAATAGCCGACACCCTCGGACCTCCGGGATCACCGGCCTGATCCTGCGCTGCCGGAGCTGCCGTGCGTCGACTGGCCCCAGATGCGGCGGCGGGGCGGCCCTTCGCCTGGGTCGACGACGACATCACCCCGTACGACCACGAGTACGTGGAGCAACAGCACATCGCCGCCGCCCTGTTGCTGCGCGTCGACGAGCGGATCGGGCTGACCCGGCCGGACTTCGACGTGCTCGCGGACTGGGCGGCGGCGCTGCAGTGCTGCGGGCCGTTACCGCTTGGCCTTGGCGGAGGCCCAGGCGTGCTGTATCACCAGATCGGCCTTGACCTCGTTGAGCTGGACGGCGACCGCCGAGGGGGCCGTGCCGCCGCGGCCGCTGCGGGAGGCCAGTGCGCCGGGCACGTTCAGGACGGTGCGGACCTCGGGCGTGAGGTGCGGCGAGATCTTCGCGAACTGCTGGTCCGTCAGCTGGTCGAGCTCGATGCCCTGCTGCTCGCACTCCTTGACGCACTCACCGGCGACCTCGTGTGCGACCCGGAACGGCACGCCCTGCTTGACCAGCCATTCGGCGATGTCGGTGGCGAGCGAGAAGCCGGCGGGGGCGAGTTCCTCCATGCGCTCCCGGTTGACGGTGAGCGTCGCCATCATCCCCGTGAACGCCGGCAGCAGGACCTCGAGCTGGTCGCAGGAGTCGAAGACCGGCTCCTTGTCCTCCTGGAGGTCGCGGTTGTAGGCGAGCGGCAGTGCCTTGAGCGTGGCGAGCAGGCCGGTGAGGTTGCCGATGAGGCGCCCCGACTTGCCGCGGGCGAGCTCCGCGATGTCGGGGTTCTTCTTCTGCGGCATGATCGAGGACCCGGTCGAGAAGGCGTCGTGCAGGGTCACGAAGGAGAACTCCTTCGTGTTCCAGATGATGACCTCCTCGGCGATCCGGGAGAGGTTCACACCGATCATCGCGGTGATGAAGGCGAACTCGGCGACGAAGTCGCGCGAGGCCGTTCCGTCGATCGAGTTGCCCGCGGAACCGCGCTCGAAGCCCAGGTCCTTGGCCACCGACTCCGGGTCGAGCCCGAGGGACGAGCCGGCCAGCGCGCCGGAGCCGTACGGGGAGACGGCGGTACGGGTGTCCCACTGGCGCAGCCGCTCCGCGTCGCGGGACAGGGACTGCACGTGCGCGAGAACGTGATGAGCGAAGAGAACGGGCTGGGCGTGCTGGAGGTGCGTACGGCCCGGCATGGCGACGTCCGGGTGCGCCTCGGCGAGGCCGACGAGGGCGTCCTGGAGGTCGGCGATGAGCCCGCCGATGATCCGGGCGTGATCCCGCAGGTACATCCGGAAGAGCGTGGCGACCTGGTCGTTCCGGGAGCGGCCGGCGCGGAGCTTGCCGCCGAGGTCCGGGCCGAGCCGCTCGAGGAGGCCCCGCTCGAGTGCGGTGTGCACGTCCTCGTCGGCGATGGTGCCGGTGAACTCCCCGGAGGCGACGTCCGCCTCCAGCCGGTCCAGGCCGGACAGCATGCGCGTGAGCTCGTCATCGGTGAGCAGGCCCGCCTTGTGCAGCACGCGCGCGTGGGCACGGGACCCGGCGATGTCGTACGGCGCCAGACGCCAGTCGAAGTGGACCGACGCCGACAGCTTCGCCAGCGCCTCGGCGGGGCCGTCGGCGAAGCGGCCGCCCCAGAGCCGGACGTCACCGTTGTTGCTGCTCACAGCTCTTGCTCCTTGGGAGGGTTGTGATGTGCGGCCTCTCCCGGAGCCTGACCGGGAACACCCCGGCCTTGCCGGACTGTCCGGGGAGGCGGTCTGTACAACGCGTGCGGGTTACGCGAGGTCCCGTGGGCTACGCCCGCAGATCACGCCGCGCCGCGATCTTCTGCGACAGGCCGAAGATCTCGATGAAGCCCTGCGCCTTGGACTGGTCGAACGTGTCGCCCGAGTCGTAGGTGGCGAGGTTGAAGTCGTACAGCGAGTCGTCGGACTTCCGGCCGGTGACGACGGCCCGGCCGCCGTGCAGCGTCATCCGGATGTCGCCGCTGACGTGCTGGTTGGCCTCGTCGATGAAGCCGTCCAGGGCCCGCTTGAGCGGCGAGAACCACAGGCCGTCGTAGACCAGCTCGCCCCAGCGCTGCTCGACCTGCCGCTTGTACCGGGCGAGCTCGCGCTCGACGGTCACGTTCTCCAGCTCCTGGTGGGCGGTGATCAGTGCGATCGCACCGGGGGCCTCGTACACCTCGCGGGACTTGATGCCGACGAGCCGGTCCTCGACCATGTCGATCCGGCCGATGCCCTGGGCGCCGGCCCGCTCGTTGAGCTGCTGAACGGCCTGGAGCACGGTGACGGGCTTGCCGTCGACGGCGACCGGGACGCCCTCCTTGAAGGTGATGACGACCTCGTCGGCCTCCCGCGGCTCCGCCGGGTTCGAGGTGTACTCGTAGATGTCCTCGATCGGCGCGTTCCAGATGTCCTCCAGGAAGCCGGTCTCGACGGCCCGTCCGAAGACGTTCTGGTCGATGGAGTACGGCGACTTCTTACTGGTGGCGATCGGCAGCTGCTTCTCCTCGCAGAAGGCGATCGCCTTGTCCCGGGTCATCGCGTAGTCGCGGACCGGGGCGATGCACCTGAGCTCGGGCGCGAGGGCGACGATGCCGGCCTCGAAGCGCACCTGGTCGTTGCCCTTGCCGGTGCAGCCGTGGGCGACGGTGGTGGCGCCGTGCTTCTTGGCGGCGGCGACGAGATGCTTGACGATCGCCGGCCGGGAGAGCGCGGAGACCAGCGGGTAGCGGTCCATGTAGAGCGCGTTGGCCTTGATCGCGGGGAGGCAGTACTCCTCGGCGAACTCGTCCTTGGCGTCCGCGACCTCGGCCTCGACAGCGCCGCAGGCGAGAGCGCGCTTGCGGATGACGTCCAGGTCCTCGCCCCCCTGGCCGACGTCCACGGCGACCGCGACGACCTCGGCGCCCGTCTCCTCCGCGATCCAGCCGATGGCAACGGAGGTGTCCAGGCCGCCCGAGTAGGCGAGTACGACGCGCTCGGTCACGGGGTTCTCCTTACGGTGCGATCACTGACAGGTATAACTATGCAGAGTTCCGTATGTTTTGTCAATCGACCCGGAAATGCGCTGGTCCCGGCCGCACCGCCTCCCTAGGCTCGGCACGGACCACGGACGATCAGGGGGAGGACAGATGGGCTGGGGCAAGCGATGGGACACGTTGGCGGGCCGTGAAGCCGTCAGCCACCTGATGCGGGGGCTCCCGGCGGGCCACGTCCTCGACTTCGACGACCCGGCCTGCTGGACGGCCCTCGACCACGCGGTGCGCGAGCTCGGACGGTACGGCCGCGAGCCGGCCGACCGGCTGAGGGCTCAGCCGGAGACCGCTCTGTGCCATCCGGACGGACGGGTACGGGAGGCGGCCCTCGCCCCGGGAGGCAGCAGTCCCGCCTTCTGGCACCTCACGGTCATCAGGTGCGCCGACTGGGTCGAGCCGGTGCGGCTGCGGGCCCGCGGGATGCTCGCGGAGCACCTCCGGGCCGAGCCCGAGACCGCGCTGCGCACCCTGACCCCGCTGGTACTGCGGGTCGGCCGCCGCGAGCTGGGGGTGTGGGCCCGTGAGCTGTTCGAGGAGACCCTGCGGGCCGCGCCGCACCTCGCGCTCGCCCGGCTCGGCGGGTTCGGCCGGGACACCGCCGCCCGGCGGCTCGTCGCCCGCGTCGCCTTGGACCACGGCCTGCTCGGGGTACGCGAGCTCGCGCGGCACGCGGCCGACGACCCGGACCCCGTCCTGCGGCGGTGGTGGTCGGACGCGGCGCTCGCCGCGATGGCGGCCGAGGGCCCGGACGACGAGGCCGTCGACATCCTGCTGGGCGCCCATGCGCCGCTCGTACGGTCGGCCGGGGTGACCGCGCTGCGGCGGGCGGGCCGTGCGGACGAGGCGGCCCGTCACCTCACCGACCGCTCTCCTCTGGTGCGCGCCTGCGCCCGCTGGCTCGTGAGCGGGAGCGGCGGGGACCCGCACGCCGCCTACACGAAGCTGTGCGCCGACCCCGGCGCGCTCGTGCCCTGGGCCGTGACAGGGCTCGCCGAGTGCGGCCGGCGCGAGGACGCCGCTCTCCTGCGCGGCTTCCTCACACACCCCGTGGCGGGGGTGCGCGTCCAGGCGGTCGCCGGTCTGCGGCTGCTCCAGGCGGTCCCCTGTCAGGACGTACGCCCACTGCTCGACGACCCGTCGGCGGCCGTGGCCCGCGAAGCGGCGCGCGCCCTCCTGCCGCTCGCGCGCCGGCTGCCGGCGGAGGCGCTCTTCGCGCGACTGTCGCCCGAGCTGCCCGCGCACACGCGCCGGGCGGCCTTCCGGCTGCTGAAGGCACACGGAGGTGTCACCCAACTGCGCGCCGCTGTCGTCCTGTTGTCCGACGCCGACCCCGGTGTGCGGCGGAACGCGGCGGCCACCGTGCAGGAGCGTCGCTGGCTCGAGGAGCTGCCGTACGCGGACCTCCGCGCGGAAGAAAGCGGTGTGCGGGCGGAGTTGGACGCGCTGCTGGGGCGGTGCACGCATCTGTTCAGCGACTACGTGATGAACGTGATGCGCGGCCACCTGGGTCTCAGCGTCTGAAACCACCGGTGGGCGCCCCGACCGCACGGCGATAATTCCCCCCATGGGAAAGACGCATGAGCACATAGACGGACGACTCCGTGCCTTCATCGAGGCCCAACCGCTGTTCTTCACCGCGACCGCGCCGCTGGCGGAGGACGGCACGGTCAATCTCTCCCCCAAGGGCCTGAAGGGGTCGTTCGCCGTCATCGACGAACGGACCGTCGCCTACCTCGACTTCGCCGGCAGCAATGCGGAGACGATCGCCCACCTCCGCGAGAACGGCCGCATCACGCTGATGTGGTGCGCCTTCCAGGGGCCGCCCAACATCGTCCGCGTGCACGGGCGCGGCGAGGCGGTCTTCCGTGACGACGAGCGCTGGGCCGGGCTGCTCGCGCACTTCCCCGGGATCGATCCGTCACCGCACGGGCTGCGCGCCGTCATCGTGGTGACGGCCGAACTGGTCCGGGACACCTGCGGGTACGCCGTGCCGTTCATGACGTACGACGAGGACCGGGACCTGCACGGGAAGCGGTTCGCGCGCGAGGACGACGCGTCGCTGGACGCGTACTTCGCCAAGAAGGAGCACATCGCGGCCAGCATCGACGGTCTTCCGGGACTGCCGCTGCCGCTGCCGCCGCTGCCCCGGTGAGCACGCGCTGAGCACGGCGCGGCGCGGCACCCGGCCGGGGGGTGCCGCGCCGTATCGGTTCAGCGCTCCTTCTGCGCGAGCCGCAGCAGATGGTCCGCGAGAGCCTGCCCGCCGGCCGGGTCGCGGCTGATCAGCATCAGGGTGTCGTCACCCGCGATCGTGCCGAGGATGTCGTGCAGTTCGGCCTGGTCGATGGCCGAGGCCAGGAACTGGGCCGCGCCCGGCGGCGTACGCAGCACCACGAGATTCGCCGACGCCTCCGCGGAGATCAGCAGCTCACTGGAGAGGCGCCGCATGCGCTCCTCCTTGGCGGACTCGCCCAGCGGCGCCTGCGGAGTGCGGAAACCGCCCTCGCTGGGCACCGCGTAGATCAGCTCGCCGCCTGTGTTGCGGATCTTCACCGCGCCCAGCTCGTCGAGGTCGCGGGAGAGCGTCGCCTGCGTGACGCTCAGCCCGTTGTCCGCGAGGAGCTTGGCCAGTTGGCTCTGTGAGCGCACCGGCTGGCGGTTGAGGATGTCCACGATCCGGCGGTGGCGGGCCGTGCGGGTGTGCGGTACGGCGGGGCCGCCGTGCTCACCGTTTTCGGCGTACCGGGCATCGGTCATCGTCGTCTCATTCTCCGGCTCGTCCTTCCCCGTTGCTCGCGTCGAGGATGCCCGGGAGCGCCTGGAGGAACGCGTCCACCTCGGCGTCGCCGATGATCAGGGGCGGCATGAGCCGTACGACATCGGGCGCGGGGGCATTCACCAGGAATCCGGCATCCTGGGCCGCCTGCTGCACCTTCGGTGCGAGCGGTCCGGTGAGCACGATACCCAGCAGCAGGCCGCTGCCACGGACATGGGAGACGGCCGGGTGCCCGAGACCCTCGATTCCGTCGCGCAGTTTCTCGCCGAGCCGCTTGACCGAGTCGAGGACTCCGTCGGCCGCGAGGGTGTCGAGGACCGCGAGTCCGGCGGCGCAGGCGACGGGGTTGCCGCCGAACGTCGTGCCGTGCTGGCCGGGCTTCAGCAGGTCCGCCGCCTCGCCGAAGACGACGGTCGCGCCGATGGGCAGCCCACCGCCCAGCCCCTTGGCCAGCGTGACGATGTCGGGCTCGACGCCCTGGTGCGCCTGGTGCTCGAACCAGTGGCCGGTCCTCCCGATGCCGGTCTGGACCTCGTCGAGGACGAGCAGGGTGCCGGTGGCCCGGGTGATCTCCCGCGCTGCCTCGAGGTATCCCTTGGGCGGTACGACCACGCCGTTCTCGCCCTGGATCGGCTCGATGATCACCAGTGCGGTGTCCTCGGTGACGGCCGCGCGCAGCGCCTCGGCGTCGCCGAAGGGGACGTGGGTGACGTCCGGGGGCAGCGGCAGGAACGGCTGCTGCTTGGTGGGCTGTCCGGTGAGCGCGAGGGCGCCCATGGTCCGGCCGTGGAAGCCGCCGGTGGTGGCGACCATGTGCCCGCGCCCGGTCAGCCGGCCGATCTTGAAGGCGGCCTCGTTGGCCTCGGCGCCGGAGTTGGAGAAGCAGACCCGGCCGGGCCGGCCGAGGAGCTGGACGAGCCGCTCGGCGAGCGCGACGGGCGGCTCGGCGACGAAGAGGTTGGAGACATGGCCGAGCGAGGCGATCTGACGGCTGACGGCCTCGACGATCGCGGGGTGGGCGTGGCCCAGCGCGTTGACCGCGATGCCGCCGACGAAGTCGGTGTACTCGGTGCCGTCGGCGTCCCAGACCCTGGCGCCCTCGCCGCGGACCAGGGACAGCCTCGGCGTGCCGTAGTTGTCCGTCATCACGCCCTGCCACCGGTGCGCGAGCTCCTGGTTCGTCATGTCACTCCCCCTGTCCGTCCGGCACGACCATCGTGCCGATGCCCTCGTCGGTGAAGATCTCCAGCAGGATCGAGTGCTGCACCCGGCCGTCGATCACCCGGGCCGTGTTGACGCCGTTGCGCACGGCGTGCAGGCAGCCCTCCATCTTGGGGACCATGCCGCTGGAGAGGTCGGGCAGGAGCTTCTCCAGCTGGGTGGCGGTGAGGCGGCTGATGACCTCGTCGCTGTGGGGCCAGTCCTCGTACAGGCCCTCGACGTCGGTGAGGACCATCAGCGTCTCGGCACCCAGCGCCGCGGCGAGTGCCGCAGCCGCCGTATCGGCATTGACGTTGTAGACATGTCCGTCGTCCTCGGAGCGGGCGATCGAGGAGATCACCGGGATGCGTCCGTCGGCGAGCAGTGCCTCGATGGCGCCGGTGTCGATCCCGGTGATCTCGCCGACCCGGCCGATGTCGACGAGTTCCCCGTCGATGGTCGGCTGATGCTTGGTGGCGGTGATGGTGTGGGCGTCCTCGCCGGTGAGGCCGACGGCGAGCGGCCCGTGCTGGTTGAGCAGGCCTACCAGCTCGCGCTGGACCTGCCCGGCGAGCACCATCCGTACGACGTCCATGGCCTCGGGCGTGGTGACGCGCAGGCCGGCCTTGAACTCGCTGACCAGCCCGTGCCGGTCGAGCGCGGCGGAGATCTGCGGGCCGCCGCCGTGCACCACGACGGGCTTGAGCCCGGCGTGCCGCAGGAAGACGACGTCCTGGGCGAAGGCTGCCTTCAGCTCCTCGTCGATCATGGCGTTGCCGCCGAACTTGATGACGACGGTCTTGCCGTTGTGGCGGGTCAGCCAGGGCAGCGCCTCGATGAGGATCTGCGCCTTGGGCAGGGCGGTGTGCTTCCTCGTGGTGCTCATGAGCTGTACGCGCTGTTCTCGTGGACGTAGTCGGCGGTGAGGTCGTTGGCCCAGATGACCGCGGACTCGGCGCCGGCGGCCAGGTCCGCGGTGATGCGCACCTCCCGGTAGCGCATGTCGACCAGGTCGCGGTCCTCGCCGACGGAGCCGTTCCTGCAGACCCAGACGCCGTTGATGGCCACGCCCAGCTGGTCGGGCTCGAAGGCGGCCTTGGTGGTGCCGATGGCGGAGAGCACCCGGCCCCAGTTCGGGTCCTCACCGTGGATGGCGCACTTGAGGAGGTTGTTGCGGGCGATGGAGCGGCCGACCTCGACGGCGTCGTCCTCGGTCGCCGCGTTGACCACCTCGATGCGGATGTCCTTGGAGGCGCCCTCGGCGTCGCCGATCAGCTGCCGGGCCAGGTCGTCGCAGACCGTGCGCACGGCGTCGGCGAACTCCTCGTACGCGGGCTTCGCGCCGGACGCGCCGGAGGCGAGCAGCAGCACGGTGTCGTTGGTGGACATGCATCCGTCGGAGTCGACCCGGTCGAACGTCTGCCGGGTGGCGTTCCGCAGCGCCTTGTCGAGGGTGGGCGCGTCCAGGTCCGCGTCGGTGGTGAGCACGACGAGCATGGTGGCGAGGCCCGGGGCGAGCATGCCAGCGCCCTTGGCCATGCCGCCGACGGTCCAGCCCTCACCCTGCGCGACAGCCGTCTTGTGGACCGTGTCGGTGGTCTTGATGGCGATGGCGGCCTTCTCGCCGCCGTGCTCGCTGAGCTGGGCGGCCGCCTGCTCGATGCCGGGCAGCAGCTTGTCCATGGGGAGCAGGACGCCGATGAGTCCGGTGGACGCGACGGCGACCTCGCCCGCGCCGATGCCGAGGACGTCGGCCGCCTTCTCGGCGGTGGTGTGGGTGTCCTGGAAGCCCTTGGGACCGGTGCAGGCGTTGGCGCCGCCGGAGTTGAGGACCACGGCGGTGACCTCGCCGCCCTTGAGGACCTGCTCGGACCACAGGACCGGCGCGGCCTTGACCCGGTTGGAGGTGAAGACGCCCGCGGCGGCGCGGCGCGGCCCGGTGTTGACCACGAGGGCCAGGTCCGGGTTGCCGTTCTCCTTGATCCCGGCGGCGATGCCCGCCGCCGTGAATCCCTTCGCTGCGGTCACGCTCACTGTGCTTCTCCGTTCTCCCCCAGAGCTGACGCCTGGGAGGTACCCCCATCTCCGCCCGCGCGGCTCAGGGGTGTGGGCATCGTCGTCATCCGCGGACCGGCGGCTGCGCGCGCGTCGCTCACGGCGCAACTCCCATCGTGGAAAGACCCGTGCTCTCGGCGAATCCGAGGGCGATGTTCATGCTCTGCACCGCGCCGCCCGCGGTGCCCTTGGTGAGATTGTCGATGGCGCTGATGGCGATGACGCGCCCGGCCGCCTGGTCGTACGCCACCTGGATCTGGACGGCGTTCGATCCGTAGACCGAGGCGGTGGCGGGCCACTGCCCCTCGGGCAGCAGGTGGACGAACGGCTCGTCCGCCAGCGCCTTCTCGTACGCGGCGCGGACGTCGCCCGCGGTCGTGCCGGGCTTCGCCTTCGCCGAGCAGGTGGCGAGGATGCCCCGCGCCATCGGCGCGAGCGTCGGGGTGAAGGAGACGGTGACGCGCTCCCCCGCCACCGCGCTCAGGTTCTGGATCATCTCGGGGGTGTGCCGGTGGCTGCCACCCACGCCGTACGGGCTCATCGAGCCCATCACCTCGGAGCCGAGCAGGTGCGGCTTGAGGGCCTTGCCCGCGCCGGAGGTGCCGGTTGCGGCGGTGATCACGGCCTCGGGCTCGGCGAGTCCCGCGGCGTAGGCCGGGAACAGCGCGAGCGAGACGGCCGTGGGATAGCAGCCGGGCACCGCGACACGCTTGGACCCCTCCAGCGCGGCGCGGGCGCCCGGCAGCTCGGGGAGGCCGTACGGCCACGTGCCGGCGTGCTCGGAGCCGTAGAACGCCTCCCAGTCGGCGGAGTCCGCGAGCCGGAAGTCGGCGCCCATGTCGACGACCAGGACGTCGTCCCCGAGCTGCTCGGCGACGGCGGCGGACTGGCCGTGCGGAAGGGCGAGGAACACGACGTCGTGGCCGGCGAGGACGTCGGCGGTCGTCGGCTGGAGCACCCGGCCGGCGAGCGGCAGCAGGTGCGGTTGCAGTGCGCCGAGCGGCTGGCCCGCGTTGGAGTTGCCGGTGAGGGCGCCGATCTCGACCTCGGGGTGCGCCAGCAGCAGTCGGAGCAACTCTCCGCCCGCGTACCCGCTCGCCCCTGCCACTGCTGCTCGAACCGTCATCGAAAGCCTCCTCATCGATGGCATGACTATACGCAGCGATGCAGAACTATGCAACGACCTCTCGCGCGAGTGGATGTATCCAGCATTAAGAAAATGTCCGAACTCTACAGAACAATAATCCCCGACTCGGCGATCGCCGCACACGGCCCGGCCTTCGGTGCTTGGCAGGTGGAGTCATAACAGCCCGATGCCCCCGCGACCGACCGGACCGGGTGTTGTCACTCCACCACAAGCGGTGCGGCCCGGCGTCCCGGTCCGCAACCCCCCGCAGGGGCGGCCCGGCGTGCCCCGCCGGAATTTCTCGGCGGGGCGTGTCGATCCGGGGCCGGCCCGTTCGTGTAGAGGGTGAGAACGCGGCAGGACGCCGCGACCGCACCGAGGAGGCCACCATGCAGCAGTACCTGCTCAGCATCTACCAGCCCGACGGGGACCCGCCGCCGCCCGAGATCCTGGACCCGATCATGCGGGACGTCGAGGCCGTGATCGCCGACCTGAGGGAGGCCGGGGCCTGGGTGTTCTCCGGCGGGCTGCACCCGCCGGGCACCGCCACCGTCCTCACGCTCAAGGACGGCGAGGTGCTCACCACCGACGGTCCGTACGTCGAGGGCAAGGAGCACCTCGGCGGTTTCACCGTCATCCAGGCGCCCGACCTCGACGCGGCGCTCGCGTGGGGCCGCAAGCTCGCCCGCGCGATCACGCTCCCGATCGAGGTGAGGCCGCTCGCCCACGGCAGCGGCGGATGACGACGGGTCCGGCGGGGACGGGAGGCGCGGCGGCCGTCGAGCGGGTCTTCCGCGAGGAGTACGGGCGCGCCGTCGCCGTCCTCGTCCGGGTCTTCGGCGACATCGACATCGCCGAGGAAGCGGTCCAGGACGCGTTCACCGCGGCGCTGGAGCGGTGGCCGGTGGACGGGCTGCCGCCCAGCCCGGCGGGCTGGATCATCACCACCGGCCGCAACAGGGCGATCGACCGTCTGCGGCGGGAGGCGTCCCGGGCGGACCGGCACGCCCAGGCCGCGCTGCTGCATGCGCGCGAACGTCCGCTCGAGGAGGGCCCCGTGGAGGACGACCGGCTGCGACTGATCTTCACCTGCTGCCATCCCGCTCTCGCGCCGGCCGCCCGCGTCGCCCTGACACTGAGGCTGGTGGGCGGGCTCACCACGGCGGAGATCGCCCGCGCGTTCCTGGTGGCCGAGCCCGCCATGGCGCAGCGCCTGGTCCGCGCCAAGGGCAAGATCCGCGATGCGCGGATCCCGTACCGCGTCCCGGACGAGGCCGAGCTGCCCGACCGGCTGCCGGCCGTGCTGTCGGTCGTCTACCTGGTCTTCAACGAGGGCTACAGCGCGGGCTCGGGCGACCGGCTGGTGCGCGAGGACCTGTGTGCGGAGGCGGTGAGACTGGGCCGGTTGCTGGCCCGTCTGATGCCGGACGAGCCCGAGGTGCTGGGCCTGCTGGCGCTGATGCTGCTGACGGAGTCCCGTCGCCCCGCACGCACCGGCCCGGACGGCGAGCTGGTGGTGCTCGCCGAGCAGGACCGTGACCTGTGGGACCGGGGCCTGATCGCCGAGGGCCTGGCGCTGGTGCGGCGGTGTCTGCGCCGTGGCAGGCCGGGGCCGTATCAGATCCAGGCGGCGATCAGCGCGGTGCACAGTGACGCGCGGGACGCGGCCGCCACGGACTGGGGCCAGATCCTGCGCCTGTACGACCGGTTGACGGCGATCGCGCCGAGTCCGGTGGTGGCGCTCAACCGGGCGGTCGCCGTGGCCGAGGTGCGGGGCCCGGGCCCGGCGCTCGACCTGGTGGAGGCGCTCGTCCCCACGCTGGGCGATTTCCACGTGCTGCACGCCGTGCGAGCCGATCTGCTGCGGCGGCTCGGACGCCGCGCCGAGGCGGCGTCGGCCTACGAAGCGGCGATCGCGGGCGCCGGGAACGCCGCGGAGGCCGCCTGGCTGGAGCGCAGACTCCGCGATCTGGGACCGGTGTGAGGGACCGGCCGTTTTCCCAATGACCGTGACCGGGGCGGACGTTACCCTCTGCCCATGCCGATACCTCTGAGCGAGTCCGCCCGCCTGATGTTCGACGAGCCGAATCCGGCGGTGCTGGCCACCGTCCTGCCCGACGGCAGCCCGCAGACGTCGGTCGTCTGGGTGGGCCGCGAGGGCGACGAGCTGGTGATCTCTTCGCAGGCCGGCAGGCGCAAGGACCGCAACATCGCCCGCGACCCGCGCGTCTCGCTGACCGTGTACGACCGCAAGGACCCGCTGCGCTACGTGGAGGTGCGCGGGACCGCGACCGTCACGGAGGACCGGGGACGCGGGCTCGCGGTGCGGCTGGCGGAGGAGTACGAGGGTCCCGGCGCGGGGCAGGAGTACCTGGACCTCCCGCCAAAGGCCGTACGCGTGGTCATCCGGATCACGCCGGAGCGGGTGGTGGGGACGGCGAAGTAGCCGTGTCCCGCCGGTCAGGCGGCCGCCTCCAGGCACAGGTGCCAGCGGCCCGGCTGTCCGGTGAGGGTGACCGTCGACAGCGGGCGGACGTCGACGTTCCAGTACATCGAGGGATGGGCGCGCAGTGCGTACACGAAGGCCGCCCGCACCACGGACGGTTCGGCCACGGCCACGATCGCACGGCAGTCGTTTGCGGGCCGGGTGTCGAGCCAGCCGCCTATCCGCGAGATGAACGCGAGCAGCGGTTCGCCGCCGTGGGGGGCGCTGCGCGGGTCGGCGAGCCAGGCGTCGACCGCGGCGGGCTCGCGCGCGGTCACCTCGGCGAGCGTGCAGCCGCGCCAGCGGCCCATGTCGCAGTCGCGCAGGGCCGGCTGGGCGAGCGGGGCGAAGCCGAGCGCCTCGCCGGTCGCACGGCTGCGGGTGGTGGGCGAGCAGTAGCGCAGCTCGGCCGAGCTCAGCGGCACGAGCGCGTGCGCGGCGAGCTGCACCTCGTGCCAGCCGGCCTGGTCGAGCGGCCGGTCGTCGTCGAACCGCTCTGTGAGCAGCGGAGAGCTGCGCGCCGCGGCGATCAGGGTGACCCGGACAGTCATGGCGTGATGGTGCGGGTCAACGCCTCGCAGGTCAAGGGTGTCACTCGAACATCAGGTTGAGCCAGTTACCGGGGACGGCGAGCTCCTTGAAGCCCAGCTTCTCGTAGAGGCCGTGGGCGTCGTCGGTGGTGAGCAGGATGCGGCGCAGCCCCAGGGGGGCGAAATGGTCGCGGACCGCGGTGACCAGTGCGGTGCCCAGCCCCTCGCCCCGGGCGGACCGGTCGACGTAGACGTCGCAGAGCCAGGCGAAGGTGGCGTGGTCGGTGACCACCCGCGCGAAGCCGGCCATCTGCCCCGAGACCGTCTCGTACGCACCGAAGTTGACCGATCCGGCGATGGCCCGGTCCTGCTTCTCCCGGCTGCGGTCGAGCGCCCAGTACGCCTCGGTGGAGAGCCAGTGGTGGATCCGGTCCTGGTCCAGCCGGGCCGGGTCGGTGGAAATCGTGTATGCGCCATGCATCATCTCGGTCATGGCGGGAGCGTCGCACGCGGGTGCGAGGGCTGTCATCGGAGTATCCCCGCCGGGCTTCCGGTCACCTCGTCAGCTCGCCGTAGGCGGCCTCCAGCCTGCGCACCCCCTCGGTGATCTCCCCCACACCGGCGACGCCCGCGAAGCTCAGGCGGATGTGGCCGGCAGTCGGTTCGGCGGAGAAGTACGGGCGGCCGGGGGCCACCGCGACGTCGGCCCGCAGCGCCGCGGCGACGAGTGCGCTCTCGTCGACGGTGTCGGGCAGTCGCAGCCAGAGGTGATAGCCGCCGGAGGGGATGTGCGGCAGGGCGAGGTGGGGCAGGTGGAGCCGCAGCGCGGCCGTCATGGTGTCGCGGCGGACCTTCAGTTCGCCGGCCACGGCGCGCAGGTGACGGTTCCACGCGGGCGCGCCGACGAGTTCGAGTGCGGCTTCCTGGAGGGGCCGGGGGACGAAGAAGGTGTCGACGACGTGGATGGCGCGGAGCCGGCCGAGCACGGGTCCGCGGGCGGCGAGCATGCCGACGCGCAGGCTGGGCGAGGTGGCCTTGGTGAGCGAGCTGACGTGGACGACGACGCCGTCCTGGTCGTCGGCCGCGAGCGGCCTGGGCAGCGGGCCCGCGTCCTCGTGGACGAGTCGCCGCGCGAAGTCGTCCTCGATCACGAACGCGCCCGCCTCGCGGGCCACACGCAGCACCTCGGGGCGGCGCTCGGAGGCGAGGACCGCGCCGGTCGGGTTCTGGAAGAGCGGCTGGCAGACGAAGACGCGGGCCCCGGTGGCGCGGAAGGCGGCGCCGAGCAGGTCGGGCCGCACGCCGTCGGCGTCCACCGGAACCGGGACAGGCCGCAGCCCTGCGGCACGGGCGATGGCCAGCATGCCGGGGTACGTGGGCGATTCGACGAGGACGGGCGAGCCGGGCGGGGCGAGCGCGCGCAGGGCGGTGGTCAGCGCGGACTGGCCGCCCGCCGTGACCAGGACGTCCGCCGGACCGACCGTCTCGCCGATCGAGCGGGCGAACCAGTCGCGCAGTTCGGGCAGGCCGTCGGTGGGCGGCCTGCTCCAGGCTCCGGGGCGGCGGCCGGCGCGGGCGAGGGCCGCCGCCATGGCCCGTTCGGGCTGGAGCGAGGAGTGCAGGTAGCCGCCGTTGAACTCGACGACGCCCGGCGGGGGCACGGCCAGGGTGACGAGGACTCCGGACGCGTCGACGGTGCGCGGTACCGCCTCGGCGGCGGCGTCGGCGCTGAGGGTGACCTCCTGCCAGGAGGTGTCGCCGGCCGGCGGGGCGTCGGTGCGCGGGTGGGCACGGAAGGCCCCGGCACCGGGCCGGGTGACGACGAGCCCTTCGGCGACGAGCTGGGCGAGCGCGCGGGAGACGGTGACCGGCGAGACGCGGTAGCGCTCGACGAGCGCTCTGCTCGACGGCAGCTTCCCTCCCGGTGAGTAGCGGTCCAGTTCCCGCTTCAGCGAGTTCGCCAGTTCAGCCACACTGCTACGCTCTTGCATGACAGCACAGGATAGCGCTACTCCCACCACCACGATAGCGGTCAGCAGCGGCACGGTCCTCGCCGCGCTCGGCGTCGTCGCCTTCTCGCTGACGTTCCCCTCGACCGTCTGGGGCCTGGACAGCTTCGGCCCCTGGTCCCTGGTCGCCGTGCGCAGTGTCCTCGCGGCGCTCGTCGCGGGCGGGTTCCTGCTGGCGCTGCGCGTCCGCGTCCCGGAGCGCCGCCACTGGGCAGGACTCGCGGTCGTCGGCGGCGGGGTCGTCGTGGGCTTTCCGCTGCTGACGACCCTGGCCCTGCAGACCTCGACCGCCTCGCACGCCGCGGTCGTCGTGGGGCTGCTGCCGCTGACCACGGCGGTCTTCGCGGCCCTGCGCACGGGTCGCCGGCCGTCGCCCACGTTCTGGGCGGCCGCGCTCGCCGGAGCCGTCGTCGTGATCGCCTTCACCGTGCAGCAGAGCGGCGGGGCCCTGCACACGGGCGATCTGTACCTCTTCGGCGCCCTGCTGGTCTGCGCCGCCGGCTACACCGAGGGCGGCAGGCTCGCCTCGGTGATGCCCGGATGGCACGTCATCGGCTGGGCGCTGGTCATGTGTCTGCCGCTGAGCGTGGCCGGGTCCGTCGTCGCCCTCTCCGTCGAGCCGGTGCACCTCACCGCCAAGGGCGTGACCGGACTGGTCTGGGTGGCGGTCGGATCGACCTTCCTCGGGCTGTACGTCTGGTACCGCGGCATGGCCGAGATCGGCATCGCCAGGGCCAGCCAGCTACAGCTCGCCCAGCCGCTGCTCACCCTGGTCTGGTCGGTGGCCCTCCTCGGCGAGACCCTCTCCCCGGAGGCCCCTCTCGCCGCCGTGGGCGTCCTCGTGTGCATCGCGGTCACCCAGCGGGCCCGCACCTGAGGTCCAGGCCGGGGATGCGCGGCGCACCCCCGGCCGTAGACTCGAAAAGACCCACCAAACGGACCGGTTGCCGAGGAGGTCACTCCCGATGCAAGCAAACGAGGGCGACACGCTGCTGGTGCACGGCAGAACCGTGGGGCAGCACGACAAGCACGCCGAAGTCCTCAAGGTGCTGGGACCCGACGGCACTCCTCCGTACCGCGTCCGTTTCGACGACGGGCACGAAGCGGTGCTGTCCCCCGGGCCCGACTGCGTGGTCCAGCACCACGAGAAGTCCTGACCACACCGTCCCGGTCCGGGAGCGCGGGCTCCGGGCTCAGTCCCCCGTCCGCACCCGGGTCGGGTAGTGGTCCTCCACCACCTTCGTCATCGCCCCCAGAGGATCGGCCCCCACCTCCAGCGCCGAGAAGAAGCAGTGACCGCCCACCTGCGGGTACTGCGAGGCGTACGTGAGGTGGCGGGAGAGCTCCGCGGGGTCGTGCCATGCCGCCGGCTGGCCCGGGATTCCCACCTTGTACAGCGCCTCGCCGATGTACAGGTCGACTCCCGTGCCGTCGGCGACGTCCGACCACCAGGGCACGAGCGTCGAGTAGTCGGCGGCGGCGAAGCCCATGTGCCAGTACACCTGCGGGACGACGTAGTCGATCCAGCCCCGCCTGACCCAGGTGCGGGTGTCGGCGTAGAGGTCGTCGTACGTCTGCACGCCCGCCGTCGTGCGGGACCCGGCCGGGTCGGTGGACGCGTTGCGCCACACGCCGAAGGGGCTGATCCCGAAGCGGACGTGCTTCTTCTCACGCGTGATCCGCGCGCCCGTCTCCCGCACCAGCAGGTCGACGTTGGCCCGGCGCCAGGCGGCCCTGTTCGCGTATCCCGAGCCGTAGCGGGCCCAGGCCGCGTCGTCGTCGAAGTACTGGCCGGCGACGGGATACGGGTAGAAGTAGTCGTCGAAGTGCACGGCATCGATGTCGTAGCGGCGGACGGCGTCCAGTATGGCGTCCTCGACGAAGGCCCGGACCTCAGGAATGCCGGGGTTGTAGTACAGCTTCCCGCCGTACGGAACGATCCAGTCCGGGTGCTGCCTGGCCGGATGGCAGCGCACCAGCCGGGAGGGGTCCGCGTGGATCGCGACCCGGTAAGGGTTGAACCAGGCATGCAGTTCCAGACCGCGCCGGTGCGCCTCCCGCACCGCGGTGCCGAGCGGGTCCCAGCCGGGGTCCCGCCCCTGGACACCGGTGAGGTACTGGCTCCACGGCTCGTACGGCGACGGCCACAGCGCGTCGGCCGTCGGCCGCACCTGGAACATCACTGCGTTCAGCCGGCGCTCCACCGCGATGTCGAGGTGGGCCAGCAGCTCGGCGCGCTGCTCGGCCGCGCTCAGGCCCGGCACCGAGGGCCAGTCGCGGTTGCCGACCGTCGCCAGCCACATCCCGCGGAACTCCCGCGTGGCCCGCTTCCCCCGCGCGGCCCTGCCCATCGGTACCCCTTCCCCCGCTGTCCCGGCCCTCTCCAAGGAGCGGGCGAAGGCCGCCGCTTCCCCGGTCGTCGCGAGCGCGGCCAGTGCTCCGGCCGTCGCGACCACAAAACCTCTTCTCCTCAAATGCCCCATATGCCCACCCTTGTCGCCGACGGTAGCGATTGCCGTGTCCCGCAGAGCATGCCCGCCCCTGCGGCTCGGCCACCCACGCATCCGGAGTAACGTCGGGGGGTCGGTGGGCGCCGGAACCGTACGGGGGACCTGCCGACCGAAGGACCAGCGAAAGGCATCAGGTGACGGACTCAATGGCCGACATTGCACGCGTCGGAGTGGTGGGCTGCGGCCAGATGGGCGCGGGCATCGCGGAGGTGTGCGCCCGCAGCGGCCTCGAGGTGAAGGTGGCCGAGACCACGGGCGAGGCGCTGGAGATCGGCCGCACCCGGCTGTACAACTCCCTGACGAAGGCGGCCGAGCGCGGCAAGATCACCGAGGAGGAGCGCGACGCCACCCTGGAGCGCCTCTCCTTCACGACCGACCTCGGGGAGTTCGCCGACCGCGATCTCGTCATCGAGGCCGTGGTCGAGAACGAGCAGGTCAAGACCGAGATCTTCCAGGTACTCGATCAGGTGGTGACCCGGCAGGACGCGATCCTCGCCTCCAACACCTCCTCGATCCCGCTGGTGAAGCTGGCCGTCGCGACCTCGCGTCCCGACCAGGTCATCGGCATCCACTTCTTCAACCCGGCCCCGGTGCAGAAGCTGGTCGAACTGATTCCGGCACTGACCACCTCCGAGGAGACGATCAAGCGCTCCGAGGCCGTGGTGCAGCAGGTGCTGGACAAGCACCCGATCCGGGCGCAGGACCGCTCCGGCTTCGTGGTGAACGCCCTGCTCATCCCGTACCTGCTGTCCGCGATCCGGATGTTCGAGTCGGGCATCGCCAGCCGTGAGGACATCGACAACGGCATGGAGATGGGCTGCGCCCACCCCATGGGACCGCTGAAGCTGTCGGACCTGATCGGCCTGGACACGGTCGCCTCGGTCGCCGACTCGATGTACGCCGAGTACAAGGAGCCTCTGTACGCCGCTCCCCCGCTGCTCCAGCGGATGGTCGACGCGGGCCGGCTCGGCCGGAAGTCCGGCTCGGGCTTCTACACCTACTCCTGACGCGGCCGCAGGAGAATTCGAACAGGGATTCACACGGGGTGCGCGGGGCGTGCCCGCATATGCCATGCGCGCACGCTCCCGCCCTCCCGCCGGGGTGAGTTGACTCGGTCGCGTTCAGCAAGGGTCCGCGTACGACTACCCGAACAGGAGAAGCATCCGTGTCCACCGACCCTGATCACTTACTGGCCGTCGAGGAATTCGCCGAACTGCGCCGCAGCATCGACGTGGGACTGGCCCGTATCGACGGCCATCTGGCACTGCTGGCCCAGCGGGGCGACCAGATCGACCGGGAACTGGCCGACCTGACCGCTCGCGTCGGGGCGCTCGAACACGCCCGATGGCCCCTGCCCGCCGTGGCGGCGCTCACCGCACTGGGGGCGCTGGCGGTCGCGGTGTGGCAGGCGGTGAGCCCCTAGGCCCGGGCCCCTACCCCAGCCGCAGATGGTGGAGCATCAGCAGTCCGGCCGCCATGTTGGCGGCCGGGACCTCACCGCGGGCGATCATGTCGGGCACCAGCTTGAGCGGTACCCACTCGCGGCGTGAGGACTCGAAGTCGTCCTCGGGGTGGCCGATGTAGGTGGCGTCCTCGGCCCAGTAGAGGTGGTGCCGGGCATCGGTGAGGCCGTTGGACGGCTCGACGGTGAGCAGATGACGGAGGGGACCGGGACGCCAGCCGGTCTCCTCCTCCATCTCCCGCGCCGCCGCGTCGGCGACGCTCTCACCGTCCTCGACGACTCCCGCGGCGAGTTCCCAGCCCCAGCTGTCGGTGATGAAGCGGTGCCGCCAGAGCATCAGCACCTCGTTGGCCTCGTTGACCGCGGTCGCGACGGCGACCGGGCGGAGCCGAATCAGGAAGTGGTCCAGGTGACGGCCGTCCGGGAGCGCGACATCCGCCAGATTGACCCTGAACCAACGGTTTTCATACACAGTTCGTTCGCTTAAGTTCGTCCACTGCACGCTTCTGCCACCTTCCGACAAGTCGATGGCAATATGGCAGCAGGGCCCGGCTCAGAGGGGAACGCGCAGCGCTCCGTCGATGAGATGGGCCGCCTCGGTGGCATCGGCACAGCCACTGGTCACCAGATGCTCGCGCACGGCCCGCAGACGGTCCCGCAGCCGCTGCGACTCCATCCCCCGGACCCGCTCCACCATCCGAGCCGCCGTCCGCGCCGCGCGGTCCGCCTCGCCCTGGCGCAGTTCGATCTGGCTGAGCATCGCCAGCCGGTGCACCCGGCCGCGGTCGTGCGCGGGAGTTTCCACCGCGGTCGCCGCGTGCTCGCGGGCCGCGGCCAGGTCGCCCAGGCTCAACAGGGCTTCCGCCACCTGGACGTTGACCAGCCCCGGCTGGACGTAGCCCGTCTCGTCCGGCTCGTACCCCGGACGGATCCGCTCCGCCTCCGACTCGGCCCGGCGGATGCACCGCAGTGCGCTCGTGGCGTCGCCGAGCTGGGCGTACGCCTTGGCCTGCATCGCGTACAGGTCGGCCGCGAGCGCGGGCGTGATCTGGTGCCCGGCGGCACGCAGCGCGGCCTCCGCGAAGGCGACGGCCTGGCGGAAGTCGGACATGAACAGCGACTGGTTGACGAGCAGCGCGATCACGTACGCGCCGAGTCCCCGGTCGCCGCTGGCCTTCGCCAGGCGCAGCGCCTGGTGGAAGTAGCGCTGGGCGAGACCGTGCGCGTCGGAGTCGTACGCACAGATCCCGGCGACGGCGACAAGTCCGCCGGTCGCGCGGTGCAGTTGGCGGCCGAGGGTGTCGCTGTACGCGCCGCGCAGCAGCGGGGCGGTCTCGGCATTGAGAAAGCCGACGACGCGGAAGCGGGTCGCGATGCCGCCGGCCTTGCGGTACATCAGCTCGTAGTGGGCACGGGCTGCCCTGAGCATCTCTATGTCGGCCATGCTCACGCACGTCAGGCCGGCGCGGGAGACGTCCGAGTCCTCGGGAGGGTTCTCCCATTCCCAGACCGGCATCACGGCCGGCGTGCCGGTGACGGCAGGCGCCTCGACGATGTGCGGACGCTGCTGTTCGTCGGAGCGCCACAGGGCCGCGGCGCGCTCCACGAAGCCGGACAGCGACGACCCCTGCGACGGCGCGGGCTCGCCCGGTACGCCGAGGCCGATGTCGTCGAGCGTGACGACGCGGCGCAGCCGGACGGCGAAGACCTCGCAGATCAGATCCGGCACCTGCCCTCGCGGGCGCTGGCCCTTCAACCAGCGGGCCACGGCGGTGTGTTCGTAGCGCAGCGACAGTCCTCTGGCCCGGCCGGCCTGATTGACGCGCGCCGCGAGACCGGCGTGGGAGATGCCCGCTTCGTCGAGCAGGGCGTCGAGCAGAGTGTTGGGCTGCATGGGCCCCCTCCGGTGACTCGGTCCGCCTCAGCCTAGTAGAGGACGATTCGCACGGGGTGTGAAACAAGTGCCCCGTTCCGCACCGTGCGTGCTCTCCCGCCGCACACCGGGGGCCGGTTGACTGAACTGCCTCTCACAGAGGCGGCCGGGCCGCCGGCTCCCCCTCGTACAGTGCGGCGGCCCCCCTCGCGTCGTCTGCCCTGCTGATCTGCCCGACACTCCGCGGCAGGGCGGACGGCGCCGGCCGCAGCGGCAGTCCGGCTCCTGCCGGACACCGCGAGGCAGCACAGACCCTGGCGACGGGAGGTTCCGGACGGGTACCGGCGCAGTGCTTCCCCGACTGCGCCGGTACCCGCGCGCCGTCGTCACGCAGGTGACGAGGAGCGCCGCGGCGCCGGGTCGGGGCCGGGCGGACGCACGAC
>NZ_JABZEE010000080.1 GCF_013387495.1 Streptomyces sp. PKU-EA00015 | reverse complement strand
GGCGCCGGGTCGGGGCCGGGCGGACGCACGACGGGGCCCGGGGGCAGCGCCCCCGGGCCCCGGATCCTCAGGCGTCACGCGCCCCGCAGTACCGCTCCCGTGCGCTCGGCCGCCAGCGACACCGCCGCATCCCGTGCGGCCGACGCCTCGTCGACCGTCAGGGTGCGGTCGGGCGCGCGGAACCGCAGCGCGTACGCCAGCGACTTGCGGCCCTCGCCGATCTGCTCGCCGGTGAACACGTCGAACAGCCGGACCGCCTCCAGCAGTTCGCCCGCGCCCTCGCGCAGCGCCGCCTCCACGTCCGCCGCGGGCACGTCGTCCGCGACGACGAGCGCCACGTCCTGCGTGGCCACCGGGAAGGTGGAGATGCTCGGGGCCTGCACGACACCCGTCGCCGCGCCCTCGACCCGGTCCAGGTCCAGCTCCATCGCGCAGGTGCGCTCCGGCAGGCCCAGGGACTTCAGCACGCGCGGGTGCAGCTCGCCGGCGAAGCCGACGGTGTGCTCCTCGCCGTCCACGGCGACCGAGAGGACGGCGCAGCGTCCCGGGTGCCAGGGACCGTACTGGCCCTTGCGGACGATGAGTTCGACACCTGCCTCGGCCGCCACGGTCCGGGCGGCCTCGACGGCGTCCGCCCAGCCCGCCGGGCGGCCCTTGCCCCACCAGCCGGCCTGCTCACGGGCGCCGGACAGCACGACCGCCGCATGACGCGGCTGGTGCGGCAGCGCCGCGTTCAGCTCGGCGATCTGCTCGTCGGTCGGACGGCGGTCGACGGGCAGCTGGACCGCCCGCCGTTCGTGGCCGGTCGGCCGGAAGACCAGTCCGGTCTCGAAGAGCGCCAGGTCGTGGCTGCCCCTGCCGTCGTTGCGGCGCAGTGCGCCGAGCAGACCCGGCAGCAGCGTGGTGCGCAGCGCCGGCTCCTCGTCGGAGAGGGGGTTGACGAGCTTGACGACACTGCGGCACGGGTCGTCCGCGTCGAGGCCGAGCTGGTCGAAGACCTGCTCGGAGACGAACGGGTAGTTCGGCGCCTCGACGTACCCGGCACCGGCCAGCGCCCGGCCGACCCGGCGGTGCAGCCGCTGCCGGGCGGTGAGGCCGCGGCCGGACGGCGGCGTGGGCAGCGTGGAGGGCAGGTTCTCGTAGCCCTCGAGCCGGATGACCTCCTCGGCGAGGTCGTTCGGGTGGGCGAGGTCGGGGCGCCACGACGGGACGGTGACGACGAGCTCGTCCTGGCCCAGGACGTCGCAGCCGACCTCCTGGAGGCGGCGCACCACGGTCTCGCGCCCGTACGCGACGCCTGCCACCCGGTCGGGGTGGTCGGCCGGCATCGTGACGGTGCGCGGGGCGGCGGCCGCGGTGATCTGGGTGACGCCGGCCTCGGCGGTGCCGCCCGCGAGCAGCACCAGCAGGTCGACGGTCCGCTGCGCGGCGGCGGCCGCGGCCTGCGGGTCGACGCCGCGCTCGAAGCGCTTGGACGCCTCGGAGGACAGCTTGTGGCGGCGCGCCGTGCGGGCGATGGCGATCGGGTCGAAGTGCGCTGCCTCGATCACGACCTCGGTCGTGCCGCTGATCCGGCCGGTCTCCGGGTCGGGCTGGGCGTCCGCGATCTCGGTGTCGGCCCCGCCCATGACGCCCGCGAGGCCGATGGGGCCGCGGTTGTCGGTGATGACGAGGTCCTCGGCGTCGAGGACGCGCTTGGTGCCGTCGAGGGTGGTGAGCTGCTCGCCGGGCTGGGCTCGGCGCACCCCGATCGGCCCGTCGACACGGGAGCGGTCGTAGGCGTGGAGCGGCTGGCCGAGCTCGAGCATCACGTAGTTGGTGATGTCGACGGCGAGCGAGATCGGGCGCATCCCGGCCTTCTGCAGCCGGCGCTGCAGCCAGATCGGGGAGCGGGCCTCGGGCTCCAGGCCGACGACGGTGCGCGCGGTGAAGCGGTCGCAGCCGACGGGGTCGGAGACCTGGACCTCGTAGCCGTAGGAGTTGGGCGCGGGCACGTCGAGCAGCGCCGGGTCACGCAGCGGCAGCCCGTAGGCGATGGCCGCCTCGCGGGCGACACCGCGCATCGACAGGCAGTAGCCGCGGTCCGGGGTGACGGCGATGTCGAGGACCTCGTCGACGAGCTCGAGGAGCTCGATCGCGTCGGTTCCGACCTCGTGCTCGGGCGGCAGCACGATGATGCCCCCGCTGCCGTCGTCGCCCATGCCGAGCTCGTCGCCGGAGCAGATCATGCCGTGGGACGTCCTGCCGTACGTCTTACGGGCGGAGATCGCGAAGTCGCCGGGCAGCACCGCGCCCGGCAGGACCACGACGACCTTGTCGCCGACGGAGAAATTCCGCGCGCCGCAGACGATCTCCTGCGGCTCACCCGTGCCATTGGCCTGGCCGACGTCGACGGTGCAGAAGCGGATCGGCTTCTTGAAGCCGTCGAGCTCCTCGATGGTCAGGACCTGGCCGACGACGAGGGGGCCCTTGAGCCCGGTGCCGAGCTGCTCGACGGTCTCGACCTCGAGGCCGGCGGAGATGAGCTTGGTCTGGACGTCACGGCCGGTCTCCGTCGCCGGCAGGTCGACGTACTCCCGCAGCCAAGAAAGCGGGACCCGCATCAGATCTCCATCCCGAACGGCCGGGTGAACCGGACGTCACCCTCGACCATGTCTCGCATGTCTTCGACGTTGTGGCGGAACATCAGCATCCGCTCGATGCCGAACCCGAAGGCGAATCCGCTGTACTTCTGGGGGTCGACACCGCAGGCGATGAGCACCTTCGGGTTGACCATGCCGCAGCCCCCGAGCTCGATCCAGCCCTCGCTGGAGCAGGTGCGGCAGGGCCGGTCCGGGTTGCCGACGGACTCGCCGCGGCACACGTAGCACACCATGTCCATCTCGGCGGACGGCTCGGTGAACGGGAAGAAGTTCGGCCGCAGCCGGGTCTTCATGCCCTCGCCGAACAGCGCCTGGACCATGTGGTCGAGAGTGCCCTTGAGGTCGGCCATGGTCAGGCCCTCGTCGACGGCCAGCAGCTCGACCTGGTGGAACACCGGGGTGTGCGTGGCGTCCAGCTCGTCGGTGCGGTAGACGCGGCCGGGGCAGATCACGTAGACCGGCGGCTCGCGGTCCAGCATCGACCGGACCTGGACGGGCGAGGTGTGCGTGCGCAGCACGACGCCGGAGTCCGAGGTGCCGTCGGCGTCGGCGACGAAGAAGGTGTCGTGCTCTCCGCGGGCGGGATGGTCGGCGGCGATGTTGAGCGCGTCGAAATTGAGCCACTCGGTCTCGACCTCGGGACCTTCGGCCACCTCGTAGCCCATGGCCACGAAGACGTCCTCGATGCGCTCCATGAGCGTGGTCAGCGGGTGGCGGGCACCTGCCGGGACACGGTCGTAGGGCAGCGTGACGTCGACGGACTCCTCGACGAGCACCCGGGCGTCCCGCTCGGCCTCCAGCTCGGCCTGGCGCGCGGCCAGCGCCTTGCTGACGGCGCCGCGGGCCTGGCCCACGCGCTTGCCGGCCTCGGCCTTGGCCTGCGGCGGCAGTGCGCCGATCTCGCGGTTGGCGAGGGAGAGCGGCGAGGTGCCACCGGTGTGCGCGGTCTTCGCGTGGGCGAGCGCTTCGAGGTCGGCGGCGGCGGCGAAGGCGGCGAGCGCCTCGTCCCGCATGCGCTCGATCTCTTCCGGTTTCAGTGCCTCGACCTCAACAGGGTCGTACGACTTATTGGGTGCGGACATCTCTTCCCGTACTTCCGAATGGGCTGGCTGGGGACCCCGCACGTCGACCAGGGACGACCGAGGACGCAAAGGTGCCAAAGGCCGAGTCTAACGGGGTGCGGGGATGCGGATGAGCCCGTGGGCTGCCCGGCGGCCTCTACAGGAGGTGGGCCGGAGTGCCGACGGGCAGGATAAATCGGAACTCGGCGCCGCCGCCGGGTCCCCGGCCGACGGTGATCGTCCCGCCGTGCGCCTCGACGATGCCCTTGACGATGTAGAGGCCCAGCCCGGTGCCGCCGCGCTTGCTCCCCCGCCAGAAGCGGGTGAAGACACGGCCCATCGACTCCTCGGGGATGCCGGGACCCTCGTCGCTCACGGTGACTGCCGTGCCCTTCTCGTCGTTCTTCGCCGGTGCCGGCGCCACCTCGATCGTGACGGTTCCCTCGCCGTGGCGCACCGCATTTTCCAGCAGGTTGGCGAGGACCTGGTCGATCTTGTCGGGGTCGGCCCACAGATCCGGCAGCCCCGGCCGGATACGGACGAGGAACCGGTCGGGCGCCTGGCCGGCGGCTGTGTGCGCCTGGACATGGCGGGTGACGGCGGCGGCGATGTCGACGGGCTGGCGCCGGATCTCGAGCCGGCCGGAGTCGATGCGGGATATGTCGAGGAGCTCGGCGATGAGGCGGGTGACCCGGCCCGCGTCGGCGTCGACGGTCTCCAGCATCAGCCGCTTCTGGTCGTCGGTGAACCTCTCCCACTTGGCGAGCAGGGTCGCCGTGAAACCTTTGACGGAGGTCAGCGGGGAGCGCAGCTCGTGGGCGACGGTGGCGATCAGTTCGGCGTGGCTGCGTTCGGTACGGCGCCGGGCCTCGGTGCCGCGGAGGCTGACGACGAGCCGGCGCAGCGGCCCGGTGGGCACGTCGCGCACGTAACGGGCGGACACGAGGATCTCGCGGCCGCCGGGGAGCAGCAGGTTGCGCTCGGGCTGGCCGACCCGGGTGGGGAGTCCGCCGTAGGGATCGGTCAGCGTCCACCAGCGGCGGCCCTTGAGGTCCTCCAGCGGCAGTGCGCGCTCCAGCGGGGCGCCGATGGCGTCGGCCTTGGACACGGCGGTGATGCGCACGGCGGCCTCGTTGAAGCAGACGACGAGGCCGGTCTCGTCCGCGACGACCAGCCCGTCGGGGAGGTCGTCGGGGTCGATGACGGCCACGGCCCCGGACACCTCGGGACCGCCGGTGCGGCACAGGGCGGCCTCCGTTGTCCGGTTCGGCCTGCTGGTCCCGACGGTCATGTCCCCGTACCCCACCTCTCCGCTGCCGAGTGGGCCCCGAGCCCGTCACCCTACTAGCTGAACGTGACGTGACGGACCCCCTGAGCGAGTACTCCCTCAGCGGGCGGCGCCCCGCGCCCCGGCCCGCTGGGCGCGCGCCGAGGCATACAGACATACGGCGGCGGCGGTGGCCAGGTTCAGACTCTCGGCCTTGCCGTGGATGGGGACGCGTACGACGGCGTCGGCGAGGGCTCGTGTCTCCTCCGGCAGGCCCCATGCCTCGTTGCCGAAGATCCAGGCGGTGGGCCCGCCCATGGTCCCGGCGTCGAGCTCGTCGTCGAGGTCGTCGTCGCCCGCGCCGTCGGCGGCGAGTACGCGCACGCCGGCCTCCTTCAGGCCCCGGACGGCCTGTTCCACGGGGACGCCCACGGCGACCGGCAGGTGGAAGTGCGACCCGACCGACGCGCGTACGGACTTGGGGTTGTAGAGGTCGACGGAGGCGTCCGTGAGGACGACGGCGTCGGCGCCCGCGGCGTCGGCGCAGCGCAGCACGGTGCCCGCGTTGCCCGGGTCCCGTACGTGGGCGAGGACGGCGACGAGCCTGGGCCGGGCGGCGAGGATGTCCTCGAACGGCGAGTCCAGGAAGCGGCACACCCCGACGAGCCCCTGCGGGGTGACGGTCTGGGACACCTCGGCGAGCACGGTGTCGGCGGCGTGGTGCACGCGGGCGCCCGCGGCGCGGGCGGCGTCGACGATGTCGGCGTACCGCTCGGCCGCCTCCACGGTGGTGAACAGCTCGACGAGGGTCGGTTCGCCGCCGGGGCCCCGGTGGGCGACGGCCTCACGGACGGCCTGCGGCCCCTCGGCGATGAACAGCCGGTCCTTCCCCCGGAAGTTCCGCTTGGCGAGCCGCCGGGCGGCGGCGACCCGCGGGGAACGCGGGGAGATCAGCTCGGGGGTGGGCATGGGCGCCTGGGGCTCTCTTCCTCGGTCGGCTGGGGGTCGGTCGCGGGGCTGGGTCAAACACACCGGACCCGCAGGCCCAGGGGCCTGCGGGTCCGGTCGGCTCGGTGCGGCCGTCAGGCAGCCTTGGGCGCGTTGACGTCGCTCGGCAGCGCCTTCTGGGCGACCTCGACCAGCGCGGCGAACGCGCCTGCGTCGTTGACCGCAAGCTCGGCCAGGATCTTGCGGTCCACCTCGACGTTGGCGGCCTTCAGACCCTGGATGAAGCGGTTGTAGGTGATGCCGTTGGCGCGGGCAGCGGCGTTGATGCGCTGGATCCACAGCTGACGGAAGTCGCCCTTGCGCTTCTTGCGGTCGTTGTAGTTGTAGACCAGAGAGTGGGTGACCTGCTCCTTGGCCTTGCGGTACAGGCGCGAACGCTGGCCGCGGTAACCGCTGGCCTGCTCGAGGATCGCCCGGCGCTTCTTGTGGGCGTTGACTGCCCGCTTGACGCGTGCCACTTGTTAACTCCTTGTAGCGGGGCCGTGGTGCGTGATCACACGGCCCGGAAACGAATAGGTCCCGGTCCCGGCGTCCCGTCCCCTGCGTCGGGGACGGAGGACGTCACTTGCCGAGAAGCTTCTTGATCTTCGCGGCGTCGCCCGGGGCCATCTCGGCGTTGCCGGTGAGGCGGCGCGTCAGACGGGACGACTTGTGCTCGAGCAGGTGGCGCTTGCCGGCGCGCTCACGGAGCACCTTGCCGGAGCCGGTGATCTTGAAGCGCTTCTTGGCACCGCTGTGCGTCTTGTTCTTCGGCATCGCGCCGTATCTCCTCATCAGTGGCGCTCCCCCGGTGCGGGCACCGGACTGCGGGAGCGTCAGATCTTCGTTGTGGGTTCCGGGCGGGACCGGGGGCCGCCTGTCCGGCTGGCCCCGCGGGTCACCCCTCGGAGGCTGTGTCGGCCGAGGCGTCGGCGTCCTGCGAGCCCTGGCGCTCCGCCTTGCGTGCCGCCTGGGCCTCACGCGCCTCGGCCATGGCCTCGGTCTTCTTCTTGTGCGGGCCGAGAACCATGATCATGTTCCGGCCGTCCTGCTTCGGGTTCGACTCGATGAAGCCGAGGTCCTCGACGTCCGCCGCGAGACGCTGCAGAAGACGGAAGCCAAGTTCGGGGCGGGACTGCTCACGACCACGGAACATGATCGTGATCTTGACCTTGTCGCCCTGCTTGAGGAACCGGACGACGTGACCCTTCTTGGTGTCGTAGTCGTGCGGGTCGATCTTCGGCCGGAGCTTCATCTCCTTGATGACCGTGTGCGCCTGGTTCTTGCGCGCCTCACGGGCCTTCATGGCCGACTCGTACTTGAACTTCCCGTAGTCCATGAGCTTGCACACGGGCGGACGGGCGTTCGCCGCGACCTCGACCAGGTCGAGGTCGTACTCCTGCGCAAGCTCCAGGGCCTTGGCAAGCGGAACAATCCCGACCTGCTCGCCGCTGGGACCGACAAGTCGCACCTCGGGAACGCGAATCCGGTCGTTGATGCGGGGCTCGGCGCTGATGGATCCTCCTAAGTAGCACCACACGACCGCCTGGCAGACAGCCGCGTAACGTCTGTTTCGTCAGACCAACCGCGCCGGAACACGAAAAATGCCCCGGACGGGACACAGGCGGCTGCTCCATGAATACCGGAGCACCGCCGCGGTGGACCGCGGGGCGCACATCGGGCGACTCCATCGTCCGTACGGAACGATGGGCGCCGCCTGACCGGTGACCCGCCGCCCGGAGGGCGGCCAGGTGGGAGATCGGAGCCTCCACTTGTGGGCTGGGCACGCAGGTGTCCAGCCGGTCGTCACACAAGGTTAGCAGCTCCCGGGCGATGCGGCTAACCGGTGGCCGCGGCGGTGACCTGCGCGGCGGGGCATATCGTGTGCGTCATGAGTGACGCGACCTCCCCCCAAGAGCCCTCCGCCCAGGAGGCCCCCGACTTCGACGCCATGACCCGCGACATCGCCGAGGTCCCCGCGGTCGAGGTGATCGTCACGGTCGCCGTCAACCTGATGAGCGCCGCCGCCGTCAAGCTCGGTCTGACCGAGGACGGCGATGACCACAAGGACCTCGACGAGGCCCGCAAGCTGGTGCACGCGCTGGCCGGTCTGCTCGACGCGAGCACGACCGAGATCAGCTCCTTCCACGCGGCTCCGCTGCGCGACGGACTGAAGTCGCTGCAGCTCGCGTTCCGCGAGGCGTCGCTGGTGCCGGACGAGCCGGGCCAGGGACCGGGCGAGAAGTACACCGGCCCGGTCCACGGCTGACCTGTTCGGAGACCTACTCCCTGACGTAGAAGGGCCCGCCCGGAGGGGTGGCCCCGGCCGGCAGCAGTGCCAGGTCGAGGCCCCGCACCAGGCGGGCCCTCAGTACGTCGTCGGCCGCCAGCGCCTCGGCGACACGTCGCCCCGCCTCGGCCGGGACCGCGTCCGGCGCGAGGACGAGCGCGAGGGTGCCGTCCGCGTCGCGGCCGGGCCCCAGGTGCGCGCGCAGGACGGCGGGCTCGGCGGCCAGCCTGTCGCGCACGGCGGCGGTGACGGCCGGATCGGCGAGGGGCTCGGTGCTGGTGCGGCCCTCGGCGAGGGCGAGCAGGGCGTGTCCGGTCAGCTGATACGGGACCGGGCCGGCCAGGTCGATGACGAGCGTGTCCGCCTTCTCGTGCGCCGCGGCCTGGAGCGCCTGGTGCAGCGGGACGGCCACGGGGCGGGCCTCGGGGTCCCACAGGGCGAGCGAGGCGATCGAGGTGAACGCGGGCAGCGCACGGCGATCACCGGCCGTCAGGGTGGGCACGGCCATGTCGCTGGTCTTCTCGCGGCGCAGCCCGTTCTCGTCCTCCTCGACCTCGCCGAGGACGGCGACGACGGGGACGAGGAGCCGTGCGCTCCTGAGCGCCTCCAGCACGGGCCGTTCGGCGGTGCGGTCCTCGGCCCAGGCGGCGAGCGCCGCCTGAAGGGCGGGGTCGGCGGTGCCGTCGTCGTCGGAGAAACCGGGGTCCGGGATGTTCTTGAGCGCCACGCGTCGAGCGTAACGTCCTGCTCGTGACCGCCGGCGCGCGCCTCTCGTCAGGACGGGGCCGCGGGTTGCGGCGTCCCGCTCGCGGGTTGCGCGGCCGCGTCGACGGTCCCGGCTCGCGTCAGACGGAGCCGCCGTGGCCCCGGCGGCCTCCTCTCCAGAGCACGACGGCCGCGGCGAGGGTCAGTACGCCGAGGCCGCCGGCCACGGGGGCGAGCCAGCCTGCCGGTTCGACGCCGTCCTCCTCCGGGTCGGGGCCCCGGCCGAAGTACGGCTCGTCGTAGCCGGACGCGGCCGCCCTCAGGTCGCCGGGCCGCAGCCGCGCACCTTCGGCGATCGCCGCTGCCGGATCGACGAACCCGTAGCCCCGGGAGTCGTCGCGGCCGCCCTCGGGGGCGTTGCGGGCCGTGTCGCGCAGGAGCTTCTTGATCTGGGCCGGTGTGAGGTCCGGGTGGGCGGACCGGACGAGGGCGACGGCGCCCGAGACGAAGGCCGCGGCGGCGCTGGTCCCCCAGCCCTGGTAGTACTTCCGGTCCGGGTCGGCGAGCACGATGTCGACGCCGGGGGCGCTGACCGTGGCGTACCAGCGGCGGGTGGAGAAGGAGGCGTGCGTCCCGAAACGGTTGACCGCCGTCACCGCGATCACGCCCGGGTAGGCGGCGGGGTAGGAGATGTGGTCGCCCTTCTCGCCGCCGTTGCCCGCGGAGGCGACGACGACGGCGCCCTTGGAGAGGGCGTACTGGACGGCGGCGTCCTCGCCCGCCTCGGGGTGGGCCGACTCGCTGTCGTCGCCGAGCGAGAGGTTGATGACGTCGGCACCTTGGTCGGCCGCCCAGCGGATGCCCTGGGCGAGGGCCGTGCCACGTGACTTGCGTGCCCGGTCACGCGCCTTGTCGCCGCCTTCGAGGATGACGCGGACGGGCAGGATCTTCGCCTCCGGGGCGATGCCCATCACGCCGGCCTCCTGGCCCGGGCCGTGCCCGTGGGCGGCGATGATGCCCGCCATCGCGGTGCCGTGACGGGCCCAGGGGCGGTCGCCGCGCCGGGCGCCGAAGCCGATGAAGTCCTTGCCGGGCAGCACGGATCCGGCGAGGTCCGGGTGCTGGTCGTCGACGCCCGTGTCCAGGACGGCGACCGTGATGCCCTCGCCCCTGGTCGTCTGCCAGGCCTGGTCGGTGTGGAGGGCGTCCAGGCTCCACTGCTGGGCGCGGATCGCGTCGGCGTGCGCGGGCGTCGCGGCGGGCAGCACGGAGAAGGCCGCGGCGACGAGTGCGGCGCTGAGGCGGTGGCGGCGCGGGTGGAGGCTCATTCGGTCTCCTCCGTGGCACGGCCGACGGCGATCCGCAGGCCCCGTTCGATGCGGTCGGCGATGCCGGCGGCGTCGTGGCCGAGCCCGGACTGCGCGGGGGCGGTCGTCGCGCCGTCCGCCTTGGCCTCGTCGGCGGGCTGCGGGTCGGGGACGGGGCGGCCGTCGGCGAAACCGGAGACGGCGTAGACGACGACGGGCGCCTCGGTCACGACGTCGACGGTCCAGCTGGCACGCTGCTCGTCGCCGAATCCGGCCGCGACCGTGCCCTTGGCCGGCAGCGTGCGGGGCATCAGATCGGTGCGCTCGCCGAGCCCTTCGGTGGCGAACCGGTTGTGCAGCGCGAGCATGCCGTCCCGCTCGGCCTCGGTGAAGACGAGACCGACCGTGGTGACGCTGCTCGCGGTGGCGTCGGTGTACGTGGCACGCACGACACGGGCGCAGCCGACCGGCTCCAGCGTCTTGACGAGCAGCGGGTCGAGCGTGGGTGCGCAGCCGCTGTCCGGGGCGACGGCGATCCGCGTCCAGACGCGGTCGGCCCCGCCGGGTCCGGCACCGTTGCCCTTGAGAGTGGGTGGGAACAGCTTGTCCACGGGGACGCTGTGCCACATGGAGCGCACCTTCGCGTAGGTGTCGCGCTCGGCGGTGTCGGCGCTGGAGTCGCCGGTGAGCCACAGGCCGGTCACGGCGCCGCCGATCAGCCCGAGCCCGAGGACTACGCAGGTGACGGCGCCGACCGTCCGCGCGGGGTGCCGGGTGCGTACGGGCCGCAGCCGCGTGGTCAGTTCGGTGGGGGCCTCGGGCGGGGCCCAGTGGTTGGCGGGCGGCCGGGGTGCACCGGGCCGCGGCGTCATGTCGACGTGTCCCACGGGCCTTCGCCGCGGCACGGGCGGCACGACCGGCGGCTGCGCCGCGGGGGCGGGTACCCGTCGGGGTCCGGGCGCCGGGGCGGTGGGACGCAGGCGGGTGGTGGTCTCCTCCGGGATGCTCCCGTCCCCCGGCGGGGCCCAGGGAGCAGCGGCGGTCGCGGGCGGCGTGGGGCGCTCGGGGGACACGGCGGGGCGGGGCGGGCTCGTCCGGGGCCTGTCCGGGGCGGACGCGGGCGGCGGGGTCGCCGGGCCGGCGGCAGG
>NZ_JABZEE010000008.1 GCF_013387495.1 Streptomyces sp. PKU-EA00015 | reverse complement strand
GTGGGAGGGCCCCCTGCCTGCGCCCTGCGGGCGTGGGGGACCCCCCGCGCCTCAATCGCCGGCGAGGCTCACGTTGCCGGGCTCAAGCGAAGGAGTGATCAGGCGATGAGCACCCCCTATCCGTTCACCGCGGTCGTCGGGATGGACGATCTGCGGCTGGCCCTCCTGCTCAACGCGGTCAGTCCGGCGGTCGGCGGCGTGCTCGTGCGCGGTGAGAAAGGGACCGCCAAGTCGACCGCCGTGCGGGCGCTCGCGTCGCTGATGCCGGATGTCGACGTCGTCGCCGGTTGCCGGTTCTCCTGCGCGCCCGCGGCGCCGGACCCGGCGTGCCCGGACGGTCCGCACGAGGGCGGGGCCGCGTCGGCGCGGCAGATGCGCCTGGTCGAGCTGCCCGTCGGCGCCTCCGAGGACCGGCTCGTCGGCGCGCTCGACATCGAACGGGCCCTCGCCGAGGGCGTGAAGGCCTTCGAGCCGGGCCTGCTCGCGGACGCGCACCGCGGGATCCTGTACGTCGACGAGGTCAACCTGCTGCACGACCACTTGATCGACCTGCTGCTGGACGCCGCTGCCATGGGCGCCTCGTACGTCGAGCGGGAAGGCGTCTCCGTACGGCACGCCTCTCGCTTCCTGCTCGTCGGCACCATGAACCCCGAAGAGGGCGAACTGCGGCCCCAGTTGCTGGACCGCTTCGGCCTCACGGTGGAGGTCGCGGCCTCCCGGGACCCCGACCAGCGGGTGGAGGTCGTACGGCGCAGGCTGGCGTACGACGACGACCCGGCCGGTTTCGCGGTCCGCTGGGCGGACGAGGAGGCGGCGCTGCGGGAGCGGATCGTGGCGGCGCGGGAGCTGCTGCCGCGGGTGGTCCTCGGCGACGCGGTGCTGCGTCAGATCGCGGCCACCTGCGCGGCGTTCGAGGTGGACGGCATGCGCGCGGACATCGTGATGGCGCGTACGGCGACGGCGCTGGCGGCCTGGGCGGGCCGCGACGAGGTCACCACCGACGACGTGCGCCAGGCCGCGCTGCTCGCGCTGCCGCACCGCAGGCGGCGCAATCCCTTCGACGCGCCGGGCCTCGACGAGGACCGGCTCGACGAGACCCTGGAGCAGTTCGGCGACGACGAGCCCGACCCCGATCCCGACCCGGACCCCGGTCCCGACGGCGGCGGCCCCGGCGGGGGCGGTCCCGACGGCGGCGGGGTGCCGCCGCAGGGCCAGGGCCCGGACGCGTCGTCCGAGCCCGCCGAGGCGGAGACGTCGCCCGCACCGGCCCCCGGCGCAGGGCGGGGTGAGCAGCAGCCGGTACGGGCCTCGGAGCCGTTCCGCGCGAAGGTGCTCAGCGTGCCCGGCCTGGGCGAGGGCGCGGCGGGCCGCAGGTCCCGGGCGCGTACCGACCACGGGCGCACGACCGGATCCCGCCGGCCCCGGGGCGCGCTCACGAAGCTCCACCTGGCCGCCACCGTGCAGGCCGCGGCCCCGCACCAGCGCGCTCGCGGGCGCAGCGGTCCCGGCCTGGTGGTCCGCCGGGACGATCTGCGGCAGGCGACCCGCGAGGGGCGCGAGGGCAACCTCGTGCTGTTCGCGGTGGACGCCTCGGGATCGATGGCGGCACGGCAGCGGATGAGTGCCGTCAAGGGCGCGGTCCTGTCGCTTCTGCTGGACGCGTACCAGCGGCGCGACAAGGTCGGCCTGGTCACGTTCCGGGGGAAGGACGCGGAGCTGGCGCTGCCGCCGACGTCGTCGGTGGACGCGGCCGCGGCCCGGCTGGAGCAGCTGCCGACGGGCGGCCGTACGCCCCTGGCGGCGGGCCTGCTCAAGGCGCACGAGGTGCTGCGCGTGGAGCGCCTGCGCGACCCGTCGCGCCGCCCGCTGCTCGTCGTGGTGACGGACGGCCGCGCCACGGCACGGGGTGCGGGCGACGCCTTCGCGCTCGCCCTGCGCGCCGCACGGCTGCACGCCTCCGAAGGAACCGCGTCGGTCGTCGTGGACTGCGAGTCGGGACACGTACGGCTCGGTCTGGCCGGCGCCCTCGCCGGCGAACTCGGCGGCACCGCCGTCACCCTCGACGAGCTGCGCGCCGACTCGATCGCCGGTCTCGTCAAGGACGTCCGCTCCGTACACGCCATCAGCAGAAGGGCCGCCTAATGCCGCAGGGACAGCCGACCGTCGTACCGGACGACGGACTCACCACCCGTCAGCGTCGCAACCGTCCGCTCGTGTTCGTGCACACGGGCATCGGCAAGGGCAAGTCGACCGCCGCGTTCGGGCTCGCCCTGCGGGCCTGGAACCAGGGCTGGCCGGTCGGGGTCTTCCAGTTCGTGAAGTCGGCCAAGTGGAAGGTCGGCGAGGAGAACGCGCTCAAGGTACTCGGCGCGAGTGGCGAGGGCGGCACGGTCGCCTGGCACAAGATGGGCGAGGGCTGGTCGTGGATCCAGCGCCCCACCGCCGAGGGCGAGCTGTCCAACGAGGACAAGGCCCGTGAGGGCTGGGAGCAGGTCAAGCGGGACCTGGCGGCGCAGACGTACAAGCTCTACGTGCTGGACGAGTTCGCCTACCCCATGCACTGGGGCTGGATCGACACCGACGAGGTCGTCGAGGTGCTGCGCGAGCGGCCCGGCACCCAGCACGTGGTGATCACCGGCCGCAACGCCCCGCAGAAGCTGATCGACTTCGCCGATCTCGTGACCGACATGTCGAAGGTCAAGCACCCGATGGACGTCGGGCAGAAGGGCCAGCGGGGCATCGAGTGGTAGCACGTCTCGTCATCGCCGCGCCGTCCTCCGGCGCGGGCAAGACCACGGTCGCGACGGGCCTGATGGCCGCGTTCGCCGACCGCGGTCTCGCGGTCTCGCCGCACAAGGTCGGCCCGGACTACATCGACCCCGGCTACCACGCGCTGGCCACCGGGCGGCCGGGCCGCAACCTCGACGCGTACCTGTGCGGCACGGAGCTGATCGCTCCGCTCTTCGCGCACGGCGCGCGCGGCTGCGAACTGGCCGTCGTCGAAGGCGTGATGGGCCTGTACGACGGAGCCGCGGGCCAGGGTGAACTCGCGTCGACCGCACAGGTCGCCAAACTCCTGCGGGCACCCGTCGTGCTGGTGGTGGACGCGTCGTCGCAGTCCCGGTCGGTGGCGGCGCTGGTGCACGGGTTCGCGTCCTGGGACCCCGAGGTGCGGATCGGCGGGGTGATCCTGAACAAGGTCGCCACCGACCGGCACGAGCGGCTGCTGCGGGAGGCGCTGGAGGAGTCGGGGGTGCCGGTTCTGGGCGTACTCCGGCGGGCGCCTGCGGTGGCGACGCCGTCGCGGCACCTCGGGCTCGTGCCGGTGGCCGAGCGGCAGGCCGAGGCCGTCGATGCCGTGCGGGCGCAGGCGGAGCAGGTGCGGGCGGGCTGCGATCTGGAGGCCTTGCTGGCCCTCGCCCGGAGCGCGCCGGCGTTGTCGCATGCTCCGTGGGAGCCGGATGTCGTGGGACGGCCGCACGCCGGTGGTGGTGGGGTTGTGCCCACCGGTCCCGCCCTGCGGAACGATGGCCCCCGACCCGTCGTCGCCGTCGCCGGCGGGCCCGCGTTCACCTTCTCGTACGCCGAGCACGTCGAGCTGCTCAAGGCCGCCGGCGCCGAGGTCGTGACCTTCGACCCGCTGCGGGACGAACAACTCCCGGACGGGACGCGCGGGCTCGTCGTCGGCGGCGGATTCCCCGAGGTGTACGCCCCCGAGCTGTCGGCGAACGAGTCGCTGCGCAAGGCCGTCGCCGAGCTGGCCCGCTCCGGGGCTCCGGTCGCCGCCGAGTGCGCCGGGCTGCTGTACCTCGCGCGTTCCCTGGACGGGAAGCCCATGTGCGGGGTGCTGGACGCGGACGCGCGCATGACCGGGCGGCTCACGCTCGGCTACCGGGAGGCCGTGGCCGTGGGCGACAGCCCGCTCGCCGCGGCCGGCACGCGCATGCGCGGCCACGAGTTCCACCGCACGGTGCTGGAGCCGGGGGCCGGTGCCACGCCCGCGTGGGGCATGGTGCGTCCGGAGCGCAGGGTGGAGGGCTTCGTGCACCAGGGCGTGCATGCCAGCTATCTGCACACCCACTGGGCGCAGCGGCCCGAGGTCGCCGCCCGGTTCGTCGAGGCCTGCCGGGCATGACGGGGGCCGGGTCATTCGGCGAGGCCGACCACCAGCCAGATGAAGCCGACACCGCCGATCGTGCACAACAGGGTGGAACGGGCGGGGTGTTCGTGGTGCGCCTCGGGCAGGATCTCGGCGGCGGCGAGGTAGAGCAGCGCGCCGCCGAAGAACCCGAGGTAGCTGCCGAGAAGTTCCTCAGGAAGAGTGAACAGCAGCGTGGACGCCGCGCCGAGCACGGGCGCGAGCGCGTCGGCGATGAGCATGACGACCGCCTTGCGGCGGGTGTTCCCGTACAGGCTGGTGAGCGTGTACGTGTTGAAGCCGTCGGCGAAGTCGTGGGTGACGACGGCGAGCGCGACGGTGGCGCCCATGCCGCCGCCCACCTGGAAGGCGGCGCCGAGGGCGATGCCGTCCATGAGGCTGTGGGTCACCATCGCCGCGGCCGCCGTCAGCCCCACCTGCGGTACGCGTCGTTCCCCGCCGTGCGCGGCCTGTCGTACGGCCAGCAGCCGTTCCACGCAGTGGGCCGCGAGGAAGCCGCCGGCGAACAGCAGCAGCGCCTGCGGTACGCCGAACACCGGCCGGCCCGCCGCCTCCGCCGCCTCGGGCAGCAGGTCGAGCCCGACGACGCCGAGCATGAGGCCGCCCGCGAGGCCCAGCACGAGGTGGCGGCGGTCGGTGACGCGGTGCGCCATCCAGCCGCCGAACAGCGTCATCAGGAACGCGCCGAGCGCGACGAACACCGCCATGCGCCTTTGCTAGCCCATCGACGCGCCGCCGTGCACATCGCCGCCGCACCGGATTGACTTCCCCGCCCCGCCTGTGCCCCGACTCCGAGGAGTGCCCCATGACCGGTCCGCCCGCTCTGGTCGTCGGCGTCGGCGCGTCGAGGGGTGTGCCCGTCGACGAGGTGGTCGAGCTCGTCCTGACGGCGCTGCGCGAGGCGGGCCTGGCGGCGGCAAACGTGGTGGAGGTCGCCACGCTCGACATGAAGGCCGGCGAGCCGGGGATCGTGGGCGTGGCCGGGCGGCTGGGCGTTCCCCTGGTGGCGTACTCCGCCGCACGGCTCGCCGCCGTGCCGGTGCCCGGCCCGTCCGGGGCGGTGCTGGCGGCGGTCGGAACGCCGTCGGTCGCGGAGGCGGCGGCCCTGGCGGGCGGTGGCGAACTGCTGGTGCCCAAGCGCACGTCGTGTCCCGTGGGGCGGCCCGCGGGTGTGACGTGCGCGATCGCGCGGAGCTCCACGCGTACGTCCCCTGCCTCTGCCGGGATCCGGCGGCAGGAGACATGATGACCGTCGTGCGTTCTTCCACCCCCCACACATCGAGGAGACCCCTGTGACCCGTCTTCCCGTACCGCTGCGCGGCGGCCATGTACACGCGCACTGACGACCGGGGCCATCCCGAACACCCGGAGCGTTCCGAGCCGTCCGGCGGGCACGACCTGCGCCACCACGGGGACGCCGAGGTCAGGGACGGCGGCTCGGCCCTGGTCGACCTCGCGGTCAACGTCCGTACCGGCACGCCCCCGCGGTGGCTCCGGGAGCGCATCGCCGCGTCGATGGACTCGCTGGCGGCCTACCCGGACGGGCGCGCCGCGCGGGCCGCCGTCGCGGCCCGGCACGGGCTGCCGATGGAGCGGGTGCTGCTGACGGCGGGTGCGGCGGAGGCGTTCGTGCTGCTCGCGCGGGCGCTGCCGGTGCGCAGGCCGGTCGTCGTGCATCCGCAGTTCACGGAGCCGGAGGCGGCTCTGCGGGACGCGGGCCACGACGTGGGGCGCGTCCTGCTCCGGGAGGAGAACGGCTTCCGGCTGGATCCGAAGGCGGTGCCGGAGTCGGCCGATCTGGTCGTGATCGGCAATCCGACCAATCCGACGTCCGTCCTGCACCCGGCCGCGCGGATCGCCGAACTGGCGCGTCCGGGACGGCTGCTGGTCGTGGACGAGGCGTTCATGGACGCGGTGCCGGGAGAGGTGGAGGCGCTCGCGGGCCGCACCGACGTACCGGGCCTTGTCGTGCTGCGCAGTCTCACCAAGACGTGGGGACTCGCGGGCCTGCGGATCGGGTACGTGCTGGCGGAGCCGGCCACGATCGCCGCGCTGGAGCGCGCCCAGCCGCTGTGGCCGGTGTCCACGCCCGCGTTGGCCGCGGCGGAGGCGTGCATGGGCGGCGCCGCGCTGGCGGAGGCCGAGGAGGCGGCGCGCCAGATCGCCGCGGACCGCGCCCATCTGCTGGCCGGTCTGGCGGAGTTCGACGAGATACGGGCGGTGGACAGCGCCGAGGGCCCGTTCGTGCTCGTCCGGGTCCGGCGTGCGCAGGAGGTGCGGGAGCGGCTGCGGGCACTGGGCTTCGCCGTCCGGCGCGGGGACACGTTCCCGGGGCTGGACGGCGACTGGCTGCGGCTCGCGGTCCGGGACAGGGTGACGACGAATCGTTTCCTGCAGGCCCTGGACCAGGCCCTGGTCATGCTGGGCTGACGCACGGGCCCGGCCTCCCGGTCCGGCCGGGCCCCTCCCCCTCGGTGGGGCCCGGCCGGACCGGAGCGGGTCAGCCCCGGGAGCCGGAGCGTCGGCGCGCCAGGACGATCACGGCCGCGCCGGCGGCGAGCAGCAGACCGGCGCCGCCCGCGATGTACGGGGTGCTGGAACTGCCGCCGGTCTCCGCCAGGTTCTCCTCGGGCTCCTTCCCGGTCTGCGGCGCGATGTTGTCGGCCGGGGCCTTCGACGGGTTCTCCGTGGGCTTCTCGGACGGCTTCGCCGGGGCGTCGGGTGCTTCGCAGGCCGCTTCGGCGAGGGTCACCTCGCCGGTGACCGCGGCGACGTTGAGGTCCAGGGGATCGACCGACACCGTGAGGCGCAGGGCCGTCGCCGCGGCCGTGCGGGACGTGGTCTGCGTCTTCGACAGGTCGAGGGTGACCTCGCCGACGCCCGGAACCGCGACGCGCGTCTGTCCGCCCGCGCTGAGCGTCACCTTCTTGCCGAGCACCTTGACGTGTCCGAGCACGTCGGAGGTGGCGACGGGCTTCCTCCCCGCAGCGCACACGGCCTCGGAGGTGGCCTTCTCGACCTCGACGAGCGACAGCAGGGGCAGTCCGGGCACGTGCACGCGGGCGCGGACCAGGTTGCTGTACGCGGCGGCCCTGCCGTCCTCGACGGTGGCCCTGGCCGTGGCCACGTCGGCACGCATCACCTGGAACGGCCGCCCCTCGTCGACGCCGTCCAACCGGACGCTCAGGGTGGTCTTCTCGGCGCTGCCGGGGGCCCGCACCTCGTTGAGAGTGGCCTTGAGCGGGACGTGCGCGGTCTTGTCGATCAGGGTGACGTCGAGACCGGTACGGAGGACGACCGCCTCCGCCTTTCCGTCGCCGCCGGTGGCGTGCGCGGGCGTCGCGAGGGCCAGCGGGACGACGGCCAGTGCGGCGGCGGCCGCCCCCGCGACGGCCTTGCGTGCGGGCACACGGGCGGCGGGCAGGCGGAAGGTGTTGCTGTTCACGGTGGTGGAACCCCCACAGGAGACATGGCGCCGCCCGCGTCCACGGGGACACGTGGACGCGGTGGCGAAGACACCCGCATCCTTTACGCACGGAGAGTGAACGGACAGTCAACCGAGGCGAGTTCACCCTAAAGTGAGGTTTCCGCGTCAGTATTCGATTCTTGGGGCACGGGTGTTCCTCGTGGCCCCGCCCGTCACCGCCCGCGGGACGTGCGCCGGTCCACCGACCGGCGCACGGGAAAGTGTTTCAACGAGTGCGGAACGGCCGGGTCACGCCGGGTCAACACGCCGCCCGGGGGGCGGCCGGAGGGACCGCGTCAGCCGACGACCCGTCCGTTGAGCACCACCCGCCGCGGGCCCGCGAGGGCCCGGACGTCGGCACGCGGGTCCTCGTCGTACACGACCAGGTCCGCAGGGGCGCCCTCCTCCAGCGCCGGGCGGCCGAGCCACTCCCGCGCGCCCCACGTGGTCGCCGACAGCGCACGGACCGGCGGGATACCGGCCTTCACCAGCTCGGCGACCTCGTCGGCGACCAGCCCGTGCGCCAGCGAGCCGCCCGCGTCCGTGCCGACGAAGACGGGGATCCCGGCGTCGTAGGCGGCGCGCACGGTGTCGTACCGGCGCTCGTGCAGCCTTCGCATATGGGCCGACCAGCGCGGGAACTTGGCTTCGCCGCCCGCCGCCAGCGCGGGGAACGTGCCGATGTTGACCAGCGTCGGGACGATCGCGACGCCGCGCTCGGCGAACAGCGGGATCGTGTCCTCGGTGAGTCCCGTCGCGTGCTCGATGCAGTCGATGCCCGCCTCCACGAGGTCGCGCAGCGAGTCCTCGGCGAAGCAGTGGGCCGTCACCCGCGCGCCCAGCCGGTGCGCCTCGGCGATCGCGGCCTCCACCCCGTCACGCGGCCAGCAGGCGGTCAGGTCACCCGCGTCGCGGTCGATCCAGTCGCCGACGAGCTTGACCCAGCCGTCGCCGCGCCGGGCCTCGTGGGCGACGTAGGCCACGAGGTCGGCGGGCTCGATCTCGTGGGCGTAGTTGCGGATGTAGCGGCGGGTGCGTGCGATGTGACGGCCGGCCCTGATGATCTTCGGCAGGTCCTCGCGGTCGTCGATCCACCGGGTGTCCGACGGGGACCCCGCGTCGCGCAGCAGCAGGGTGCCCGCGTCGCGGTCCGTGAGCGCCTGCTTCTCGCTGGTCGCGGCGTCGACCGGGCCCTGGTGGTCGAGCCCCACGTGGCAGTGGGCGTCGACGAGTCCGGGCAGGGCCCAGCCGTGCACGGTGACCGCCTCGGCGCGAGGACGGTCGTAGGTGATGCGGCCCTGAACGACCCACACCTCGTCCCGTACGTCCTCGGGTCCGACGAGCACCCGCCCCTTCACGTGCAGCACCGTGTCATCGCTCATGCCCAGCACTGTACGAGGCGTACAAAGGCGGGTGTCCGGGGCCTCGGCAGGCTCGGCGGGAGGCCCGGGCGCCGGGCCGGCACCGCTGATCGAAGAGAGCTCGCCGTGACACACCCCCTGCTCGACCTGACCCCGTCGCGCTTCGCCTCGATCGAGCGCAGGGTCGCCGCGCTGCTGGGCACCGGCCAGGACGTGGTGATCATGCAGGGCGCTCGCTGGCGCGGCACGCCTCGGCCGCGGCGGCCACGCGCGCGGGCGCGCCGGCGCTCGGCGGCGGTCTGACCCGTACGTCCACGAGGCGAAGGACGCGGCTCCGGTCGCGACGACGCTGCGCGCACCGGACGGCGTGGACGCGCGTGACCTGGTGGCGGCGGCGCTCGCCGCCGATCCCTCGCTGCCGCTGATCGCCGGTGGCGGGGCGCTGGCGAAGGAGATGATCCGGGTCAACCACTACGGCGTGGACGCGACGCGCGGTGTCGTGCGGTCGTCCCTCGCGGCGCTCGGCGCCGCGCCGGCCGGGCAGGGCCGTCAGGTGGACCCGGAAGGTGCGCGGCGGGCGGTCGGCGAGAACTGGTAGCACCTGCCCGCCCCTCATCCCGTAAAACATATTCACAGCAGGTCCGATAAATGCGGGAGTAAATTCAAGTGAACAGCTCCCCGCATTCTGCTGCCCCCGATCTCCGTGCCTAAACGCACGGATTCCGATCGACTTCCGGAGGCGATTCGAGGGGGTGTCAACGTGGTTACGGATATGTGACCGACCCCACATCGGACGCAATTTGCCCGCTTAAATACGGGCAAAACAGCGCGATCGCCTGGCGATCGGCGGGACGGCTCGCGCCCGCGCGATAACACAGAAGGCGCTCCGACCCAACCCCCTGGCCCGATGCAATCTCGGAATTTGCTCGGTAAATTCAATTCGCATGACCGCCGCACAAGAAGACCTTGTACGAGCCCGAGAAGAATTGACCGATTCACCGGACCTGCTGGAGATCGACACCCCGCGAGTGGAGGACGGAGCCGCGATCTGGCGCATCGCCCGCGACTCCGAGGTCCTGGACCTCAACTCCTCGTACAGCTACCTGCTGTGGTGTCGCGACTTCGCGGCCACCTCCGTCGTGGCACGCGGCCCCGACGGCGAGCCGATCGCGTTCGTCACCGGCTACGTGCGGCCCGACCGTCCGGAGGCGCTCGTCGTCTGGCAGGTCGCCGTCGACCGCGAGCACCGCGGCCGGGGGCTGGCCGGCGTCCTGCTGGACGCCCTGACGGCCAAGGTCACCGGCGGCCGCGGGGTGCGCGAGATCGAGACCACGATCACGCCGGACAACACGGCGTCCGACCGCCTGTTCACCTCCTACGCCCGGCGTCACGACGCGGAGCTGCGCCGCGAAGTCCTCTTCGACGGCCGCCTGTTCCCCGAAGGAACGCACCAGCCGGAAGTGCTCTACCGCATCGGCCCCCTCGCCGCCTGACCCCCACCCCCATGGAGACCGCTGTGACCATCACCCCGCCCGCCCTGAGCGTCTTCGAGACCCTCGAATCCGAGGTGCGCAGCTACTGCCGCGGCTGGCCCGCCGTGTTCGACCGCGCGCAGGGCAGCTACCTGCACGACGAGGACGGCCACACCTACCTGGACTTCTTCGCCGGCGCCGGATCGCTCAACTACGGGCACAACAACCCCGTCCTGAAACGGGCGCTGATCGACTACCTCGAGCGGGACGGCATCACCCACGGCCTGGACATGGCGACGAGCGCGAAGCGCGCCTTCCTGGAGTCGTTCCAGAACGTGGTCCTGCGCCCGCGCGACCTGCCGTACAAGGTCATGTTCCCCGGCCCGACGGGCACCAACGCGGTCGAGGCCGCGCTGAAGCTGGCCCGCAAGGTGAAGGGGCGCGAGGCGATCGTCTCGTTCACCAACGCCTTCCACGGCATGTCGCTGGGCTCGCTCGCCGTCACGGGCAACGCCTTCAAGCGCGCCGGCGCCGGCATCCCGCTGGTGCACGGCACCCCGATGCCGTTCGACAACTACTTCGACGGCCAGGTCCCGGACTTCCTGTGGTTCGAGCGCCTGCTGGAGGACCAGGGCTCCGGCCTCAACAAGCCGGCCGCCGTGATCGTCGAGACGGTCCAGGGCGAGGGCGGCATCAACGTGGCCCGGCCCGAGTGGCTGCGCGCGCTGGCGGACCTGTGCGAGCGCCAGGACATGCTGCTGATCGTCGACGACATCCAGATGGGCTGCGGCCGCACCGGCGGGTTCTTCTCGTTCGAGGAGGCCGGCATCACCCCGGACATCGTCACGCTGTCCAAGTCGATCAGCGGCTACGGACTGCCCATGTCGCTCTGCCTGTTCAAGCCCGAGCTGGACATCTGGGAGCCGGGCGAGCACAACGGCACCTTCCGCGGCAACAACCCGGCGTTCGTGACGGCCGCGGCCGCGCTCGGCACCTACTGGGCCGACGGGCAGATGGAGAAGCAGACCATCGCGCGCGGCGAGCAGGTCGAGCGCGCGCTGCTCGCGATCGTCGACGAACTGGGCGGCGAGGGCGTCGGCTTCCGCGGCCGCGGGCTCGTGTGGGGCCTGGAGTTCGACGACAAGGCACGCGCCGGCAGGGTGTGCGCCCGCGCCTTCGAGCTGGGACTGCTCCTGGAGACGTCGGGCCCCGAGAGCGAGGTCGTCAAGCTGCTGCCGCCGCTGACCGTCTCCGCCGACGAACTGGACGAGGGCCTGCGCATCCTGGCGCGCTCCGTCCGAGAGACCGCCTGACCACCGCAGAGACAGAAAGGCAACGCTCACCGTGATCGTCCGATCGTTCAAGGACATCGAGAACACCGACCGCCATGTGAAGGCCGCGTCCGGCACCTGGGAGAGCAAGCGCATCGTGCTCGCCAAGGAGAAGGTCGGATTCTCGCTGCACGAGACCGTGCTGTACGCGGGCACGGAGACGTCGATGTGGTACGCGAACCACATCGAGGCCGTGCTCTGCGTGGAGGGCGAGGCCGAGCTGACCAACGACGAGACGGGCGAGACCCACTGGATCGAGCCGGGGACCATGTACCTGCTGGACGGTCACGAGAAGCACACCATGCGCCCCAAGACGGACTTCCGCTGCGTCTGCGTCTTCAATCCGCCCGTGACCGGACGGGAGGACCATGACGAGAACGGTGTGTACCCGCTGCTGACGGAGGAGGGCTGAGACATGACCACCGCACCCGCACGCACCGACCTGTACCCGACCCGTGGCGCGACCGAGGTGACGACCCCGCGTCAGGACCCGGTCGTCTGGTCCGCTCCGGGCACGCCCGGGCCGATCGCCACGGCCGATCTGATGGGCTACGAGCGCGACGGCTTCCTCGCCGTCGACCAGCTCATCCGTGACGACGAGGTGGCGCTCTACCGTGCCGAACTGGACCGGCTGATCGCCGACCCGGCGGTACGGGCCGACGAACGCTCCATCATCGAGCCGCAGTCCCAGGACGTGCGGTCCGTGTTCGAGGTGCACCGGCTGAGCGAGGTCTTCGCCGCGCTGGTGCGCGACGAGCGGGTGGTGGGCAGAGCCCGTCAGATCCTCGGCTCGGACGTGTACGTCCACCAGTCGCGTATCAACGTCAAGCCGGGCTTCGGCGCATCGGGCTTCTACTGGCACTCGGACTTCGAGACCTGGCACGCCGAGGACGGACTGCCGAGCATGCGGACCGTGTCCGTGTCGATCGCGCTGACCGAGAACCTGGACACCAACGGCGGCCTGATGATCATGCCGGGGTCGCACCGGACGTTCCTCGGCTGCGCGGGCGCGACGCCGAAGGACAACTACAAGAAGTCGCTGCAGATGCAGGACGCCGGGACGCCGTCGGACGAGGCGCTGACGCGCTTCGCCGACGCCCACGGCATCCGGCTGTTCACGGGCCGCGCCGGTTCGGCGACCTGGTTCGACTGCAACTGCATGCACGGGTCGGGCGACAACATCACGCCGTATCCGCGCAGCAACGTCTTCATCGTGTTCAACAGCGTGGAGAACGCGGCGGTGGAGCCGTTCGCCGCTCCGGTGCGGCGGCCGGAGTTCATCGGGGCCCGGGACTTCACCCCGGTGCGCTAGGGCCTCTCGTTTGGATCATGCCGGGCTCGCGGGCCCTGGCACGCACGCTCGCCGCGTTGTCGTCGGTCGCCATGGCTCCGCCATTGTCTCCCTCCTCCGCCTTGCGATCGCACGCACCAGACCCTCCCCCTGCGCCCTGCGGGCGTGGGGGGACCCCCACTCACGGATCCGGCCTGATCCAAACGAAAGACCCTAGCCGGACACCCCGACCACGGCGGGGCCGGTCTCCTCCCCCTCCGGAGACCGGCCCCGCCCGCGTGTCCGGCCGCTCAGACGAGGGCCGGGTAGTCGATGTAGCCCTGGTCGCCGCCGCCGAAGAAGGAGGACGGGTCGGGGGTGTTGTACGGCCCGCCGGCCCGGAGACGGGCCGGCAGGTCGGGGTTGGCGAGGAACAGGGCGCCGTACGAGACCAGGTCGGCGACGCCGTCCTCGATCAGGGCCAGCTCCCCCGGGCCGGTCGGGCCGTCGGTGGCCGGGTTGAGCACGACCGTGCCGCCGAACAGCTTGCCCAGGGTCTGGACGAGCTCCCGCTGGTCGGGGGTGGCCTCGATGAGGTGCAGGTAGGCGAGCCCGAGCGGTTCGAGCCGCTGGGCGAGGGCGGTGTAGACGGCCTCGGGCTCCGGCTCCTCGATGTCGTTGTACGGGTTGGAGGGCGAGAGCCGGATGGCGGTGCGCTCGGCGCCGATCTCGTCGGCCACGGCCTTGACCGCCTCCACGGCGAAGCGGATCCGGTTCTCGTCGGAACCGCCCCACTCGTCGGTGCGCAGGTTGGTGTTGGGCGCCAGGAACTGGTGGATCAGGTAGCCGTTGGCGCCGTGCAGCTCGACCCCGTCGAAGCCCGCTTCCACGGCGTTGCGCGCGGCGGCGGCGAAGTCGGCGATCGTCGCCCGTACCTCCTCGGCGCTCAGCTCCTTGGGGGTGACGAAGTCCTTGGGGCCCTCGTGGGTGAAGACCTGGCCCTGCGCGGCGACGGCGGAGGCGCCGACCGGAACGAGGCCGTCGGGCAGCAGCACGGGGTGGCCGATGCGGCCGGCGTGCATGAGCTGGGCGAAGATCGTGCCGCCCGCGGCGTGCACGGCGTCGGTGACCTTGCGCCAGGCGGCGATCTGCTCGCGGCTGTGGAGCCCGGGTGTGTCGGGGTAGCCCTGGCCGACGACGGAGGGCTGGATGCCCTCGGTGACGATCAGGCCGGCGGAGGCGCGCTGTGCGTAGTACTCCACGACGGACGGCGTGGGCGTCAGGCCGGGGCCGTGGGCGCGGCTGCGGGTCATCGGGGCCATGGCGATGCGGTTGGCGAGCTGCCTGCCGCCGAGGCGGATCGGGTCGAATGCGGTGGTCATGATCGTCCCCAAACTTATGTGGTCGGCCAACTAACGAGGGCGAGGTCACTGTACCTCATTCATTGGCCGACCAAGGTAATATCTGTGACAGCATCGTGAACACGGGCCGGACCGGCCCGCCGCCGCAGTCGCAGCCCCCAGGGGGTGTCCGAGGAGGTCGCCATGTCCGCCGCGCCCGAGACGCAGGGCTACGCCGCCTGTAGCGAAGCGCTCCCCCACGCCGCACGCGGCGGCCCCGTGAGCCACGCGCTGTCCCGGGTGGCGAGGCTGCACCGCATCGCCGCGGGAAAGCTGCTCAGGGAGCTGGACCTGTACCCCGGCCAGGAGTTCCTGATGATGCGCCTGTGGGGCGCCGGCCCGGTACGGCAGTCGGAGCTGATCAGGGAAGTGGGGCTGGACCCCTCGACGGTCACCAAGATGCTCCAGCGCCTGGAACAGACGGGCCACGTCAGCCGCAGCCCCGACCCCGCCGACCGCCGCGCGGTCGTCGTCGAGGCGACGGAGCGCAGCTGCGCCCTGCTCGCGGACATGTCGGCGGCCTGGACCGCGCTGGAGGAGCAGACGCTGGCCGGCCTGGACCCGGACGAACGCAGGGAACTGGCCCGCCTGCTGGGCAAGGTCGAGGCCGGCCTGTGCACCGAGACGGCGGACTGCGGAGAAGCGCAGGCGTGAGGGCCGCGCGCTAGCGCGAGCCGATGCGCTCCAGCGCGCGGTCCACGTCCTCGCCCGTGTTGTACAGGTGGAACGCCGCCCTCAGCCGGCCCGCCCGCGCCGAGACGACGATGCCCGCCGCGGCCAGCTCCGCCGCGCGGGCGCCGAGGCCCGGGACCGCGACGATCGCCGAGTCGCCCGGCACCGGGTCGTGTCCGAGGGACACGAGGCCCGCCCGGAAACGCCGCGCCAGCGCCACCACGTGCGCGTGCACCGCGTCGATGCCGATCTCCTCCAGCAGCGCGAGCGACTGCTCGCCGCCGTGGTAGGCGAGGAAGGCCGGGGGCTCGTCGTAGCGGCGGGCCGAGTGCGCGAGCTCGTCGATCGGGCCGTACGTCGTCTCCCACAGTCGCTCGGCCGCGAACGTGCCCGCGTGCAGCGGCGCCAGCGCGTCCTGCGCCTCCTCCGTCACGGTCAGGAACGAGACGCCCCGCGGGCACAGCAGGAACTTGAAGCCACCCGTCACGGTGAAGTCCCACTCCCCCGCGCCCAGCGGCAGCCAGCCCGCCGACTGGCTGGCGTCCAGCAGCGTACGGGCGCCGTGCGCGGCCGCGGCCGACCGCACGGCGGCCAGGTCGGCGATCCTCCCGTCCGCCGACTGCACCGACGAGAAGGCCACCAGCGCCGTCCCGGGCCGCACGGCCTCGGCCAGCGCCTCCAGCGGCGCGTACCGCAGCTTCAGGTCGCCGCGCACCGTGAACGGGGTGATGACGGACGCGTACTCCCCCTCGGGGAACAGGACTTCGGCACCCGGCGGCATCGACGCGGCGATCAGCCCGACGTGCACCGAGACCGAGCCGCCGACGGCGACGCGCCCCTCGTCCACGCCGGTGAGCCGGGCGAACGAGCGGCGCGTGGCGTCCACCGCGCCCGACTCCCCCGAGCCGCCCGGTCGCCCCTCGGCCAGCTCCTCGGCGAGCCGGGTCACCGCGCGGACCGTGCGGCGCGGCAGCAGCCCGCACACCGCGGTGTTCAGGTACGTCGACGCGGGTGCGAACTCGCCGCCGCCGAGGGCGTGAAGTCTCTCCATGGGGCCACCCTCCGATGATCGGGACGCCCGGTCAACAACGCCCCGGACACCGGCCCCGGCCGGTACGGTCCTGTCATGCCCGCACTCACTCCGGCCGTCCAGCGCCTCCGTGCCGATCACGCCCCCGCCCTCCTCGCGTTCGAGCGGGAGAACCGGGACTACTTCGCCGCGTCGGTTCCCGACCGGGGCGACGAGTACTTCGCGCGGTTCGACGAGCGGCACGCGGCGCTGCTCGCCGAACAGGCGACCGGACTGTGCCACTTCCACGTCCTCGTCGACGAGGACGGGCGGGTGCTGGGCCGGGTCAACCTCGTCGACGTGGCCGACGGCAGCGCCGAGCTCGGCTACCGCGTGGCGAGGAGCGCGGCGGGCCGCGGGCTGGCGACCGCCGCCGTGCGAGAGGTCTGCGCGCTGGCGGCGGAGTACGGGCTGACCGAGCTGCGGGCGGTGACCACGGTGGACAACGCCGGTTCGCGCGCGGTGCTGGCCCGTACCGGCTTCACCGCCACGGGCGAGCTCGTGCTGGACGGCCGGCCGGGCATCGCGTTCGTACGGCCCCTGTAGGAGCCGGCCTGCGGCACCGGGAACGGCGTCAGGCGGAGGGGACCTCGCAGGACCCGTCGGCGTCGCAGGCCGGGGAGTCGTCGGCGCCGAGCGGGGTCAGCGCCCGGCCCTGCCACGCCTGCTCCAGCGCCTGTGTGAAGACCTCCGCCGGCTGCCCACCGGAGACGCCGTAGCGCCGGTCGATGACGAAGAACGGCACCCCGGTCGCGCCCAGCTCGGCGGCCTCGCGCTCGTCGGCCCGTACGTCGTCCGCGTAGGCGCTCTCGTCGGCCAGGACCGCGCGCACCTCGTCCTCGTCGAGCCCCGCCTCGACGCCGAGCGCGATCAGGACGTCGGCGTCGAAGACCGACCGCTCCTCGGCGAAGTTCGCCCGGTAGGCGAGGTCGAGGAGCTCGTCCTGACGACCGCGGGCCTTGGCGAGGTGCGACAGCCGGTGGATGTCGAAGGTGTTGCCGTGGTCGCGCCCCTCGGTGCGGTAACCGAGGCCCTCCGCACGGGCGTTGGACGCGACGTGCTCCTCCATGGCCCGCGCCTCCTCGCGGGTGCGCCCGTACTTCGCGGCGAGCATGTCGATCACGGGGGCGGTGTCGCCCTTGGCACGGCGCGGGTCGAGCTCGAAGGAGCGGTGCACGACCTCGATCCCGTCGCGGTGCGCGAAGGCGGCGAGCCCCTTCTCGAAGCGGGCTTTGCCGATGTAGCACCAGGGGCAGGCGATGTCGCTCCAGATCTCGACGCGCATGTCTTCTCATCACTCCAGGTCGTGCGGCTCGGGGCATGCGGAGGCCACCTCCGCGGCAGGCTCAACGCTCACGGACGCCGCCCCATTCCGGACGAGGCGCAGGAGTGGAGGACGGGGCTCCGCTACGCCTCGTCGTCGGGCCGCAGCACCAGCTCCAGCAGCCCCGGGAATCGTGCGTCGAACTCCTCGCGGCGCAGGCGGTTGACCCGCTTCGGGCCCTGGTCGCGCTGTTCGACCAGGCCCGCCGCGCGCAGCACCGTGAAGTGGTGGCTCAGGGCCGCCTTGCCGACCGGGACGTCGAAGCTGCCGCAGCTGCGGGTCCACACCGGGGAGCCGGCCAGTTCGCGGACGAGCTGGAGGCGGACCGGGTCCGCGAGGGCGGCGAGGGCCGTCAGGACGGACACGTCGCCGGGGTGGGTGTGCACCGGCGCGGGGCGGTGACCGGCGGTGGGCGACTGGTCCGGCATGCCGTTCCCCTCCATCCTCTTGCCGAGTGTTCGACCGCGATCTTACACTCCGAGTGTTCGCTTTCCATTGAACACTTGTCTCGTCGAAGGGTGGCGCCCCGCCATGCGTACGATCCGGATCACAGAGTTCGGCGGACCCGAGGTACTGCGGCTCGTCCAGGCGGAGGTCCCCGAACCGGGGCCGGGACAGATCACCGTCGACGCCGCCTACGCGGGCGTGAACTTCGCCGACCTCAAGGCCCGCTCCGACGGCTATCGCGTCCCGTCCCTGCCGTTCGTCCCCGGCCTGGAGGTCTCGGGCCGCGTCCGGGCCGTCGGCCCCGGCGTCGAGGGATTCCGGCCGGGGCAGGCCGTCGCCGCGCTGACCCCGTCCGGCGCCTACGCGGACGTCGTCGTCGCGGACGCGGCCACGGCCTTCCGGCTGCCCGACGGCATCGGCCCGCGCACGGCGGCGACCCTGCCCACCGTGCTGCCCACCGCGCACGCCCTGCTGCACGAGGTCGGCCGGCTGCGGGCCGGGGAGAGCGTGCTCGTGCACGGCGCGGCCGGCGGCATCGGCACCGTCGCAGGTCAGCTGGCCCGCGCGGCCGGCGCGGGAGCGGTGTACGGGGTGGTGTCCTCGCCCGCCAAGGCGGAACACGCCCTCGCGCACGGCTACGACGAGGTGTTCACGGGCGACGACTTCGCCGCCGACGCGCTGCGCGCCACGGACGGACGCGGCGTCGACCTGATCCTCGACCCCGTCGGCGGCGACACCCTCCGGCGCGGCCTCGGCGCGCTGGCCGCCTTCGGGCGGCTGGTGTCCTTCGGCAACGCCTCCGGGGACGAGCCGTGGCAGCTCGGCCAGGCCGACCTGATCGCAAGCGGTCGCTCCGTGGCCGCGTTCTCCGTCCTCGCGCTCGCCCAGTCCTCCCCAGGCACCCTGCGCCTGATCACCGAACGCGCCCTGAGCCGGGTTTCGGACGGCACCGTGAAGCTTCCGGTGACCGCCGAGTTCCCGCTCGCCGAGGCCGCGGCCGCGCACACGCTGATGGGCGGACGCACCTCGACCGGCAAGCTGCTGCTGCGCATCGCCGACCAGATCCGCCGGCCCTAGGGGCCGACCCCGCCGCACCCACGTCACTGCAACCGCAAGGAGTCCCATGAATGTTCTCGTCGTCGGAGCCGGTGCCACCGGAGGTCTCTACGGCGCGCGCCTCGCACAGGCCGGCACGGACGTGACCTTCCTCGTCCGGCCGCGGCGTGCCGAGGTCCTGCGCGAGCGGGGGCTGCGTCTGACCGGGGCGGGCGAGGACGAGGTGATCACTCCCCGGCTCGTGACGGCGGACGGGCTGTCGGGTCCCTACGACCTCGTGCTGCTGTCCGTGAAGGCCACCGCGCTGAGCGGGGCCCTGGACGATCTCGCGCCCGCGGTCGGAGCCGGCTCCGCCGTGGTCCCGCTCCTGAACGGAATGGCGCATCTCGACGAACTGAACGCCCGATTCGGCGCCGGCCGGGTGCTGGGCGGTGTCGCCAAGGTCGCCACGACCCTCGACGAGCAGGGCGACATCGTGCGGCTCGCGCCGCGCGCCCTGCTGAACCTCGGCGAGCAGGACGGCCGCCCGTCCGCCCGCGTGGATGCCGCCCGCACCCTGCTGCGGGACGCCGGAGTGGACTGCGACGCACCCGCGGACATCATCGCCGCGATGTGGCACAAGTGGGTGTTCGTCAGCACCGTCGGCGCGCTGACCTGCCTCATGCGCGGCACGGTCGGCGACATCAACGCCGTCCCCGGCGGTCACGAGCTCGGCCCGGCCGTCCTGGCCGAGGCCGCCGCCGTGTCGGCGGCGGCCGGTTTCCCCGTACCGGACGACGAACTGACCTTCACCAAGGAGACGGTGACCCGCAGCGGCGTGCCGTTCTCGTCGTCCCTGTACCGGGACGTGGTGGCCGGCCTGCCCACCGAGGCCGAGCACGTCCTCGGGGACCTGGTCGCCCGTGCCCGCGCGCACGGCGTGGCCACGCCGCTCCTCGACCTGGCGGCACTCCACCTGCGCGTTCACGAACACCGCCTGAACGGTTAGCCGTTCAGCTCCAGCCGCAGCACCAGGTGGTTCCCGAGGCGGGGTTCGTCCGGATCCGGGAACCAGCCCTGACGGGCGTAGAAGCGCTGGGCGCGGGTGTTGTGCGCGAACACCTCCAGGCGGACCGTCGTCACACCTGCGCGCCGCCACGACGCGACGCAGGCGGCGTGCAGTTCGGTGCCGACGCCCGTGCGCCGGCGTGCGGAGTCGACGTGGAACTGGGTGAGGTTCATGACGCCGTCGATCTCGCGTGAGGCCGCGACGCCCGCCACTGCGCCGTCCCGCTCGGCGCACAGCACGGCGCCGCGCCCTATGCCCGCCTCCCAGCCCTCTCGCATGCGGGCGTGTTCGGCGGGGCTGTCGAACAGTTCGTCGGCGATGTGGCCGCGGTAGTAACTGGCGCGCGCCTCGCCGTGCAGGGCGGCGATGGCGTCGAGATCGGCCGGTACGGCGTTCCTGATCATGTGCCGGGGGACGCGGACGGCTCACGCGCGGTTGCGCGGATGGGCGGATGGGCGGCGACCGCCGATGCGGCTGCTGCCCGTCCGGGGCCTCCTCGGCCGCCCACAGGGCGCCGGGCTCGGCAGGGGCGCCGAGCCCGGCGTCCGGGCCAGGTCCTGAACCAGCCCTCGGGGAGGGTGCTCAGTGCTCGGGGCGGCCGTCGACGCGCCGGGGCAGGCCGAGCGGGTTGTCGTCGCGAAGCTCCGGCGGCAGCAGCGCCTCGGGGGTGGTCTGGTACGTGACCGGGCGCATCCAGCGCTCGATCGCGGTGCCGCCGACCGAGGTCGAGGTGGACGTGGTCGCCGGGTAGGGGCCGCCGTGGTGCTGGGCGGCGGCGACGGCGACACCGGTCGGCCAGCCGTTCACGAGGACGCGGCCGGCGAGCGGGGTGAGTTCGGCGAGGATCGAGGCTCCGTTGCCGTTGCCCTCGGCCTCCTCGCCGGACAGATGGACGGTGGCGGTGAGGTTGCCGGGGAGGCGGGACAGGACCGCGGTGACGTCGTCGTGGCTGTCGTAGCGGGCGACGACGGTGACCGGTCCGAAGCACTCCTCCAGGAGGAGGTCGTGCGCACCGTCCGCGGCGAGCCGCGCGGCGGGGACGCTCAGGAAACCCGGGCTGACGGTGTGCTCGGAGCCGGCGCCGGGGGTCACGGGGGTGTCCACGTCCGGCAGGGCGGCGCGCTCGGCGACTCCGGCGACGAAGTTGTCGCGCATGCGGTGGTCGAGCAGGACGCCCGCGGCGGTGTCGCTCACCGCGTCGGTCAGCGTCTTGACGAGCTGGTCCCCTGCCGGGCCCGCGGGCGCGAACACCAGACCGGGCTTGACGCAGAACTGCCCGACGCCGAGCGTCATGGAGCCCGCGAGGCCGGTGCCGATCTGTTCGGCGCGCTCGGCGGCGGCCGCCTCGGTGACCACGACCGGGTTCAGCGAGCCGAGTTCGCCGTGGAAGGGGATGGGGACGGGCCTGGCCGCCGCCGCGTCGAAGAGCGCGCGGCCGCCGCGTACGGAACCGGTGAAGCCCGCAGCCGCGACCAGCGGGTGCTTCACCAGCTCGACGCCCGCGTCGAAGCCGTGGACCAGGCCGACGACCGTCTCGGGGATGCCGTGCCCGGCCGCCGCCCTGCGCAGGAGGGCGGCGACCAGCTCGGAGGTCGCCGGGTGGTCGGGGTGGGCCTTGACGACGACGGGACAGCCCGCGGCGAGGGCGCTCGCGGTGTCGCCGCCGGGCACGGAGAAGGCGAAGGGGAAGTTGGACGCGGCGTAGACGGCGACGACGCCGAGCGGCACCTTGTAGCGGCGCAGGTCGGGAACCGGCGGTGTGGCGGTGTCGTCCGGGTGGTCGATGATCACGTCGAGGAAGGCGCCCTCGTCGACGATGTCCGCGAAGGCGCGCAGCTGGTAGCAGGTACGGGCCAGTTCCCCGGTGAGGCGTACGGGGCCGAGCGCGGTCTCGGCGTCGGCCGCCTCGACGAGGCGGTCCCCCGCGCCGTCGAGCAGTGCCGCGGCGGTTCGCAGGAAGGCCGCGCGGACCGTGCGGTCGGCGAGTGCGGCGCGGGCGGCGTGCGCGGCTCGTACCGCGGTGTCGACCTCCTCGGCTGTGGCTTCCACCGCAACCTGTTCGCGCTGCTTCCCGGTTCGGGGGTCGACACTCCAGACTTCTGCTGCTGCCACCGCGCATTCCTTCCCGGTCTCTGCCATCCCTCAGGATTTGTTCGGTATTCTGAACAGTGTTCCTGGTGATGAATCTTCTGGGGACTCTATTTCCGGGCGTTCCGCGGGGTCAAGGCGTTCCGCGCGGTCAGGACGGGCGCCGGAGAGCGGTCGAGAGGGGCGAAGAGCGATGTCAGCAGTCGATTCCGGTGGAGCGCAGGTCAAGTCCGCGGTGCGGACGGTCGAGCTGCTCGAGTACTTCGCCGGCCGCCCGGGCATGCACTCCCTCGCCGCCGTCCAGGAGGCCGTGGGCTACCCCAAGTCCAGCCTCTACATGCTCCTGCGCACACTGGTCGAGCTCGGCTGGGTCGAGACCGACGCCACCGGCACCCGGTACGGCATCGGTGTGCGGGCCCTGCTGGTGGGCACCTCCTACATCGACGGCGACGAGGTCGTGGCGGCGGCCCGGCCCACCCTGGACCGGCTCTCCGACGACACCACGGAGACGATCCACCTCGCCCGCCTCGACGGCACCAACGTCGTCTACCTCGCCACCCGGCAGTCGCAGCACTACCTGCGCCCCTTCACGCGCGTCGGCCGCCGCCTCCCCGCGCACTCCACCTCGCTCGGCAAGGCGCTGCTCGCCACGCACAGCGACGAGCAGGTGCGCAAGATGCTGCCGGAGACGCTCGCGCCGCTGACCGAGCACACGATCACCGACCGCGAGAAGCTCATCGAGGAGCTGCACGTCGTCCGTGAACGGGGCTACGCGGTCGACCGCGAGGAGAACACCCTCGGTCTGCGCTGCTTCGGCATCGCCATTCCCTACCGCACGCCGGCGCGCGACGCGATCAGCTGCTCGGTGCCGGTGGCCCGGCTCACGCCCGCGCACGAGCAGATGATCAAGGACGCCCTCTTCGACGCCCGCGACCGCCTGACGCTGGCGACCAGGCGCCTCTGACGCACCGGGCGGCGCGACGACCGGGTGGGCGCGGCGGCGTCCTGTGCGTGCCCGGCCTCCGCCGTACGGCCCGTCTCGCCGCGCCCGGTCTCCGCCGTGCGGCGGAGGCGGATCGTCGCGGCGCAGGAGGTGTCCGGGCGCCCGCGCCGGGAGTGTGGTGGTCATGACACCGACATCGCTCCCGGCCGGCACCGACACCCTCCTTCCCGTACGGCGCAGCCCGCTGCGGTCCGCCCTGCGTGCCGTCGCGATCGCCGCCTGCCTGCCCTACCTGGGGCTCAAGATCGCCTGGATCGCGGGCAGCCGCATCGGCATCCCCGAGGGCAGCATCCTGCTGGAACACCGCACGCTGATAGCCGTCGTCAACAGCGTCACCGTGCTGATGGACGCGGCCGTCGTCGTCCTCGCGCTGCTGCTCACACAGCCGTGGGGCCTGCGCGTGCGCGCCTGGCTGCTCGGCGTGCCGATGTGGGGCGCGACCGGGCTGCTCACGCCGATCATGATCGGCTTCCCGGTGCAGCTGGCGGCCTCCGCGGCGGGCGGCACCACGACGCAGGACGCGGGCGAACCGTTCCTGGACGGCTGGGTGTTCAACGTCGTCTACGGCGGTTTCATCCTCCAGGGCCTCTGTCTCGGCACGCTCTTCCTGCTGTACGCCAGGGACCGCTGGAGCCACCTGTGGCAGGGGCGGGTGTGGGACCTGCCCTCCGCCGTGACGGGCCGGCCGGTACGCGCCCTGGCCGTGACCGGAGCCCTCCTCGCGCTGCTCCCGGCCGTCATGCACGTGATGTGGGCGGCCGGATCGACCGTGGCACTGCCCGCCGCCCGCGTGGCGCAGCGCACGAGCGACTTCTATGTCCTGGAGGGTGTGCGCGTCCTCTTCGTGGCCGTCGCCGTCGCCGGAACGCTGTTGCTCGCGTTCCGTGCCGCCCCGGCACTGCCGGTGAAGCTGCCGCTCGGCGCCGCCTGGATCGGGGCGAGCGGACTGGGCGCCTGGGGCGCCTGGCTGACCACGACCGCCGCGATGCCCCAGCCCGATGACGCCGAGCAGACCACGGCCCTGCTGACGCTGACCTACGCTGGGGAGATGATCTCCGGCCTGCTGCTCAGCGCCGCCGTCGCCCTGCTGCTGCGCCGGCGCGGCGCGTGAGCGACCCGCGCGCGGCGGGCCGCGGAAGCAGCACCGGCGGGAGGGGGTCCGGCGGGATGTGGCGCGTCGCGCTGCGGGCGCTGTTCGGGAGGCGGGCGCGGCTCCGCTGGGTCCATCTGGTGCTCGGCGGCGCGCTGTTGATGCCGTTCTGGCTCGTCGGGACGACCGTGGTCGGGCCGCTGGGCGACACGGGAAACCTCTTCACGACCTCGCTCGTCGTGCAGTTCGGTGCATACCTCGTGGCCCTGCCGCTCGCCGCGATTGCCGCGCTGCTGCCGCTGGCCAGACCGCTGTCGGTGGGCGTGGCCCGGGCGCTCACCGGGGTGCCCGCCGAGCTGTTCGCGGACGGGCCCGCGCACAGCTGGGCCGCACGCCTGCGCACCTCGGCCTGGTTCACCCTGCATCTGGGCGTCGGCGCGCTGCTCAGCGGTGCGTCGCTCGCACTGCCCCCGTTCGCGGTCACGCTGATCGTCGCCCCGCTCAGCCGCTCGGTGCAGGACTTCCTCCATGTGCCGTGGTCGATGCGCCCGTTCGACCGTCTCCTGCTGCTGCCGCCCGCGGGGTTCGCCATGCTGCTTGCCCTCGCCGCGTGCTCGGCGGGAGCCGGGGCCCTGCTCGCGCGCCAGGCGCCGGTGCTGCTCGGCCCGACCCCCGCCGACCGGCTCGCCGCGGCCGAGCAGCGGGCCGCCGAGCTCGCCGAACGCAACCGCCTCGCCCGCGAGCTGCACGACTCGGTCGGCCATGCCCTCAGCGCGGTGACCCTGCAGGCGGGCGCCGCCCGCAGGGTGCTGGATCGCGACGTGGAGTTCGTCCGGGAGGCACTGACCGCCATCGAGGAGACGACGCGGCGCACCGTCGGCGAACTCGACGCCGTCCTCGGCCTGTTGCGGCAGGACGGCGAGGGAGCGGACCGCGCCACCGGTCCGACGCTGGACACGCTGGACGGTCTGGTGTCCCGCAGCGGGGTGCGCGTCGCCGTGCACACCGACGGGGATCCGGCCTCGGTGCCCGCCCACGTCTCCCGCGAGGCGTACCGCATCGTCCAGGAGGGCCTGAGCAACGCCCTGCGGCACGCCGGGGCGGTCCCGGTGTCCCTGTGGATCGCCGTACGCGGCGAGGAGTTGGAGATCACGATGGAGAACCCCCTGCCCGACCGGGCTCCCGTGGCGCGCCCGGGCGGCGGGCGCGGCCTGCGCGGCATCACCGAGCGCGCCGCGCTGCTCGGCGGACGGGCTGGTGCCGGGCCGCAGGGCGCGGTGTGGCGGCTGTCGGCCCTGCTGCCGCTGGGAGCCGGCCGATGAGCGCGGTCCGCATCGCCCTCGCCGACGACGAGGGGATGGTCCGCACGGCGCTGCGCGTCATCCTCGACGCCGAGCCCGGCCTGGAGGTGGTGGGCGAGGCGGCCACCGGCGCCGAAGCGGTGTCGATGGTGCGCGAGCGGCGGCCGGACGTGGTCCTGATGGATGTGCGGATGCCGGAGATCGACGGCATCCGGGCCACCGAGCAGATCCTCGGCACGATGGACGCGCCGCCGCGGATCGTGGTGGTGACGACCTTCGAGAACGACGCGTACGTGTACGACGCGCTGCGCGCGGGCGCGTCCGGGTTCCTGCTCAAGCGGGCCGCCGCCGAGGAACTGGTGCAGGCGGTGCGGCTGGTCGCGAGCAGCGATTCGCTGCTGTTCCCGGCGGCGGTGCGTTCGCTGGCCGCCGAGTACGGCCGCCGCGCGCCGGCTGACCTGCCCGCCTGGGCGGGCCGGCTGACCGAGCGGGAGGCGGAGGTGCTGCGGCTGATGGCCACGGGCCTGACCAACGCCGAGATCGCCGGACGGATGGGCGTGGGTGCGGCCACGGTGAAGACGCACGTGGCCTCGGTCCTCGCCAAGACGGGTGTGCGGGACCGTACGCAGGCGGTGATCGCGGCGTACGAGTCGGGGTTCATCTCACCGCGGTGACCGCGGCGGGGGTTCTCGAGAGAGCGCCGCATGAGGAAGTCCTGAGAAAACGGCATACGCGGAACAACGGGCGGTCCGCCGCTCGTCCTCCCACGAGGACGGCGAGGCACGGCGGATCGTGTCGTCGTCGACGGCGGAGCAGCTGCGCAGCGCGATGGTGACGGTCGTCGGGGACGGCACCGGCTCCAACGCGCGGATCCCCGGCGCCGAGGTCGGCGGCAAGACCGGCACCGCTCAGCACGGCGAGAACAACAGCAGGACGCCGTACGCCTGGTTCACGTCCTACGCCAGGTCCTCGGACACGGGCAAGCAGGTCGCGGTGGCCGTGGTGATCGAGGACTCGGGCGCGGAGCGCTCGGAGGTCAGCGGCAACGGCCTGGCCGCTCCGGTCGCGCAGAGGATGATGGAGGCGGCGCTGAGGTAGGCGCCGGGCCGTCCGCGACGCCCGGCAGCTGCGCGGGCCGAGCGGCGGCCGGGACGGAGGGCGTACGTGCGCTGGACGGGGGGAGCGGTGCTCCGTGACCGCACCGCGAGGCTGTATCTGTCCGGAGTGGTCGTCTCCGGTTTCGGCTCGTCCGCGATGTGGCTCGCCGCCGGAATCTGGGTCAAGTCGCTCACGGGGTCCGATTCCCTGGCGGCGCTCACGACGTTCATGATGTGGGCGCCGACGCTGATCGGCCCGCTGCTCGGCACGGTGGCCGACCGGTTCCGCCGCCGGCCGCTGCTGATCTGCTCCAACCTCGCGACGGCCGTCCTGCTGCTCCCGGTGCTCGCCGTGGACTCGGCGGAACACGTGCGGGCGTCGCCAGGTCAGGGCAGCGTCCAGAACTGAGTCGTCACGGCGTAGAAGACAACGACCCAGAACACGGTCACCGCGGCCACGACGCCGAGGCCGACGAAGTTGGTCTTCGCCGCCGGTTCGTCCGGGGACGGCCGCAGCCACCGCTTGAGCAGCGGGTTCACGTAGTAGGGCATCGTGAGGAAGCTCATGACGAAGCTCGACAGCAGGTTGCCCACAAGCAGCCCGAGCCAGAGCGGCATCTTCAGCGGCGACAGGACGAGCGTCAGCAGCACGACAGTCGGGTACAAGCCTACCCAGACCGCGATGGCGGTTTTGGTCTCCGAGGGCGGCGGCGCTTCCTTGCCGTTCTCCTTGAAGGCGAACCAGCTGCCGAACGAGTTGTCGATCGTGCGCAGTTTGAAGTCGCTGAACTTCTCGCCCTCAGCGAGGACTTCCTGCCGCTCGGGCGACGTCAGCCAGGCATCGAGATGCTCGGCGCTGTCGAATCGGTACAGCGTGGTCCATTCGTCCTGAAGTCCCTCGATCGGCCGGAAGAACTCGGTCCCGCGAAAGCCTTCGAAATTGCTCTCCTCCCGGCTCATGCGGCGCTGCCAATCGAGAAATTCGTCGACGTGGTCCGGGTGGACGCGGTGGGAGACCACAACGGTCACGAGCGGATCCGCCGGCTGCGTGCCACCGCTCACCACCTGCTGGGTAGCCGGACCGTCGAAGTATTTGCGGCCGACATCGAGAAACCTCTGCCTGGTTGCGCTGTTGATCCACGCCTGCAGATGGGCGATCGAGTCGAATCGGTATACGACAAGCCAGTCGGGCTGCAGAGGTGTCGGCGGTGAGATCTCGGCTCCGAGGTACCCGGGATAGTCGGCGGCAGCGGCGTTGAGCTCCTCCTGCCACGTTTCGTACTCCCGCTCCAGACCGGACAGAACCTTCTGGCCGATGATTGCCGTCGCAGAGGCTTCTTCGAGCTTTTCTGTGTTCATGTGCTCAAGCCCGTCGGCGCCGAATGGTATGCGTTGAGCCGGCTGTAAATCCGCTCCGGCGTCAGGGGCAGCTCACGGTAGCGGACGCCCGTGGCGTCATGGAGCGCATTGGCCAGCGCGGGAGCCACCGGGTTGATGCAGCATTCCGCCATCCCCTTCGACCGCATGGGCCCGACGGAATCCGACGAGTCCACCAGGAGAACGTCGGTGCGGGGGATGTCGGCGTAGGTGGGGATGCGGTAGTTGCGGAAGTTCGGGTTGACCATGCCGCCCTTCGCGTCGACATGGTAGTTCTCGGTCAGCGCGAAGCCGATTCCCTGGGCGACACCGCCTTCCACCTGTCCCCGGACCTGCGCGGGGTTGACGACTACGCCGGCGTCGGTCGCCTGAACGCTGTAAAGGACACGGATCTCACCCGTCACCGGGTGGACGGCGATCCGGAACCCCTGCGTGTTGAAGGTGACGCTTCGGGGCGAGCCGTAGGCCTTGCGGGCGGCGGTGAACCGGATTCCGCGCGCTCGGGCCAGCGCGACGAGCTCGGCCAACGACACGCGCTGCTCGCCGCAGACGACGCCCTCGTCGTCCATCGAGCACATCACCACGTGGACACCCGTGTGCGAGGCAGCGAATTCCAGGATGCGGTCACGCACAGCATTGGCCGCTCGAAGTACTGCGTTGCCCGCCACAAAGAGCCCCGCACTCGCAAAGGCGCCGGTGTCGAAACCCGTGCGGTCGGTGTCGGACTGCACCAGGCGAATCCGCGACGGCGTCGTGCCCAGCTGGTTGGCCGCGATCTGGACATGGGCGGTCGAGGTGCCCTCGCCGAATTCCGGTGTTCCGACGGCCACCTCGTACATGAGGTCGTCGCCAAGCGTGACCCAGGCCTCCGAGATGTGCTCGGTCGGGGGCGCGGTCTCGTGCAAGGAACTCGCGACGCCGGCCCCGACGAGCCACTCGGGGCCGGGGGACGGCTCACCGGCTGTACGGGCCAGGGCCTCGCCCACGAGATCGATGCACTTCGCGAGTCCTTCCTCGGTGAACGTCACGTCGTCGGGCCCGTCATGCATGGCGACGAGCGGATCACCCGGTCGCACGATGTTGCGTCGTCGCAGTTCGAGCGGATCGATGTGCAGTGCGAGTGCCAGTTCGTGCATTGCCGATTCCATGGCGAACGCCGGTTGCGTCATCCCATAACCGCGCAGTGCCCCGCTCGGAACGGTGTTCGTATAGACGGAGAACCCGTCGTACTTCTTGTTGGGGCAGCGGTAGGTCATGACCGCGGCGCCGCCCGCATACAGCGTTTCGCCGCCGTGGTTGCCGTAGGCCCCGGTGTTCGACACATTGCGGACCTGGATCGCCGTGAGCGTTCCGTCCGCCTTCGCGCCGAGCTTGACCGTCAATGCCATCGGATGCCGTGGCGACGCCGTGGTGAACTCCTCCTCGCGGGTGTACTCGAAGCAGACAGGCCGCCCGGTGTCCAGGGTGGCGAGCGCCACCAGATCCTCCGAGATCACTTCCTGTTTGCCGCCGAAGCCACCGCCGACGCGTTTGCAGAACACGCGGAGCTGGTCCGGGCGCAGCCCGAACAAGTACTCGAGCTTGACTTTCGCGATCGAAGGCGACTGCGAGCTGGTGCGGACGTTGAGACGACCGTCCTCCATCCAGGCAATCGAGCCGTGGGTCTCGAGATGCGCGTGTTGCACTCGGGGTGACGCGTACGTGCCTTCGTGGATCACGTCGGCTTCGGCGAACCCTGCGTCGATGTCGCCGATGTGCGAGTGGACCTCGAGCAGGATGTTGCGCACGGGATCGCGTATGAACGGATCGTGCGTACCGTGCAGTTGGGGCGCTCCCTCGGCCATCGCCTCTTCGGGGTCGAATACCGCCGGCATCGACTCGTATGCGACGACGACCCTTCGGCAGCCCTCCTCTGCCGCCCCCACCGTGTCGGCCAGGACCGCAACGACGCGTTGGCCGACGAAACGGACCGTATTGTCGAGGATGAAGGTGTCGTCCGGATCGACGAGATGGTCGGTGTGGATCGCCGTGGTGAAACGCTTGCGCGGCACATCTTCCCAGGTGTAGACGCGATGCACACCGGGCACCGCGAGTGCGGCGGTCTTGTCGATCGAGACGATCCGGGCATGCGCGTGTGGTGAGTGCAGCACTTTGAGGTGCAGCATGCCTTCGATATGGGTGTCCATCGTGAACTCGGCGCGACCGGTTACCACGTCGTTCGCTGCCGGCGCGCTGACGCTCGCCCCGACGGCCTTTCCCGGCGCGGCTGTCTCTACGCCGGCGACACCCTTCACGGCATCCTCGATCCCCCGATAGCCGGTGCAGCGGCAGAGGTTGCCCTTCAACGACCGTGGCAGGTCCTCTTTCTGGGCCTCGGTGAACGTCGCCGACGTCATGATCATCCCTGCGGTACAGAAACCGCATTGGAACCCCGGGGCGTCGCGGAACTGCCGCTGCATCGGATGCAGGTCGCCAGGTGATCCGAGGCCCTCGATCGTCGTCACCTCGCGGCCGTCCGCGCGGAAAGCGGGGGTGATGCAGCTGTGTACCGGAATGCCGTCCAGCCACACCGTGCACGCACCGCAATCGCCTGCGTCGCAACCCTTTTTGACGCCGTAGTGGCCGAGCGAGCGGAGGAAGGTGCGCAGGCACTGGCCGGGGTCTGGCTCTTCGTCGAAGATTGTGCCGTTCACGATGCAGGTCATGCCGGCCCCCCGGCCATGAGTTCGCGACGAATCTCTTCGGCGAAGTTCTTCGTCAGGTGGCGACGGTGGTCAGGAGTCCCGTTGGGATCGGCGAACCAGACGTCGGCGGGGATGACGTCGATGCTCTCCTGCAGAGTCCGGGCATCGGGCATGGTGTCGAAAGCGATGCGCACAGGCCGTGCGGTTCCGGCGGTGACGGTGAGCAGCAGGTCGCTCGTCCCCGGCGTCTGCGTACCGATGAGGAATACGGTCGAACGGCCGAGACGGGTCAGCGTGAAGCGGCGGTGCGCGGTGCGTTTGCGCAGGGCGCGCGCCGGAATATCGATGCGCCGCAGGACCTCTCCGGGAGCAAGAATATTCTGATGGTCTCCGGTCACGAAGTCGAGGGCATCGACGATACGCGCGGTCCCGTCAGGGGCCCACAGCTCGTACTTCGCCTCGAGTGCGACCGTCAGCGTGATCATTGGGCCGGCGGGCAGGGACATGCAGATGTTGCCGCCGACGGTCGCCGAGTTCCAGACTTTGAACGACGACAAGAACGCCTCGCAGCTTTTCGCGAAAAGCGGGCCCGCGATCCAATCACCCTGCAGCTCGAAGGCATACAGGTCGCGGATCGTGCATGTTGCGCCGATTTCGAGGCCCGCGTCGCTCGGGACAAGGGGATCCCAACGCAACGCCGTCAGGTCGATCAGGCGGCGCAGGCTCGGCTGTTCGGCGGAGAACAGCCACGTTCCGCCTGCGAGCCAGGCGTCACCTTCTCGCCAGTCCACGCCTGGCCGATCGGGCGGGCGCCGGACGACTTCGGTGATGGTGTTGAGGTCCATGGGAACTGATCTCCCTCACGAGGGCAATCGTGCGACGGACCGCCTACTGAACTCGATCAACCAGCACGTGGCATCTCTCGCGTTCCCTGGAAACAGGGCTTAGGACATACCTCTTGGAACGCGGGTATTCGGCTCGGTGCACTCGCCGGATGTCGACGGCTCACGACATGCGCTGGGAAGGCATCGGCTCGAGCAGCGAAAAGAAAATGTCGGCCGCTGCGGTCAACTGCTCGAGCTCGGGCCGGCGGGCGCATCAATTCCGTTCAAGGATATCGCGGAACGGGCCGGCCTCGCCAAGTCGGGACCCTCGGCGTGAAGGGCGCGGCTCGTCCGGCCGGAGGTGGCCGGCACCTCGCACGTGCATCAACGGGCACCCTCGCACGCGTGTCGATTCGAACATGGGTAGCATTTCGATCGGGCCGATACCTTCCCATCCGACCTGATCCGCCCGGAGCCCGGCCGGTGGGTGAGTCAGGAGAGGCCGGCCAGAGCGGTGCGGACCGCCGTCGGTCCGCGTCCGACGCCAACCCCGCGTGGTACAGGCGCAGTTCGGTCGCCCCCGACGCGGCCGCCCTCGCGGCGTCCGCCGCGAGGGTCGCCGGGCAGCCGCCCATCCCCGCGACGACGGTCAGGTTCGCCGCGAGCACGGCGCCGTCCGGCGCGTGGCGCGCGAACGGCTCCAGCAGGCCGGGGCCCTGGGCGCACGGCACCACCACACCGTCCGCCACCGACAGGACGTGCGCCGCGTCGACGCCCGCGTTGGCCCCGCAGTGGTGCGCCACCGGGTCCGCGTGGAGCAGGACCTGGAATCCGGGCTCCGCCGCCGCGCGCACCGCGGCGATCGCGGACTCCTGGAAGGTACGGGCCGTGTGCGTACGGAACTGAAGGGCGGGCGCGGCCAGTTCGGGGGGCGAGAAGGCGCTCGCCGGACGGCGCCGCACTTCGCCGGACCGGTTCGAGCGCCTGCCGCACGGCCCGGGCCAGTCGGTCCGGCGTGATCCCGCGGTCCGCGTAACCCTGTCGGCAGGACGGGCAGAAACAGAGCGACATGAGGTACTGCGCCGCGTCCCCGAGCCCCACCCCCGCGATCTTGTCGTGCGCGTGCAGGTGCGCGAGGCCGTACCAGCCGCAGGACTCCAGCTCGGTGCCGCGCGCGCCGGGCCGCGGCGCCTCGGCCGCGAGGGTGACGAGGTGGTCGCGCACGGCGGGTTGCGCGATGCAGGGCGCCCAGGGATAGCGGTCGCCGTAGGCGTTGACGACGGAGGTGTCAGGATGGTCCGCGCCCAGGCGGGACACACGCGGCCTCCTTAGCGTGTCCACCCATGTGAATGTCGCCCATGTGTCTGAGCGTTCGAGGAGAACCGCCCATGCCTGCTCCCCGTACCGTCCTGCTCACCGGCGCGGCCGGCGGCCTCGGCACGCTGATGCGCGGACTCCTGCCCGCCTACGGCTACGAACTGCGCCTCCTCGACATCGCGCCCGTCGAGGGAGAGCCGGACGCCGTCGTCGCCGATCTCGCCGACACCGAGGCACTGCGGGAGGCCGTACGGGGCGTCGACGCGGTCATCCACCTGGCGGGCATCTCGCTGGAGTCGTCGTTCGACAAGATCCTCAAGGCCAACATAGGGCACGTACAACCTCTACGAGGCAGCCCGCGAGGAGGGCGTGCGCCGGGTGGTCTTCGCCTCCAGCAACCACGCGGTCGGCTTCACCCCCCGCCCCCTCCAGGACGCGCCCGTCGGCCCGGAGGCGCTGATCCCGGTCGGGACACCCCACCGCCCCGACACCTTCTACGGCCTCTCCAAGTGCTTCGGCGAGGACCTCGCCCAGCTCTACTGGGACCAGCACGGCCTGGAGACCGTCTCCGTGCGCATCGGCTCCTGCTTCGAGGAGCCGACCTCCGTCCGGGCGCTGTCGGTGTGGATGAGCCCCGGCGACTGCGCCCGCCTCTTCCACGCCGCGCTGACCGCCGAGAACGTCGGCCACACGATCGTCTACGGCTCCTCGGCCAACACCCGCCTGTGGTGGGACCTGTCGACGGCCCGGGCGCTGGGCTACACACCGCAGGACGACTCGGAGGAGTACGCCGCCGAGCTGGTGGCCGAGCAGGGCGAACTGGACCCGGACAGGCGCGACCACGCCTTCCTCGGCGGCCACTTCGTGACCGACCCGCCGCCGTGGCCGCGCTGAAATCGGCGTGCGGTGCCGGGCCGGCGCCCGCCAGGATGTCGGTCATGGCCAAACCTTTCGGATTCGTCCACACCGAGCGTGCTGACGGCACCGTCGTGATCACCCACCGCGGCCGCACCGCCGGTACGCTGCGCGGTGACCGCGCCGCCGCGTTCCTCGCCGAGGTGACGGCCGGGGACGCCCAGCTGGTCATGGCCCGCTGGACGGGCGCGTACAGGTTCGGCAACGAGCGGGCCGCGCGCAACCACCCCCGTAACCGGTGACGACGGTAAGGGAACGGTAAAGCGGCCTCGCTCGTTACCCCTGGCATGACAGCTATGACCCCCGGCTCGAACATCCCTCTGGCCACCGCCCGTGTGGCGGTGGACGTCGCCGCCCCGGTGCGGCTCGACGTATCGGGCCTGCTGCTCACCGCCGACGGCAAGGTGCGCTCCGACGACGACTTCATCTTCTACAACCAGCCGCAGGGCCCCGGCGTCACCTACCGCTCCGGCGGGGGCACCGCCCCGGACGCGATCGTCGTGGACACCGGGGCCGTCCCGCCCGGCATCGAGAAGATCGTCGTGACGGCCAGCCCGGACGCCGCGGGCCAGACCTTCCAGGGCATCGAGCCGACCGCGACCATCCGCAACGCGGACGACGGCAGCGCGCTCGCCACTTTCACGCCGCCGCAGCTGGGTGCCGAGACCGCGCTGGTGGTCGTCGAGATCTACCTGCGCAACGGCGCCTGGAAGGCCCGCGCGGTCGGCCAGGGCTATGCGAACGGCCTGGCCGGCATCGCCACCGACTTCGGCGTCTCGGTCGACGAGGAGCCCGCGGCCGCCCCGGCCCCCGCGCCGATGCCCGCTCCGGCTCCGGCCCCCGCCGCGCCTCCCACGCCCGCCCCCGCGGCTCCCGACCCGCGCATCGCCGCCGCCGCACCGCCGCCGCCGGCAGCGCCGCCCGCCCCCGCCGCACCGGCCGCCACCGGGAAGATCAACCTCGACAAGGGCCGCGTCAGCCTGCAGAAGAACCAGACCGTCTCCCTGGTCAAGGGCGGTCGCCCGCTGCTCTCGCAGGTCAAGATGGGCCTCGGCTGGGAGCCCGCGTTCCGCGGCAAGGACATCGATCTCGACGCCTCGGTCATCGCCTACGGCCCCAGCCGCAACCACCTGGACAGCTGCTACTTCGGCAAGCTGTCCATCCTGGGCGGCTCCATCAAGCACTCCGGCGACAATCTGACCGGCGAGGGCGCGGGCGACGACGAGGTCATCGTCGTCGACCTCGGCCGGCTGCCCGCCGACGCGACCGGCCTTGTCTTCACGGTGAACTCCTTCTCCGGGCAGAAGTTCACCGAGGTCGCCAAGGCTTACTGCCGCCTGATCGACGCCGCCACCGGGGAGGAGCTGGTCCGCTTCGACCTCACGAGCGCCGAGCCGCAGACCGGCGTGATGATGGCCAAGCTGATCAAGCAGTTCTCCGGGGAGTGGGAGATGACCGCGATGGGCGACTTCGTGAAGTCCCGCACGGTGCGCGGCATGGTCAAGCCGGCGGCACAGGCTCTGTGACGCCACGCACCACCGGGGACGTCCTCGCGGCGTCCCCGGCGGCCGCTCACCTCCAGGGCCAGTCGGCCGACATCCCCTGCTCGATGAGGGGCACCATCCGGAAGGCGGCATCGGTCAGTCCGCCGAAGGTGTGCCGGTTGGCGCCGCCCGAGGGACCGTGGCCCACCTGGTAGCCCGCCAGGTTCCAGGTGTAGACGGGGACGCGGGCGGGGACCTGGCCGGTGGGATCGCCGCGGTGGTGGTACGCGGCCTGCTCGTCGGTGACGATCAGTACCCGGTCGTGGCTCCGGTAGTGCGCCCGCACGGCTGCGGTGGTGTTGGTGCCGCCGAGCATGCCGAAACGCTCCAGCACCTTCAGCACCGATTCCCCCTTCGTGTGCGCCACCGGGCTGTGGCCCGTGCCGAACTGGACGAGGTCCGCCTCCTCGGCGCGCATCGCGACGGCCGTGCCGAAGATCGCCGCCGCGTCGGCGCGGTTGAGCTCCGAGCGGTCGGACAGCGGCGACCACATCGACCCCGAGCGGTCCACGAGCACCAGCGTCCGCCCCGGCAGCGCGGGCACGTTCGCCAGCGAGTGTCCGAGGGCCACCTCCAACGGGTACGCCCAGCGGAGCGACGGGGCGTGCTGGTACGCGGCGAGGTAGCGGAAGGGGAACTGCCGTGACGCGGCGACCGCTTCCGGGTCCGAGATCCGCGCCGCGACCTGTGCGGCTGCCTCGTCCGAGACACCCGCCTCGTCGAAGTTCCGGAGGTTGCGGACCAGTGCCATCGGCCCCATGGAGGGGATGACGGCCTCCCAGGCCGCCGCGTCCATCGGTCCCTGGAGCCAGCCCGCCAGCGCCTCCCACGTCATGCCTGCCGCGGCCAGGCGCTCGGCACCGCCGGGCGCGACGACGGCGGCCCGCCGCTCCCCCACGGGCAGCTCCATCAGCTCCCGGTGCGCCGTGAGCACCCGCAGTGAGGCGGGCGGCTCGGCGCGGTCGGCGTGGTGCCTGCGGTCGAGCGCGTACCGGAACAGGTCGCCCTGCCAGGGCTTCGCGGGATCCGGCGAGGCGTGCACCAGATTGAGCACGTCGCCGAAGCGGTACCCCTTGCTCGCGGTGTCGTACTTGAGCAGCGACCGGGCTCCGTACAGCCGCCGCACGGCGTCCGCGACACCGCGCTTGACGGGCTTGGGCACGGTGCGGCCGTACCGCGTCGTCCAGTACGCGAGCAGTTCCCCGGGCTCGTCGGCGCGCTGCAGCACGGAGTCGACGACCCGGCGGTTGTACCCGCCCCGGGTGGCGCCCGCCGCGAGTCGCGCGTGCACGAACTCGGCGGCGCCCACGATCGACGCGGTCCGCATGTGGGCGCGGCTGCGCAGCCAGCCGAGCAGCTCGGCGGTCCACTGCGGGTCCTCGACGGCGAGCCTGCGCACGAGCGCGGCGAACCGGTCGTCTCGGTCGCCGGCCGCCTCGTAAAAGGTCCGCTGGCCCACGAAGTCGGCCAGCGCGAGCAGATAGAGCTCGGAGTGCGGGTCCCGCTGGAAGCCGGCGGCTCCCTCGTACGTGCGAAGGACGGGAAACGTAGCCGGGGCGGGCGGACTGGAGCGCACGTGCGAATGCGGTGCGGGTTCCTCGTCCAGATAGAGAACGCGGCCGCCGGGGCCGACGTAGGAGTACGGTGCGGCCTCGGTGCGGGCCGCGGCGCTGTTGAAGCGAGTGATGGGAAATCCCCCCGAATTTCCTTCGGATACACACCGGGCGCACGGGAAACGGGCGCCTCACGAAACTGCGCCTCCCGAGATCCCAGGTGGCAGCGGCGTCTTTTGTCAGAGGAAGTAGCCGCGGCCGGCGCACCGGGAGGTGCAGCTCGTGGTGGTGACTCTAGAAAACGCGATGCCGGGCGCGCCACGTATTTTCCGGCGGCCGGCGGGGGCGGTCAGTGCCGGTCCGGCTGCCGCTTCCAGGGGCCGGTGACGGCGAACATGATGCCGGGGGTCTGGATGCTCGCGTACAGGGTGCGGCCGTCGGGCGAGAAGACGACACCGGCGAACTCGCTGTAGTCCGGGTCCTCCTCGGTGCCCACGTTCAGTTCGTTGCGCGCGATCGGGTACGTGCGGCCGCTGTCCGTGGCGCCGAACAGGTGCTGCACGCCCTCGCCGTCCTCGGCGATGATCAGGCCGCCGTACGGGGACACCGTGATGTTGTCCGGACCGTCGAAGGCGCCGTCCTGCGACCGGTCGGGGTTCACACCGAGCAGCACCTTCAGGGTCAGCGTCCGCCGGCGCGGGTTGTAGAACCAGATCTGGCCGTCGTGCTGGGCGGGGCTCTCCTCGCGGGCGTACGAGGAGACCACGTAGACGCCGCCGTCGCCCCACCACATGCCTTCGAGCTTGCGGCCCCGGGTGATCTCGCCGTCCGTGAACTGCTTGCGCACGGAGACGGTCCGGGCGTCACGGTCGGGGATCTCGGCCCAGTCCACGCCGTAGACCGTGCCGATCTTCGTGGCGCGGGACAGGTCGTCCACGAACCGCCCGCCCGAGTCGAAGCACTTGGCGGCCTGGAGCACGCCCGCGTCGTCGGCGAGGGTGCGCAGCCGCCCGCGTCCGTGCTCGAAGCCGTGCGGCGGAACCCAGCGGTAGAGCAGGCCGTTGGGGCCCGAGGCGTCCTCGGTGAGGTACAGGTGGGCGCGCTGGGGGTCGACGACGACGGCCTCGTGGGCGAAGCGGCCGAGCGCCTTGACGGGCTCGGGCGCGCGGTTGGCGCGACGGTCGTAGGGGTCGACCTCGAAGACGTAGCCGTGGTCCTTGGTCATGCCGTTCTGGCCGGCGCGGTCCTCGGTCTCCTCGCAGGTGAGCCAGGTGCCCCAGGGCGTCGTACCGCCGGCGCAGTTCTGCGCGGTGCCGGAGACGCCGACCCACTGAGCGACCTCGCCTCCGCGGTGGCTCTCGACGACCGTGCAGCCGCCCGGTGCGGCCGGGTCGTAGACGAGGCCCTCGGCGAGCGGAACGGGGTGCGCGATCCTGCTGCGGTCGCCCCTGAGCTCGTGGTTCACGACGAGCAGGGTCGACCCGCGGGGCCCCTCGAACGTCGCCGTCCCGTCGTGCTTGCCGGGCGTGAACTCGCCGGACTCCAGGCGCGTGACGCCGGTGCGGGTGAGGATCCGGTACGAGAATCCCGCGGGCAGCGAGAGGATGCCGTCGGGGTCGGGCACCAGGGGGCCGTAGCCGGGCTCCCGGTCGAGCTCCTCGCCCGCGTCCGCGAGCGCTCCGGGCGCGGTGGCGAGCGCCCCGACGGCTCCGGCGAGGGCGACGCCTGCGGAGTGTCTGGTGAATTCCCTGCGGCTGAGCGGCATGAAGGTCTCCTGGGTGGCCACGCATCGATCGGACGTGCGCCACGATGACGCGCGCGCCTGAACACGTCCTGAACGCCACCCGACACCGGGCCCTGCCGCCCCGGACACCCGGCCGCAGCGTTGCGCCGGGGGTGCTTCCCCCACCCCGCCCCTTCCCGGAACCGGGGCTGCGCCCCAGACCCCTGCGGCACGCGGACCCCACTCCCGGACGCGGCACCTCCGCGCCTGGAGCGCTTCCTCCACCCGGCCCCGCTCCCCAACCTGGGGGCCACGCCCCGGACTTCCTGCGGTCAGGGGCTCATGGGCGTTGCCGCCCCCCTGCCCTGGGGGCGGCGGCTTCTCGTCCCTTCCCCAACCTGGGGTTGCGCCCCGGGTCCTGCCGGACGGAAGACGCACGTGGGGCCGACCCGCCCACACCCCCGGCTGCGGCAACGCCGCGCCACGGAGCTTCTCCCCTCCGGCCTCCTCCCGGAACCGGGGCTCGGCCCCCGCCTCTGCGGGGCCGGGCAGGACATGGGACTGCCGCCCCGGCTGCGGCCGCTTCGCGCCGCGGCGTTTCCGGCACCCCGCCCCCCACCTGGGGAATTACGCCCCAGCAGGGGCGGGCGCTCATGGCGGCTGCCGCCCCCACCCCCCGGCCGCGGCAGCTTGGCGCCGCGTGCCCCGAGACGGGCCGTGGCCACCGCCCCCGCGGGGAACACCGGCTTCCACCATCGGCTCCACAGGCGGGAGCGGGGGACCGCAACGTCCGGTAGCCGGACGGCACCCCCAAGGGCCGGGAGACCCCGGGTGTCAGTGGGACGAGCGGGACTTGAAGGCCGCCTTGCGGGCATCCTTCGCCACCCGCTTGTCCCCGTGCAGCCTGCCCATCGCCTCCAGCACGTCCGCCGTCCGCGGATGCTCCACCCGCCACGCCGCGTCGAAGAACCCGCTGTGCTGACCGACCAGGCCCTCCACCAGGCCCTGGAGTTCCTCGACCTCGCCGTCCGCGTCGAGCTGCGCCGCGATGGTGTCGATCGCCAGCCAGAAGATCATCGACTCCGGCGGCGGCGGCACGTCGGACGCGCCGCGCTCCGCGAGCCACACCCGGGCCAGGCCGCCGAGTTCGGCGTCGTCGAGGACCGCGCGGACCTCCGGTTCGGCGTGCGGGCCGACCAGCGTGAGGGCCTGCTGGCAGTGGAGACGGCGCAGCGGCGCCCCGCCGTCGGCACCGCGGGCCGCGGCGAGCAGGTCGCGGGCGGCGGCGGCCGGTGCGCGCCGGGCCAGCCACTGCTCGGTCTCGGCGCGCGCGGCAGGCTCGGGGAAGTGCGTCAGCCGGTCGAGCAGGACCTCCGCGCCCTTGTCCGCGAGTTCCCCCACGGCGGGTGCGTCGACGCCCGCCTCCAGCATCCGGGCCCGGATGCCGTACAGGCCGAGCGGGGTGAGCCTGACCATCCCGTACCGGGAGACGTCCTCGTCGTCGGCCGGGGTCTGGATCGCCGCGTCCTCGGTCTCCTCCGCCATCAGCGCCTCGTCGACCGGCCGGTACTCGACAAGCCCGATGGGCTCCAGCAGACGGAACTGGTCGTCGAGGCGCATCATCGCCTCGGAGACCTGCTCCAGCACGTCGTCCGTCGGTTCCCCCATGTCCTCGGGCACGATCATCGACGCCGCGAGCACGGGCAGCGGGACCGGATGGTCACCGGCGCCGCCGTCGGAGACGGTCAGCAGGTACAGGTTGCCGAGGACGCCTTCCAGGAAGTCGGCCTCCGCCTCCGGGTCCCAGCCGAGCGCCTCGAAGTCGACTCCGCCGTCTGTCCCGACGACGTCGGCGATGTCGTCGAAGAAGGGCGCGCTCGCGTCCGCGAGGACGACGTCCAGGGCGTCCAGCCACAGGCCGAGCACGTCCTGCGGCGAACCCCCGGTGACCAGCGCCAGGTTGGCCCCGGCGCCCGCGCCGCCCGCGACATCGTCATCGGCGTCGTCGCCGCCGGTCACGTCACCGGCACCGGCACCGGCACCGGCACCGGCAACATCGTCGGCAACGTCGTCGGCGTCCTCGACCTCGACGAGCCCGGTGTCGACGGCCACGCGCCACGCCTCGCTCGCGTACGCGGCCCCTTCCTCGTCCCCGGCGAGGCCCAACACCGCTGCGGCGTCGGGAAGTTGCTCGTCGACGAGTTCGCCACCGGCGCCGACCCGCGTCCCCGGGCCCGCCCAACGGGCGAGCCTGACGGCCCGCGCGAGCAGCGGGGCGCCGAGCGCGGCCCGAGCCAGCTCCGCGTCCGGGTGCAGCCGGACCGGCGGAAGGGTGGGGCGGTCTTCGGGCATGGGCTGGTTCTCCTCCGCGGCGTACGGGATCCGGGGCAGGCTCACGGGCCCCCGGACGTAAGGGACCCGGACGCAGGGGGACCCGGGCGGTGCCAGCGTAGACGCATTCGAGGAGGTTTCGCGGCGCACCGGGAAGAGGCCACCTCCAAGGGTGCCTGTGGGGCACATGGTGTGACTGGGACGCCCTCAGCCGTGGAAAGCCGTCACGCTGCCGTGTTCACCCACGCGTCCACCCCCGTACATCCGGCGACTCTTGACAACTGCCCTGTCGAGCCAAGAGATTGACGCGCGTAGAACACGCAGGACCCCGCCGGCGCCGCCGGCACCCCTCATCCCTCACACCTCCGGAGAAACCCCGATGCCTTCCTCCGTCGTACCGAGAACGCCCGCCGTCGCCGCTGTCGTCGTCGCCGCGCTGGCCGCCGGGCTGCTCGCCGGTTCCACCGGCGCCACCGCGGCCGAGACCGCCCAGGTACGGATCCACGACATCCAGGGCACCACCCGGACGTCCCCGCTCGTGGGGCGCCAGGTCACCGATGTGCCGGGCATCGTCACGGGCGTTCGGACGTACGGCTCCCGGGGCTTCTGGTTCCAGGACCCGCAGGCCGACGACGACGACGCCACCAGCGAGGGCGTCTTCGTCTACACCGGTTCCGTCCCGACCGTCGCCGTCGGCGACCAGGTGCTGGTCTCCGGCACGGTCGGCGAGTACGTACCGGGCGGCACCAACTCGGGCAACCAGTCGCTGACGCAGATAGCCAGGCCGGCCGTCACGGTGGTCTCGCGGGGCAACGAACTCCCCGCGCCCGTCACGGTCTCGGCCTGGTCCGTCCCCGGCGCGTACGCCCCCGAGGGCGACCCGGCGGCCGGCAACAGCATCAACGCCCTTCCCCTGCGGCCGCGTACGTACGCCCTGGACTACTACGAGTCGCTGGAGGGCGCCAACGTCCGCATCGGCACGTCCCGCGTGGTCGGCGCCACCGACCCGTACGCGGAGCTGTGGGTGACGGTCAAGCCGTACGAGAACGACAACCGCCGCGGCGGCACGGTCTACGGCTCGTACACCTCGCAGAACACCGGGCGCCTGCAGATCCAGTCGCTGACGCCTCTCGCCGAGAAGCCGTTCCCCAAGGCGAACGTCGGTGACGTGCTCGCTGGCACGACCGAGGGCCCGCTGGACTTCAACCAGTTCGGCGGCTACACCCTGACCGCCCGCACCCTGGGCACGGTGACGGACCGCGGCCTCGAGCGCGAGAGCACGCGCCCGCAGCGGAACGGCGAACTGGCGGTGGCCACGTACAACGTGGAGAACCTGGACCCGTCGGACCCGCAGGCCAAGTTCGACGCGCTGGCGAAGGCCGTCGTCGAGAACCTCTCGTCGCCCGACATCCTCGCGCTGGAGGAGATCCAGGACGACAACGGCGCGAAGAACGACGGCACGGTCGCGGCCGGCCAGACGCTGAAGAAGTTCACGGACGCGATCGTCGCGGCCGGCGGTCCGGCGTACGCGTGGCGGTCCGTGGACCCGCTGAACAACAAGGACGGCGGCGAGCCCGGCGGCAACATCCGTCAGGTCTTCCTGTTCAACCCCGACCGGGTCTCCTTCACCGACCGCGCGGGCGGCGACGCCACGACGGCGACCGGTGTCGTGCGCGAGCGCGGCCGGGCGGCCCTGACGCTCTCGCCCGGACGCATCGACCCGGCGAACTCCGCCTGGGAGAACAGCCGCAAGCCGCTGGCCGGCGAGTTCACCTTCCGCGGCCGCACGGTCTTCGTGATCGCCAACCACTTCGGCTCCAAGGGCGGCGACGAGGGCCTGACCTCGCACCACCAGCCGCCGAATCGTTCTTCCGAGGCCAAGCGCCTCCTCCAGGCGCAGTCGGTCAACGCCTTCGTCAAGGACATCCTCAAGGCCGACCGCAGGGCCGACGTCGTGGTCCTCGGCGACATCAACGACTTCGAGTTCTCGGCGACGACGAAGGCACTGACGGACGACGGAGCCCTGTATCCGGCCATCACGTCCCTGCCGCGCTCGGAGCGCTACTCCTACGTCTTCCAGGGCAACAGCCAGGTCCTCGACCAGATCCTGACGAGCCCGTCGATCGACGACTTCTCGTACGACAGCGTGCACATCAACGCGGAGTTCGCGGAGCAGAACAGCGACCACGACCCGCAGGTGCTGCGCTTCCGCCCGTAAGGAGCAGCCGCCGGTGTGCGGGCCCCGCGGCCCGCGCACCGGCCCGGCGCCGCTGTGACCTGGCGATCCGGGGACCTCTCAGCGCTGCTTCACTTTCACGCGAAGCAGATGTAACTGGAGCTTTACCGGCCCTGCGGCCACACTGCGGACATGTCATCTTCTCGCCCTTTCGGCCGCGCCCTGTGCGCCATGGTCACGCCCTTCACCGACGACGGCGCCCTGGATCTCGACGGCGCACGGAAGCTCGCCGCCCGGCTGGTCGACGACGGCTGCGACGGACTGGTGCTCTCCGGCACCACCGGTGAGTCCCCCACGACGTCCGACGCCGAGAAGGCGGCCCTGGTGCGGGCGGTGGCCGAGGAGGTCGGCGACCGGGCCGCGATCGTGGCGGGCGTCGGCACCGCGGACACCCGCCACACCGTGGCACTGGCGCGCGAGGCCGAGCAGGCGGGCGCCGACGGGCTGCTCGTGACCGCCCCGTACTACAGCCGCCCGCCCCAGCCGGCGATCGAGGCGCACCTCCGCCGGGTGGCCGACGCCGTCGGTGCTCCGCTGATGCTGTACGACATCCCCGGCCGCACGGGCGTGCGCATCGAGCCGGAGACGATGCTGCGGCTGGCGGACCACCCCCGCGTCGCGGCGGTGAAGGACTGCGCGTACGACCTGCTGGGCAGCACCAAGGTCATCGCCGGCAGCGGGCTCGCGTACTACTCGGGCTGCGAGGAGATGAACCTGCCGCTGTACGCGGTGGGCGGCGCCGGATTCGTCTCGACGGTGGCCAACGTCGCCGCGCCCCATATGCGCGCGGTCCTCGACGCCTACGACGCCGGGGACACCGCTCGGGCCGCCCGGCTCAACCAACTCGCCCTGCCGCTCTCGGAGTCGATGATGGCGTCGGGGCTGCCGGGCACCGTGACCGCCAAGGCGCTGCTCGGCGCGCTCGGCCGGCCGGCCGGACCGGTCCGTGAACCGCTGCAGCCCGCCGGCCGCGAGGCGACCGACGGCCTGCTGGAGGCGTACCGGCGACTGGAGCGCGCGGCCGGTCAGCCGCCGGTGTAGACGCCGCCGAGCACGGCGACGTGTTCGAGCACGTCCTCGAGCGGATCGTCGATCTGCCCTGTCGAGACCAGCGTGACGCTGTGCCCGTTGTGCGAGTCGACGTGCGTCTCGTCGGCGTGTGCGACGCCGTGCGGCATCGCCGCGAACAGCGCGCACACGCCGAGAGCGCTCAGCCTGGTCTTCATGTCGGTTCCTCGCCTCACCTGTGGGAGCGGGGTCGTGCGACTCCGCATGCGACCTGCTTATCCGTCCGCCCGCGGCGGGGGTTACGCAGAGTCACACGATGGAAGCGAGGAACCGCGGAGATCAGTTGTGGCTGTGGAGCACCTCGTTGAGGCCGCCCCAGACCGCGTTGTTCGGGCGGGCCTCGACGGTGCCGGTGACCGAGTTGCGGCGGAAGAGGATGTTCGACGCGCCGGACAGTTCCCGGGCCTTGACGATCTGGCCGTCGGGCATCGTGACGCGGGTGCCGGCCGTGACGTACAGGCCGGCCTCGACGACGCACTCGTCGCCGAGCGCGATGCCGACACCCGCCTCGGCGCCGATCAGGCAGCGCTCACCGAGGGAGATGATGACGTTGCCGCCACCGGACAGGGTGCCCATGGTGGAGGCGCCGCCGCCGATGTCGGAACCGTCGCCGATGACGACGCCCGCGGAGATACGGCCCTCGACCATCGAGGTGCCGAGGGTGCCGGCGTTGAAGTTGACGAAGCCCTCGTGCATGACGGTGGTGCCCTCGGCGAGGTGCGCACCGAGCCGGACACGGTCGGCGTCGGCGATCCGCACGCCCTTGGGAGCCACATAGTCGGTCATCCGCGGGAACTTGTCGATCGAGGTCACCTGCAGGTGCAGCCCCTCGGCGCGGGCGTTGAGGCGCACGGTCTCGATCTGGTCCACCGCGACGGGGCCGAGGCTGGTCCAGGCGACGTTCGCGAGCAGCCCGAAGAGGCCCTCCAGGCTCAGACCGTGCGGCTTGACCAGCCGGTGGGAGAGCAGGTGGAGGCGCAGGTACGCGTCGTGGGCGTCCAGCGGCTTGTCGTCGAGCGAGGCGATGACCGTGCGAACGGCGACGACCTCGACCCCGCGGCGGGCGTCCGGGCCGATGGCCCGCGCGGCGCCGTCGCCGAGGAGCTCCACGGCACGCTCGGCGGTCAGCCGCTCGGTGCCGGCGGGGCCGGGCTCGGCGGTGAGCTCGGGGGCGGGGTACCAGGTGTCGAGGACGACGCCCTCGGCGGTGACGGTGGCGAGGCCTGCGGCCACGGCACCGGTGGTGCGCTGAGCAGTGGTGCTGTCGGACGAGTCAGTCATGACAGGAAACCTAACCGGCCGGGGCCCGCGTCGGCGAACCGGTCTCAGGTGCCGGGCGTCCGCGTCGCGCCGGACGGCACGGGGAAGAGGGGGGACAGGGCGCTCGGGGGCGGAGTCTGTCACTCCGACGGCCCCGGCTACCTTGTTCGTCCGGACGGGCGCCGCGGCGGCCCGCCGTCATCTGACATGGGGGGACTTCAATGGCTTACGGAAACACGCCTCATCCGGGGGGCAACACGCCTTATCCGGGGCCGCCCGCGTGGGGCGCCTGGGCACCGCCGCCGCCCAAGCCGGGGGTGATACCACTCGGACCGCTCGGCCTCGGCGAGATCCTCGGCGGGGCGTTCGCCACGATCGGCCGGCACTGGAAGCAGCTGCTCGGCTTCGCGCTCGCCGTCTACGGCGTGGCTCTTGTGGTGTTCGGCGGGGCGCTCGCGCTCGCCTATCTGTCGATGAAGGAGGAGCTGCACCGGCTGCTGGACTGGTCCGGGGAGAGCGCGCCGGGCAGTGACCAGATCATGCCGCTGGTGGCGACCTTCGCGGGCGTGTACGTCTTCGGCATCGTCGCGCTGCTGGTGGCGAACGCCGTCGTCTACGCCTCCTGCCCCGCGGTCCTGCAGGACGCGGTGCTCGGGCGCCCGTCGGGCATCGGAGTCATCTGGGGCCGGGTGCGGCCGCGTGTGGGGGCGGTGCTCGGCACCGTCGTGATCACCGCGCTGATCGCCGCGGTCCCGCTGGTGCTGATGACCCTGGCCTTCATCGGCATGGTCGTGACGATGATCGCGCTGGCCGTCGACGGCTCGGGCGAGTGGGGCTGGCTGATCCTGGTCGGCTTCCTCGGCATGCTGGCGACCGGGCCCGTGGCGATCTGGCTGTGGGTGCGGTTCAGCTTCGCGCCGGCCGTCGCCGTCTTCGAGGGGCAGGGCACCATCGGCGCGATGGCGCGCTCGGCACAGCTGGTGCGGGGCGCGTGGTGGCGGGTGTTCGGCATCTCGCTGCTGGCCTTCGTGATGGCGGCCGCGGCGAGCTACCTCATCCAGCTGGTGTTCCAGCTGCTGAGTCTGATCCCCACCGGACCCGCTTCCCTGGAGGACGAGGCGGCCAGCGGAGGTGTGGCCGTCACGATCGTGCTCACGACGATGGTGTTCGGACTGCTGACCACGCTGGTGGGCCAGATCCTCACCTCGGCCTTCCCGCAGCTGGTCGTCGCTCTGCTCTACGTCGACCAGCGCATCCGCAAGGAGAATCTGGCGCCCTCGCTCGCCGAGGCGGCCGGGCTGCCGCCGCAGCAGCCGCCGGCCGCGTACGGGGCCTGAGACGCCGGAGCCCCGCGGCCCGGGAGCCGGGCCGCGGGGCTCCGCGCGGCGTGCGCGCTCACAGGAACTGCATGCCGTATCCCGTGCACGTGGGCCGGAAGTCGACGGGCCCGTCGGCCAGGGCGTTCATGGTCATCTGGAGCGTCGGGTCGTCGTCGAACAGCCCCATGTGGCCGGCCCTGTCGTCGGGGCACATGTCCTGCAGGACGATGTTGTTCACGTTCTTGCCGGTCAGGGCCTGGGTGGCGTACGGGGTGACGACCTTCTCGTACCTGGTCATGATGACGGTGTACTCGGGTCCGTCCGGCACCCGGTCCCCGTCGGCCCACATCTCCCGGGTGTAGTCGCTGGTGCGGGTCTGCTCGACGACGCCGGGGAACCGTGCCGTGTTCGACAGGCCGGTGCCGAAGCCCATGAGCTTCAGCTTCTCGCCGAGGTCCACGATGCCGTTGAGGTCGGTGCCGTGGGAGCTGGGGGCCCAGCCGACATAGTCGTCGACCTTCTTCGCGCCGCCCATCTTCTTCATCCACCACATCGGCACGCTGCCGCCGAGCGAGTGGCCGACGATGTCCACTTTCCCGGCACCGGTCGCCTGTTGGACCCGCGTCACGAAGGCGTCCAGCTGCGCGGCCGAGTCGCGGTTGGAGCCGAGCCCGCCGACGCGCTGGAAGGACAGCGGGGTGAAGCCGTAGTTCATGGCGTAGACGCAGTAGCCGTCGTTCTTCAGGCGCGGGGCGGCCTTCACGAAGTTGGCGCCGATGTTGAAGAAGGTGCCCGGCAGGAGGATCACCGGGTCGGGATGCTGGGCGCTGGGCCTGCACGACCAGTCGTTGGCGCCCGGCACGGCCCCCGGGGAGACCGCGTAGTTCCACAGCGCCTGCGGGACGCCGCCCTCGCGCAGCGGTTTCTCCTCGGCCGCCTGCGCCGGGGCGGCGGCGCAGGTGACGACGGCGGCCGCGGACACGGCGGCTGCGGCCAGTGCGGTGCGCAGGCGACGGGCGGACCACTCGATCCCTGACATCGGTTGCTCCTGTGGGGGTCGATCAGCCCGTCCCGGGGCTGATGTCGGCGGAGTCGTACGGGGCACGGGGATGCCCCGGAGCAGCCTGCCGCGAGTTCGCCGCACTCGGTCCCGGGCGGCGTCCAAACAATCCGCCGAGGGCTTGTGAGCTGTCACAACACCCTCCCGGGGTACTCACCCCTCGCCCGCGCGTCGGCATTGACACCCCGCGTGTCCTGCGGCGACCTTATTACCGGCAAGTAAGGTCAGCAGCGTCGATGAGGTCGCCACCGTGGACAGTGATGGGTACGTGACCATGGACCGTGAGGGGTACGTGCCGCTCGCCTTCGGCGGGGTTCCGGTGCACCAGCGCCTGGCCGGGTCGGTGGACGAGCTGGCCGCCCGTGTCCTCGCACGACTCGTCGACCATGTGCCCGTCTACGGCACCCTGCCGGCCGAGCAGTTGCGCAGTGAGACGCAGCGGGTCATCGGCCAGGGCATACGCGCCTTCATCGGCGTCCTGCGCACCGGCGAACTGCCGGACGAGACACAGTTGCAGGTCCTGCGGCAGTCCGCCGCCAAGCGGGCCGAGGAGGGCGTTCCGGTGGAGGCGGTGATCAGCGCCTACCACGTGGGGGCGCAGGAGTGCCTGGAACGGATGTCGGCGCACGCGACGCCCGAGGACCTGTCGCAGGTGAGGACCGCGAACCAGCTGGTGCTGCGGTTCCTGGAACGGATGACGGCCAACGTGGTGGCGGGTTACTTCGCGGAGCGCCAGGCGGCCGCGGGCGAGGAGCAGTCGGCCCGGCAGGCGATGCTCACGGCGCTCGTCGACGGGGAGGACGTGCCGGCGACGGCCGCCCGCTGGGGCATCGGGCTCCCCGCCTGCTATCTGGTCCTGGCCATGGCCATCGGCACCCACCCCGACGAGCGGGCCCCGGGGGTCAGTCCCGTGATCGCCAGGCAGCGGAAGCTGCGGCGGCTGCGGGTGGAGCTGGAACGGCACGCCGAGGGCCAGGTGCTGTCGGCCCTCACCGGCGACAGCGGGCTCGCGCTCATCCCGTACGACACGGACGCCGCGCTGCTGGCCGGCCGGGACTGGAACCGGTTGGCCACCGTGGTGTCGCACATGAGCCGCGTGGCCGGGGTCGACATCGTGGCCGGCGCGGCGGCGGCCGCCCCGGAGGGCGTGGGGGCGGCGGTCCGGCTGGCGGAGGAGGTGCGGCGGGTGGCGGTGTCGGCGGGCCGGGAGCCGGGCGTCCACCGGCTCGGGGACGTGCTGCTGGAGTACCAGCTGATGCAGCCGGGCCCGGCCCGCGACGCCCTGGCCGAGCTGATGCGCCCGCTCGCCGACCGCCCCGAACTGCTCGGCACGCTGCGCGCGTTCCTGGACAGCGGACTCAGCCGCCAGCTGACCGCCGAGCGGCTGCGCGTGCACCCGAACACGGTGGACTACCGGCTGCGCCGCGCGGCGGAGGCGACCGGGCTGGACGCCACGTCGGGTGCCGACGTCATGCGGGTGCGCGCGGCGCTGAGCGCCCACGACGCGCTGGGCGCCCGGCCGGGAGCGGCGGACGGCGCCGCGGACGGCGGCACCGAGGCGCGATGACGTGATGCCCGGGCTTCAGTCGAGCAGGGTCTTCTTCGGCCGCAGCACGCAGAACTCGTTGCCCTCGGGGTCGGTGAGGATCACCCATGTGACGTCGTCCCCCTGCCCGACGTCCGCACGCCGCGCCCCGAGCGCGATGATCCTCTCGACCTCGGCGGCCTGGTCGTCGGGGGTGAGGTCGATGTGCAGCCGGTTCTTGACGGTCTTGGTCTCGGGCACGGTGAGGAACACGATGCCCGGCAGCGCGCTCGGACCGGCCCCGATGACGATCTCCTCGGGATCCTCGTAGACGATCTGCCAGTCGAGGACCCGCGTCCAGAACCGGGCGAGCGCGGCGGCGTCATGACAGTCGATCGCGATCTGGTACAGAGAAACGGCCATGCCCGCCAGTCTGCCTGGCAGGCATGGCCGTTCCCGGGAGATCGCCCGGATCAGACGTTGAAGCCGAGCGCCCGCAGCTGCTCGCGGCCGTCGTCCGTGATCTTGTCCGGACCCCACGGCGGCATCCAGACCCAGTTGATCTTCAGCTCGCTGACGATGCCGTCCGTCGCGGCCTTCGCCTGGTCCTCGATGACGTCCGTCAGCGGACAGGCCGCCGACGTCAGCGTCATGTCGAGGGTCGCGACATTGGAGTCGTCGATGTGGATGCCGTAGATCAGGCCCAGATTGACGACGTCGATGCCCAGCTCGGGGTCGACGACGTCGTACAGCGCCTCGCGGATCTCTTCCTCGGAGGCAGGCTTCAGCGCCGCCCCAGCGTTCTCGGTCATGCCGTCTTCCTCTCGGCGTCGGTGCCGTCGCCCAGCGCCTGGGCGGTCGCGTCCTTCCACGCCATCCAGCTCAGCAGCGCGCACTTCACGCGAGCCGGGTACTTGGAGACACCGGCGAACGCGACCGCGTCCTCCAGCACCTCCTCCATCGCGTCGTCCGGCTCGATCTGGCCCTTGGACTGCATCAGTTCCAGGAAGGTGGCCTGGATCTTCTGCGCCTCGGCGAGCTCCTTGCCGACGAGGAGCTCGTTCAGCACGGAGGCGGAGGCCTGACTGATGGAACAGCCCTGGCCCTCGTACGACACGTCCGCGATGCGCGACCCGTCGTACTTCACCCGCAGCGTGATCTCGTCACCGCAGGTGGGGTTGACGTGGTGCACCTCGGCGTCACCGTCCCGCAAGCCCCGGCCGTGCGGGTGCTTGTAGTGGTCCAGGATGACGTCCTGGTACATCGAATCCAGCTTCACGACCAACCCCTACCCGAAGAAGTTCCGTACGTGCTCCAGGCCGTCGACCAAGGCGTCGACCTCGGCCGGCGTGGAGTACAGATAGAACGACGCCCGCGTGGTCGCAGGAATTCCGTACCGCAGGCAGACCGGCCGCGCGCAGTGGTGGCCGACCCGGACCGCGATGCCCTGCTCGTCCAGGACCTGGCCCACGTCGTGCGGGTGGATGTCACCGAGCGTGAACGAGATCGCGGCGCCGCGGTCCTCGGCCGTGGTCGGGCCGATGATCCGGAGGTCGGGCACCTCCAGGAGCCGCTTCACCGCGTACTCGGTGAGCGCGTGCTCGTGCTGGGCGATCTTGTCCATACCGATCGAGGTGAGGTAGTCCACGGCCGCGCCGAGGCCGACGGCCTGCGCGATCGGGGGCGTACCCGCCTCGAACTTGTGCGGCGCGGGAGCGTACGTCGAGGAGTGCATCGAGACGGTCTCGATCATCTCGCCGCCGCCGAGGAACGGCGGCAGGTCCTCCAGGAGTTCCTGCCGTCCCCACAGCACACCGATACCGGTCGGGCCGCACATCTTGTGGCCGGTGAAGGCCACGAAGTCGGCCTGCAGCGCCTGCACGTCCAACACCATGTGCGGGGCGGCCTGCGAGGCGTCGATCAGCACCAGCGCGCCGACGTCCTGGGCGCGGCGGACGATCGTCTCGACCGGGTTGACGGTGCCCATGATGTTGGAGACCAGCGTGAAGGAGACGATCTTCGTCTTCTCGGTGATGATCTCTTCGATGTTCGACAGGTCGAGCCTGCCGTCGTCGGTGAGGCCGAACCACTTCAGCTTCGCGCCGGTGCGCTGCGCGAGCAGCTGCCACGGAACGATGTTGGAGTGGTGCTCCATCTCCGTGATGACGACCTCGGTGTCGCTGTCCACCCGGTAGGGCTCGTCGGCCCAGCCGAGCATGTTGGCCACGAGGTTGAGCGACTCCGAGGCGTTCTTGGTGAAGATCACCTCGTCGCGGCTCGGCGCGTTGATGAACGCGGCGACCTTGTCGCGCGCGCCCTCGTACAGCGCCGTGGCCTCCTCGGCGAGCACGTGCACGCCGCGGTGCACGTTGGCGTTGTGCTGCTCGTAGTACTCACTGAGCACGTCGATCACCTGGCGCGGCGTCTGCGAGGTCGCCGCGTTGTCCAGGTAGATGAGCTTCTTGCCGTCGTGGAGCACCCGGTCGAGGATCGGGAAGTCCTTGCGGATCGCCTCGGTGTCGAGGAGGCCCGGCAGATGTGTCACGCGGATACGCCACCCTTCGTGTAGGACTCGTACCCCTCGGCCTCCAGCTTGTCGGCCAGCTCGGCGCCGCCGGACTCGACGATGCGGCCGCCGGAGAAGACGTGGACGAAGTCGGGCTTGATGTAGCGCAGGATGCGCGTGTAGTGCGTGATCAGCAGGGTGCCGACCTCCCCGGTCTCGCGGACGCGGTTGACACCCTCGGAGACGATGCGCAGGGCGTCGACGTCGAGGCCGGAGTCGGTCTCGTCGAGGATCGCGATCTTCGGCTTGAGGAGCTCCAGCTGGAGGATCTCGTGGCGCTTCTTCTCACCGCCGGAGAAGCCCTCGTTGACGTTGCGCTCGGCGAAGGCCGGGTCCATGTGCAGACGCTCCATGGACTCCTTGACCTCCTTCACCCACGTGCGCAGCTTGGGGGCCTCGCCGCGGATGGCGGTGGCGGAGGTGCGCAGGAAGTTGGAGACCGAGACGCCGGGCACCTCGACCGGGTACTGCATGGCGAGGAAGAGACCGGCGCGGGCGCGCTCGTCGACGGACATCTCCAGGACGTCCTCGCCGTCCAGGGTCACGGTGCCACCGGTGATCGTGTACTTGGGGTGGCCGGCGAGGGAGTACGCGAGGGTCGACTTGCCGGAGCCGTTCGGGCCCATGATGGCGTGGGTCTCGCCCTGCTTCACGGTCAGGTCGACGCCCTTGAGGATCTCCTTGGTGGCGTTGTCGGCCTCGACGGAGACGCGCAGGTCGCGGATTTCAAGCGTTGCCATGGGGACTTCAGTTCTCCTGTGTGACGGAGACGAGAACATCGTCCCCTTCGATCTTTACGGGGTATACGGGCACAGGGCGCGTCGCGGGAAGGCCGGACGGCTTGCCGGTGCGGAGGTCGAAGGCCGATCCGTGCAGCCAGCACTCGATCTGGCAGTCCTCCACCTCGCCCTCCGACAGCGAGACGTTCGCGTGCGAGCAGATGTCGTAGATCGCGAACACCTCGCCCTCGGTGTGGACGATGGAGACCGGCGTGCCGTCGAGCTCCACCCGCTTCGGGGTGTCCTCCTCCAGCTCGCTCAGCCCACAGGCTCGGACGAAGGCCATCAGACGGAAGCCTCCAGCTCGGCCTCGATCTTGGCGATGAGGCGCTCCTCGACGTCCGGCAGCCCGATCTGCTGGACGAGCTCCGCGAAGAAGCCGCGGACGACCAGGCGGCGGGCCTCGGCCTCCGGGATGCCGCGGGCCATCAGGTAGAAGAGCTGCTCGTCGTCGAAGCGGCCGGTGGCCGAGGCGTGGCCGGCGCCGACGATCTCGCCGGTCTCGATCTCGAGGTTCGGCACGGAGTCGACGCGCGCGCCGTCCGTGAGGACGAGGTTGCGGTTCATCTCGTACGTGTCGGTGCCCTCGGCCGCGGCCCGGATGAGGACGTCGCCGATCCACACCGCGTGGGCGTCGTCGCCCTGGAGAGCGCCCTTGTACACCGCGTTGGACTTGCAGTGCGGGGTGTTGTGGTCGACGAGGAGGCGGTGCTCCTGGTGCTGGCCCTTGTCGGTGAAGTACAGACCGAAGAGCTCGGCCTCGCCGCCGGTGCCGGCGTAGGCGACCCGCGGGTGGAGGCGCACGAGGTCGCCGCCGAAGGTGACGACGACGGACTTGAAGGAGGCGTCGCGGCCGACCAGCGCGTTGTGCTGGGCGACGTGGACGGCCTTGTCGTCCCAGTCCTGGACGGAGACGACGGTGAGCTTGGCGCCGTCGCCGAGGACGTAGTCCACGTTGGCGGCGAGCACCGCGTCGCCGGTGTGGTCGATGACCACGACGGCCTCGGCGAACGCGCCGAGCTCGACGACCTGGTGGCCGAAGGCGACACCGCCCTCGCCGTGCACCGCGATGCGGATCGGCTCGGCGAGCACGGTCTCCTTGGGCACGGTGACGACCGAGGCCTGCTCGAAGGAGGAGTACGCCTGGGCGGCGACGCGGTCCACCGGGGTGCCCGCCTTGCCGAGCCGCGCGTCGTCGCGGCCGACGGTCTCGACGACGACGCCGTCGGGGGCGTCGATCGCGACCTTGACGCCGGTGCCGGTGGCGACGGCGGTGCCGTCGTGCAGTCCGGCGAGGCGCTCCAGGGGAGTGAAGCGCCACTCCTCCTCGCGGCCGTGCGGAACCGGGAAGTCCGCCACGTCGAACGACGGGGGCGCACTCATACGGGTGGCGACGGTCGACTCGGCGGCCACCGCGATCGAGCCGGCGGTGGTGGAGCCCACCGGGATGTTCTGAGCCTCAGCCATGGCTGTCGTCTTGCTCTCTTCCTACGTCAGAAGTCAGTCGCTGCTTGCGGTCCCGGAAGGCGTCAGCCCACCGAGCCCTCCATCTGCAGCTCGATCAGCCGGTTGAGCTCCAGCGCGTACTCCATGGGGAGTTCCTTGGCGATCGGCTCGACGAAGCCGCGCACGATCATCGCCATCGCCTCGAACTCGGTCATGCCGCGGCTCATCAGGTAGAAGAGCTGGTCCTCGGAGACCTTGGAGACGGTCGCCTCGTGACCCATGGAGACGTCGTCCTCGCGGACGTCGACGTACGGGTAGGTGTCGGAGCGGGAGATCGTGTCGACCAGCAGAGCGTCGCAGAGCACGTTGGACTTCGCGCCCGGCGCGCCCTCGCCGATCTCGATCAGACCGCGGTAGGACGTACGGCCACCGCCTCGCGCCACCGACTTGGAGACGATGTTGGACGAGGTGTTCGGGGCCATGTGGACCATCTTGGCGCCGGCGTCCTGGTGCTGGCCCTCGCCCGCGAAGGCGATGGACAGGGTCTCGCCCTTGGCGTGCTCGCCCATCAGGTAGACGGCCGGGTACTTCATGGTCACCTTGGAGCCGATGTTGCCGTCAACCCACTCCATGGTCGCGCCCTCGTACGCCACGGCGCGCTTGGTGACCAGGTTGTAGACGTTGTTCGACCAGTTCTGGATGGTCGTGTAGCGGCAGCGGCCGCCCTTCTTGACGATGATCTCGACCACGGCGCTGTGCAGCGAGTCCGAGGAGTAGATCGGGGCGGTGCAGCCCTCGACGTAGTGGACGTAGGCGTCCTCGTCGACGATGATCAGCGTCCGCTCGAACTGGCCCATGTTCTCCGTGTTGATACGGAAGTAGGCCTGCAGCGGGATGTCCACGTGGACGCCCTTGGGGACGTAGATGAACGACCCGCCGGACCACACGGCCGTGTTCAGCGACGCGAACTTGTTGTCGCCGACCGGGATGACGGTGCCGAAGTACTCCTGGAAGAGCTCCGGGTGCTCCTTCAGCGCGGTGTCCGTGTCGAGGAAGATGACGCCCTGCTCCTCCAGGTCCTCACGGATCTGGTGGTAGACGACCTCGGACTCGTACTGCGCGGCGACACCGGCGACCAGGCGCTGCTTCTCCGCCTCCGGGATGCCGAGCTTGTCGTAGGTGTTCTTGATGTCCTCGGGCAGCTCCTCCCACGAGGCGGCCTGGGCCTCGGTGGAGCGCACGAAGTACTTGATGTTGTCGAAGTCGATGCCCGACAGGTCCGAGCCCCAGCTCGGCATCGGCTTCTTGTCGAACAGCCGCAGACCCTTCAGCCGCAGCTTCAGCATCCACTCCGGCTCGTTCTTCTTCGCGGAGATGTCCCGGACGACGTCCTCGTTGAGACCGCGCTTGGCAGCGGCGCCGGCCTCGTCGGAGTCGGCCCAGCCGAATTCGTACTTACCCAGACCCTCGAGTTCGGGGTGGGCAGTCTCCGTGGGGAGAGTCATGCGGGGTTCCTCCCGGCCGTGCTTGCAGATGCTGGTGATGTGGTGGTCTGTGCGGCGCCGCTCTGGGGAGAGCCGCGCGGGATGAACGTCGTGCAGACGCCGTCGCCGTGGGCGATCGTGGCGAGCCGCTGTACGTGCGTCCCGAGGAGCTTCGAGAAGAACTCGGTCTCCGCCTCGCACAGCTGCGGGTACTTCTCGGCCGCGTGGGCGACCGGGCAATGGTGCTGGCAGAGCTGCTCGCCGACCGGCGCGGTACGGGCCGTGGCAGCGTACCCGTCGGCGCTGAGAGCCTTGGCCAGCGCTTCCGTGCGCTCCTCCGGGGCCGCGGCCTCGACGGCGGCGCGATAGGCGTCGGCCTGGGCCTCGATCCGGTCCCGGGCGAAGGCGGCGACGGCCGACTCCCCTCCGGCGTGCTGCTCGATCCAGCGCAGGGCGTCGACGGCCAGCGTGTCGTACGACTGGTCGAAGGCGTCGCGGCCGCAGTCGGTCAGGGCGAACACCTTGGCGGGGCGCCCGCGCGTGCGCGCGCCGTAGACGCGCTGCTCGCGTGCCTCCACGACATTGTCGGAGACGAGCGAGTCGAGGTGACGGCGGACGGCTGCCTGCGTGAGTCCGAGACGGCCCGCGAGGTCGGCCACGGTGGACGGGCCGTGGTCCAGGATGGAGCGCGCGACGCGGTTGCGCGTGGAGCGCTCACCGGTCGCGAGTTCCTCGTGGGGAGCCTCGCCTACGTTTTTCACAACGCCATTGTTGCGTAATTCCTCAGAGAGTGACAAGCCGCGTCCGGATCACCGCACGGTGCCGTGCGTCACTTAGGCATACCTAATCTGACCTGCGGAAATGATCACTCGGACGTCTGCTTCGCAGGTCCGCCGGGGTGCTCGCGCCCGGTCCCTCCGCCGCCGGAGGGACCGCCGTGCGTCCCCTCGCGACCACCGCCCGCGTGAACGCGGCCGCGTCCCGGACGGCCGCGCCGCCCGGGTCGTTGTTGAAGAACGCGTACACGTCCGACCGGTCGGGCCAGGCGTCGGCCACGCGGTCCGCCCAGGACACGAGTGCCTGCCGCCCGTAGCCCGGCCACGGCCTCGCGCGGCCCTCGTGGAAGCGCAGATAGCCCCAGTCGGCGGTCCGCCACAGCGGCGTCACCGGCCGCGAGCCGCGGTCCGCCCAGCACAGGGCGGCGCCCCGGGCCGCCAGCACCCCGGCGATCTCGTCGGTCCACCACGAGTCGTGGCGCGGTTCGACGGCCACGCGCACCCCGCGCGGGAAGCAGGCGAGCACCGCGTCCAGCGCCCGGGCGTCGGCGCGGAGCGTGGGCGGCAGCTGCAGCAGGACGGGCCCCAGCCGCTCCCCCAGCGCCTCGGCGCGGCCCATGAGCCGCTCGACGGGCTCCTCGGGATCCTTCAGCCGCTTGATGTGGGTGAGGAACCGGCTGACCTTCACCGCCATGACGAAGCCGTCGGGCGTGCGCTCACGCCATTCGGCGAAGGTCCTGCGCTCGGGCAGCCGGTAGAAGGCGTTGTTGTTCTCGACGGTCACGAAGCGGCGCGCGTACTCCTCCAGCCAGAGCCGCTGGGGCACGCCCTCGGGATAGAGGACGCCGCGCCAGTCCCTGTACTGCCACCCGGAGGTGCCGATGAACACGGGCATACGGTGATCCTTCCCCGTTCCGGCCGCCTCACCGTGGCCGGCCCCGTGGCGGGCCCCGACGGCAACCACCAACGGCTCCAGCCCGGCCACGCCACGGCCCCGGTCGGGTCGGCCCGTGACCTGGCCGCCGGCCGGTGCGCGCGGCGAGGTTCGGGGCCGCGGCCCGAGCGGTGCCGGCGGGTCCTTAGACTTCCCGCATGAGCAACGAGTCCGCCGTCCAGATCCGGGGCCTGGTCAAACGGTACGGATCGAAGACCGCGGTGGACGGCCTGGACCTCGACGTCGCCACCGGATCCGTGACCGCCGTGCTCGGCCCCAACGGAGCCGGCAAGACCACCACGGTCGAGACCTGCGAGGGCTACCGCCGCGCCGACGCCGGCACGGTGCGCGTCCTCGGCCTCGATCCCGTCGCCGACGCGGCCCGGCTGCGTCCCCGGATCGGCGTGATGCTCCAGTCCGGCGGCGTGTACTCGGGCGCCCGCGCCGACGAGATGCTGCGCCACATGGCGAAGCTGCACGCCCACCCGCTGGACGTGGACGCCCTGATCGAACGGCTCGGGCTCGGCAGCTGCGGCCGCACGGCCTACCGCCGTCTGTCCGGCGGCCAGCAGCAGCGGCTCGCGCTCGCGATGGCCGTCGTCGGCCGGCCGGAGCTCGTGTTCCTCGACGAACCGACCGCCGGGCTCGACCCGCAGGCCCGCCGGGCCACCTGGGAGCTGGTGCGCGAACTGCGCGCCGACGGTGTCACCACCGTCCTGACCACGCACTTCATGGACGAGGCCGAGCAGCTCGCGGACGACGTCGCGATCGTCGACGCGGGCCGGGTGATAGCCCGGGGCACCACGGAGGAGCTGTGCCGTGGCGGTGCCGAGAACACCCTGCGCTTCACCGGTCGCCCCGGGCTCGACCTCGGCTCGCTCCTCAAGGCGCTGCCGGACGGCACGGCAGCCGCCGAGCTCACGCCGGGCGCGTACCGGATCAGCGGCCAGGTCGACCCGCAGCTGCTGGCGACGGTCACGACCTGGTGCGCCCAGCACGGCGTGATGCCGGACGGCATCTCGGTCGAGCGCCACACGCTGGAGGACGTCTTCCTCACGCTGACGGGCAAGGAGTTGCGCGGATGAGCGCCGGTACGTACACGCCGCGACCGGGCGCGGCGCCGCTGACCCGCATGATCGCGGCGCAGGCCGCCTTCGAGACCAGGATGCTGCTGCGCAACGGTGAGCAGCTGCTGCTCACCGTGGTCATTCCGTCGCTGCTGCTGGTGCTCTTCTCGACCGTCGACATCGTCGACACCGGCGACGGCGAGCCCGTCGACTTCCTCGCCCCCGGCGTCCTCGCGCTCGCCGTGATGTCCACGGCCTTCACCGGCCAGGCGATCGCGACCGGTTTCGAGCGGCGGTACGGGGTGCTCAAACGGCTGGGCGCCTCGCCCCTGCCGCGCTGGGCGCTGATGTGCGCCAAGACGCTCTCGGTCCTGGTCACCGAGGTCCTGCAGATCGTGCTGCTGACCGTGATCGCCTTCGCGCTCGGCTGGTCCCCGCACGGCAACCCGTTCTCCGTGCTCCTGCTGCTCGTCCTCGGCACCGCGGCCTTCTCCGGGCTCGGGCTGCTGATGGCCGGGACGCTCAGGGCGGAGGCGACCCTGGCCGCCGCGAACCTCGTGTTCCTGCTGCTCCTCGTGGGCGGCGGCGTGATCGTTCCGCTGGACAGGTTCCCGGGCGCCGTCGCCTCCGCCCTCGCCCTGCTGCCGATCTCGGCGCTGTCCGACGGACTCCGTGACGTTCTGCAGAACGGCGCGGGCATGCCCTGGGGCGATCTAGGAATCCTCTCCGTATGGGCACTGCTCGGACTCGGGGCGGCCGCCCGGCTCTTCCGCTGGGAGTGAGGCGCGCGCCAGGATGCTCCCGTCGGGACCCGCACGACTGGAGGTCTGGATGGAGCGGACTGCCGCGCTGCGGCTGGATGCCGAGTGGGCGAAGATCAGGGCCGGCCGGCCCGGCTCCTCGCCGCGCGCACGCGAGCGCATGCTGACGGATCTCATCGCCGCCCTCGCCCCGCACGCGGCGGACGATCTGTCCCTGACCGCCAGACTGAGCCTTCGGTACGGCGATCTGGCGCGGCACCACTTCGACACCGGCAGCCGCACGGACGCGCTGGCCGCGGTCGACCAGGCCGTACGGCACTGCGCCGAGCCCGCGCGGCACGACGACGAGCACGCCCGCTGGTACGCCAGGGCCCTCATCAGCCAGGCCGTCTACCTCGCGGAGCCGCTCAGCGACGAGCTCGGGCTGCCGCGCTACGCCTTCCGTCCGCACGGGGAGCGGCCGCCGGCCGAGGACCGGCTCGCGGGCCTCGCCGCCGTCGAGGCCACCCACCGGGCCATCGCCGTGTGGGAGGGCCTCGACCGGGACGAGCCGCGCAACCAGGAAGGGCTCGCCCAGGCGTACGCCTTCCTCGGCGACCGGCTGGAGGAGCTCGGCCGGCCGGTGGACGCGGCGGAGTGGGCCGTACGGGCCGAGCGGGCGTTCCACGCGGTGTGGACGCCCGAGCCGCCCGAGCGCGCGCACGCGGCCGTGCTGGGCCATCTCGGGGACCAGCTGGAGCGGAGGCTGCGGCGCTGCCCCTTCGACGGCGGACTCACGCAGCTGCACAAGCGCGAACTGCTGCCCGAGCGGCTGGTACCGCTCGCGGTCCTGGCCGCTCGGATCGAGGGCGTGGCCAAGGACGCGATCGCGGAGGGGCTGGCGCTGGAGCGGACCGAGGTGCGGCGCATCCTGCGGGCCCGCTCGTGGCGGGCGGTGTGGCGGTTCGACGTGCGCGCGCAGGACGGGCCGTGGACGCCGATGGCGTGTCCGTGGCGCGGGACGGACGCGGTGACGGACCGCACGGCGGATGCGGTCGCCGCCGATCTGCCCGACGCGTTCCTGCACTCGCCGGACCGGCCGCCGGACGGGGTGCCGTGGCGGTTCGCCCTGTGGTGGGAGGAGGAGGACCACCTGGACGGGGCACGCTTCCGGAGGACGTTCCCGTCCGCGCCCGACCCCTCGTGAATCGGTGCACAAGCCCCCGCCTACGATAGGGCCCGTGCAGACCCCCCTCGCCTATATCGCCCAGCGCTGGACACCGTCGCCCAAAATCCTGCGACGTGCGGCGCTCTCCGCCGTCCTGATGACCGTGTTCATCGTCGTCACGGGCGGTGCCGTCCGGCTGACCGGCTCCGGTCTCGGCTGCGACACCTGGCCCAAGTGCACGGACGACAGCCTCTTCGCCACGCCCGAGCAAGGCCTCCACGGCGCGATCGAGTTCGGCAACCGGATGCTGACGTACGTGCTGTCGGCCGCGGTGGGCTGGGCGATCATCGCGGTGCGGTCCGTCAAGCCGCGGCGCCGGGGGCTGACCCGGCTCGCGTGGCTGCAGTTCTGGATCGTCCTGAGCAACGCCGTCATCGGCGGCATCACGGTCTGGGCCGGCCTGAACCCGTGGTCCGTCGCCGGGCACTTCCTGCTCGCGAACGCGCTCCTGACGGTCGCGACCGTCACGTGGGTGCGCACCGGTGAGGGGGACGCCGCGCCGCGTCCCCGGGTGCCGCGTCCGGTGCGCAAGCTGTCGTGGGCGATCGTCGCGGTCTCCGCGGTGCTGATCGTGCTGGGCACGTCGGTGACCGGCTCCGGGAAGCACGCGGGCGACAGCAGCGACGTGCCGCGTATGCCGTGGGACTGGGCAGCCGCCGCGCACGTCCACGCGATCGCGGCGTGGGTGGTGTGCGCGCTCGCCGTGGCGATGTGGCTGGTGCTGCGGGTGGTGGACGCCCCGGACGACATCCGGGCCCGTGCGCGCGACCTTCTGCTGGTGGTGCTGGCGCAGGGCGCGATCGGTTACGTCCAGTACTTCACCCAGGTCCCCGAGGTCCTGGTGGGCGTGCACATGCTGGGCTCGTCGCTGATGTGGATCGCGGTGCTGCGACTGGCGCTGAGCCTGCGGGAACGGGAGACCTCGGACACGGCGACGCCGTCCCGGCCGGACGGCGCGCTGTCCACCGTGTGATGCGCCGGGCGCCGCGGGGGCGTCACACGGCGGTGAGCCCGTAGACCCGCCGCGCGTTGCCCGCGCCGAGCATCCCCGCCACGCGCTGCGCGTCGGACCGCGCCCACGCGCCGTCCTCCACCCAGCCTCCGAGCACCCGGCTCATCGCGTCGCGGAAGACATGGGCGCCCACCACGTGCAGTTCCGGCAGACCCCGCGCCCCGCTCGAGAACAGCAGTTTCCCGAAGGGGGCCAGCTCCAGGATCTCGGCCAGCACCCCGGCCGCCCGCGCTCCGGTGCGGGTCACGGCGGGCCCCAGATCGGCGTACACGTGCGGGTACTCGCTCGCCAGGCGGGCGGCGCTGCGGTGGTGCGGGTAGCCGTGCAGCAGCACCAGATCGGTGCCGAGACCGGCTGTCGCCGCCGCGAACCCCGCGAGCAGCACCGGGTCGCCGACGCCCAGGTGCATCTGCACCGGCAGGCCCGACGCGATCGCGATCCACAGGAGATGGCGCAGCAGCACCGGGTCGGTCAGCGGGTCGCCCGCCTGACGGGCGGCGATCCAGGCGTCCGCGGCCCCGCGCACCTCCCCGGCCCCCGGCGGCTCCGGATCGCGTACGGCGCCGCCCGACGCGGCGGCGACGGTGGTGAAGGCGACGGCGGAGCCGGCCGCCCCGTGCACCGCCTCGGCGAGGTTCGCGAGGAAGGACTCGACCGTGCCCGAGGTGTCGGCGACCTGCTCGGCGAGCAGTTCGAGGCGGACGATCTCGCGGGCGTCCGCCGCGCCCGCCGCGGCCACCTCCCCCGGCCCGGCGAGGTCCCCGGGAGGACCTGTGTCCACCAGGTAGGCGTCGATGCCGGTGCCCCGGAGCAGCCGTCTGCCCGCCTCGATCGCTCCCAGCTCGCGTCGACGGGCCAGGTAGTGGGCGGGCGGGCAGTGGGGTTCGAGCCCGAGCAGCGGCGGGCACCAGCGCCGTACGGCGAAGCCGGTCTGGCTGTCGAAGAACGTGGTGCCCGCGGCAGGCGTCCCGGCCCCGGGGCCGAGCAGTGCCTCGAAGGTGCCGAGGCCCAGTTCCGTACGGAGCACCCCGTGGCAGTACTGGTCGACCAGACGCACTGAGGACGCGGCGTCGATCATCGGGAGCTCCCTGTCTAGGACCGTGCTTCCACAGTCCTAACGGGTGAGCCCCGTGCGAGGTGTTGGTCAGCGGCCGGACGGGCCGCCGACCTGGATGCCCGCCATGCGGGTCCACTCGTACGGGCCGGTGCGGACCTTGGCCGCGAAGTCGCCGTCGAAGGACTCGTGGAGCGTGATCCCGGACTTCTCGGCCGCGCTCACGGCGACGGCGTGACTCGGCGCGACGAGGTCGCCCCAGCCTCCGTCCTCGCCGACGAGCACGATGCGGGTGCCCATCTGCCCGATGTACGCGAGCTGGCCCTCGGCGCCGCCGTGCGCCTCGGAGAACGACCGGATCTGCTTGGCGAGCCTCGCCGCCTTGCGCTCGGCCTTCGCGGCCTGCTTGGCGTCCTGCGCGCTCTCGTCAATCTGGGTGTCTGCCATGTCCAGGATGCTACCGGCGGGTAGATCGCCAGGCGAGTGCAGGGCGACGTGGTCTGCCCCACGCCGCGCGGACGCGGCCGAGAGGCCCTAGCGCAGGAAGGGGTCCACCGCCACGGCCACGAAGAGCAGCGACACGTAGGTGATCGACCAGTGGAACAGCCGCATCTCCTTGAGCTTGCCGCCCGTCGCGCCGCTCTTCGCGCGGTTCTGCAGCGCGTGGGCCTCCCACAGCCACCAGCCGCCGGTCGCCAGCGCCACGGCCGTGTAGAACCAGCCGGTGTAGCCGAGCGGGGTCAGCAGCAGCGAGACGGCGACCATCACCCAGCTGTAGACGACGATCTGCCGGGCGACGACCTTGTTCCCGGCGACGACCGGGAGCATCGGGACGCCGACGCGGGCGTAGTCCTCCTTCACCTTCATCGACAGCGGCCAGTAGTGCGGCGGCGTCCAGAAGAAGATGACGAGGAAGAGGACGACGGCGGCCCACGACATCGAGTCGGTCACGGAGGACCAGCCGATCAGCACGGGCATGCAGCCCGCGATGCCGCCCCAGACGATGTTCTGCGCGGTGCGGCGCTTGAGGATCATCGTGTAGACGACGACGTAGAAGAGCAGCGCGCCGAGTGACAGGGCGGCGGACAGCCAGTTGACGAGCAGCCCGAACCAGAGCGTGGAGATCACGGCGAGGGCGAGGCCGAAGACCAGCCCCTCGCGCGGCGACACCATGCCGGTGACCAGCGGGCGCTGGGACGTGCGGTCCATCAGGGCGTCGATGTCGCGGTCGATGTACATGTTGAGCGCGTTGGCGCCACCGGCGGAGAGGTAACCGCCGAGGCAGGTCGCGAGCACCAGCCACAGGTCCGGCACTCCCTGCTCGGCCAGGAACATCACCGGCACGGTGGTGATCAGCAGCAGCTCGATGATCCGCGGCTTGGTCAGCGCCACGAATGCCTTGACGCGGGCACCGAACGGCCGATGGCCCCCCGGGCTGGGAGTCAAGACGACCCCTGCGGGTCGGGACTCGACGGCCGTCACGCACACCCCTGACAGAGAAAATCCCAGCAAGCCTCCGGGAGGGCCTCCCATGTCCGAAGGGCGATGGGGGCGTGAAGACCCGTGAAGACTTGCGCGTACCACGCCACTCTAGACGTTGCCCACAGGCCGATCTTCGCCGGGGTGGTCACGTGTTGAGCCCGTCCCCGACGCCTCGCGTATACAGGCCCGACAGGCGAACGGCACGCCGGACCCGCACTCTGACAATGTCCGACCCATCTCGTGAGACGCGCTCTCGCAGAACGGCGCATTGCTGCGAAGGTAGGCTCGGCAGCGCCCGGTGCACCCCTCGTCACCGGGATTCGACATGTGGAGAGGAGCCCTGACCCAGGGTGAGCACCAAGCCGACCACCACAGACCTCGAGTGGACCGCAGTGGACCAGCGGGCAGTCGACACCGTCCGCGTCCTGGCCATGGATTCCGTACAGAAGGTCGGCAACGGCCATCCGGGTACGGCCATGAGCCTGGCGCCGGCCGCGTACACCCTCTTCCAGAAGGTGATGCGGCACGACCCGGCGGATGCCGACTGGACCGGGCGCGACCGGTTCGTGCTGTCCGCGGGCCACTCGTCCCTGACCCTCTACATCCAGCTCTACCTGGCCGGCTTCGGCCTGGAGCTGGACGACCTCAAGGCGTTCCGCACCTGGGGCAGCAAGACCCCGGGCCACCCGGAGTACGGGCACACCACCGGTGTCGAGACGACGACCGGCCCGCTCGGCCAGGGTGTCGCCAACGCCGTGGGCATGGCGATGGCCGCCCGCTACGAGCGTGGTCTGTTCGACCCCGAGGCCGCCCCGGGCACCTCGCCGTTCGATCACTTCGTGTACGCGATCGCCGGTGACGGCTGCCTCCAGGAGGGCATCTCCGCGGAGGCCTCCTCGCTCGCGGGTCACCAGAGGCTCGGCAACCTGATCCTGCTGTGGGACGACAACCACATCTCGATCGAGGGCGACACCGAGACCGCGGTCTCCGAAGACACCATGAAGCGGTACGAGGCCTACGGCTGGCACGTGCAGCGCGTGGAGCCCAAGGAGAACGGCGACCTGGACCCGGCCGCCCTGTACGCGGCGATCGAGGCCGCCAAGGCCGTCACGGACCGGCCGTCGTTCATCGCGATGCGCTCGATCATCGCCTGGCCCGCCCCGAACGCGCAGAACACCGAGGCCGCGCACGGCTCGGCGCTGGGCGAGGAGGAGATCGCGGCCACCAAGCGCGTCATGGGCTTCGACCCCGAGCAGCACTTCGAGGTCTCCGACGAGGTCATCGCGCACACCCGCAAGGCTCTCGACCGCGGCCGCGAGGCGCGCGGCGAGTGGGAGAAGGCGTTCGCCGCGTGGCGCACGGCCAGCCCGCAGCGCGCCGCGGAGTTCGACCGCATCCGGGCCGGCGAGCTGCCCGAGGGCTGGGAGGAGAAGCTGCCCGAGTTCGAGACGGGCAAGGGTGTCGCCACCCGCGCCGCCTCGGGCAAGATCCTCCAGGCGCTGGGCGCGGTCGTGCCCGAGCTGTGGGGCGGCTCGGCCGACCTGGCCGGTTCGAACAACACGACGATCGACAAGACGTCGTCGTTCCTGCCCGCGGACAACCCGCTGCCGGAGGCCGACCCGTACGGCCGCACCGTGCACTTCGGTATCCGTGAGCACGCCATGGCCGCGGTCATGAACGGCATCGCCCTGCACGGCAACACCCGCATCTACGGCGGCACCTTCCTGGTGTTCTCCGACTACATGCGCAACGCCGTCCGCCTGTCCGCGCTGATGCACCTGCCGGTCACGTACGTGTGGACGCACGACTCCATCGGTCTCGGCGAGGACGGCCCCACCCACCAGCCGGTGGAGCACCTGGCCTCGCTGCGCGCCATCCCGGGCCTGAACATCGTGCGCCCGGCCGACGCCAACGAGACCGCGATCGCGTGGCGCGAGATCCTCCGCCGCTGGACGAAGGAGTTCGGCGTGGGCGCCCCGCACGGCCTCGCGCTGACCCGCCAGGGCGTGCCGACGTACGAGCGCAACGAGGACGCGGCCAAGGGCGGCTATGTGCTGTTCGAGGCCGACGGCGGCGAGCCGCAGGTCGTGCTGATCGGTACCGGCTCCGAGGTGCAGCTGGCCGTCGAGGCCCGCGAGCAGCTCCAGGCCGCCGGAGTGCCGACCCGGGTGGTCTCGATGCCGTCCGTCGAGTGGTTCGAGGAGCAGGACCAGGGGTACCGGGACGCGGTGCTTCCTCCGTCGGTCACGGCGCGCGTCGCGGTCGAGGCCGGTATCGGCCTGACCTGGCACCGCTACGTCGGCGACGCAGGACGCATCGTCTCGCTGGAGCACTTCGGTGCCTCGGCCGACGGCAAGGTCCTCTTCCGCGAGTTCGGTTTCACCGCGGACGCGGTCGCCGCCGCCGCGCGGGAATCGATCGAAGCCGCCGCGCGCTGACGCCGGTATACGACAAGTAGGAGATGCAACTCTCATGACAGACGCACTCAAGCGCCTCTCCGACGAAGGCGTGGCGATCTGGCTGGACGACCTGTCCCGCACCCGGATCACCTCCGGCAACCTCGCCGAGCTGATCGACCAGCAGCACGTCGTCGGTGTCACCACCAACCCGTCGATCTTCCAGAAGGCCATCTCGGAGGGTCACGGCTACGACCAGCAGCTGGAGGACCTCGCCGCCCGCAAGGTGACGGTCGAGGAAGCCATCCGCATGATCACCACGGCGGACGTGCGCGACGCGGCGGACATCCTGCGTCCGGTCTTCGACGCGACCGACGGCCAGGACGGCCGGGTCTCCATCGAGGTCGACCCGCGCCTGGCGCACAACACCAAGGCGACGGTGGCCGAGGCCAAGCAGCTGGCGTGGCTGGTGGACCGCCCGAACACGCTCATCAAGATCCCGGCCACCAAGGCGGGTCTGCCGGCGATCACCGAGGTCATCGGCCTCGGCATCAGCGTGAACGTGACGCTGATCTTCTCGCTGGAGCGTTACCGCGAGGTCATGGACGCCTACCTGGCCGGTCTGGAGAAGGCCAAGGAGCGCGGCCTGGACCTGTCCAAGATCCACTCGGTGGCGTCGTTCTTCGTGTCCCGCGTGGACACCGAGATCGACAAGCGCCTGGACGCCCTGGGCACCCCCGAGGCCAAGGAGGCCCGCGGCAAGGCCGCGCTGGCCAACGCCCGCCTCGCCTACGAGGCGTTCGAGGAGGTGTTCGGCAGCGACCGCTGGGCCGCGCTCGACAAGGCGCAGGCCAACAAGCAGCGTCCGCTGTGGGCCTCGACGGGCGTCAAGGACAAGGCGTACAAGGACACGCTGTACGTCGACGAGCTGGTCGCGCCTGGCACGGTCAACACCATGCCGGAGGCCACGCTCGACGCGACGGCCGACCACGGCCAGATCACCGGCGACACGGTCCGCGGCACCTACGAGCAGGCCCGCGCCGACCTCGACGCGGTCGAGAAGCTGGGCATCGGCTACGACGACGTCGTCCAGCTCCTCGAGGACGAGGGCGTCGACAAGTTCGAGGCGTCCTGGAACGACCTGCTGAAGTCGACCGAGGCCGAGCTCAAGCGCCTCGCACCCTCGGAGGGCTGACCTACCTTGTCCGGTATTGGCGGAGCCAACCCGCTCCGTGATGCTGCAGACCGACGGCTCCCGCGTATCGCGGGGCCGTCGGGTCTGGTCATCTTCGGCGTCACCGGGGACCTGTCCCGCAAGAAGCTGATGCCCGCCGTCTACGACCTCGCCAACCGCGGGCTGCTGCCGCCGGGCTTCTCGCTCATCGGCTTCGCCCGTCGCGAGTGGGCCGACGAGGACTTCGCCCAGGAGGTCCACGACGCGGTCAAGCAGCACGCGCGCACGCCGTTCCGTGAGGAGGTCTGGCAGCAGCTGAGCCAGGGCATGCGCTTCGTGCAGGGCACCTTCGACGACGACGACGCCTTCGAGCAGCTGAAGTCGACCATCGAGGACCTGGACAAGGTGCAGGGGACGGGCGGGAACTTCGCGTTCTACCTGTCCGTTCCGCCGAAGTTCTTCCCCAAGGTCGTGCAGCAGCTGAAGAAGCACGGCCTGGCGGACCAGACGGAAGGCTCCTGGCGCCGCGCGGTCATCGAGAAGCCCTTCGGTCACGACCTGGCCTCCGCCAAGGAGCTCAACCAGGTCGTCCACGAGGTCTTCCCGCCCAACGAGGTCTTCCGGATCGACCACTACCTGGGCAAGGAGACCGTCCAGAACATCCTGGCGCTGCGGTTCGCGAACACGCTGTTCGAGCCGATATGGAACCGGTCGTACGTGGACCACGTGCAGATCACGATGGCCGAGGACATCGGCATCGGCGGCCGCGCCGGCTACTACGACGGCATCGGCGCCGCCCGTGACGTCATCCAGAACCACCTCCTCCAGCTGCTCGCGCTGACCGCCATGGAGGAGCCCGCCTCCTTCGACGCGGACGCGCTCGCGGCCGAGAAGACCAAGGTGCTGGGGGCGGTCAAGCTGCCCCGGGACCTGGCCGCCAGCACGGTCCGCGCGCAGTACGCGACCGGCTGGCAGGGCGGCGAGAAGGCCGTCGGCTACCTCCAGGAAGACGGCATCGACCCCGCGTCGAAGACCGACACGTACGCCGCGATCAAGCTGGAGATCGACAACCGCCGCTGGGCGGGCGTCCCCTTCTACCTGCGCACCGGCAAGCGGCTGGGCCGCCGGGTGACCGAGATCGCGGTCGTCTTCCAGCGCGCCCCGCACTCCCCGTTCGACTCCACGGCCACGGAGGAACTGGGCCAGAACGCCCTGGTCATCCGCGTCCAGCCGGACGAGGGCGTGACCCTGCGCTTCGGTTCCAAGGTGCCCGGCACCTCCATGGAGGTACGGGACGTCTCGATGGACTTCGCCTACGGCGAGTCGTTCACCGAGTCCAGCCCCGAGGCGTACGAACGCCTCATTCTCGACGTCCTGCTCGGCGACTCCAACCTCTTCCCGCGGGTCGAGGAGGTCGAGCTGTCCTGGAAGATCCTCGACCCGATCGAGCAGTTCTGGGACACGAACGGCAAGCCCGCGCAGTACCCCGCGGGTACCTGGGGGCCCACCGAGGCGGACGAGATGCTCGCACGAGACGGACGGAGCTGGCGCCGGCCATGAAGATCGACCTCACGGACACCACGGCCAGCAAGATCAACAAGGCGTTGGTGCAGGGTCGTCGCGCGATCGGCACCCCCGCCGTCGGCATGGTGCTCACCCTCGTCATCGTCACGGACGAGGAGAACGCCTACGACGCGCTCAAGGCCGCCAACGAGGCGTCGCGCGAGCACCCCTCGCGCACCCTCGTCGTCATCAAGCGCGTCTCGCGCTCCCCGCGCGACCGCGCCAAGGCACGGCTCGACGCGGAGGTCCGCGTCGGCGCCGACGCCGGCACCGGCGAGACGGTGATCCTCCGCCTGTACGGGGAGATCACCGACCACGCGCAGTCCGTGGTGCTCCCGCTGCTGCTGCCCGACGCGCCCGTCGTCGTCTGGTGGCCGGTCAACGCGCCGACCGACCCGGCGTCCGACCCGCTGGGCGCGCTGGCGCAGCGTCGCGTGACCGACACGTACGCGGCCGAGCACCCGGTGCACGAGCTCACCGCCCGCGCCGAGGCGTACAGCCCTGGCGACACCGACCTGTCCTGGACCCGGATCACGCCGTGGCGCTCGATGCTCGCGGCCGCTCTGGACCAGGTCACCTGCAAGGTGACGTCGGTCGAGGTGGAGGGCGAGGAGTTCAACCCGAGCTGCGAACTGCTGGCCATGTGGCTCGCGGACCGGCTGGACGTCCCGGTGAAGCGGTCGCTTTCGGCGGGCCCGGGCCTCACCTCGGTCCGGATGGAGTCCAGCTGCGGGCCGATCGTGCTGGACCGGCCGGACGGGTCGCTCGCGACCCTGTCCATCCACGGCCAGCCCGACCGCGCGGTGGCGCTCAAGCGGCGTGAGACGGCAGAGCTGATCGCGGAGGAACTGCGGCGGCTCGACCCGGACGACACGTACGCGTCGGCGCTGCGGTACGGAGTACACCGGCTGAGCGATCCGGTGGCGGAGGTGGCTGCGGCGGCCGAGCCCGCCCCGGCCGAGCAGGCCGCCCCGGCGGAGAAGAAGGCGCCCGCGAAGAAGGCCGCTCCGGCGAAGAAGGCGGCGGCGAAGTGAGCGCGCCGCAGCTGGTCGTGCACCGCGACAAGGAACTGATGGCGCAGGCCGCGGCGGCCCGGCTGATCACGAGGATCGTGGACGCCCAGGCCGCCCGCGGTTCGGCGTCGGTGGTCCTGACGGGCGGCCGCAACGGCAACGGACTCCTGGCCGCGCTGAGTTCGGCCCCCGCGCGGGACGCGATCGACTGGTCGCGGCTCGACCTGTGGTGGGGCGACGAGCGCTTCCTGCCGGACGGCGACCCGGAGCGCAACGTCACGCAGGCCCGTGAGGCCCTGCTGGACAGGGTCCCGGTGGACCCGGCGCGGGTGCACGCCATGCCGGCGTCGGACGGGCCCAACGGCTCGGACGTGGACGCCGCGGCCGCGGCCTACGCGGCCGAACTGGCCGCGGCGGCCGGGCCGGAGGACCACGGACCGGTGCCGACGTTCGACGTGCTGATGCTGGGGGTGGGCCCCGACACGCACGTGGCGTCGCTGTTCCCGGAACTGCCGGCGGTCCGCGAGACGGAGCGTACGGTCGTCGGCGTCCACGGGGCGCCGAAGCCGCCGCCGACGCGTGTCTCGCTCACGCTCCCCGCGATCCGCGCGGCGCGCGAGGTGTGGCTGCTCGCGGCGGGCGAGGACAAGGCGAAGGCGGTCCAGATCGCGCTGTCGGGCGCGGGCGAGATCCAGGCGCCGGCGGCGGGAGCGTACGGCAGGGCCCGCACGCTGTGGCTGCTGGACGCGGCGGCGGCGTCCCAACTCCCCCGCGCACTGTACCCACCGGCCTCGGCCTAGCCCCGGGGCCCCGCATCGCGCTTCGCGCGGTGTCCGTACGGCCTGGCGGCCGTGGGAGCGCCCTCAGACGGGCTGGATTCGCCGCGGCACGGCAGTCCAGCCCGTCTGCCCCGCCCCCGCCCCGTCGGCGTCCGCGGCACGGGGACACGTCCCGCCCCGTCGGCGTTCGCGGCACGAGGACACATCCAGCCCCAACCGCGTTCGCGGCACGAGGGCACATCCAGCCCCGTCCGCGTTCGAGCCACGGGAACACATCCAGCCCCGCCGGCGATTGAGGCGCGGGGTCCGGGGCAGAGCCCCGCAAGCGCGCCGCACTCTCAAGACCCCGGCACGCAGCCCCAACCGCGTTCGAGGCGCCCGGGCATGGGGGCCGCGCCCCCGTGGCATGTCCCGCCAGGGCACACGGACCGCGCCCCCGTCAGCCCGGCCCGCCGCGCAGGAACGGCTCCAGCACCCCCGGCACCGCCTCCGCCGCGAAGACCAGCCCCTCCCCCTCCCCGGCGTCCCGCACGTCGTACGCCCCCGCGCCCGCCGCAGTCGTCGCCGTCAGCGTGATCAGGCCCGCGCGACGCTGGAAGACGGACTGCCGGACCGTCCAGCCAATCACCCCCGACCTCTGCAGCGCCACCGTGCTGCGCCGTACCGTGCCCGAACGGGTCAGCAGGTAAGCCCCCGCGATGCCGTGGCCCAGGCTCCGGTACGCGTCGAGGGCAAGCAGCAGCGACACCGGGACCGCCACCGCCGTCCAGCCTGCCGCGATCCACACCAGCACCGGCGTGAGCCCCCACCCCAGCAGCACCAGGACGAGGGCCGGGAGCAGCGCCCCGGTCAGGGCCCAGCGCAGCCGCCTGCCTCGGGCGGCGCGGGGATGCGGTGTCAGCGGCGACGCGGCGGTCGGGGCGACCGGCTCGCGCAGCACGCGCGCCGCCACCTCGTCCGCGAGCGCCCGCGGCACTGCCGGCAGCAGGGTCCGGCGGTCGGCGTGTTCGTCCTCGCCGTCCTTGACGAGCCCGGTGGCCACCGCGTCCAGGCGGGCCGCTCCGACCAGCCGCACGCCCAGCGGCTCGACGAGGTCGACCCCGCGCAGGCGCCGTTCCTCGATCGACGTCGAGCGGGCGGTGAGCAGGCCCCGCCGCACGCGCAGGGTCCCGCCCGGTTCGCGCTCCAGACGGTAGTTCCACCACATCTCGGTCCAGAGGCCCAGCGCGCCCACGACGCCCGTGACGATCGCCGCACCGGCGAGAACGACGATCATCCAGACCAGCGGGGTGTCCCGGAAGCGTCCCCATATCCAGTCGATGACCTCGGCCCGGGCGCCGAACCACTCGCTCACCTGCATCACGGCGCCGGCCGCCGCGCCGCCGAGCAGCGGGGCGACGAAGGAGAGCGGCGCGTACCGGATCCAGGCGGGGTCGAGGACGGCGAGGGCGCCGTCGGCCGAGAGGTCCGCCCCCGGCGTGGCGGTGCGGGCCAGCAGGTGCGTGCGCAACCGTTCGGCCTCCGCTCGGGAGACGGCGTCCAGTTCCAGCGTGGACTCGCCGCCGCCGGTCTGTTCGCCCGTGCCTATCCGTACCCGGACGAGGCCGAGGACGCGCAGCAGGACGCCGGCGGTGAGGTCGACGCTGCGGATGCGCTCGCGGGCCAGGGTGCGTCGTTTGACGAGCAGCAGGCCGGTGTGGAGCTCGGCGCGTTCGGGTCCGACGCGGTAGCGGGTCCGGCGCCAGCGGACGTAGTCGGCGCCGGTGGCGGCGGCGACGAGCAGGACGGCGCCGGCCAGTACCCAGCCGAGGGCCTGCCACAGCGGTATGCCGCCCAGCAGGCCGAACAGGGCGGGCAGTCCGGCTCCGCCGGCGACGCCCGCCGTCACCAGGGCGCTGAAGAGGACCGTGCGCCCGTCCAGCCGGCGCCACTCGCCGTCCGGCCCGCCGGGCTCGCTCATGTCGCGTCCCCGGGCGTCGCCTGGGTGATCCGGGTCAGCCGCTCGGCGAGGTCCGCGGCGAGCTCGTGGTCGAGCCCCTCGATCCTGATCGCCCCTTTGGAGGAGGCGGTCGTGACGGTCACCGTGGCGAGCCGGAACGCCTGCTCGAGCGGCCCGCGGACCGTGTCCACGGTCTGGATGCGGGACATGGGGGCGATCCGCCATTCCTGCCACAGGGCGCCCGTGCGCACGTACACCGCCTCGCCGGTGACCTCCCAGCGATGCACCCGGTACCACCAGGCGGGGAGGAACGCGGTGCCGGTGAGGCCGATGACGGCCACCGCGGCAGCCGGTCCCCACAGCCAGGCGCGTGCGGGCTCGATGAGCGCGCCCAGGACGGCCAGGACGGCCACGGGGACGGCCGTCGTCAGCAGGCACTGCGTACGCCACCAGCCGACGACGCGTTCGTTCAGCCGGTTCTCCGGCGGCCGCAGCCGCACCGCGTTCTCCCCCCGCATCGGCTCAGCGGCCGCGCACTGCCCGGTAACGGGCGGCCAGCGTTGCGGTCGAGCTGTCGAGCTGTTCGCCGCCCCTGCCCTCCGTCAGGACGGGCTCGATCTTCTTGGCGAGGACCTTGCCGAGCTCGACGCCCCACTGGTCGAAGGAGTCGATGTTCCAGACGGCGCCCTGGACGAAGACCTTGTGCTCGTACAGCGCGATGAGCTGGCCCAGCACGGAGGGGGTCAGCTCGTCCGCGAGGATCGTGGTGGTCGGGTGGTTGCCGCGGAAGGTCTTGTGCGGCACCAGCTCCTCCGGGACACCCTCCGCCCGCACTTCCTCGGGCGTCTTGCCGAATGCCAGGGCCTGCGTCTGCGCGAAGAAGTTGGCCATCAGCAGGTCGTGCTGCGCGACCAGACCGGGCTGCAGGTCGCCGACGGGCTGGGCGAAGCCGATGAAGTCCGCCGGGATGACCTTCGTGCCCTGGTGGATCAACTGGTAGTAGGCGTGCTGGCCGTTGGTGCCGGGCGTGCCCCAGACGACGGGGCCGGTCTGCCAGTCGACGGGGTTGCCGTCGCGGTCGACGGACTTGCCGTTGGACTCCATGTCCAGCTGCTGGAGGTACGCGGTGAACTTGGACAGGTAGTGCGAGTACGGCAGTACCGCGTGCGACTGGGCGTCGAAGAACGCCCCGTACCAGACGCCCAACAGGCCGAGCAGCAGCGGCGCGTTGGCCTCGGCGGGGGCGGTGCGGAAGTGCTCGTCGACGAGGCGGAAGCCGTCCAGCATCTCCCGGAAGCGGTCCGGGCCGATGGCGATCATGAGCGAGAGACCGATGGCGGAGTCGTACGAGTAGCGGCCGCCGACCCAGTCCCAGAACTCGAACATGTTGGCCGTGTCGATACCGAAGTCGGCGACCTTCTCCGCGTTCGTCGACAGGGCGACGAAGTGCTCGGCGACGGCCTCCTGGCCGGCCCCCAGCTCGGTGAGCAGCCAGTTGCGCGCGGAGGTGGCGTTGGTGATGGTCTCGATCGTGGTGAAGGTCTTGGACGCGACGATGAACAGCGTCTCGGCCGGGTCGAGGTCGCGCACGGCCTCGTGGAGGTCGGCCCCGTCGACGTTGGAGACGAAACGGAACGTCAGGTCGCGTGCCGTGTAGGAGCGAAGCGCCTCGTACGCCATCGCGGGACCGAGGTCGGAGCCGCCGATGCCGATGTTGACCACGTTCCGGATGCGCTTTCCGGTGTGGCCGGTCCACTCGCCGGAGCGGATGCGGTCGGAGAAGGCGGCCATCTTGTCGAGCACGGCGTGCACGGCGGGGACCACGTTCTCGCCGTCGACCTCGATGACGGCGTCGCGCGGGGCGCGCAGCGCGGTGTGCAGGACCGCGCGGTCCTCGGTGGTGTTGATCTTCTCGCCGCGGAACATGGCGTCGCGCAGCTCGAACACTCCGGTGGCCCCGGCCAGCTCGCGCAGCAGCGCCAGCGTCTCGTCGGTCACGAGGTGCTTGGAGTAGTCGAGGTACAGATCACCGACCTGGAGGGTGTACCCGCTGCCGCGCCCCGCGTCGGCGGCGAAGAGCTCCCGCAGGTGGGTGTCGCCCAGCTGCTCGCGGTGCTTGCCGAGAGCGACCCATGGCGACATCTGGTGGAGCCTCGTAGGACGTTCTGCGTTCATCTCGGACATCAGCCCACTTCTTCTCGTACCTGCCTGCATGCCCCGCTGCGTCTCCAACCTAATTGATCAGGCGGGCGGATGACGTGCCAGCGGGCCGCGGGACGGCGAGAAGCGGCCGGGCCGGGCTCGGAACGACGAAGTCCGGCCGGCACCCCTCGGTGCCGGCCGGACTCAACGTCTAGATCTCGCCCCGCAGTTTGGCGAGCGCCTCCGCGAGGATCGCCTCGCCGTCCGCGTCGCTGCGCCGCTCGCGCACGTACGCGAGGTGCGTCTTGTACGGCTCGGTACGCGGCGGGTCCGGCGGGTTGTCCCGGTCCTGGCCTGCCGGGAACCCGCACCGCGGGCAGTCCCAGGTGTCGGGGACCTGTGCGTCACTGGCGAAGCTCGGCTGCGTCTCGTGCCCGTTGGAGCACCAGAAGGAGATGCGGAGGCGCGGTGCGGACTCGCCCCGCTCTGCCTCGCCCATCGGCCCCGCTCCGACCCGGCTCCCCCGGATCGCGTTGCCACTTGCCACGGTCGTAACTCCCTGCGTGATGGTGCTGCACAGCGTCTCACAGCGGCTGCGCCGCGAGTGCCCCAGTCTACGTAAGGCCCAACGCTCGTCCAGTGTTTGGAGTTACACCCCGGGCCGGGACGGGAAAGAGACGGGTCAGCTGTCCAGCTTCACCAGCAGGCCAAGTACGACAATGCACGCGAACCACAGCAGACCGACCACGACGGTGATGCGGTCGAGGTTGCGCTCGGCGACCGACGAGCCGCCGACGGACGACTGCATGCCGCCACCGAACATGTCGGAGAGGCCGCCGCCCTTCCCCTTGTGCATCAGCACCAGCAGCATCAGCAGCAGGCTGAAGACGATCAGGGCGATCGAGAACCCCATAACCACGGCTGGACCAACTTCCTCGGACTGATCAGGACTGACACCGATATGTACTGCGGGGGCCGGGCCCGCCACGCGGCGGAGCCGCAGAGTGGCGCTGTGAGCCTCGGCCCCCGCAAGGGTACGCCGGATCCGCGCTAGCGCATACTCACCGGTCGCTCACCTGTCGCTCACTGGTCGCGGAAGCGGACGATCTTGACGAACTCGTCCGCGTCCAGCGCCGCGCCGCCCACCAGGGCGCCGTCGACGTCGGGCTGAGACATGATCGCGGCGACGTTCCCGGCCTTCACCGAGCCGCCGTACTGGATGCGGACCTTGTCGGCCAGCTCCTGGTCGTACAGCTCCGCGAGACGGCCGCGAATGGCCCCGCAGACCTCCTGCGCGTCCTCGGGGGTGGCGACCTCGCCGGTGCCGATGGCCCAGACGGGCTCGTACGCGATCACGATGGACTCGGCCTGCTCGGCCGGGATGTCCTTCAGACCGCCGTCGAGCTGGGCGAGCGTGTATTCGACCTGGTTGCCGGCCTTGCGGACGTCCAGGCCCTCGCCGACGCACAGGATCGGGGTCAGGCCGTGCCTGTACGCGGCCTTCACCTTGGCGTTGCAGATCTCGTCGGTCTCGGCGTGGTACTGGCGGCGCTCGGAATGGCCCACGGCGACGTAGGTGCACTTCAGCTTGGCCAGCATCGGGCCCGAGATCTCGCCCGTGTAGGCGCCGGAGTCGTGCGCGGAGATGTCCTGGGCACCGTACTTGATCTTGAGCTTGTCGCCGTCGACCAGGGTCTGCACGGACCGCAGGTCGGTGAAGGGCGCCAGGACGGCGACCTCGACGGCGTCGTAGTCCTTGTCGTTGAGCGCGAAGGCGAGCTTCTGGACGTGGGCGATGGCCTCGAGGTGGTTGAGGTTCATCTTCCAGTTGCCCGCCATCAGCGGGGTGCGAGTGCTCACAGGTTTTCAGTCCTCCAGTGCGGCGAGGCCGGGAAGCGTCTTGCCCTCGAGGTACTCGAGGCTCGCGCCACCGCCGGTCGAAATGTGGCCGAATGCGTTCTCGTCGAAGCCGAGCGTGCGCACGGCGGCGGCCGAGTCGCCGCCGCCGACGACGGTGAAGGCGGAGCTGTCGACGAGGGCCTGGGCGACCGCGCGGGTGCCGCCCGCGTAGTCGGGGTGCTCGAAGACGCCCACCGGACCGTTCCAGAAGACGGTCTCGGCGTCGGCGATCTTGGCAGCGTACAGCTCGCGGGTCTTCGGGCCGATGTCGAGGCCCTCCTGGTCGGAGGGGATCTTGTCGGCGTCGACCGTGGTGAAGTCGGCCGGGGCCTTGGTCTTCAGGTCGGGGAACTCCGAGGCGGCCAGGACGTCGACCGGGAGGACGAGCTCGACGCCGTTCTTCTCGGCGCGCTCCATGTACTCGGTGACGGTCGGGATCTGGTCCTCCTGGAGGAGGGAGATGCCGACCTCGTAGCCCTTGGCCTTGAGGAAGGTGTAGGCCATGCCGCCGCCGATGAGCAGGCGGTCGGCCTTGCCGAGGAGCTGGTCGATGACGGCCAGCTTGTCGGAGACCTTGGCGCCGCCGAGGACGACGACGTACGGCCGCTTCACCTCGTCGGTGAGCTTCTTCAGGACGCCGACCTCGGTGGCGATGAGGTAGCCGGCGGCGTGCGGCAGCCGGGCCGGGAGGTCGTAGACGGAGGCGTGCTTGCGGTGCACGGCGCCGAAGCCGTCGCCGACGTAGACGTCCGCGAGGGCGGCGAGCCGGTCCGCGAACGCGCCGCGCTCCGCGTCGTCCTTGGCGGTCTCGCCGGCGTTGAAGCGGAGGTTCTCGAGGACCGCGACCTGGCCGTCGGCCAGGCCCGCCACGACCGCCTGGGCGGACTCGCCGACGGTGTCGGTCGCGAAGGCGACGTCGGTCCCGAGCAGTTCCCCGAGCCGCGCCGCGGCGGGGGCGAGCGAGAAGGCGGGGTCCGGGGCGCCCTTGGGGCGGCCGAGGTGCGAGGCGACGACGACACGCGCGCCAGCCTCGGCGAGTTTCGCGATCGTCGGCTGGACGGCGCGGATGCGGCCGTCGTCGGTGATGGTGGTGCCGTCGAGCGGGACGTTGAGGTCGGCGCGGACGAATACCCGCTTGCCCGTGACCCCCTCGGCCAGCAACTGGTCGATGGTCTTCATGTTCTGCGACTCCTCGAAGGGCTCTGCACGCGCGACAGGGCTCGAACGGCGCTGCGTCGCGCTGCCCGAGCCCTGCCACTCACATCTTGGTGCTCTCGTTGCAGTTCGGATCAGAGAGTACTGATCAGAGCTGGTTGCCGACGTAGACCGTCAGGTCGACGAGGCGGTTGGAGTAGCCCCACTCGTTGTCGTACCAGCCGACGACCTTGACCTGCTTGCCCTGGACCATGGTCAGGGAGGAGTCGAAGGTGCAGGAGGCCGGCCAGTTCACGATGTCCGAGGAGACGATCGGGTCCTCGGTGTACTCCAGGACGCCCTGCAGCTGGCCCTCGGCGGCCTTCTGGAAGGCGGTGTTGATCTCGTCCTTGGTGACCTCGCGGTCCAGCTCGAGGACGAGGTCGGTGACGGAGCCCGTGGGGACCGGGACGCGCATGGCGATGCCGTCCAGCTTGCCCTTGAGCTGCGGGAGGACCAGGGCGGTGGCCTTGGCGGCACCGGTCGAGGTCGGGATGATGTTCTCCGCGGCGGCACGGGCGCGGCGCAGGTCCTTGTGCGGGAAGTCCAGGATGCGCTGGTCGTTCGTGTACGCGTGGACCGTCGTCATCATGCCCTTGACGATGCCGAAGTTCTCGTCCAGGACCTTGGCCATCGGCGCCACACAGTTGGTGGTGCAGGAGGCGTTGGAGATGACGTGGTGGTTGGCCGGCTCGTACTTGTCCTGGTTGACACCCATCACGATGGTGATGTCCTCGCCGCTGGCGGGGGCGGAGATCAGGACCTTCTTGGCGCCACCGGCGATGTGCTTCTCGGCGTCGGCCTTCTTGGTGAAGATGCCGGTCGACTCGATGACGATGTCGACGCCCAGCTCGCCCCACGGGATGTCGGCGGGGTTGCGCTCGGAGAGCACCTTGATGGTGTGACCGTCGACGGTGATCGTGTCGGCGGTGTGGGACACGTCGGCCTTGAGACGGCCGAGAATGGTGTCGTACTTCAGCAGGTGGGCCGTGGTCGCGGTGTCACCCAGGTCGTTGACAGCCACGATCTCGATGTCTGCACCCTGCTCCAGCAGCGCGCGGAAGTAGTTACGACCGATGCGGCCGAAGCCGTTGATGCCTACGCGGATCGTCACGAAACCGATCTCCTCGTTGGTACGCCGGGTTTCGACGCCGGCGAGCTTTATTTGGGATGTCCCCGACCGCCTACGACCCTACCTCTCCGGAGTGCTCGTAGTGACATCCAGAGCGGGCCGTGTACGGCAAGGCGGTCCGTACCCACCAGTAGGGGTACGGACCGCTGTTTTTCCGGCCGTTTTCTGATCGGGTCACGGCCCGGATCCGGCCGGTCCGACCGTGTCAGCGCCGCAGTGCGGCGAGCGCCCTGCCGATGATCCGGGCCCGGTCGGCCGCGGAGGGGACGTGCTCCAGGCCGAAGCCGATCAGCACGCTGTCACGCGCTGTGACCGCCGCGGCGGACGGATGCAGGTCCTGGCTGCGTGCCCAGTTCCCGCGCAGAGCGGGGCTGCCCTGCGGCGGTCCCGCGACGGCCCAGGGTCCGAGCGAGGTCTCGAAGCCCTCGGCGCCCTGCTCGCCGCCCGCCGTCACCAGCCGGGTGTCGTCGACGAAGACGCCCCGGCCGCCGTCGCCGGGGTCGGTGATGTACGAGACGGCGACCTCGATGCGCTTGCCCGCATAGGCGCTGAGATCGAACGAGGCGGCCCGCCAGCCGTCGGAGGCCCCGGTGAAGGAGTTCCATGCGCCCGTGGAGCCGCGCGCCGTGCATCCGCCGGAACCCACGGTGAGGTAGTGCCGCAGGAAGGGGTGCATGGCGACGTAGAAGCCGCCGTCGCACTGGGTGGGGACGGTGGTGGAGGTGGAGCCGTTCGTGTCGGGCAGCGTCGTCCAGTCGTCCTGGCCCACGGTGTGGACCTCGAAGACGGCGTTGTCGTAGCCGGGCTCGGTGTTGTAGCTCAGGCGCAGGTTCAGCGCGGGCGCGTCGGCCGCGCTCGTGCCGCTCAGGTCGAGCGTGCGCGTGAGCCGCATCCACGAGGCGTTGCGGTGGCTCGCCGCCGCGTACCAGTCGCCCTCGTACGGCGAGAAGGGCATCTTCACGCCGGGGTAGTCACCCGCGGCCGCGCTGCTGAACTGGGGGAACTCGTCGGACGGCAGGGTGTCCGAGGTGATCGTGTACGCACCGGCCGCGTCCAGTGGGTTGCCGGGCGCGCCGGCGAGCGCTCCCGAGGCTCCCCCGAGGCGGCCCGCACCGAGGAAGCCGCCCGCTCCGGCGAGCGAGGCACGGCCCGAGGCGCCGAGGTAGTACTGGGAGAAGTCGTCGCTCAGCGCGCCGCCGAGGTCGGCGGACCCGCCGGCCCCCTCACCGGTGGTGACGAGCTTGCCGCCCTCGTTGAGGTAGGCCCGCACGGCCCGCGTGGTGGCCCAGGAGGGCGCCTTCGCCCCGGTGTACCAGACGACCGTGTCGAAGTGGCCGAGCACCGCGAGCGGATGCGGGGCGCCCTGCGTGGCGACGTCCCAGACCGCGCTGCGCTGCTTGTTGTCGGCGAGCGCCCCGGTGTAGACGGCGGTGTGCCGCGCGGGTGCGCTGCCGCCCTCCTCGGCGATCACGAGGGTCGAGGCACGCGGCCGTTCGGCGATCCGGTAGGTGAAGTGCTCGCTGGAGGTGCGCTTGCCCTCCCTCGTACGGCCGGTGAACCAGACCTCGACGGTGTCGCCGACGTCGCCGTCCCGGATGCCGGCGCGGTACTCGTCGAAGCGGATGTTGTCGTCGCCGCCGAAGGTCTCGCCGCCCTTCCAGGGCCGCAGCACCTGACTGTGCGTACGACCGCCGTTGACGCGGTACTTGAGCCGCTTGCCCCACAGCGACTTGCGGGCGACGACGGAGACTTCCTGATCCCCGCCGAGGGCGTAGGAGGTGGTGAAGGTGTCGGGGGTGAAGTCCGCCGCGTCGAGTCCGAGCGAGGAGGACGGCCGGTCGGGGTGGGCGGCGGTCTCGGCGACGGAGAGCGCGAACGGGATGTTCTTCGCGAACTCCTGCTGGATCAGCTTCTCGTCGTCGGGGAAGGTGAAGACGGAGGCGCAGTCGGCCGCGTTCCAGGGGTCGTTCGGGTCGATGCGGGACGCGGTGGCGCAGGTCGACATCTCCGGGGTGTACATCATCATCCCGTTGACGTTGGCCGCGTGGCCGTCGGCCTCGCCGTTGGTGGTGTACAGCTCGGAGGAGACCTGGGGGCGGTAGCCGGGGACGGCCGGGTTCTCGGGGGTGCCGGCGAGCGACTTGTAGAGCACGTCGTCGGGCGTGGGTGTGGCGACCTGCCAGCCGACTCCGTAGAGGATCAGCTCCGCGGCCGAGTGGTAGTTGATGCCGTACTCGAAGCCGATGCGCTTCTGGAAGGCGTCGATGGCCCGGGTCTCGGGCTCGGACGCCGGGCCGGTGCCGCGGTACGTCTCGTCGAACGGGTCGGGGGACGAACCCTCGTTGTCGTAGCCCCACTTGTAGGAGAAGTTCCGGTTGAGGTCGACGCCGTCGCCGGGCGCGATCTTCCCGTCGCCGTTGTTGTCGCGCATGTTCTTGCGCCACTGGCGCTCGGCGGTCCCGGTGAAGGTGTAGTCGTAGCCGTCCGGGTTGGCGGAGAGCACGAACCACAGCTCGGTGGAGTCCACGATCCTCGTGATCCGCGGGTCCTTGCCGTAGTTCGTGAGGTAGTGGTGCATCAGCCGCCGGGTCATCTCCGGCGTGATCCATTCCCTGGCGTGCTGGTTCGACATGTAGAGCGTGGCCGGCTTGCTGCCGTCCCGGTGCTTCGAGGCGCCCTTGGAGATCTTGAGTGCGAGGATGTCCTGGCCCTTGACCGTCTTGCCGATGCTGACGGCCTTGGTGAGGCCGGGATGGGCGGCGGCGGTCGCCAGGATCTCGCTCTTGAGGCCGCCCTCGCCGCTGTACGGCCGGTAGACGCCGTCGCCCGCCTTGGCGACGCGCCGCTCGGCCCCGGCGGGGACGGTGTGCTCGGTGATGCCGACACCCTGCGCGCGCAGTTCGTCCGCCTGCCGTTCCGTGAGGTACAGCTCGACGGTGGCGGAGCCCTTCTCCGGCACCTGCTCGGTGAGTTCGTGCCCGTCGGCACCCGCCGCGAGGATCAGCGGCACCTGCGCCCGGGTGACCTTCGCATGCCACACGGAGAGTTCGTCACCGTCTCCTCCCCCCGGTTCGGCCTGCGCGATCGGCGCCGCCGACAGTCCCGCGACGAGCAGTGAAGCCGCTGCGAGGATCGATCTCGCTCTGCGTCTCATGCGCCCCCCTTGCTGTTGTCTGCCCGATGAGTGAACACGCGCCAGGCTCATGACTCTCCATGATCATGTCAATAGGGCATCGGGATGCCCGGGACGGTCTCCGAAAACGCCGCTGCCGACGCCCGAACGGGCGTCGGCAGCAAAGCTCTTGAGCTGCATGCCGGGGAGGGCTCAGCCGACGAGCCCGTCGGCCATCTCCTCGGTGAGATTGGACTCCGTACCCGGAATGCCGAGGTCCTGAGCCCGCTTGTCGGCCATCGCCAGCAGCCGCCGGATACGGCCGGCGACCGCGTCCTTCGTCAGCGGCGGGTCGGCGAGGGCGCCCAGCTCCTCCAGGGACGCCTGCTTGTGCTCCATGCGCAGCCGGCCCGCGGCGGCGAGGTGCTCGGGCACCTCCTCGCCGAGGATCTCCAGGGCGCGCTGCACCCGGGCCCCGGCCGCGACCGCGGCGCGGGCCGACCGGCGCAGGTTGGCGTCGTCGAAGTTCGCGAGGCGGTTGGCGGTGGCCCGCACCTCGCGGCGCATCCGCCGCTCCTCCCAGGCCAGCACCGACTCGTGCGCCCCGAGGCGGGTCAACAGCGCGCCGATCGCGTCACCGTCGCGGACGACCACCCGGTCCACGCCCCGCACCTCGCGGGCCTTGGCGGCGATCGAGAGCCGGCGGGCGGCGCCGACCAGTGCCAGGGCGGCCTCCGGGCCGGGGCAGGTGACCTCCAGCGACGAGGACCGGCCGGGCTCCGTCAGGGAGCCGTGCGCGAGGAACGCACCCCGCCAGGCGGCCTCGGCGTCGCACGTGGCACCGGAGACGACCTGGGGCGGCAGGCCGCGGATCGGGCGGCCGCGGCCGTCGACCAGGCCGGTCTGGCGCGCGAGCTGGTCGCCGCCGGCCACCACCCGTACGACGAAACGGGAGCCGCGGCGCAGCCCGCCGGGGGCCATCACCATCAGCTCCGAGCTGTGGCCGAAGATCTCCAGGATGTCGCGCTTGAGGCGGCGCGCCGCGATCCCGGTGTCGAGCTCCGCCTCGATCACGATGCGGCCGCTGACCAGGTGCAGACCGCCCGCGAACCGCAGGACCGCCGAGACCTCCGCCTTTCTGCAGCAGGTCCGGGTGACGGGAAGCCGGGAGATCTCGTCCTTCACCGCTGCCGTCATCGCCATGGGCCGATCCTTCCATGCATCCGAAAAATACGGTCGTACGCGGCAGCCAACAGCTCCGGGTCATGCTTCGGAGCGCCTCCCCCAGAGCCTTCGCCCTGGGAGGGGCCCCCGACCGAGGCCACAGGCGCCAGCTCGACCGCGGCACCGAGCCGCCTGGCGGCGTCGTCGAGGGACACGCGGTCGGGCACGGCAGCCTCGTCGGCCAGCACCACGTCCAGGGCGAGTTTAGGCGCGTGTCGTCCCAAAACCTCCAAATGACGCTGCGGGGAGAAGCCTTCTGTTTCGCCCGGCTGCGGCGCGAGATTGAGGGAGAGGACCCGCCGTGCCTTGGTCTCGACCAGGGCATCGAGCAGTTCGGGCACGAGCAGGTGCGGGATGACCGAGGAGAACCAGGAACCGGGCCCGAGAACCACCCAGTCGGCGTCCAGGACGGCCTCGACCGCCTCCGGGACGGCGGGCGGGTCGTTCGGCACGAGGTGCACCGACTGCACCTCGCCCGGGGTGAGCGCGACGGTCGCCTGGCCGCGGACCGTGGACACCTCGTCGGGGCGCGCGGGGTCGTGCCCGCGCACGAGCGCCTGGAGCTCCAGCGGGACGGCCGACATGGGCAGCACCCGGCCCTGGGCGCCGAGCAGCTTGCCCACCAGGTCGAGGGCCTGCACATGATCGCCGAACTGCTCCCACAGCGCCACGATCAGCAGATTGCCGACCGCGTGCTCGTGCAGGTCGCCCTTGGACTGGAAGCGGTGCTGGATGACGCGGGCCCAGGTCTGGCCCCAGTCGTCGTCGCCGCACAGGGCCGCGAGCGCCTTGCGGAGGTCGCCCGGCGGCAGCACGCCGAGCTCCTCGCGGAGCCGGCCGCTGGAGCCGCCGTCGTCGGCGACGGTGACGACCGCCGTCAGGTCGCCGGTGATGCGGCGCAGGGCCGCGAGCGACGCGGACAGACCCATGCCGCCGCCGAGGGCGACGACCTTGGGCTGCGCGCCGCGCTTCCGTGTCGACACGGTACGCGTGGACCTGCGCACCCGCCGCAGACGGAGGGTTCGTCCGGTCACTCGCGCCCCATGTCCCGGTGCACGACCACGGTCTCGACTCCGGCGGAGGACAGCCGGGCCGCGAGCTTCTCGGAGGTGGCGACCGAGCGGTGCTTGCCGCCCGTGCAGCCCACCGCGATGGTCACGTACCGCTTGCCCTCGCGGCGGTAGCCGGAGGCGATCAGCTGGAGCAGCTCGGTGTAGCGGTCCAGGAACTCCTTGGCTCCGGGCTGGTTGAAGACGTAGTTCGACACCTCTTCGTTCAGGCCGGTGAAGGGGCGCAGCTCGGGGACCCAGTGCGGGTTGGGCAGGAAGCGCATGTCGACGACGAGGTCGGCGTCGACGGGCAGTCCGTACTTGAACCCGAACGACATCACCGTCGCCCGCAGCTCCGGCTCCTCCTCGCCCGCGAACTGGGCGTCCATCTTGGCGCGCAGCTCGTGCACGTTGAGGCTGGAGGTGTCGATCACCAGATCGGCGTCGCCGCGCAGCTCGCGCAGCAGGTCGCGCTCGGCCGCGATGCCGTCGACGATCCGGCCGTCGCCCTGCAGCGGGTGCGGACGGCGGACCGACTCGAACCGGCGCACGAGGGCGTCGTCGGAGGACTCCAGGAAGACCGTCCGGCGGGTGACCTGCTTGGCGTCGAGATCGGCGAGGGACTCGCGGAGATTGTCGAAGAAGCGCCGGCCGCGCACGTCCACGACGACGGCGATGCGGGCGACATTGCCCTGCGAGCGGGCGCCGAGCTCCACCATGGTGGGGATCAGCGCGGGCGGCAGGTTGTCCACGACGAACCAGCCCAGGTCCTCCAGACACTTCGCCGCAGTGCTGCGACCGGCTCCGGACATGCCGGAGATGATCACCAGCTCCGGGATGGCCACGTCCGCCGCGGCGTCGGCGGGCTCGGCCGTATTGCCCGTACTCACGTCTGCTGCTCCGTCTCCGTCGTGCTCGGTCATGTCGTTCTGCCCCCGTCGTTCTCTTCCATGATCTCTCCTGTCGCCGTATTCACGGCGGGTGCGGCCGGAGCCGACTGCGCAAGGGCCACGACGACCGACTCGGCCGTCTTGCGGCCCATGCCGGGGACCTCGCAGATCTGCTCGATTGTCGCCTGCCGCAGGCGCTTCACCGAGCCGAAATGCTTGATCAGAGCCTGTTTCCGGGTGTCCCCGAGGCCGGGCACGGCGTCCAGCGGGCTGGTCCTGATCCGCTTCGTCCGCTTGGAGCGCTGATAGCGGATGGCGAAATCGTGAGCCGTGTCACGGACCCGCTGGAGGAGGTAGAGGCCCTCACTGGACCGGGGCAGCACGACCGGGTCGTCGTCGTGCGGCAGCCAGACCTCTTCGAGGCGCTTGGCGAGGCCGCAGACGGCCACATCGTCGATGCCGAGCTCGTCCAGGGCTCGCTGAGCAGCCGCGACCTGCGGCTTTCCGCCGTCGACGACGACGAGCTGGGGCGGGTAGGCGAACTTCTTGGGACGGCCGTCGTCCTCGGGGGGCTGACTCCCGGGGTCGTCGCCGCCGATCCACTCCCCTGTCCTGTCCTTCTCGGCGAGATACCGCCTGAACCGCCGGGTGATCACCTCGTGCATGGACCGGACGTCGTCCTGGCCCTCGAATCCCCTGATCTGGAAGCGGCGGTACTCGCTCTTGCGCGCGAGGCCGTCCTCGAAGACCACCATCGACGCCACCACGTCCTCGCCCTGGAGGTGGGAGACGTCGAAGCACTCGATGCGCAGGGGCGCCGAGTCGAGACCGAGGGCCTCCGCGATCTCCTCCAGGGCCCGCGAGCGGGTGGTCAGATCGCTGGCGCGCTTGGTCTTGTGGAGGCCGAGGGCCTGCAGGGCGTTGCGCTGCACGGTCTCCATGAGCGCCTTCTTGTCGCCGCGCTGCGGGACGCGCAGCGACACCTGCGACCCGCGGCGGCCGCTCAGCCACTGGGTGACGGCGCTGTCGTCCTCGGGCAGCGCGGGGACGAGGACCTCCTTGGGCACGGCGTCGCCGCTCTCCTCGCCGTACAGCTGCTGCAGGGCGTGCTCGACCAGGCCGGCGGTGTCGACGTTCTCCACCTTGTCGGTGACCCAGCCGCGCTGGCCGCGCACCCGGCCGCCGCGGACGTGGAAGATCTGCACGGCGGCTTCGAGCTCGTCCTCGGCGAGGGCGATCAGGTCGGCGTCGGTCGCGTCGGCGAGCACGACGGCGTTCTTCTCCAGGGCGCGTTTGAGCGCCTCTATGTCGTCGCGCAGCCGGGCCGCCTTCTCGTACTCCATCTCCTCGGCGGCCGCCGTCATCTGCTTCTCCAGGCGGCGGATGTACGTGCCGGTGCGGCCGGCCATGAAGTCGCAGAATTCCTCGGCCAGTTCGCGGTGCTCCTCGGGGGTGACCCGGCCGACGCACGGCGCGGAGCACTTGCCGATGTAGCCGAGCAGGCAGGGTCGGCCCTTTTGCACGTGGTTCCTGAACACGCCCGCGGAACAGGTGCGCACGGGGAAGACGCGGAGCATCAGGTCGACGGTCTCGCGGATCGCCCACGCGTGCCCGTACGGACCGAAGTAGCGCACGCCTTTCCGCTTGGCGCCGCGCATGACCTGGACCCTCGGGAAATCCTCGTTCAGCGTGACCGCGAGATACGGATAGCTCTTGTCGTCGCGGTACTTGACGTTGAACCGGGGGTCGAACTCCTTGATCCAGGAGTATTCCAGCTGGAGCGCCTCGACCTCGGTGGAGACCACCGTCCACTCGACGGAGGCGGCGGTGGTGACCATGGTGCGGGTGCGCGGGTGCAGATTGGCCAGGTCCTGGAAGTAGCTGGCGAGGCGCTGGCGCAGGCTTTTCGCCTTGCCGACGTAGATCACCCGGCGATGCTCGTCGCGGAACCTGTAGACCCCCGGCGAGTCGGGGATCTGTCCCGGCTTGGGGCGGTAGCTGGAGGGGTCTGCCATGCCGCCCACCCTACTGGCGGGCGGTGACAGCGTGGTCATCTCCCGACAGGGACATGACCAGCGCTGCGCGGGACGCCGCGGGCAGGACGAGCGTGCGGCGCGGAGGCCGGCCGCGACGGCGGCCGGGGCCCCGGTCCGGCCATGAGCCCTGCATCCATCCTTGTCGCGGGAAGATCAACACGCTTCAATGCGGAGTGACGCGGCGCTGTGATCGGTACGGCCCGGATGTGAAGACCTCCGTCCCTCCCCGCCCGGAAGGCCGCCGCCCACCCCCAGCGGCGGCCACCGCTCCGTGATCGTTCACCGCACGCCATGAGCCCCCGGAGGAGTCCATGGGCCACACCGAGGCAGACCTGGCACAGGTGCTGACCACCGGCCCGTTCCACCTGGCCCTGCGCGCCGCCCTCGCGACGCGCGGCCTGCCGCTCCAGCGCGTCCAGCACCACCTCGCCCACCGGGGGATCAAGGTCGGGGTGACCAGCCTCAGTTACTGGCAGCAGGGCGCGCGCCGCCCCCAGCGCCCCGAGTCGCTGCGGGCCGTGCGCGCACTGGAGGACGTGCTGGAGCTGCCCGCGCAGTCACTGGTCCGGCTGCTCGGCCCGGGGACGGACAGCGCCCCCGCGGGCGCGGACCGTCCCGGGGCACGTTCCTACCGCTCGCTCGCGGAGGCCGCCGGCACGGCGGAACGGCTGTTCGCCGGTCTCACGCCGCCCGGGGACGGCGGACTGCACACGGTCGGACACCAGGACCGGGTGCGCATCGACGCCGACCGGCGCCTCGCGGGACGCGACTCCCACCACGTCGTCCGCGCCCAGCGGGACGGCGTCGACCGCTATCTGGCCGTCCACCAAGGCGATCCCGGCTGCGACCCGGCGCGCGTGCGGGTGAGCGCGCTGGAGAACTGCCGGACGGGCCGGGTGCGGTGGGACACCGACACCCGCGTGGTGGTCGCCGAGCTCCTCTTCGACACCCGGCTGTGCGCCGGAGAGACGTACGTCTTCGGTTACGGCTTCGAGGACGGCACCGGCGGTCCGGGCAGCGAGTACGTGCGCGGCTTCGGCTGCGCGGGCGGGCAGTACCTGCTCCAGGTGCGGTTCGACGAAGGCGCGCTGCCGGTGCGCTGCCACCGGTTCGCCCACGCGACGACGGGTGCGCCGCGGGGAGCGCGGACGCGTCTCGCGCTGAGCGGGCGCCATCGCACGGTGCACCTGGTGGAGCAGGGGGTGCGGCCGGGGATCCTCGGGATCGACTGGGACTGGGACTGACGGCGCACGGACCCGTCCGGGCCGGGCCGGACAGGGCCGACCCGTGGGCCGACCGCGCGTGGTGCCGCGGCCGGGGAGTGCGTACGGGTTCGGGCGTCGGGGCCGAGGTCAGGCGTCGGGGCCGGCGACGAGCCTGCCGTCCTCCGTCCTGACCGGGACCTCCGGCAGCGGCACGGTGGCCGGGCCCACGAGCGCCTTGCCGGTCGTCACGTCGAAGCGGCTGCCGTGGCAGGGGCAGTTGCCCTCCGTACCCTCCAGCTTGTCGAGCACGCAGCCCGCGTGCGTGCACTGGGCGCTGAACGCCTTGTACTGCCCCTTCGCCGGGCAGTGCACGACCAGGCGCTGCTCGCGGTAGAGCTTGGCCCCGCCGACCGGGACGGCGTCGGCGGCGCCGAGGTCGACGGGCGCGGTGGGCGTCGGGTTCTCCGCGTGGCCGACCTTGGACTCGGTGGAGCAGGCGGCGACGCCCAGCCCGGCGGCCCCGGCAAGGGCAGCGCCCTTCAGGACGGTACGACGGGCGGGCGGCTGGCCGGGCATGGGAACTCCACTGTTCAGGGCGTCGGGGGCGTCCGAGGGCGCGTGTCGGTGACAGAAACGACGATACCGGCGGAGATCGGCGGTGCCCGGGGCGGGCTCCCTGGTCGGGCGCGCGGGCATCGGCTACCTTCTGGCCCGTGATCGTCGTCGCCGGTGAGTCCCTGATCGACCTGGTCCCGCAGGGGGCCGCCGCTCCCCTGCCCGCGCTGCTGCCCCGCCTCGGCGGCGGGCCCTACAACACGGCGGTGGCGCTCGGTCGGCTGGGCTCCCCGGTGGCGTTCTGCTCTCGGGTGTCGACGGACGCCTTCGGCGAGGCCCTGCTGGGCGGGCTGCGCGCGGCGGATGTCGACGTCTCCCTGGTCCAGCGCGGCCCGGAGCCGACGACGCTGGCGGTGGCCGCGATCGGCTCGGACGGTTCGGCCGGGTACGGCTTCTACGCGCAGGGCAGCGCGGACCGTCTCTTCGAACTGCCCGGCGCTCTGCCCGAGTCCGTGCGGGCACTGGCGCTGGGCACGTGCTCGCTGGTGCTGGAGCCGGGCGCGACCGCGTACGAGGCGCTGCTGCGGCGGGAAGCGGCGCGCGGGGTCTTCACGCTGCTCGATCCGAACATCCGGGCCGTTCTGATCCCCGATGCGGGCGCCTACCGGGCGCGGTTCGCGGGGTGGCTGCCGTTCGTCTCACTGCTGAAGCTCTCCGAGGACGACGCCGAGTGGCTGGGCGGCGTGCCCGAAGGGCCGGAGGCGGTGGTGCTGACCCGGGGTGGCTCGGGGCTGACGGTGCGGACCAGGGCCGGTGTCGAGGTCTCGGTCCCGGCCGCGCCGGTGACCGTCGCGGACACCATCGGGGCGGGCGACACGGTGAACGCGGCGCTTCTCCACGGGCTCGCGGCCCGGGACGCGCTGTCACCCGCCGCGCTGTCCGCGCTGGACGCGGCTGCCTGGACCGAGGTGCTGACGTTCGCGGCGCGCGCGGCGGCGGTGACGTGCTCCCGTACGGGTGCGGAACCCCCGTACGCCTGGGAGCTGACCCAGGGAGCAGCCGCAGATCCTGCGCCGGGGCACTCGAGCCCCGCCGGCGCGTGAGGCGCGAGGTCTGAGCCCGACGGGTGCGTGGGACGCACCGGCCCCCCGGTGCTCGAGGGCGGTCTTCCGGGGCCGGAACCCCGGAAAGACCGCACCCGCAACGGCGGGGCCGCCCCCGTCAGGCGCGACGCGCTCGCGCCGCCGCCGTCGTCTTCTTCGCCGCCACCTTCCGCGCGGGCTTCCGCGCCGCCGGCACCGACACCGCGTCGCTGATGCGCTCCGCGTCCAGGATGTCGCGCAGGAACTTGCCGGTGTGGCTCGCCGGGACGCCCGCGACCTGCTCCGGGGTGCCCTCGGCGATGACGAGTCCGCCGCCGCTGCCGCCCTCGGGACCCATGTCGACGACCCAGTCGGCCGTCTTGATCACGTCCAGGTTGTGCTCGATGACGATCACCGAGTTGCCCTTGTCGACGAGGTTGGACAGCACGTTGATCAGCTTGCTGATGTCCTCGAAGTGCAGACCGGTCGTGGGCTCGTCCAGCACGTAGACCGTGCGCCCGGTGGAACGCTTCTGGAGCTCGGAGGCCAGCTTCACGCGCTGTGCCTCACCGCCCGAGAGCGTCGGAGCGGACTGGCCGAGCCGGACGTATCCGAGGCCGACCTCGTGGAGCGTGCGCAGGTGGCGGGAGATCGTCGGGACGGCCTCGAAGAAGTCCAGCGCCTCCTCGATCGGCATGTCCAGCACCTCGGCGATGGACTTGCCCTTGTAGTGGACCTCCAGCGTCTCGCGGTTGTACCGCGCCCCGTGGCAGACCTCGCACGGGACGTACACGTCCGGCAGGAAGTTCATCTCGATCTTGATCGTGCCGTCGCCGGAGCAGTTCTCGCAGCGGCCGCCCTTCACGTTGAAGGAGAAGCGGCCGGGCAGATAGCCCCGGACCTTCGCCTCCATCGTCTCGGCGAAGAGCTTGCGGACGTGGTCGAAGACGCCGGTGTACGTCGCCGGGTTCGACCTCGGGGTGCGGCCGATCGGCGACTGGTCCACGTGCACGACCTTGTCGACGAGGTCGTCGCCGTCGACGCGGGTGTGCCGTCCCGGCACCGACTTGGCGCCGTTCAGCTCGCGCGCCAGGTGGGTGTAGAGGATGTCGTTGACCAGGGTCGACTTTCCGGAGCCGGAGACACCGGTGACCGCGGTGAGAACGCCGAGCGGGAAGGACACGTCGATGTCCCGCAGGTTGTTCTCCCGGGCGCCGTGCACGGTGAGCCGGCGCGTCGGGTCCACCGGGCGGCGAAGCTCGGGCGTCGGGATGGACCGCTTGCCGGAGAGGTACTGCCCGGTCATGGACTCCTTGTTGCCCAGCAGCTCCTTCAACGGGCCGGAGTGGACGACCTTGCCGCCGTGCTCGCCCGCGCCGGGGCCGATGTCGACGACCCAGTCCGCGACCTTGATCGTGTCCTCGTCGTGCTCGACGACGATCAGTGTGTTGCCCATGTCCCGCAGGCGCACCAGCGTCTCGATGAGCCGGTGGTTGTCCCGCTGGTGCAGGCCGATGGACGGCTCGTCCAGCACGTACAGCACGCCGACCAGGCCGGAGCCGATCTGGGTGGCGAGCCGGATGCGCTGCGCCTCGCCGCCGGAGAGGGTGCCTGCCGCACGGTTGAGGGAGAGGTAGTCGAGGCCGACGTCGACGAGGAAGCGGAGCCGCTCGTTGACCTCCTTGAGGACGCGCTCGGCGATCTTCTTGTCGCGGGCGCTGAGCTTGAGGCGGCCGAGGAATTCGGCGCACTCGCTGATCGACATCGCGGAGACCTCGGCGATGGACTTCTCCATCACGGTGACCGCGAGGACGATCGGCTTGAGGCGGGTGCCCTCGCAGGTCGGGCACGGGACCTCGCGCATGTAGCCCTCGAAGCGCTCCCTGCTGGAGTCGCTCTCGGCCTCGGAGTGCCGCCGCTTCACGAACTGGACGGCGCCCTCGAAGGCGGGGGTCGTGTACGCGCGCTCCCGGCCGTACCTGTTGCGGTAGCGGACCTCGACCTGGGTCTTGTGGCCGAACAGCAGGGCCTTCTTGGCGCGCTGCGGCAGACCGGCCCAGGGCATGTCGGTGGAGAAGCCGAGCGCCTGGGCGAGCCCGCCGATCAGGCGCCCGAAGTATTCCTTGGTGTGGCCGTGCGACCAGGGGTGGATCGCGCCGTCGTCGAGGGACCTCTCCTCGTCGGGGACGATCAGCTCGGGGTCGACCTCCATGCGCGTGCCGATGCCGGTGCAGTCGGGGCAGGCGCCGAACGGCGAGTTGAACGAGAAGGAGCGGGGCTCGAGCTCCTCGAAGGACAGGTCGTCGTAGGGGCAGTACAGGTGCTCCGAGTACATCCGCTCGCGGTCGGGGTCGTCCTCGGGGAGGTCGACGAAGTCGAGCACGACCATGCCGCCGGAGAGGCCGAGCGCGGTCTCGACGGAGTCGGTCAGCCGGCGCTTGGCGCTGTCCTTGACGGTGAGGCGGTCCACGACCACCTCGATGGTGTGCTTCTCCTGCTTCTTCAGTGTGGGCGGCTCGGCGAGCTGGATCGTCGTGCCGTCGACCCTGGCACGGCTGTAGCCCTTGGTCTGGAGGTCGGAGAAGAGATCGACGAACTCGCCCTTGCGCTCGCGCACCAGCGGCGAGAGCACCTGGAAGCGGCTGCCCTCCGGCAGCTCCAGGACCTTGTCGACGATCGCCTGCGGCGACTGGCGCGAGATGGGACGGCCGCACTCGGGGCAGTGCGGCTTGCCGATGCGGGCGAACAGCAGACGGAGGTAGTCGTAGACCTCGGTGATCGTGCCGACCGTGGAGCGCGGGTTGCGCGAGGTCGACTTCTGGTCGATCGAGACGGCCGGCGACAGGCCCTCGATGAAGTCGACGTCCGGCTTGTCCATCTGACCGAGGAACTGCCGGGCGTACGAGGAGAGGGACTCGACGTAGCGGCGCTGCCCCTCGGCGAAGATCGTGTCGAACGCGAGGGACGACTTGCCCGACCCCGAGAGCCCGGTGAAGACGATGAGGGAGTCGCGCGGGAGGTCGAGCGAGACGTTCTTCAGATTGTGCTCGCGCGCGCCACGGACGATGAGACGGTCGGCCACGCCGGTCCGCACCTTTCTTGAGAGAAGCGGGGGCACGGCCCCCGTCCCAGACTGTTCCAAGCCTAGGGGGGCCGCCAGATGGATGAATGCCTGACTTTCAAGGATGCCTCCACCGAGCGTATAGCACGCGCATTCGATTTATGGACGCCCGTCGATTCCTTCACCCGAACGAGTACCGAGGGCTAGGGTCTGCCTCGTGATCGATCCTCTGAACGACCTGCGCTCCGTACGTGAAGCGACCGACCGGCTCCTCACCGCCGTCGCCGCACTGGACAACGCCGCCGTGGCACGGTCGTCACGGCTGCCGGGCTGGACGCTCGGCCATGTACTGGCCCATCTCTCCCGTAACGCCGACGCGCTCGTGAATGTTCTCCAGGGCCGCCCGATGTACGTCAGCGGCGAGGCGCGCAACGCCGACATCGAGCGCGACGCACCCCGGCCCCTCGCAGGGCAGCTCGACGACCTGCGGGAGAGTGCCGCACGATTCCAGGACGCCGGCTCCGTGCCCGCGGACTGGGACCGCACGGTCGAACTGCGCAACGGCATCACCGACCGGGCGGCGCGGGTGCCGTTCCGCCGCCTGATCGAGGTGGAACTGCACCACGTCGACCTGGGCATCGGCTACGAGCTGGAGGACCTGTCGAAGGAGTTCACCCAGCGGGAGACCGACTTCCTCGCCCAGCGCTTCCGCGGCGCCGCGAACGTCCCGCCGACGCGGGTCCGCACCACCGGAGGCGAGTGGCGCACGGGTGGCGACGAAGGACCCGAGGTGACGGTGTCCGGGACGCCTGCGGACGTGCTGGGCTGGCTCGCGGGACGGCGGGAAGGCGCGGCGCTGGAGGTGTCGGGAGGACCGCTGCCCGTACTGCCCCCGCTATAGGCTGAGACCTATGACTTACAGCGGAGTGGTGAAGGTCGGCGGGCCCGCGGACGTGCACGAACTGACGGACCTGATGATCTCCAAGGTCGCGGTCGGCCCGATGGACAACAACGCCTATCTGCTGCGCTGCCGGGCCACCGGCGAGCAGCTGCTGATCGACGCCGCCGCCGAGCCCGACACCCTGCTGCGGCTCATCGGCGACGACTCGATCGCGTCGGTCGTCACCACGCACCGCCACGGCGACCACTGGCAGGCACTCGCCGAGGTGGTCGCGGCGACGGGCGCCCGGACCTACGCGGGGCGCCACGACGCCGAGGGGATCCCGGTGCCCACCGATGTCCTGGTGGACGACGAGGACACGATCCGGGTGGGCCGCGTCGAGCTGACCGCCCGTCACCTCGTGGGCCACACCCCGGGATCGATCGCGCTGGTCTACGACGACCCGCACGGGCATCCCCATGTGTTCACCGGCGACTGCCTCTTCCCCGGCGGTGTGGGCAACACCCATGACGATCCGAAGGCGTTCACCGATCTGCTGAACGGTGTCGAGGAGAAACTCTTCGGCCGGCTCCCCGACGAGACCTGGGTCTACCCGGGCCACGGCAAGGACACGACGCTGGGCGACGAGCGCCCGAAGCTGCCGGAGTGGCGCGAACGCGGCTGGTAGTCCCCGCCGTTCCCGCTCAGGCCGCCGGCTCGGGTGCGGTTCCTGGCGGCTCCGGCGCCTGAGCGGGTGCGGTTCCGGACGGCTCCGGCGTCGGAACGGGCACGTGCGGGGCGGCCGCGTGGGCGGCGAAGCCCTCTGCGACGCGCGTCGGCAGCGGCCCCAGGCCCAGCAGGCCGGTGACCGCCGCGGTGGTCAGGGCGTGCCAGGTGGCGGCACCGCGCAGCATGGCGTGGTCACCGCCGGACACGGGCAGGGTGCAGACCTCCGAACCCGCGGTCCGGGCACGGGCGGCGAGGGCCCAGGTGTCGGCCGGGTCGGTCACCCGGTCCCGGTCGCCGTGCAGCAGGACGACACGCCGGCCTGCCAGGTGACCGACCGGTTCGTCCGCGGGGCACCAGGGCGCGAGCCCGACCACGGCGGACACCAGGGGGTGCCCGGCGACGCGCAGGGCGGCCCGGCCCCCCATCGAATGGCCGACCAGGACGACGGGTACGTGACCGGTCACCCGGGACAGCTCCTCCAGGGCTCGCGTCGCGTCCCGCGCCGCGTCGGCGCGCTCCCCGTTCCAGCCGCGGTGGACGTAGCGCACCCGGCCGAGGGCGATGGCGTGGCCGGCGGTGGCTCGTGCGACGGACCTGGCGAAGGGACGCATCCGGACCGCTGGCAGATTGACGACCGGCGGCGGCTCCAGGGCGTCGGCCCGGCCGCCGTGCAACAGCAGGACGGCACCCCGGGGCGCTTCGAGGGCGCGCAGCGGCACCAGGGCGGAGGACGCGGTCTGGTCTCGGCGTACGGCTATGGCTCTCACGTCCTCGGCGCTCGGGGCTGTCGCACGCCACGGTATGCCGAGCCGGTGGGAGCCGTGGAGGCGGCACCGGCCCTGCGGAAATCCCCGGGCATCCGGCGGACTCACCAGCCCCGGAGTCCGCGGAAAAGAACCGGTCCGGAGGCGGGATACGCAGCCGGCCGGGGCGAGGGCTTTCGTCCTCGCCCCGGCCGGGCTGTCACCGCGGATGACCGGGCCTGGTGGCTCAGGCGTCGATGCTGTCCTTCTCGGCACGGTCGTCGCCGGCGGCCTGCCCGGCCTCGGCCGCTTCTCGCTCGGCCTGCTTCCTGGAGGCGATCAGGCTGGTGATCGTGGTGACGACCAGCACGCCGCAGATGACGGCCAGCGAGAACGGGATCGAGATCTCGGGCACGTGCACCCCGCTCTCGTGCATCGCGTGCAGCACCAGCTTGACGCCGATGAAGCCGAGGATCACCGACAGGCCGTAGCTGAGGTGGACCAGCTTCCTCAGCAGTCCGCCTATGAGGAAGTACAGCTGGCGCAGACCCATCAGCGCGAACGCGTTGGCCGTGAACACGATGTACGGGTCCTGGGTCAGACCGAAGATCGCGGGGATGGAGTCCAGCGCGAAGAGCACGTCGGTGGTGCCGATGGCGAGCATGACCACCATCAGCGGAGTCAGGACGCGCTTGCCGTTGTTCCGGATGAACAGCTTCGTGCCGTGGTACTTGTCGGCGACGCCGAACTTCTTCTCGATGGACTTGAGGAGCCTGTTCTCCTCGAACTCCTCCTCTTCCTCGTCCGAGCGCGCCTCCTGGATGAGCTTCCAGGCGGTGTAGATGAGGAAGGCGCCGAAGAGGTAGAACACCCACGAGAAGCTGGCGATGATGGCGGCGCCGGCGGCGATGAAGATCGCCCGCAGCACGAGGGCTATCAGTACACCGATCAGCAGCACCCGCTGCTGGAGGTGGGAGGGCACCGAGAACTTCGCCATGATCAGGACGAAGACGAAGAGGTTGTCGACGCTCAGCGACTTCTCGGTGATGAAGCCCGCGAAGAACTCGCCGGACGCCTGGCTCTCGCCGAACACGAGCAGGCCCACGCCGAAGAGCGCGGCCAGCACGATCCAGACGACCGTCCAGATACCGGCTTCCTTGATCGATACGTCATGGGGCTTCCGCCCGATGAAGAAGTCGACCGCGATCAGGGCGCTGAGACCGAGAATGGTCAGCGCCCAAAGGGTCATGGAAACGTCCACTGTGCCTCCGGCTTCGTACGGCTACTGATCAGCGTCGTCGCTGCCGGAGGTCTCCTCCACCCCGTGCGGTGTCGTGCCGCACCACGGGCCGGCGCCCCGGGACCTTCTCTGTCGGTCCGTACTGACGGGCACGCCGCGAGTCGGGAGTACTCCCCTCCGCCCAAGGAACAGTACAGGAAAGACCAAGGAAAGGTAAAGCGAAGGGTAAAGCGGCTACCAAGTGCCCAGGTCAGCGGCCCCACGAGCGGCGGGCGTCGGCCACCTGGTCCAGCACCTGACGCAGCACGGCACTGCCCGGCGGCACGGGCAGCGGCTCGTACGTCCACGCGTGCCGCACCCAGGGGTCGGCGAGGTGGTCGTCGGGCACGGGCGTGATCCGAAGGAGCGAGCGCCACAGCGGATCCAGCACCGGGCCGTAGGCGGAGGCGTCCTCGCGATCGGCGACCATCAGCAGATGGACTCCGACGGCCGGTCCCTCGTCGGCGAGGTACCGCAACTGGGTGACCGCCCGGTCGTCGAAGCCGTGCGGGAAGTCGTTGACGATCAGGAGCTGCTCGGCCCGGTCGAGATCCGGCGGCAGGGAGTCGGCCGCGTCACCGCGCAGCGCCATCGTCACGAGGTCGACCCGCTGCGTCAGCCGGGCGAGGACGGAACTCACACCCTGGGCTCCCGCCGCCGGCGGCCCGGCGAGCACGCCCGAGCCCACCAGCGGGGCCAGGGACCCGGCCGCCGACCCCGCGGGGTCGATCACATGCACCGAGAACTCGCCGGGCGGGTACACCGCGACGAGCCGGGCCGCGAGCGCGACCGCCGTGTCGGCGGCCTGCCGGCGCAGCACTCCCTCGTCCAGCGCCATGGCCGCGTCCGAGCTCGACCGTCCGCTGTCCACCCACAACCCGCGCTCCAGCGGCAGCCGTACGAGCAGCGGGAGGCGCAGTTCTGGGCTCTCGGGCAGGTGGATGTCCCCGATACGCAGCGCCATGGGGATCTCCATCGGGACGCGGTAGGCGTGCCAGACCGGGTTGTCCCAGCGCGCGAAGGCCGGTGGCAGCGCGGGCTCGACGACCTCCGCCTCGGCGGTGAGCTGGGCCAGATCGCGGTCGAGGACCTGCCGGGCCTGATCGGTCAGCTGCTCGTACTTGGCGCGGGCCGCGGCCCGCGCCGCGTCCCCGCCGCTGCCGATGCGGCTGCGCGGGTCGGACAGGACCTGGTCGAGCTCCTTGTCCATGCGGTTCTCGGCGAACTCGACCGCACTGCGGTACGCGGCGACGGTCCGGGCCAGGTCCTCGAACATGCCCCAGATCTGGTTGTAGAGGCGCTCCTCCATCGACCAGCCGGTGGCGTCGCCCGCGACGGGCGCGGAGGGGCGGCCGGGCTCCGCCGGCGGTGCGGCCGGGGGCGGCGGCGGGGCCGCCGACTGACGCCGGGGGTGCGTGTAGTCGACGGGGCCGCTCGGGACCTGCGGCGCGTCCGGCCCCGGGGTGTGCTGCGGGCCCGCGGAGGCCGCCGCGGCCTGGGCCGCGGGCACGGACAGCCCGTCGGAGAGCGAACGGCCGCCGGACGGCGTCGCCTCGGGGGCCGAGGACTGGTCGGGGGCGGCGGGGGCGGCCGGACCCGCGTCGGCGCTCGTGGCCAGCCGCGCCGGTTCGGTGCGGGGGGCCGGGAGGGCCACGGTCGCCTGGATGCCGGCGGCGACCTCCCGGGCGCGGGCGAGGCCCTGGTCGGCGAGGAGGTCCGCGAGGCCGCCCTCGTAGCCCTGGCCCACCGCCCGGATCTTCCAGGCGCCCTGGCGCCGGTAGACCTCGACGGCGACGAGCGCGGTCTCGGTGTCGAGGCCGGTGATGGTGAAACTGGCGATCTCGTCGCCGTCGTCGCCGACGACGGCGACGAAGGGCGCGGCGGTGGCGCCGAATCGGTCGGGACCGCCCCCGCCCGCGAGCGCGAGGAGCACGTTGATCTGCTGCACCGCCTCGGGCACGGCGTCCAGCTGGAGCACGAACCGGGGCGTCCGGTCGGCCTGTCCCGGCACCTCGACGCCGGGCAGCGCGCGGGCGCCGGGATGGGCGACCCACTCCTCGCGCCCTGTGCCGCGGTCGTCGACGTAGCTGGCGCAGGCCACGACCGGATGACCGGCCGACACCCGTACCTCCAGCCGGGTGTGCGGCAGGGGGTGGTTCTGCCCCCGGACCAGCTCGGCCGTCATCGCTCTGTCCCCTCGGTGTTCTGCGGTACGCGTGGTGTGTGCGTCGGATGTCGTGCGGCGTCGCCGGTGCGCGGGCGGCCGGCGGTTCGCGTCGTGCGGTGCAAGCGGTGCAGCTCCCGGCGGCGATGCCTCCGGGAGCTGCGGGTCCGTCGATACGGTCCGGGCCTGCGGTGAACGCCTACAGGTGCGGCAGGATCGCCGGCATCAGGTCCTGGAACGTACGGCCGTTGGCCGGGTTGCCCAGGGCGGTCATCTGCCAGCCGCCGCCCGCGCGGTGCACCTTGGCCATGATCTGCGCCGTGTACTGGCCGCCGCCGTCGAGCGTGTAGCGGGCGAGCTCCTGACCGTTGGTCTCGTCGACGATGCGGCAGAAGGCGTTCTGCACCTCCTGGAACGTCTGGCCGGTGAAGGAGTTCACCGTGAAGACGATCTGGTCGATGTGGACCGGCACCCGCTGCAGGTCGACGAGGATCGCCTCGTCGTCGCCGCCGGAACCGGCGCCGCCCACCAGGTTGTCACCGGTGTGCTTGACCGAGCCGTCGTCGCTGACGAGGTGGCGGAAGAAGACCACGTCCACCGGCTGCTTGTCGGCGAACAGCACGGCCGACGCGTCGAGGTCGATCTCGCGGGTGCGCGAGCCGAACAGACCACGGCGCGGGGCCGCCTGCCAGCCGAGCCCCATCCGCACAGCCGTGAGGGTGCCCCCGTCGCTCTTCTGCAGGCTGATGGCCTGACCCTTGGTCATGTTGACCGTCACGCGCTGTCCCCTTCTTGAGAATTGCCACCGCCCAAATGTGCGGTTGACCTGCACCCTACGCAGTCGGGACGGCGGAGCAGGACCGTCCGCCCGTTTTTGTGTCGGTCTTGCAACACAGCGTCCGCCGCCGGCTCAGGCGAGGCCCGCCTCCTTCATCTGGCGGAGCTCCTTCTTCAACTCGCTCACCTCGTCGCGCAGTCGCGCGGCCACCTCGAACTGCAGCTCCGCCGCCGCCGCGCGCATCCGCTCGGTCATCTCCTCGATGATTCCGGCCAGTTCGGCCGCGGGACGGTCGCTGACCACCTCGCCCTTCCTGGCGCCCGGCGTGCCGAGCGCGGGCACCGGGGCCTTGACGGCCTTGCCCGCCTTGTCGGCCTTCGCCTGGCGGTAGCCGGTGCCGAGCAGTTGCTCGGTGTCGACCTCCTCGCGCGCGATGGTCGCGACGATGTCGTTGATCTTCTTGCGGAGCGGCTGCGGGTCGATGCCGTTCTCCGTGTTGTACGCGATCTGCTTCTCGCGGCGGCGGTTGGTCTCGTCGATGGCCTTCTCCATCGCGGGCGTGATCTTGTCCGCGTACATATGGACCTGGCCGGAGACGTTGCGCGCCGCGCGGCCGATGGTCTGGATCAGGGAGGTGCCCGAGCGCAGGAAGCCCTCCTTGTCCGCGTCCAGGATGGCCACAAGCGAGACCTCGGGGAGGTCGAGGCCCTCGCGCAGGAGGTTGATGCCGACCAGGACGTCGTACTCGCCGGCGCGCAGTTCACGCAGCAGCTCGACGCGGCGCAGGGTGTCGACGTCGCTGTGGAGGTAACGGACCTGGATGCCCAGTTCGAGGAAGTAGTCGGTGAGGTCCTCGGCCATCTTCTTGGTGAGGGTGGTGACAAGGACCCTCTCGTCCTTCTCCGTGCGCAGCCGGATCTCGTGGACCAGGTCGTCGATCTGGCCCTCGGTGGGCTTGACGACGACCTCCGGATCGACGAGACCGGTGGGCCGGATGATCTGCTCCACGAAACCGTCGCCGCGCGAGAGCTCGTAGGCGCCCGGAGTGGCGGACAGGTAGACGGTCTGGCCGATCCGCTCCTTGAACTCCTCCCACTTCAAGGGGCGGTTGTCGAGTGCGGACGGCAGCCGGAAGCCGTGGTCGACGAGCGTGCGCTTGCGGGAGGCGTCGCCCTCGTACATCGCGCCGATCTGCGGGACCGTCACATGGGACTCGTCGATCACGAGCAGGAAGTCCTCGGGGAAGTAGTCGAGGAGGGTGTTGGGCGGGGAGCCGGGCTCACGGTCGTCGAAGTGCATCGAGTAGTTCTCGATGCCCGAGCACGAGCCGATCTGGCGCATCATCTCGATGTCGTAGGTCGTGCGCATGCGCAGCCGCTGGGACTCCAGCAGCTTGCCCTGCTTGTCGAGCTCCGCGAGGCGCTGCTCCAGCTCGGCCTCGATGCCGTTGACCGCCTTCTCCATGCGCTCGGGGCCGGCCACGTAGTGACTGGCGGGGAAGACGTACAGCGACTGGTCCTCGCTGAGGATCTCGCCGGTGAGCGGGTGGAGGGTGGACAGTGCCTCGATCTCGTCGCCGAACATCTCGATGCGGACGGCGAGCTCCTCGTAGACCGGGAAGATCTCGATGGTGTCGCCGCGGACCCGGAAGGTGCCGCGCTGGAACGCCATGTCGTTGCGCGTGTACTGGATGTCGACGAAGCGGCGCAGCAGCTGGTCGCGGTCGATCTCGTCGCCGACCTTGAGCTGGACCATGCGGTCCACGTACTCCTGCGGGGTGCCGAGGCCGTAGATGCAGGAGACGGAGGCGACCACGACGACGTCGCGGCGGGTCAGCAGCGAGTTCGTCGCGGAGTGGCGCAGGCGCTCGACCTCCTCGTTGATCGAGGAGTCCTTCTCGATGTAGGTGTCCGACTGCGGGACGTACGCCTCGGGCTGGTAGTAGTCGTAGTACGAGACGAAGTACTCCACCGCGTTGTTCGGGAGGAGCTCCCGGAACTCGTTCGCCAGCTGGGCGGCCAGGGTCTTGTTCGGCGCCATCACCAGGGTGGGGCGCTGAAGCCTCTCGATCATCCACGCGGTGGTCGCCGACTTGCCGGTGCCGGTCGCGCCGAGCAGGACGACGTCCTTCTCGCCCGCGCGGATACGCCGCTCCAGGTCGGCGATGGCCGTCGGCTGGTCGCCGCTGGGCTGGTAGGGGCTGACGACCTCGAAAGGCGCCACCGTACGTTCGATCTTGGAAACGGGCCGCATGGAATCCACCGTACGACCCGCCACTGACAGCCGGGGGTGCACCGCTGCGGACGCGGGGTCCCCGCTGGGCCCCGGCCACCGGCCGAAGCCACTGTGACCAGCAGCTTTGCCCGTGGTCCGGTGGCCTTGCGGAACCGCGCTCAACGGCTGTCGTGGTCCGCGAAGCGCCGGCGGCGGGCGCGGTCGGCGGCCCAGGAGGCCGGGCGACGCCCCTCCGGCGCCCCTGCCCGGGCCGGGACTCCCGCGCGCCGGCCCTCGTCGCGGGCGTGCCACCCGTGGTCCGGCTCGCCCAGCACGAGGAGCGGGTCGAACATCACCACGACGGCGGCGAGCAGCAGGAAGACCGCGGGTCCCACGAGGACGGGTGCGAGCACGCCGACCGGGGAGTCGCCGGCGGCGGTCAGGTCGATCGTGGGGTGCAGATGGACGCTCACCGCCGCCATCCCGACGTAGTGCATCCCGCTCACCGCGATGCCCATCACGAGGGCGGCGCCGATACTCGCCAGGAAGCCGTGCACGGACACCGCCGCCCACAGCGCGGCGGTCGCCGCGACGACGGCGATCACCACGGAGAGCGCGACGGTGAGGGTGTCGTACTCCAGGACGGCCTGCAGCCGCATTCCGGCCATGCCGAGGTAGTGCATGGAGGCGATGCCGAGTCCGGTGAGCGTCCCGCCGGTGACCAGCGCCATCACGGTCGCGCCGCGGTAGCCCACGATGAAGATCCCGATGCCGACCATGACGACGGCCACGGCGAGGCTCGCGAAAGTGGTCGGCCTGTCGTAGCCGATGGGGGCCTCCCGGACGGTGAACCCCATCATTGCGATGAAGTGCATCGTCCAGATCCCCGAGCCGATGGCCGTGGCGCCGAGCGCCAGCCACGCCGCCTTGAAGCCGCGGCCGTGGCGCACGGACCGCGTGGTGCAGCGCAGGCCCAGGGCGCCGCCCAGGCAGGCCATGAGATAGGCCGCCACCGGGGTGACGAGGCCGTAGCCGAAACCGTCCACCGTGCCCTGCATCCCCTGTGCCCTTCGCCCCGTGTGATCCCCTGTGCCCGGTGCCCCCGTCTGCTCCGTGATCCCCGCGCCCCCCGCGCATCCGGGAGCGAACGTCCGGTTGCTGGCGAGAGTACGGCCCGGGGAACGGGATGCAAACGCCGGGGCGGCGATTTGTCGACATGCGGGACACGGGTGGCTCCCCGCGGGCCGTCCGTTCACGTCGCGGCCATACTTCGCCTGTCCCGCGTTGGCCGACAACTGTCACTCTCGGCCCGTCCGTGATCCGACGACGTGAGGAAGTCCCCCGTGCACGCACGCCCCGTCGCAGCCCTGGCCGCCACCGCCCTCGGAATCACCGTGTTCCTCGCGCCCGGCTCGGCCTCCGGCACCCCGGAAGCCGCCGCGCAGCAGGACGAACCGCTCGTGATCGCCCATCGGGGCGCCTCCGCCTACGCGCCCGAGAACACGCTCGCGGCGGTCGACCTGGCGGACCGGATGGGCTTCGTCTGGGTCGAGAACGACGTCCAGCGCACCAAGGACGGCGAGCTCGTCGTCGTCCACGACGACTCACTCGCCCGGACCACCGACGTGGAGCAGGTCTTCCCCGACCGCGCGCCCTGGAAGGTCAAGGACTTCACCGCCGCCGAGATCGCCCGCCTCGACGCGGGCAGCTGGCGCGGCACCGAGTGGGCCGGCGCGCGCGTACCCACGCTCAAGCAGTACCTGAACCGCGTCGACGAGAACAACCAGAAGCTCCTTCTGGAGATCAAGAAGCCGGAGCTGTACCCGGGCATCGAGAAGGACACCCTCCGGGTGCTCGGCGAGGAGGGCTGGCTGGACCGCCGGCACGTGGCGGGCCGGCTCGTCATCCAGAGCTTCGGCGCGGACAGCGTGAAGGCCGTTCACCAGCAGCGGCCGGACCTCACCACCGGCTTCCTCGGTACGCCGGCGGTCGCCGACCTGCCGGCGTACGCGGCGTTCACCGACCAGATCAACCCCACGCACACGTCGTTGACCGCTGAGTACGTGGCAGCCGTCCACACGCTCAAGGGCGCGCACGGCAAGCCGCTGCGGGTCAACACCTGGACGGTGAACGACGCGGCGGGCGCTGCGCGCGTGGACGCCTTCGGTGTGGACGGGATCATCACCAACAACCCGGACGTCGTGCGGGACGCGGTGAGCTGACGTCCGCTCCCGACGGACTGTCAGTGCCCGGTCGTACCGTGGTCCGCATGAACACCACCGGCAGGAACACCCTGGAGTGGAGCGTCGTCGCCACGGACATCGGGCCGCTGCTGCTCGCCGCGACCGGCGACGGCCTGGTGAGCGTGGTGTTCCACGCGCGGCCCGCGATACGGGACCGGGCGCTGAAGCAGCTGGCGGACCGGCTCGGTGCGCCGCCCGCCGAGACGGCGACCGGGCGCCTCGCCGAGCCGATACGCCAGCTCCACGCGTACTTCGAGGGCAGGCTGCGGGCTTTCGACCTTCCGCTGGACTGGTCGCTGTCGGCGGGTTTCAACCGCCAGGTGCTGCGAGAACTGCCGGCCGCCGCGCCGTTCGGGACGGTCGTCGGTTACGGCGATCTCGCGGCACGGGTCGGCCAGCCGGGTGCGGCCCAGGCGGTCGGGGCAGCGATGGGCTCCAATCCCCTGCCGGTCGTCGTGCCGTGTCATCGGGTGGTGGAGAGCGACGGGGGGCTGGGCGGCTTCGGCGGGGGCCTGGAGACGAAGCGCAGGCTGCTGGCGCTGGAGGGCGTGCTGCCGGAGCCGCTGTTCTGACCGGGCGCCGGCGCGGTTTCGCACCGGCGCGGTCGCTGGCACACTGCGTCAGTGACCACCAGCCCTGACGCTCCTGACATATCAAAGACCCCGGTGATCGGGGCCGCCGAGCTCCCGGCGCTGCGGCGCCGTGTCAACGCCGTGCTGATCGCCAGCCAGATCCTGGGCGGCCTCGGAGTCGCCACCGGAATCGCGCTCGCCGCGGTCCTGGCGCAGGAAGTCAGCGGTACGGAAGCCCTCTCCGGCCTCGCCCCGACCGCGACCGTGGCCGGGACCGCGCTGCTCTCGGTGCCGCTGGCCGCCCTGATGACCGCCCGGGGGCGGCGGCCGGGCCTGGTCCTCGCGTATCTCCTCGGGGCGCTCGGCGCGGGTGTGGTCGTGCTGGCGGCCGTCATCGACAGCTTCCCGCTCCTGCTGATCGGCATGGCCGGCTTCGGCGCTGCCTCCTCGGCCAACCTGCAGGCCCGGTTCGCGGCCGCCGACCTGGCCGAGCCGGAGCGGCGTGGGCGGGCGATCTCCACGGTGGTGTGGGCGACGACGATCGGAGCGGTGCTGGGGCCGAACATCGCCTCGCCCGCCGGACGCAGTGTGTCCGGCATCGGCATACCGGCGGCCGCGGGCCCTTTCCTGTGGGCGGCGGGCGTCTTCCTGGTCTCGGCGGTGCTCGTCCTGGTCCTGCTGCGCCCCGACCCGCTGCTGACCGCCCGCGCGCTGTCGCCCGCCGACCGCTCTCCCGAGGGGCGTTCGCTGCGTGCGGGGGTGCGGGCCGTGCAGGACTCCCCGATGGCGCGGCTGGCTCTGGTCACGGTCGCCGTCTCGCACACGGCGATGGTCTCGATCATGTCGATGACCCCGGTCGCGCTCAGCCACCACGGTGCGGGGATCCAGCTGATCGGCCTGGTCATCAGCGGGCACATCGCGGGCATGTACGCGTTCTCGCCGCTGATGGGCTGGCTGGCGGACCGTATCGGGCGGCTGGCCGTGATCGGACTGGCGGCCGGCCTGCTCAGCACGGCCGCGCTGCTGGCCGGTACGGCGGGACCGAGCCACGGCCGGACGGCGCTCGGCCTGTTCCTGCTGGGCCTCGGCTGGTCGGCGGGTCTGGTCGCGGGCTCCACGCTGCTGACGGACTCCGTGCCGCAGCCGGCGCGGGCGGCGGTCCAGGGCCTGTCGGACCTGACGATGAACACGGCGGCCGGTCTGGGCGGGGCGGCCGCGGGTCTCGTGGTCGCGCAGGCCGGGTACGGCTGGCTGAACGCGATCGGGGCGGCGCTGCTGCTGCCGATGGCCGCGCTGGCGGTACGGCGGGCGATGACGCGGGCGTGAGCGGGCGCCCGGAGCGGGGCGTGGCCGCTGCGCGGGGCCGCCCTCCACCCTGGGGGCGGGGAGGACCCCGAGCGCCTCGCACGCCGACGGGCTGAATGCGCCCCTGGCGCGGAGCCCCAGTGAGTGGTCACCGCACCCGAGACGGTGACGTCCCCCCGGCGGATCAGCAGGTGCGGACGGCCCGCGCCGGAGGCCAGGACCGACCGGACGTCACCCGGGGACAGCCCGTGCGCACCCGTGCCGTCCTCCAGCCACGCCGCCCGGTCGTCCACGCCGCGCGACTCGAGACGGTCGCGTAGAACCGGTTGTCGCCGCGAGCGAACAGATCGGACGGGAGCACGCGGCGCACGGCCGGGGCACCCGTGCGCCCCGCGGCCCACGTTTGGGCGGCCCGCCGCCGTGCCAGGGATGGGGACATGGTGAAGACCGCGATAACGCTGTCCGAAGAGGTACGGGAGGCGCTCGACGCCGGCGCGCCCGTCGTCGCCCTGGAGTCGACGATCATCGCGCACGGACTGCCGCGCCCCCGCAACCTGGCCGTGGCCGAAGAACTGGAAGCGCTGGTACGGGCCGAGCAAGCCGTGCCGGCCACCATCGCCGTGCTCGACGGGCGGGCGCACATCGGCCTGGGGAAGGCGGAGTTGGAGCGCGTCGCCGGCGATCCGGACATGCGCAAGCTGGGCCACCGCGATCTGGCCCCCGCCCTCGCGACCGGGGCGAGCGGGGCGACGACGGTCTCCGCCACGGCGTTTCTCGCCGACCGGGCAGGCATCGCCGTCTTCGCGACGGGCGGGCTGGGCGGTGTGCACCGCGGCTGGACCGAGACGCAGGACGAGTCGGCCGACCTGCGACTGCTCGCGCAGGTCGGCCTCACCGTGGTGTGCGCGGGCGTCAAGTCGATCCTGGACGTCCCGGCCACCCTCCAGCGACTGGAGACGCTCGGGGTGGGCGTCGTCGGCTACGGGACCGACCGGTTCCCCGGCTTCTACCTGACGTCCTCGGGCGAACCGGTCGACTGGACCCTCCGCACGCCCGAGGAGGTCGCCGCGGTGATGCACGCCAAGGACCTGCTGGCCGATCCGTACTCCGCACTCGTCGTGGCGAATCCGGTGCCCGTCCATGAGCAGTTGGACCCCGCGCTGCACGACCGGGTGCTCGCACGGGCACTCGACGAGGCGCGGGAGGAGGGCGTCACCGGACAGGCCGTCACCCCCTTCCTGCTGGAACGGCTGATGCGCTACACCGAGGGCGCCTCGCTGGAAGCCAACCTGGCGGCGGTGCGGGGCAACGTGCGGCTCGCCGCACGCATCGCAGCGGCGTACGCGTGACGGGCGGCACGAGGGCGCCCGGCCGGACGGGAGAGGCGGACGGAGCCGGGCCGGTGGACGGCTCGCCGGGGCTGCTCGTCGTCACGGACGTCGTGGCACGTCATCGGACGCCGCTCGCGCGGGGCACGGACACGGCCGCCCGTATCCGCATCCTGCCGGGCGGCGCGGGGGCCAACGTCTGTTGCTGGGCCGCCCTTTGGGGCTGCGCCGACGTGCGGCTGCTCGCCCGCGCGGGCGATGCGGACCTGGCATGGCACGCCGAGCGGCTGACGGCGGCGGGCGTGCGTCCGCTTCTGGTGCCCGACGCCGAGGCGCCGACCGCCACCGTCGTGGCCCTCGTCGACGAGGGCGCCGAGCGCACCTTCCTCACGGACAGCGGCGCGGTGCTGCGTCTGGGGCCGGAGGACTGGTCGCCGACCCTGCTCGACGGGGTCGGGCATCTGCACCTGTCGGGCTACCTCCTGTTCTCCGCTGCGAGCAGGCGGACCGCCGGCCTGGCGATGCGCTCGGCACGGGAGCGGGGCATCCCGGTGAGCGTGGACCCGGCATCGGCGGGCTTCATCGCCGAAGTGGGCGTCGAGTACGTGCTGTCGGCCCTCGACGGCGCGGACGTCCTGTTCCCCAACGCGGACGAGGCCCGCCTCCTCACCGGCCTGCCCGACGCCGCGGAGGCGGCGGCGAAGCTCAGCCGGATCGTGCCGATCACAGTGGTGACGCTGGGCGGACGGGGCGCCCTGGTCGCCGAGTCGGGACGGATCACGGCACACGTCCCGGCCGAACCGGCCGAGGCGGTGGACACGACGGGGGCGGGGGACGCGTTCACGGGCGCCTTCCTCGCCGCGCGCCTCGCGGGAGCGGACGCCGCCACGGCAGCGGCGGAGGGCTGCCGGGCCGGTTCCAGGGCGGTGACGCTGGTCGGCGGTCGCCCGTGACGGAGCGGTCTCAGGGCAGACCGCCCCAGGCCGGGTGGCGCGGATCGTCGGCGCGTACGAGGACGTCGGCCGATTCGGAGGGTCGGACCTCGTCCTCGTACCGCGCGTACGCCGGCAGCGTCCAGCGCTCCCGCTCGTCGGTGCGGCGCTCCAGCGCGCCCGGCGAGAGCCGCAGATGCGCGGTCAGGTCGAACGGGAACCAGTGGCCGAGCAGGAACGGCCCGTGCAGCACCAGCACACCGCCCGCGGGCAGTCGGACAGGCGCCGACCTGGTCGCGCGGTCCGTCGCCGGGTCCCACAGGTCCGGCAGCACCTGCCCGCTGCCGCCCGCCTCCAGAGGCCCGAAGACCTCGCGCCACAGCGCGCCCGTGTCGAACCAGGAGCCGTAGTACGCGTCGGGGTCCTCGCGACCGTACTCGTAGCGCAGCGACGCCGGCCGCAGGAACCCGCCCGTGCCGACGACGAGCACGCCGCGTCCGCGCAGCCGGAGCACGTCGCCGATGCGCTCCGCCAGTTCACCGGGCCGGGCGGCGGGTGCGCCGTCGACGCCAACGCGCAGCCAGGGGCTGCCGTCTTGAGCGGTGGTCGACAGCACCCGATCGGCCACGGCCTCCGCAAGACGCTCCCAGGTGATCGCTTCCAGTCGCACGGCCCCATCATCACCCGGGCGAGAACCGGACCGTCGGCGCGGTCGCGGCATCGTGCGACGCGGCAGCGGCGTGGCCGGCCCCGTCTCCCTCAGGCCCCCGGCACCCCGACGAGCGCCGCGTCGCCCTCCGCCTTGATCCGGCCGGCCCGTACGCCCTCCTCGACCGTCAGGTCCCCGCTGCCGATCTCGACGCAGGTCTCGGCGTCCAGGGTCAGGCACACGTCGGGCGCGTCGGCGGGCCCGTCACCGTACGGGGAGGTCTCGGCGTCCCCCAGCCGCAGATGGAACACGCCCTCGTCCAGCCTCACTTCGACCACCCCTGCCCTTCCGCGCGCCTGGAGAGCGCGCAGCAGCGGGATGGCGAACCAGTGCGCGCGGACGGCGTCGGTGGGTCTGCGCTCGGCGAGGGCCGGTGCGCCCCATCCGGCCAGCGCGGTCAGGACGGGCAGCAGGCCCCGCCCCCGTTCGGTCAGTTCGTAGACGTACGCGGCCGACGGCGGCGGCAGCCGGCGTCGGGTCGCCAGGCCGTCCCGCTCCATGTCCTTCAGCCGGGACGCCAGGACGTCGGTGCTGACACCCGGCAGGTCGGCGTGCAGGTCGGTGTAGCGGCGGGGACCGGCCAGCAGTTCCCGGACGACGAGCAGCGTCCAGCGGTCGCCGACCGCGTCCAGGGCGCGGGCTGCGGCGCAGTACTGGTCATAGCTCCGGCGGCGCGTCTCACGTGGCATGCGACGAGTCTAGACATGTCGTTGGACTTTCCAAGCTCGTACTTGGTAAAACCAAGTACACCATTGAGCCCGGGAGGCACGGCATGGAGTTCCGGCAGTCGAGCAAGCTCAGCGAGGTCTGCTACGAGATCCGCGGTCCGGTGATAGAACACGCCAACGCGCTGGAGGAAGCGGGCCACAGCGTCCTGCGGCTGAACACCGGCAACCCCGCGCTCTTCGGCTTCGAGGCGCCGGAGGAGATCGTCCAGGACATGATCCGGATGCTGCCCCAGGCCCACGGGTACACCGACTCGCGCGGCATCCTCTCGGCCCGCCGCGCGGTCGCCCAGCGCTATCAGGCCATGGGGCTCGCCGATGTCGACGTCGACGACGTCTTCCTCGGCAACGGCGTCTCCGAACTGGTCTCGATGGCCGTCCAGGCCCTCCTGGAGGACGGCGACGAAGTACTCATCCCGGCCCCGGACTTCCCGCTGTGGACCGCCGTGACCACGCTCGCGGGCGGCACAGCGGTGCACTACCTGTGCGACGAGGAGTCCGACTGGTACCCGGACCTCGACGACATGGCGTCCAAGATCACCGATCGCACCCGGGCCGTCGTCATCATCAACCCGAACAACCCCACCGGCGCGGTCTATCCGCGCGAGGTCGTGGAGGGCATCCTCGACCTGGCCCGCCGCCACCAGCTGATGGTGTTCGCCGACGAGATCTACGACCGGATCGTGTACGACGACGCGGTGCACCACCCCGCCGCCGCGCTCGCCCCCGACCTCGTCGTCCTCACCTTCGGCGGCCTGTCCAAGACGTACCGCGTCGCCGGTTTCCGCTCCGGCTGGCTCGTCGTCTCCGGCCCGCGGCAGCACGCCCGCAACTATCTCGAGGGCCTGACGATGCTGGCCTCGATGCGGCTGTGCGCCAACGCGCCCGCCCAGTACGCCATCCAGGCCGCACTCGGCGGCCGGCAGTCCATCCACGAGCTGGTGGCGCCCGGTGGCAGGCTCCACGAGCAGCGCGACCGTGCGTGGGAGAAGCTGAACGAGATCCCGGGCGTCTCCTGCGTCAAGCCCAAGGGCGCGCTCTACGCCTTCCCCCGGCTCGATCCGAAGGTCCACCCGATCCACGACGACGAGAAGTTCGTCCTGGACCTGCTGCTGCGCGAGAAGATCCAGGTCGTCCAGGGCACGGGCTTCAACTGGCCCCGCCCCGACCACTTCCGGATCCTCACCCTGCCGCACGCCGACGACCTGGACGCCGCGATCAGTCGCATCGGCCGCTTCCTGAGCGGCTACCGCCAGTAGGCCGAGGGCGACGACTGCTGCGGCGTGACGGCCGGACCCGCTCTTGACGCCGCTCTCCACTGCGATGATCTGATGGGCTCCGCCCCCGGGCGAAGCCGGCCACCACGGCCCGCGCCCGCCCCACGATTCACCGCAGCTCTGGAGCGCGCACATGTGGACAGCCGTCATCGCCGTCATCGGCACTCTGCTCGGATCGGTGGCGACGCACCTGTTCCAGCGCCAGACGGCCGAGCGCAGCGCCGCTCTCGCCCGCGCGGAGCAGCTGCGCCAGGAACGGATCACGGCGTACAGCGCCTTCGCCGGCGCCCTCGTCGACTACCGGCGCGGCCAGAACGACCGCTGGCACCGGGCGAAGGAGGCCCCGGGCAGCGCCACCGCCGAGGAGGCGCGCATCGACTCGTACCGGCTGCGTTCCAGCGCCCATCAGGCGCTGATCCGGGTGCAGTTGGTGTGCGACGACGCACAGGCGCTGGACCTGGCCGCCGCCGCCTTCGAGGTCACGAACTGCATGCACGAGGCGCCGGACGAGGCGGACCGCGCGCAGCGTTCGGAGCAGGCTCGCGAGACGCTGTCCGAGTTCATCGGCGCCGCGGCACCCGGCGTGCGCTAGAGGACCCGCCCGGACGGCGGGCGGCGACGCGGCCCGTCCGGTCGCTTCTCAGACCCGCGCCGCCGGTTCCGCCAGCGTTCGGACGGGGCTGGCGGCGAGGTAGGCGGCGATGTCCTCGACCGCCTGCCGGAAGTACCCCTCGTAGTTGCGCCGTGTGACGTATCCGAGGTGGGGCAGGCCCAGGAAGTTCGGCGCGGTGCGCAGCGGGTCGTCGGCCGGCAGCGGCTCCTGGGCGAAGACGTCGGAGCCGGCGCCGGCGATCCACCCCTCACGCAGCGCCTGCACCAGGGCCGCCTGGTCGACGATCGCGGCCCGCGAGGTGTTGACCAGGTAGGCGGTGCGGCGCATCCGCCGGAGTTCACGGGCACCGATCAGCCCGCGTGTGCGGCCGGAGAGTTGCAGGTGCACCGAGACGAAGTCCCCCGCCTCGAGGAGCTCTTCGAGCGATGCCGCCCGCTCCACGCCGTGTTCCGCTGCCCGCTCGTCCGTGAGATTGCGGCTCCACGCCATGACGTCCATGCCGAAGGCCTGACCGACCCGGGCGACCTTGGCGCCGATCTTCCCGAGACCGACCAGGGCGAGCCGGCTGCCGTGCAGATCCGTGCCGAGGGTGGACTGCCACGGTCCGCCCTCCCGCAGCGCCGTGCTCTCCGCCGTCACATGCCGGGCGAGCCCCAGGATGAGCGCCCAGGTCAGCTCGGCGGGCGGCTCGGAGTTGCTGGCCGTTCCGCAGACGGTGACGCCGTGGCGCGCCGCCGCTTCGAGGTCGATGGACGCGTTGCGCATGCCCGAGGTGATCAGGAGCTTCAGCCGCGGCAGCCGGGCGAGCAGCGACGCGGTGACAGGTGTCCGCTCGCGCATCACGACGAGGATCTCGCAGTCGCCCACTTCGGCGGCGAGAGCCTCTTCCGAGGCGAAGTGCTCCTGGAGGGAGCGGACTTCGACGGAGCCGGCGAGTGAGGACCAGTCGGCCAGGGTGAGCGCGACGTCCTGGTAGTCGTCGAGCACGGCACAGCGAAGCGTCATGGGAGCGGAGCGTACCTGCTGGGTACGCTGCCGATATGGACCTGGTCGTCGTCCAGCCGCTCAGGGGCCGGCACTGCGGGGAGTGCCGCCAAGGGCCGCTGGAGATGCATGTGCTGGAGTCCGGTGTCCCCGTCTGCCTGGACTGCGCCGATCTGGGGCACCTGGTGTATCTGCCGCGGGGCAGTGCGGCCCTCACCCGCCGGGCGCGCGAAGGCAGTTCGCTGTTCGCGGTCGTGATCCGCCTCAACCGCCGCCACAGCCGTTACGAGCGCCAGGGACTGCTGGTCGAGGAGGCGGCGCTCGCCCGCGCGGAGTCGGCCTGTCTGGCCGACGCGGAGGCGCGGGCCCGTCGGCGTGCCCGGGACGCCGAGCGCCGGGCGGCTGAGGACGTGCGGTTCACGACGGCCCTGACGGCAGAGATCCTGCGGCTGTTCCCCCTGTGTCCCCCCGAGCGGGCCGCCGGCATCGCGGCGCACGCGTCGGTGCGCGGCAGCGGCCGGGTGGGGAGGACCGCGGCCGGCCGGTCTCTGGACGAAGGAGCGGTCACGGCCGCGGTGAGGGCGTCGGTACGGCACCTCGACACCGAGTACGACACCCTGCTCGCAGCCGGGGTCGACCGCCACCAGGCACGGGTCCGGGTGGCGGCGGACATCGATGCCGTCCTGGAGTCGTGGCGGGCCTCATCGGGAGAGGCACCCCGGACTGCGGACGGTGGTGCGGAGCGTCAGACCTGGGCGGGGCGGAAGCGGCGGTAGAGCACCACACCTCCGAGCACCATGGCCGCGCCCGCCGACGCGGCGAACGCCGACGTGGCGGCGCCGGTCTCGGCGAGCGACCCGCCGGCCGCCTTCGGGGCGAAGGCGCGGTCGGACGGCTTCTGCGACTGGGCGGCCTTCGGCGGCGTTGCGGCCTTCGCGGGCGGCTTTCCGGACACGTTCGTCGAGGTGTTCCCGTCGGCCGGGTTGCCGATGCCGACGACGTTCACGGAGTTGCCGGTGACGTTGACCGGGACGTCGACGGGCAGTTGCACCGCGTTGCCCGACAGAATGCCCGGCGAGCCTGCGGCGTCGCCGTCGGCGACGGCACCGCCGGAGCTGTGCGAGGCGCCGGACTGCCCGCCGCCCGGGGACGAGACGTTGGCACAAGAATTGCCCGCCGCCGGGTTGAGCAGCCCGACGACATCGACGGTGTTGCCGCAGACGTTGACCGGGACGTCGACGGGCAGTTGCACCGCGTTGCCGGACAGTACGCCGGGTGATCCGACGGCGGCGCCGTCCGCGTTCGAGCCGGCGTGCGCATAGCCGGTGGCCATGGCCAGCGCGCCACCCGTGAGCATCACGGTGGCCAGGCCCTTTCGGTGAACCTGCCTCATGGGCTCCCTGCCTTCAGGAAAAAATCGCGGGGCACTCGCCCGCACCGGAATTAACGTCACGAGGCCCCATCGGTTCTGCCGTTTGAGGTATTCACCCATTCGGGCGCGTGAGGCTTCGAACGCACAATGCCCCACGGCCCGCCGACGACAGGTGTCGTACCGCTGGATGCCCTGTCCTTCCTTGCGACGCGTCAGCTCCTGCCGCTTTGCGGCGAGTTCGGCGACGACGGCAAGAACGTCCAGCACCGGCAGCCGGCGGTCCCTCACGAGCCCCCGGCCGCGTCATGGGTCATCGCGGTGCATCCGGAGATCACGAGATCGTCCGGCCGCTCCGGCGATCCCGGCGAGGCTGCCGGTCGGCAGCGGCTGTTCCGGACGTCGGTGTTCCTTCCGCGACATGGGGGCGGCGGCCTCAGCCTGACGTCGCGCCCCGCCGTCGAGGGGCCCTTGCGCTCATGCGGGTGGTTTCCGGCCGTGGCAGGTGATCCACCGGCCGCGGCAGCCGGCGCGCTTGCCACAGTGAGGCCGTCCGCCGCCGGGCCGTGCGGCGCCGCGCCCGCGGCTCCGGGCCACGGGGCGGCGGCCGCGTCGCCGCGGTCCGAACCGAACGAAGGGATCATCCGTTGTCCTCCCCGAACCCGTCGCGCCCCCACACCCGCTCCCTGAAGCACCGGACGCTGCTCACCGCCCTGGGCACCGCCATTGCCGTACTCGCGGTCGCCGCGCCCACCGCCCGGGACGGACTCGACGGCGAGCGGACCGTGTCCATCGCCTCCTCCGCCACGACCCAGGTGCAACGCGGCGAACGCTACGTCGAGACACGGCTGTTCTTCGGCACCGAGCGCCCCGACGGCGGCCCGGCCGTGACGGACGCGCAGTTCATGTCCTTCATCGACCGCCATGTGACGCCGGGCTTCCCCGGTGGTCTCACGATCCAGGAGGGCAGCGGGCAGTGGCGCGACTCCAACGGCGCGATCGAGCGGGAGCGTTCGTACGAACTGACCCTGCTCTATCCGGCCACCGAGGCGCGTCAGCGCGATCCGCTCATCGAGGCTGTTCGCGAGGCGTACGTGAAGGCGTACGCGCAGAATTCGGTGGCGCGGCTCGACGAACCGACGCTCGCGGACTTCTGAGCGCGGGGCCGGGTGACGGCTGGAGGGCGATCATCCGCCCACCAGTGTCGTGAGAGCCCCGACGGGGTCCGTGTCGGGGGTACCGCGAGGCCACCAGTCCTCACGGTCGGGGTCCGACTCGTAGCCGTACCAGAGTCCGTCGCGCCCGAGGCGGAGCTGGAGGGAGCGCGAGGTGAGGTGGTTGCGCCAGGGGCGGAAGTGCGGGAAGTCGGCCGCGGCGAGGGCGGGCCTCGCCCGGTCGAAGGGTCCGGCGGGCGGGTCCCAGGGCTCCTCCAGGACGCGCAGCGCGGCCAGTCCTCCCTGACGCCAGGCGGCCACGGCCCTGGCCAGGTCGGTGTTGGTGCGGTCGGCGGCTGCGGCGAGGTCGCGGTAGAGCGCGCGGGTGGAGGCGGTCAGCCCGGAGCCGGGGTGCGCGGCGGCCAGGCGGACCGCGTCCTGCCACGGTGTGAGCCGGGCGACGGGGTCCTTGCCGGTGGCGAGGAGGGTGTGGGCGCGGGCCGCCGCCTCACCCGCGAGGAGGTCGAGGGCGAGGGGGTCGGGGGCGCCGGGAGCGTGTGGATAGGCGGGCGGACGGCCGGGCCGGGCGGGGAGCGGGAACGGGGCCGGGAGCGGTGGCCGCGCCCGCTCGGCAACCGCCTCGTGGGCGGGCACGGTGGTGACGGGGACCTCGGCCGCCGCAGCGGCGCGCTCTGCCGCGGAACGGGTCGCGTTGCGGTGGGACAGGGCGGAGAGGATGTCCCGCTCGCCCCGGCCGCGCATCAGGAAGAGGACGAACGGGTCCTCGTCGAGCAGTCTGGCCGTCTGGTAGCACAGGGCGGCAGCGTGCTTGCAGGGGTAGCCGTTGTCGGGGCAGGAGCAGTCGGGGATCAGGTCACCGGGTGTGGGCAGCAGGTCGGCGGCGTCCGCGAGGGCGTGGGGGACGTCCTTGTCGAGCAGTGCGGCGATGTGGTCCGGGCGTGCCGAGGCGGCGGCGAGGAAGTCGTCCCAGTCGTCGTCGGCGAGGGTGCGCAGCCGGATCTCGGTGCGGTACGGGCGCGGTCTGCTGCCGTGGACGTACGCCGTGACCCGGCCGGGGGTGACGGTGATCGACGCGACGTTGCCCCGGCCGGCGTAGGCGCGGCCGCGCTCCAGGCGGGCGCGGTCGAGGGCCGTGTCCTCGAGTGCCTCCACCCAGGCGTTGCCCCACCATGTGGACGCGTTCTCCTCGCCCTGAACGGGATCGAGGGCGGGGAATGTGCGGCGCAGGTCGTCGTGGCGGGGGTCGGTGCGGGCAGTGCACCTGTGGCCGGGGCGCGGCCGCATGGGCGGGCTCATGAGGGCCTCCTCAGCGAAACGAGGTCGGCGAGCTCGCGGTCGGTCAGCTCGGTCAGCGCGGCCTCGCCGGAACCGAGCACCGCGTCCGCCAGGGCCCGCTTGGAGGCGAGCATTTCGGCGATCCGGTCCTCGACGGTGCCCTCGGCGATGAGCCGGTGGACCTGCACGGGCTGTGTCTGGCCGATGCGGTAGGCCCGGTCGGTCGCCTGCTCCTCGACCGCCGGATTCCACCAGCGGTCGAAGTGGACGACGTGCCCCGCTCTCGTGAGGTTGAGCCCGGTGCCCGCCGCTTTCAGGGACAGGATGAACACCGGCGCCTCGCCCGACTGGAAGCGGTCGACCATCCGCTCCCGCTCCGCCACCGGGGTGCCGCCGTGCAGCAGCTGGCTCGGGATCGCCCGGGCCGCCAGATGGTCCGAGAGCAGGCGGGCCATGGCGACGTACTGGGTGAAGACGAGGACGGAGCCGTCCTCCGACAGGATGGTCTCGAGCAGCTCGTCGAGGAGGGCGAGCTTGCCGGATCGGCCGGAGAGCCTGGGCAACCCGGTGCCGTGCCCCGGGGCGTGTTCCTTGAGGAACTGTGCGGGGTGGTTGCAGATCTGCTTCAGCGCGGTCAGCAGCTTCATCACCAGGCCGCGGCGGGCCATGCCCTCCGCTCCCTCGATGGCCGCCATGGCCTCGCGTACCACCGCCTCGTACAGCGATGCCTGTTCGCGGGTGAGCGGGACGGGGTGGTCGGTCTCGGTCTTCGGCGGCAGCTCCGGCACGATGCCCGGGTCGGACTTCCTGCGGCGCAGGAGGAACGGCCGCACCAGGCGGGCGAGGCGCTCGGCCGCCTCCGCGTCCTCGCCGTTCTCGACGATGCGGGCGTGCCGTGCCCGGAACGCCTTGAGCGGTCCGAGCAGGCCGGGCGTCGTCCAGTCCAGCAGCGCCCACAGCTCGGAGAGGTTGTTCTCCACGGGCGTGCCGGTGAGGGCGACCCGCGCGGGCGCGGGAATCGTGCGCAGCGCCTTGGCGGTCGCGGAGAAGGGGTTCTTCACGTGCTGGGCCTCGTCGGCGACGACCATGCCCCAGGGGTGGCCGGCGAGCAGCTCCGCGCTGGTGCGCATCGTGCCGTACGTGGTGAGGACGAAGCCGCCGCCGGAGGCCGGCAGGGTGCGGTCGGCGCCGTGGAAGCGGCGCACGGGGACGCCGGGCGCGAACCGCGCGATCTCCCTCTGCCAGTTGCCGAGGAGGGAGGCCGGGCAGACGACAAGGGTCGCCTCTCTGCGCGCTCTTCGCAGGTGCAGGGCGATGACGGTGACGGTCTTGCCGAGGCCCATGTCGTCGGCGAGGCAGCCGCCGAGGCCGAGCGAGGTCATCAGGTCCAGCCAGGCCAGGCCACGCAGCTGGTAGTCGCGGAGGGTGGCGGCGAGACCGTCCGGTGGGCTCACGGGATCCGAGGCCGCGGTGAGCCGGTCCCGCAGTGCGGCGAGTGCCCCGGTCGGCACGGCCTCGACCGTCTCCCCCTCCACCTCTGCTGTACCGGTCAGCGCCACGGCCAGGGCGTCGACCGGCTCCAGCAGCCCCAACTCGCGCTTGCGCGCCTTGCGGACGAGGTCGGGGTCCACCACCACCCACCGGTCGCGCAGCCGCACGATGGGCCGGTGGGACTCGGCCAGCGCGTCCATCTCGCCCTCGGTCAGCGGGTCGCCGTCCAAGGCCAACTGCCAGTTGAACCTGAGCAGTTCCTCGCTGTCGAAGAACGGTGTGCCGTCGGTCGCCGAGCCGGGCGCGGGCCGCACGACGGCCGCCGCGCTGAGCGACCGCGCGAGCTCCTTCGGCCAGTGCACTTCCACACCTGCCGCGTCCAGACTCGCGGCCCCGGGTCCCAGCAGTTCGTACAGCTCGTCCTCGGTGAGAGGCAGGACGTCCGGTACGTCCATCTCCAGCAGCCGGGTGAGCGGCGCCCAGACACGAGCGGCGCGGCGCAGCGCCAGCATCGCGTCGATCCGTGCCCGCGGCCCGAACTGCTCGTCCCCGCCTCCGGCCCACAGCCGGGCCGCGTCGATGACGAGGGTCGGGTCGGCGAGGCTGTGCACCTGCACCAGCGCGGCCCCGGCGCTGCGCCGGGCCCCCTCCTCCTCGGCCAGGTCGAAGAGCTCGAACGCGGAGAGGTCGAGGCGCAGCGACACCCGTACGCCCGCGTCCATGCCCGCGGCGGCCTCCGCCGCCCACTCACGCGCGCCGGGCAGATGCTGCGCCCCGGCTGCGGCGAACGGCGCGCCCGCGGCGTGCGCGGCAGCCGGTGTGCGCGGCAGGGTGTCGGCGACGGCGTCGAAGAACTGCCGCACCAGTGCCTCGGGCTCGGGCAGGGACAACGGCCGCACCCCCGGGACAGGGGTGGCATGCGCCTCATACGGCATGGCGGCCGCGATGGCACGCAGCTGGGCGATGTCGTCCGCGTCGAGGGGACCGGCCCGCCACGCGTCGTGGTCCGTCGCGGTCAGCCCCGGCATGACGCGGCCGCGCGCCACGAGGTGGAGCGCGTGCAGGACGGCGGCACCCCAGCAGGCGGCTCCGGGGTGGGCGAGGGGGTCGTGGCGGGCCTGCATGAGCAACGGGGCCGCATCCGCGACGGAGAGCGTCCGCGCGGGGACGGTGCGGCTCCGGACCCCGTCACCGCCCGCGTCGTTCGTGCGGCTGCCCTCCCTGTCCACTCCGACGACGGTGAGCTCGCCGTCGGCGCCGGGGACTTCGGCACCGTCCGGATCCCAGAAGGCGACCCGGCCGTCGCGGGGCAGGGCCCCGGGCAGGAAGACTGCCGCGCAGCGCAGCAGCGGGCGCGCCAGGTCAGGGGGCGTCTCGGTGGAGAGCGCAAGGTTCGGGGCCATGGGTCACCTCCTCCCGCAGGTCGGCAGCGACGTAGGAGTCACTGGATCTACGACCTTACGGGCGGGGTCTGACAATCGACGCCGCTACCGGTCTGACCTGCGCGTTCACCCTGAAGCGCGGGCGGCCGTGCCCCGCGCGCCGGGGGCCGCAACCGGTTCCGCGACGGGCCGCACCCACCGGAGCCCGTGCCTGCGCTCAGCCGGCAGCGGTGTGCGTCGTGGGCGGCGGGGCCTCGCTGCCGAACGGCTCCTCGGCCGGCGGAACGCCACGCTGCTCCTGGACCTGTCCATCCGCCGGGCCGGCCACGTCGGTCGGCTCCTCGGTCGCACCCGGCACGGGGAGCCCGCCGGAGACGCCGGGGGAAGCAGAGAGGTCGGTGGCGTCAGAGTCCTCGGGCGCGCCCGACCCGCTCACCACGTCCGGTGGGACAGACTCGGGCGCGGTGCCGCCTGCCGTCACCTCCGGCTTCGGCGCAGCGGCCTGGTCCGCCGGACCGGGCTGCTGAGCACGCTCCAGGAAGCGCAGCAGCTCCACGGGGAACGGCAGAACCAGCGTGGAGTTCTTCTCCGCCGCGACGGCGACCACGGTCTGGAGCAGTCGCAGTTGGAGGGCGGCGGGCTGCTTCGACATCTCCCCCGCGGCCTCGGCCAGCTTCTTCGACGCCTGGAGCTCGGCGTCCGCGTTGATGACCCGGGCCCTGCGCTCACGGTCGGCCTCGGCCTGCCGCGCCATCGACCGCTTCATGGCCTCGGGCAGCGACACGTCCTTGATCTCCACGCGGTCGATCTGGACGCCCCACCCGACGGCGGGGCTGTCGATCATCAACTCGAGCCCCTGATTGAGCTTTTCGCGGTTGGAGAGCAGATCGTCGAGGTCGCTCTTGCCGATGATGGAACGCAGTGACGTCTGTGCCATCTGCGACACCGCGAAGCGGTAGTCCTCGACCTCGACGACGGCGTTGACCGCGTCGACGACCCGGAAGTAGACGACCGCGTCCACGCGCACTGTCACGTTGTCCCGGGTGATGCCCTCCTGGGCGGGGACCGGCATGGTCACGATCTGCATGTTCACTTTGTACATCCGGTCGATCGCCGGAACGATCAAGGTGAACCCCGGCGACCGCACTTCCCTGCGCAGCCGCCCGAGCCTGAGGACCACGCCCCGCTCGTACTGCTTGACCACCCGGGCGGCCGCCATCGCGTAGGCGACGCATCCCGTCAGGGCGGCGATGCCGGCCACCACCAGCTCCTCGACCATGGGGGCACCCCCTGTCGTCGGGCCGCAGACTGCATTACCACCGTATGACCGTTATGCCCCGAGGACGAGCCCTCATCCAAGGTTGTCGGCCGACGGCCTGCGCAGCACCGTCGCGACGAGTCGCGCCGTCCGGTCACGGCGGCCGGCCCGTCGCGTTGACAGCTTTTCGCCGATCGGGTGCACCCTGGAGGTGGAGATGCGACTGCCATGCGTACTGGGAACGAACCGATCACCGCGCGAAGCCCGCTGCGTCTGCGGCTCTGGCTCGGCATCTGGGGTCTGATCTGGACGGCCTCCGGCACCGCTGTCTTCGCCTGGGCGGCCCGTCCGGGCTGGGCGGCCGCGTGCGGCGTGTTGTTCCTGGTCGTCGCCGTGGATGTGGTGATGATCATCCGGCACATCCGGCAGGGACCGCACTATCAGCCCGGGCGGGACGTCCCTCCGTACGAACCGGACCACGGCTGACGTACAGTGCCGGCGGCGCTGCGCACAGGCGTCGGCAATCAGCGACCTGATGTCAGGAATCGCCGGCGAAGCGGGCTGCCCGGAGGTACTCCGGATTGGGGTCCAGCGCCGCCGCCAGACGGAAATGCCGCTTCGCCTGCTCGGGCCGTCCGGAGCGCTCGAAGGTGCGGGCCAGTGCGAAGTGGGCGAAGGCGTTGTCCGGCTCCCGCTCCAGCACGAGCTCGAATTCGAGCTCGGCGGGCCGCAGTTGCGCCGCGGCGAAGAAGGCTCTTGCGCGCAGCAGCCGGGCGGCGGTGTTCTCCGGGTGGGCGGCGATCACGGAGTCGAGGAGCTTCACGGCGCCGCGCGGATCTCGCGCGGCCAGCAACTGCTCGGCCGCGCGGTAGTCGATGACGTGCGTCTCCGGGTTGCTGTTGGGCACGCTGCGATCCTTCCCCTTGCTGTCCGGTTCCAACACCGCCTGAGACAGCGGTATTCCGGACAGCGCGCGGCGGCGGCTAGCGCTCGGCGGACGCCCTGCGGCTCAGGTCGTCCCACACCTTGCGGACCTGCGGTTCCAGCTCCTCGAGCGGCCCGTCGTTCTCGATCACGAGGTCGGCGATCTCCCTCCGCTGTTCGCGGGTCGCCTGCGCCGCCATCCGCGCCCGCACATCGGCCTCGCTCATACCCCGCAGCCGTACCAGCCGGTCGAGCTGCGTCTCGGGCGCCGCGTCCACCACGACGACCAGGTCGTACAGCGGCGCCAGTCCGTTCTCGGTGAGCAGCGGTACGTCGTGGACCACCACGGCGTCCGGCCCTGCGGCGGCCTCCAGCTCACGGGAGCGTGCGCCGACCAGCGGGTGGACGATCGCGTTCAGGGTGGCGAGCCGCTCGGGGTCGTTGAAGACGATCGCCCCGAGCCGGGGCCGGTCCAGCGTGCCCTCGGGCGTCAGGATCTCCGCCCCGAAGGCGTCGACGACGGCGGCGAGCCCCTCAGTGCCGGGCTCGACCACCTCGCGTGCGATCTTGTCGGCGTCCACGAGCACCGCGCCGTACGAAGCGAGAAGCCGGGACACTTCGCTCTTTCCGGCGCCGATTCCACCGGTGAGGCCCACTTTCAGCATGCGCGCAGCCTACGCGAGCTTCGTGTTCCTCCCCCTCGGGCCCCCGCCCCGGCTACGCGTCCCCCTCCCGCTCGGCGAGGAACCGCTCGAATTCGCGGCCGATCTCGTCGGCGGAGGGCAGCTCGACCGGCTCGGCGACCAGGCTGCCCCTGGTCTCCGCGCCGGCCATCGCGTCGTACTGGTGCTCAAGTCCCTGGACGAGCGCCACGAGCTCCTCGTCGCCCTCCCCGATCTGCCTCTCGATCTCCGTCTGTGTGCGGTGCGCCTCGGTACGCAGCGAATGCGCGACTCCGGGGAGGACGAGACCCGTGGCAGCGGTGATCGCCTCGAGCGCGGTGAGCGCGGCGTCCGGATAGGCGGAGCGCGCGACGTAGTGCGGTACGTGGGCTGCGACGCCGAGCACGTCGTGGCCCGCCTCCATGAGGCGGTACTCGATGAGCGCCTCTGCACTGCCCGGCACCTGGGCCTCGTCGAAGGGGCTGCGGTGGCCCGGCATGAGATCCGTGCGGTTGCCGTGCGGGGTGAGGCCGACGGGGCGGGTGTGCGGGACGCCCATGGGGATGCCGTGGAAGTTGACGGAGAGGCGTACGCCGAGCCGTTCGACGATCTGCCTCACCGCCACCGCGAAACGCTCCCACTCGACGTCCGGCTCGGGCCCCGACAGCAGGAGGAACGGCGCACCCGTGGCGTCCTGGACGAGCCGCACCTCCAAGGAAGGCGTCTCGTAGCCGCTCCAGCGGTCGCGGCGGAAGGTCAGCAGCGGGCGGCGAGCACGGTAGTCCACCAGCCTGTCGTGGTCGAAGCGCGCCACCACCTGGTGGGGAAGCGATGTGAGCAGGCTGTCGACGATCTGCTCGCCGGTCTCGCCCGCGTCGATGTAGCCGTCGAAGTGGTAGAGCATGACCAGGCCGGCCGACTCCTGCGCAAGCGCCACGTCGACGACCGCGAGGCCCTTCGGCTCCCACTCGTACAAACCTTGCGGATCAAGCACGATTACCGCTCCTCCTCGTGTCCCTGAGGAAGAACGTCTGTTGGCGCCCGGTCATTCCCGCTCCGCCTGCGAACGGCGCTCTGCGGCCGGTCAGTTCACGGAACACCAGAACGCCTCCGCTTCTGGTACAGACCTTGACACCCCCTGTGGCCGTCCCTAGCGTCTGCGGGCAACAACTGTTCACGAACACGTTCGTAGTCCACGTACGAGAACGTTCTGACCCAGTCCCCCACGGGAAGGCACCCCCATGCGTACCCGAAACCTCCTCCCCGCGCTGATGGCCTCCGCCATCGCCGCCGGGGGTCTGTCCCTGCTCGCCGCGCCCGCCGGGGCAGCCACGGTCATCAACGTGGACACGGCGGCCGAGCTCAAGGCTGCCCTGACCTCCGCGCGTCCGGGCGACACCATCCAGCTCGCCGACGGCACGTACAGCGGCAACTTCAAGACCACCGTGGACGGCTCCTCCGGCGCCCGGATCACCCTGACCGGGTCTTCCAGGGCCGTGCTCAGTGCCGGCGGTGGCTATGGCCTGCACCTCAACGGCGCGTCGTACTGGACGGTCAAGGGCATCACCGTCACCGGCGGCCAGAAGGGCATCATGACGGACACGGCGGACGGCGTGGTCATCGACTCCGTGACCGTGCACGGCCTGGACATGGAGGGCGTCCACTTCCGCGGTTCCAGCCGCAATTGCGTGATCAGGAACTCGCGGATCTACGACACCGGCAACGACGGCCGGGGCATGGGCGAGGGCGTCTACGTCGGCTCGGCGGGCGGCACCTCGGACAGGAGCGACAACGCCCAGATCCTCCACAACACCATCGGCCCGGACGTCGGCGGCGAGGCCATCGACATCAAGGAGGGCACGACCGGCGCGAGGATCATCGGCAACACCTTCGACGGCCGGGGTCTGACGGGCGCCCACTACGACGACTCCTGGGTCGACGTGAAGGGCAACAAGGTCCTGGTCGAGAACAACACCGGCAAGAACACCACCAACAACGGCTTCGAGACCCACACCCAGCAGTCGGGCTGGGGGTGCGGCACGGTCTTCCGCGGCAACCGCTCCGACCTGACAGGTGCCACGGGCTCGAAGCAGCTGGCGATCAACGTCACCAACCGCAGCACGAGCTGTCCGACCACGGTGCACGCGAGCAACACCGTCACCGGCGGCAAGGGACTGACGAACATCCCCGTCACCCCATAGGCTCCGCCGCTCGTCCGAACCGGGTGGTCCCGGGAACGCGGCAAGGCCCGCCCCCCATTGGGGAGCGGGCCTTACGTCAGCTGTTCAGCAGCGCGGGGTCAGAGCCTCAGCTCTGGCCGCCGGCCAGCTTCTCGCGCAGGGCGGCCAGCGCCTCGTCCGACGCCAGGGCGCCGGAGTTGTCGTCCGACTCCGAGGAGTACGAACCGCCGGTCGGCGCGGCGGCCGGAGCGGCGGCGCCACCCTCGGCAGCAGCGGCCTCGTCGGCCTCGCGGGACTTGATGACCTGAGCCTGGTGCTGCTCGAAGCGCTGCTGCGCCTCGGCGTACTGGGTCTCCCACGCCTCGCGCTGGGCCTCGTAGCCCGGCAGCCAGTCGTTGGTCTCCGGGTCGAAGCCCTCGGGGTAGATGTAGTTGCCCTGGTCGTCGTAGGACGCGGCCATGCCGTACAGGGTCGGGTCGAACTCGACCGAGGCCGGGTCGGCACCGAAGGACTCGTTGGCCTGCTTCAGCGAGAGGCTGATGCGACGACGCTCGAGGTCGATGTCGATGACCTTGACGAAGATCTCGTCGTTGACCTGGACGACCTGCTCCGGGATCTCCACGTGGCGCTCGGCCAGCTCGGAGATGTGGACCAGACCCTCGATGCCCTCGTCGACGCGGACGAACGCACCGAACGGAACGAGCTTGGTGACCTTACCCGGGACGACCTGACCGATCTGGTGGGTCCGGGCGAACTGCTGCCACGGGTCCTCCTGCGTCGCCTTCAGCGACAGGGAGACGCGCTCGCGGTCCATGTCCACGTCGAGAACCTCGACGGTGACCTCCTGGCCGACCTCGACAACCTCGGACGGGTGGTCGATGTGCTTCCAGGACAGCTCGGAGACGTGGACGAGACCGTCGACGCCGCCCAGGTCCACGAAGGCACCGAAGTTGACGATCGAGGAAACGACGCCGGAGCGGACCTGCCCCTTCTGCAGGGTGGTGAGGAAGGTCTGGCGAACCTCGGACTGGGTCTGCTCGAGCCAGGCACGGCGGGACAGGACCACGTTGTTGCGGTTCTTGTCCAGCTCGATGATCTTGGCCTCGAGCTCCTTGCCCACGTAGGGCTGGAGGTCGCGGACACGACGCATCTCGACGAGGGAGGCCGGCAGGAAGCCACGGAGGCCGATGTCGAGGATGAGACCACCCTTGACGACCTCGATGACGGTACCGGTGACGATGCCGTCCTCTTCCTTGATCTTCTCGATGGTGCCCCAGGCACGCTCGTACTGGGCGCGCTTCTTCGAGAGGATCAGGCGGCCTTCCTTGTCCTCCTTCTGGAGAACCAGGGCCTCGATCTCGTCGCCGACCTTGACGACCTCGTTCGGGTCGACGTCGTGCTTGATCGAGAGCTCGCGGCTCGGGATGACACCTTCGGTCTTGTAACCGATGTCGAGCAGGACCTCGTCCCGGTCGACCTTCACGATGACGCCGTCGACGATGTCGCCGTCGTTGAAGTACTTGATCGTCTCGTCGATCGCGGCGAGGAAGGCTTCCTCGTTACCGATGTCGTTGACCGCAACCTGCGGGGTGGTGGCGGTGGTCTCGGTGCTGCTCGTCATGTGGGAAAGGGCTCCGGTACGGACATTGAAGTCGTAGGTACTGCTACGCCGAGAGCCCGTATCGCAGCTGCAGAAGACCGGACAGCCTAGGAAGCGCCGACCAGCATTCCGGAGGCGCCTCGTGAACCGAGGGGACATACATACAGATGCGAGCGCGGCCTGCTCCGTCTGAGGCGCGCAGGCCCGCAGCGCAACTTGTAGCATACGGGGGCAGCCGGACACGGTCAATGCGCGAAGCCGCACACCCGGGGCGGAACGCCGCATACCCGGCACAACTAATGTTTGCCGAGGCCACAATGGCCTCGTATCGAGCCCTCCGACGGCGCGATACGCAAACTACAACGACGGTGACGATGAGCCAAGAATTCGAACCGGAAGCCACCCGCCGTGACGCCGGGGACGCGGAGAGCAGCCGGGCAAACCGTGGCTGGTGGGACCGGAACGCCGACGAGTACCAGCAAGACCACGGCGCCTTCCTGGGCGACGACCGCTTCGTCTGGGGCCCCGAGGGGCTCGACGAGGCGGAGGCAGGACTGCTCGGGCCCGCCGGGTCGCTGAAGGGACTCGACGTCCTGGAGATCGGGGCCGGCGCGGCGCAGTGCTCGCGCTGGCTGGCCGCTCAGGGCGCGCGGCCCGTGGCCGTTGACCTCTCCCACCGCCAGCTGCAGCACGCCCTGCGTATCGGAGGGGACGTTCCGCTCGTGGAGGCGGACGCGGGGACGCTGCCCTTCCGGGACGGCGCTTTCGACCTGGCCTGCTCCGCCTACGGCGCGGTGCCCTTCGTGGCCGACCCGGTGCGGGTCTTCCGCGAGGTCAGGCGGGTGCTGCGGCCGGGCGGGCGCTGGGTCTTCTCGGTGACGCACCCGATCCGGTGGGCCTTCCCCGACGAGCCCGGCCCCGAGGGTCTTTCGGTGGCCGCCTCGTACTTCGACCGCACTCCGTACGTCGAGCAGGACGAGGAGGGCCGCGCCGTCTACGTCGAGCACCACCGCACGCTCGGCGACCGGGTGCGCGACGTGGTCGCGGGCGGCTTCCGGCTGGTGGACCTGGTCGAGCCGGAGTGGCCGGCATGGAACAGCCAGGAATGGGGCGGCTGGTCGCCTCTGCGGGGGAACCTGATCCCGGGAACCGCCATCTTCGTCTGCGAGCGGAACGAGGCGGAGCTCCCGCCGGTCACAGGCTGAGGGGCTGAGCGGTCGGCCGGGGAGGCAGCGGGCGCACGGCGGAGCGGCTGCGGGCCCATTTTTGTCATATGAACGCATGAGTGGCGCTGCCTGTGGACAACCCCGGAACGGCGCGCGGCGGTCCGTACGAGACTGATGGCGTGATCCGAACCGAAGCTGTCGACCGCCTTCCTGTCCGCCATGCCGTGCCCGAGCTGCTGACCGCGCTCGACGAGCGCGGCACGGCCGTCCTGCACGCCCCGCCCGGCACCGGCAAGACGACGCTCGTGCCGCTGGCCCTCGCGGGGTTCATAGGGAACGGCCCTCAGCGCCGGGTGCTGGTCGCCGAGCCGCGCAGGATGGCCGTGCGGGCCGCGGCGCGCCGTATGGCGTGGCTGCTGGGGCAGGAGCTCGGCGACGGCGTCGGGTTCTCGGTCCGCGGTGAGCGGAGGACCGGTCCCCACTCGCGGATCGAGGTGGTCACCACGGGCGTGCTGCTCCAGCGGTTGCAGCGCGACCCGGAACTGCCGGGCGTGGACGTGGTCCTGCTCGACGAGTGCCACGAGCGGCATCTGGACGCGGACACCGCCCTCGCCTTCCTGGTGGACGTGCGGGCGACTCTGCGCCCGGAGCTGCGTCTGATCGCGGCGTCGGCGACGAGCGACGCGGAGGCGTGGTCCGAGCTGCTGACCCGGCTCGACGGCTCGGAGCCCGCGCCTGTGGTCCGCAGCGAGGGTCAGGGACACGGGGCAGAGGTCCGCTTCGCGCCGCCGCCCGCGGGTGTCCGCCCGGCGCACGGCACGTGGGTCGATCCGCAGCTGCTTCGCCATGTGGCGGCCACCGTGCGGCAGGCGCTCGACCGTCACGAGGGTGACGTCCTCTGCTTCCTGCCGGGCACGGGCGAGATCGCGCGCACGGCCGGGATGCTCGACGGAGTGGACGCCGAGGTCCTTCAGCTGCACGGACGGGCGCCGGCGGCTGTGCAGGAAGCGGTGCTGCGCGGGGGCGACCGGCGGCGGGTGGTGCTGGCGACTTCGGTCGCCGAGTCCAGCCTGACCGTGCCCGGTGTGCGGATCGTCGTCGACTCGGGCCTGGCCCGGGAGCCGCGGGTCGATCACGCACGGGGGCTGGGCTCGCTGGCGACGGTGCCGGTGTCCGTGGCCGGGGCGACGCAGCGGCTGGGCCGGGCGGGCCGGGAGGCGTTCGGCACGGTGTACCGCTGCTGGTCGGAAGCGGACGACGTCCGGCGACCGCGCCACCCCTCCCCCGAGATCAAGATCGCCGATCTCGCGTCCTTCGCGCTCCGGACGGCCTGCTGGGGCGACCCCGAGGCGGGCGGCCTCGCCCTGCTGGACGCGCCTCCGGCAGGCGCGATGGCCGCGGCGCGGTCGGTCCTGCATGCCATCGGTGCCGTCGACGACAGCGGCCGGGCGACGCAGCGCGGGATGCGCATGGCACGGCTCGGCGTCCATCCCCGGCTGGCGCGCGCTCTGCTCGACGGTGCACCGGAGGTCGGCGCGCGGCGCGCGGCGGAGATCGTGGCGGTACTGAGCGAGGAGCCGCCGCGCGAGTACGGCGACGATCTCGCGGCGGCGTGGCGTACGGCGCGGCGCGGCGGCGACGCCTACGGCGCACGCTGGCGGGCCGAGGCGGACCGGCTGATGTCGTCGCTGTCGGCGGCGGACCGCCCGGAGCCGGGGAAGGCGACCGAAGGGTCCGGAGGCCGGGCGGGCGAGAGGCGGGCAGCGGGGCAGACCTTCGTCGGCCTCGGCACGGCCGGAGGCGAGTCTGCGGCCGGAGACCGAGCCGGAGCCATGGGGCAGGACGCCGCCGCGGGGCTCGTCGCTGCGCTCGCCTTCCCTGAGCGGGTGGCGAGGGCGCGCGGTGAGCGGTCGTTCCTCATGGTCTCCGGCACCGGGGCCGAGGTCGGCGAGCCCTCGGGCCTGCGGCGGGCTCCGTGGCTGGCCGTCGCGGTCGCCGACCGGCCCGCGCATGCGGCCTCCGCGCGAGTGCGGCTGGCGGCGGTCGTCGACGAGGAGGCGGCGCGTGCGGCCGCCTCTCATCTGCTGTCGGAACGGCAGGAGGTGCACTGGGAGGACGGGGACGTCGTCGCCCGGCGGGTGGAGCGTCTGGGGGCGGTGGAGCTGTCCGTACGGCCGCTGGGGGACGCCGATCCGGGCCTCGTGCGACAGGCGCTGCTGGACGGGCTGAGCCGGGAAGGGCCCGCACTGCTGCACTGGACCCGTGAGGCACACGGGCTGCGGGAGCGGCTCGCGTTTCTGCACCGCGTACTGGGGGAGCCGTGGCCGGACGTCTCGGATGCCGCACTGGTGGCACGGGCCGGGGACTGGCTGGAGCCCGAGTTGTCCCGGGCCGCGCGGCGGGCGGACCTCGGCCGCATCCGGGCCGGCGAGGCCCTACAGCGTCTGCTGCCGTGGGCGACAGGCGACGCGGTGCGACTGGAGGAGCTGGCGCCGGAGCGGATCGAGGTGCCGAGCGGGTCACGAATACGGGTCGAGTACGGCGGCGAGCAGCCGGTGCTGGCCGTGAAGCTCCAGGAGCTGTTCGGTCTGCGGGAGACACCGAAGGTCGCGGGCGTGCCCGTGGTGGCGCACCTGCTGTCCCCGGCAGGGCGGCCTGCCGCGGTCACGGCGGACCTGGCCTCGTTCTGGCGGGACGGGTACCGCTCCGTACGGGCTGAGCTGCGGGGGCGCTACCCCAAGCATCCGTGGCCCGAGGACCCGGCGACGGCCGAGCCCACCCGGCACACGAAGGCCCGGGCGGCGCGCTCGTCGCCCGAGACGCGGATGTGATTCAGGACCGGATCGGGCGGAGGCCGCCGCTCAGGCCGAGCGGGCGGCCAGGACGGGTCAGGAGGTGCGGGCGGGCTCCGTGTCCGCTGTCGAGGTCGCCGGAGCGGGGCCCTGAGGACGCCGGCCCCGGGCCTCGAGGATCAGAGCCAGTGTCAGCAGGCCGCCGCCCAAGGTGAGAAGACCCCACGGAAGACGGGAGGTCATCAGGAGCACGAGCCGGCGCTGGGAGCTCACGAGCTCGACCGTGTAGTCGATGTAGTCGTCGCGCATCTTCACGTGACCGGCGAAGGCCGTGACCTTCTCGCGGCCGCCGAGGAGGGTGCCGCCTCGCAGTTCTTCCTTGTGGACCTCCTCGCCGTTGACGGGCGCGCCCGTGACCGGCTCCACCCAGAACATGCGCTTGGTGGTGTACCAGCGGGTGGTGCCGGTCTGCTTCTCCAGGGTGGTGGCGTCCACGCCGGGGATGGGCATCTTCTTGGGGTAGGGCACCTTCGTCCACGGGATGGTCTGCTCGAAGTAGTAGACCTCGAGGCCGCGGAAGGTGCGGGTCCCCTTGTAGTGGATGGGAGCGGAGGTCCGGGCCTGGGCGTCGAAGTACGTGTAGTCCCGTTTCTCGGTGAGGAAGGGCCACTTGAACTCGATGCCCTCGCGTCGCACCGCGTCGCCGTCGACGGACTCGCCGGTGGCATGGACGGGTTCCTGGCTGTGGGCGTCGAAGATGTAGCGCTCGGGGATCTGGGAGACCATCTTGCCGTCGGGGCCCTGGACGTAGGAGAGCGAGTCCCAGACCACCACGTCGCGGCCCGCGCTGCGTTCGATCCGCTCGGACTCCTCCACGTTGCCCTTGAGGGTCTGGACGATGGTGACCTTCTCGACCTCCTTGGCCGTGAGGGTGCCGTAGTCGAGGAGGGCCGCCGGCTTCGCCTCGAGCACTATCTCCTGGTACTGCCCGGCGGGGATCTTGGCGAGCCGGGGAAAGGCGTACCAGCGCAGCAGGGGGGCGAGGGCGGCGAAGAAGACGGCGAGGGCGAGGAGTACGAGTCCGGCTCTGCGGCGCATGGCCCTCTCCCTACTTCTTGGGGCCGGGGACGGTGGTCAGCAGCGGCTTGGGCGAGGTCTCACCGGCGGGTGCGCCGATCGCCGTCACGGTGAGGACCAGGGCGAACGCGGCGGCCAGTCCGATGGCGGCGGCGGCGAGGGCGCGCATGCTCGGCCTCCCGGGCGGTCTGATCTGATGAAGCGTCAGGGGTGGGGCACCGTAGCAACGCGGCCGTGAGATGAGAACAGCCGGTGACAGGAGAACAGGAGGAAACACATGCGACCGCCCCTCGGCCCGAGGGGCGGAGGGGCGGGGCGGTGACGACCGTCGGGATCAGCCGGTGGGCGTCGGGGACGGGGAGGGAGACGACTCGGCCGGGGCGACGACCTGCAGTTCGATGTCGAGGGACCCGCCGCCGGGGCTGGTGAGGCGCAGGCGGTAGGTGCCCTGATTGCCGTCCGCGTAGATCTTCGGGAGCGTCAGCAGGCCGTTGGCATCGGCCTTCAGGCCGGTGAGGGTGCGCAGGGTGTTGCCCTGGGCGTCCTTGAAGTAGGGGCCCTTGTCGTTCTCGGCCGGGTCGTCGGCGGACCTGATCATGGTGGCGGTCATCTCGACGCCGGCGGCCGCCGCACCCCTGCAGGTGGCCTGGACCTGGATGGCGTGCGCGAACTCGGCGCCGGGCTCGGCCGTCTGGGCCTCGCTGCCGGTCCTCACGATCGTGTCCGCGACCCGCTCGGTCACGGTGGCGATGAAGTCGCGGGGAGTCAGGTCGCGCCCCTCGACCGTGGCGCGGACGGTGAAGGTGCCGGTCTTCTCGCCCGCGCGCAAGGCCGGGGCGGTGACCGTGCCGTCCGCGGCGGTGAGCAGGACGACGCTGGTCCTGCCGTCCGGGAAGCGGGTGTCGGTGTCACCGATGACGGAGAACCGTACGGCCTCCCGTGCCACGCCTTCGCCACGGGAGTTCTCCACCCGGACCTTGGCACGCGCGGCGAAGTCCTGACCGGCCGTCGCCGTCATCCGTCCGGTGCCGGCGTCCTCGATGTGTGAGACGGGCGCGGGGGTGGGGGGCGGCGTCGGCGTGGGCGTGCCGCCGGTGCCCCCACCGGGCGGCGTGGGTCCGGGGGGCGGCGTCGTCCCGGGCTCCGAGGGCTTCGGTGGGGGAGTCGGCTTGGGAGTCGGCTTGGGAGTCGGCTTGGGGGTGGGCAGCGGGCCGGCGCTGTCGGGTCCGTCGCCGACAGGCAGCACTCCGGTGCCGTCCGGGACCTCGTGGGTGCCGCGCTTGTAGTACTCGAACCACGACATCACCGTGCGCAGGTACTCCCGCGAGTGGTTGTAGCCGAGGATGGCCCTGTCCAGGTCGTCCTGGACCGTCAGGTCCCGGCCGCCGTGGCACAGGTAGCGGCCGGCGGCGAGCGCGGCGTCGTAGATGTTGTTGGGGTCCTTGCGGCCGTCGCCGTTCGCGTCCTGGCCCCAGGTGGCCCAGGTGGAGGGGATGAACTGCATGGGGCCGACGGCCCGGTCGTGCACGGTGTCGCCGTCGAAGGCGCCGTTGTCGGTGTCGGAGATGTTCGCGAAGCCGACGCCGTTCAGCACCGGACCCAGAATCGGGGTCAGCGTCGTACCGTTCGCGTCCACCCGCCCGCCGCGCGCCTGACCCGACTCCACCTTGCCGATGGCCGCCAGCAGCTGCCACGGAAGACGGCACGCGGGATCGGTCTCGGCGAGGGTCTTCTCCGCCTGCTTGTAGGCGGCGAGGACGGTCGCCGGTATGCCCGCCTCACCCGGTCCGGTCACCAGAGCATCGCCCGAAGTGCCCGGGCCGTCAGGGGTGTTCAGGGGAGGGAGGTCCGTGTAGTACGGGGAGTTGCCGGTCACCGGCGTCCCGGGCGGAGGGGTGGCGTCGGCCGCCTCCTGGCTTCCGCCCGACGTGGCGGGCGCGACGCCCGGCGCCTGGGAGGCGGAGAGTGCGGCCACTGCGGCCGCGGCGACGGCGGTTGTCGTAGCCCCCCTGCGCAGTCGGCGGCCGAATTGCGCTGCCATACGTCTGGTCCCCTCCCCGTCGGCGGCTGCTCGCGCTCCCCTGCGCGAAGTCTCTCGCGACCCTAGTGCAACTCCGCGCGCCGTAAAACCGTCACCTGACCGGTATTCACCCGTTCGCCACCTACCGATATTCCGAATGTCGGATCCGGTGTGGGCAAGGCGGCGCAAGGAAATCACGCATAATGGGCGGGATTGATCAACAGCGGTCGTCACAGGGGACTGACATCATGCCGTTCACCTTGAGCCACGCCGCGGCAGTGCTGCCGGGCATCCGGACGGACGGGACGGCGCGCGGACCGCTGTTCGCCTCGGCACTCGTCCTGGGGTCGTTCGCGCCCGACATGACGTACTTCGCCGGCAGTTTCGTACCGGGCGCGATGACATTCGGGGACATGACACACAGGCCCGTGGGTGTGCTCACGATCGACGTCGCCATCACCGCGGTGCTGCTCGCGGCCTGGCTGATGGTGCGCGATCCGCTGGTCGCGCTCCTGCCGGACAGCTGGCAGGCCAGGGTGCACACGGTGCTGCAGGGGCGCGCCTGGGGCGACCGGCCTCCGCTGGTCGCCGCGCTCTGGTTCTACGTCTCGGCGGTGCTCGGTGCGACGACGCATGTGGTGTGGGACGCGTTCACCCACTTCGACCGGTGGGGCGTGCGGCAGGTGCCCGTGCTGGGCGAGGTGGTCGCCGGGCTCCCGCTCTACACGTACGCGCAGTACGGGAGTTCGGCCCTGGCCCTTGTCGCGCTGACGTGGTTCATGGTGTCGGCCCTGCGCCGCGCGGAGCCGGCGCTGCCGCCCGGCCACGGACTGCCGCGACTCGGCGGCCGCGAGCGCCGCCTCGCCGGGGCGGTGCTGGGACTGTGCGTGCTCGCGGGGATCGTGCACCGCTGTGTGCGCTGGTACGCGCACGGGGGCCGCGTCGAGACACCGCTCCACCTGATCCCGACGGCGTGCTTCGGTGCGGGTGCCGGCCTTGCGGCGGGTCTGCTGCTCTACGGGGCGGCGATTCGCGTCCGCACCCGCGAGTGAGGCCGGCCGCCCCGGAGGCCCGAAGGCCCCGGGGCAGCTCTCCCGGAAGGCTCAGTGGGCGGCGGACTCCCAGTCCGGGCCGACGCCCACCGAGACGTCCAGCGGCGCCCGCAGCGACACCGCCGAGGCCATCTCCCGGCGGACCAGCTCCTCGACCTGCTCGCGCTCGCCCGGGGAGACCTCCAGCACGATTTCGTCGTGGACCTGGAGCAGCAGGCGGGAGCTCAGCTTCGCCTCCGTCAGCGCGCGGTCCACGTTCAGCATGGCCACCTTGACGATGTCCGCCGCCGTGCCCTGGATCGGCGCGTTCAGCGCCATCCGCTCGGCAGCCTCCCGGCGCTGCCTGTTGTCGCTGTTCAGGTCGGGCAGATAGCGGCGGCGGCCCAGCATCGTGGCCGTGTAGCCGGTCGCCCGCGCCTCGTCGACGACGCGGCGCAGATAGTCGCGGACGCCGCCGAACCGCTCGAAATAGGTGTCCATCAGGACACGCGCCTCGGCCGGCTCGATGTTCAGCTGCTGGGAGAGACCGAACGCCGAGAGACCGTAGGCGAGCCCGTACGACATGGCCTTGATCTTGCGGCGCATCTCCGCGTCGACGGCGGACCGCTCCACCGCGAAGACCTGGGAGGCGACCGTGGTGTGCAGGTCCTCGCCGGAGGTGAACGCCTCGATGAGGCCCTCGTCCTCCGACAGGTGCGCCATCACGCGCAGCTCGATCTGGCTGTAGTCCGCGGTCATCAGGGACTCGAAGCCCTCGCCGACCACGAAACCGCGGCGGATCGCGCGACCCTCGTCCGTCCGCACCGGCACGTTCTGCAGGTTCGGATCGGTGGACGAGAGGCGGCCCGTCGCGGCGACGGTCTGGCTGAAGGTGGTGTGGATGCGACCGTCGGACGCGATGGTCTTGATCAGGCCCTCGACCGTGGACCGCAGCCGGGCCTGCTCACGGTGGCGCAGCATGATGACCGGCAGCTCGTGGTCGGTCTGGGCGGCGAGCCAGGCGAGCGCGTCCGCGTCGGTGGTGTAACCGGTCTTGGTCTTCTTGGTCTTGGGCAGGTTCAGCTCGCCGAAGAAGACCTCCTGGAGCTGCTTGGGCGAGCCGAGGTTGAACTCGTGGCCCACCGCGGCGTGCGCCTCCTTCACCGCCTGCTGCACGGCGCCGGCGAACTGCTGCTCCATCGCCTCCAGATGCGCGCGGTCGGCGGCGATGCCGTGCCGCTCCATCCGCGCGAGCAGCAGGGAGGTGGGCAGCTCCACCTCGTGGAGCAGGTCGGCCGCTCCGACCTCCGTCAGCTTCTCGCCGAACGTCTCACCCAGATCGAGGACGGCCCTGGCCTGTGCCATCAGCGCGTCGGCCTCGGCCTGCTCGTCGGCGCCGAAGGCCAGCTGCCCGTCGGCCGCGGCGGGCGCGAGCTCACGGTGCAGGTACTCGACCGACAGCGCGTCCAGCGCGAAGGACCGGCGTCCGGGCTTGACGAGATACGCCGCGAGCGCGGTGTCCATCGTGACGCCGGCGAGCTCCCATCCGTGCTCCGGGAAGACCCGCAGGGCCTCCTTCGCGTTGTGCATGATCTTGGGGCGGGACGCGTCGGCGAGCCACGCGGTGAACGCCTTCTCGTCGGACTCGTCCAGCTGCGTCGTGTCGAACCAGGCCGCCTTGCCGTCGGCGGCGGCCAGGGCGATCTCGCTGACGCTGCCGACGCCCAGCGCCCAGCTGTGGACGGTGGCCACGCCGAGCGGCTGATGACCGTGCTGGTCCAGCCAGTACGCCAGCTCACCTGTGCCCAGCACGCTGCCGTCGAGCTCGACCCCGGCTGCGGGGGCGGGGGCCTCCTCCGCCTCGGCGCCCGGGTCCACGGCGAGCAGCCGGTCGCGCAGGCTCGGGTTGCGGATCTCCAGGACCTCCAGGAAACCCTTGAGCGCGGTGCGGTCGTAGGGAGCGCGCTCCAGGTCGGCGACGGACTTCGGCAGCTCCACGTCGCGCACCAGCTCGGTGAGGTGGCGGTTGAGCTTGACCGACTCCAGGTGGTCGCGCAGCGCCTGGCCGACCTTGCCCTTGACCTCGTCGGCGCGCTCGACCAGCTCGGCGAACGAGCCGAACTGGTTGATCCACTTCGTGGCCGTCTTCTCGCCGACGCCGGGGATGCCGGGCAGGTTGTCCGACGGGTCGCCGCGCAGGGCGGCGAAGTCCGGGTACTGCTGGGGGGTGAGGCCGTACTTCTCCTCGACCTTGGCGGGCGTGAACCGGGTCAGCTCGGAGACGCCCTTGGTGGGGTACAGCACGGTGGTGTGCTCGCTGACCAGCTGGAACGAGTCCCGGTCACCGGTGACGATCAGCACCTCGAAGCCGGCGGCCTCCGCCTGGGTGGCCAAGGTGGCGATGACGTCGTCCGCCTCGAAGCCCTCGACGGCGAAGCGCACTGCGTTCATCGTGTCGAGCAGCTCGCCGATCAGCTCGACCTGCCCCTTGAACTCGTCCGGGGTCGTCGAGCGGTTCGCCTTGTACTCGGGGAAGTCCGCCGAGCGCCAGGTCTTGCGGGACACGTCGAAGGCCACAGCGAAATGCGTGGGCGCCTCGTCGCGCAGCGTGTTCGCCAGCATCGAGGCGAAGCCGTAGATCGCGTTCGTCGTCTGACCACCAGCGGTCGTGAAATTCTCCGCGGGCAGCGCGAAGAACGCCCGGTACGCCAGGGAGTGCCCGTCCATGAGGAGCAGGCGCGGTCGGTTGTCTGCCGTCTTCTTCGATGCCGTCTCAGCCACGGACCCGATCCTGCCACGGACCACCGACAATCCCGACCGCCGTCGGCCGCACCCGGTCCTGCCGGGGCCTGGGCCGCTGTCGGTGGTACGTGAAAGGATCGGGCCGTACAGCAGGAACGACGCTCGAAGGAGAGCGCGATGCCCAGCAAGCCGCCCGCAGGTGACCCGGTCCAGGACGCGCCCGAGGTCGCGGCGCCGCAGCACGCGGCTGCGGGCCTGCCCGCCATCGGGCACACGCTGCGCATCGCCCGGCAGCAGATGGGTGTGCGCCGCACGGCGCAGACGCTGCTGCAGGTCAATCAGAAGGACGGCTTCGACTGCCCCGGCTGCGCCTGGCCAGAGGGCGACAAGCGCCACGTCGCCGAGTTCTGCGAGAACGGGGCGAAGGCCGTCGCCGAGGAGGCGACGCTGCGCCGGGTGACACCGGACTTCTTCGCTGCGCACACGCTCTCCGATCTCGCGAGCCGCAGTGGTTACTGGCTGGGCCAGCAGGGCCGTATCACCCAGCCCATGTACCTCCCCGAGGGTGCCGACCGGTACGAGGCGGTGACCTGGGAGCGGGCGTTCGCGATCATCGCCGAGGAGCTGGGCGCGCTGTCGTCCCCGGACGAGGCGCTCTTCTACACCTCGGGGCGCACGAGCAACGAGGCGGCGTTCCTGCTGCAGCTGTTCGCCCGCGAATTCGGGACGAACAACCTGCCCGACTGTTCGAACATGTGCCACGAGTCGTCCGGCTCCGCGCTGACCGAGACGATCGGCATCGGCAAGGGCAGCGTCTCGCTGGAGGACCTGCACCAGGCCGATCTGATCATCGTGGCCGGTCAGAATCCCGGTACGAACCATCCCCGGATGCTCTCCGCCCTGGAGAAGGCCAAGGGCTCGGGCGCGAGGATCATCTCCGTGAATCCGCTGCCCGAGGCGGGCCTGGAGCGGTTCAAGAACCCGCAGACTCCGCGCGGCATGGTCAAGGGCGTCCCCCTGACCGATCTGTTCCTGCAGATCCGCATCGGCGGCGACCAGGCGCTCTTCCGGCTGCTCAACAAGCTGATCCTGGAGACGGAGGGCGCGGTCGACGAGGAGTTCGTACGCGAACACACCCACGGCTACGAGGAGTTCACCGCCGCCGCGCGGGCGGCGGACTGGGCGGACACCCTCGCCGCGACCGGCCTGCGGCGCGAGGAGATCGAGCGTGCGCTCGCCATGGTGCTGGAGTCGAAGCGCGTCATCGTGTGCTGGGCGATGGGTCTGACCCAGCACAAGCACTCCGTGGCGACCATCCGCGAGGTGGTCAACTTCCTGCTGCTGCGGGGCAACATCGGCCGTCCGGGCGCGGGCGTGTGCCCGGTGCGCGGCCATTCGAACGTGCAGGGCGACCGCACGATGGGCATCTTCGAGCGCCCGTCGGAGGCGTTCCTGGACGCGCTGGAGAGGGAGTTCGGTTTCGCGCCGCCGCGCCACCACGGGCTGGACGTGGTCCGCTCGATCGAGGCGCTGCGCGACGGCCGGGCCAAGGTCTTCTTCGCCATGGGCGGCAATTTCGTGGGGGCGACGCCGGACACGGAGGTCACCGAGGCGGCGATGCGCCGGGCGCGGCTGACCGTGCACGTGTCGACGAAGCTGAACCGCTCGCACGCCGTGACCGGCCGGCGGGCGCTGATCCTGCCGACGCTGGGCCGCACCGACAAGGACGTCCAGGCGGGCGGCCGTCAGGTGGTCACCGTCGAGGACTCGATGGGCATGGTCCACGCCTCCCGCGGGAATCTGCCGCCCGCGAGCCCGCATCTGCTCTCCGAGCCGGCGATCGTCGCCCGGATGGCGCGCGCGGTGCTGGGGCCGGCGTCGACGACGCCCTGGGAGGAGTTCGAGAAGGACTACGGGACGATCCGCGACCGGATCGCCCGGGTCGTTCCCGGCTTCGAGGACTTCAACGAGAAGATCGCCCGGCCGGGCGGTTTCACCCTCCCGCACGGCCCCCGCGACGAGCGCCGCTTCCCGACGGCGACGGGCAAGGCCCACTTCACCGCGGCCCCCGTGGAGTATCCCGAGGTGCCCGAGGGCCGGCTGCTGCTGCAGACCCTTCGCTCGCACGACCAGTACAACACCACGATCTACGGTCTCGACGACCGCTACCGCGGCATCAAGGGCGGCCGCCGCGTGGTGCTCGTCCACCCTCAGGACGCGCGCGAGCTGGGCCTGGCGGACGGTTCGTACGCCGATCTGGTCGGCGAGTGGAAGGACGGCGTGGAGCGCCGGGCCCGCGGCTTCCGGGTGATCCACTATCCGACGGCGCGCGGCTGCGCCGCCGCCTATTACCCGGAGACGAACGTGCTGGTGCCGCTGGACTCCACGGCGGACACCAGCAACACCCCCGCCAGCAAGTCCGTGATCGTGCGTCTGGAACAATCTCCGTCCGCCTAAGCGTTTGCTCAGGCAGTCAGGGAAACGCCGTACGACGATCGGAGCCGGCCCATGGGCGAGCAGACCACCGTGAAGTTCCCGCAAGAGGTCATCGACGAGTACGCGGAGCTCGGTATCGACCTGCCCGCGCTCTTCTCCGCCGGGAGCCTCGGCAACCGCATGGGCGTGCAGATCGCCGAGGCGTCGGCAGAGCGGGTCGTCGGCACGATGCCCGTGGAGGGCAACACCCAGCCGTACGGCCTGCTGCACGGCGGCGCCTCCGCCGTGCTGGCGGAGACCCTGGGGTCGGTGGGCTCGATGCTGCACGGCGGATCCTCCAAGATCGCCGTGGGCGTCGACCTCAACTGCACGCACCACCGCGGAGTGCGCTCGGGCCAGGTCACGGGCGTGGCCACGCCGGTGCACCGGGGGCGCTCGACGGCCACGTACGAGATCGTGATCACGGACGAGCAGGACAGGCGGGTGTGCACGGCCCGACTGACGTGCCTCCTGCGCGACGCCCAGGGCTGATCGCCGGCACCACGCGCGGCCCCGGGGCCGCCACCCTCTCCGCCCTGCCGCCGGGCGGGCGCCGCACACCGCCGGTGCCCGCCTGCGCCGCTTTACGGCCCAAGGTCACGCTTTGCGGATGCATCGGCGTTCCGGACCGTTGTGTCACCGATGGTGACGGCCTAGCGTTTGCCCATGGGCATGAAGCCGCACAGCCAGGCCATGTACGCCGCCGGCACCCTCCTGTTCTCCCTGGCCGCGGCCGCCTGCTCGACCACCCCCTCCCCCGGCCACCCGCGGACCCCAACTCCCGCACCACAGCCCAGCTCTCCTGCCCAGATATGCACAAGTCTCGTCTCGTACTGGGCCAAAGAGACGCTCAAGGGTGACAAATGGGCCGGAATCGACTGGGAACAAAAGGGGCTCTCCAATGATCAGTACGCCCTCCACGAGAAAATCGTCGCCGCGGCCCGCACCGAGCAAAGGCGCCAAGGGCGGCAGAAGGCGCTGGAACTGATCGACCGGCAGGCGGAGCGGGACTGCGCGGAACAGAACGGCCTGACGGGCAGTTCCGAGAACTGGCGACCGCCGAGGTGATCCCCGCGCCACATGGCATGATGAAGCGTCCGGAATTCGGACGGTGGCTGATTACTCAGCGCGGCGATGTCCGGTCGATTCATGCCCCCGACACGCCGCCGCAACATGATCAACATCTCCCCGTCCGTCACCCTGAGTGACGGAGATCGTGTCCGGAATTCGGTTTCACCCTCACGCACCCTCACAGTCCCGTTCTCCGAGTAACCCAAGCAAACTCCGGACGGCTGTCAGCACCAAGAACCACCCAAGCCCCTGAGCGGAACTGCATATTCTCACCATGTGGGCATTCCGTGCCGTATCCAAAAGCCCGATCTGTCCATACTCCCCCCACAGATCTTTGGCCTCGGCATAACAAGAGCGTCACATCCTGAGTTCCCGTCTCCCGGGCCCCCTCACCTCCGCCTAGAGTCACCGCCAGTCACCGCGCCGAAGGGCGCGCCTTCAGAAGGCCGTGTATCCCCCAGTACGGCCCGGCGGCAAAACGGCACCTCAGCAGAGGGGGCCGCGCCAGGGAAAGGATTAATCGTGCGACACCGTTCCTTGCTCATCCTCACCACCGTGGTCACCACGGGAGCGCTCACCCTCTCCGCCTGCGGCTCGCGCGACGACAACAAGGGCGGCAGCGAGAGCGGTGGCAAGACCACCGTTGTCATCGGTGTCGACGCGCCGCTCACCGGCTCCCTGTCGGCGCTCGGTCAGGGCATCAAGAACTCCGTGGACCTCGCGGCCAAGACCGCCAACAAGAACAACGAGGTCCCGGGCGTCGAGTTCAAGATCGAGGCCCTCGACGACCAGGCCGTACCCGCCTCCGGTCAGGCCAACGCCACCAAACTGGTCGGCAACAAGGACGTCCTCGGCGTCGTCGGCCCGCTGAACTCCGGCGTGTCCCAGTCGATGCAGGGCGTCTTCAACTCCGCGAACCTGACCCAGGTCTCCCCGGCCAACACCAACCCGGCGCTGAGCCAGGGCGACAACTGGGCCAAGGGCGAGAAGAAGCGGCCGTTCGCCACCTACTTCCGTACCGCCACCACGGACGTCATCCAGGGCAAGTTCGCCGCCCAGTACCTGTACAACGACGCCAAGAAGCGCAAGGTCTTCGTCGTCGACGACAAGCAGACCTACGGCGCCGGCCTCGCCGCGATCTTCTCCGAGGAGTTCGAGCGCCTCGGCGGCAAGGTCGTCGGCACCGACCACGTCACCGTGAAGGAGACCGACTTCTCCTCCACCGCCGACAAGGTCAAGGCCAAGGGCGCCGACTCCGTCTACTTCGGCGGTCAGTACCCCGAGGGCGGCCTGCTCTCCGACCAGGTCAAGAAGGCCGGGGCCAACGTCCCGACCATGGGTGGCGACGGCATCTACGACCCGGCGTTCATCGCGGCTTCCGGTACGGCGAACGACGGCGACCTCGCGACCTCCGTCGGATACCCGGTCGAGAAGCTCCCGACGGCCAAGAAGTTCATCGAGGACTACAACGCCGGCAGCTACAAGGACCCGTACGCGGCCTACGGCGGCTACTCCTACGACGCCGCGTGGAGCATCATCCAGGCGGTCAAGGCCGTCGTCGCGGCCAACGACGGCAAGGTGCCGGCCGACGCCCGCAAGAAGGTCACCGAGGCCATGTCCAAGGTCTCGTTCGACGGTGTGACCGGCAAGGTCTCGTTCGACGAGTTCGGCGACACCACCAACAAGCAGCTCACCGTCTACTCGGTCAAGGGCGGCAAGTGGACCGACGTCAAGTCCGCGACCTTCGAGGACTGACCGAGCAGTGACCCAGGACGGACCGGCCGCGAGCCGCTCCGCCAGCCCCCACCGAAATTGAACACAGCCGCGCGAGGGCGCAAACAGCGCCCTCGCGCGGACTCATATCCGACACGCTCATCGGAGGCCCTGCGGTGAACGAACTGCCGCAACAGCTGGCCAACGGCCTTGCCCTCGGCGCCCTTTATGGTCTGATCGCCATCGGGTACACCATGGTCTACGGCATCGTCCAGCTCATCAACTTCGCCCACGGCGAGATCTTCATGATCGGGGGCTTCGGCGCCCTCACCACCTACATCTGGCTCCCCAGCGGAACGAGCCTGCTGGTGGCGATACCGCTCATGATCATCGGCGGCGCCATAGCCTCCGTCGCCGTCGCCACGGCCGCGGAGCGCTTCGCCTACCGGCCGCTCCGCAACGCTCCCAGGCTCGCCCCCCTCATCACCGCGATCGGCCTGTCGATCGCACTCCAGCAGCTGGTCTGGGGCTTCTACCCGGACGCCAAGGAAGCCCGCAGCTTCCCGGAGTTCACCGGGGAATCCTTCAAGATCTTCGACAACCTCGCCATCCAGCGCGCCGACGCCTTCGTGCTGATCCTCGCGCCGCTGTGCATGCTCGGCCTCGGCCTCTTCGTCTCCAAGAGCCGCAGCGGACGCGCCATGCAGGCCACCGCCCAGGACCCCGACACGGCGAAGCTGATGGGCATCAACACCGACCGCATCATCGTGATGGCGTTCGCCATCGGCGCCGCGTTCGCCGCGGTGGCGGCGGTCGCGTACGGCCTCGACCGGGGCCAGATCAACTTCGAGATGGGCTTCATCCTCGGCCTCAAGGCGTTCACCGCCGCCGTCCTCGGCGGCATCGGCAACATCTACGGCGCCATGGTCGGCGGCGTGGTGCTCGGCCTCGCCGAGGCGCTGTCGATCGCCTACATCGAGGAAATCCCCGGCATGCAGCAGCTCGGCGGTGGCGCCTGGTCCAACGTCTGGGCTTTCGTACTCCTCATCGTCGTGCTGCTCGTCAGGCCTCAGGGTCTGCTCGGTGAGCGCGTCGCGGATCGGGCGTGAGAACGATGACCACCGACACCACCAAGACGGCCGGCGCCGCTCAGGAGATCTCCCGCGCCACCGCCCTGCGCTGGGCGACCGCTCTCGGCGGCGCCGCGACCATCGCCAGCACCTTCCTGGCATGGACCTGGACCGCCGAGTTCCCCGGCGACCTCACCGTCACCGGCTACCCCGGCGGACTGCAGGTCCTCACCCTGGTCGCCGGCCTGCTCGTCGCTCTCTACGCACTCGCGTCCCTCGGCATCAAGGGGCTCGGCTGGCTGGCACCGACCGGAACCACCAAGGCCCTGAGGCTCCTCGCCCTCGGCGGCTTCGCCACCACCTGGTTCACCGTGATCGCCATCGCCGTCGAGCTCGGCGGCCTCGTGAACCTGGAGCCCGGTGGCTACGTCGCCGTGCTGGCCTCCGCGATCCCCGTCGTCACGGCGTTCCTGCTGCCCGACGACACCCGCAAAGCCGCCAAGGCCAAGGAACTGCCCTCCTGGGCCGAGATCCTGATCATCGTCGCCGCGTTCGCGGTCGGGCTGTACGTCATCACCTACGGCATCGACACCGAGTACGCCGAGCTCTTCACCGGCTACCTGATCACCGTCGGGTTCGCCGTCGCCGCGCTCTTCAAGGCCGGCCTCGTCGGCCGGCTCTCGGCCGTCACGGCCAAGTACCGCCAGGTCACGATGCTCTCCGCCTTCGTCGCCGCCGCGGCCTTCCCCTTCACCCAGAGCACGGACCAGTACACGCTCGTCGCGGTCAACATCCTCATCTTCGCGACCGTGGCACTCGGTCTGAACGTCGTCGTCGGCCTCGCCGGCCTGCTCGACCTCGGATACGTCGCCTTCCTCGGCGTCGGCGCCTACACCGCCGCCCTCGTCTCCGGATCGACAGCCTCCGCCTTCGACGTGCACTTCCCCTTCTGGGCGGCTGTGCTCACCGGCGCCGTCGTGTCGCTGATCTTCGGCGTCGTCATCGGTGCCCCGACCCTGCGGCTGCGCGGCGACTACCTCGCCATCGTGACGCTCGGCTTCGGTGAGATCTTCCGCATCGTCATGCTGAACCTCGACGGCACCTCCGGCCCGCAGGTCACCAACGGCCCCAACGGCATCCCGAACATCCCGGACCTGGAGTTCTTCGGGTTCAACTTCGGGCAGGCCCACACGGTGCTCGGATTCGAACTCGGCGCCTACGCCAACTACTACCTGCTGATGCTGCTGGCGACGGTCCTCGTGGTCCTCGTCTTCAGCCGTGCCGGCAGCTCCCGCATCGGCCGTGCCTGGGTCGCCATCCGCGAGGACGAGACGGCCGCCACCGCCATGGGCATCAACGGCTTCCGCGTCAAGCTCATCGCGTTCGCCCTGGGTGCCACGCTCGCCGGCCTCGCCGGCACCGTACAGGCGCACGTCCAGCACACCGTGGTCCCCGAGATGTACCAGTTCGCCGGCCCCGTACCGCCCAACTCGGCCTTCCTCCTGGCGGCCGTCATCCTCGGCGGCATGGGCACCATCAGCGGACCGCTGCTGGGCGCCACGCTCCTCTACATGATCCCGGCCAAGCTGCAGTTCCTCCAGGACTACCAGCTCCTCGGCTTCGGCGTCGCCCTCATCGTGCTGATGCGTGTCCGCCCCGAAGGGCTTATCGCCAACCGGCGCGCCCAGCTCGAGTACCACGAGACCGATCAACTCGACGTCCCGGACAAGGGACTCCCCGACTCCGGCGTCGGCGTCGCCAAGGCGGGGGCGTGAAGGACATGACCACCACCAACACCAGCACCACCACGCAGACGGTCCTCGAGGCCAGCGGTGTCACCATGCGCTTCGGCGGTCTCACGGCCGTCAAGTCCGTGGATCTGACCGTCCGTTCGGGCGAGATCGTCGGCCTCATCGGCCCCAACGGCGCCGGCAAGACGACGTTCTTCAACTGCCTCACCGGCCTGTACATCCCGACCGAGGGCACCGTCTCCTACAAGGGCACGGTCCTGCCGCCCAAGCCGCACCTGGTCACCAAGGCGGGCATCGCCCGTACCTTCCAGAACATCCGGCTGTTCGCCAACATGACCGTCCTGGAGAACGTCCTGGTCGGCCGGCACACCCGGACCAAGGAAGGTCTCTGGTCCGCCCTCCTGCGCGGACCGGGCTTCAAGAAGGCGGAGGCCGCGTCCCACGCACGAGCCATGGAACTCCTGGAGTTCATCGGCCTGGAGCACAAGGCCGACCACCTCGCCCGCAACCTGCCCTACGGCGAGCAGCGCAAGCTGGAGATCGCCCGCGCGCTCGCGAGCGACCCCGGTCTGCTGCTCCTCGACGAGCCCACCGCGGGCATGAACCCCCAGGAGACCCGGGCCGCCGAGGAACTCATCTTCGCCATCCGGGACATGGGCATCGCCGTGCTCGTCATCGAGCACGACATGCGCTTCATCTTCAACCTCTGCGACCGCGTCGCCTGTCTCGTCCAGGGCGAGAAGCTCATCGAGGGCACGCCGGCCGTCGTCCAGGGCGACGAGCGCGTCGTGGCGGCGTACCTCGGTACGCCGTTCGAGGGCGAGCCGGGTGAGGCGGAAGCGGCCGAGGTCGACGCCGCCGAGGCGGAGACCAAGCCGGCGGGTTCCGCCGCCGCGAAGGATGCGGCGCCTGCGTCGGACGACTCCGAGACGGACGACTCCGCGTCGGACGAACCCGGGGCGTCGGACGACTTGGCCGACGACACGCCCGCCGACGGCGACGGCTCCGCCGCCGCTTCCGCGGACGACGAAACACGTACCACCGGCAAGGAAGGAGAGGCGAAGTGACCGCACTCCTCGAAGTCGAGGACCTGAGGGTCGCCTACGGCAAGATCGAGGCCGTCAAGGGCATCTCCTTCTCCGTCGAGGCCGGACAGGTCGTCACCCTCATCGGCACCAACGGCGCCGGCAAGACCACGACCCTGCGCACGCTGTCCGGACTGCTCAAGCCGTCCGGCGGAAGAATCCTGTTCGACGGGAAGCCGCTCAGCGGCATCCCCGCGCACAAGATCGTGTCGCTGGGCCTGGCCCACTCCCCCGAGGGGCGGCACATCTTCCCCCGCCTCACCATCGCCGAGAACCTCCACCTCGGAGCGTTCCTGCGGAGCGACAAGGACGGGATCGAGAAGGACATCCAGCGTGCCTACGATCTCTTCCCCATCCTCGGCGAGCGCCGCAAGCAGGCGGCGGGAACGCTGTCCGGCGGTGAGCAGCAGATGCTCGCCATGGGACGCGCGCTGATGTCGCAGCCCAAACTGCTCATGCTCGACGAGCCCTCCATGGGCCTCTCCCCGATCATGATGCAGAAGATCATGTCGACCATCTCGGAGCTGAAGGCCCAGGGCACGACGATCCTCCTCGTCGAGCAGAACGCCCAGGCCGCGCTGTCCCTGGCCGATCAGGCCTACGTGATGGAGGTCGGCAAGGTCGTGCTCTCCGGCACCGGCCAGGACCTGCTCCACGACGAGTCGGTCCGCAAGGCCTACCTCGGCGAGGACTGACTCCCGGCAGACGGAAGGGCCCGCACCCCCGACGGGGTGCGGGCCCTTCCCGCGTCCGGCGGCTACTGCCCCTTGGCCGCCTTCTTCTCCTCCGCGTCCTCGATGACCGCCTCCGCGACCTGCTGCATCGACAGGCGACGGTCCATCGACGTCTTCTGGATCCACCGGAACGCGGCCGGCTCCGTCAGCCCGTACTGCGTCTGCAGGATGCTCTTGGCGCGGTCGACCAGCTTGCGCGTCTCCAGGCGCTGGGAGAGGTCGGCAACCTCCTTCTCCAGGGCCTTCAGCTCCGTGAAGCGGGAGACCGCCATCTCGATCGCCGGCACGACGTCGCTCTTGCTGAACGGCTTGACGAGGTACGCCATGGCACCGGCGTCGCGCGCCCGCTCGACGAGGTCGCGCTGCGAGAAGGCCGTGAGCATGAGGACCGGGGCGATGGACTCCTCGGCGATCTTCTCGGCCGCCGAGATCCCGTCGAGGACCGGCATCTTCACATCGAGGATCACGAGGTCCGGGCGGTGCTCCCGGGCCAGCTCGACGGCTCGCTGACCGTCGCCGGCCTCGCCGACGACCGCGTACCCCTCTTCCTCGAGCATCTCTTTGAGGTCGAGCCGGATGAGGGCCTCGTCCTCGGCGATGACGACGCGGGTCGTCAGCGGCGGTACGTGCGACTTGTCGTCGTCATCGGCGATCGGCTGGGGCGACTCGGGGGCGGTCACGGGGGCTCCTCGGGGCGGGGCAGGTCACTGCCCTTAGAGCCTACCTAGCTGATGGAGATGACCATCACCCGGTACACTCCGACAAGCGACCTCGCCGGGTTGGCGGAATGGCAGACGCTGATGTCTCAAACACATCTGTCCGAAAGGGCGTGCGGGTTCGAATCCCGCACCCGGCACACGAATAAGCGGATGTTCACGTTCTCGTGAACATCCGCTTTGTGCTACTTACGGCCATGATTCATCACTCAAAGTGGCCGTATGAACTTCCACGGCACAATAGTGCGACAGAAGGCCCTGACGATGCTGCGGGACGGCGCGAGGAACACTGACGTAGCTCGAAAGCTCCAGGTACCCAGTGGCACGATCAGCTACTGGAAACACGTTGACCGCGCCAAGAGGGGAGAGCCCTCAAACGCGCATCAGCCCGCATGCCCCCGGTGCGACGGAGAGCTGGATCAACCGGCTTACGCATATCTCCTCGGCTTGTACCTCGGCGATGGGCACATCATCCAGAACCGAGCCATGCGGTCCCCGAGCCTCTCCATCAGCTGTGACGAGTCGTGGCCCGGGGTCATGGAGGCATGCGAGAGAGCCATGCGTTCGGTGTTCCCGCACAACTCCGTTTGCAGAGTGCGCCGGCAGGGGTGCCGCGAAGTGAAGATGTACTCCAAGCACCTGTGGTGCCTTTTCCCCCAGCACGGCCCCGGCAAGAAGCACGAGCGAAAGATCGCCCTCGAGCCCTGGCAGCAGGACATCATCGACGCCTATCCCTGGGAGTTCGTCCGGGGGCTCATCCACTCCGACGGCTGCCGGAACATTAACTGGACCACCCGGATCGTGGGCGGTGAGCGCAAGCGCTACGAGTACCCGCGGTACTTCTTCACCAATCTCTCGGACGACATCCGGCAGCTGTACACGGACACCCTCGACAAGCTGGGCGTCGAGTGGAAGCACTGCACCCGCGGCGGCCGGCCGTACAACATCTCCGTCGCCCGACGCGCTTCCGTCGCCCTCATGGACGCGCACGTCGGGCCGAAGCACTGAGCCTTACGCGAGGCCCTCGCCGATGCGGTGCACCCGGACCAGGTTCGTCGAGCCCGGGACGCCCGGCGGGGAGCCGGCCGTGATGACCACGATGTCGCCCTTCCGGCAGCGGCCGATCTTCAGCAGTTCCTCGTCCACCTGCGCCACCATCGCGTCGGTCGACTCCACGTGCGGGCCGAGGAAAGTCTCCACGCCCCACGTGAGGTTGAGCTGCGAGCGCGTGGAGGGGTCCGGGGTGAACGCGAGGAGCGGGATCGGGGAGCGGTAGCGCGACAGGCGGCGGACCGTGTCGCCGGACTGGGTGAAGGCGACCAGGAACTTGGCGCCGAGGAAGTCCCCCATCTCGGCGGCCGCGCGGGCGACGGCGCCGCCCTGGGTGCGGGGCTTGTTGCGCTCGGTCAGGGGCGGCAGGCCCTTGGCGAGGACGTCCTCCTCGGCCGCCTCGACGATGCGGCTCATGGTCCTGACCGTCTCGACGGGGTATTTGCCGACGCTGGTCTCGCCCGAGAGCATCACGGCGTCGGTGCCGTCCATGACGGCGTTGGCGACGTCGGAGGCCTCGGCGCGGGTGGGACGGCTGTTGTCGATCATCGAGTCGAGCATCTGGGTGGCGACGATGACCGGCTTGGCGTTGCGCTTGGCGAGCTTGACGGCCCTCTTCTGGACGATGGGCACCTGCTCCAGCGGCATTTCGACGCCGAGGTCGCCGCGGGCGACCATGATGCCGTCGAAGGCGGCGACGATGTCGTCGATGTTCTCCACGGCCTGGGGCTTCTCGACCTTGGCGATGACCGGGATGCGCCGGCCTTCCTCCGCCATGACGCGGTGGACGTCGTCGATGTCGCGGCCGCTGCGGACGAAGGAGAGGGCGATGACGTCCGCGCCGATGCGCAGGGCCCAGCGCAGGTCCTCGACGTCCTTCTCGGAGAGCGCGGGGACGGAGACGGCGACACCGGGGAGGTTGAGCCCCTTGTGGTCGGAGACCATGCCGCCTTCGGCGACGACGGTGCGCACGCGGGTGCCGTCCACCTCGGTGACCTCGAGGGCGACCTTTCCGTCGTCGACGAGGATGCGCTCGCCGCGCGTGACGTCCGCCGCCAGTCCTTTGTAGGTGGTTCCGCAGATGTGGCGGTCGCCCTCGATGTCCTCGACGGTGATGGTGAATTCGTCGCCGCGTTCGAGCAGTACGGGGCCTTCCCGGAAACGCCCGAGACGGATCTTCGGACCTTGAAGGTCGGCGAGGACGCCCACGCTGCGGCCGGTCTCGTCGGAGGCCTTCCGCACGTGCCCGTAACGTTCCTCGTGGTCGGCGTACGTGCCGTGGCTGAGGTTGAAGCGGGCGACGTCCATTCCGGCTTCGACCAGGGCTTTGATCTGGTCGTATGTGTCGGTGGCGGGCCCCAGGGTACAGACGATCTTTGCTCGGCGCATGCTTCGAGCCTATGGCTTACCGGCCGGTAGAGAATTGGCCGGGCATGACTACTCAACAACCTTTGCGTGAAGCGTTATTGACAAGTGTTGAATTGTGCGCAGGGGTGCTCCGATGAGCGCTCGCCACTTCATGAAAATGTGCTCGTCTAGAACTCCGGCGGGGTCATGGTGAAACGCGCGTTCACCTGTGCGCTCACCGTCTGGCGCTGCGGTTCGAGATCCAGGGCGGGCGCCATTTCGGTCTGGGCCGCCTCGAATGCCGCCGCCCGCATTCCGCCGGACGCGGCCGGCATGCCGTACGGCACGGGGTTCTCCGCGCCGATGTCGGCGAGTTCCACCAGGGCCGAGAGCCGGCTGCCGAGCGCCGCGGCGTATTCGCGGGCGCGCTGCACCGCGTCCCGTACGGCCTCGCGGCGGGCCTCGCCGTGCGCGGGCGAGTCGGGGCGCAGCGACCACCAGGGGCCGCTGACCCGGGTCAGCTCCATATCGGCGAGCCGGGTGGTGAGTTCGCCGAGGGCGGTGAAGTCGGTGAGTGTGGCGGTGATGTACACGCCGCCGTGGTAGGCGCGGACCCTCTCGCCGCGGCCGTGCTGGGCGAGTTCGGGGCTGATGGAGAAGGCGCCGGTGGCCAGTTTCTCGACGGCGTCGCCGTAGGACTTGATCAGCTCGAGCACGGCGTTGTTGCGCCGGGTCAGGTCCTCCAGGGCGGTGCGCCGGTCCTTGCCGCGGGCGCTGACCTGGACGCCGATCCTGGCGATCTCGGGGTCGAACTCGAGCCTGGCCTCGCCGCGCACGGAGACCCTCGGCGCCTCGGGTGTGCCGTACGGGACTGCGCTGTCGCTGGTCATGCGGTCTCCCTCACTGTTGTGGTCGAACCCTTTCGCACGGGACGGTCCTGCGCCAGAATCTACGCGCGTTGTGCTCATGATCGAGGGAGACGAAATGCCGCTGAACCGTAGGACGTTCCTGGAGCGGTCGGCCGCCGCCGGGGCCGGTGTGGCGATCGCCGGCAGCGCCGCGGCACCCGCCGCGGCCGACGAGCCGGGACGGGGGCACGGCCACGGACGTCCGCCGAAGCGGTACTCGTTCACCGTGATGGGGACGACGGATCTGCACGGCAATGTCTTCAACTGGGACTACTTCACCGACAAGGAGTTCGACGACAAGGCCCACAACGACGTGGGCCTGGCGAAGATCTCGACGCTGGTGAACCGCGTCCGCGAGGAGAAGGGGCGCCGCAACACGCTCCTGATAGACGCCGGCGACACCATTCAGGGCACCCAGCTGTCGTACTACTACGCCAAGGTCGACCCGATCACCGCCGAGCGCGGACCGGTGCACCCGATGGCGCAGGCGATGAACGCCATCGGCTACGACGCCGCGGCGCTCGGCAACCACGAGTTCAACTACGGCATCCCGGTGCTGCGGAAGTTCGAGGAGCAGTGCGACTTCCCGCTGCTCGGTGCGAACGCGCTGGACGCGAAGACGCTGCGTCCGGCGTTCGCGCCGTACAGCATGCACCGGCTGCGCACCCCGCACGGCCGTGACGTGCGTGTCGCGGTCCTCGGGCTCACCAACCCCGGCATCGCGATCTGGGACAAGCAGAACGTCAGCGGGAAGATGATCTTCCCCGGCCTGGAGGAGCAGGCGGCGAAGTGGGTGCCGAAGCTCCGGTCGATGGGCGCCGACGTCGTCATCGTCTCCGCGCACTCGGGCTCCAGCGGCACCTCCTCGTACGGTGACCAGCTGCCGTACATCGAGAACGCGGCGGGTCTGGTCGCCGAGCAGGTGCCGGGCATCGACGCGATCCTGGTCGGCCACGCGCACACCGAGATTGCCGAGTACTTCGTCGCCAACAAGGAGACCGGCAAGCAGGTCGTGCTCTCCGAGCCGCTGAAGTGGGGCCAGCGGCTCACCCTGTTCGACTTCGACCTGGTGTGGGAGAAGGGCCGCTGGACCGTCGAGAAGGTGGGCGCGCAGGTCCTGAACTCGAACACGGTCGCGGAGGACGAGGAGATCACCCGGCTGCTCGGCGACGAGCACGAGAAGGTGGTCGCGTACGTCAACCAGGTCATCGGCACGTCCACCGTCGCGATGTCGACGGCCGACGCGCCCTGGAAGGACGAGCCGATCATCGACCTGATCAACCACGTGCAGGCCGAGACGGTGAAGGCGGCCCTGGCGGGCGGCCAGTGGGCGGCGCTTCCGGTGCTGTCGCAGGCGTCGTGCTTCTCCCGTACGGCCGCCATCCCGGCGGGTGACGTGACGATCCGGGACGCGGCCGGGCTCTATCCGTTCGAGAACACCCTCGAGGCCCGGCTGGTGACGGGTGCGCAGCTGCGGGAGTACCTGGAGTTCTCCGCGCGCTACTACGTGCAGACGCCCGCGGGCGCTCCGGTCGACACGTCGAAGCTGACGAACGCGGGGGGTACGCCCGACTACAACTACGACGCCGTGTCGGGGGTGACGTACGAGGTCGACATCGCGAAGCCGGCCGGTTCGCGGATCGTGAACCTGTCCTTCGAGGGCCGTCCGATCGATCCGGCGGCCCGGTTCGTGCTGGCCGTCAACAACTACCGGGCGAGCGGTGGAGGCAACTTCCCGCACATCGCCCGCGCCCAGCAGCTGTGGGCGAACTCCGAGGAGATCAGGAACACGATCATCTCCTGGGTGCAGGCGCAGGGCACGGTCGACCCGGCGTCGTTCGCCTCGGTGGGGTGGAAGCTGACGCGGGACGGCGCGCCGGTCTTCTAGCCGCTTTGGGACGGGGGGAGGCGCTCAGCGTCCCTGGGCCAGGCGAGCCGGCTGCGGCTGCTGGCCGGGGATGCCGGGCGCCTCGCGCCGTTCGAGGCCGAAGCTGGTGAAGGCGGTGCGGCGTGGCAGGGGGTAGGGCTCCTTGCCGGTGAGCGAGTTGAGGATGGTCGCGCTGCGCCAGGCGGCGAGGCCGAGGTCGGGGGCGCCGACGCCGTGGGTGTGGCGCTCGGCGTTCTGCACGTAGACCGTTCCCGTGACGGAGGGGTCGAGCTTCATCCGGTACTGCTCGTCGACGACGGGACGGCCGGCGCTGTCGCGGCGCATGTACCGGTCGAGACCGGCGAGCAGCCGGTCCAGCGGCCGTTCGCGGTAACCGGTGGCGAGGACGACGGCGTCGGTGGTGAGCCGGGAGCGGATGCCCTGCTGGAGGTGCTCGAGGTGCAGTTCGATCTTCGTGGTGGCGACGCGGCCGGCGGTGCGGACGGTGACACCGGGCGTCAGGACGGTTTCGGGCCAGCCGCCGTGCAGGGTGCGGCGGTAGAGCTCGTCGTGGACGGCGGCGATGGTGTCGGCGTCGATGCCCTTGTGGAGCTGCCACTGCCGCGGGACGAGGTCGTTGCGGACCTGCTCGGGCAGGGCGTGGAAGTAGCGTGTGTAGTCGGGCGTGAAGTGTTCGAGGCCGAGCTTGGAGTACTCCATGGGCGCGAACGCCTCCGTGCGGGCCAGCCAGTGGATCCTCTCGGCCCCGGCGGGTCGGGCGCGCAGCAGGTCGAGGAAGACCTCGGCCCCGGACTGGCCCGAGCCGATCACGGTGACGTGTTCGGCGGCGATCAGGGCGTCGCGGTGGTCGAGGTAGTCGGCGGAGTGGATCACGGGCACACCGGGCGCGTCGGCGAGGGGCCGCAGCGGTTCGGGGACGTACGGCTCGGTGCCGATGCCGAGCGCGACGGCACGCGTGTACGCGCGGCCGAGGGCCGCGGCCTCGCCGTCGGCGTCGAGCTGGGTGAAGTCCACCTCGAACAGGTCGCGTTCGGGGTTCCAGCGGACGGTGTCGACCTGGTGGCCGAAGTGGAGTCCCGGCAGGTTCTCGCCGACCCAGCGGCAGTACGCGTCGTACTCGGCGCGCTGGATGTGGAACCTCTCGGCGAAGTAGAAGGGGAAGAGCCGTTCGCGGGCGCGCAGATGGCTGAGGAACGACCAGGGGCTCGCCGGGTCGGCGAGCGTGACCAGGTCGGCGAGGAACGGGACCTGGAGGGTGGCGCCCTCGATGAGCAGGCCGGGGTGCCAGTGGAAGGCGGGCCGCCGCTCGTAGAAGGCGGTGGCGAGGCCGCCCGGTACGCCGTGGGCGAGCGCGGCGAGGGAGAGGTTGAACGGGCCGATGCCGATGCCCACGAGGTCGTGGGGGCGGTCGAGGGCGGCCGCCGCCGTGGCGGCCTCGGGAGCGGGCGTGGCGGTCATCGGGGGGTGCTGCCTTCCACGAGTGCGAGCAGGGCGTGCAGGTGGGCGGGGGTGGCGTGCGGGTTGAGCAGGGTCGCCTTGAGCCAGACGCGGCCGTCGGCGCGGGCCCGGCCGAGGACGGCGCGGCCGCCGGTGAGGAGGGTGCGGCGGATACCGGCGGTCTGCTCGTCGGTGGCGCCGGCGGGGCGGAACAGGACCGTCGACAGGGTGGGCCGCTCGTACAGCTTCAGACCGGGATGCTTCTCGACCATGTCGGCGAGGTCCTGCGCGGCGGCGCAGACCCGGTCCACGAGTGCGCCGAGTCCGGTGCGCCCGAGGGCCCTGAGGGTGACGGCGATCTTGAGGACGTCGGGGCGTCGGGTGGTGCGCGGGGAGCGGCCGAGGAGGTCGGGCAGGCCGGCGTCCGTGTCGTCCTCGGCGTTGAGGTACTCGGCGGTGTGCGCGAGGGGGGCGAGGCGGGCCGTGTCGGACACCGCGACGAGTCCGGCCGCGACGGGCTGCCACCCGAGTTTGTGCAGGTCGAGGGTGACCGAGTGGGCGCGGTCCAGGCCGGCGACGAGAGGACGCAGGGTCCGGCTGAACAGCAGGGGACCGCCGTAGGCCGCGTCGACGTGCAGCTCGGCGCGATGCCGTGCCGTCATGTCGGCGATCTCCGGGAGCGGGTCGATGCGGCCGGTGTCGGTGGTGCCCGCGGTGGCGACGACCAGGACGGGACCGGGCAGTTCGGTGAGGGCGGCGTCCAGGGCGGCGGTGTCGTGGACCGGGACGGTGACCGGGCCGGGCAGGCCCAGCAGCCAGGCGGCGCGGCGCACGGAGTGGTGCGCGGAGTCGGCGCAGACGACCTGGAGCGGGGCGCTGTGGCGTTCGCGGGCGAGGAGGAGGGCGAGCTGGTTGGACTCGGTGCCGCCGGTGGTGACGAGGGCGTCGGGGGCGGGGGCGTGCGGGTAGACCTCGGCGGCGAGGGCCCGGGTGACGGCGCTCTCCAGCGCGGAGGCGGCCGGTGCCTGGTCCCACGAGTCCATCGACGGGTTGAGCGCGGAGGCCGCGAGGTCGGCGGCGACGGCGAGTGCGAGGGGCGGGGTGTGCAGATGGGCCGCGCACAGGGGGTCGGCCGGGTCGGCCGAGCCGTGGGCGACGGCGCGGACGAGGGCGTGGAGGGCCTCTTCGGCGCCGTGGCCCTGGTCGGGCAGGGCGTCCTTCAGCGCGTCGCGGACGTGCTCGGCGACGGCGTCCGGACCGCCGCCGGGCAGCGGCCCGCCGCGCTGCTCGGCGCCCTCCCGGAGGGCGCCGAGCACGACGCCGACCAGCGGCCGCAGGGCGTCGGGGCCGGCGGGCCCACCGGCGAGGGGCGGAAGCGGCGGGGTGGGCATGCGGGGTCCTTCGCAACGGATCAGGGCGGGGCGGGGGCGCGCCCGGGAGGCTCAACGATCCGGAGCGGAAGGGGTATTGGGTGAAACCGGGCCTCCGCCCGGACCCGTACCGCGCTTCGCGCGGTGTCCTCGAACTCCCCCTGCGGACTGGCGGCCGTGGGAGGAACCCCCGGACGGGCTGCAGTGCAGCCTCGCCGGCGATTGAGGCGCGGGGTTCGGGGCGGAGCCCGACGGGGGCGCCGGCGCATGCGCGCGCGGAGTCCCCGACGGGGCGTCACGCGCCGCGGATCCGCAGGGCCCTCGACAGGTCGTCCAGCTGGTCCACCAGCTTGCGGCGGAGAGCCGGGATCGGGGACGCCTCGCGCAGGCAGTCCTCGCCCAGGGCCAGCGCCTTCGCGTCCACCGCGTGGAGCGGGAAGGCGTACCGGCCCGCGGCCTCCGCGATCGCCGGGCCGCGGCGGGCCGCGAGGGCGACGGCGTCGGGGTAGTAGCGGGGGACGTACTCCCGTACGAGCGCGGCCTGTTCGGGCTGCCAGAAGCCCTGGGCCGTCGCTGTGAACAGGTAGTTCGACAGGTCGTCCGACGCGAACAGCCGGGACCAGGCCTCCGCCTTCGCCTGAGCCGTCGGCAGGGCGGCGCGGCAGCGGGCCGCGCCCTCCTGGCCCGTCGCGCTCGGGTCGCGGTCCAGTTCGGCCGCGATCTCCTTCTCGCCGACCGCGCCGAGGACGGCGAGGCGGGTGAGGATGCGCCAGCGCAGCTCGGGGTCGAGTTCGGGGCCGCCGGGGACGCTGCCGTCGGCGAGCCACTCCTGGATCGACGCGGGCTGGGACGCGGCGTCGATGAAGTGGCGCACGGCGGTCAGGCGCAGGCCGGGGTCGCTGCCGTCCTCGGTGTGGCGCAGCAGGGCCCGGCAGGTGTCGGTGAGCGTGGCGAGCGCGGCGGGGCGCTGCTCCGCGGGCAGGTAGCAGTCGGTGATCTGCCCGGCGGCGAAGGCCAGGACGCCCTGGACGACGGCGAGGTCGGTCTCCCGGGGGAGGTGGGCGCGGGCGGCCTCCAGGTAGGCGGTGGGCGCCAGTTCGCCGTCGCGGACCATGTCGCGTGCCGCGTTCCACACGACGGCGCGGGTCAGCGGGTCGGGGATGCCGGAGAGGGAGCGGAGCGCGGTGGCCCAGGACGCGGTGTCGAGGCGGACCTTGGCGTAGGTGGTGTCGCCGTCGTTGAGGACGACGAGCGAGGGGCGGCGCCCGGGGTGGACGTCGTGCTCGGTGAGCGGTACGTCCACGTCGAAGCGGTCCCGCAGGACCAGGCGGTCCGGCTCGATCGGGTCGGCGTCGAAGGCGCCGACGGTGATGCGGTGGGGGCGGCTGCCGTCGCGGTCGATGCCGAGCGTCCAGCCGCCCCCGGTCTCGGTGACGGTCGGGGTGAGCGTGTCGACGCCGGTGGTGCGCAGCCACACGTCGGCCCAGGCGTGCACGTCCCGGTCGGTGGCCTGCGCGAGGGAGTCGATGAAGTCGGCGAGGGTGGCGTTGCCGAACCTGTGCCGCTTGAAGTGGATGTTGATGCCGGCGAGGAAGTCCTTCTCCCCCAGCCAGGCCACGAGCTGGCGCAGCGCGGAGGCGCCCTTGGCGTAGGAGATGCCGTCGAAGTTCAGCATCGCGGACGCGGTGTCGGGCACGGCGTCCGGGTCGGGGGCGACGGGGTGGGTGGAGGGCCGCTGGTCGGCGTCGTAGCCCCATGCCTTGCGGGCGATGCCGAAGTCGACCCAGGTGTCTGTGAAGCGGGTGGCCTCGGTGAGCGTCTGGTAGCCCATGTACTCGGCGAAGGACTCGTTGAGCCAGATGTCGTCCCACCACCTGAGGGTGACGAGGTCGCCGAACCACATGTGGGCCATCTCGTGGGCGATGACCATGGCGCGGGTCTGGCGCTGGGTGTCGGTGACGGCGGAGCGGTAGACGAATTCGTCACGGAAGGTGACGAGCCCGGGGTTCTCCATGGCGCCCGCGTTGAACTCGGGCACGAAGGCCTGGTCGTACGAGTCGAAGGGGTACGGCTCCTCGAACTTCTCGTGGTACCGGTCGTAGCACTGGCGGGTGATCTCGAACAGCTCGTCCGCGTCGGCGTCGAGGTGGGCGCCGAGCGAGCGGCGCACATGGAGGCCGAAGGGCAGCCCGGCGTGCTCGGTGCGGACGGAGTGCCAGGGGCCGGCGGCCACGGCGACGAGGTAGGTGGACAGCAGCGGTGTGGGGGCACAGGTCCACCGGCCGTTGCCGTCGTGGGTCGCGATGCCGTTGCCGAGGACGGTCCAGCCCTCGGGCGCGGTGACGGTGAGGGCGAAGACGGCCTTCAGGTCGGGCTGGTCGAAGGCGGCGAAGACGCGCTGGACGTCCTCCATGAACAGCTGCGTGTAGACGTACCGCTCGCCGTCGGTGGGGTCGGTGAAGCGGTGCATGCCTTCGCCGGTGCGGGAGTAGCGCATGCTCGCGTCGACGCGCAGTTCGTGGTCCCCGGCGGCGAGGGCGGTCAGCGCGTAGCGGTTGCCGTCGAGCGCCGCGGGGTCGAGCGGCTGTCCGTCGAGGGTGAGGGAGCGCAGCTCCGCGGGCTTGAGCTCGACGAAGGTGTCCCCGGCCGCGCGCGCGGTGAAGTGGATGACGGTGCGGGAGTCGAAGGTCTCCTCGCCGGTCGTCAGATCGAGGTCGATCGTGTAGCGGTGTACGTCGATCAGCTGGGCTCGGGTCTGCGCTTCGTCGCGCGTCAATACGGACATGGGGGCCATGCTGCCCGATGGCCCCGGGAGGGCACAGGGGGGCGTGTTCCGCTGTCAGCGCACACTGTGCGCCCCGTGCGCGGAACACCGCGCGCCCGGGTGCGGGGCCCCGGCCCTACTCGTCCTGCGCCGGCGGCGGCCCGCCCGCGATGGTCTCGTGGTGGCGGATCACCTCGGCGATGATGAAATTCAGCAGTTTCTCGGCGAACGCGGGGTCCAGCTTCGCGCTCTCCGCGAGCTGGCGCAGCCGCTCGATCTGGCGGGCCTCGCGGGCCGGATCGGCGGGCGGCAGATGGTGCTCGGCCTTGAGGTGGCCGACCTGCTGGGTGCACTTGAAGCGTTCGGCGAGCATGTGCACGACCGCCGCGTCGATGTTGTCGATGCTCTCGCGCAGGCGGGTCAGTTCGGCGCGCACGTTCTCGTCGATGTCCTTCGTGGTCATGGTCATGGAGCTTACGTCCAGGTGCCGACGATGGTCGGGGGGTGTTCAGGGTCCGGGACGCGGTTGCTCCAGCCGCCGGGCACGTTGCGTCCCTGCTGTTCGCGGAAGCGGATGGGCGCGAGGCCGACGCGGCGGGTGAACAGCCGGGAGAAGTAGGCCGGGTCCTCGTAGCCGACGCGGCGGGACACGGCCGCCACGGGCAGGTCGGTGGTCGCGAGGAGCTCCTTGGCGTGGCCGAGGCGGATGGCGAGGAGGTAGTCCTTCGGGCTGCATCCGGCGCCGCGGCGGACGGCGGTGCGCAGCTCGGCGGGGGTCATGCCGTGGCGGGCCGCGTGCTCGGCGACGGACAGGGGCTGGAAGGCGTCGCGGGCGAGGGCGGTGAGGACGGGGTCGCCGTCGGCGTTGGTGTCGGCGCGGGCGCGGCGCAGGGCGACGAGGAGTTCGTGGACGGCCGCGCCGGTCTCGACCTCCAGGAGGGGGTTGCCGCGGCGGGCGGCGCGGGTGATGCGGCCGACGGCGGCGCGGGCGCCCGCGGCGTCGGCCAGGGGCACGACGGGCCGGTCGGGTTCGATGTAGCCGAGCTCGGTGTAGGTGGCGGTGGCGGGCCCGGTGAAGTCGACGAAGCTCTCGTCCCAGCCGGCGGCGGGGTCGGGCCCGTAATGGTGCGGGACCCCGGGCGTGAGCCAGATCAGGGCGGGCGCGGTGACGCTGGTGCGCCGTCCGTCGGCGCCGCGGTACCAGCCGCTGCCGGCGCTGATCACGACGGCGACGTGGTGATCGAGGGTGCGCGGGCCCACGGTGGGCAGCTGCCCGTGCTGGAGGCCGACGCCGAGGCACACGAGGCCCAGCCGGTGATGGACCGGCCTCGGGGTGAAATATCGCATCCAGGTGTGGTACATGCCCTTTTCCGCTCCCTCCCCCAGGACCCTTCCGCCGGATCGCCCGATCGGGAAGGCCGCCGCTCGGGCCCCAGTCCAAGAAAGGCCGATCTTTGTCCATGGACCGGCCGCACGCCAGACGGCGATCGTTCCGAGATGAACGAGCGAAGGACGAACGGGGGGCCGGTGCCCGAGTTCACGGTGGGTGAGAGCAACTTCCTGCTGGACGGCCGGCCGGTGCGGCTGCTGTCGGGTGCGCTGCACTACTTCCGGGTGCACGAGGGGCAGTGGGCGCACCGGCTGGCGATGCTGCGCGCGATGGGTCTCAACTGCGTCGAGACCTATGTCCCGTGGAACCTGCACGAACCGGAGCCGGGCCGCTGCGCGGACGAGGGGGCGCTCGGCCGGTTCCTGGACGCGGCCCAGGAGGCGGGCCTGTGGGCGATCGTCCGCCCGGGGCCGTACATCTGTGCCGAGTGGGAGAACGGCGGGCTGCCGCACTGGCTGACCGGGCGGCTGGGGCGCCGGGTGCGCACGTCGGACGCAGAGTACGAGGGCCACGTGGAGCGCTGGTTCACCCGGCTGCTGCCGCAGGTGGTGCGGCGCCAGCTCCCGGAGGGCGGCCCCGTGGTGATGGTGCAGGTCGAGAACGAGTACGGCAGCTACGGCTCGGACGGCGAGCACCTGCGGTTCCTGGTGGAGCTGCTGCGCGGCTGCGGTGTGACGGTCCCGCTGTTCACGTCCGACGGGCCGCAGGACCACATGCTGACGGGCGGGTCGGTGCCGGGGGTGCTGGCGACGGTGAACTTCGGGTCAGGGGCGGCCGAGGCGTTCGCGGCACTGCGCCGTCATCGGCCGAGGGGGCCGCTGATGTGCATGGAGTTCTGGTGCGGCTGGTTCGACCACTGGGGCGAGGAGCATGTCGTCCGGGACGCGAAGGACGCGGCGGGGGCCCTGCGGGAGATCCTGGAGGCCGGCGCTTCGGTGAACGTGTACATGGCGCACGGGGGGACGAACTTCGCGGGCTGGGCGGGTGCGAACCGGTCGGGTCCGATGCAGGACGAGGCGCTCCAGCCGACCGTGACGTCGTACGACTACGACGCACCGGTCGACGAGGCCGGCCGGCCGACGGAGAAGTTCTGGCGCTTCCGCGAGGTGCTCGCCGCGTACCACGACGGTCCGCTGCCGGATCTGCCGCCGCCGCCCGCCTCCCTCGGCGCGCCCGCGCGAGCGGTGCTCGACGCGTGGGCGTCGCCCGATGACGTGCTGGACGCGCTCGGCGGCCCGGAGTGGTCGGGCCCGCTGCCGCCGACGTTCGAGGAGCTGGACGTGGACCGCGGCCTGGTGCGCTACCGGTTCGACGTCCCGGGGCCGCGCGGGCCGTATCCACTGCGGGTGTCGGGCCTGCGGGACCGGGCCGTGGCGTACGTCGACGGGGAGCGGGCCGCAGTGCTGGACGGGGAGGACGCCACGCTGCCCGAGCCGGTGCCGGGTCCGGCGGCGGTCGAGCTGTGGGTGGAGTCCTGGGGCCGGGTGAACTACGGCCCCAGGACCGGCGAGCCCAAGGGCGTCACGGGCGGGGTGCTGCACGAGCGGCAGTATCTGCACGGGGTGCGGGCGCGAGCTCTGCGCCTGGACGCCTTCGAGGCGGCGGACGCGGTCGAACGGCTGCCGTGGCGGGACGCTCCCCCGGGCGAGGGGACGAGAGGGTTGTTCCGGGGCGTCGCCCAGGTGGCGTCGCCGGGTGACGCCTGGCTCGAACTGCCCGGCTGGACACGCGGGTTCGTGTGGGTCAACGGATTCGGCCTCGGCCGTTACCGGTCGGACGGTCCGCAGCAGGCGCTGTACGTGCCCGGCCCGGTGCTGCGCGCGGGCGGGAACGAGGTATGGGTGCTGGAGCTGGAGGGCTGCGCGGCCGGCCGCGGGGTTCTGCTGCGCTGACGGCCCCGTGAGCGGGCGTGCACGGGCCCGGCCCCGCAGGAGCACGGCCCGCGGGTACGGACGGACGCGGGGAACGGACGGGGACGAAGAGGGGCGGGCCCGCCGGCCCGCCCCTCCCGGTGCTCCGTGTGCGGTTCGCCTACAGTGAGGCGGCCGCGGACTTGATGGCCGAGGCGAAGGCCGACACCTCGGTGTAGACACCCGGGTAGCCGGCCCTGGCGCAGCCGTAGCCCCAGCTCACGATGCCGACCTGGATCCAGGCGCCCGCGCTGTCCCGGCGGAACATCGGGCCGCCGGAGTCACCCTGGCAGGTGTCGACACCGCCCTCGTTGTAGCCGGCGCAGATCTCCTCGCCCGGGATGAGTTCGTCGTACGCCTGCGCGCAGTCGGCGTCCGAGACGAACGGGACCTGCGCCTTGAGCAGGTAGCGCTGCTGCGGGCCGCCCTCACGGGCCGCGCCCCAGCCGGCGACGGTGAACGTGCCGCTGTTGTACGCCGTCGTCTCGGCGATCTTCAGGGTCGGCAGGTCGATCGGCCGGGCGAGCTTGATCAGCGCCCAGTCCTTGCCGGAGCCGTTGTAGCCGGGGGCCTGCAGGACCTTGGTGGAGCGGACCTTGATGGCGCTGGGGCTCTGCAGGTCCACGGCTCCCGCGGTCGCGGTGATGCTCGTGTTGTTGCCGGAGCCGCTCACGCAGTGGGCGGCGGTCAGGACGATGTCCTTGGTGTAGAGGGCACCGCCGCAGCCCATGGAGAGCCGGACCATGAACGGGAACTCGCCCTGCGCGGCACGGGTGCCGCCGACGACGGGCGGGGTGGCGGCCGACGCGGAGGTGGGCTGGAGGCTGATCGCGGCGAGCATGACGGCGCCGGCGGCGGCGCATCTCTTGAGCACGCTCAGAAGCTTCAACTGACTGCCTTCCGTGGGGGGTTGGATGTACGCCCTGGATCCGGGCGCATGCGGCAGTGCGGGGATGACATGCGCCCGACAAGTCGTGACCGGATTATGGGCACCCGGTTGCGGACCCCACAAGGCGTGCATTCCGGCCATTGATCCGCCCTGGCCCTCGCGTGCGGACCGTGGCCCGGCCGTAGAGTTGAAGGCGGTCGACTGTCGTGCATGGGGGTACGGGACGTGGCGAACGGCAGCGAGGTGGTGCACGGCTTCCCGCACCTCGACACGGTGCGGTCGGCGGTCACCGCCCTGTACCGCCGGCTCTCACCGGAGGGCGTGCACTCCTACGCCTCGAGCGTGCTGCCGGCCGACGTGGCCTTCGACGACCGGGACGACCTGCATCTGGGCGCCCAGCGGGTCGCCGGCGCCCTGGTGCGGCACCTGCGGCTCCCCGACGCCCGCATGATCGTGAGCTTCCGCGAGATGCACCACGCGGCCGGCGTCGAACTGGCGGCCGGGCCCGAGTACTTCATCGAACTGAACGACCGCTTCCGCACGCACCGGCGCGACATCGGCGCCGCCCTCGCCCACGAGATCACCCATGTGCTGCTGCACCGGCTCGGGCTCTCCTTCCCCGGCCTGCGCGACAACGAGATCCTCACCGACACGGTGACGACCTACCTCGGCGCGGGCTGGCTGCTGCTGGACGCGTTCCGCGAGGACGGCGTGTCCAGCCAGAAGCTCGGCTATCTCACCCCGGAGGAGTTCGGGTACGTGCTCGCGGGACGGGCCCTGGCCTTCGGCGAGGACCCCTCGCCGTGGTTCACCAGCGCCGAGGGCTACCGCGCCTACACCGCCGGACGCGCGGAGGCACTGCGCGACGCACGCCGCCCGCCGCTCACCACGGCAGGCCGCCTCGCCCGCCACCGCTATGCGAAGGACCGCCGCCACGCCCTGGAGGACCCCTCGCGGCAGCACGCCGGAGAGGGCGCGTACGTCTTCGAGCCGGCCCCCGGAGGGCTGCGGGTCTCCTTCCCGTGCACCACGTGCCACCAGCGCATCCGGGTGCCCGTACGGGGGCGGGTACGCGCAAGGTGCGGCCTGTGCCGGACGATTCTCGAATGCGACACCTGACCCGCCCTCCGTAGGGTCGTGCCATGGACGAGAGTCACGTGGACGAGGGCCGCACGGGTGGAGGCACGGCGGACGCGGAGCGGGCGGCGGACGCACGCGCCCTCTTCGCGGCGGTGTACGACGGCGCCGACGACGCCGTGGTGCGGCTGCTGCGCGCGGGCGTACCGGCCGAGACCGTGGACGAGGACGGGCAGACGCCGCTGTACCTGGCGGCCGTGGAGGGCGATGCGGGCATCGTCCGGCTGCTGCTCACCGCGGGCGCCGACCCCGACCGGGCGAGCGGTCCCGAGAGCGACGACCTGCCGCTGTGCGGGGCGGCGGTCGGCGGGCACACCGAGGTGGTGCGGGCCCTGCTCGCCGCGGGTGCCACGCCGGACCGGCGGGAACTGCTCGGCTTCACCGCGCTGACCTGGGCGGTCGCCCAGGGGCACGCCGGGACGGCGGAAGCGCTGCTGGAGCACGGCGCCGACCCCGATCTGGCCTGTCCGAGCGGTGAGCCGCCACTGGTCGTGGCGGCCAGGCGGGGGTCGCCGTCGACCGTGCGGGCGCTGCTGCGGTACGGCGCGAGCGCGCGGGCCGAGGCGCTGGCGGAAGCGCGCCGGTGGCTGACGCTGGACGTGGAGCGGCACCTGCGGGAGGGGCTGCTGGCCCACGATCCGGGAGCGGAGACCGTCTCGCGGCGCGTCACCGAGGACGGCGGGACGACGGTCGTGGTGGAGGTGCTGCGCGACGGCAGGCCGGCGGCCGGCAATGAGCAGCAGACCGGGCACGGGGCCATCGCCACCCTCCTGGAGGAGGAACTCGGCATCCTCACCCCGTACGCGACTCTCGCCGAACGGGCGCTGCGCGAGGGCTACCCGGACCGGGACGACTGGATCGAGTCGGTGACGGCGCTGTGGCGGCGCGGCGACGAGGAGACGTTCCAGGCCGCGGCCGCGTGGTGCGGGAGCGACGACCCGCTGCACCAGGCGTTCGCCGCGGACGTGCTGGGCCAGCTGGGGTTCGCCTACACCGGTACGGACGGAGCCGGCGACGGCGTGCGGGAGGAGGAGGACGGCGACGCACCCCGCTCCGGGGACGCCCGGCACGCGGACGGTATCGTGCGGCCGTTCGCGGCGCGGGCGTTGCCCCTGCTGCGCGAGCTGTCGCGGGAGGCGCGCGACCCCGAGCTGATCCAGGCGGCGGTCACGGCACTCGGGCACCACGCAGACCCGTCGGCGCTGGACGACATCCTGCGGCACGCCGGGCACCCGGACGCGGCGGTACGCCACCGGGTGGCGCTGGCGCTGTGCGGACAGGTTCCCGGCGACCACGCGGAGGCGGTCGCGACGCTGATCGCTCTCAGCAGGGACGCGGCCCGTGAGGTCAGGGACTGGTCCACGACGGCGCTGGCCGAGCTGGACACCGACACCCCGGAGATCCGCGAGGCACTGGCGGACCGGATCGACGACCCCGACGCGGACACCGCCGCGGAGGCGGCACGCGGGCTGGCGATCCGTCAGGATCCGCGCGCCGAAGGTGCGCTGGTGAGGCTGCTGGCCGACGGGGACCCGGAGAGTCCCGCGCACGGTACGGCGACGGACGCGGTGCGCCACATCAGGGACGACCGGCTGCGGCGGCGCCTGCAGGCGACGCTGCCACGGCGGCCGTAGGGCCGGCCGGACGCCCGCGCAGGCTCACAACAGCCGGAGTCTGCCCGGCGCGCGTTCCTCGAAGACGGCGACGATCCAGTCGAAGACGGTGGGGCCCGCTCCGGCGCGGGCACGCGCGAGCCGGTCGAGGATCTCGGCGCGGTTGTCGGGATGCGCACGTCTGGCGCGCAGTCCCAGCTGCCGTACGGTCTCCTCCCGGCCGAGGGCGCGACGGGACAGCTCGTGGTCGTGCCATTCGACGACGAAGTCGCCGTCGTCGGGGGTGCCCATGCCGCCGCCGAGGCAGTCGGCCAGGGCGTCCAGGCTGCGGCCGAAGTATCCGCCGGGGCCGTTCACCGCTTCGCCGATCACCGTCCAGAAGCTCTCCAGGTCGGTGACCTCCGCCCCGTCGATCACATAAGTGGTCGTCACAGGGCGGAGGATACCGGTGGCGGGCTGCCGTTCAGCGGTCAGCAGCCGTGGTCGACGAGGTCGAAGGACTCGTAGTGGTCGGCGGTGTAGTAGTCCTCCTGTGCCGCCTCTCCGGTGACGATCCGCCGCGCGCCGCGTGTGGGGGAACCCGGCGTGACGACGGTGTACTCGTGGTAGTAGCCGGACGACTGCGACGGCAGGATGCCCTCGCGGTTCTGGAAGACGGTGCCGTCCTGCTCGTAGGGGAACGGCCCGCCCTGCTCGATCAGGTCGAGCGTGTCGTGCGCTTGGGAGGGCAGGGCGGAGTAGCAGATCTCGCCGACCGCCGCCGAGGACGCAGGAGCGGCGGTGGCGGCCTGGCCGCCGAGGAGAAGGGTCGAGACGAGGGCGGCGACACCGCCGGCCGCGGCTATTCGTGGGGGGATTCGCATGGCAACCATTGATGCGCGTAGACCGGGCCCCGTCAACGACAACTGGGCCGAATTTCCCGCGAGTTCACCGGCTCCGGACTATCCTCCCGCGAGCCTTCACGCGTCGTCCGCGGGGCGGTCGCGAACCCCGCACAGCATCACCGCGCCCCGCACTCCGGCGCCGGCTCGGCCGCCTGCGCGAGCAGCTTCCGTACGGCTCCGCCCGCCTCGTCCGGCGTCCACCGGGCCCCAACGGCAGGCGGCGGGCCCGGCCGCCTGCCGTTGGGGCTCCGTCCCGGACCTCGCGCCGCACACGCCGACGGGGCTGGATGTTCCAGCCCCGTCCGGGGTTCCCCTCAACGGGCGCCAGGCCGCGGGGACTTCGAGGACACCGCGCGAAGAGCGGTGCAGGAGCCCGGGGCGGAGCCCCGGTTCGGGATGGGCCCTCCCACGGCCGCCGGGCCGTGGGGGGAGGGCGGTGGGGAAACGTCCCGTCAGGCCCCCGCGCCGCCGCCCCCGCGACGCGCACGCCCACGCCCGCGCCCCTCGCCCTGCGCACGCGCACGACCGTGGCCACCCGACTCGCCCTGCGCACGCGCACGACCGTGGCCGCCCGTCTCGCCCTGCGCAGGTCCGCGGCCGCGTGCCCGCGTCGTCGGGGAGTCGTCGCGCGACGCCCGTGGGGCGTCCGTGCGGTGGCGCGGCGCGGGGCGGCGTCGGCGGGACGCCGACGACGGCTTCGCGGCCGGCGCGGGCGGCTGCGGGACCTCGATCGTGACCGGCACACCCGACGGCTCCCGCGCCCCGGTGAGGCGCACCAGCTCCTCGTCGCTGGACTTGATCCTGGCCGTCCGGGGCTGTATCCCCGCATCCGCCATCAGCCGCGTCATCTCGCGGCGCTGCTCGGGCAGCACCAGCGTCACGACACTGCCGGACTCACCCGCACGGGCGGTGCGACCGCCGCGGTGCAGATAGTCCTTGTGATCGACGGGCGGGTCCACGTTGACGACCAGGTCGAGGTCGTCGACGTGGATGCCCCGGGCCGCCACGTTCGTCGCGACCAGCGCGGTGACCTGACCGTTCTTGAACTGGTCCAGGGTGCGGTTGCGCTGCGGCTGCGAACGGCCGCCGTGCAGGGCCGCCGCGGGCACGCCGCTGGCCAGTAGCCGCTTGGCGAATCGGTCGGCGGTCCGCTTGGTGTCGACGAAGAGGATCACCCGGCCGTCGCGGGCTGCGATGCGTACGGCGACGGCCTTCTTGTCGGTCTCGTCGGCGACGTGCAGCACGTGGTGCTCCATCGTCGTCACCGCACCGGCGGACGGGTCGACGGAGTGCACGACGGGGTCGCTGAGGTACAGCCGCACCAGCCGGTCGATGTTCTTGTCCAGCGTCGCGGAGAACAGCATCCGCTGGCCGTCCGGCTCGACCTGCTTCATCAGCGCCGTGACCTGCGGCATGAAGCCCATGTCGGCCATCTGGTCGGCCTCGTCGAGAACCGTGACGGACACCTGGTCGAGGCGGCAGTCGCCGCGTTCGACGAGGTCGATCAGCCGGCCGGGCGTCGCCACGAGCACCTCGGCGCCGCGCCGCAGCGATCCCGCCTGCTTGTTGATCGACAGCCCGCCGACGACTGTGGCGAGCCGCAGCTGCACGGAGGTCGCGTAGGGGGCGAGCGCGTCGGTGACCTGCTGCGCCAGTTCGCGCGTCGGAACGAGGACGAGGGCCAGCGGCGCCTTCGGCTCGGCGCGCCGGCCCGCGGTGCGGGCGAGCAGCGCGAGCCCGAAGGCGAGCGTCTTGCCCGAGCCGGTGCGGCCGCGGCCGAGGACGTCCCGTCCGGCCAGGGAGTTCGGCAGAGTCGCCGCCTGGATGGGGAAGGGAGCGGTGACGCCCTGTGCGTCCAGGGTCTTGAGCAGGGCGGCCGGCATGTCCAGCTCACCGAACGCCTGGACGGCAGGCAGCGCCGGGGTGACGGTTTCCGGCAGCGTGAATTCCTGCGGCGCGACCGGCCGGCGGGCGGCGGACTTCGCGGCGCCCTTCGCCGGGGCCTTGGCACGCGAGGTGGCGCGGGTGCCTGCCGGTCGCTTGCGTACCGGACGTTCGGAGCGGTTCATAGGCAGTGCCTTCCTGGTCCCTGTGGACAGAACGAGCCGGGGCCCGCACCGTGCGGTGCGGGCCCCGGCCGAGGTGTACGTCCAGCGATCAGGCCGGGACGATGTTCTCCGCCTGCGGGCCCTTCTGGCCCTGCGTGACGTCGAAGGTGACCTTCTGGCCTTCCTGGAGCTCGCGGAAGCCCGAGGTGGCGATGTTCGAGTAGTGGGCGAAGACGTCGGCGCCGCCGCCGTCCTGCTCGATGAAGCCGAAGCCCTTTTCCGCGTTGAACCACTTCACGGTGCCAGTTGCCATGTCATTCTCCTAAAACGGGGCAAGCCGAGAATCCACACTGCGTGGACTCCCTGTCGCTGCATTGACCCCATCCGGAGAGTGCCGGAAACAAAACATGCGCCTGAGGAAGCATTCCCGTCAGGCGCACACAAAGTTCATGGGTACCAAAACTGCAACGCCTTCACCGTAGCACGTATCGGCGGTGAAGGTCGGGATCCCTCGGGCAGAATCTCTCCATGGACATGGACACGACCAAGAACACCCCCCGTACGCTCTGGTCCCTCATCGAACCCGTCCACGCCGTCACCTACTTCGCGCCCGAGTCCCACGCCGCCTTCGAGGAGGCCGGGCTGCGCGGATTCTGGCGCGGCTATTTCGCCGGGCGCGCCGCGCCGCTGGGGCCGGTCGGCCCGGGGCCGGTGGTGGCGGCGTTCTTCTCGTTCGCCCCCGCGATGGCGGCCCGCGCGCTGCCGTCCGTGTGGGACCGGGTCTCCCCCGCGGAGGCGCTCGCCGTGCGCCGCTCGGGGGCGCGGGCGGCGCTGCGCCGCCTGCTCGCCGGCCTGGAGACGGAGACCGCCCGGGCCGCGGAGCTCCTGACCCCGTACGCCCGGGACCTCGACGTCGGGGGCCGTCCACTGGCCGCGGCGAACGCCGGTCTGCCCTGGCCCGACGACCCGGTCGACCGGCTGTGGCACTGCGCCACGCTCCTGCGCGAGCACCGCGGGGACGGGCATGTGGCGGCGCTGGAGGCAGCGGGGCTCGACGGCTGCGAGATCCTGGCGCTGCGGGCGGGTATCGACCTGCCGCGCTCCGAACTCCAGCCGCACCGCGGGTGGTCGGACGAGCAGTGGTCGGCGGCCTGCCAACGCCTGACGGACCGCGGGCTGTTGGGACCGGACGGTACGGCGACGGACGCCGGCCGCGAGGTCCACCGCGCGGTGGAGGCGGCGACGGACGGGGCGGCGGTGGGGGCGGGGGCGGCCGATGAGCTGCTGAAGACGCTGACGCCGCTGTCGCGGGCGTGCGCGGATGCGCTGCGCTTCCCGAACCCGATAGGCCTGCCGGCGGCCGGGACCTAGGGTCTTTCGTTTGGATCAGGCCGGATCAGTGAGTGGGGGTCCCCCCACGCCCGCAGGGCGTAGGGGGAGGGTCTGGTGCGTGCGATCGCAAGGCGGAGGAGGGAGACAATGGCGGAGCCATGGCGACCGACGACAACGCGGCGAGCGTGCGTGCCAGGGCCCGCGAGCCCGGCATGATCCAAACGAGAGGCCCTAGACTAGGCCCTCTCTTCCGGATCTTGCCGAAGACTCCGCCCCCGGACCCCCGCGCCTCCATCAGGTGCGTACGGCGATACCGTCCAGCACCATCGACAGGTACTGGCGGGCGATCTCCTCGGGGCTGTGCTGTCCGTCCGGCCGGTACCAGGACGCGGCGACCCATACGGTGTCGCGCACGAAGCGGTAGGTGAGCCGGACGTCGAGGTCGGCGCGGAAGACGCGTTCCGCGACGCCGCGCTCCAGCGTTCCGAGCCAGGCCTTCTCGAACTTGGCCTGGGATTCGGCGAGATAGCCGAAGCGCGGCTGCGCGGCCAGGTGCCGGGACTCCTTCTGGTAGATGGCGACGGCCGCCCGGTGCCGGTCGATCTCGCGGAACGATTCGGTGACGAGCGCCTCGATGGTCTCGCGCGGTCCGAGGCCGGCGGCGAGCACGGCGTCGTACCCGGCCCAGAGCTCGTCGAGGAACGTGGAGAGGATCTCGTCGAGCATCGACTCCTTGGAATCGAAGTGGTAGTAGAGGCTGCCGGCGAGCATGCCGGCCTCGTCGGCGATGCGGCGGACGGTGGTCGCGTTGTAGCCGTGTGCGGCGAACACCTCGGCCGCCGTGGCGAGGAGTTCGGCGCGCCGCTCGGGCGGGGCCGGGTTCACCTGGTTCTTCTTCGTCGGGGGCACGCGTCCATTGTCGTCCCGCCCGTCCGTCCCGTTACACATGCCGGCTGCTGACTCAGACGCCCTCGCCGGTCAGGGACGACGCGTAGCCGGATCGACGCGTGGGGCAGCCCGCCGGTGCGCCGGACGCGGGTGCTGTCCGGCGAAGACGCCGGTCAGCGACGCCGCATCGTCCTGACCTCCGCGCCCGGCCGCCAGGTCCGCACGACGAGTTCGTCGCCCTCGACACAGGTGCGCACCACCTCGCCTAGCTCGGCCCGGAAGAGGTGGAAGGGCTCGGGCGGCTCGGCCTCGGCGGCGAAGCGCGCCACCTCCTCGGGGTCGGTCACCTCGACCGCCCGCCCGGAGACGCGCACGTCACCGCCGTCCATGGAGTCGTCGGCCCCCGGATTGGCATGCAGGGCGAAGCGCGGATCGCGCTGGAGATCCTGCGCCTTGCGGGAGTAGGGCATCATGCCGAGCCACAGCTCACCGAAGCGGAAGTCCACCTCCAGGCCGGTCAGGCGGGGCGATCCGTCCTTGCGCAGGGTGGCGAGCACATGGTGCCTGTAGCGCTCGAAGCGGTGCTGGACGGTCTCGGCGAAGGCGGGCTCGGCGGTCCGGAAGGCGGACCAGGGGGCGAAGGTCATGACCTCATCCCACCAGGGAAACCGGACATCTTCTGTCGGGTTTCGGCGGCGTCATCCGGACGGACCGCGTTCGGCCCGGCGGCCTGGAACGCCGGGCGGGCAGCGGTCGCCCGGGTGGGGGCTCAGGCGGCCGGGACGCGGATCGTGACCACCGCCGCGTCGCCGTCCGTCCGCAGGACGCCCGCATGGCCGTCCACCACGGCCGCGTCGTACCGGCCGAGCGTGACGCGCCCGGCTGCGGGGCGCCCGGCCTCCAGCACCGTCGTGCCCCACAGGGCCACGACCACGACGACCGAGCCGTCCGGGACGACGAGGGGCAGGCTGCCCCGCACGACCGCGGTGACGACGTCGGCGCGGTCGCGGCGGTGCATGACGTTGAAGTTGACCACCGGGCCGCCGAGGAGCCGGCCGTCGGTGGCGCGGTCGCCGGGGAAGTCCCGGGGCACGAACCGCTCGTCGACGAGCAGCCTCTCGCCCCCGACGGTGAGGTCCATGCCCGGGCCCTCCACGACGGTGAGGGTGCGGTCCACTCCGGGGAACGCGGAGAAGGGGCCGTCTGCCGCGACGTCGGCGAGGCTGATGCGCCAGTCGAAGGCGTCCATCGGCGCACCCTCGGGCGAGGCGGCGATCTCCCTGGTCACGCCGCCGCCGTTCTTCCACGGCACGGCGGTGCGGCCCGCGGCACGCAGGACGCGCACGGTCACCGGACGATGCCCTGGGCGCGGGCGGCGGCGAGCCAGTGCGGGAACTCCCCGACCAGCCGGTCGTACAGCTCGGTGTCCGGCACCTGGCGCGGGTCGGACCCGGCGTGGAAGAAGCCGGCGTTGTCGACGGGACGCCTGGCGGGGACGGCGAGTTCGTCGAGCCTGCGCAGGAAGTCGAACTGCGAACTGCGCTTGTTGCCGAAGCCGATGAACTGCCAGAACAGGGGCAGCCGTGCCGCCTTGCACAGGTAGCGTTCGGCGGCGAGCTTGTTGATCGGGCCGCCGTCGGTCTGGAAGACGACCAGCGCCGGGGCGGTGGACCCGCTGTCGATGTAGTGGTCGATCACGGCGTCCATGGCCAGGTGGTAGCTGGTCCTGCCCATGTGGCCGAGGCCGGCGACGATCTCGTCGACCCGGCCGTGGTGGCGGTCGAGGGCGATGTCGGTGACGGCGTCGACGTCCGTGGAGAAGAGCACGACGGGGACGCGGCCGTCGTCGTCGAGGTTGGCGGAGAGCCCGAGGACCCGGTCGGCGAGCGCCTGGACGCTGCCGTCCCGGTAGTACTCCTTCATGGACCCGGAGTAGTCGAGGACGAGATAGACGGCGGCGCGCTGCCCGTGCAGTCCGTGCTTGTGGAGACTGACGCCGGCGGACTTGTAGAGGCTCACGAGCGCGGGAGCCCGCTCCTCGACCTTGCGGAGGCTGATGGCCGGGCCCGGGGTGGTGCCGGCGAGGGCCATGCGGCGCTCCGTTCGTCGTGCCGTGCGAGTGGGCAGGTGCGCGGGGAGATCGTGCCGAGGGTACCTTCCCGGCGTCCGCGCCCAATCCCCCGGCCGACCGGCACGATCCAGCCCCGCCGGCTATTGAGGCGCGGGGTCCGGGGCAGAGCCCCGGCAGGCGCACACGGCCCCGCCGGCACCGGGCCGGGCGCCGAGCACGGCAGGTGGGGCCCGCGGGGGCAGCGCCCCCGCGCAGCGGGCCCGGGGCAACCGCCCCGGGCCCGGACGCACCGCGGCGCCTGCCCGTCCGGTCGGGGACAGGGGCAGGCGCCGCGATCAGTTCCGTACGCCGTTGTACGGGACGATCAGGGGATCCGCGTCAGACCGTGAGCGCACGGTCCGTCGGGCGGATCGGGGCGGGCAGTTCGCTCGCCCCCGTCAGGTAGCGGTCGACTCCGCGTGCCGCCGAGCGGCCCTCGGCGATCGCCCACACGATCAGCGACTGGCCGCGGCCCGCGTCGCCCGCCACGAACACACCGTCGACGTTCGTCGCGAAGTCGGCGTCGCGCGCGATGTTGCCGCGCTCGTCGAGCTCCAGGCCGAACTGCTCGACCAGACCGTTGGCCCGGTCCGTGCCGGTGAAGCCCATGGCGAGGGTGACCAGCTGCGCGGGGATCTTCCGCTCCGTCCCCGGCTTCTGCTCCAGCTTGCCGTCGACGAACTCGACCTCGACGAGGTGGAGGAACTGGACGTTGCCGTCCTCGTCGCCCTCGAAGTGGGTGGTCGAGACGGAGTAGACCCGCTCGCCGCCCTCCTCGTGCGCCGAGGTGACCTTGTAGAGCATGGGGAAGGTCGGCCACGGCTGCCCCGCCGACCGCTCCTCGCCCGGCTTCGGCATGATCTCCAGCTGCGTGACGGACGCCGCGCCCTGCCGGTGGGCCGTGCCGACGCAGTCCGCGCCGGTGTCGCCGCCGCCGATGACGACGACGTGCTTGCCCTCGGCGGTGATCGGAGGAGCGACGAAGTCGCCCTCCTGCACCTTGTTGGCGAGCGGCAGGTACTCCATCGCGAAGTGGATCCCCTTGAGCTCCCGGCCCGGGACGGGCAGGTCGCGCGAGACGGTCGCACCGGCCGCGATGACGACCGCGTCGTACCGCTGCCGCAGCTTCGCGGCGTCGATGTCACGGCCGATCTCGATCTCGGTGCGGAACTTGGTGCCCTCCGCGCGCATCTGCTCGATGCGCCGGTTGATGTGCACCTTCTCCATCTTGAACTCGGGGATGCCGTACCGCAGCAGGCCGCCGATGCGGTCGGCGCGCTCGTACACGGCGACCGTGTGGCCGGCCCGGGTCAGCTGCTGGGCGGCGGCCAGGCCCGCCGGGCCCGAGCCGATGACCGCGACGGTCTTGCCGGACAGGCGCTCCGGTGGCTGCGGGGTCACGTCACCGGAGTCCCACGCCTTGTCGATGATGGAGACCTCGACGTTCTTGATGGTGACGGCGGGCTGGTTGATGCCCAGCACGCACGCCGCCTCGCAGGGAGCGGGGCACAGCCGGCCGGTGAACTCCGGGAAGTTGTTGGTCGCGTGCAGCCGCTCGGACGCGGCGGACCAGTCCTCGCGGTAGGCGTAGTCGTTCCACTCGGGGATGAGGTTCCCGAGCGGACAGCCGTTGTGGCAGAACGGGATGCCGCAGTCCATGCAGCGGCCGGCCTGCTTGCTGATGATCGGCAGCAGGGAGCCGGGGACGTAGACCTCGTTCCAGTCCTTGACGCGCTCCTCGGCGGGGCGGGTCTTGGCGACCTCGCGCCCGGTGGTCAGGAAGCCCTTGGGGTCAGCCATTGGTCGCCGCCTCCATCATCTTCTCGGTGGTCTCCTGCTCGGAGAGACCGGCGAGCTCAGCGGCGTCCTTGGCGGCGAGCACTGCCTTGTACGTGGTCGGGATGATCTTGCTGAACCGGTCCGCGCTCGCGGTCCAGTCGGCGAGAAGCTTCTCGGCGACGGTTGAGCCCGTCTCCTCGTGGTGGCGGCGCACGACGTCGTGCAGCCACTGCTTGTCGGCGTCGGACAGGGCCTCGATCGCCTCCAGGTTCCCGGAGTTGACGTTGTCCCGGTCGAGGTCGATCACGTACGCGATGCCGCCGGACATACCGGCCGCGAAGTTGCGGCCCGTCTCGCCGAGCACCACCGCGTGGCCGCCGGTCATGTACTCGCAGCCGTGGTCGCCCACGCCCTCGGAGACGACGGTCGCGCCCGAGTTGCGGACGCAGAACCGCTCGCCGGTGCGGCCGCGCAGGAACAGCTCGCCGCTGGTCGCGCCGTACGCGATGGTGTTGCCGGCGATGGTCGAGTACTCGGCGAGGTGGTCGGCGCCGCGGTCCGGACGGACGACGATCCGGCCGCCGGACAGGCCCTTGCCGACGTAGTCGTTGGCGTCGCCCTCCAGGCGCAGCGTGATGCCGCGCGGCACGAAGGCGCCGAAGGACTGGCCCGCGGAGCCCGTGAACGTGATGTCGACGGTGTCGTCGGGCAGACCCGCGCCGCCGAACCTCTTCGTCACCTCGTGGCCGAGCATGGTGCCGACGGTGCGGTTGATGTTGCGGATCGCGACCTGCGCGCGCACCGGCTGGGCATCCTCGGCGCTCGCCGCGTTCAGCGCGTCGGCGGCCAGCTCGATGAGCTCGTTGTCCAGGGCCTTCTCCAGGCCGTGGTCCTGCTCGATCAGCTGGTGGCGCACGGCGCCCTCGGGCAGCTCGGGCACGTGGAAGAGCGGGGCGAGGTCGAGGCCCTGCGCCTTCCAGTGGTTCACGGCGCGCGTGGTGTCGAGCAGTTCGGCGTGGCCGACGGCCTCCTCGACGCTGCGGAAGCCCAGCTCGGCGAGGATCTCGCGGACCTCTTCGGCGATGAACTGGAAGAAGTTCACGACGAACTCGGCCTTGCCGGAGAACCGCTCGCGCAGCACCGGGTTCTGCGTGGCGATGCCGACCGGGCAGGTGTCCAGGTGGCACACGCGCATCATGACGCAGCCGGAGACGACGAGGGGCGCGGTCGCGAAACCGAACTCCTCGGCGCCGAGCAGCGCGGCGATGACGACGTCGCGGCCGGTCTTCAGCTGGCCGTCGGTCTGCACGACGATCCGGTCGCGCAGGCCGTTGAGCAGCAGCGTCTGCTGGGTCTCGGCGAGGCCGAGCTCCCAGGGGCCGCCCGCGTGCTTCAGCGAGGTGAGCGGGGAAGCGCCCGTACCGCCGTCGTGGCCGGAGATGAGGACGACGTCCGCGTGCGCCTTGGAGACACCCGCGGCGACCGTGCCGACACCGACCTCGGAGACCAGCTTCACGTGGATGCGCGCGGCCGGGTTGGCGTTCTTGAGGTCGTGGATCAGCTGGGCGAGATCCTCGATGGAGTAGATGTCGTGGTGCGGCGGCGGCGAGATCAGACCGACACCCGGTGTGGAGTGCCGGGTCTTGGCGACCCAGGGGTAGACCTTGTGGCCGGGCAGCTGGCCGCCCTCGCCGGGCTTGGCGCCCTGGGCCATCTTGATCTGGATGTCGTCCGCGTTGACCAGGTACTCGCTGGTCACGCCGAAGCGGCCGGAGGCGACCTGCTTGATGGACGAGCGGCGCTCGGGGTCGTACAGGCGCTCCGGGTCCTCGCCGCCCTCACCGGTGTTGGACTTGCCGCCCAGCTGGTTCATGGCGATGGCGAGGGTCTCGTGCGCCTCCTTGGAGATGGAGCCGTACGACATGGCGCCGGTGGAGAAGCGCTTGACGATCTCGCTGACCGGCTCGACCTCGTCGATGGAGATCGGCTCGCGGTCGCTCCTGAAGCCGAACAGGCCGCGCAGCGTCATGAGCCGCTCGGACTGCTCGTTCACACGGTCCGTGTACTTCTTGAAGATGTCGTACCGCTTGTTGCGCGTGGCGTGCTGCAGGCGGAAGACCGTCTCGGGGTCGAACAGGTGCGGCTCGCCCTCGCGGCGCCACTGGTACTCGCCGCCGATCTCCAGCGCGCGGTGCGCGGAGGGGACGCCGGAGGCCGGGTACGCCTTGGCGTGGCGGGCGGCGACCTCCTTGGCGACGACGTCGAGACCGGCGCCGCCGATCTTGGTGGCGGTGCCGTTGAAGTACTTCTCGACGAACGCCTCGTCCAGGCCGACGGCCTCGAAGACCTGCGCGCCGCGGTAGGAGGCGACCGTGGAGATGCCCATCTTGGACATGACCTTGAGGACGCCCTTGCCGAGGGCGTAGATCAGGTTGCGGATGGCCTTCTCGGGCTCGATGCCCTCGATGAACGTACCGGCGCGCAGCAGGTCCTCGACGGACTCCATGGCCAGGTACGGGTTGACCGCGGCGGCGCCGTAGCCGATGAGCAGCGCGACGTGGTGCACCTCGCGGACGTCGCCGGCCTCGACCAGCAGACCCACCTGGGTGCGCTGCTTGGTGCGGATGAGGTGGTGGTGCACGGCGGAGGTGAGCAGCAGCGACGGGATCGGCGCGTGCTCGGCGTCCGAGTGCCGGTCGGAGAGCACGATCAGGCGCGCGCCGTTCTCGATGGCGGCGTCCGCCTCGGCGCAGATCTCCTCGATCCGGGCGGCCAGCGCGTCTCCGCCGCCGGAGACCCGGTAGAGGCCGGCGAGCGTGGCGGCGGTCATGCCCGGCATGTCGCCGTCGGCGTTGATGTGGATGAGCTTGGCCAGCTCGTCGTTGTCGATCACCGGGAAGGGCAGCGTGACGCTGCGACAGGACGCGGCGGTCGGCTCCAGCAGGTTGCCCTGGGGGCCGAGCGAGGAGTACAGCGAGGTGACGAGCTCCTCGCGGATGGCGTCCAGCGGCGGGTTGGTGACCTGCGCGAACAGCTGGGTGAAGTAGTCGAACAGCAGCCGCGGGCGCTCGGAGAGGGCCGCGATCGGCGAGTCGGTGCCCATCGAGCCGAGCGGCTCGCCCCCGGTGCGGGCCATCGGCGCCAGGATGACGCGCAGCTCCTCCTCGGTGTAGCCGAAGGTCTGCTGGCGGCGGGTGACCGAGGCGTGGGTGTGGACGATGTGCTCGCGCTCGGGGAGGTCCTCGAGCTCGATCTCGCCGGCCTCGAGCCACTCGGCGTAGGGCGCCTCGGCGGCGAGGGCGGACTTGATCTCGTCGTCCTCGATGATGCGGTGCTCGGCGGTGTCGACGAGGAACATCTTGCCGGGCTGCAGGCGGCCCTTGCGGACGACCTTCGCGGGGTCGATGTCCAGCACGCCCACCTCGGACGACAGGACCACGAGTCCGTCGTCGGTGACCCAGTACCGGCCGGGGCGCAGACCGTTGCGGTCCAGCACGGCGCCCACCTGCGTGCCGTCGGTGAAGGTGACGCAGGCCGGGCCGTCCCAGGGCTCCATCATCGTGGAGTGGTACTGGTAGAAGGCGCGCCGGGCCGGGTCCATGGAGTCGTGGTTCTCCCACGCCTCGGGGACCATCATCAGCACGGAGTGCGGCAGCGAGCGCCCGCCGAGGTGGAGCAGCTCCAGGACCTCGTCGAACGAGGCGGAGTCGGAGGCATCGGGGGTGCAGACCGGGAAGATCCGGTCCAGGGCGCCCTCGCCGAACAGTCCGGTCGCGAGCTGGGACTCACGGGCGCGCATCCAGTTGCGGTTGCCCTTGACCGTGTTGATCTCGCCGTTGTGCGCGACGAAGCGGTACGGGTGGGCCAGCGGCCAGCTCGGGAAGGTGTTCGTGGAGAACCGGGAGTGGACGAGCGCGACAGCGGTGGCGCAGCGCCGGTCGGACAGGTCCGGGAAGAAGGGCTCCAGCTGGCCGGTGGTCAGCATGCCCTTGTAGACGATCGTGCGGGCGGAGAGGGAGGGGAAGTACACCCCGGCCTCGCGCTCCGAGCGCTTGCGCAGGACGAAGGCCTTGCGGTCCAGCGCGATGCCGCTGCTCGTGCCGTCGGCGACGAAGAGCTGACGGAAGGCGGGCATGGTGGTGCGGGCGCCGTTGCCGAGAAGGTCGGGCGTGACGGGGACCTCACGCCAGCCGAGGACGTTCAGGCCCTCTTCGGCGGCGATCGTCTCGATCCGCGAGACGGCCTGTGCGGAGCCGTCGGCGGGAAGGAAGGCGATGCCGACGGCGTAGGAGCCGGCCTCGGGGAGGTCGAATCCGGCGACATCCCGCAGGAAGGCGTCGGGTACCTGCATCAGGATGCCGGCGCCGTCGCCGGAGTCCGGCTCGGATCCGGTGGCGCCTCGGTGCTCGAGGTTCCGCAGTACGGTCAGCGCCTGCTCGACCAGCTCATGGCTGGCTACACCGGTGAGGGTGGCCACGAACCCGACACCGCAGGCGTCGTGTTCGTTACGGGGGTCGTACATCCCCTGGGGGGCGGGGCGACCGTCCATGGGCGACCAGGCGTCGGAACGCATCGGCTCTCCCGTCGTCGTCGTGGCATGTGCAGTGCCGAGGGACGACGTTGGCCCTCCGCGAAATTTCGTGCAGGTTACATGATGGAGTGCTTCTCGGAAAGCGAATAGCTCATTCCAGCATGCGGACACCGCGCCAAGCGGTGAAGGGTGGGTCACAGCCGAACGGACCGGACAGATCGGGATTCGGAGGACCGTCGCAGGTGCGGGCTTCGTTGCCTGCAGCGCCTACGGCTCATGCCCCGCGATTACGGCATTGAAACCGCCGGGTAACGGCTACTTATGTAGCGCTGTGCATAGTGTCTCATCCCGAGGCCTGTTCGAGGAGAGGACGTACGTCACAGGGTCCGTGATAGAGCCCGAAAATGCCACCGCACCGGCCCTTGACTTGGGCCGGTGGGGATGATTCCGCATGGTCGGGGTCAGACCGCGCCGCCGATGAGCATGCCCAGACCGTACGTGACGGCCGCGGCGGCCCCGCCCAGCGCGAGCTGGCGCAGCCCGCTGTACCACCAGTTGCGGGCGGTGACCTGGGCGACCAGCGCGCCGCAGGCGAAGAGCCCGACGAGGGCGACCAGCACGGCCGGCCACAGGGCGCTCGCACCGAGCAGATACGGCAGGACCGGCAGCAGCGCACCGAGCGCGAACGACCCGAAGGACGAGACGGCGGCGACGGTGGGCGAGGGCAGGTCGTCGGGATCGATGCCCAGCTCCTCGCGGGCGTGTATCTCCAGCGCCTGGTCGGGGTCCCGGGAGAGCTGCATCGCCACCTCGCGGGCGAGCGCGGGCTCGACGCCGCGGGCGACGTAGAGCGCGGCGAGCTCCTCCATCTCGTCGACCGGGTGCTTGCGCAACTCCCGCCGCTCGACGTCGAGTTCGGCCTGGACCAGCTCTCGCTGCGAGGCCACGGAGGTGTACTCGCCCGCGGCCATCGAGAACGCTCCCGCCGCGAGTCCGGCCAGTCCCGTGATGACGATCGTCTGCTGCGAGACCGCTCCGCCCGCGACGCCGGTCATCAGGGCGAGGTTGGACACGAGCCCGTCCATCGCGCCGAACACCGCCGGGCGCAGCCAGCCGCCGCTCACGTCACGGTGCGTGTGATTGTCGCGGTGCGCCTCGTGAAGCGTGGCCTCGGTTTCGATGATGGACACAGCTCTCCCCTCTCCGACAGCGGACCCGACGGGCCCGCGCCCCCTCAACACCCACGAAAATACGCAGGATGTAAGGGGCGCGCCAGCAAGGCAGGCTTTACTTACCCGGACCGGGAGGGTGGGGCAAGCCGGGTGACAGAAACGTTTCTCTGGCTGTCTCGCGGCCGACGCGTGGCAGACATCCGGGAACAGGCTCGCGCGCGCGAAAGGGCCCCTTCCATGGAGTTGCTGACCGACTCGTACACGGCCGCCCCGGCGGTCACGGGCGCGGCGGCCGCCGCCGCGCCTCCCGCCGCGGACCTGCACGACCGCGCGCGCGGCGCGCTGCTCGGCCTCGCGGTCGGCGACGCGCTCGGCGCGCCCGCCGAGAACCTGCGGCCCTCCGAGATCCGCCGCCGCTGGGGCCGGATCGAGGGCTTCGTCTGCGACGACCCCGCGGGCACGGACGACACCGAGTACGCGATCTTCTCGGGCCTGCTGCTCGCCCGGCACGGCTCGGAGCTGACCGTCGCACACGTGGAGTCGGCCTGGCACGAGTGGATCGCGGACCTGGACGAGGGCCCCTTCCGCGGAGCCGGCTTCAGCGAGCGGGGCACGCTGGAGAACCTGCGCCGCGGTCTCGCCGCCCCGATCTCGGCGCAGCACCGGCACGCGTGGAGCGACGGCCTGGCGATGCGGGCGGCGCCGTTCGGCGTCTTCGCGGCCGGGCAGCCCGAGGAGGCGGCCCGGCTGGTGACGATCGACGGCAGCGTCAGCCACGACGGCGAGGGCATCTACGGAGGCCGGGCGGTCGCGGCCGGGGTCGCGGCGGCGATGGGCGGGGCGGGCCCGGCCGGGGTGATCGGGGCGGCGCTGTCGGTGGTCCCCATGGACTCGTGGACGGCCCGCTCGATGCGCCGCGCGGTCGTGGCGGCGGGCCGCACCTACCCGGATGTGCTGTCCATGGAACGGGCGATCCGCTCGACGGTCGTGATCGGCGGCTATCCCTGGACCGACCTGGCCCCCGAGGCGGTGGGCCTGGCCTTCGGCGCGTTCGCGGCGGCGCGCGGGGACTTCCGCCGCTCGGTGCTCACGGCGGTGAACATGGGCCGCGACGCAGACACGACGGCGGCGGTGGCGGGCGCGCTGGCGGGAGCGGTGTCCGGGGCGGGGGCGATCCCGGACGCGTGGTCGTCGGCGATCGGCCCGGTCCGCGGCACCTGCCTCCCGTCGATGCGCGGCCACCACGTCCTGGACGTGGCGACGCTCCTGACCCCGCCCCCGGCCCGATGACACCCCGGCCCGACAGCCCACACGGCGCGCAACGGGCCCGGGCCCCCGGGGACGGTCCGGGCGAGGACGGGCCGCCGGCGCGCAACCCCCGGGCCCCCGGGAACCATCCCGTCACGGACGCGGCGTCGGCGGCGGACGCGAAGCCCCCGGGGCCCGGGGGCCGGCTCGCGGGGGCGTCCGGAGGCGCGCCGTCGGCGACGCACGCCAGGCGCCCGGGGCCCCGAGGCCGGCTCGGCGCGGACGCGGCGCCGACGGCGCACACCGCCCACGACCGTCAAAGGCCCGACGGCCCCCTCGACACGCACACACCCGAAGACCCGCTGCCGGCAGCGCACGCAACGCACTCCCCGGGGCCCGGGGGCCGGCTCGGTGCGGGCCCGACGGGGAGACAACGGGGGTCCGGGGGCACGACCCCGGCTCCGGGAAAAGGCGGGGTGGGGGAGAGCCACGCGCCGCCGCCCGCCACCCGCACCTCCCCGCGCCCCGTCGAAGGGCTGCTCCTCGGGCTCGCCGCCGGTGATGCCGCCGGCTGGCCCGCCGCCCGGCACCGCGCCGGCCGCATGCCCGAGTGGACCCGCCGGCTCACCCGCGAGCTCGACACCTTCGCCGAGCACAACGCCACCACCACCCTCCCCGTCCCCATCGCCCTCAACCAGCCCCCCGAGCCCCTGCGGCTCGGCCCCTCGGACGACGCCGAATGGGCCGCCTTCGCCGCCGGGACCGTGCTCACCGCCCGTGGGGACCACTTCCGCGGGCTCGCCCCCGGCCGCCGCCTGCGCGCCGCCGTGGACCTGGCCTGGAACTCCCTCGCCAGCCAGGTCGCCGCGGCCGCCGACCGCGCCGCCGAGGTCGAGTCCGCCGTACTTCCCCTGCGCGCCCGGATCTCCGTACGCGCCGGACTGGGCAACCTCGCGACCGGACTGCGCCCGCCCGCCACCGGTCACGACAACCCGCACTACTTCGACGACGCGGCCTGCGTACGGGCCGCCGTACTCGCCGTCGTGTACCCCGGCGACCCGGCCGCGGCCGCCGAACTCGCCGAGTTCGACGCCCGCTACACCCAGGACGGCGACGGCGTGCACGGCGCCCGCGCGATGGCCGCCGCCGTCGCCGCGGCGCTCGGCGGCGCGTCCGTCGACGCCATGGTCGGGGCCGCCCTCGCCCAGCTCCCGGAGTCCACCGAGATCGGCCGCAACGCGCGCCATGCGGTCGGACTCGCCCACGAGGCCGGCGGCGCGTTCGAGCTCGTGCCCCTGTTGGAGCATCAGATCGTCGACCACGTCTACAGCTACGGCATCGCCGCGGCCGAGACCGTCCCCGTCGCGCTCGCCGTCACCACCGCCGCCCGCGGCCGCGTCGCCGAGGCCGTGCCCGCCGCTGCCTGCCTCTCCCGCGTGGCCGACTCCGCCCCCGCGCTGGCCGGCGCGCTCACCGGCGTGCTCGGCGGCGGCGACTGCGTACCCGGCACGTGGCGCGACACCTGCCGCACCCTGGCGGGCTGCGCCCTGCCCCACCTCGCCGGCACCGACCTCGTCGAACTCGCCGGTCTGCTCGACGACGCGCTGTAGGGCAGCCGAGGGGGCACGGCCGAATACGGGCGCGCGGTGCTCCGCCAACCGCCGCACCGGGGAGACAATCCGGACATGACGACAGCGACGGCGAACACGGCGACCGCGACGAGCGGAACGAGCGCGACCCCGGCAGAGCGGACGACTCCCCCGCCCCCCTCACTCGACGACCGGTTCACGGGCAGCCTCGTCGGCGCCGCCGTCGGCGACGCGCTCGGCGGCCCCGTCGAGGGTTACAGCCCCGAGCAGATCGTCGAACGGCACGGCGGCCGCATCGACGGCATCGTCGGGCCCTGGAACGGCGACGAGTGGCGCACCGCTCGCCCTCTGGCCCCGTACCACAAGGGCAACGGCCACATCACCGACGACACGTTGATGACCCACGCCCTGGTCCGCGTCTACGCCACCGTCCGCGACCACCTCGACGCCTACGCCGTCGCCGACCACCTCGTACCGGACCTGATCACCAACACCCGCTGGATTCCCGAACTCGAAGCCGAGACCCTCCCCCTGCACCGGGTCTTCCTCGCCGAGAAATGGATCGTCCACCGGCTGCACTACGGGCACAACGACCCGCGCGAGGCGGGCGTCGGCAACATCGTCAACTGTGGTGCCGCGATGTACATGGCCCCGGTCGGCCTCGTCAACGCCGCCGATCCGACGGCGGCTTACCACGAGGCCCTCGACATCGCCGGCGCGCACCAGTCCTCGTACGGCCGCGAGGCGGCGGGCGTCTTCGCGGCGGCGGTCGCCGCGGCCTGCCTGCCGGAGGCGACACCCGCCACCGTGGTCGACGCGGCGCTCGACCTCGCCAAGGACGGCACCCAGGCCGCCATCGAGGCCGTCGCCGAAACGGCCGCCGGGCACTCGGACTTCGAGTCGGCGCTCGGCCCCCTGCGGGCCGCGGTGGCACCGTTCGACACCGTCGGCCCCGACTACCGCTCCCCCTCCCTGGGGGCCCGGAGGCCGTCCCGTCTGCACGCGGTCGAGGAACTGCCGATCGCCCTCGGCATGCTGCTGGTCTGCGACGGCGACTTCCGCCGTACGGTGCTGTCCTGCGTCAACTACGGCCGGGACTGCGACTCCATCGCGACGATGGCGGGCGCGATCGCGGGCGCGCTGCACGGCGAGGCGGCGGTGCCCCGGGAGTGGGCGGAGCGGGTCGCCGAGGCAAGCCGCGTGGACCTGCACGCGCCCGCCCTGGAGCTGACGGCCGTGGCCCGCGAGATCCACCTCCGGGACCTGGCACGCCGGCGTGCCCACGAGGCGGCGTTCGCCGAGCTGACGGACGCGCGATGACCGGTCTGCTGCGTCTGTCCTGGGTGCAGCCCGAGGACCTCGTCGGGCACGAGCTGCGGCAGGCGGAAGAGGACGGCCGCGACGCGACGCCCGTCCGCGCCCGCTGGCTGGCCGCCGGCGGCATGCTCGCCCCGCCCCGCGCGGGCGCCTCCCCGATCCCGCGCCCGGAACTGAGGACGCTCGCGGAAGCGCTGCTCGACGAACTGGCCCTACTTCCCTCGCCGTTGTCGGAGGACGAGCCGACGGACTGGCCGTCGATCGTCGCCGCCTGCCCGGACTGGCCGGCACCCCGTCCGGCAGGCACCGCATCCCGTCCGGCGGGCACCGCACCCCGTCCGGCAGGCCCTTCGGCCCTCGGCGCAGACGGGCGTCCGTCGGGCGGGGCAGCGCGCCCGGCCGTGAACGAGCACGCCCTGCACGCCGCCTGGCTCGGCCGGGCGGTCGGTTGCCTGCTGGGAAAGCCCGTCGAGAAGCTGCCCCTCCACGCCATCCGCGACATCGGCCGCGCCACCGGCAACTGGCCGCTCACCACCTGGTTCACCGCCAGGGGCCTGCCCGCCGAACTCGCCGCCGCCCACCCGTGGAACCGGCGCAGCGCCGCCACCTCACTGGCCGAGAACATCGACGGCATGCCCGAGGACGACGACCTGAACCACCCCCTGCTCGCGCTTGTGCTCCTCCGGCGCCACGGCCGCGGGTTCACCACGGCGCAGCTCGGCGCCCTGTGGCTGGACGAGCTGCCCGCCGGGCGGACCTTCACCGCCGAACGCGTCGCCTACCGCAATCTCCTCTCCGGCATCGAGCCCCCGCTCACCGCCACCTTCCGCAACCCCTTCCGCGAATGGATCGGCGCCGCGATCCGGGCCGACGCGCACGGCTGGACCAATCCCGGCGATCCCGCGGCCGCGGCCGAGCAGGCGTACCGCGACGCCGTGCTCACCCACACCGCGAACGGCGTGTACAGCGCGATGTTCACCGCCGCCGCCATCGCCGCGGCAGCCGGCGGCACCGCCGGCGTGCACGAGGCGATCGCCGTCGGCCTGAGCGTCGTCCCGCCCCGCTCCCGACTCGCCCGCGCCGTGCGGTTCGGCGTCCGGGCGGCCCGTGCGGAAGCCGACTTCGACCGTGCCGTCGACCTCGTCCACGCGGCCTACGGCTCGTACCACTGGGTGCACGCCCTGCCCAACGCCGCTCTGCTCGCCGCCGCCCTCACCCATGCCGACGGCGACTTCACCGGCTCCATCTGCCGTGCCGTCTCCGGCGGACTCGACACCGACTCGAACGGTGCGACGGCCGGCTCGCTCACCGGGCTGCTCGCCGGTCACCCCGACCGGCTGCCGGACCGCTGGTCTGCCCCGCTGAAGAACCGGCTGTCCACGTCCGTCGCCGGATTCGACGGCACCGGCTTCGACACCCTCGCCCGTCTCACGCTGAAGGAGGCACTCCGCCCATGACCGGCATCGTGGTGCTCGGCAGCACCAACATGGACCTCGTCGCCTACGTCGCGCAGGCCCCGAAGCGGGGAGAGACCGTCACGGGACGGGAGTTCCGTACGATCCCCGGCGGCAAGGGAGCGAACCAGGCCGTGGCCGCCGCCCGCGCGGGCGGCGACGTCACCATGATCGGCGCCGTGGGCTCCGACGAGTTCGGCGACGTGCTCCGCCACACGCTCGACGCGTCCGGCGTCGACATCGACCTCCTGCGCACCGCCGAGGGCCCCTCCGGCACCGCGCACATCGTCGTCGACGACGAGGGCGGGAACTCCATCGTCGTCATCCCCGGCGCCAACGGCACCGTGACCGGTCTCACCCCCGGCGACGAAGCCCTCATCGCCACCGCCGGCTTCCTCCTCCTGCAACTCGAACTTCCGCTCAGCGCCGTGCTCGACGGCGCCGAGGCCGCTCACCGGCATGCCGTACGCACCGTGCTCACCCCCTCTCCCGTACAGCCGCTGCCGCCCGAACTCCTCGCCGTCACCGATCTGCTGGTGCCCAACGAGCACGAGGCGGCCACGCTCACCGGAGTCGCGGACCCGCACGGGGCCGCCGAGGCCCTGCTGCGGCAGGTCCCCGAGGTCGTCATCACCCTCGGCCCGGCGGGCTGCCTGTACGCCGCCCGCGACGCCGAACCCGTCGCCGTCCCCGCACCGCAGGTCGCCGCCGTGGACACCACCGCGGCGGGCGACACCTTCGTCGGGGCCCTCGCCGTCGCCCTCGGGGAAGGCAAACCGGTCCCCGAGGCCCTGGCGTGGGCCTCCACCGCCGCCGCCCTGTCCGTCCAACGCCCAGGAGCGTCCACCTCCATGCCGTACCGTCCCGAGATCGACGCCGCCTCATGACCCCGCCCCCCACACCGGACACCCCGCCCGCTCCCCTGGCCGGCCTCCGCGTCCTCGACCTGGCCACCCTCTTCGCCGGTCCGCTGTGCGCCACGCTGCTCGGCGACTTCGGCGCCGAGGTCATCAAGGTGGAGCACCCCACCCACCCCGATCCGTCCCGTGGCCACGGTCCCGCCAAGGACGGCGTCGGGCTGTGGTGGAAGGTCCTCGGCCGCAACAAGCGCAACGTCACCCTGGACCTGTCCACGGCCGGCGGCCGGGCCACGCTGCTGCGGCTCGCGCGAACCGCCGACGTGGTCGTCGAGAACTTCCGCCCGGGCACCCTGGAGAAGTGGGGCCTCGGCTGGGAGGAACTGAACGAGGCCAACCCCCGTCTCGTCCTGACCCGGGTCACGGGCTTCGGCCAGTTCGGGCCGTACTCCCGCCGGCCCGGCTTCGGGACGCTCGCGGAGGCGATGAGCGGATTCGCCGCCGCCACGGGCGAGCCCGACGGCCCGCCCACCCTGCCGCCCTTCGGCCTCGCCGACTCCGTCGCCGCGCTCACCACCGCCTACGCCGTCATGACCGCGCTCGCCGCCCGCACCACCACCGGCCGTGGCCAGGTCGTCGACATGGCGATCATCGAGCCGATCCTCGCCGTGCTCGGGCCGCAGCTGCTCTGGTACGACCAGCTCGGCTACGTCCAGCCGCGCACCGGCAACCGCTCCCGCAACAACGCCCCCCGCAACATCTACCGCACGGCCGACGGCAGTTGGCTCGCCGTCTCCACCTCCGCCCAGTCCGTCGCCGAACGGGTCATGCACCTGGTCGGCCGTCCCGAGCTGGTCGACGAACCCTGGTTCGCCACGGGCATCGGCCGCGCCGAGCACGCCGATCTGCTCGACGCGGCGGTCGGCGGATGGATCGCCCGGCACACCCGCGCCGACGCCGTGGCCGCCTTCGAGAAGGCCGAGGCGGCCATCGCCCCGGTCTACGACATCCGCGACATCGTCTCCGACCCCCAGTACCAGGCGCTCGGGACGATCACCGAGGTCCCGGACCCGGAGCTCGGCCCGCTGCGTATGCAGAACGTCCTCTTCCGGCTCTCCGACACCCCCGGCGCCATCCGCTGGGCCGGCCGGCCGCACGGCGCCGACACCGAGGAGGTCCTCGCCGAACTGGGCCTCACCCCGGCCGACATCACCGCACTCCGCACCGAAGGAGCGCTATGACCTTCCCCCTGACCTGGCTCTATGCCCCCGGTGACCGCCCCGATGTCGTCCACAAGGCCATCGCCTCCGGCGCCGACGTCGTCATCGTCGACCTCGAGGACGCGGTGTCCCAGGGCCGCAAGGACTACGCCCTTGCCGCCACGGCCGAACTGCTCGCCTCCCACCTGCCCCTGCCGGTCCATGTCCGCATCAACTCCCCCCTGGACGTCGAGGCCCTCGCAGGGCTGCCGGGTCTGACAGCTCTGCGTGTTCCCAAGGTCGCATACGCCACTGACATCCAGCAGATCGCGGCCGCGGCACCGGGCGTCCCCCTGTACGCGCTGCTGGAGTCGGCGCTCGCCGTCGAGCACGCGTACGCCATCGCCACGGCCCACGACGCGGTCCGGGGCATCGCACTCGGCGAGTCCGATCTCCGTGCCGACCTCGGCGTACGCGGCGACACCGGCCTGGACTGGCCGCGCACGCGCACGGTGGTCGCGGCTCGCGCGGCCGGGCTCGCGCCGCCGACGCAGTCCGTGTTCCCGGACATCGTCGACCTCGACGCGCTGCACGCCTCGTGCGCCCACGGCCGTTCCCTCGGCTTCGTGGGCCGCGCGGCCATCCATCCCCGTCAGCTGCCGGTCATCGAGCGCGCGTACCGGCCGACGCCGCAGGAGATCGAGGCAGCCGAGGAGATCGTGAAGGCGGCCGCGTCGGACAAGGGGGCGATGGCCCTGCCGGACGGGCGGTTCGTCGACGCGGCGGTCGTGGCGGCGGCGCAGCGCACGCTGGACCTCGCGGCACGGGACTGGGAGCCCTGACGGGCCCGGCGGGTCCGACGCCGGGAAGCGCGAAGACCGCCGGAGGCCTCGCCTCCGGCGGTCTTCGTCACGGGTCGGTCGTCAGCCCTTGCCGGCCGGCCTGGCGTCCGTGTCCGCACTCGCCGGGTCCTCGCCGTCCGGCGCCCCGGCGGCGTCCGTGGGCGTGTCCTCTGCCGCGTCGTCGGTGACGCCGTCCGCCTCCGAGTCGTCGCCGCTCGAGGGGTCGGAGGCCGCGGACTCGGGATCGGCGCCTCCCGACGGCTTCGCCAGGTCCACCGCACTGGGCTCCACGATCTCCTCGCGGCCCGGGCGCAGCCGGGACGAGACCACCATGTAGACGACGGCCAGCAGGAAGACCACGATCGAGGTCCACACGTTGAGCCGCAGGCCCAGCACGTGGTGCGCCTCGTCGACCCGCATGTACTCGATCCAGCCGCGGCCCACGCAGTACGAGGCGACGTAGAGAGCGAACGCCCGGCCGTGGCCCAGCTTGAAGCGGCGGTCTGCCCAGATCACGAGCAGCGCGACGCCGATGCACCACAGGGACTCGTAGAGGAACGTCGGATGGTAGAGGCCCGCCTCGCGGTTCGGCCCCTCGGTGATCTTCAGGGCCCAGGGGAGGTCGGTCTCCCTGCCGTACAGCTCCTGGTTGAACCAGTTGCCCCAGCGGCCGATGGCCTGGGCGAAGGCGACCGCGGGTGCGAGGGCGTCGGCCCACGCCGGGAGCGGGATGCCCCGGCGGCGGCAGCCGATCCAGGCGCCGACGGCGCCGAGCGCGATCGCGCCCCAGATACCGAGGCCGCCCTCCCAGATCTTGAAGGCGTCGACCCAGTTCTCACCCTCGCTGAAGTACAGCTGGTAGTCGGTGATCACGTGGTAGAGCCGGCCGCCGACGAGGCCGAAGGGCACGGCCCACACGGCGATGTCGGCGACGGTACCGGCCTTGCCGCCCCGGGCGATCCAGCGCTTGTTGCCGAACCAGACGGCTACGAAGACGCCGATGATGATGCAGAAGGCATAGCCGCGCAGCGGAAGCGGTCCGAGATGCACCACTCCGGTCGACGGGCTGGGAATGTAGGCGATGTCCATGGCAGCACCGACGCTACCGTGCCGGGTGGGACGTACGGCAACCCACCCGGCAACGTATGGGTAACGAGCGCGCGCCTTCCGGTCGTGCGCCGGGGCCGCGGGCCGGGGGAGGCGGTCAGGAGGAGGGCGCGCCGGGGGACGCCCCGGTGGGCCGCTGGGTGCCGGGCTTCTTGCCCTTGTTGGCCTCCTCGACCCACTTCTTGAAGTTGGCCACGGAGATCTGCTCCTTGCCCTTCGTCGGGAAGATCGACTCCCCGTTGAGCTGCACGGTCGGCGTGCCCCGGAAGCCGCCCTTCTGGAAGGCCTCGTCGGACTTCCGGACCCAGCTGTCGTGCTTGCCGTCCTCGACGCAGCTGCGGAAGGCGGGCGTGTCCAGGCCCTGGACCTTGCCGGCGAGCTCGATGAGCCTGTCGTTCTCCGCGAAGGCGTCGTCCGGCTCCGGCGGCTGGTTGATGAACAGCACGTCGTGGTAGGCGGCGAACTTCCCGGCGTCCTGGGCGCAGGCCGCCGCGTTCGCCGCGCGCAGCGAGCCGCTGCCGCCCATGTTGCCGTCGATGAGGGTGGCGAGGCGGTACTCGATCCTGAGCTCGCCGGCCTGCTCCAGCTCGTGGATCGTGGCCCGCAGGGCGTTCTCGAACTGGGCGCAGGCCGGGCAGCGGAAGTCCTCCCACACCGTCAGGGTGGAGGGCGCGTCGCTCGCACCGACCGGGATCGCGAGCTGCTCCTCGCCCTGCGCACCGCTCGGTGCCGAGAGCGGCCCGGCCTCCGCCGGGCCGTCCTCGTCCTTGCCGCTGTTCGCCGCGATCAGGCCGACGACGGCGGCCAGGCCGAGGACTCCGACCACGGCCGCGGCCACGATCATGGTCCGCCTGCGCTTCTCGCGCACCCGGTCCTGTGCCCGTTCCTGCTGGAGCCGCTCGCGTGCGGTCCGCTTACGTTCTTGGTTCTCGCTCACAAACCGCAAACGAACCGGGGAGGCGTCGGCTCGCCTCCCCGGTCCCACATCCACCCGTACGAGCTACGCGCTGCCGCGCACTCCCCGGGCGAGATCGCCCGCCAGTTCCCGAACGGCGTCGACGGCGGCCGTCTCGTCGGGCGCGTCGAGCATGCGCTTGACGAAGGCGGAGCCGACGATCACGCCGTCGGCGAAGGAGGCGACCTCGGCGGCCTGCTGCGGGTTGGAGACGCCGAGTCCGACGCAGACGGGCAGGTCCGTGGTGGCACGGGTGCGTGCCACCAGGTCCTGGGCCTGGGCGCCGACCGACTCACGGGTACCCGTGACGCCCATCAGGGAGGCCGCGTACACGAAGCCGGAACCGGCCGCCGTGATCTTGGCGAGGCGCTCGTCCTTGCTGCTCGGAGCGACGACGAAGACCGTGGCGAGGCCGTGCTTCTCCGCGTGCTCCCTCCACAGGCCGGCCTCCTCGAACGGCAGGTCGGGCAGGATGCACCCGGCACCGCCCGCCTCGGCGAGCTCGGCGGTGAACCGCTCCACGCCGTACCGGTCGATCGGGTTCCAGTACGTCATCACGAGCACCGGCTTGCCCGTGGCGGCGTGGGCCTCGCGGACCGTGCGCATCACGTCGGCGATCCGGACCCCGCCGCGCAGGGCGATGTCGTCGGCGGTCTGGATGACCGGCCCGTCGAGGACCGGGTCGCTGTGCGGCAGACCGACCTCGACGACGTCGGCGCCGCCGTCGAACGCGGCCTTGACCGCCTCGATGCCGATCTCGACGGTCGGGAAGCCGGCGGGCAGGTACGCGATGAGCGCCGCCCGGTCCTCGTTCCTCGCCGCCGCGAGCGTGTCGCTCAGAAGCCGGATGTTGCCGCTCACTTCGCGTCCCCCTGGATCTCGGCGGCGCCGTTGTCGGCGGAGGCGTCGGCCTCGACCTGGGCGTCGGTGTCGTACAGCCCGAAGTAACGGGCGGCGGTGTCCATGTCCTTGTCGCCGCGGCCGGACAGGTTGACCACGATCAGTCCGTCCTTGCCGAGCTCGCGGCCGACCTCGAGGGCACCGGCCAGCGCGTGCGCCGACTCGATGGCCGGGATGATGCCCTCGGTACGGGACAGCAGCCGCAGAGCCTGCATGGCGGCGTCGTCCGTGACCGCGCGGTACTCACCGCGGCCGGTGTCCTTGAGGTAGGAGTGCTCGGGGCCGATGCCCGGGTAGTCGAGCCCGGCCGAGATCGAGTACGGCTCGGTGATCTGGCCCTCGTCGTCCTGGAGGACGTAGGAACGGGAGCCGTGCAGGATGCCGGGCTCGCCCGCGGTGAGAGTGGCCGCGTGCTCCCCGCTCTCGATGCCGTGCCCGGCGGGCTCGCAGCCGATCAGGCGGACGTCCGTGTCCGGGATGAAGGCGTGGAAGAGGCCGATGGCGTTCGATCCGCCGCCGACGCAGGCGACCGCGGCGTCCGGGAGGCGGCCGGCGCGCTCCAGGATCTGGCGCCGGGTCTCGACGCCGATGACCCGGTGGAAGTCGCGCACCATCGCCGGGAAGGGGTGCGGGCCCGCGACGGTGCCGAAGAGGTAGTGGGTGTGGTCGACGTTGGCGACCCAGTCGCGGAACGCCTCGTTGATGGCGTCCTTGAGGGTGCGACTGCCGGACTTCACGGCGACGACCTCGGCGCCGAGCATCCGCATGCGGGCGACGTTGAGCGCCTGCCGCCGGGTGTCGATCTCGCCCATGTAGATGGTGCATTCGAGCCCGAACAGCGCACACGCGGTGGCCGTGGCCACACCGTGCTGACCGGCGCCGGTCTCGGCGATGACGCGGGTCTTGCCCATGCGCCGGGTGAGCAGGGCCTGACCGAGCACGTTGTTGATCTTGTGCGAGCCGGTGTGGTTGAGGTCCTCGCGCTTGAGGAAGACGCGCGCACCGCCGGCGTGCTCGGCAAAGCGCGGCACCTCGGTCAGGGCGCTGGGGCGGCCGGTGTAGTTGACCATGAGTTCGCCGAGCTCGGCGGCGAAGGCGGGGTCGGACTTGGCCTTCTCGTACTCGACCGCGACCTCGTCGACGGCGGCGACGAGGGCCTCGGGGATGAACTTCCCGCCGAAGTCGCCGAAGTAGCCGGCGGGGCTGGGGACGTGACCCTCGGGGTCGGGGATGAAGTAGTCGCTGGACATGGCGACGCTGCTCCTTGTTTCGGGGCGCGTGGCCCCGGGACGTGTCGGGTGGGATGCGGCTGCGTTGCGCCTGCGGCGGCCCTTGTCCCCTCCACGGCCTGGCGGCCGTGCGCGGTACCCCCATCCCGAACCGGGGCAGGTTGCCCCGAACCCCGTACCGCGCTTCGCGCGGTTTCCTCGATCTCCCCCTACGGCCTGGCGGCCGTAGGAGGGGCACCCGGACGGGCTGCACTGCAGCCCCGTGGGCGCTTGAGGCGTGGGGGACCGGGGGCAGCGCCCCAGGTCAGCGGGAAGGGGCCGGGTCGGGAAGGGAAACCCGCCGACGCGCCCCGCGCCATCGCATCCCGTTGACCTGACCCGGCTCGTCGCCGATGACGTACCGCACCCGCCGCCCGTGCACCCGCCGCGCCGGCGCCCGGCAGCCGCGCGGCCGGCAGCCGCGGGCCAGGCGCGCGTACGGGCCGTACGCCGGGGTCACCGTCGCCGCGGGCACGCCGACGACGCCCGGACGCGAGCCCGGGGTGGCACGGCGGCGGCGGACAGCGGTCATCGGGCTCAGTCCCGCCCGTGCCGCAGCGCGGGGTGGGCACCCGCCGCCACCAGGTCGGCGACGGCCGACTTGGGGTCGCGGCCGGTGACCAGGGACTCGCCTACGAGCACGGCGTCCGCGCCCGCGTTGGCGTAGGCGATCAGGTCGTGCGGACCGCGCACGCCCGACTCGGCGATCTTGACGATGTGCGCCGGGATCTCGGGGGCGACCCGCTCGAACGTGGAGCGGTCGACCTTCAGCGTCTTCAGGTCACGGGCGTTGACGCCGATGATCTTCGCCCCGGCGTCGACGGCGCGCTCGACCTCGTCCTCGTCGTGCACCTCGACCAGCGGGGTGAGGCCGATGGACTCGGCACGCTCGATCAGGGAGACCAGCGCCTCCTGCTCCAGCGCGGCGACGATCAGCAGCGCCAGGTCGGCGCCGTACGCGCGGGCCTCCCACAGCTGGTACGCGGTGACGATGAAGTCCTTGCGCAGCACCGGGATGTCGACCTTGGCCCGTACGGCCTCCAGGTCGGCGAGCGATCCGCCGAAGCGGCGCTGCTCGGTGAGCACGGAGATGACGGCCGCGCCGCCCGCCTCGTAGTCCGCGGCGAGTCCCGCCGGGTCGGCGATCGCGGCGAGCGCGCCCTTGGAGGGGCTGGAGCGCTTGACCTCGCAGATCACCTTGACGCCCTCACCGCGCAGGGCGGCCACGCCGTCCTTGGCCGCCGGAGCCTTGGCGGCGCGCTCCTTGAGCTCCTCGAGGCTGACACGCGCCTGCCGCTCGGCCATGTCGGCGCGCACACCTTCGATGATCTCGTCGAGCACACTCACGCGAGCGGCCCCCTTCCGGGACGGTGATGGTTGAGGATCAGCCAACTCGATGGTATCCGCAGGAGCGCCCGGGGTCCTCATCCGGTCGGCCGCTGTCCCACTACCTGGGACTTCATGGGGCGAGCGCCGATCCGAACGGGAGGTTCCGCACCACGCTGAAGATCAGCAGGGCCCCGCCCGTGACCCACCACCAACCGGGGGCGAGACCGATCCGCAGCGGCCTGCCCTGAACGGCGCGAACCAGCCACAGGACCCACACGACGGCGAAGACGGCGTAGCCGACGACGGCGGCCGCGTTGGCGCCGAGGGCGGTGCCCAGATCGCCGTGGATGAAGGCGTGGGCGCTGCGCAGGCCGCCGCAGCCGGGGCAGTAGACGCCGGTGAAGCGGAGGAGGGGGCAGACGGGGTAGTGACCGGGCTCGTTGGGGTCGACGGTGCCGACGTAGGCGAAGGCGGCGGCGACGCCGGTGAGGGCGGCGAGGGGCGCGGCCACGCGCCGTGCCGTACCCTGCGGCGCCAGACGGCCGCCCGCGGGCACCGCGCCCGGTCCCCACTGCGCCGCACCGGCGTCGGCGCGCTCGGGCCGGGTACCGGCGGCCGTCGCGTACCCACGCGCGGCATGACCCCCGACGCCCACGGACGCCGGGTCCGACAGGGCGCCGCGGTCGTCCGCCCCGTGGCTGGGGGCCGGGAGGACTCCGGCACCCGCAGGCGGTGCCTCGGCTCCGGAACGGCGGTGCCCGCCGTGTGCCGCCACCGACGGCCGGCCCCCGAGCCCCGCCGCATCCGGCCCTGACATCCGCCCGTCCGCGGAACGCCCCGGTGCGTCCGGCCCGGTGCCGGCCGGCGACGCGCCGGCGGCCGCGGACGCGTCGTCCGTCGGCGCCTGGGGGGCCGGGCGGGGCGGGGGGCCGGAGGCCGGGGGCGTCGGGGTCATCTCGTGATTCTCACCGTTCCAGCAGAACGGCGCAGCCCGGTCGTGCCGTGCTGCGCCGTTTCGTGTCGGATCGTCACCGCGTCAGGCGGTCGCCCGCTCCTGCGCGGCGGCGCGGTTACGGGCCTGGACCACCTCGTCCGGCTCCTTCGGCGTGCCGAGACCGGCCCTCTTCATGGCGCCGCCCGCGATCGCGCCGAGCGCGATGAGGGCCGAACCGGCCCAGAAGCCGACCGGGCTGTTCGCCACCATGAAGACGCCTGCGACGCAGAAGCCGATGAAGGAGATGGTGACACCGGTCCAGGCGGCCGGGGTGTGTCCGTGGCTGCTGCCCGCCATGAGTTGCTCCTCGTTTGTGATGCGCTGTCGTGAGCTGGTGCTCGTGCTGAGCCGGACGCTCGCAGTCATTGTCCCGTACGACAACACGCGCGGTGAGCTGGGGTCACCCTTCGCGCGTCGGGTCCTCGCCGCGGTCCAGGGCCTTCCAGAGGTCCTCGGGCCGGTCGGGGTCCACTGCGGCCGCCTTGCGGGGACGCGGTGTGCCGTCGCGCTCGTAGCGGCCGGACATGGCGGGCCACTGCCTGCCGTACCGCAGCGCCAGGACACCCGCGAGCAGGATCAGCAGGCCGCCGGCCGCGGTCACATAGGGCCAGGCCGTGTGGGTGAGCGCATCGACCGTCGCGGCGGCGTCACCCGTGGTCCGCGCCGCCTTCTCGTCGAGCGCGTCGCTGTCGGACGCGCCCAGCAGCGCCGCCAGCGCCGCGCCCGCGCCGCTGAGCGCGAGGAGCCCGGAGACGACGACGCGGCCCGCTCTGCGGACGGCGAACACGGCGACGAGGGCGGCGAGTCCGACGATCGCGAGGGCGGTGGGCACGCCCGTGACGTCCCCGCCGTCGGCGTCGAGCGGAACGGTTCCGCCGCCGACCGAGGCGTGGCCCTCGGCCCAGATCTGCCCGGCGGCGAGCAGGACGACGGTCGCGCCGACGGCGCCGAGGAGCAGGGCCGCGGCGAGGCTGCGGCGGCTGCCGCTCGGGGCGGCCGCCGCGGCGGCGCGGGGCTGGGGTACGGGTACGGCACTCACGCGTCCACTATCCCTTACCGCCCGGCCGCGCCGTTCAGCCGGTTGGCGGTGTGGACGGCGCGCAGCACCGCCGCCGCCTTGTTGCGGCACTCGGTGTCCTCGGCGACCGGGTCGGAGTCGGCGACGACACCCGCTCCGGCCTGGACGTACGCCGTGCCGTCGCGCAGCAGCGCGGTCCTGATGGCGATGGCGGTGTCGGAGTCGCCCGCGAAGTCGAGGTAGCCGACGGCACCGCCGTACAGCCCGCGCCGCGAGGGCTCCAGCTCGTCGATGATCTGCATCGCGCGGGGCTTGGGCGCCCCGGACAGAGTGCCCGCGGGGAAGCAGGCGGTGAGGACGTCGAAGGCGGTACGGCCCTCGGCGACCTTGCCGGTCACCGTGGAGACGATGTGCATGACGTGGGAGTACCGCTCGATCGACATGAAGTCCACGACCTCGACGCTGCCGGGCTCGCAGACGCGGCCCAGGTCGTTGCGGCCGAGGTCGACGAGCATCAGGTGCTCGGCGCGCTCCTTGGGGTCGGCGAGCAGTTCCTCCGCGAGGTCGTGGTCCTCCTGCGGGGTGGCGCCGCGCGGGCGGGTGCCGGCGATCGGGTGGAGCATGGCGTGCCCGTCCTCGACCTTGACCAGCGCCTCCGGACTGGAGCCGACGACGTCGAACCCCTCGAAGCGGAAAAGGTACATGTACGGCGACGGGTTGGTGGCCCGCAGGACCCGGTAGACGTCCAGCGCGCTCGCGGCGCACGGCGTCTCGAACCGCTGGGAGGGGACGACCTGGAACGCCTCGCCGGCCCGGATGCGCTCCTTGATGTCCTCGACGGCGTCCTGGTAGTCCCGCCCTCCCCACAGAGCGGAGAACTCGGGCAGCTCGGAGGGCGGCAGGGCGGCGGGCGCGGAGGCGAGCGGCCGGGCGAGGTCGGCCTCCATGGCGTCGAGGCGGGCGACGGCGCCCGCGTACGCCTCGTCGACCCCGGTGGCGAGGCAGTTGTGGTTGATGGCGTTGGCGATCAGCAGGACGCTGCCGTCCCAGTGGTCCATGACCGCGAGGTCCGAGGTGAGCAGCATGGTCAGCTCGGGCAGCTTCAGGTCGTCGCGCTCACCGGGGCCGATCTTCTCGAGCCTGCGCACGATGTCGTAGCCGAGGTAGCCGACCATGCCGCCGGTGAAGGGCGGCATGCCCGACGCGAGGTCGCGCGGGGTGTGGAGGGTCTGCACGGTCTCGCGCAGGGCGGTGAGCGGGTCGCCGTCCACGGGGACGCCGACGGGCGGGACGCCGAGCCAGTGCGCCTGGCCGTCGCGGACGGTGAGCGTGGCGTCGGAGCGTACGCCGATGAACGAGTAGCGCGACCAGGAGCGGCCGTTCTCCGCGGACTCCAGGAGGAACGTGCCGGGGCGCTCGGCGGCGAGCTTGCGGTAGAGCCCGACGGGTGTGTCGCCGTCCGCGAGCAGGCGACGGCTGACGGGGATGACACGGCGGTCGGCGGCCAGCTTGCGGAAGGTCTCGAGATCCATGGCGGCAGACCCTACTCGCCGAGGGGCAGGACGTCGGCGTCGAAGCAGGTCCGGGCGCCGGTGTGGCAGGCGGCGCCGACCTGGTCGACCTTGACGAGCACGGTGTCGGCGTCGCAGTCCAGGGCGACGGACTTCACGTGCTGGACGTGGCCGGAGGTGTCGCCCTTGACCCAGTACTCCTGGCGGCTGCGGGACCAGTAGGTGCAGCGGCCGGTGGTCAGGGTGCGGTGCAGTGCCTCGTCGTCCATCCAGCCGAGCATCAGCACCTCACCGGTGTCGTACTGCTGGGCGATGGCGGGGAGAAGGCCGTCGGCGCTGCGCTTGAGGCGGGCGGCGACGGCGGGGTCGAGGCCACTGGCGGGGACACTGCTGGTCATGCGCCCATTGTGCCGTGCCGTGGGGTGGCCCGGTCGGTGCGTCCACTGGGCGGACCCGGCGGGGCGGCCGTACGCTGGCGGGCATGTCGACCCATGCGAAGCGCGAACGACTTCTGCTCGCCGATGTGTTGGAGGCGGCGGGGCCGGAGGCCGCGACCCTGTGCCACGGCTGGACGACCCGGGAGCTGGCGGCGCACGTGGTGATGCGCGAGCGCAGGCCGGACGCCGCGGGCGGGATCCTGATCAAGGCGCTCAAGGACCGTGCGGAGCGGATCCAGGCGGAGTTCGCGGCGAAGCCGTACGACGAGCTGGTCCTGCTGATCCGTACGGGGCCGCCGCGGATGTCCCCGTACGCCATCAAACAGGTCGACGAGGCGGCGAACACGATCGAGTTCTTCGTCCATGCCGAGGACGTGCGGCGGGCACAGCCGGACTGGGCGCCGCGTGATCTGGACAAGGTCTTCGAGAACGTGCTGTGGTCGCGCCTGGAGAAGGGCGCGCGCCTGCTGGGGCGCAGGTCGCCGGTGGGTCTGGTGCTGCGCCGGCCGGACGGGCGGACGGCGGTGGCGCATCGCGGTACGCCCGTGGTGACGGTGACCGGGGAGCCCGGCGAGCTGCTGCTGTTCGCCTTCGGCCGCCAGGACGCGGCGCGGGTGGACCTGGAGGGCGACAAGGACTCGATCACGCGGGTCCGCGAGGCGCAGCTCGGGGTGTAGGTGCCGGCGCGCCCGCGAGAGATTCTCGTGCGTTGTCCGGCCCGGCGCGGGGCACACCCGTACGGGCGCGCAGGGACGTGCGGACGTGCCGAAGGGGTCCCGGGACGTTCTGCCGGGACCCCTTCGGTTCGGGGTCAGCGGACCGGGTGGCCCGCTGCCCGCAGGGCGTCCTTGACCTGGGAGATCCGCAGGTCGCCGAAGTGGAACACGGAGGCGGCGAGCACCGCGTCCGCGCCCGCGTCGACGGCCGGCGGGAAGTCGGCCAGCTTGCCGGCGCCGCCGGACGCGATCACCGGGATCGTCACGTGCTTCCGCACGGCCGCGATCATCTCGGTGTCGTAGCCGTCCTTGGTGCCGTCGGCGTCCATCGAGTTGAGCAGGATCTCGCCGGCGCCCAGTTCGGCGGCCCGGTGCGCCCACTCGACGGCGTCGATGCCGGTGCCCTTGCGGCCGCCGTGCGTGGTGACCTCGAACGACCCCGCCGCGGTCCGCCGTGCGTCGACGGACAGCACCAGCACCTGGCGGCCGAACCGCTCGGCGATCTCGCGGATCAGCTCGGGGCGGGCGATCGCCGCGGTGTTGACACCGACCTTGTCGGCGCCCGCGCGCAACAGCTTGTCGACGTCCTCGGCGCTGCGCACGCCGCCGCCGACGGTGAGCGGGATGAAGACCTGTTCGGCGGTGCGGCGCACCACGTCGTAGGTGGTCTCCCGGTTTCCGGACGAGGCGGTGATGTCGAGGAAGGTGAGCTCGTCGGCGCCTTCGGCGTCGTACAGCTTGGCCATCTCGACGGGGTCGCCCGCGTCGCGCAGGTTCTGGAAGTTGACGCCCTTGACGACCCGGCCGGCGTCGACGTCCAGGCAGGGGATCACGCGGACCGCGAGGGTCATGCGGCACCTCCTTCGGTTGCGGTGGGCCGGTACGCCTCGACCTCGACCTCGACCACCAGCGAGGGGTCGACGAAGCCGGAGACGATGAGCATCGACGCGGCCGGACGGACCTCGCCGAACAACTCCTTGTGCGCGCGGCCCACTTCGTCCACGTCCCGGGCATGAGTGATGTACATGCGAGTGCGCACGACGTCCTCGGCGCCGAGGCCGAGTTCCTTCAGGGCGTCGATCGCCACCCCGAACGCGGTCATCGTCTGCTCGAACGGTCCGCCCGCGGAGATCTCGCCGCCGACGATGGAGGTGCAGCCGGAGACGAGGACCAGGCCGTTGGACAGCTGGACGGCGCGGGAGTAGCCGAAGGACTCCTCCCACGGACCGCCCGAGCCGATCCGGCGTACGGCTTCCGTCATGCGGACACCGCCGCCAGGGCCTCTTCCAGCGTGAACGCCTTGGCGTACAGCGCCTTTCCGACGATCGCGCCCTCGACGCCCTCGGGCACCAGGGACGCGAGGGCGCGCAGGTCGTCGAGGGAGGAGACGCCGCCGGAGGCGACGACGGGCTTGTCGGTCGCGGCGCAGACGTTCCGCAGCAGCTCCAGGTTGGGGCCCTGGAGCGTGCCGTCCTTGGCGATGTCGGTGACCACGTACCGGGCGCAGCCCTCGGAGTCGAGGCGGGCCAGGGTCTCGTACAGGTCGCCGCCGTCGCGGGTCCAGCCGCGGCCGCGCAGGGTGGTGCCCCGCACGTCGAGGCCGACGGCGATCCTGTCGCCGTACTCGGCGATGACCTTGGCGACCCACTCGGGGGTCTCCAGCGCGGCGGTGCCCAGGTTGACGCGTCGGCAGCCGGTGGCGAGCGCGGCCGCGAGGGAGGCGTCGTCGCGGATGCCGCCGGACAGTTCGACCTTGATGCCGTGACCCGACAGGCTCCCTGCGACCTCGGCGATCAGGTCGCGGTTGTCGCCGGTGCCGAAGGCGGCGTCCAGATCGACGAGGTGCAGCCACTCGGCGCCCGCGCGCTGCCACGCGAGGGCGGCCTCCAGCGGGGAGCCGTAGGAGGTCTCCGTACCGGACTCGCCATGGACGAGGCGGACGGCCTGGCCGTCGCGGACGTCGACTGCGGGGAGGAGTTCAAGCTTCGGCATCAGAGCGTCTCGATCCAATTGGTCAGCAGCTGGGCACCGGCGTCGCCGGACTTCTCGGGATGGAACTGGGTGGCCCACAGCGCGCCGTTCTCGACGGCGGCGACGAAGGACTCGCCGTGCGTGGCCCAGGTGACCTTGGGCGCGCGCATGGCGGCGTTGGTGGCCTCGAAGTTCCACTCGTGCACCGCGTAGGAGTGCACGAAGTAGAACCGCGCGTCGTCGTCGACTCCGGCGAAGAGCTCGCTGTCCGCGGGCGCATCGACGGTGTTCCAGCCCATGTGGGGCACAACCGGGGCCTTCAGCGGCCCGACGGTGCCGGGCCATTCGTCGAGGCCGTCGGTCTCGACGCCGTGCTCGATGCCGCGCGCGAACAGGATCTGCATGCCGACGCAGATGCCCATGACGGGCCGGCCGCCGGAGAGCCTTCGGTCGACGATCCAGTTGCCCCGGGCCTGGGTCAGGCCCTCCATGCAGGCGGCGAAGGCGCCGACGCCGGGGACGAGGAGCCCGTCGGCGTTCATGGCCCTGTCGTAGTCACGGGTGATCTCGACGTCCGCGCCGACGCGCGCGAGGGCGCGCTCGGCGGAACGGACGTTGCCGAAGCCGTAGTCGAAGACGACGACCTTCTTCTGTGCGCTCATTCTGCTACTCCCAGATTCCCTGAATCCGCAGGACGCCGGCGACCAGGCACATCGCGGAGGCCGCGGTCAGCAGCACGATGGGCCCCTTGGGCATCTTCTGTCTGGAGAAGGAGTAGACGCCGCCGGCGAGGAACAGCCCGACGACGATGAGGATGGTGGACAGGCCGGTCATCGTCTTACAGCGCGCCCTTCGTGGAGGGAAGAATGCCGGCGGCGCGCGGGTCGCGCTCCGAGGCGTAGCGCAGGGCGCGGGCGAGGGCCTTGAACTGACACTCGACGATGTGGTGCGCGTTGCGCCCGTACGGGACGTGGACGTGCAGGGCGATCTGCGCCTGGGCGACGAAGGACTCCAGGATGTGCCGGGTCATCGTCGTGTCGTAGGTGCCGATCATCGGCGCCATGTTCTCCGGCTCGGTGTGCACCAGGTAGGGGCGGCCCGAGAGGTCGACGGTGACCTGCGCGAGGGACTCGTCCAGCGGCACGGTGCAGTTGCCGAAGCGGTAGATGCCCACCTTGTCGCCGAGGGCCTGCTTGAAGGCGGCTCCGAGCGCGAGGGCGGTGTCCTCGATGGTGTGGTGGGTGTCGATGTGCAGGTCGCCGTCGGTCTTGACGGTCAGGTCGAACAGGCCGTGCCTGCCGAGCTGGTCCAGCATGTGGTCGAAGAAACCGACGCCGGTGGCGACGTCGACCTTGCCGGTGCCGTCGAGGTCTATCTCGACGACGACCGAGGTCTCCTTGGTGGTGCGCTCGACCCGTCCAGTGCGGCTCATGAGCTCTGCTCCTTCTTCAGTGCGCGAACCGCATCGAGGAACGCGTCGTTCTCTTCGGGCGTACCGGCGGTGACCCGCAGCCGGCCCGGTACGCCGTTGTCACGGACCAGCACGCCGTGGTCGAGGATCTTCTGCCACATCGCCTGCGCGCCGCCCTCGCCGTCGAAGCGCCCGAACTGCACGAAATTGGCGTCGGAGTCGGTGACTTCGTAGCCGATGGCGCGCAGCTCCGCGACCAGCCGGTCCCGCTCGGTCTTCAGCTGCTCGACGTACCCGAGGAGCGTATCGGTGTGCTCCAGGGCGGCCAGCGCGGTGGCCTGGGTGACGGCCGACAGGTGGTACGGCAGGCGCACCAGCTGGACGGCGTCGACCACCGCGGGGTGCGCGGCGAGGTAGCCGAGGCGCAGCCCGGCCGCGCCGAACGCCTTCGACATCGTGCGCGAGATCACCAGGTTCGGCCGGCCCTCGATGAGCGGCAGCAGTGAGGGGTGGTGGCTGAACTCCACGTACGCCTCGTCCACCACGACGAGGGACGGCTTGGCCGCCTGCGCGGCCTCGTACAGCGCGAGGACGGTGTCGGCGTCGACAGCGGTGCCGGTGGGGTTGTTGGGCGTGGTGACGAAGACGACGTCCGGTCGGTGCTCGGCGATGGCGGCCCGCGCCTTGCCGACGTCGATGGTGAAGTCGTCGCCACGGGGGCCGGAGATCCAGCCCGTGCCGGTGCCCCGGGAGATGAGCCCGTGCATGGAGTAGGACGGCTCGAAGCCGATGGCGACCCGCCCGGGGCCGGCGAAGGTCTGCAGCAGCTGCTGGATGACCTCGTTGGAGCCGTTGGCGGCCCAGACGTTGGCGAGCGTGACCTCGTGGCCGGTCGTGCGGGTGAGGTAGCGCGCCAGCTCGGTGCGCAGCTCGACCGCGTCCCGGTCGGGGTAGCGGTTCAGCCCGCGCGCGGCGTCGCGCACGCGCTCGGCGATCCGCTCGACGAGCGGCTCGGGAAGCGGGTAGGGGTTCTCGTTGGTGTTCAGCCGGACGGGGACGTCGAGCTGGGGCGCGCCGTAGGGGGACTTGCCGCGCAGCTCGTCCCGGATCGGCAGGTCGTCAATGCCGGTGTTCTCGCTCACTGTCCCGGCACCTTCCAGTCGAACCGAGCCTTCAGGGCGGCCCCGTGCGCGGGCAGGTCCTCCGCCTCGGCCAGCGTCACCACGTGGTGGGCGACCTCGGCGAGCGCGTCGCGCGTGTAGTCCACGATGTGGATGCCGCGCAGGAACGACTGCACGGACAGGCCCGAGGAGTGGCAGGCGCAGCCACCGGTGGGCAGGACGTGGTTGGAGCCGGCGGCGTAGTCGCCGAGCGACACGGGCGCCCACGGGCCGACGAAGATCGCGCCCGCGTTGCGGACGCGGGCCGCGACGTCGCCGGCGTCGGCGGTCTGGATCTCCAGGTGTTCGGCGCCGTACGCGTCGACGACCTTGAGACCGTCCTCGACCGAGGAGACCAGGACGATCGCGGACTGCCTGCCGGCCAGCGCGGGCCTGATCCGGTCCTCGACGTGCTTGGTGGCCGCGACCTGCGGCTCCAGCTCGCGCTCGACCGCGGCGGCGAGCTCCTCGGAGTCGGTGACGAGCACGGCCGCGGCCAGCGGGTCGTGCTCGGCCTGGCTGATCAGGTCGGCGGCGACGTGCACCGGGTCGGCGGTCGAGTCGGCGAGGATCGCGATCTCGGTGGGACCGGCCTCGGCGTCGATGCCGATACGGCCGGTGAAGTACCGCTTGGCCGCGGCGACCCAGATGTTGCCGGGGCCGGTGACCATGTTGGCCGGGGGGCAGGACTCGGTGCCGTAGGCGAACATCGCGACGGCCGTGGCGCCGCCCGCCGCGTACACCTCGTCGACGCCGAGCAGCGCGCAGGCCGCGAGGATGGTGGGGTGCGGAAGGCCGCCGAACTCCTTCTGCGCGGGGGACGCCAGCGCGAGGGACGGGACGCCGGCTTCCTGCGCGGGCACCACGTTCATGATCACGGAGGAGGGGTAGACGGACCGGCCACCGGGGGCGTAGAGCCCGACGCGGTCGACGGGGACCCACTTCTCGGTGACGGTGCCGCCGGGGACGACCTGCGTGGTGTGGTCCTTGCGGCGCTGTGCGCGGTGGACGATCCTGGCGCGCCGGATCGACTCCTCCAGGGCGGCCCTGACCTCGGCGTCGAGCTCGTCCAGTGCCCGGGTGAGGGCGGCGGCGGGCACGCGCACCTGGTCGAGGACGACCCCGTCGAACGTCTCCGCGTACTCGATCAGCGCCGCGTCGCCACGATGATGCACGTCCTCGCAGATCGGCCGCACCTTGTCCAGGGCGGCTTCCACGTCGAAATCGGCACGGGGCAGCAGGTCGCGCAGAGCGCCGCCCTCCGGGAGGGCGTCGCCGCGCAGATCGATTCGAGAGATCACGGAACCAATTCTCTCAGACCGGATCCGGCGGTTGTTTTCCGTATCAGTGACTGATACGGACGTGGCCGTAACCCGGCCCCCACCGCTCCCGGAGGCCAAAAACAGCCACCCCAGTCATCTCCGGCCGACCCTCACCACTAGCGTTCAGGCCGTCACTCAGCGGGAAGAACAGCTGTACGAGCCAACGAGCGGAGGAGCGGCAGTGACCGAGCCGCTTGACGACGGGCCCCCGGAGGGACTGAGCCCGACCGAGCAGAACATGTGGACCGCCTTCAGAAACGGAAGCACGCACGACCTCAGCGACACCGATCCCCTGCTGAACGACCCCTTCTCCCCCCGCCCCTGGGGCCCCGAGCGCAGCGTCCGCGCGTCCATCGTGGCGCGGCTGCTGCTGAGCGGGCCCTCCGCACGGCCCGGGCGGGTCGCCGCGCTCAAGCTGCGCGGCGTCCAGATCACCGGCACGCTCAAGCTCGCCGGCGGCAGCATCGGCCCCTACGTCGAGCTCAACGGCTGCCGCTTCGAGAACGAGCTGCTGATGCCCGAGGCGCACTTCACCACCGTGCGCCTGGTCGGCTGCGCGATTCCGCGCATCGAGGCGGCCCGGCTGCGCACGGAGGGCGATCTGCACATGCCGCGCTGCCGGGTGGAGCACGGCATCCGGCTCACCGACGCGCAGATCGGCACGGACCTGCTGATCAACCAGATCCATGTGCGCCCGGACCGCCGCGGGCGTGCCATCACCGCGGACGGCCTGTCGGTCGCCCAGGACTTACAGGCCGAACTGATCGAGACATACGGGGAGTTCAGCCTGCGCGGCGCGAAGATCGGCGTCTCGCTCAGTCTGCGCGGCAGCCGGCTGCGGGCAGCCGCCGAGCGGCGCGCGCTGAACGCCCCGCAGCTGAGCGTGGAGCGCACGCTGTACATGACGGGCGCCTGGGTGAGCGTCGCCACCGGCAACCAGGGCGCCACTCCCCCGTTCGGGATCAACACCGCAGGGGCAGCGGTGCGCGGCTCGCGGCTGCAGCCCTTCGAGTGCTACGGCGGGGTGCGCCTGGACGACGGGCGGTTCGGCGACGCGGTCGACCTGAACCGCGCGCGGTTCGTGCTGAGCCCGCACGAGGAGCTGTCGCTGCGCCGGATCACGACACCCGAGCTGCGGTTCAACGCGGAGCGTCCCGAGGAGGGCCGGGTCGTGCTGAACGGCGCCAAGGTGGTGACGCTGATCGACCTGGCGGCGAGCTGGCCGGGACCGGGCGGTCTGGCGATGGGCGGCTTCGTCTACGAAAACCTCGTCCCGTACGAGGAGTTCCCGTTGTCGCGCCGGCTGGAGTGGGTGACCTCGGCGACGCCGGAGTACTCCCCGGAGCCGTACGAACGGCTCGCGACCGTGCTGCGCAACTGCGGCGAGGACGCGGACGCCCGCGAGGTGCTGCTGGCCAAGCAGCGCCGGCGGCGGGAGACGCTGCCGCTGGCCGCGAAGCTGTGGGGCTACCTGCAGGACTGGACCGTGGCGTACGGCTACCGGCCCGGCCGGGCAGCGCTGTGGATGGCGGTGCTGTGGGCGGCGGGCGCCATCGCCTTCGCACAGGTGGCCCCGGATCCGATCAAGAAGGAGGAGCACCCGGAATGGAATCCGGCTCTGTACGCGCTGGATCTGCTCATTCCGGTGATCAATCTCGGCCAGGACGGCTATTGGAGACTTGACGAGCACTGGCAATGGGCTTCGGCGGCGCTGGTGCTTCTCGGGTGGATTCTGGCGACCACGGTGGCGGCGGGAGCCTCCCGCCTGCTGCGGCGCGGATAAGGCGCGGAACGGCGTTTCTTTTACCCTGTCTTGACTCGCCCCCGAGCAACCTTTCCGCCGCTACCAAAGATTCACAGGTGGGCTCTGGCGCCGCGCTCACCTGCGGTTTTCAATGGTCCGCACCATGTCTTTCCTTCGCGCCCTGACTCGTGCCGCGCGCATGATCCGTCATACGCCCGGGCTGTCCGACGGCCTCGTGCCCGACGACGCGGTGCTGCTCGACGCCCCCGACGAGCGGCTCGGTCCCGCGCTCGTCGCGGCCGCCGAGGGCGAGTACGAAGGGGCCGCGAAGCTGCTCGCGACCACCCGGGAATCAGCCGAATGGGAGAACCGCGACCGGTACGTGTCGCGGCTCGCCGCCTTCGCCAGGAACCGGGACGAATGGCTCGGCAGCTGGCTGGGCGCGTCGCCCCGCGACGCGGACGCCCTGCTCGTGAAGGCGCAGCTCGCGGTCGCGCGGGCGTGGGAGTCGCCGGCCCGCGCCGAGCGGCTGCGCGAGGTCGGCCCGCTGATCGACGCGGCGGCGGACGCCGAACCGAGCGACCCCGTGCCGTGGCGCATCGCGCTGGACCACGCCCGCGGGACGCACGCGACGCACACGGCGTTCGAGTCCCTGTGGGAACGGGCCATCCGCCGGTCGTCGCACCACTACGGCTGCCATGTGGCGGCGCTGCAGTACCTGTCCGCCCAGTGGTACGGCTCCCACCGCGAGTGCTTCGACTTCGCCGAGGAGGCGGCGGCCGACGCGCTGCCGGGTTCGCTGGTCCAGGCGCTGCCGGTCCGGGCGGCGTTCGCCCAGTTGCTGACCGGCGAGCCGACCACGTCGGTCCAGGAGGACCGGATCGACGCGGCGGCGGATCTCGCCATCGCGCTGTCCGCGGACTACGCGGCCGGGGACCCCTGGCCGGCCGAGGTCCGCAACCTGCTCGCGTACGTGCTCGTGGCGCGGGGGCGGTGGGCGGACGCGCTGGCGCAGTTCCGGCTGATCGGCCCCTACGCGACCTCCTTCCCCTGGACGTCGGTGACGGACGATCCGCTGGGTCGGTTCCTGCGGGCGCGGGACGGGGTGCGGACCGAGGTCGCGTCCACGATGCCGCTGCGCGGGCGCGGGCGCGGGGCCCGCACCCGCGCCCATTACTCTTGACCGCTGTGACCACCGCTCGCCTCCCCCTCTTCCCGCTGAACTCGGTGCTGTTCCCCGGCCTCGTGCTGCCCCTGAACGTCTTCGAGGAGCGTTATCGCGCCATGATGCGCGAACTGCTGAAGACGGACGAGGAGGAGCCGAGGCGCTTCGCCGTCGTCGCCATCCGGGACGGGCGGGAGGTCGCGCCGACCGCACCCGGCATGCCCGACCCCACGACGGTCGTCGAGCGCGGACCCGCCGCCGGTTTCGGGTCCGACCCGATCCAGGCGTTCCACCGGGTGGGCTGCATCGCGGACGCGGCGACGATCCGGGAGCGGGAGGACGGCAGCTTCGAGGTCCTGGCGACCGGTACGACCCGGGTGCGCCTGCTCTCGGTGGACGCGAGCGGTCCGTTCCTGACGGCGGAGCTCGAGGAGCTCCCCGAGGAGCCGGGTGACGGCGCGGGCGCGCTCGCCGAGGGCGTGCTGCGGGCCTTCCGCAACTACCAGCAGCGGCTGGCGGGTGCGCGTGAGCGGACGCTCTCGACGGGGGCGGAACTGCCGGACGAGCCCTCGGTGGTGTCGTACCTGGTCGCCGCGGCGGCGGTGCTGGACACCCCCACGAAGCAGCGGCTGCTCCAGGCGCCGGACACGGCGACGCGGCTGCGCGAGGAACTGAAGCTGCTGCGGGGGGAGACGGCGGTGCTGCGGCACCTTCCGTCGTTGCCGATGGTGGACCTCACGCGGCAGCCGACGAGCCCCAACTGACGGGAGGGACCACGCGCGTGGCGAAGAAGCAGAAGAAGCAGTCGGGCGGCACGGGTGGTACTCCGGCGACGGTTGCCCTGACGGCCGCGGGCACGCCGTTCACGCTCCACGCCTATGACCACGACCCGTCGACGGCGTCGTACGGCGAGGAGGCGGCGGAGGCGCTCGGTGTCCCGGCCGACCGCGTCTTCAAGACCCTCGTCGCGGACGTGGACGGCGCCCTGACGGTGGCTGTGGTCCCGGTCGCGGGCCAGCTCGACCTCAAGGCGCTGGCGGCGGCGGTGGGCGGCAAGCGCGCGACGATGGCGGACCCGGCGGCGGCGGAACGCACGACGGGCTACGTGCGCGGCGGCATCTCGCCCCTGGGCCAGCGCAAGCGCCTCCCTACGGTCCTGGACGCGTCGGCGTCGTCCCACGAGACGATCTGCATCTCGGCGGGCCGCCGCGGGCTGGAGGTCGAGCTGTCCCCGGAGGCGCTGGCCGACCTGACATCGGCGACAGTGGCCCCGATCGGGCGCGCCTAGGGTCTTTCGTTTGGATCAGGCCGGATCAGTGAGTGGGGGTCCCCCCACGCCCGCAGGGCGTAGGGGGAGGGTCTGGTGCGTGCGATCGCAAGGCGGAGGAGGGAGACAATGGCGGAGCCATGGCGACCGACGACAACGCGGCGAGCGTGCGTGCCAGGGCCCGCGAGCCCGGCATGATCCAAACGAGAGGCCCTAGCTTTCTCGGGGCTCGCCGCGGACCCCGCGCCTCAAACGCCGGCGAGGCTGAGTTTCCGGCCCCGAGCCCCCGTCGTCGGCGGGGCGGATCCCGCTGCACGAATCAGCCCCCCGGGGGCACCGCCTCCTGGCTTCGTTCCGGACGCCCCCCTGCATGGCCGCCAGGCCCGGTGGGTCGGGGCGCGCGAAGGCGCGGACAGGGGCGGCTCGGGCCCGGCCCGCGGGGTTGGGGCTAAGCCCCCGAGCACAACGGCCACCGGGGCGCAGGACGCCCGATCCGGGCCGAAGCCCGGCCCGCGCCCGCAAGGGCGCGTACCCGGTCGGCCGGGGCGAAGCCTCGACCCGCCCGCGAGGGCGCCCACGCGGGCGGAGCCGCACATCGATACGGCGGGAGGGGCGGGGGCGGAGTGGGGGTGGGGAAATGCTCAGCCCGAGCCCGGCCACGGCCCGTGCGGGTCGAGCTCCGGCTCCGGGTCATGCGGCGCGAAAAGGCTCGTCAGACCGAGGTGCACCGCCATCGCCGCCAACGGCCACGCCAGCAGCGCGTTCTTGGCACCCAGCTCCAGATACGCGTCGAACGTCACGCCCTCGCCCACCTGGCGCGCGTGTTCCACCACGTCCTGCGTCGGGCCGAACCAGACGCCCACGCCCCAGCCGAGCAGCGAGGCCAGCAGGCCGCCGAGCGCGAGGGCCAGCACCAGGACGATTCCGCCGCGGCGGCGATACAGGAAGACGGCCGCCGCGCTCAGCGCGCCCAGCCCGGCCGCCAGCAGCACAAACGTTCCGTCCGCGCCGATGGCCTCCTCTCCCTCCGTGTCCTTGAGGAAGACGCCGCTCTCGTTGGAGACCAGCGGCACCCGCGGCGCCAGCCACAGCCACAGCAGCCCGAGCACCACACCGAGCACCGTCACGGCCACCAGCACCACGGCGCCGTCCTTGAGGTCCTTCCTCAGGTCGTCCGTGTCCGGCCCGTCCTTCGGGGCCGGCCCGTCGCCCGTCCAGGTCGCACCCGCGGGGACAGGGCCGGTGGGCGGCGACTGCCAGGGGTTGTCGCCCGAGGGCTGCCGGTTCGGCCGGTGAGGAGGAGTCAGCGGTGCGGTCACACCGCCATCGTGCCAGGCCCACCCGAGTGACGCCTCACCGGACTGCCGCCCGCCGGTACGCCCACGTCGCCACCGCCAGCGACACCACGCCGACGGCCGCGCAGACCGTCAGGTCGAGGCCGACCGCCGCCCAGTCGGGGCGCGCGTCGAAGGTACGGGCGAGCGCCTCGACGCCGTACGTGGAGGGCAGGAGGTCACGCGCGTACGAGATCGGTCCCGGCAGCCGGTCGGCCGGGAGGACTCCGAGGAGCAGCGCCGCCGACATGCCCAGCTGGCCGAGCAGCGTGGCCAGCTCCTGGCGCGGCGCGAGCAGGCCGAGGGCCGCGCCGAGGCCGGCGAGTGCCGCGCCGGACAGCGGGATCACCGCGGCCAGCACCCACAGGTGCGTCAGCGGCAGCTGGAAGAGCACGCTGCCCGCGACGGCCGTCACGACGGTGCCCGGCACGGTGAAGGAGGCGTACGCCCCGGCCGCCCCGAGCACCACCGCCGCGGGCGGCACCGGCAGCGTGGCGTAGTGGTCGAGGCCGCCCCCGGCACGCAGCTGCCCGAAGTACTGCGCGAGCAGGTTCAGCGCGACGAAGGCGACGACGAGCACGCTCGCACCGGCGACGACCGCCTTCGCCTCGGTGCCGCCGTCGACGACCCCGCGCATCAGGACCATGATCCCGACGGACTGGAAGGTCGCGACGAACAGCAGCGGGATCCGGGCGACCCGCGCCCGGGACAGCTGCGCGCGGTACACCGCGGCGAGCGCCGGCAGCAGTCGCGCCCGTGGCGCGAGCGGTGCGGCGTCCTCCGGGACGGGGGCAGCCCCGCGCACGGTCCTCGCCGATGCGGCGGAGATGATGCTCACGCCTTGACCAGCCCCTTCGTCGCGTTCCCGCCCAGTGCCAAGTACACGTCCTCCAGACTCGGGGTGGCCAGCGTGAAGTCGTCGAGCGCCGCGAACGCCGCGCCGCCCGTCACCGCGGCGACCGCGGCCCGTGCCTCCTCCGGAGCGAGGCGCAGCACCCAGCGGCGGCCCGACTCCTGTGCGAAGTCCTGCAGCGCGGCGACCTCGGGCACGTCCAGCGGCGCCCGCTCGCGCCACACCAGCTCGACGCGGACCTCGCCCGCCACCCGCTCCTTGAGCCCGGAGGGGGTGTCGCAGGCGATGACGCGGCCGCGGTCCAGGACGGCGACGCGGTCGAGGACGGTCTCGGCCTCGATGACGTTGTGGGTGACGAGGAGCACGGTCGCGCCGTGTTCGGCGCGACGGCGGTCGACGGCCGCCCACACGGCACGCCGGGCGACGGGGTCCATGCCGGTCGTCGGCTCGTCGAGGACGAGGACGGGCCGCTCGCCGACGAGGGTCGCCGCGAAACAGGCGAGGCGCCGCTGGCCGCCGGACAGCTTCTTGAGGGGGCGCGCGGCGAGGGCGGTGAGCCCGAGCTCGTCCAGGACGGCGTCGCGTTCGTCGCGTGCCTGCCGTACGGTCAGCCCCCGCAGCCGCCCGGTGGTCTCGGCGGCGAGGGCGACGGTCAGTTCGTCGAGGGCGGTGGACTCCTGGCCGAGGTAGCCGACGAGCCGGGCCGCCCGCTCGGGGTGGCGCACCAGGTCGTGGCCGAGGAGCTCGACGCTGCCGGAGTCGGGGCGCATGAGCCCGGTGAGCTGGCGGACGAGGGTCGACTTGCCGGCGCCGTTGGGTCCGAGCAGGCCGAAGATCTCGCCGCGCCCGACGTCGAGACTGATCCCGTCGGTGGCCCGCACCTCGGGTGTCCCGGGCGTGCCCCTCCTGCCGCGCGCGGCGGGGTACGTCTTGACCAGATCCCGCACCACGCACACCGTACTCACGAGGTACGAGACTACGGGGTCCGGCCGCCCCGGATGCCCTCGGGCCCCGACTGCTCCCCCGCCGGGGCGTGCTCGGCGGCCGTTCTCACGTCGATCTCGCGCCAGAATCCCGCGCGGATGGCATAGCGGTCGTGCTCGTCGATCTGGTCGTCCTTGTGGGCGAGAAGTCCGAAACGCGCCGCGTAGCGCAGCAGTTCGCCGTCGATCCGGTGCGGGATGCGGGGGTACATGCTGGACAGGTTCTGCACGTGGCCCGCCTCGGGCAACCGCTCCATCCAGCGGCGCGCGAAGACCTGGCCCACTTCGAAGGGGTCTCCGCCGACGGTGGTGATGTCCTCCTCGCGGTCGGCCCAGCGCTGCTCGGCACTGGTGAGCTGGGCGAGGGTGGGCAGGGACGCGCTCTCGGGCGGTTCGCCGAGGGTTCCCTGGCCGGAGCGGTCGATCCAGCCCTTGTCGGAGGACCAGCGCAGGGTGGCGTTGGCGGGGGTGGCCGGCGCTTGGTGCAGGCCGGGGGCGCGCAGTCCGGCGAGGTCCTTGGGGGTGGGCACGCCCTTGGAGGGGGCGGGTGCGGATGCGGTGCCGGTGGCGGCGTCGGCGGACGCGGTCGGTGTGCCGTTGCGGGAAGTGGTGTCGGCCGCGCGCTCGTCGGAGGCGGCGAGCGCCGATTCGGGCAGCGGCGCCGACAGGATGGCGGCGATCTCGGGGCGGGGCACGGGGGCCGGGGCGCAGACGCCGCTCAGCTCCTTGGCCCGTACGGCGCGGGTGATCCAGACCCGGTCGAGCACGCGGCGTTCGTCGGCCTCGGCGACGAGGTCCTCGGACTGGTTGTAGTCGCCGTCGGCGGCCTGGACGGCCCACAGGTGGACGGCGACGCCGTGTTCCTTCGCGGACATCAGACCGGGCAGGAGGTCGCCGTCGCCGGTGACGAGCACCACGTCGGAGCAGGCGCGGTTCCTGGCCAGTTCGGTGAGTTCGGCGTGCATGGCCGCGTCGACGCCCTTCTGCGCCCAGCGGCCGTCGCTGCGGGTCAGGGCGCCCAGCCGGACGGTGACGCGAGGCATCACGCGCAGCCTGCGGTGCTCGGGCTGGGGCACCCGGTCGGGGGCGCCGTCGAACCAGTAGATGCGGAGCAGCGGGCGTTCGGTGTCGGCCTCGGCGAGGTCGCGCAGTCCTTGGATGAGGGCGGAATGGTCGACGGTGATCCGCGACCGCGCCGGTTCTCCCGCGAGAAGGCTCGCGGCGGCGCCCAGCAGATATCCGGCGTCCACCAGGACGACGCAGCGGTCCACGCGTTCCACCCTCTTTCGGGGACTCTTCCGGCGACGTTCCCCGGAGCCCTTCCGCGATCACCGGCATTTCCGGTCGCCGTCGGGAACTCGGAGGTCGGGAAAGGTCCGGATCAGGGATTGTTCCGGGTTTCCTTCGAGTCTGCCCGACTGCCGCAGGGTTGACGGCCGGAACTCGATCATCGGCGTGGCGGATCGGGCGAGTCCAGGACTCCGGCCGGTGATTACGGTCCGCAATGATCCAAAATGCGCGGGTTGTTCGGCTATGTGAGCCTGACAGCGGCCCTGGCCCCTAGAACCCACAGGAGGCACCCACCATGGCCAAGAACAAGAACCGTGAGCGCAGTCAGAAGTCCTCGCCGGCGGAGCGCGGCCACCAGGAGGCCGCCAAGTCGTCCATGGAGGCGCAGGCCGAGCAGCGCGCGGCGCAGGTCACGCCGTCCGATGTCGCCCACAAGGGCCGGCAGAAGCGCTTCGGCCACAACTGACGGACTTGATGGGCAGAAGGGGCGCGCCCGTGACGACGGGCGCGCCCCTTCTGCGTGCCGGCAGGCGGCTGAGGGGGTGTCCGGCGGATCTTGGCCGGACACCCCCTCAGCCGGCCAGGCAGGACGGGCCGAGCAGCACCTTGAGGTCGCCGAACAGGGCGGGATCGGGCTGGACCCGGTGCCGGTCGAGCCGGAGCACCGTGGTCTTGCGCGGACCCTGGAGCTTGATCCGCACCTCGGTGTTGCCCTTGTGGTGGCTGAGGATCTCGCCGAGGCGGCTGACCATGGGCGGGGTGACCTTGACGGTCGGGATGGTCACGACGACCGGCGCGTTGGTACCGGCCGACGACAGGTCGGGGACCATCAGCTCCATGGCGACGAGCCGCGGGACGTCCTCCCGCTTGTCGAGCCGCCCCTTGACGAAGACCACGGTGTCCTCGACGAGCTGCGTGGAAACGAGCTGGTACGTCGCCGGGAAGAACATGCACTCGATGGAACCGGCGAGGTCCTCGACTGTGGCGATCGCCCAGGCGTTGCCCTGCTTGGTCATCTTGCGCTGCAGGCCGGAGATGATGCCGCCGATGGTGACGACCGCGCCGTCCGCGTGCTCGCCGCCGGTCAGCTGGGAGATCGCCGCGTCCGTCTTGTCGCTGAGGACGTGCTCGATGCCGAACAGCGGGTGGTCCGAGACGTAGAGGCCGAGCATCTCCCGCTCCTGCGCGAGCAGGTACGACTTCTCCCACTCGACGTCGGAGAATTCGACGTCGAGTCCGAAGCCGGGCTCGGTGCTCTCCTCCTCGCCCATGCCGCCGAAGAGGTCGAACTGCCCCTCGGCCTCCTTGCGCTTGACCGCCACCACGTTGTCGATCATCGGCTCGTGGTGGGCGACCAGGCCCTTGCGGGTGTGGCCCATGGTGTCGAAGGCGCCGGCCTTGATGAGCGACTCGACGGTGCGCTTGTTGCAGACGACGGCCTCGACCTTGTCGAGGAAGTCGGGGAAGGAGCTGTACTTCCCCTTGGCCTTACGGGACTTGATGATCGACTCCACCACGTTGGCGCCGACGTTGCGCACGGCGGTGAGGCCGAAGAGGATCACGTCGTCGCCCTGGGCGGCGAAGTTGGACATGGACTCGTTGACGTTGGGCGGCAGGACCTTGATGCCCATGCGCCGGCACTCGTTCAGATAGACGGCCGACTTGTCCTTGTCGTCCTTGACCGAGGTGAGCAGCGCCGCCATGTACTCGGCGGGGTGGTTGGCCTTGAGGAAGGCCGTCCAGTAGGAGACGAGTCCGTACGCGGCGGAGTGGGCCTTGTTGAAGGCGTATCCGGCGAAGGGGACCAGCACGTCCCACAGGGCCTGGATGGCCTCGTCGCTGTAGCCGTTCCTGCGGGCGCCGGCCTGGAAGATGGTGAAGTTCTTCGCCAGCTCGTCGGGCTTCTTCTTGCCCATGACGCGGCGGAGGATGTCGGCCTCGCCGAGCGAGTAACCGGCGATGATCTGGGCGGCCTTCTGGACCTGCTCCTGGTAGACGATCAGGCCGTAGGTGACGTCCAGGACCTCCCTGAGCGGCTCCTCCAGCTCCTTGTGGATCGGCGTGATCTCCTGCTGCTTGTTCTTGCGCAGGGCGTAGTTGGTGTGCGAGTTCATGCCCATCGGGCCCGGGCGGTAGAGCGCGGACACGGCGGAGATGTCTTCGAAGTTGTCGGGCTTCATCAGCCGCAGCAGGGACCGCATGGGGCCGCCGTCGAACTGGAAGACGCCGAGGGTGTCACCGCGCTGGAGCAGTTCGAAGGTCTTCGGGTCGTCGAGCGGCAGGCCGAGCAGGTCGATGTCGATGCCCTTGTTGGACTTCACCATCTTGACGGCGTCGTCCATGATCGTCAGGTTGCGCAGGCCGAGGAAGTCCATCTTCAGCAGGCCGAGCGACTCGCAGCTCGGGTAGTCCCACTGGGTGATGGTGACGCCGTCGGTGTGCCTGACCCACACAGGGACGTGCTCGGTGATGGTCTCGCTGGACATGATCACGCCGGCGGCGTGCACGCCCATCTGCCGGACCAGGCCCTCGACGCCCTTGGCGGTGTCGATGACCTTCTTCACGTCCGGCTCGTTCTCGTACATCCCGCGGATCTCGCCGGCCTCGCTGTAGCGGGGGTGCGAGGGGTCGGTGATGCCGTTGAGGTCGATGCCCTTGCCGAGGACGTCGGCGGGCATGGCCTTGGTGAGCCGGTCGCCCATCGCGTACGGGTAGCCCAGCACGCGGGCGGAGTCCTTGATCGCGTTCTTCGCCTTGATCTTGCCGTACGTGCCGATCATGGCGACCTTGTCGGCGCCGTACTTCTCGGTCACGTACCTGATCACCTCGACGCGCCTGCGCTCGTCGAAGTCGATGTCGACATCGGGCATGGAGACGCGCTCGGGGTTGAGGAAGCGCTCGAAGATCAGACCGTGCGGGATGGGGTCGAGGTCGGTGATGCCCATGGCGTACGCGACGATCGAACCGGCCGCGGATCCTCGGCCCGGGCCCACCGCGATGCCCTGGTTCTTGGCCCACATGATGAAGTCGGCGACGACGAGGAAGTACCCCGGGAACCCCATCTGGATGATGACGTCCATCTCGTAGTCCGCCTGGCGCTGGCGGTCCTCGGGGATGCCGTCCGGGAAGCGGCGGTGCATGCCGCGCTGGACTTCCTCCTTGAACCAGGTGACCTCGGTGTGGCCCTCGGGGATGTCGAACTTCGGCATGAGGTCGCGCTTCTCGAACATGCCGGTGGTGTCGACCTGCTCGGCCACCAGGAGGGTGTTGCGGCAGCCCTCCTGCCAGGCGTCCGAGGAGTCGATCGCGTACATCTCGTCGGTCGACTTCAGGTAGTAGCCGGTGCCGTCGAACTTGAAGCGGTCGGGATCCGAGAGGTTCTTGCCGGTCTGGATGCACAGCAGCGCGTCATGGGCGCCGGCCTCGTGGGCGTACGTGTAGTGCGAGTCGTTGGTGACCAGCGGCGGGATGCCGAGCTTCTTGCCGATCTCCAGCAGTCCGTCGCGGACGCGGCGCTCGATCTCGATGCCGTGGTCCATCAGCTCCAGGAAGTACCGGTCCTTGCCGAAGATGTCCTGGTACTCGGAGGCCGACTTGAGGGCCTCGTCGAACTGGCCGAGGCGCAGCCGGGTCTGGAGCTCTCCGGAGGGGCAGCCGGTGGAGGCGATCAGGCCCTCGGACCACTGGGAGATGGTCTCCTTGTCCATACGCGGCCACTTCTGCAGCCAGCCCTCCGCATACGCGTCGGAGGAGAGCCGGAACAGGTTGTGCAGGCCGGTCGCGTTCGCCGCCCAGATCGTCTTGTGGGTGTAACCACCCGAACCGGAGACGTCGTCCCGCTTCTGGTGGGGCTGACCCCACTGGATCTTGCGCTTGTTGCGGCGCGACTCGGGAGCGACGTACGCCTCGATGCCGATGATGGGGGTGACCCCCGCCTTCTTCGCCGAGTGGAAGAAGTCGTACGCCCCGTGGAGATTGCCGTGGTCGGACATGGCGATGTGCGTCATGCCCATCTCGTTGCAGGCATCGAACATGTCCTTGAGCCGCGCGGCACCGTCCAGCAGCGAGTACTGGGTGTGGACGTGGAGGTGCGTGAAGGGCGGCTTGGTCACGGCGGCGGGCCTCCGGGCTGCAGTCTTCTGGGGGGCGACCCCCAGACCCCCGCTCTGGGGGACAGCGTGGAAGTCTACGTCGCGGGACTGACACTCCGCGGGCACTCCTGCGTACCTTCATGCGTTGGACGGGGCGGAAAAGCTGTCCCGTTTGTCATGCACCAGGAGGCACTCCGCGATGCCGGTCCCGCAGCCCACCGCCGAGCAGCGCGGCGAGGAGATCCTCGCCGTCTTCGACACCGCTTTCGGCGAGCTCCTGGCCGCCGACCCGGCCGCCTTCAAGGTCAAGTTCCGCAAGATGGCGGCCTCCGCCTTCGCGTTCTACCGGGGCACGGCCTGCCTGTTCTACAGCGACCTCGAGGGCGAGCGGCACGGCGGGCCCTTCCTGGACGAGCGCACCGGCCGGGTGTGGATCCACGGCGATCTCCACGCGGAGAACTTCGGCACCTACATGGACGCCAACGGCCGCCTGATCTTCAACGTCAACGACTTCGACGAGGCCTATGTCGGCCCCTTCACCTGGGACCTCAAGCGCCTGGCCGCCTCGCTCGCCCTGATCGGCTACACCAAGGCGCTCGGCGACGAGCAGATCACCGACCTCGTGCGGATCTGTGCCGCCGCCTACCGCGAGCGCATCCACGCGCTTGCGACCGGCGCGAAGAACGAAGAGGTCCCGCCCTTCACCCTCGACACCGCCGACGGCCCCCTGCTCGGGGCGCTGCGCACGGCGCGCTCGCTCACCCGGTTCTCGCTGCTGGACTCGATGACGGAGATCCGCGACTTCGAGCGCCGGTTCGCCGCAGGCGGCGGCTCGATCGAGCTGGACGCGGCCATGAGGTACAAGGTGCTCGCCGCCTTCGACGGCTACCTGGAGACGCTGCCGGAGTCGAGCCTGACCCGGCCCGACTCCTATCGGGTCAAGGACGTGGTGGGCCGGCGAGGCATCGGCATCGGCTCGGCCGGCCTCCCGTCGTACAACATCCTCCTGGAGGGCAACAGCGACGCCCTGGAGAACGATGTCGTGATCTACATGAAGCAGGCGCAGACGCCGGCCGTCTCCCGGCACATCACCGACCCCGCCGTCCGCGGCTACTTCCAGCACGAGGGCCACCGCACGGTGATCTCCCAGCGCGCGCTCCAGGACCACGCCGATCCGTGGCTCGGCTGGACGGAGCTGGACGGTTCCGGCCAGCTGGTCGCCGAGGTCTCCCCGTACGCGGTGGACCTGGACTGGTCGGACATCGACGACCCGGCGGAGATCGCCGCCGTCGTCGCCGATCTCGGCCGGGCGACGGCGACGATGCACGCGGCGGCGGACGACGAGAGCGGGCACTCGCTGGTGCCGTTCTCCACCGAGCGCGCCATCGACGCGGCGATCGCGGCGGACGAGGACGGCTTCGGCGACCTGCTCGTCTCCTTCGCGCACGACTACGGCGCCCGGGCACGCGCCGACCACCAGATCTTCGTGGACCTGTTCCGCAACGGCAGGATTCCCGGCCTGCGGGCTCTTTAGGGATCTCTTACAGCAGGGCGTGGCACACTCACCGGCGATGGACATATCAGGGACGCGGCTCAGAGCGCTGCGGGCGGCGGTCTTCACGGCACTGGTCGTGACGCTGTCCGCCGCTTCCCATGTGCTGCTCTCGCAGGCCCCGCTGCCGCTGGCCACCGTCGCCGTGCTCGCGGCCGCCGTCTTCGCCGTCGCCTACGCGCTGTCGGGCGAGGAGCGCGGTTTCGGGCGGATCGCCGCTGTGCTGATCCCGCTGGAGCTGGCCGCCGACACCGTCTTCACCGCGGGCCAGCACGCGTGTTACGGAGCTGCCGGCGGCCCGGTCACCGGGTCGCTGCGCTCGGTCGGCCTCGACGTGCTGTGCGGCGGCAGCGTCGGCGCCCGGCTGCCGGGCGTCGCGCCGGGCGCGGAGGCAGGCGGCCTCGGGGGCGTGCTGGACTCGCCCGACCCCGCCGTGCCCTGGCTGCTGCTCGCCGCCCATGTCTCGGTGGGGCTGCTCGCCGCGGCCTGGCTGCGGCGTGGCGAGGCGGCGCTCGCCGCGCTGCTGCGCTCGGTGGGGACCTTCGCCTTCCGCCCGCTGCTGCTCGCGGCCGCCGTGCTGTGCGGCACCGAGGGCGCTCCGCGCACGACGGGCCGCCGGGGGCACCGCGAGCCCCGCTCCTCCCGTGCGCGCCTGCTGGTGCACTCCGTCGGACGGAGGGGACCCCCGCGTCCGGTCGCGCTCTGCGCGTGAACCGCGCTCTGCGCGCCCGGCCGGAATCCCCCTTTACCCCCCGTCCCCATGGAGTGAATGATCATGAGCAAGCGCAACAGCCAGGCCAGCAAGGCGGCGGCCCGTGAGCGGCTGCGTCTGGAGCGCGAGCGCCAGGCCAAGAAGGACAAGCTGCGCCGGCAGCTGATCGTCGCCGGCACGGGAGTGCTGGTCCTGGCGATCGCCGGCGGTGTCGGCTTCGGCATCATGCAGGCCAACAAGCCGTCCCACTGGGAGGCGGCCGCCGAGAAGACCAGCGTCACCGCCCCGGAGAACACCGAGGGCAAGGACGGCACGAGCGTCGTCATCGGCAAGGCGGACGCGAAGAAGACGCTGGAGCTGTACGAGGACTCCCGCTGCCCGGTCTGTGCGGTGTTCGAGCAGGCCGTGGGCGAGACCGTCGGCAAGGACGTCGAGGCCGGGAAGTACAGGATCAAGTACATCGGCGCCACGTTCATCGACAACGCCGACAACGGCGAGGGATCGAAGAACGCGCTGAGCGCGCTCGGCGCCGCGCTCGACGTGAGCCCCGACGCCTTCATGGCGTACAAGTCGGCGCTCTACTCGGAGAAGTTCCACCCCGAGGAGAGCGACGACAAGTTCGCCGAGGACGCGTACCTGCTCGAGATCGCCGACTCGGTGCCCGCGCTGAAGAACAACAGCGAGTTCAGGAAGAACGTCGAGGACGGGACCTTCGACGCCTGGGCGATGAAGATGTCGAAGACGTTCGACGACAGCGGCGTGGGCGGCACGCCGACGCTGAGGATGGACGGCAAGAAGATCACCGCCGAGGGCAGCGACAACGCGCCCATGACGGTGGAGCAGTACACCAAGGCGATCGACAAGGCCCTCAAGGGCTGAGAACACCCGCGGCGGGACCGCGGTTGACCGTTTCCGAACGGGCGGGCGAACTTTCCGAATTCGCCCGCCCGTTCGGCGTACCGATCAGTAGTCTGATCGGCCGTGACCAGTCGAATCTCCTCAACTCCCAGTCGCCGCACGGTCGTCAAGGCCGTTGCCGCCACCGCTGTCGCCGCTCCCGCACTCGCGGTCTCAGCGGCCCCCGCCACCGCTGCGGACCAGACTGCATCCTTCCTCCACGGCGTCGCGTCGGGCGACCCGCTGCCCGACGGCGTGCTGCTGTGGACGCGGGTCACGCCGAGCGCGGACGCCGTGCCCGGCTCCGGCAGGGGCGCGGACACGCGGGTGGACTGGGAGGTCGCGGAGGACCGGGACTTCGGGCGGGTCGTCGCCCGGGGCAGCGACACGTCCCGGGCCGCCTCGGACCACACCGTCAAGGCGGACGTCCGGGGTCTGCGTCCGGCGAGCACCTACTGGTTCCGGTTCAGGGCCGGTTCCGCCGTCTCCCCGGTCGGCCGCACGCGTACGGCTCCGGCCGCCGGCGCCGCCGTGGCCGGTGTGCGCTTCGGCGTGGTCTCGTGCGCCAACTGGGAGGCCGGCTGGTTCTCCGCGTACCGCCATCTCGCCGCCCGGCCGGACCTCGACGCGGTCCTGCATCTCGGCGACTACATCTACGAGTACGCGACGGGCGGCTACCCGGCCGAGGAGTACGTCGTGCGGCGGCACGAGCCGAGACACGAGATCACCGGCCTCGCCGACTACCGCCTGCGGCACGCCACCTACAAGACGGACGCCGATCTGCAGGCGCTGCACGCCGCGCATCCGGTGATCGCGATATGGGACGACCACGAGTTCGCCAACGACACCTGGTCCGGCGGTGCGGAGAACCACACGCCGGGAGCCGAGGGCGCGTGGACGGAGCGGGTGGCGGCGGCCAAGCAGGCCTATTTCGAGTGGATGCCGGTGCGCGCGTCCACCGAGGGCACCGTGTACCGCAGGCTGCGTTTCGGCAGGCTGGCCGATCTGCACCTGCTGGACCTGCGCTCGTTCCGCTCGCAGCAGTCGGGCATCGGTAACGGCGACGTGGACGACCCGGACCGCACGATCACCGGCCGGGCACAGCTGGACTGGCTGAAGGCCGGCCTGGTGTCCTCCGACGCCTCCTGGAAGCTGGTCGGCACCTCGGTGATGATCTCGCCGGTCGCCTTCGGCTCCCTGCCGGCGCATCTGCTCGGGCCGCTCGCCGAGCTGCTGGGGCTGCCGCAGGAAGGGCTGGCGGTCAACGTCGACCAGTGGGACGGCTACACGGACGACCGCAAGGAGCTGCTGGCCCACCTGACGCAGCGCAGCATCCGGAACACCGTGTTCCTCACGGGTGACATCCACATGGCCTGGGCCAACGACGTGCCGGTCAGGGCCGCCACGTACCCGTTGTCCGCGTCCGCGGCGACCGAGTTCGTGGTGACGTCGGTGACCTCCGACAACCTGGACGACATCCTCCATGTGGCGCCTGGCACGGTCTCGCTGGTCGCGCAGGCCGCGATCCGGGCGGCCAACCGCCATGTGAAGTGGGTGGACATGGACGCGCACGGCTACGGAGTCCTGGACGTGACCGCCGAGCGGACGCAGATGGACTACTTCACCGTCTCGGACCGGACGAACCGTGACGCAACGTCGTCGTGGTCGCGCTCCTACCGCACTCTCAGCGGAACACAGAAGGTCGAGCGCGTGAATCAGCCGGTGCGCTGACGTAGCGGAGGGGTTGTTTTCAGCCACTCGTCACACTGTTAACGGAAGATCACATCACTACGACGGGTGGTGTGTTCCGCACCATGAATGCGGACACACCACCCGTCGTCGTCACGCACTTCGTTACGCGCCGATCTCATAGGCCGGACATGGCCGAAACTTTTCTCCCCGATGTCCGTAATAGCCCCACGATTGATTGGGCTTGATCGATCCTCATCAAGATCTGACATGCACCCGTAATCTCCCCGCGGTGGCCAGGAAAGGCCCCCTCTACAACCCCCCGCGAGGAGACGTCATGCGTGCTCTTGCCCGTATATCCCCCCGTCTGCGCCACCGCGCAGTCGGTACGGCGATCATGGCCGGAACCCTGGCCATCGCGCCGCTCTCCGCCCCCGGCAGCGTCGCCGCACCCAAGTCCGCCGTCACCGCCGCCACTTCCGCCGAGGAGTGCGTCGAGGACACGCACGAGCACGAGAGCGCCACGGCCCGCGAGACGCGTCCCGGCGCCGGCCACGTGAATGAGCCCAACGAGGTCACCGAGGCCAAGGCGAAGGCCATGGACGCGGACCTGAGGAAGAGACTGGAAGCGGCGCGCACGAACGCCCGCGGCCTGTCCACCGCCGCCGCGGTGAGCATCCCGGTCTACTTCCACGTCATCCACGACGGTGACAAGGGCAAGCTGACGAGCGCCCAGATCAGCAGCCAGATGGCGGTCCTCAACTCGGCCTTCGCCGGGCAGGGCACCGGAAACGTCGACTCGGGCTTCCAGTTCACACTGGCCGGCACCGACTACTCGAACAACCCGGCCTGGTACAACCTCGCCTCCGGCTCCACTGCCGAGAAGCAGATGAAGTCCACCCTCCGCCAGGGCGGCGCCGGCGCGCTCAACTTCTACACCGCCAACCTCAGCGGCGGCCTGCTCGGCTGGGCGACCTTCCCGACCTCGTACAACTCCAACCCGTCGATGGACGGTGTGGTCGTCCTCGACGCCTCGCTGCCCGGCGGCACCGCCGCCAACTACGACGAGGGCGACACCGCCACCCACGAGGTCGGCCACTGGATGGGCCTCTACCACACCTTCCAGGGCGGCTGCAACGGCAACGGCGACTACGTGAGCGACACCCCGGCCGAGAAGAGCGCCGCGTACCAGTGCCCGACCGGCCGTGACACCTGCGCCAGCAAGCCCGGTGTCGACCCGATCCACAACTTCATGGACTACACGTACGACGCGTGCATGTACCAGTTCACCTCGGGCCAGGTGCAGCGCATGAAGGACCACTGGACGGCGTACCGCGCCTGACACGTCCCGCGCACGGGCACGGTGCGGCGGGTCCGCGGCACCGTGCCCGACGCCGGGTCAGTCGTCAGAGTGTGTCGAGGAAGCCGAGGGCGGTCCGCCAGGTCCGCTCTGCGGCTTCCTCGTCGTAGTCGGGCAGATCGGGGTCCGTGTACAGGTGGCCCGCGCCCGCGTAGCGGTGGATCTCCACGTCCGCGCCCGCCCGCCGCATCTGCAGGTACCAGGTGTTCAGCCAGTCGTCGGGCTCGAAGGGGTCGGGGTCCGCGACGTGCAGCTGGACGGGCAGGCCGTCCGCCGACGCGCCCTCCGCGATGTCGGAGGTGCCGTGGAGCAACAGCAGCCCGCGCGCCTTCTCGTCGCCCAGCGCGAGGTTCTGCGCGATCGCGCCGCCGAGCGAGAAGCCGGCGTAGACCAGCCCCTGGTCGGAATGGGGCGCGGCGGCGTGGATCGCCCGCCGCAGCAGCTCGTCCGTGCCGATCCTCTCCCTGAGCTCCCTGCCCTCCTCCACGGTCTCGGCGGTTTGCCCGTCGAACAGGTCGGGCACGCGAACCTCGTGCCCGGCCGCACGCAGCCGGTCGGCGGCCGCGTGCACCGCCGCGCGCAGACCGAAGGTCGAATGGAAAAGGATGATGTTCATCCGGACATCCTCCCAGCCGCCTTCGCCTCACGGAGTCAGGAGACATGGAGAACGTACTGCGCCCGTTGACCGTCGTCGGCGGATCGGTGGTGCTGACGCTGCTCGTCGGCTGGGCCGTCGACCGGCTGCTGCGCCGCGTGGACGACCGCCACCCCGAGACCCCGCTGTGGGGCATGCTGCGCCGCTGCCGCCTGCCGTTGCAGGTCGTGCTCCTCGGAGGACTGCTGCGCGCGTCGTACGGCGAGATCCACCAGCCGCTCGTACGGGAGCGCAGCACGGGCATCGGGCACGTCCTGTCCCTGGTGCTGATCGGGGCCAGCGCGTGGCTGGTGACCCGGATCGTGTCGGCCGCCGTGGAGTCGACGTACGCCCGCTACGCGTCCTCGACGAGGGACCCGGCACGCGTCCGCCGGGTGCGCACGCAGGTCACGCTGATCATGCGCATCGTCACCGCGGTCGTGGCCGTCGTGGCCATCGCCGCGATGCTGCTGACCTTCCCCGGCATGGAGAAGGTCGGCACCTCGATGCTGGCCTCCGCGGGGATCATCGGCATCGTCGCGGGCGTGGCCGCGCAGTCGACGCTCGGCAACCTGTTCGCCGGCTTCCAGATCGCGTTCGGCGACATGGTGCGCATCGGCGACACCGTGGTGGTCGACGGCGAGTGGGGAGTGGTCGAGGAGGTGACCCTCACCTTCCTGGCCGTGCGGACCTGGGACGAGCGGCGGATCACCATGCCCGTGTCGTACTTCACCAGCAAGCCGTTCGAGAACTGGTCCCGCGGCGGCGCGCAGATGACGGGCACCGTCTTCTTCCACCTGGACCACTCGGCGCCGGTGGCGCTGATGCGGGAGAAGCTGCTGGAGATCCTGGAGGACTGCTCCGCCTGGGACCGTCGCGACTGGGGCCTCGCCGTCACGGACACCACGCCCAGCACGATCCAGGTGCGGGCCGTGGTGACGGCGAAGGACGCCGACGACGTCTGGACGGCCCGGTGCACGGTGCGCGAGCAGATGGTGGCCTGGCTGTGCGAGAAGCACCCGTACGCGCTGCCGCGCATCGCGACGTCGGCGGCCTCGCTGCCGCCGTCTGGCCAGTGGCCCGCGCACTCCTCCGCACCGGTGCCCGGCCCCGTCCCCGAACAGGACGACCACAGCCGGCGCACGGGCCGAGGCTGACGGCCCGGCCGCTGCGTCCGTGGCGCGGCGGCTGTCCCCACGGCGGGGACGTCCCTACCCTGGGCGCGTGACCTCTGCGCCGCAGCGCCTCGTCTGGGCGGTCGAACAGCTGGACGTACGGCCGGACGACCGTGTGCTCGAGATCGGCTGCGGCCCCGGCGTCGCGCTCGATCTGGTCGCCGGGCGGCTGACCACCGGCACCGTCACCGCGATCGACCGCTCGGCACACGCCGTCGACGCGGCCCGCCGGCGCAACCGCGCGCACATCACGGACGGCCGCGCCGAGGTGCGGCAGCTCGCCCTCGCCGAACTGCCGCCCGTCGGGGACCGGTTCGACAAGATCTTCGCGGTGAACGTCAACGTCTTCTGGACGTCCGCCGCCGACCTCGAAGTGGCCCTGCTGCGCGGCCTGCTGGCCCCGGGCGGCACACTGTCGCTGTTCTACGAGCCCCCGGAGCACGGCAGGGCGCGCGAGCTGGAGGGAATCCTCCTGCCCAAGCTCACCTGGCCGGGTGCGACCACGGTGATCTCGACGGGCCGGACGGAGGGATCCACGCTGCTCGGCGTCCAGGTCACCGTGGTCTGACGAGGTCGCTGCGGCCCGGCGCTGCGGCGGAGGCTCACCGCAGACTGTGCACGTCCAGGTGCCGCAGCACCCGGTCCACGATCTCCGGGTCCGCGCCCGGTTCGTTGCGCGCCGAGAGCACCGCGTGGCGCGCGGCCGACATCATCTCCCGCTGGATGCGCCGCACCGTCGCCATCCGCTCGGCCCGCTTCGCGAACCAGTCGCGCCGCTCGTCGTCCACGATGTCCGGGCTGATCCGTGCGCCCATCTCGACGGCGCCACGGTGGAGCCGCTCGCTGACATCCTCGGGCAGGTCCTCCTCGGCCTCGATCTCCTTGAGCCGGGCCCTCGCCGCCCGCGCCGCCCGGACGGCGAGGCTGCGCTCCAGCTCGCGCTCCGCGCCGGTGTCCGCGCGCACCCCGAGCCGCCGAACCAGCCACGGCAGGGTCAGGCCCTGGCAGACCAGGGTCGCCATGATGACGGCGAACGCGATGAAGATGATCACCTCGCGCATCGGGAACCCCGTGCCGTGGTCCGTCTCCAGCGGGATCGCGAGGGCGAGGGCGACCGATGCCACGCCTCGCATCCCCGCCCAGCACAGGACGACGGTCTCCCGCCAGCTGGTGGGCACGTCCTCGTCGTAGTCGCGCAGGTGGTGCATCCGTTTGGCGAGCCAGGCGGCGGGCAGCAGCCACAGCAGCCGTACGCCGACGACGACCGCGACGACCGCGGCGCTCCATCCGAGCAGCTGCCCGAGCCGCCCGTCGGCGGTGCCGAAGACGTTGTGCAGTTCGAGGCCGATGAGCCCGAAGGCGACGCCGGTGACGAGGGTGTCGACGATCTGCCAGAACGTGCTCCCGGCCAGCCGGCCCATCACGTCGTCCGGGTCCGCGGTGCGCTCGGCGAGGAACAGCGCGGTGGTCAGGACGGCGAGGACGCCGGAGCCCATCAGCTCCTCCGCCAGCACATAGCTGACGAACGGCACCATCAGCGAGAGGCCGACCTGCAGGGTCGCGTCGCCGAGCAGCCCCATCAGCTTGTCCGAGAGCCAGCCGAGCACGAGCCCCACCGCCACGGCGACCACGGCCGACAGCACCAGCTCCCCCGCGGCGACCTCCCAGGAGAACTCGCCGCTCACGGCCGCCGCGATCGCCACGTGGTAGAGCACGATGGCCGTGACGTCGTTGAACAGCCCCTCCCCCTCCATGATCGACACCAGTCGGCGCGGCAGCCCCAGCGAGCCCGCGACAGCCGTGGCCGCCACGGGGTCGGGAGGCGCGACCAGCGCGCCGAGGGCGACCGCCGCGGCGATCGGCAGGCCGGGGACCACGGCATGGGCGACGGCGGCGACCACCGCGGTCGTCACGAACACGAGCGCGACGGCGAGCAGCAGGATGGGCCGCGCGTTCGCGGTGAACTGCCGCCAGGAGGTGCGCTGGACGGCCGCGTACAGCAACGGCGGCAGCAGCAGCGGAAGGATGAGGTCGGGCGGCACGTCGACGTTCGGTACGAACGGCAGCAGGGCCAGCACGATCCCGGCGAGCGTCATCAGCACCGGCGCGGGCAGCCCGAGCCGCTGCCCCAGCGGGACGGTCACCACGGCGCCGAACAACAGGGCGAACAACAGGGCCAATTGGTCCACGATGGTCCTCCGCCGGCCTGGAACCTTGAGGATCAAGGTCTCAACCCTGACACGGGGACCTGCCGGGCCGCTTACACGGCTAGCCCGCCGGGGTGCTCAGGAACACAGGTCGCGCCGCATGGACCGGTGCGGTATCCCGGCGTCCAGGAACTCGGTGCCGTACGCCTCGTAGCCGATCCGCTCGTAGAAGCCCAGCGCGTGGGTCTGCGCATGCAGGTCGACCGCCGCGAGGCCGCGCTCGCGCGCCGCGTCCTCGATGGCGCGCACCAGCGCCACGCCCACGCCGAGCCCGCGCGCTTCCCTGGTCACCGCGAGCCGACCGAGCGAGCCGACCGTGAGGTCGCCGCCGGTCCGGTCGGCGGCGGCCGCGCCGTGCAGCAGCCGGCCGGTGCCCAGCGGCACACCGTCCGCGCGGACCGCGAGGACATGGATGGTGCCGGTGTCCTCGGCGTCGTGGGCGTCGTACTCGATGTCCTCGGGCACCCGCTGCTCGGCGACGAAGACCTCCTTGCGGACGGCGAAGCACGCCTCACGGTCCTCGGGGCCGGCCGCGACCCGCACGGTGTACACGGTCACGCGCTCTCCGCGGCGATCGTCTCCAGGGCCTGCTGGAGATCGTCCGGGTACTTGCTCGCGAACTCGACCCACTGCCCGTCGGACGGGTGCTCGAACCCGAGCCGCACCGCGTGCAGCCACTGCCGGGTCAGGCGGAGGCGCTTGGCCATCGTGGGGTCGGCGCCGTACGTCAGGTCACCGACGCAGGGGTGGCGGTGCGCCGCCATGTGCACCCGGATCTGGTGCGTGCGGCCGGTCTCCAGCTTGATGTCCAGCAGCGACGCCGCCCGGAACGCCTCGATGAGGTCGTAGTGCGTCACCGACGGCTTGCCCTCCGCCGTGACCGCCCACTTGTAGTCGAGGCTGGGGTGCCGGCCGATGGGGGCGTCGATCGTGCCGCTCAGCGGGTCGGGATGGCCCTGCACGAGCGCGTGGTAGCGCTTGTCGACCGTACGGTCCCGGAACTGCTGCTTGAGCAGCGTGTACGCCCGCTCCGACTTGGCGACCACCATCAGCCCGGAGGTGCCGACGTCGAGCCGGTGCACGATGCCCTGGCGCTCGGCGGCTCCCGAGGTGGAGATGCGGTAGCCCGCCGCGGCGAGTCCGCCGATCACGGTGGTCCCGGTCCAGCCGGGGCTCGGGTGCGCGGCGACGCCGACCGGCTTCATGATCACGACGATGTCGTCGTCGTCGTGCACGATCTCCATGCCCTCGACGGGCTCGGCCACGATCTGCACCGGCGCGGGCGCCTGGGGCATCTCCACCTCGAGCCAGGCGCCGCCGCGCACCCGCTCGGACTTGCCGACGACCGAGCCGTCGACCTGCACCTTCCCGGCAGCGGCGAGCTCGGCCGCCTTCGTACGGGAGAACCCGAACATACGGGAGATGGCGGCGTCGACGCGCTCGCCCTCCAGGCCGTCGGGTACGGGCAGGGTGCGGATCTCGGGAAGGGTACTCACCCGTCGAGTATGCCTTGTCAGTCCTTGTGGACGGTCCCGTCGGGGTCCAGGCCCCGGAACGACAGCAGCACGATGAGCACACCGCCGCAGACGATCGCGGAGTCGGCGAGGTTGAAGACGGCGAAGTGCGCGGGCGCGATGAAGTCGACGACCGCGCCCTCGAAGACGCCGGGCGAGCGGAAGATCCGGTCGGTGAGGTTGCCGAGCGCACCGCCGAGCAGCAGGCCGAGCGCGATCGCCCACGGCAGGCTGTACAGCTTGCGCGCCAGCCGGATGATCACGACGATCACGCTCGCCGCGATGAAGGTGAAGATGATGGTGAAGGCCTCGCCCATGCCGAAGGCGGCGCCGGGGTTGCGGACCGCCTCGAACCTCAGCAGATCGCCGATGATCTCGATCGGAGCGTGGTGCTCCAGCTTCTCCACCACGATGATCTTGCTGACCAGGTCCAGCAGATAGGCCACGAGGGCCACTGCGAAGAGCGCGACGACCCTGCGCCTGCCCTGGGGCTGCTCGGCAGGTGCCGCCGCCTCGTCGTCAACATCTGGCGTACCGATGATGCGCTCCGACTCTGCCACGTGAGTCCCTCAACCTAGGTGCCTGACTGAGGACGAGGGTACGGCACACGGGTGCGCCACACGGGTGCGGTGTCAGCTCCGCCGCTCCTGCTTCTGCTTGCACTCGACGCACAGGGTCGCGCGGGGGAACGCCTGCATACGGGCCTTGCCGATCGGTTTGCCGCAGCTCTCGCAGAGACCGTAGGTCCCCGCGTCCAGCCGCTGCAGCGCCCGCTCGGTCTGCTCCAGCATCTCCCGGGCGTTGGCGGCGAGCGCCATCTCGTGCTCGCGCGTGATGTTCTTCGTGCCGGTGTCGGCCTCGTCGTCGCCCGCTCCGTCGCCGGAGTCCCGCATGAGCCCGACGAGCGCGGTCTCGGACGAGGTGATCTCGGCCGTGAGACGGGCCGCCTCGCCCGCGAGCTCCGCCCTCGCCTCGGCGACCTCCTCGGGGGTCCAGGGGTCCTCGCCGGGCCGTACCGCCAGCTCACCGGCCGGGGTCGCGGCCGCCGCACGGGCGGTGGGCACCGCCACCGCGCTTCCGGCTCCGCCCGACACCCTGCCCGCGGTCTTCTTCGCTGCCACCGTCCTGGCTCCTGTCTGCTGTGCGGCCTCGGCCGCGGATGCGGCTTTCTTCGTGGCCTTCCTGGCCGCCGACCTCTTGGCGGCGGCCTTCTTCCCCGACACGTCCCCGCGCCCGCCGGACTCCTCCTCGACGCCTGCCTCGCCGCCCGTGCCGGCCTGCGCGGCTTTGCCCCTGCCGGCACCGGGCCCGGTGGCCGCCTTGCGACGCACGGCCGTACCGCCGGACGCCCCAGGCTCCTCGCCTTGGGCGGCCTCACCGGCCACCGCCTCGCCGCCCATCGCCGCAGGCTCGTCACCCGCCGGGACCGCCTGCCCGCGCCGGCCCTTCCCGGCACCGGTGGTCCTGGCCGACTCGGCCGCGTGGGCGGCCTCGCCGCCCGCCGCCGCAGGCTCGTCACCCGCCGGGACCGCCTGCGCACGCCGGCCCTTCCCGGCACCGGCCCCGGCGGCCTTGCGCCGCGCGGCCGTGCCGCCCGACACCAGAGGCTCTCCGCCGTCAGCGGCCGCACGGGCCTTGCCGGCACCGGCATCATCGGCGGCCCTTCGGTCTGCAGTGTCCGCAGCCTTCCTGGCGGTCGAGCGGGACGTGGTCGCCTTGGCCTCAGGAGCAGCTGCCTGCGCTCGCCGGCTCCGCGCGGCCGACTGCCCGGCAGCACGCTTCTCGGCGGCGGCCTTCTTGGCGGCCGGGCCGGTCGCGGCCGACCCTGCCTCCGCAGCCGTACCGGCGGTGGCCTTTCCGGTCGTGGCCTTGCGCGCCGCCTTCCTGGCGGGGGCCGCCTGTTCGGCAGCCTCACCACCGGCGGTGGTCTTGGCACGCGCGGCCTTCCGCGCCGCCTTCTTGCCGACGGCCTCGGCCGGCTCGACCGCATCCACGCCGCCGGCGGCCTTGCCGCGTGCGCGCTTCACCGGCTCCGGGGCCTCCCGCGTACGGGGCGCCTTCCCGGCGGCAGGGGCTGCCTTCTTCCCAGCCGACGCCGACCCGGCCGCCCGCTTCGCGGCCCTGGTGCCGGACGACGGGGCCTCACCGGCCTCCGACGCGGCCCGGGCCCGCCGGGCCGTCCGGTCGGCCGTCCCGGCCGCGGTCGGCTTCTTCGCAGGCGCGGCTTCATCCGCAACGGCCCCCGCCGGCTCGGGGACGTGTTCCGCGGGGGTCTTCCGGGGCATGCGCCCCGAGCGCGCCGTCCGGGACGTGGCGACGGAACGCGCTGACGCCGTCTTCTCGGCGGTCTTCTTCGCCACCATCACCGCGGCCCCTTCACATATTGTGATCTTGCTCGCGAATCGTGCTGGGACGATAAATCGACACCAGCCCTGCGGCAACGGGGCACGCCGCCGGTTCGGCCCCGCCCCGGGCTGCGAGGAGCCGGGCCTGCATCCGTTGTGCCCAGCTCCCCGCCCTGTAATCCGCTCCAGCGGCACGCCCCGGCCGCGGAGACGTCCGTATGGCCATTCGGGTCAACGGCACCACCGCGCGACGGCGCCGCGAAAAGCGGTCGGCCGCCCCTCGCCGCGGCCCGTACACTGGGCGGAGCGAAAGGCGTGGATGGGGACGAGTAGCGGCGTACGCAGCCATGAGCGACCCGGGGACGGTGAGAGCCCGGGGGCGAGCGCGACGTGAAGCATCACCCCGGAGCCGCCGGAAGAAAGCCAGCAGGCGAGTAGACCCGGCCTCGCGACCCCAATGAGGGGGCGGTGACCCGTGCACCGCCAAGGAGGGTGGTACCGCGGAAGCCGCACGAGCATCGGCTTTCGTCCCTCCGGACGGAACGACGAACAGTCCGCCGGAGGAGACGATGACACCGCCGCAGTACCGCCAGGTGCCCGCTCAGGTAGACCTGCCCGCGCTCGAGCACGCCGTGCTCGACTTCTGGCGCGAGAGCAAGATCTTCGCGAAGAGCCTGGAGCAGTCCGAGGGCCGCCCCGAGTGGGTGTTCTACGAGGGCCCGCCCACGGCCAACGGCATGCCCGGTGCCCACCACATCGAGGCCCGCGTCTTCAAGGACGTCTTCCCCCGCTTCCGCACCATGCGCGGCTACCACGTCGCCCGCAAGGCCGGCTGGGACTGCCACGGTCTGCCCGTCGAGCTCGCCGTCGAGAAGGAGCTCGGCTTCTCCGGCAAGAAGGACATCGAGGCGTACGGCATCGCGGAGTTCAACGCCAAGTGCCGCGAGTCGGTGACCCGCCACACGGACGCGTTCGCGGAGCTCACGACCCGCATGGGCTACTGGGTCGACCTCGACGACGCGTACCGCACGATGGACCCGGACTACGTGCAGTCCGTGTGGTGGTCGCTCAAGGAGATCTTCGGCAAGGGCCTGCTGGTCCAGGACCACCGTGTCGCCCCCTGGTGCCCGCGCTGCGGCACGGGCCTGTCGGACCACGAGCTGGCGCAGGGCTACGAGACGGTCGTCGACCCGTCCGTCTTCGTGCGCTTCCCGCTGACCTCCGGCCCGCTCGCGGGCGAGGCCGCGCTGCTGGTGTGGACGACGACCCCGTGGACGCTGGTGTCCAACACCGCCGTCGCCGCCCACCCCTCCGTCACGTACGTCGTCGCGACGAACGGCGAGGAGAAGCTGGTCGTCGCCGAGCCGCTGCTGGAGAAGGCGCTCGGCGAGGGCTGGGAGGCCACCGGACAGAGGTTCACGGGCACGGAGATGGAGCGCTGGAGGTATCAGCGCCCCTTCGAGCTCGTCGAGTTCCCGAGCGTCAGCGAGGGAACCAATGATCACAGTCCCGAGCCCGCGCACTACATCGTCAACGCCGAGTACGTGACGACCGAGGACGGTACGGGTCTGGTCCACCAGTCCCCGGCCTTCGGTGAGGACGACCTCAAGGTCTGCCGCTCCTACGGCCTGCCGGTCGTCAACCCGGTCCGCCCCGACGGCACCTTCGAGGAGGACGTCCCGCTGGTCGGTGGCGTCTTCTTCAAGAAGGCCGACGAGGCGCTCACGGCCGACCTCCAGGCCCGGGGGCTGCTCTTCAGGCACATCCCGTACGAGCACAGCTACCCGCACTGCTGGCGCTGCCACACGGCCCTGCTCTACTACGCGCAGCCGTCCTGGTACATCCGCACCACCGCGATCAAGGACCGGCTGCTCGCGGAGAACGAGGCGACCAACTGGTTCCCGGACTCCGTCAAGCAGGGCCGGTACGGCGACTGGCTCAACAACAACATCGACTGGGCGCTCTCCCGCAACCGCTACTGGGGCACCCCGCTGCCCATCTGGCGCTGCGAGGACGACCACCTCACCTGCGTCGGCTCGCTCGCGGAGCTGTCCGAGCTGACCGGCACGGACCAGTCGGGGCTGGACCCGCACCGCCCGTTCATCGACGAGGTGACGTTCGCCTGCCCGCAGGACGGCTGCGGGCAGACGGCGACGCGCGTGCCGGAGGTGATCGACGCCTGGTACGACTCGGGCTCGATGCCGTTCGCGCAGTGGGGCTACCCCTACAAGAACAAGGAGATCTTCGAGAAGCGCTACCCCGCGCAGTTCATCTCGGAGGCGATCGACCAGACGCGTGGGTGGTTCTACACGCTGATGGCCGTCGGCACCCTGGTCTTCGACAAGTCGTCGTACGAGAACGTGGTGTGCCTCGGCCACATCCTCGCCGAGGACGGCCGCAAGATGTCCAAGCACCTGGGCAACATCCTGCAGCCGATCCCGCTGATGGACCAGCACGGCGCGGACGCGGTCCGCTGGTTCATGGCGGCCGGCGGCTCCCCCTGGGCGGCCCGACGCGTCGGCCACGGCACGATCCAGGAGGTGGTGCGGAAGACCCTCCTCACGTACTGGAACACGGTCGCCTTCCAGGCCCTGTACGCCCGTACGTCGAGCTGGGCGCCGTCGGCGGCGGATCCGGCCCCGGCCGAGCGCACGGTCCTGGACCGCTGGCTGCTGTCCGAGTTGCACGCGCTGGTGGACCAGGTCACGCAGGCCATGGAGGCGTACGACACCCAGCGCGCCGGCAAGCTGCTGTCCGCGTTCGTCGACGACCTGTCGAACTGGTACGTGCGCCGGTCGCGCCGCCGCTTCTGGCAGGGCGACAAGGCCGCGCTGCGCACGCTGCACGACGTCGTCGAGACCGTCACCCGGCTGATGGCGCCGCTGACCCCGTTCATCACCGAGCGGGTGTGGCAGGACCTGATCGTCCCGGTGACGCCGGACGCCCCCGAGTCGGTGCACCTGTCCTCGTGGCCGGCCGCCGACCTGGACGCGATCGACCCGACGCTGTCGTCCCAGATGGCGCTGGTGCGCCGGCTGGTCGAGCTGGGCCGCGCGACGCGGGCCGAGTCGGGTGTGAAGACCCGCCAGCCGCTGTCCCGCGCCCTGGTGGCGGCGGCCGGTTTCGAGTCCCTCTCCCCCGACCTGCACGCGCAGATCACCGAGGAGCTGAACGTCTCCTCGCTGGCGTCGCTGTCGGAGGTCGGCGGCTCGCTGGTCGACACGACGGCGAAGGCGAACTTCCGCGCCCTCGGCAAGCGCTTCGGCAAGGGCGTGCAGGACGTGGCGAAGGCGGTCGCCGCGGCGGACGCGGCGGCGCTGTCCCTGGCACTGCGCTCGGGCGAGGCCACGCTGGAGGTCGACGGCGAGACGATCACGCTGTCCCCGGAGGAGGTCATCATCACGGAGACCCCCCGCGAGGGCTGGTCGGTGGCGTCCGACGCGGGCGCGACGGTCGCCCTCGACCTGGAGATCACGCCGGAGCTGCGCCGGGCGGGCCTGGCGCGTGACGCGATCCGCCTGATCCAGGAGGCACGCAAGAACAGCGGCCTGGACGTCGCGGACCGGATCGCGCTGCGGTGGCGCTCGACGGACGCCGAGGTGTCGTCGGCGCTGGCGGACCATGCGTCGCTGATCGCGGACGAGGTGCTGGCGACGGACTTCGCGGAGGGTGAGGCGGACGCGTCGTACGGCTCGCCCTTCGAGGACGAGGGCCTGTCGCTGACGTTCCGCCTGCGGAAGGCGTAGCGCGCGGCGCGCGACGGGGCCCGGCAGCGCAAGCTGCCGGGCCCCGTCGTTTCCGGCGGCTCCGCGCCTGGGGCCGGGGTCGGGCTCCGGGGGATCCCGCTCCCCTACGGCCTGGCGGCCGCGAGCAGTACCCCGCCCCGGACCGCGTACCGCGCCCTTCGCACCGGTCCCCGGACGGGCCGCACAGCACACACGCAAAGGGCCGGGCCCGGAGCGCATACGCACTCCGGGCCCGGCCCCGCAGTCTGCCGACGGCTACGCGCGCTGCGCGCGCAACCCCGTCAGTTGTCGTCCTCGTCGATCAGGAAGCCCCGCATCGGCGACGGCGCCTGCTGCATCGGCTGCGGCGCCTGCGGCCGCACCGGTGCCATCGGCTGGGTCATCGCCGGCGACATCTGCTGCTGACCGCCGTACGACGGGCCCGACGGCGACGGGCCGTGGCCGCCCATCGTCTGGTTGCCGCCGTAGGACGGCGCGCTCGCACCGGCCGGGGCCATGGAGGGCGCCGGGGACGGCGGCAGCGACGCGGCCGCCGGAGTGCGCGGCGGCGCCAGCGAGTCGTCGGACTGGGTCTCCAGCTGACGCAGCTGGCTCTCCAGGTACGACTTCAGACGCGTGCGGTACTCGCGCTCGAAGCCCCGCAGGTCCTCGACCTTGCGCTCCAGCGTGGCGCGCGCGGACTCCAGCGAGCCCATCGCCACGCGGTGCTTCTCCTGGGCGTCCCGCTCGAGGGCGTCGGCCTTGGCCCGGGCGTCACGCTCGAGACCCTCGGCACGCGAACGCGCCTCTCCGACGATCTTGTTGGCCTCGGAACGGGCCTCGGCGATCGCCTGGTCGGCGGTCTGCTGGGCGAGCGAGAGCACACGCGCGGCGCTGTCGCCGCCGGGGCCCTGACCCATCGGGCCGCCCTGCGGGCCGCCGTGACCGCCCATGGGGCCGCCCATCGGGCCACCCATGGGACCGCCCTGCATCGGGCCGGGGCCCATCGGGCCGCCGGGACCCTGGGGGCCGCCGTGGCTCGGACCGGCCGGCAGCTGAGGCGCACCACCGGGCAGCTGGGGGGGACCCATCTGCGGGGGCTGCTGCTGGACCGGCGGTCCGGATATGGCGGCGGGCACAGGCGCGCCGGGACCGCGGCCGTCCTGCGGCTCCGGCGGCTTGCGCATGCCCTGCTGCTGCTGGTTCTGCGCCGCCGCACGGGTCGCCGCGGCCAGCTTGGCGCGCAGGTCCTCGTTCTCGCGGAGCAGGCGGGTCAGTTCGGCCTCGACCTCATCGAGAAAGGCATCGACCTCGTCCTCGTCATAGCCTTCTCGGAGGCGGACGGTTGTGAACTGCTTGTTCCGCACGTCCTCGGGGGTCAGCGGCATCTCTTCTTCACCTCTACGTAGTCGTCGGCAGTCGGCAGGACCGTATCGCTCACATCGAGTTCCCCACTCCACGAACGATGGAGATCAGGATGTAGACGATGATCATCAGAACGAAGAAGGACAGGTCGAGTGCCACGCCCCCGAGACGCAACGGCGGAATGAACCGCCGCAGAAGCTTGAGCGGTGGATCGGTGACAGTGTAGGTGGCCTCCAGAACGACCACCATCGCCTTACCGGGTTGCCATGAACGGGCGAACTGGAAGACGTAGTCCATGACAAGCCGGAAGATCAGGACAACGAGGAAGCACATCAGCGCGATGTAGACCACCTGTAGTGCGACGCTCATCCCGCGCTTCCCTCTCCCCTGGATCCCATCTCAGCCGGCCTCTCGGCCGGGTCGTTCCCGGTGTCGTTCTCAGCTCTGGTTGAAGAATCCGCCCTCTGCGATGCGGGCCTTGTCCTCCGCCGTGACATCGACGTTAGCAGGAGACAACAGGAACACCTTCTGCGTCACCCTCTCAATGCTGCCATGCAGACCGAAGACGAGACCCGCGGCAAAGTCGACAAGTCGCTTCGCGTCGGTGTCGTCCATCTCCGTCAGATTCATGATCACAGGCGTGCCCTCGCGGAAGTGTTCCCCGATGGTACGGGCCTCGTTGTAGGTCCGTGGGTGCAGCGTGGTGATGCGGTAGGGCTCCCGCTCGGACACGACCTTGGGCATGATCACCGGTGCGTTCTTCTCCAGGTTCGGACGTTCGGGTGTGATGGATGCCACGGGCGCGATACGCGCCGGGCGTCCGCTCTCGACAGGCAGGGGGGCGGGCTCGCGCTGGGCGGGCGGCACCGTCACCCGGACCGGTTCCTCCCGCTCGACCTGGTGCGGGGGCTGGTGCCGCCGGTGCTCCCGCTCCGGCTCCGGCTCGGGTTCGAAGTCGTCATCGGGGTCGAAGCCCCGGCCGTCGTACCCATCGTCCTCCACGAGGCCGAGGTAGACCGCCATCTTGCGCATCGCGCCGGCCATTCTCTGAGTCCTCCGCTCTGTGGTGGATCGGCTTGCGTCACCAAGTGCCCACGATCCACTGGGTCAGCCCGCTATGGGCGGGAATGACCATATTTTCTACTGTGGTCCGACTTGCTTCGCGACGTTACCCGAGCCTGGGTCGGACTCCGAGTACCGCCGTACCGACGCGCACATGTGTCGCTCCGGCCGCCACGGCCTGTTCGAGGTCCGCACTCATGCCTGCTGACACCATGTTCGCAGCCGGATGGGCCACGCGCAGGCCGGATGACAATTCCATCAGCCGCTCGAACGCCGCCTGTTGCCGTCCCGCGTACGGTCCGGCGAGCGGCGCGACGGTCATCAGTCCGTCGAGCCGCAGTCCTGGTGAGTCCGCGATCGCCGCCGCCAACCCCTCGACGCCGTCCGGCGCGACGCCGCCCCGGGCGCCCTGCTGCTGCGACTCGGCGTCCAGCGCCACCTGCACGAGGCAGCCGAGTTCGCGCTCGGCGCGCACGGCGGCCGCCGACAGGGCGGAAACGAGCTTGAGCCGGTCGACAGACTGCACGACATCGGCATAACCCGCCACAGAACGGACCTTGTTGGTCTGCAACTGACCCACGAAGTGCCAGTGCAGGTTCAGATCCGCACAGGCGGCGGCCTTCGGCGCCGCGTCCTGGTCACGGTTCTCCGCCACATGACGCACGCCCAGTTCATGGAGAAGGCGAACATCACTGGCCGGGTAGGTCTTGGTGACCACGATGAGGGTCACCTCCTCGCGCTTGCGGCCGGCGGCCGCGCAGGCGGCGGCGATCCGTTCCTCCACCTTCGCGAGATTCGCGGCGAGTTCGGTTCTGCGGTCCGTCATGCCTGTTCCCGGTCCTCTTCTTCCCCGCCCTCGAGCCAGACGTATCCGGCGAGCCGTCCGGTGGTCCGGTCACGGCGGTACGAGTAGTGGTCGCGCGACTCGAGGGTGCAGACCCGCGATCCGCGCAGGTCCCTCACTCCGAGTGCGGTCAGCTGGGCGTGCACCGCGGCGGTGACGTCGACGGCCGGGGTGCCCCAGCTGGTCTCGGACCAGGCGGCGGGTTCCGCTTCGGCCACTTCTGCCCGCATCTGCTCGGGTACTTCGTAGCAACGACCGCATACGGCAGGTCCGGTGCGGGCAATGATCCGTTCCGGTTCGGCGCCGAGCGAGACCATCGCCTCGACGGTCGCGGGCACGACGCCGGCGACCGTTCCGGGCCGGCCCGCGTGCGCCGCGCCCACGACGCCCGCGACCGGGTCGGCGAGCAGAACGGGGGTGCAGTCGGCGGTGAGCACCGCGAGGGCGAGTCCGCGCCGGGCGGTGACCACACCGTCAACCGGCGGGATCTCCGCGTCCCCCCAGGGTGCGTCGACCCGGGCCACGTCCCTGCCGTGGACCTGGTTCATCCAGACGACCCCGGCCGGGTCGAGCCCGAGTGCCCTCGCGGCGATCGCGCGGTTGGTCCGCACGGCCTCGGGGTCGTCGCCGACCGCGCCGCCGAGGTTGAGCTCCTCGTACGGAACGGCGCTCACCCCGCCCCACCTGTCGGTGAAGGCGAAGTGCGCGCCGCTCTCGTCTATCGCGTCGTGCTGCACTGTCACTTCAGGAAGTCCGGAACATCCAGCTCTTCGGCCTGGGTGTCGTACGGACGGGCCGAGGGCACCTGCGGCGAGGCCGGCGCCGTGAGGTCCTGCGCCACGGGGGCCGGCTCGGCGGGGACCTGGGGCTCCTCGCGTACGGGCACGGTGCCGAGGCCGCTCGCCGGGCGCGAGCTCTCGGTGCGCTGCGAGGCGGCGGGCTCCTCGCGCTTGGCGGACGCGGAGCCGATCACGTTCTCCCGGCGGGCCGGGGGCTGACCGCCGTCGAAGCCGGCCGCGATGACGGTCACGCGGACCTCGTCGCCCAGGGCGTCGTCGATGACGGCGCCGAAGATGATGTTCGCCTCGGGGTGGGCGGCCTCGCTCACCAGCTGGGCGGCCTCGTTGATCTCGAAGAGGCCGAGGTCGCTACCGCCGGAGATGGACAGCAGCACGCCGCGGGCGCCGTCGATGGACGCCTCCAGCAGCGGCGAGGAGATCGCCATCTCCGCCGCGGCCACCGCGCGGTCGTCACCGCGGGCCGAGCCGATGCCCATGAGCGCCGATCCGGCCTCCGACATCACGGACTTGACGTCGGCGAAGTCGAGGTTGATCAGACCCGGGGTGGTGATGAGGTCGGTGATGCCCTGGACACCCGACAGCAGCACCTGGTCCGCGGACTTGAACGCGTCGAGGACGCTCACCTGACGGTCCGAGATGGACAGCAGCCGGTCGTTGGGGATGACGATGAGGGTGTCCACCTCTTCGCGGAGCTCGGCGATGCCGTCCTCCGCCTGGTTCGCGCGCCTGCGGCCCTCGAAGGTGAAGGGGCGGGTGACGACGCCGATGGTCAGGGCGCCGAGCGAGCGGGCGATGTTGGCCACGACGGGCGCGCCGCCGGTGCCGGTGCCGCCGCCCTCGCCCGCGGTGACGAAGACCATGTCGGCCCCCTTGAGGACCTCCTCGATCTCCTCGCGGTGGTCCTCTGCCGCCTTGCGACCGACTGCCGGGTTGGCTCCGGCGCCGAGGCCTCGGGTGAGTTCACGGCCCACGTCGAGCTTGACGTCGGCGTCGCTCATCAACAGCGCTTGCGCGTCCGTATTGATCGCGATGAACTCGACGCCCTTGAGACCGACCTCGATCATTCGGTTGATGGCATTGACACCACCGCCGCCGACACCGATGACCTTGATGACTGCGAGGTAGTTCTGCGGTGCTGCCACGTCGAAGGCCTCTCGCCTCGATTTACGTGTCGCCGCCTCGCGGGGCTGCGCTGCGACGACTGATGTCGAATGGGGACGGCCCGACCAGCCTGCTGCCGACCCGAACCCTAACGGTGAAGTTTAGGGTTACCAGTGTGTCTGTTCCCTTGACTCTTCCGAACAGGACACTAAGTCGACAAGTGGCGCACGTTCAACGAACACGCCGAACCTCCCGTTTTTCTTTTCACCCTATGTGATCACGCGCAGCCATGACCAACCAGGGTGCTGGCCTGCACATATGCGCGTCAACTCCCGGATACCGCAGGGGCGGTGGGGGCGCTCACGTCGAAGTGGCGTGCGGCGGGCGCTGCTTTCATCAGCGCCACGAGTGTGCGAGCCTTCGCCTCGCCGTCCTCGGCGCTGCCCCACACCACGGTCCGATCCCCCTTGAGCTCAAGGGAGATGTGATCGTATGACCGCACCTTGAGGGTGGTCAGGTCGCGGGCGACCCGGTGGGGCAGATCGCCCCGGACCCGTACGGCCTCCGCGAGCAGCCGGTCGGCCCCGAAACGCTGCAGGCTCGGGGACGCAGCCGTCGCCAACTCCAGTCGAGGGACACCCTTCGGGGCCGTCTCGACGGTGGCGAACCGGACACTCTCGGCGTCCACTTCGATGAACTTTCCGCCCTTTTCGACCACCAGGACCGGTCGCCGCTCGGTCACCTTCAGACCGATTCCGTGCGGCCACGACCGCACGACCTCGACCGTGTCGATGCGGGGCAGTTCGCGCAGCAGCCGCGCCTCGACGGCGTCCGTGTCGACGGCGATCAGCGGGGCGCCGAGAGGCACCGCCGCCGCCTCCTCCACCTGCTGGGCTGTGAGCACCTGGGTGCCGGTGGTCGACACGTGCTCTGCACGCAGCCACTTCGAGCCGTACAGGAGCCAGATCGCACCCCCGGCGAGGAGGACGGCAGCGACGGCGACGGCGAGAGCGCGCGGGCCCGGCCTGTGTGACCGGCCGGCGCCGTCGTCCGGGCGGGGCGGGCGGACCGGTCCCTCGGACCCGGCGGATCCGTCACGGGGGTTTCGTGCACCGCGTTCGGCGGTGGTCGGTCCGGCCACGCTCCCTGCCTTCTCACGCCTGGCGGCGTGCAGCAATCGCCTCGTACACCATGCCGACGAGGAGGTCGTCGGCGTCCCGGCGGCCGAACTCGGCGGCCGCGCGCGACATCTCGTAGAGCCGGTGCGGATCGGCGAGCACCGGGAGGACGTTGCCCTGGACCCACTCGGGGGTCAGCTCGGCGTCGTCGACCAGCAGTCCACCGCCCGCCTTCACCACCGGCTGGGCGTTCAGCCGCTGTTCGCCGTTGCCGATCGGCAGCGGGACGTACGCGGCGGGCAGGCCCACGGCGGAGAGTTCGGCGACGGTCATCGCGCCCGCGCGGCAGAGCATCATGTCGGCCGCGGCGTACGCGAGATCCATCCGGTCCACGTACGGTACCGGCACATAGGGCGGCATCCCGGGCATGTTGTCCACGTGCGGCAGTTCGTTCTTGGGACCGACCGCGTGGAGGATCTGGATGCCGGAGCGCTGGAGCACCGGAGCGATCTGCTGGATGACCTCGTTGAGGCGCCGGGCGCCCTGCGAGCCGCCGGACACCAGCAGCGTCGGCAGGTTGGGGTCGAGACCGAAGGCGGCGCGGGCCTCGGGGCGCACCCGGGCGCGGTCGAGGGTCGCGATGGAGTGGCGCAGCGGGATGCCGATGTAGCGGGAGTTGCGCAGCTTGCTGTCGGGCGTCGCGACGGCGACCCCCGCGGCGTACCGCGAGCCGATCTTGTTGGCGAGGCCGGGACGGGCGTTGGCCTCGTGGACGACGATCGGCACGCCGAGGCGCTTGGCCGCGAGGTAGCCGGGCAGGGCGACGTAGCCGCCGAAGCCGACGACGCAGTCGGCCTTGGTGCGCTCCAGGACCTGCTCGGCCGCCTTGATGGTGCCGCGCAGCCGTCCGGGGACGGTGATCAGCTCGGGGGTGGGCTTGCGCGGCAGCGGAACGGCGGGGATGAGCGCCAACTCGTAACCCCGCTCGGGGACGAGCCTGGTCTCGAGTCCGCGCTCCGTGCCGAGGGCTGTGATCCCCACGGCCGGGTCCTGCCTGCGCAGGGCGTCCGCGAGGGCGAGCGCGGGCTCGATGTGGCCGGCGGTCCCCCCGCCGGCGAGTACGACATGCACCGAAATTCACCGCTCTCCGGACGGACGCTTCTTGACGCGCCGTCTCATCGACTTCCATCTCACCCCGGGCCTCCGCATGGCCAGGGCCGCTTTCGCGGCGGGATCCTGTCGCGCGAAGGCGATCAGGAGCCCGACGGCGAACATCGTCGGCAGCAGGGCCGACCCGCCGTAGGAGAACAGCGGGAGCGGAACGCCGGCGATCGGCAGCAGACCGAGCACCGCACCGATGTTGACCACGGCCTGGGCCGTGATCCAGGTGGTCACACCTCCCGCTGCGTACCTCACGAAGGGGTCCTCCGTGCGTCCGGCAACGCGGATACCCGCATAGCCTAGAGCCGCGAACAACGCGAGCACCGACAGCGTCCCCGCGAGGCCCAGTTCCTCCCCGGCGACGGCGAAGATGAAATCGGTGTGCGGTTCGGGCAGTTGGCCCCATTTTTCCACACTTGCACCGAGACCGGAACCGAACCATCCGCCGGAGGCAAGAGCATAGATGCCGTGCACGGCCTGCCAGCACTCGCCTTTGGGCCCGAGGTCGGTCGCGCCCATGCACTCGAGCCGTGACATGCGGTTCTCGTTGGTCCTGATCAGCAGCAGACCGACGAACACGGCGATGCCGAGCACCCCCGTGAACAGGCGCGTGGGAGCCCCTGCGAGCCACAGCAGGCCGAACAGGATGGCGGTCATGATGATCGCCGTACCCATGTCGCCGCCGAGCATGATCAGGCCGAGGAGCAGGAACGCGACGGGGACGAGCGGGACGAGCAGGTGCTTCCACTGGGTCAGCAGCCGCCTTTCCTGCTTGCGGGCGAGCAGGTCGGCGCCCCACAGGATGAGCGCGAGCTTGCCGAACTCGCTGGGCTGGAGCTGGAAGGGGCCGCCGAGGTAGATCCAGTTCTGGTTGCCGTTGACCGCATGCCCTATCCCGGGGACCTGCACGAGGACCATCAGGAACACGGCGGCCAGCAGCAGGGGGTACGACAGGGCGCGGTGCAGCTTGACGGGCATGCGGGAGGCGAGGAGCAGCAGTCCCGCGCCGATGAGGGCGGCGACGAACTGCTTCCGGAAGAAGTACGAGGCGGGGAGGGAGTACTCCAGCGCCTGGATCATGGACGCGGAGTAGACCATGACGAGGCCGAGCACCGTGACCAGAAGGCTGCTGCCGAGGATGAGGTAGTACGCGGTCAGGGGCCGGTCCCAGGCCCGCCGCGCCTGCTCGTACAGCCGTCGGGGGCCGCGGGGTCCGCCGCCGCTGGGCGCCTTGGGGGTGCGGGAGCTCCCGCCCGCCCGGATCAGCCTCGCCCGGGGCGCGTCGGCCCGGCTGCGCAGCGCGAGGCCGGCTGCGCCGGCGAAGGCAGGGACGGGCCCCGCGAGGCCCGCCCGCCACGCCACCGCCATGCGC
>NZ_JABZEE010000079.1 GCF_013387495.1 Streptomyces sp. PKU-EA00015 | reverse complement strand
CCCGGGCGCCGGGCCCTGCCCCCCGCACGGCCCGGCACCCGACCAGGACTCCCGCATCTCGCCCCTTGGGGCGCGCCGCGCACCCGCGGCTTCGAAGGAGAAAAGACCATGCCCGCAGTGACCGCCGACTCACCCCTCACCCTGCCGCGCATCCCGCGTCCCGGTGAAACCGCCCGGCAGCGCTCCGTCCTCGCCGTGACCGACGCACCCCAAGGCTTCGAGGGCGAAGGCTTCCCCGTGCGCCGCGCCCTGGCGGGAATCCACCTGCGCCACCTCGACCCGTTCCTGATGATGGATCAGATGGGCGAGGTGGAGTACAGCCCCGGCGAGCCCAAGGGAACACCGTGGCACCCCCATCGGGGGTTCGAGACCGTCACCTACATGATCGACGGCGTCATGGAGCACCGGGACTCCAACGGAGGCGGCGGTGTCATCACCAATGGGGACACCCAGTGGATGACGGCCGGCTCCGGCATGCTCCACATCGAAACGCCCCCCGAGCACCTGGTGATGAGCGGTGGTCTGTTCCACGGCTTCCAGCTGTGGGTCAACCTGCCCCGCGACCGCAAGCTGTCGGCACCCCGCTACCAGGACATCCGCGGTTCACAGCTTGAACTCCTCGCCAGCGACGACGGCGGAGCCCTGGTCCGGCTGATCGCCGGTGAGCTGGCCGGCAGGCACGGCCCGGGTGCGACGCACACGCCGATCACGCTGCTCCATGCCACCCTCAGCCCCGGTGCGCGGCTGAGACTTCCCTGGCGGCAGGACTTCAACGCCCTCGCCTATGTGCTGGCAGGCCGGGGTGCCGTCGGTGAGGACGCGCGACCGCTGCGCTCCGGTCAGCTCGCCGTCTTCGGCCCGGGCGACGCGCTCAGCGTCCAGGCTGACGAGAAGCAGGAGAGCAGGTCCCCGGCGCTCGACGTGGTCGTGCTCGGCGGCCTGCCGATCCGTGAGCCCGTCGCCTGGAACGGCCCCTTCGTCATGAACACCCGCAGCGAACTGATGCAGGCCTTCGACGACTTCCAGGCCGGACGGCTCGGCAGGATCCCGGCGGCATGACCCCGTGCCGGACCGCTCGGGGGCAGATCGCACTCTTCGCCCGCGCGGTGGTGCTGCCGTACGGGACATGCTCGGCCGGCGTCGCAGTCGGCCGGCAGCTGATCCGGCCACTGCCGTTCCCCCCGCCAACAGGCCTTCACGAAGGCCTCCAACAGGAGTGATCACAGCCATGACCTTGTGGAACGTTACCGCCCCGACCTTGCGCACCGTGGGCGGCGAGGAAGTGCACGGCACCCAGACGTGGGTCGTCCAGGCGTCGCGCAGCGCCGAGGCGGTGCGACAGGTGGTCGCTCGTCTTGCCGCTGAGGACGCCGTCCGGCACCGCCGGGGTGCCGCCATCGACTCCACCGCATTCACCACAACCCGCTGGACGAGTCCAGACGGGCCGCTGGCAGCCACGGTTCCCTGCCCACTGGACCCGCGGGACGGACAAGGCCGGTCGGACCAGGTCGCCGACACTCCCTCGTCCGCACCCGTTCCGGCCGAGTACGGGACTACTGCTGCGTGACAGCCCCGATCTTGACGCTGTCCCCGATCAACGCGCGCCCGCCGGCCGGAGGCGCATTGCCTGCTGGAGGCATCGCCGCCGCTCATGAAGCAGTCGAAAGCGGTAGCGCCGGAGGGCCCACCGTGGTCGTTCCCGGCCTCCCCGTACCAGCGCCTTGAGCGACCGGTCATGTGCCGTGTGCCGGCCGTGAACTCCTGGTCGTGCAGGTCGATGAACTTTGGGGCACTGTGCGGCGATGACCGCAGTTCCGCCGCCAGGGCCGGCGGAACGCAAACCGAGGTGCCGGGCGGTCCGGTGCCGGAGAGGAAGCGTCATGGCGGACTACGGCAGGCCGGTGGAGTTCGGGTACTCCACCGAGCCCGGGCGATACGACGAGGTGCTGAATTCGGTCCTGCTGGCGGAGCGGCTGGGGCTCGATCTCGTGGGTATCCAGGACCACCCCTATCAGGGGAGGTTCCTGGACACATGGACGCTGCTGAGCAGCCTGGTGGCCCGTACCGAGCGGATCCGCTTCTTCCCGGACGTCTCCAACCTGCCCCTGCGTCATCCGCCGCTGATCGCCAAGTCGGCCGCCACCCTGGACGTCATCAGCGGTGGCCGGTTCGAGCTGGGGCTGGGGGCCGGCGGCGCGTGGGAGGCGGTCGAGGCGTACGGCGGCGTGCGGCGTACCGCAGGGGAGGCGGTCGCCGCGCTCGAAGAAGCGATCGAGGTCATCCGGCTGCTCTGGAGCGAGCGGCGATCGGTGCGCCACGAGGGGCGGTTCTACTCGCTGCGGGGTGCCCACCCAGGTCCGCTCCCCGTCCACGACATGGGCATCTGGCTCGGTGCCCTCGGGCCGCGCTCCCTGGAGCTGACCGGACGGCTGGCGGACGGCTGGGTGCCCTCGTCGCCCTTCCTGCCTCCGCCCCGGCTGCCGGAGGCCCATGCCCGGATCGACGACGCCGCCCGGTCGGCGGGTCGGCGTCCGGAGGCGATCCGGCGCTTGTACAACGTCAACGGCGTGATCACCGACGGCCCGGGCCAAGGCTTCCTCGTCGGGCCTGTTGAGCAGTGGGTGGAGAAACTGACCGGCCTCGTCGTCGAGGGTGGTATGGACACATTCGTCTTCTTTCCCGGGGGTCCCGTCGACCGTCAGCTGCCGCGGTTCGCAGAAGAAGTGGTGCCCGCCGTCCGGGAGTGTGTCGCCCGCGAGCGGGGCGACGGTCCCGTGGCCCTGCGCTGACCGACTCCTTCTCCTTCGGCCCTGGACGCCCGGACGTGGAGGGGAACGTGCTGATCCCCTCCGAGCGCGAATCGTGGATCGTCGGCGACGAAGGCACCGTACTGTCGGCTTCCGGCGGCGGTGCCGGCGGAAGCACTTCACAGCCCGGAGAAGGACGTGGCCGCCGCCGCTGATCGACCCACCGGACCGCGACGCCGCGACGGAGCAGAGGAAGCAATGGACAACGCATTCAAGGACGTTCCCCCCACCACCCTCGCCGAACTGCTGGGCCGAGAGCAGGTCATGGACATCGGCATCCGCCCGCTGTGGGACTCGCCGCGCGTCGCGGGCCCCGCGTACACGGTCCGGTGCGAGCCCGGCGACAACCTGATGCTGCACGCCGCCATCTACCGCGCCGAGCCGGGCTCGGTCATCGTCGTGGAGTCGGGCGACGTGGACTACGCGCTGGCCGGCGGCAATGTGTGTGCCGTCGCCCAGAACCGGGGCGTCGCGGCCTTCGTGGTCGACGGCGTCATCCGCGACCTCGGCGAGGTGCGAGAGGCCGGCTTCCCGGTCTTCTCGCGCGGCGTCATCCCGATCCCGGGCACCAAGAAGAAAGTCGGTGCGCTGGGTGAGCCGGCCCGTGTCGGGGGTGTGCTGGTACGTCCCGGTGACATCGTGGTCGCCGACGAGGAAGGAATTGTCGTCACGCCGGCCGCCCGCCAGGAGGAGATTCTCACGGCCGCTCGGGCGAAGCTTGCCAAGGAGGCGGATGAGTCCCTCGACGCCTGGGAGAAGAATCATCGCGCCCGCATAGAGAAGGCGCTGAGCGAACAGGGCTTCACCGGCTGACCGGACCACCCTCCGCACGCAGACCCTTCAGCGGCGCAGCCCGGGACAGCACCCGGGGTGCGCCGCTGTTTTCCGTTGCTCCGTCGCGGGCGGGTCAGCCCTGCTCGTTGATGTTGACCATCCACGCGACGCCGAACTTGTCCGTGCACATGCCGAAGACGTCGCCCCACATCTGCTTCTCCAGCGGCACCTGCACGTTGCCGCCGTCGGACAGCTTCTCCCAGTAGCCGCGCAGCTCGCCGGCGTCCTCCCCGCTCAGGCTCACGGCGTAGTTGTTGCCCGGCTTGTACTCCATGCCGGGCGGGTTGTCCGCGCACATCAGCGTGAAGCCCTTCTCGGTCTCCAGCATGCTGTGCATGACCTTGTCGCTGTATCCGGGGGGTGCCTCGGAGCCGAAGTCGCCGTACGTGTGGACCGACAGGTTCCCGCCGAAGACGCCCTTGTAGAAGTCCATGGCTTGCTTCGCTTCGCCGGAGAAGCTGATGTACGGGTTGAGACGAGAGGCCATAGCTTGATCCTTTCGTGACGGTTTGTCAGGAGTGCAGACTAGCCCCGGACCGCTTCTGTGGCAGAGGTGAACCGTTCGTGTCCGCGGCCGTTCCGGAAGTGGCGATGTTTCGCGCGGTAACGGCCGTCGGTGCGGACCGATTTCGGGCATGCGTCAAGGAGTCGTGCGGCAATGGCTCGTCATTGTTGTACTTACTCGTGTTCCAGAAAGCGGTGTCGTCCGGCCGGTGGGCGGCTTGACTCCTGCTTCCTTAATCGCGGGACGATCCAGAACTCTTGTTCCTCGCAGGGAAGTTGTGCAAGGGTGAGCCGTCTCATGTCCGAACAAACGCCTTTCTGATCAACCGTTCGAATTCTCTGACGGGTGAGCCCTTCCAAAAGAAGCGGCGTCGCCGCCGAATGGTATGGACCAACAGGTCCGCTCCTTGTCGACCGGCTGTCGGCATCCACCGACGAGCCGAAGCCACTCAGCAACCCCCCACCGCAATGCCATGGATGGAAAGAGCCCATGCAGCACCCCAGCACGCCCGGAAACGTGCCCTCTTCGCAGGCCGGCCGTATACCCGGGGTCTCCGACGAGGAGCTTGCCGCCACGCTGCGCACCGGGGGAGCGGGCCAGAACGCCCACCCCGTCGCCGCGCTGCTGGCCCGGCACTGGCAGCCCGTGTTCGACTACGCCACCCTTTGCGCGCCCTCGGCCAAAATGGCCTCGATGTTGGCGACGGCCGCATTCGCGCACCTTCTGGAGAATCTCGCGGGAGGCGGCTCGGCCGGTGCGCTGCGGCCCCATCTGCTGGTGACCACCCGTCATATCGTCAAGGACTGGGCCGGCGACCAGCGGATCGCCGCGATGCTGCCGGGGCTGTCGATTCCCGAACCCCCGGCCGAGAAAAGGCAGCTGATCTCCCGGGCTTTCCACGCAATGCCGACGACTGCCCAGGTACTGCTCTGGCATGCCGAGGTCGAGGCCGAGGGGATATCCATACCGGCCGGTTTGCTGGGTATTGATCCGCGCGTTGCCTCCGACCAACTCGACCATACGCGCGAACAGTTCCGGCAGGTCTGCGTACGCGTGCACCGGGAGCACGCTCCCACCGGGGAATGCCGCCACTACAACCGTCTCCTCGACATATCGCTGCGCCGTGGCGGGGCGCTGATCCCCGACATCCAGGTGCACCTGTCGGAATGCCCTTACTGCCGTTACGCAGCCGACCAGTTGCGCCAGTCCGAGGGCCGGCTCGGCGTTCTGATCGCCGAGGCGCTGCTGGGGGGCGCCGCGCAGTCCTATCTCGCGTCCCGGCCGGGCCGTCGCCGCCACGCCCGCCTGAGGGAAGGCCGGCCGGGGGCGCCCGGTGGCCGGGGGGCCGGGCGGCACTCCCGGGGCGGCGGCCGGGGCCTGGCCCTGCCGGCCCTGATGCTGCGCGGCAGGCGGGCCGCCGTGGAGAGGGCGACACCGGCCGCCCTCGGCCTCGGCGCCGCCGTCGCCGCCACCGGGGTGCTGGCCGTCGCCCTCCTGGCCACCCTGTGGTCCGACGACAGCGACCACGCGGGACCGACCGTCCCCAGCGGGGCGGTCACCGGCACGGCTCCGTCCGCGCCCGGCGTGAGCCAGACCGCGCCGACCGCGCCCACCGCACCGGGCGCGCCGACCGCACCGACGCCGTCCGCGTCCGTGCCGGTCGCACCGGCCCCGCAGCCCTCGGCCACCTCGGCAGGCCATCCGAGCGGTCCGCTGACCACGAGACTGCGCAACGTCGAGGCCGACCTCTGTGTCGACTTCGCCGGCAGCAAGGCGAAGAAGGACGTGGACGTCCTGATGGCGGCGTGCTCGTCCTCGTCCCCGACCCAGCAGTGGGTGTACGAGAACGACGGCAGGCTGCGCAGCGCGGCCGCGCCCGAACTGTGCCTGAACTCGCGGGGGCTCGACGGCGTCGTTGTCGCCGACGCCTGCACGGGCCGCACGGCGCCCGACTCCGGCGACGTCCGGTACGACCTGACCATCCAGGGGCACGTCGTCCCGCGCTGGAACGAACGGCTCGCGGTCGTGCCGGCATCGACCGACGCGGGGTCGCCCCTGGTCGTGAAGGTACGGGACGACTCGTTCGGCCAGATCTGGGCGACGGACGGCGTCCGCCGTGGCCCCACCCAGCAGTCGGCGCCCAACGCGGAGGAAGTGGGCGGTCCGCCGCCCGGCGGTGAGCGCTGCGTCCCCGAGACGTGCGAGGCGCCCCCGCCGGCCCCCGGGCCTTCGCGGCCCGCCGCGACGCCGGAGACACGCTCCGAGGGGAGCCTCCGCCGTGCGAGCGACGACGCACCGGACACGGAGGAGCGTTCCCACCGCGCCGCGATCCCGGTGCTGCTCCCGGCGCCGGAGCCCACCCGGTCACCGGCCGCGGACGAGCCGCAGACCGAGGGCCCCTGACCACGGGGCCGGGACCCGGCCCCTGGCTCCGCGCCGCCTGCCCGAGCGGCCTCGGCCGCACCGCGACCGACGGGTCGGCTGCTCCGGCGAAGTGGCGCGGTGAGCCCGTCCGCACCCGCCGCTGACGCCTGCCGCACCCGGCGGCGGGCGCCCGCAGGGCCTCCTCCGCGGCGACGACGTGTGCGGACGGGCAGCCACCGGCGCGCAGGCGAGTCCGCTGCGGCCGGTGGCGGAACGGTCCCGGGGCCGGGAGGACGGCCCACCGCCGACGCGACCGTCGAAAGGCCGCCGGCCGTCAGATCCCCGCCGGGCCCACGATGCCGCGGACGACCGACAGGTCCACGAGGTCCTGCGGGCCGAGGCGGAGTTGGCCGGCCGTGCGGGGGACGTCGGTCCGGTCGCGTTTGAGGATCGCGGCGGCGAGCTCCGGGGCGATCACCGAGAAGTAACTGTCCGGCGTCGCCCACGTGTTGCCCGGTGCCGCCAGCGCCAGCGCGCCCCCCGAACCGCCCTCGCCGATCAGCAGGCTGGTCAGCGGCGTGCGGGCGGCCGCCATGGCCGTGAACAGCTCCGCGATCGCCGCGCCCGCGCCCGCCCGCTCCGCCTCGGCGTCGTTGGCCGCGCCGGGGGTGTCCACGAGCGTCAGCACCGGCAGTCCGAAGCGGTCCGCGAGCCGCACCACGCGCGCGGCCGTGCGGTAACCGGCCGGCCGGGTCGCGGTCCCGGCCTGGGCCGCGTACACCACCGGCCTGCCCTCGCGCAGCCCGACGCCGCACAGCATCCCGGGGTCGTCGCCGCCGCACCGGTCTCCGCGCAGCGGTTCGCGCCGGGTGAAGTAGTCGTCGAGGTACGCGCCCGCCCGTGGCCGGTCCGGGTTCCTGGCAGCCCGCACGGCGTCCCAGCCGGAGCCCGGCGGTCGCCCCGCCCCGCCCAGCGCACGCGGCGGGGGAGCGGCCTCGGCCGGCGCCTGCGATCCGAGAGCCGCCGCCCAGAAGGCGACCGTGTCGCGCAGCGCCTCGGGCCGTACGACGGCGTCGATCTGGCCCGCCCCGAGCTGCCCTTCGGCCGTGTACGCCGCCGGGTCCGCGTCCGGGGGCCGTATGCGCGAGCCCGCGAAGCCGACCTGCGCGCCGGGCAGCGCCAGGATCACGTCGGCGCCCGCGCCGAGCGTCGCCCACCCGCCGCCCGTCGTCGGATCGCGCAGCACGGCGATGTGCGCGACACCGGCCTCGCGCAGCAGCACGGAGGCGCGGGCCACCCGCTGGAGCTGGGACAGCGCGATCATCCCCTCCTGCATCCGGCTGCCGCCCGTCGAGATCAGGGAGACGAGCGGACGGCGGCTCGCGCGGGCGAGGGCGTACGCGGCCTCCAGCCGGTCCCCGGCGCTCTGGCTCAACGACCCGCCGAGGAAGCCGAATTCGAAGGAGATCAGCACACAGGGGCACTCCCCGAGCGTCGCCTCGCCGTACACGACGGACTCGGCAGAGCCGGTGCGCCGTGCCGCCCGTTCGCGTGCCGCGCCGTACCCCTCCCAGTCCAGCGGGCCGTCGCCCGCGCGGGGCGGCTCGGCGGCCTCGTGCTCGGTGAAGTCGTCGCAGAGCAGCGCGATCGCCTCACGGGCGGTCAACCGCTCAGCCATGGAGGGCCCGCTTCATGATCTTGCCCATGTCGTTGCGGGGCAGGACGTCGAGGAACCGCACCTCGCGCGGCCGCTTGTGCGGGGCGAGCTGGACCGCCACGTGCGCCGCCAACTCCTCGGCCGACGGCGGCGTCCGGGGATCGGCCGCCACGATCCACGCGACGATCCGCTCGCCCAGGTCCGCGTCCGGCTCGCCCGTGACCGCGGCCTCGCGCACCGCCGGATGGTCCAGCAGGACGTTCTCGATCTCCCCGGCGCCGATCTTGTAACCGCCGCTCTTGATCAGGTCGGTCGCCTTGCGCCCCACGATCCGCACGTATCCGTCCGCGTCGCGCACGGCCATGTCCCCGGTGCGGAACCACTCCCCGTCGAACGCGGCCGCCGTCGCGTCGGGCCGGTTCAGGTACTCGGTGAACAGATGGTCGCCGCGTACCTGGATCTCGCCGATCGTCTCTCCGTCCGACGCCGTGATCTCCGTGCCGTCCTCCTCGACCAGCCGCAGCGAGACCCCGCGCAGCGGCACGCCGACCGTCCCCGGACGCGCCTGGCCGTCGACCCGTACGCTCGTGTTCATCAGCGTCTCGGTCATGCCGTACCGCTCGATGACCCGCCGTCCGGTCGCCGCGGCGATCCGCTCGTGGTCCGGCAGCGGCAGCGCGGCCGACCCCGACACCAGCAGGCGGGCGCCCGCCAGCGCCTTCGCGAGTTCGGCGTCGTCGTCCAGCGCCTCGGCGAGCCGGTGGTACATGGTCGGTACGCCGAACAGCATGGTGCCGCCCCGGCCGAGCTCGCGGGCCACGCCCTCGGGGGTGAACCTGCCCAGGTGCCGCACCTCGCCGCCGCGCCGCAGCGGGCCGACGACGCCGAGGATCAGGCCGTGCACATGGAACAGCGGCAGCGCGTGCACCAGGACGTCGTCCGCGCTCCACTGCCAGGCGTCCTGGAGCGCGTCCAGCGTCGTGGCGACCGCGCGGCGCGGCAGGACGGCGCCCTTGGGCGGGCCGGTGGTCCCCGAGGTGTAGACGACGAACGCGGGCGCGCCGGGCCCCGGTTCACCGGCCGGCACCTCACCGTCGCCCGTCACCGGCACGTCGACGCGCTCCAACGAGCCGAGGGCGGCGGGCAGTTCGTCGCCCGGAGCGGCCAGTACCAGTGACGGCGCGCTGTCCGCGACGATGTGCGCGAGCTCCCGCTCACCGGTCTTCGGGTTCAGAGGTACGACGGGTACGCCGGCCAGCAGCGCCGCGACCGTGCCCACCGCGGTCTCCAGCGCCGGTGCGGCCCACAGCGCGACCCGCCCGCCGGCCGCGGCCGTGCCGATCCGGGCCGCGAGAGCTCCGGCGGCACCGGCCAGCTGCCCGTAGGTCAGGGACCGTTCCCCGAACCGCAGGGCGACCCGGTCGCTGTGGTCGGGGCCGCCGGCCGTGGCTGTCAGCGCCGGGAACAGGGAACTCACTCGTCGACCTCCTGGTGTCGCGTGCCGTGCACGGCAGGCTCATGGCAGTGCTTCCCGTCGCCTCATTGTCTCCCCGTGGAGAGGCGGCGACCTGAGCCTGTCTCGAACCGGACGGCCCTGTCGCGTGATCAGGTTGCGGTACGCAGGTGCCGAGGGCTTCGCGAGGGTGTCCACGCGCCCGGTCAAGGCGTCCGCCAGGGGCGGATTCGCCCGGACCTGCCCCTATGGGCGATGTGCGACAGGGGCGCTCAGGGCAGCGGGAGCGCGATCTTCACGGCGTAGACGGCGACGAGCCCGAAGCCGATCCGGAAGGTCCACGCGCGGGCGGTGCCGGAGATCCGGGCCCCGGCGTAACCGGCGGCCGCCACGAGGAACTGCTGCCACGCGAGCGAGGCGACGAGCACGCCGCCGACGAACACGGCCCCGGCCGTGCCGCTTCCGAGGGCTGCGCCCTGGGCGGTGGTGAGGGCGGCGAAGTAGAGCGCGGTGGTCGGATTGACGGCGGTGAGTGCGGCGAACCGTGCGAACACCCGCGCGGGCCGCGGCCGTGCCACAGGCTCGCCGGTCCCGCCCCGCGTGACCCCGTCCGCCGGGCCGTCGCGCAGCCCCCGCACGGACGACCACAGGCCGTGCGCCGCGATGGCGGCCAGGATCAGGGCCGATGCCAGGCGCACCCATGCCTCCACGCCCGACAGCGCCGAGGCCACCAAGGGGCCCAGGGCCGTGGCCACCGCCGCGTACGACATGTCGACCACCGCCACCGCGGACGCCGCCGCCACCGCCGTGGCGCGGTCGCGCATCGCCTCCTGGACCAGCAGCACGCCGATCGCGCCCACCGGTACCGCCACGCCCAGTCCGGCCACCGCTCCCGCGCCGGCCGTCGTCAATATCTCGGTCATGGGCACAGCGTGGTGCGTCCGCCGGTCCTCTCGCGGTCGTATTACGGCGTCGGCTGCGACAATCGCGGATGGACGGCCTCGACAGGGAAATCCTCGGCGTGCTCCGCGAGGATGCGCGGATCTCCTACCGCGATCTCGGCATCCGGATCGGCCTGAGCGCCGACGCCGCCGCCGACCGGGTGCGCCGGATGGTCCGGGACAGGACCATCCGCGGCTTCACCACGATCGTCGACCCGACGGCCGGCCCCCGCCCCGGCCTCGTCGTCTTCATCGACATCACGCTGCGCCTCGACACGACGAACGAGGAGTTCGAGCGAAGCGAGATGGGGGTCCCCCTGCCGAAGGCTGGGGGAGGGTCGTGCTCAGGCTGCCCGGCATCACCGAGGTCGTCCACGTCGCCGGCGCGCACGACTACCTCGTACGGGCCACGGCGGCCGACGCCGCCGAGCTCGACGCCCTGCTGCGGACCCTCAAGCGGGCGGCCGGCGTCGCCCAGTCCAGCACCAGTATCGCCCTGCGCGACGCGCGTGCGCCTACCGGCGGGACTCCCAGGTGACCGGGCTCAGCCGGCCGCCGTCCTCGGGCGGCCCGTCGTCGGTGACCCGCAACCGCACGCCGGGCGCTCTCCGGCGAGCGACGCCGTCGTGTCGGCCTCCACGCCGATTCGCGAGACGGTCGATCCGCGAGACGCCCCGCCGCCGTTGCGCGCCGGGCAGCACCGCCGTCCGTCCACCGGTTCGCGCACCAGCGCGTCGACGGCCCGTGTTTCTCCGTGAGGGAGAAGCCCCGATGCGGTGCCACCGGGCCCCCGCCGGGGCCGGGGCGTCCTCGTCACCGGGGCTCATGGGCCGCTTCGGAGCGGTCGTAGTCGTCAGGGTCCGGACCGGCGCCCGGCGCGTCGTCCTCACCGCCCGCCCCGGACGGGGACACGGCCCCGAAGGACGACAGGCCGTGTGCGTACCCCGTCCCGCCGGAGGACTCGTCGAAGTCGGGGTCGTCGGCGAGCGGGTCCAGCCCCATGGGCTGGATACTGCCCTCCAGCATCGCGCCGAGCCCGAGAATCGTGCAGGTGTCGGGCCGTTCGGCGATCCGCACCGACATACCGGTGGCGTCCCGCAGCATCTGGTCGAGTCCGGGCAGCAGCGCGCTGCCGCCGACCATCACGATGCCGCTGTCGACGAGGTCGGCCACCAGGTCCGGCGGGCAGTGGCGCAGCACCTTGCCGATGCCGTCGAGGACCGAGGTGAGAGGCGTATGGATGGCCTCCCGTACGGCGGCGGTGTCGACGCGCACCGAACGGGCGAGTCCGGTGGCCACGTCCCGGCCGTGGATCTCGGTGGACGTCGGGCCCTGCGAGGTGAGGCCGTTGCCGTGCAGCGCCAGTTGCAGAGGACGCACGGACTGGCTGGGGAGCATCAGGGCGTGCTGGTGCCGCAGGTGCTGGATCACCGCGTGGTCGATCGCGTTGCCGCCGATCGGGATGCGTTCGGCGGTGACGATCGAACCGAGAGAGAGGACCGCGATCTGGGTGGTCGCCGCGCCGCACACCATGATCATGTTCGCGGTGGGCTCTTCGACCGGAAGCTTGCAGCCGACGGCCGCGGCGATCAGCGTGTCCACGAGCTCGACCCGGCGGGCGCCGAGACCGACCAGCGTCTCCACGGTGGCGCGCTGCGCGAGCGGGTCGGAGTCGTGCGGTGTGCTCGCGGCGGCGCGCAGCCGGGGCTTGCGGCGCAGCTGGCGGCGGAGTTTCTCGCCGAGCAGGTGCCGCAGCATGCGCTGCGCCATGTCGATGTCGACGACGGTACCGCCGCTGACGGGCCGTGTGACGCGGATGTAGTCGGGCGTCCGGCCCGTCATCTTCTCGGCGAGCGTGCCGACCGCGATCAGCGCGCCGGTACGGGTGTTCACGGCGGCGACGCTGGGCTCATCGACGACGAGGCCCGCGCCCTTGACGAAGACACGGGTCCTGGCCGCCCCCATGTCCACGGCGACATGGCAACGGCGCAGCTGCTCAAGGCTGACGGTCACGGCAGATCCTCCCGAGTGCGGTACGTGTTCGCATCGTGCGATCGCCCGGGGCCGTGCGCGCGCTGGGCTGCGCCGGTCGGGGGCACCGCGGGCTGACACTCCGCCAGATGAGCAGGACGCACCGGGGCCGCGGCGCGTGCGTGCGTCAGGCACGCCGTCCCGGCCGGTGCTCACGCCCCGTCAGATGAGGCGCTGCAGAAGCCCCCAGGTGAACTCCGCGATCCGCTCGCCCTCGCCGGGCGGCGTGAACGCCAGGCGCCATCTCGTCGGCGCCGATCCCTCCAGTGGCCGGGCCGGCGCGAATGCCCTCGCCACCTCGTCGACCGTGCACGACCAGGGCCGCAGGTCCGCCGTCGTCCGCAGCTCGGGGCCGGCCGCCCCCGGGGCCCGTACGAGCCATTCGTTCCACACCGCCCCGTTCTTCGCGGCCAGGACCTCGAAACGCAGGTCGGGCCAGAGCGGCACCGGCCACAGCAGCGCGTCGCACTCCAGGTCGCCGATGCGCCGGTGCTCGACCGACTCCGGTGTGCCGAGCACCGAGCGGTAGCGGGTCAGGGCGCCGCGCGCCCGGGGCGAGCGCACCATCGCCTGCCAGCGGCGGTTCGCCTCCCGCATCTGCGCGAGCGAGACGCCGAGCTCGCGCCGGGCGTCGTCGACGAGGTCCGGCTGGTGGTCGGCCATCCGGCGCAGCAGCACCAGCTGGAAGTCGAACGGTCCGAAGGGGGCGGTGGCAACCATGCCCGACATCCTGCCCCGGGGATGCGACGGCACAAGCGAGCGGGCACGCCGGGGAAGTGAGGATTCCACACAGGATCCTCACACTCCGACCCACCGCCCGTCGCCCGGTGCCGCATACTCTCCGGGGGCCATGGATTACTGCCACCCGTGCGGACGGCACCTCAACGGCGCGCTGGCCTGTGCCGGGTGCGGCACCCCCGTCGAGGAGCTCCGTCACCACTCCACCAGCGCGCCCGACACGGGCCACGTCTACGAGCTGGACGTGGAGCCCGAGCCGGCGCGGCCCGGGCCGCGTGCCGCGCGCCGTCAGGCGCAGTCGCGCCGCAAGCCCGCGTCCGCCGGACGCCGGGGGCGCAAGAGGCGTGGGCGCAAGGTGGTCCTGGGGACGTTCGGCCTGGTGCTGGCCGCGGGGGCGCTGAGCCTCGCGGAGCTGGCGACCGAGGGGTCGGGCGGTGACGGCGCGGCCACCACCGTGAAGGAACAGGACGTCGTCGAGACGGAGACGATCGAGCCGTCGGCCGCCGAGGACACCCCGGACGGTCCGGGCGAGGTGAGCGAGAAGCCGGTGATGTCGTCCGGCTCCCCGCGCCCGGCCGGGAGCGCCACCGGGACGAAGAAGGACGGGGGCGCGCCCGCGGCGGGCACGGGGAGCGGCGACGGCGAGGGCCCGGCGCCTTCCGCCTCCGCCTCCGCGTCGGCCCGTGACGGCGCCTCCCCGTCCGCGACGGACGGCCCTGACGACGCCGATCCCAGCGGGAGCGGCCGGCCGACCTCCGGTCCGGGCGATCCGGATGATCCGGAGCCGCCGGGGGAGGAGGAGCCCCCGCCGCCGGAGCCCTCGCCCACGCAGACCTGCGACCGTTTCCTGTGGTGGTGTCTGTGACACCCCCGCGGTGCCGGTGACACCCGCCCGGCCTGCGTCCCGCGTCGCCCCCGGGGCTACTGCTCGGGGCGCTCGCCCAGCATCCGCCTGAGCAGGTCCCTCAGCGCCGTCCGCTCCTCCGCGGACAGCTCCGCCAGCGGCTCGCGAGCGAAGTCCAGCGACTCGCGCAGCCGCTTCGCCGTGCCGCGCCCCTCCTGAGTGGCCGCGGCCAGCTTCACCCTGCGGTCGCCCGGGTCGGGGCGCCGCTCCACGAGGCCGCGCGTCTCCAGGCGGTCCACGATGCCGGTGATGTTCGACGGCTCGCACTTCAGCTTGTTCGCGATCCGGCGCATGGGCAGGGGCTCCAGGGAGAGCAGCCCCAGCACCCGGGCCTGGGCGCCCGTGAGGGAGTGCTCGGCCGCGGCGCGCTCGTACTCGTCGTGGTAGCGGGCCACGACGGAGCCGATGAGCTCGACGACTTCGAGGGTGAGGGGGTCTGTTCCTGGGATGGCCATGGGTCTCAGGATACCCAGATGCTTGACAACCTGAAATATCCAGGCGCATGGTTGTTTGAGGTAGTCAAGCATTCCTAGGGGGAACCCAGCATGTCCGCTCTTCCCGCGTCCGGCCGCGAATGGCACCTCGTCGCCCGCCCGCACGGCTGGCCCAAGCCCGAGGACTTCGCCCTGCGCGAGGCGGAGGTCGCCGAGCCGGGCGAGGGCCGGGTCCTCGTGCGCAACCTGTACTTCTCGGTCGACCCGTACATGCGCGGCCGGATGAACGACGTGAAGTCCTACGTCCCGCCGTTCCAGCTCGACCACCCCATGGAAGGCGGCGCGGTCGGCGAGGTCGTCGCGTCGAACGCCGAGGGCTTCGCGGTCGGCGACCACGTGCTGCACGGCCTCGGCTGGCGGGAGTACGCGAGCGTGCCCGCGCAGCACGCCGTCAAGGTCGACGCGTCGCTGGCGCCGCTCTCCGCCTACCTCGGCGTGCTCGGCATGACCGGCCTCACCGCCTACGCGGGCCTCTTCGAGGTGGCGTCCTTCAAGGAGGGCGACGTGGTCTTCGTCTCCGGCGCCGCCGGCGCGGTGGGCAGCCAGGTCGGCCAGATGGCCCGGATCAAGGGCGCCTCGCGGGTCATCGGCTCGGCGGGCTCCGACGACAAGGTCAAGCGCCTCGTGGAGGAGTACGGCTTCGACGCCGCGTTCAACTACAAGAACGGACCGGTGGCCCAGCAGTTGAAGGAGGCGGCCCCCGACGGCATCGACGTCTACTTCGACAACGTCGGCGGCGACCACCTGGAGGCGGCCATCTCCTCCTTCAACGTCGGCGGCCGGGCGACCATCTGCGGAATGATCGCCCAGTACAACGACACCGAGCCGGCCCCCGGCCCGCGCAACCTCGCCCTGATCATCGGCAAGCGGCTGCGCCTTCAGGGCATGCTCGTGAACGACCACTCCGCCCTCCAGCCGCAGTTCGTCCAGGACGTCGCGGGCTGGATCGCCTCCGGCGAGCTGAAGTACGACGAGACCGTCGTCGAGGGCATCGAGAACGGCTACGACGCCTTCACGGGCCTGCTGCGCGGCGAGAACACCGGAAAGATGATCGTTTCTCTGGCCTGAGTCGTCACCCGTTAGGCTCTTCCCCAGCCGTCGCGATCGTGGGCGCGAGTCGCGGCGAACCAGCAGGAGGAAGACGTCATGTCCATCCAGCAGTCCGAGGTGCTCTACACCGCTGTCGCCACCGCGGAGAACGGCCGTGACGGCCGAGTCGCCACGAACGACGGCACCCTCGACTTCGTCGTGACCCCGCCCAAGGAGATGGGCGGCAGCGGCACCGGGACCAACCCGGAGCAGCTGTTCGCCGCCGGCTACAGCGCCTGCTTCCAGCAGGCCCTCGTCGTCGTCGCCCGCCAGGAGAAGGCGGACATCACCGGCTCCACGGTCACCGCCGAGGTCGGCCTGGGCAAGAACGACGACGGCTTCGGCCTCATCGTCAAGCTCTCCGCGAGCATCCCGAACGTGGACGCCGCCACCGCCAAGGACCTCATCGAGAAGGCCCACCAGGTCTGCCCGTACTCCAAGGCCACCCGCGGCAACATCACGGTCGACCTCGCCGTGTGACACGCATGACCGAGGGCCGCACCCCGCGCACGGGGTGCGGCCCTCGTCGCATGCCCGGCGGTCGGCCGCCGGTCGTGTTCAGCGGGTCAGCAGCGCCCGGCCGATCTGTGCGAACACGCCCTTGGGGTGCGCCCGGAACAGCGGCTCGGTGCCGAACAGCACCACCGGCGCCCCGGCCTTCGACGTCCCCGAGACGACCGACGCACGGCCCGCCGCGTCCTGCGGTCCGCCCTTGCCGTCCTCCGCCGCACGCCAGTGGCCGGACACGAGCGGGTTCCCGGAGCCGTACGACTGCTCGACGCGCACGCCGCTGCCGAGGTCGGTGAACCAGCCCGGCGAGTAGACGAACGTGTGCGCCGGGGCGCCGCCCGTGATCGGGCCGTCGGAGTTGGTCACGCGGACCACGCCGTTGGCGTCGCCGTTGCCCGCCACAGCGGTCACGTTCAGCAGCGAGGCCGCCGCGTTGAACGCCGCTCCCTGCTCACCGAGCCCGACCACGCCGACGCCGCTCGCTCCGAACGCCGCCCGGGCGGCCGGTGTGAGCTTCGCGTGGTCCAGGCCGGACGACACGAACAGAGCGTCCACCGTGGACCAGTCGAAGCCCGCGTTGAGCACCTCCGTCGACACCGGCACCACCGCGAAGCCCATCTCCCGCAGCGCGAACAGCTCGCCAGGGGTGACGGCCGCGGCCACCCTGGTGCGGCGCAGCGGCGCCGTGCCCTTCTCCTTCGTCGCCTCGAACGCGACCCCGAGCCGGTCCGCCAGCACCCGTGCGACACCCCGCGCCGAGCCCGGCACGACCGCCGCTCCGTCCGCCGTCCGCCGCACCTGGACCCCCTGCGCCAGCAGGGAGTTGAGGGCCGCGATCTCCTTCGGGTCGTCCAGACGCAGCCGCAGGTCACCGTACGGGGCGACCCGGCCGGTCGGCGACGCGGCGTGCACCGTGCGCGTCGGCACCCGCGGCGCGTGCGAGACGGACTTGTCCACCGTCGCGCCCCACAGCAGACCCGGGCTCCAGCCCGAGATGTCGTACATGACCGAGACGTCCGCGCTGATGTCGCGCCCCTCGGCGAGGACCACATTGGCCAGACCGCGCTTGGGCTGGTGCATGTCGACGACGTACGAACCGGCCGGGTACGAGCGCCCCTCCAGCCGGAACGGCATGCGCGCCTGCTCCACGCGCACGTCGTTGGCGACCAGATGGTCCACCAGCCGGCCCGCCGCCACCGCCGACCTCTGTGAGCCGCCGGCCGGGATCACATAGGCCCGCGGGAAGGTCGCCGTGTACACGTCCTCGGGACCGATGCCCGGCACGCCCGGCACGGTCTCCTCCGACACCGGCCGCTGCGCCTCGCCCGCCGCGCCCCGCCGGAACGTCTCGATCTGGTCGGCGATCACCGACGTGCGGTGCGCGTGCGTGTAGGCGAGCGCCGCCCGCATCGCGGCGCCCGCGATGTCGGTGTTGACGACGGCACGGCGGCGCAGCTCGGCGACGGGCAGCGGGTCGTAGTCGCGGTTGTTGACCCGCATCGGGAACTCGATGGTGTGCGAGGCCACCGTGCCGTGGAACGGCATGTACTGCGGGGTGAAGATGGGCGGCCAGTCGTCCCAGCCCTCCTTCTCGTCCCGGAACGGGATCACGGCGGGCCGCACCCCGTCCTTGTCGAACGTGTAGCCGAGGCCGTTGACGGCCTTCTCCATGCCGAGGGCGTTGGCGTACGCGTTCTTCAGGAAGAGGTCGTACTCGTAGTTCTCGCCGTGCGGCGGTGTCGTCGGCTCGATCAGCGTGCCGTTGACGTAGCCGTGCAGATCCAGCATGACGGCCGGCTGCTTGTCGATCGCGATCTGCCGGATGGCGCGCGACTCGGGCTGGGTCGCGGTGATGAAGTCCCGGTTCAGGTCGAAGCCGCCGGAGTTGGCACGGGTGCCCGCGATCCGGCCGTCCGGGTTGGCGGTCACGTTGAGGTAGATGCGGTTCTTCGCGAGCAGGTCGGCGGTGCGGGCGTCCTCCGCCTTCGCCAGCTCCTCGATGAGCTTCAGCGCGGCGTCCGTGCCCTCCCACTCGTTGCCGTGGATGTTGTTGTTGATGAACACGGGCGTCTTGTAAGCCGCCTTGATGCGCGGGTCCTTGGACGCGGCCGTCGGCGCGTTCTCGATCCGCTCGCGCATCCGCTCCTGCTCGCGTGCCTGCGCCGCGCTCTCCGGGGCCGTCACGGTGACGAGGTACAGCTCGTGGCCGCCCGCCGAGTGCCCGGCGACCTCGACGCTGACCCGGTCGCCCAGCTGCTGCAGGGCGTTGAGGCGCGGTGCGATCCCGTGGTACGGGACCAGGCCCAGCTTGACGGACTTGTCGTCCGGGTTCGCCGGCGGGACCTCGAGCGTCGTCTCGCGCGGGTAGCCGCCGGTCCGCGTCCGCGGGCCGGACGCCGGACCGCCCAGGGCATCGGCGGTGGCCGACGCGGGCGCCCGGGCTGCGCCCGCGTCACGTCCACCGCCCTCCCGCAGGGGATGGGGCCGCGGATCGTCCCTGCTCGGAGCCGCGGTGGCGGCCGGCGGTACGAGCAGAGCGCCCGCGAGCGCGGCCGCGAGGCCGGCGGTGATCAGTAAGGGTCGGGGTGATCCCATGCGGTACGGACCTTTCCAGTGCCGGAAGAATCGATACGTGATCAGTACACGATCAGTACGCGAGGTCTACCGGTTCGGCTCCCGAACAACAAGAGCCACACCGATAAGCTGTGCGTATGCGTGATCTCGGGGTGGGTTTCGGCTACTTGATGAAGGGCCAGCGCTGGGTCGGCGGGCACGGCCGCTGGTTCGGTTTCGGGCTGCTGCCCGGCCTGGTGACTCTGGTGCTCTACGCGGCGGCGCTCGCCGGCCTCGCCTGGGGCTCGGACGACCTCGTCGCGTGGGCGACACCGTTCGCCGACGACTGGTCCTCGCCGTGGCAGGGCGTCCTGCGCGGCACGCTGACGGCCCTCGCCTTCGCCTTCGGCCTCTTCCTCGCCGTGATCACCTTCACGGCGGTGACCCTGCTGGTCGGCCAGCCGTTCTACGAGTCGCTGTCCGAGCACGTCGACCGCACCGAGGGCGGCGAGGTGCCGACGTCCGGCCTGCCGCTGTGGCGCGAACTGTGGATCTCCGCGCGCGACTCGGTGCGGATCCTGCTGCGCGTCGCGTTCTACGGAGTGCTGCTCTTCGCCTGCGGTTTCCTCCCGGTGATCGGTCAGACGGTCGTGCCCGTGGTCGGTTTCTGCGTCTCGGGCTTCTTCCTCACCGAAGAGCTGACCGCCGTCGCGCTCCAGCGTCGCGGCATCGAACTGAAGGAGCGGCTCGGCCTGTTGCGCGGCCGTCGGCTGCTGACGCTCGGCTTCGGCGTGCCGCTGACGCTGGCGTTCCTCGTCCCCTTCCTGGCGGTGTTCCTGATGCCGGGCGCGGTGGCGGGCGCGACGCTGATGGCACGCGACCTGGTGTCCCCGCGGGGCGAGGACGACACCGCGGGGGCGGCCCCGGCGGCGCCCGCCCCCGGGCAGTCCCCGTACGGCTTCACCAAGTCCTGACCGGCGGCCCGGCGTCGTTCGTTCTAGCGCGCGGCCGCGTCCGCGGGGAGCTCCAGCAGTGCGAGTCCCCGTCCGCCGTCGCCCGCGTCCGCGAGCAGCGTGCCGTCCGGACCCCACACCGCGCTGCCGCCGCGGCACTCGCCCACCTCGCAGGTGCCGACGTGGTTGGCGAGCAGCACGTACAGGCCGTTGTCCCTGGCCCGCACCGGACAGACTTTCTCGAACGAGTCGTTGCCCACTTCCAGTACGGAACTGGCCACGTACACCCGGCAGTCGTCCGCCTCGGCGGAGGCGGCCACCTCGGGGAACCGGTTGTCGTAGCAGATGGCGACCGAGAAGCGGACCCCGTCGAGCTCGAAGCGGCCCTCCACGGTGCCCGCCGTGAAGACCTCCAGCTCCTCGCCGTACAGGTGCGTCTTGTCGTAGCGGGCGAGCAGTTCGCCGTCGGGGCCGATGACGAGTGCCGAGATCGCCGGCCGGTCGCCGTCCGTGCGGGCCGCGCAGCCGATCAAAGCGGCCGTCCCGGTCGTACGGCACGCCTCGCGCACCGGTTCGAGCCGGGGGTCGTCCTCGGCCAGCCACAGGCCGGGGTCGGCCGCGATCGGAGCCAGGGCGTAACCCTGGGCGGCGAGTTCGCAGAAGGCCATGAACCGGGCGCCCTGTCGGGCCGCTTCACGGATCAGGTCCGCCATGCTGCCGATGTTGGCCTCGACGTCGCCGAGAACGGACGGGAACTGTGCTGCTGCGATCTTCATGCGGCCATCATCACCGTCTCGTCATCCGGGAGAAAAGCCCGGACGGCTCATCACCGGGCCGCCCCTCGTGCCAGCATCGCCGTATGACCGAAGTGATCGCAGTGGCCGTCATCACCGTCCTCGCCGTCATCAGCCCCGGCGCCGACTTCGCCATGGTCGTGCGCAACAGCTGCCTGTACGGCCGCACGACGGGCCTGTTCGCCGCCGCCGGTGTCGCCGCGGGCGTGCTCGTGCACGTCACGTACACGATGCTCGGCGTCGGGCTGCTGATCGCCTCGTCCACCGAGCTGTTCACCGCCATCAAGATCGCCGGTGCCGCGTATCTCGTCTACATCGGCTTCCGGACCTTCACCGCCCGCACCGAGATCACCGTCGACCTGGAGCGGCAGAAGGAGGGGCTGACGCCGCTGGGTGCGCTGCGCGGCGGCTTCCTCACCAACGTCCTCAACCCCAAGACGACCCTTTTCGTGGTCTCCACCTTCACGCAGGTCGTCGGACCGGACACGGCGACCTGGCAGCAGGCCGGGTACGGGCTGTTCATGTCGGTGGCGCACCTCGGCTGGTTCGGGCTCGTCGCGCTGTTCTTCTCGCAGCCGCGGCTGCGCGCCGCCCTGCTGCGCCGGCAGCGGGCCCTCAACCGGGCCATCGGCTCGGTGCTCGTCGGCCTCGGCGTCAGCCTGGGCTTCGCCCGCTGACGGCCAGGTCCTCTCTTCTGGATCAGGCCGGATCGGTGACAGAGAGCCTGAGGCCCCGCCCGGGACGACGCCGGACGGGGCCCGAAGCGGCGGCGGTCAGCTCACCTGGAGGGCCGTGTCGTCGATGACGAACGACGTCTGCAGCCGGGAGCCCTCCGCCCCGGTGAACCTGAGGGTCACCGTCTGCCCCGCGTACGCGCCGAGGCCGAAGCTCCGCTGCACATAGCCGCTCGTGGCGTGGAGGTTGGAGTACGTCGCCAGGGTGGAAAGGACCGTGCCACCGCTGTCGAGGACCTGCACCTTGAGGGTGTCGTAGGCCGTGGTCGTCGTGGTCTCCGCCGTGTCGACGCGCAGGTGGAAGATGAACGCGGCCGTCGTGCACCCGGACGGGACGGTCACGGTCTGGGCGAGCGTGTCGGTGTGGGTGGTGCCGTAGCCGTTCAGCCACGCCTTGTACGAGCCGGTGCGGGCCGGGCGGGCGGGGTCGTTCGTGATGACGCCGCTCGTGGCGGTCCAGGAGGCCACGCCGGACTCGAAGCCGGGGTTGGCGATCAGCTGGGCGGCGGTGCAGGTGCCGCCCCCGCCGCCTCCGTCGCCGGTTCCTCCCGAGAGCCACTCGGTGGCGTTCAGGGCGAGGGCCGCGTTGGTGCCCGCGGGGTCGTTCCAGCCGTCGTAGAGGGTGTTGCCCGACTGGCCGGTGCCGTCGTCGATCGGCGAGCTGTCGCCCCAGAATGCGACCCGGCCGCTGCCGAACGTGCTGGTGACGAAGAAGGCCCCGGTGTTGCCGAAGTGGCCGGAACGGTAGACCAGGCCCTTGACCGAGGAGTTGGCCGACGGCTTGAGCGTCGCCGTGGTCCCGCTGCGGATGATGCTGCCGGTCACCTTGCCGAACGGACCGTTGATCACCGGGTCGGTGGTGCTGCTGACGGCCTTCGGGTTCTCGCTGCCGATGCTGAGCGAGTCGACCGAGAAGCCGAACGGGTCGGTGCTGTCGACGCTGTTGTTGCTCATGAGGTCGTTGACGACCTCGACGCCGTCGTAGCCGTCGTTGTTGCGGTCGGCCCCGCTGTGGTTCGGGATCACGAAGAGGCCGCCGCCGTTCTGCACGAAGCGCATGACCGCGGTCTTCTCGGCCGCCGTCAGCAGCACGTTGGGCTCGGGCAGGACGAAGGTGTCGAAGTTCTGCAGGTCCAGCGCGGCGCCGGAGCCGTAGGTGATGGTGCTGCCGGGCGGCAGGGTCTTCAGCGCGTAGTCGCCGGTCCTCTGGAGGGCGACGCCCCAGGAGGAGATGGCGCCGGTCCAGCTGGTCTCTGTCGAGGGGGACGGGTTCTGCCCGAGCGGGTCCGGCTGGCTCGTGCTGATGATCCAGTCGGCGTTGCCCGCCGTCTCGGCCTTGCTGTTGTCGAACAGGACACGGTGCGGTTCGGCGGCGGCCGCGGTAGGGGCCGTGGCGGCCTGTACGGCTCCGGCGGTGAGCAGAGCGGCGGCGAACAGGGCGAGGACACGGGCGAATCCGCGTCCGGTGCGTCTGGGTCCGAGCATCCGGCATACCTCCGTGAAGGCGGGGGAGAGGCGGTGCGGGCGTCGAGTCTGCGCGCGTAGAAATGCGCCCGGCGCACAAGCGGGCAATTTTTGATTGAACGGTACATGACCAATGAGGGGCCGGGCAACGGCCCTGGCCCGCACCCCGGACAGCGGCGGTGCGGGCCAGGCGGCGGCCGGGATCAGCCGGTGGATTCCGCCGTCACGCGGATGATCGCCCGCACCTGCGCGATGATGTCCAGCCGGTTGCGTACGAACTCGGGGTCGGTGACCTCCGTCGTGTTCCCGGCCCCGAACTGCAGCACCGGGGTGTGCACGTGGCCGCCGGGGACGGCCAGGCCCAGCCGGTCGCGGAGCAGCGTCGCGCGGTAGGCGATCTCGTTCGAGAGGTAGTTGCCGCCGCCCCCGGCGCGCGCCGCCGAGCCGGGGGTCGGCCCCTCGGGCCGCACCACCGCGGGGCCGCCGCCCGCCGGGACCTCGGTCACCGACGTGTTGTCGTAGACCGGGAAGCGGCCCGTGTCCGCAGCGGTGATCGCCGCGTACGGGAGCGTGGTCGTCGTCCACTGGGGCTGCGTGGCCGGATCGTCGACCGGCACCGTCTCCGTGCGGGAGACGTTGTCGTTGTCCGGGAACCCGCCGCGCCAGGCGCCGTTGAACCGCTCGATGTCGACCCGGCCCACCCTGCCCTGACTCACCGTCGTGAACAGATCCGCCTCCGGCAGCCGAGGCCGCAGCGTCCGCTCGACCGTGCCGTCGGCGAAGTCCTGCCAGCGCACGGGGAAGACGGCCGTCTCGACCCGGGCCGGCCCGTCCGCCGTACGGATCCAGGTGCCGTCCAGCGCGAGCGCGGTGGCACCGGACGGGTTGCTGATCCGGATGTCCCGGTCCAGCGTGAACGGGTCGAAGCCCGTCATCACGATGCGCCTGATCCCCTTGCCCGCGGGGAAGTCCATCGAGTCCTGGCCGCGTGAGCTGCGCTCCAGGCGGTCCAGCAGGCGCGCCCGCTGCGCGTCGTCGAAACCGAACGACGGCTCCCACTGGCGCAGATGCGCCGTCATGCCGAGCCGGGCCCAGTACAGCGGCCGGTCGTCGTCGCGGCTCAGGTCGCCCCGCGCGGGCCCGCGCCCCTGCGCCCGGTCCACGGCCCGCTCCCACAGCGCCGCCCCCTGCCGGACGACGGTCCGCTCCGCCTGCCCGTAGGACCCGGCCCCGGCGAGCGCCCGGGTGAAGGCGGGCGCCACGCCGTCGAATCCGCTGCGCCGCAGGATCTCCTGCGGCACGGCCCGCTTCAGGCGCTGCTCCTCCACGGTGAGAGGCCGCGCGTCCGAGGTCCGCGCCGCGTCGGCGGGTTGCGCCGCGGCGGTCGGCGACACGGTGAGGGCGAGGGACGCGGAGGCGAACAGGGCGACGCCGAGCACGTCCAAACGGGCGCGTATCCGGGACACGGGAATCCTTCCGTCGGGTGGGCGGAAGTATCGCGGGCGGGGCGCTGCCGTCGCTACCGCGCGCCGCCGTCGGCCTGCCCGGCAGGGCGCCCGGCCGGCGGCTTCGCGGCCGTGACGTTGCGGTACGCGATCTCGGCCAGTCGCTCCTGGCCGTCCCGGCTGGGGTGGAACCAGTCCCAGCGGCTCAACTGCTGCCCGCTGAAGCGGTAGTCGAACACCGCGCCGCCGTCGTAGCGGCAGCGGTCGTCCTCGGCGCAGACGTCCTCGAGGACTTCGTTGTACGCGACGATCCGCTGCCGGACGGCGTCCCGGCGCTGCTGCGCCGACAGGCTGTCGTCCTCCGCCTCGCCCAGCATCGACGCACAGATGCCCAGCTTCCAGATCTGACTGCCCACCGGGTCGGCGCGGCCCGTCGACCACAGGCGCTTGAGGTCCGGCACGCTCGACACGTACACCTGGGCCTTGGGCGCGTCCTTGCGCAGCCGGGACATCGACGCCTCGAACGACGCGCGGAACGTTTCGACGGGCGTCATGCGCTCCATGGTGTCGGCGCAGGCGTCGTTCGCGCCGACCATCACCGTGACCAGTTCCGGCTTGTGCGCGGCCGCCAGGGCCATCTGCGCGGGCAGATCCGCGACGTCGGCGCCGGAACGGGCGTGGTTCCAGCTGCGGGCGGCGGCGCCGGCCGGTCCGAGCAGGCGCAGCGCGAGGCTGTTCACCCGGGTGTCCGTGCCGGTGGCCCACGACACTTCGGGGCAGTCGGTGAAGAGCGAGCAGGCGTCGAAGCCGCGCGTGATCGAGTCGCCGACCGCGGCGAGGGAGCGCGGGGTGCGGTCCCAGGGGGGAGTCGGGCTGGGACTCGGCGTGGGCCGGGAGGAAGCGGAGCCAGGGCGTCCGCCCTGCTGTGACGAGGAGTCACATGCCGTCAGCACAGCGGCCGACAGGGTGGCGAGCGTCACGGCGACGATCCCTGCCCCACGCCTGCGGTACGTCCTCGCGCGCTGCCGCATCCCCGTGTTCCCCTTCTGCGACCCGGCGGTCGGACTCCTGCCGAGTGAAAGCTTCGTGCGTACGGGCCCAGGACCGACAGTACGCCATCCCTCCAGGGCCCCCGCACGGTAGCTTTTTCCCGTCGACCCAGAGGCACCCCCGCCCATCGGCGCCAGTAAATTACATCACGTCACATGCTGTCCCTTTTGCGGAGTTCCGCTCCCGATGCTGTTTACTGAGGCCGCTGGGAAGGTGATCCTCGTCCCACACTGGAGGTCCCGGTGACGACACGTGGCGTTCTGTACGTTCACTCCGCACCGCGCGCGCTGTGCCCCCACGTCGAGTGGGCGGTCGCGGGAGTGCTCGGCGTGCGGGTCCAGCTCGACTGGGTCCGCCAGCCCGCATCGCCCGGGACCTGGAGAGCGGAGTTCTCCTGGCGCGGCGAGGCCGGGACGGCCTCCAAGCTGGCGTCGGCGCTGCGCGGCTGGCATCTGCTGCGCTTCGAGGTGACGGCGGAGCCGTGCGCGACGGCCGAGGGTGAGCGCTACAGCGCGACGCCGGAGCTGGGCATCTTCCACGCGGTCACGGGCATGCACGGCGACATCCTGGTCCCCGAGGACCGCCTGCGCGCCGCGCTGGCGCGGTCGTCGCAAGGGGAGACGGAGCTGGAGGCGGAGATCGCGAAGCTGCTGGGCAAGCCGTGGGACGACGAGCTGGAGCCCTTCCGCTACGCGGGCGAGGGCGCGCCTGTCCGCTGGCTCCACCAGGTGGTGTGACCGGGGGGT
>NZ_JABZEE010000078.1 GCF_013387495.1 Streptomyces sp. PKU-EA00015 | reverse complement strand
CTACGCGGGCGAGGGCGCGCCTGTCCGCTGGCTCCACCAGGTGGTGTGACCGGGGGGTTTGTTCCCCACCCCGCCCTCCCCCTACGGCCTGGCGGCGTGGGAGGGACCCCCAGACGGGCTGCATACGCAGCCCCGCCGGCGATTGAGGCGCGGGGGTCCGGGGGCGGAGCCCCCGGTTACGGGAAGGGGCGGGTAGGGGAAAAGCCAAGGCCCGCCCCCATCAGGGGGCGGGCCCGAAGCATGTGCGCTCGTCAGACCGTGCGGAACGCCAGCACCACGTTGTGGCCGCCGAAGCCGAACGAGTTGTTGATCGCCGCGATCGTGCCCTCCGGCAGCGCCCGCGGCTCGCCGCGGACGATGTCCGCGTCCACGCTCTCGTCCAGGTCGTCGACGTTGATCGTCGGCGGGGCCGTGCGGTGGTGCAGCGCGAGCACCGTCGCCACCGTCTCGATACCGCCCGCGCCACCCAGCAGGTGACCCGTCATCGACTTCGTTGCGGAGACCGCGACGTGGTCGAGGTCGTCCCCGAGGACCGACCGCAGCGCCTTGATCTCCGCGACGTCACCCTGCGGCGTCGAGGTGGCGTGCGCGTTCAGGTGCACGACCTCGGCCGGCTTGAGGTCCGTCGTCTCCAGGAGGTTCCGCAGGGCGGCGGCGATACCGCGGCCCGTCGGCTCCGGCTGCGCGATGTGGTGGCTGTCCGCGGACAGGCCCTGGCCCAGCACCTCGCAGTAGACCTTCGCGCCGCGTGCCGCCGCGTGCTCGGCCGACTCGAGGATCACGACGCCCGCGCCCTCGCCGAGGACGAAACCGTCCCGGGCCGTGTCGTACGGACGCGAGGCCTTCGTCGGCTCGTCGTTGTTCTTGGACATCGCCATCATGTTGGCGAACGCGGCGATCGGCAGCGGGTGGATGGCCGCCTCGGTGCCGCCCGCGACGACCACGTCGGCACGGCCGGTACGGATCATCTCCACGGCGTAACCGATCGCCTCCGCGCCCGACGCGCACGCCGAGACCGGGGTGTGCACGCCCGCCTGGGCGTTCACCTCCAGGCCGACGTTCGCGGAGGGGCTGTTCGGCATCAGCATGGGGACGGTGTGCGGGGAGACGCGGCGTACGCCCTTCTCCTTGAGCACGTCGTACTGGTCGAGCAGCGTCGTGACGCCACCGATGCCGGAGGCGATCACGGTGCCCAGCCGGGTCGGCGTGACGGCGGCGTCGTCGCCCGCGGGGGAGCTGAAGCCGGCGTCGGCCCACGCCTCGCGCGCCGCGATCACGGCGAACTGCGCGGAGCGGTCAAGCTTGCGGGCCAGCGGGCGGGGCAGGACCTCGCCCGGGTCGACCGCGGCCGGAGCGGCGATGCGCACCGGGAGCTCGGCGAAGCGCTCGCCCTCCAGGAGCTGCACTCCGGAACGCCCGGCGATCAGGCCCTCCCAGGTCGATGCGCTGTCGCCACCCAACGGTGTGGTTGCGCCGATACCGGTGACGACCACGGTGCGATTGGTCGAGTTCACAGGAATTCTTTCTCCACGTGTAGGGGGTGCGGAATGTGCACGGCGCCACCGCTGGGCGGCGACGAGCGCGTCAGTTCAGGAAGGGTTACTTGCCGACCTGGTGCTTGAGGATGTAGTCCGCGGCGTCGCCGACGGTCTTCAGGTTCTTGACGTCCTCGTCCGGGATCTTGACGTCGAAGCGCTCTTCGGCGGCGACGACGACCTCGACCATGGACAGCGAGTCGACGTCCAGGTCGTCGGTGAAGGACTTGTCCAGCTGGACGTCCTCGGTCGGGATACCGGCGATCTCGTTGACGATCTCGGCGAGACCTTCGACGATCTCTTCCTGCGTGGCGGCCATGTTGGCGCTCCTTCGGTGTGTATCAGAGGGTGTGGCTGTAGCCGTCCGGAAGATCCGCACGGGTGCCTAGGGGAGGGTAACGACCGTCGCGGCGTAGACGAGACCCGCCCCGAAGCCGATGACGAGCGCGGTGTCGCCGCTCTTCGCCTGTCCGGTCGCCAGGAGCCGCTCCATGGCGAGCGGAATCGAGGCGGCCGAGGTGTTGCCGGTGGTCTCCACGTCACGGGCGACCGTGACGTGCTCCGGCAGCTTCAGCGTCTTCACCATCGAGTCGATGATCCGCATATTGGCCTGGTGCGGGATGAAGACGTCCAGGTCGGCCACCGAGATGCCGGCCGCGTCGAGCGCCTGCTGGGCGACCTTCGCCATCTCGAAGACGGCCCAGCGGAACACCGCCTGGCCCTCCTGCGTGATGGCGGGGAACTTGTCGACGGACCCCTCGCGGTAGTCCGTCCACGGCACGGTCTGCTTGATGGTCTCGGACTTGTCGCCCTCCGAGCCCCACACCGTCGGGCCGATCGCCGGCTCGTTCGCGGGGCCCACGACGACCGCGCCGGCGCCGTCGCCGAACAGGAAGGCCGTCGCACGGTCCTCCAGGTCGGTGAGGTCGCTGAGGCGCTCCACGCCGATCACGAGCACGTACTCGGCGGAGCCTTCCACGATCATGCCCTTGGCGAGCGTGAGGCCGTAGCCGAAGCCCGCGCAGCCCGCGGAGATGTCGAACGCGGCCGGCTTGACGGCACCGATCCGGTCCGCGATCTCCGTGGCGACGGCCGGGGTCTGCTTGAAGTGCGAGACGGTGGAGACGATCACGCCGCCGATCTGCTCCGGGGTGATCCCCGCGTCGGCGATCGCCTTGCCGGACGCCTCGACCGACATCGCGGTCACGGTCTCCTCGGGGGAGGCCCAGTGGCGCGTGGCGATGCCCGAGCGCGAGCGGATCCACTCGTCCGAGGAGTCGATCGTCTCGAGGATCACCTCGTTGGGCACGACCCGGGTCGGACGGTAGCCGCCGACGCCCATGATGCGCGCGTACGGGGCGCCCTTGCTGGGCTTGATCTTCGACATGCGCTACGGCTCCTTGTCAGACTGCTGAGTGCTCGGCGACGAGCGTGCGGGCCGCGTCGAGGTCGTCGGGGGTCTTCAGCGCGAGCGTCTGGACGCCCTTGAGGGCGCGCTTCGCGAGACCGGTGAGGGTGCCGCCGGGGCACACCTCGATGAGCGCGGTCGCACCGAGCTCCGCGAACGTCTCCATGCACAGGTCCCAGCGCACCGGGTTGGCGACCTGGCCGACCAGGCGCGAGATGACCTCGGCACCGGTGCCGACGGTCCGCCCGTCCTTGTTGGAGACGTAGGGGAAGGCCGGGTCGGCCGGGGAGAGTTCCTGCGCGGCCGTCTCCAGCTCGGCGACCGCGGGCGCCATGTGGCGGGTGTGGAACGCGCCGGCCACCTTCAGCGCCACGACCTTGCGGACGCCTTCCGGCTTGTCCGCCTCCAGCGCGGCCAGCTGCTCCATCGTGCCCGCGGCCACGATCTGGCCGGCGCCGTTCACGTTCGCCGGGGTCAGACCGAGCTTCTCCAGGTGCGGGACCGTCACCTCGGGGTCGCCCCCGAGCAGCGCCGACATGCCGGTCTCGGTGACCGCGGCGGCCTCGGCCATCGCGAGGCCCCGGGCCCGCACGAGACGCAGCGCGGCGGTCTCGTCGACGACGCGGGCGAACGCGGCCGCGGTGATCTCACCGACACTGTGGCCGGCGACCGCGCCGGGAGAGACGTCCCCGAGCGCCGAGGCGGACAGCAGTCCGGCGGCGACGAGCAGCGGCTGGGCCACGGCCGTGTCGCGGATCTCGTCCGCGTCCGCCTTCGTGCCGTAGTGGGCAAGGTCGAGCCCGATGGCGTCGGACCAGGCCGCGATGCGGTCTGCGGCGCCGGGCAGTTCGAGCCAGGGAGTCAGGAAGCCGGGCGTCTGGGCGCCTTGGCCGGGAGCGACGAGTACGAGCACCCTCACACTCTCTCTTGTGGACGGCCGTACCCGCCCGTGGGGACAGGGACGAAGAACCGTCAGGGGAATTGTCGGTGTTCCACAAAAGTCTATGGCTGGCTGTCCCCGTCGGCCAGACGCCCGAGAATCAGGGCGATCCGCAGAGTGAACGCCGAGCGGACATCAGAGGGTGACCAACCGGTGACGTCGGTCACACGTCGGAGCCGGTAGCGCACGGTGTTGGGATGGACGAACAGCATCCGCGCGGCGCCTTCGAGGCTGCTGGCCTGCTCCAGATAGACACTCAGAGTCTCCAGCAGCGCCGAGCCCGCCTCCTCCAGCGGTCTGTAGATCTCCTCCACCAACTGCTCGCGCGCCGCAGGGTCCGACGCGATGGCGCGCTCCGGCAGCAGATCGTCCGCCAGGACCGGCCTCGGCGCGTCCTGCCAGGCGGAACACGCCTTGAGGCCCGCGGCGGCGGCCTGCGCGGACCGGGTCGCGGCCAGCAGGTCGGGCACGATGGGCCCCGCGACCACGGGTCCGGCCGCGTACGGGCCGATCAGCGCCTTGGCGACGTGCAGCGGATTGTCGCTGCCGCCCGCGATCACGACGAGCCGGTCGCCGAGCACACCGGTCAGCACCTGGAGCTTGGCGTGCCGGGCGGCTCTGCGGATCGCCTCCACCGTCAGCTCGCTGTCCCCGTCGGGCGCGGTGCCGAGGATCACGCACACGTGCTCGGGCGAGTTCCAGCCGAGGGCGGCGGCCCGCGACACCGCGCCCTCGTCGGCCTCCCCGGACAGCACCGCGTTCACGACGAGGGATTCGAGCCGGGCGTCCCAGGCGCCCCGGGCCTCGGCGGCCTGCGCGTACACCTGGGCCGTGGCGAACGCGATCTCCCGCGCGTACACCAGCAGCGCCTCCCGCAGCACCGACTCGTCGCCGGGGGCCGCGACCTCCTCGATCGCCGCCTCCATGACCTCGATGGTGGTGCGCACCATCTCCACGGTCTGGCGCAGCGTGATGGCCCGGGTCAGCTCGCGCGGGGCCGTGCCGAAGACGTCGGTCGAGATCGCCTGCGGGGTCTCCGGGTGCCGGAACCACTCCGTGAACGCGGCGATGCCGGCCTGCGCGACCAGTCCGATCCAGGACCGGTTCTCCGGGGGCATGGCCCGGTACCAGGGCAGCGACTCGTCCATGCGGGCGATGGCGTTCGCGGCCAGCCGGCCGGACGACTGCTCAAGGCGCCGCAGGGTCGCGGAGTGCGGATGGGAGGAGTTCGCTGCAGGTTCGGGCACGGGGACAAGACTGCCTTATCAGGACGCGTGGTCTAAGTGCCGGGGTTCCCCTCATCGCGGCGTGTACCGCGGCGGCCCCGCTACGGTGGTCCGCGTGACTGCCATCCGGACCTCCATCCGGCGCTCCGCCGACCGCTACCCGGGAGGCGACCCGGCGGCCGGGATCGAGTCCCTGCACGCCTTCTCCTTCGGGCGCCACTACGACCCCGACAATCTGCGCTTCGGCGCGATCCTCGCCTGCAACGAGGAGCGCCTCGCGCCCGGCGCCGGGTTCGACGAGCACCCGCACAGCCACACCGAGATCGTCACCTGGGTCGTCGAGGGCGAGCTGACCCACCGCGACTCCGCGGGCCACGCCACCCTCGTGCGTGCAGGCGACGTCCAGCGCCTCAGCTCGGCGGGCGGCGTCCGGCACGTCGAACGCAACGACGGGCCGGACCCGCTGGTCTTCGTGCAGATGTGGCTCGCGCCGAAGGACCCCGGCGGCGAGCCGTCGTACGAGATCGTGTGCGGCATCGCCGACTCCACCCCGTACGCGCTCCCCGAGGCCGGGGCGATGCTCCACGTCCGCCGCCTCGCCCCCGGCGAGCGGACCGCCGTCCCCGACGCGCCGTTCGTGTACGTGCACGTGGTGCGGGGCGAAGCGGCGCTCGACGGCGAGGAGATGGGTCCGGGGGACGCGGCGCGGATCACGGACGCGGAGGGGCTGGAGGTCGTGGCCGAGGGGGCGGCGGAGGTACTGATGTGGGAGATGGGCGCCGGGTGACGTGTCCGGGCCGGTCCGGTCCGCGCGTCGCGCACGGCGAGGGCAGCCGGGTGTCGGACCTGCCTGCCATGATCCGCGCATGGATCTCGCACACGCACTCGACGGTCTCGACACCCACCCATGGGCCGACACCACACATGCCTACGGCAGCGCCGAGGACCTGCAGGAGTTGCTGCGGGCGCTCGCCGGGGACGATGAGGAAGCCGCGGACGAAGCGGTGTCGGAGCTCTACGGCAGCGTCCTGCACCAGGGCACGGTCTACGCGGCCAGCGCCGAGGCGGCGCCGTTCCTCGCCCGGATCGCGGCGGCCGGGTGCCGGACCGTCGACATCGTGCTGCTGCTCGGCGGCATGGCCGAGAGCGAGGATGAACACGGCGTGGACACCGGCACCGTGCGCGCGGCGGTGGCCGCCCAACTGCCGTTGCTCCTCCCGCTGCTGAGGGACGCCGACGCCGAGGTGCGGCAGGCCGCCGCGTGGGCGCTCGCCCACACGCGTGCGGTGGAGGCCGTGCTGCCGGAGCTGCGGGACCGGTGGGAGGTGGAGACGGACCCGAGAGTGCGCGCCGAACTGCTCGGCGCTCTGGCCCGGCTGGACGCCGCGAGTGCCGCGGCACTCGCCCGGGACCTGCTGGCCCCCGACCGGCCCGCGCACCTGCGGCTCGCCGCCGTCCTCGCCCGCCTGGACGCGGGCGAGGCGTGGGACGCCGCGCACCACACCGCCGTCCTGTCCCTGCTGCCCGCGAGTCCGCTCGGCGCGGAGCGGTTCGACCTCGACCGCGCGGAGCCGCTGCCCTTCGTCGTCAAGAAACTGCTCCGCCGGGGCACCGGCCACGACACCGCCGCCGCGGGGGACCTGCTCGTCGCCGCCCTGGCGAACGGGCGGCCGGAGGTCGTCGCCGAGGCCGCATGGGCGGCGCAGGAGGCGATCCGCCTCTCCCGGGGTCTCCCCGCACGGCTGCTGCCCGCGCTCCTTCCCCTGCTCGGCTCCGCGGATTCGGCGCGTGCCGTGGTGTCCCTGCCGGGCAAGCTGGGCCCGGCCGCCGCGGCAATGGCTCCCGCGCTGGCCACCCTCGCGGCGGCGGAGCACGAAGACGATCTGGCGGACCGTGCGCTCGCGGCGCTGGTCCTGGTGGCGCCGGACCGGGCGGCCCCGCTGCTCGCCCGCGGCCTCGGCAAGCGCCCCTGGAGCCTGGACGCCGCCGCCGGGTTCCGGGCACCGCAAGACGTGCCCTTCCCGTTCCACCCCGAGCTGTTGACCGCGGTCCGGGCCAGGCTGGCGGAGGACGACCTCACCGGGAATGAGCCCATCCAGCTGATACGCCTGCTGCGGCAGTGGGGCGGACGGGCCGCCGACACGCTGCCCGAGCTGTACGAACTGCTCACCCGGTTCCCGCTGCCGGCGGCCCCGGCCGTCGCCGCGATCGCCGCCGAGTGCCCGCCCGACGAACGTCGGCGCGCGGCCCAGGCGTTGCGGGCGCAGGCGCCCGACGGGCCGCTCCCGGTGGCGGAGGCCCACTTCGACCTGACCGGTGAGACAGACGTTCTCCTGGCGAGGCTCGCCAAGGAGCTCTCGGACGCATCCGGCGACGCGGCCTGGGCGGCCCGGGTGGCGGGCCGGCTGGGTGCGGCGGCAACGGGGTTGGCGGAGGCACTGCGCGGCGCCCTCAGCGGCGCGGACGCCAAGGACACCACGCCCGTGCTCGACGCGGACGTGGCGTTGGCCGACGCCCTGTGGCGGATCACCGGGGATGCCGAGACCGTCGTCGGCGTGCTGGACTCGGTGTTCGCCCGCGCGTCCGGTGAGTACTGGTTCCGCTGGACCGCGATACGCGCCGCCCGCGCGGCCGCACTGCTCGGCCCGGCCGGCCGGCCCCTGGTGCCCCGGCTCACAGCGCTGCTCGACGATCCCGCGAAGGCGCCGGCGGCCGTGCTCGCCCTGGCGGCCGTCGCCGACCCGGACACCCTCGACCGCCCGGCCCTGGCCGACACCGTGCTGACCTGCGCCGAGCAGGAGGCGGGCGCGCAGGAGGCGTGCGACGCCCTGCTCGCCCTGGGCGCCGACGCGTTGTCCGCCGATCACGTGCGCCGGCTGACGGACCTCGCGGAACGGGACCTGCGGGTGATCCGGTCGGGCGTCGAGAGCGAGATCGTCCGCGCCGACGAACGGCTCCGGGCCCGCGCCCGCGAGGTGCTCGCCGCCCTCCGCCCGGACCGGACCGGCTGAACGCGTCGCGGTCGTGGCGGCGCTACCGCAGGCCGTCCACGAACGCCCGCCACGCGCCTGCGCCGACGACGACCACGGGGCCGTCCGGGTTCTTGCTGTCCCGGACCGGGACGGCCCCGTCGGGGCAGCCGTCGGCGACCTCGACGCACTCGCCGCCGGTGTTGCCGCTGTACGAGGACGTGCGCCACGCGGCCTCGCCGGTGACGGTGCACTCGACGCAGTCGCCGCCGGTGTTGCCGCTGTAACTGGACTTACGCCACTGCACCTTGTTCGGGCCGGTCTCCATAGCGCTCCTCCATCACGCGGGCGATCAGTGCCGCCGAGTCCTCGATGGAGAGGGCGGCGGCCTGAAGGTGAGCGTAACGGCGCGCGGCTTCCCTGATGGTTTCGGGGTTGGCGGTCATATGGCCGGAGATGAGGTCCTCCGTGTAGACGATGTCCGGGTCGTCATCGAAACGGAGGGCGTTGAATGACCCTGCGAGACTGGCGTGTTCACCGGCCGAATACGGCAGTACCTGGACGCGCATCCAGCGGTGGCCCGTGAACTCCAACAAGCGGGCCAGTTGCCTCCGCATCACCTCGCGGCCGCCGATCGGCCGGTGCAGCACGGCTTCGTCCAGGATCGCCCAGGCCAGCGGCGGCTGCTCCCGCTCCAGAATGCGCTGGCGCTCCATCCGGGCCGCCAGCAGGCCCTCCAGGTCATCGGGCATGCCCGTGGCCAGTACCGCCCGCGCGTACTCCTCCGTCTGCAACAGCCCGTACACCAGCTGCGCCTGGTACGTGGAGATGTACGCCGCCTTCGCCTCCATCTCCGCGTACGGCTGGAACCAGTTGGGCAACTGGCTGCGCAGCACCAGGCCGATCAGGCGCGAGAACACCCCGTCCGTCCCGAGCGCCGCGTCCACCCGTTCCGAGAAGTCGCGAGTGGGGACCTTCTTCGTGGTCTCGATCTGGCCGATCAGCGAGCCCGTGCAGTAGATGATGTCGCCGAGCTGGCTCTGCTTGAGGCCGTGGGCCTCTCTCTGGCGGCGCAGTTCCCAGCCGTAGTAGTCCAACGGGGATGCGCTGGGGTCGAGTGACTGGACGTTGGCCACGGTCGGCACCTCCGGATTCCGGTACGTAGCCGAGCGTAACCGTCCCGTCGCAGGGTGGTGACGGGAATCACGCAACTGGCGTGTGCAGCGCGCTCTTTGCCCTCCACTGCTCCCAGGAGAGGTTCCACGCGCCGAAGCCGTTGCCCGGTGCGGGGACGCCCTTGGTGTCCTTGCCCGTGATCTCGAACGGGTCGCCGGGGCGGACCTGGGCGTAGAACCAGGCGGCGTTCGCGTCGCTCATGCCGATGCAGCCGGAGCTCCTGTTGGCCTTGCCCATCCACTTGTCGTTCCAGGGCGCCGCGTGCGCGTACATGCCCGACCAGGTCAGGCGCATCGAGTAGTCGACCATCTTGTCGTAGGCGTCCGCGAGGCCGACCGTCTCGGAGTTCATGTTGATCGTTCCCTCCTTCGACATCAGCACCGCCGTGCCGCGCCAGGAACGCTTGTCGCCGCCGGGAGTTCCGCCGGAGACGGGGATGGTCCGCACGGTCCGGCCGTCCCGCTCCAGCGTCAACCTGTGGCGGTCGAGGTCGACTTCGACGATCTGGCGTGCGCCGATCGTGAAAGACGTCGCGTAGTCGCGGACGAACCAGCCTCCGCCCATGCCCGAGTCGGTGCCGTTCAGCCGGGCCTCCAGGGTGACCTTCGTGCCGGGCTTCCAGTACGCCTTCGGCCGCCAGTCGATCCTGTCGCGGCCCGACCAGTCCTTCATCCAGCCCCAGGAGCCCACGGTGCCGTCGGAGGTGGTGACCTTCAACTGCCGCTCCACCTCCGCCTTTTCGGTCACCGGGTTGTCGAAGACCAGAGACAGGGGCTGGGCGACGCCGACGGTGGTGGCCGCGCCGGGCCGCCAGTCCACCTTGTTGACCTTGGCGGCCGGGGCGGTCGTGAACGACGTGGAGGTGGTGCGCTCCGTGCCGCTCGGGGTACGCGTCGTGGCCTTCACCGTGTACGTGGCGCCGGGGACGGCCTTGCGGTCGGACTGCCAACTGTCGTCGTCCCCCGAGCCTTTCAGTGTGCGGCCCTCGGTGTCGGTGACCGTGACGGAGGCGAGCGTGCCGCCCGAGGCCGTCACCTTCACCGGCTGCCCGGCCCGGACCGCGCGCCCGCTCGGGGACACCGTCACGGTCGCCGGACGGTCGTCGGAGGCGCGGGCACCGGGCTTCGCGTCGTCGGCCGGCGCGTCCGGGGAGCCGGAGGAGCAGGCGGCGAGCGGGGCCAGCAGTACGGCGGCCGCCGCGACGCGCACGCGTATACGGCGGCGCGCGGGTGCACGTCTCACGGTCATGGGCGCAGGCATGGGCGGATCCTCCGTCGTCGCGGAATGAGGTGGGATGCGACGAGCGTAGGACGGAGAAATCGCAGGTGAAGGGCTGTAGGGCCGTGTGACGGCGGTTGGGGTCGAACGGTCATCGTCCGGTCACATTCGCCGCGTGGACCGGTCACGGACGGCTGTGAGCATCCACCGCATTCCGCGAACACAGAGAGGTCCCACACCGTGTCTGCGCTGCTCGTGCCGGCCGACCGCGGCCAGGAAACACCGCTCGGTCCCATCACCGAAGAGGCTTACCGCGTCTTCCTCGCGTCCCGTGCCGGGAGTGCCCTCGGGCCCGGCTTTCTCCAGTGCCCGTCCTGGGGCGAGGTGAAGGAGGGCTGGCGTTCGCTGCTCGTCGGCTGGGGGCCCCGGCCGGAGGCGGGGGAGCTCAGTGGCGTGGCCCTGGTGCTGCTGCGCCAACTCCCGGGTACGCGCAAGTTCTTCGCGTACCTGCCCGAGGGGCCCGTCGCCGACTGGGCCGATCCCGGCATGGACGCCTGGCTCACCCCGTTGCTGAGGCTGCTGCGCACCGCCGGCGCGTTCGCCGTACGGATCGGTCCGTCGCCGGACCACCGCAGCTGGGACGCCGCGCGGCTCAAGGCGGCCGCGGGGGCGGACCGGCGGCTCGCGGACGTGCTGGCCCGCGAGGTCGACCCGCTCGGGACGGCCGTCGCCGAACGGCTGCGCGCCCGCGGGTGGCACAGGTGCGGGGGCGAGGAGGACGGGGACGCGCAGCCCCGGTACGTGTTCCGCGTACCGCTCGTCGGGCGGACCGTCGAGGACCTGTGGTCGGGCCTGAACCAGGAGTGGCGGCGCAATGTGCGGCGGGCGCGGAAGGAGGGCGTGGAGACGGTGGTCGGCAGCGCGGCGGACCTGCCCGAGTTCTACCGGCTGCTGCGGATCACCGAGGAGCGCGACGGCTTCCGGCTCGGCCGCTCGCTCGCGTACTACGAGCGCCAGTACGCGGTGCTCAACGCCGAGGAGCCGGGGCGGATGACGCTGTACCTGGCCCGGCACCAGGGGGAGATCCTCGCCGCGCACACCATGATCCGGGTGGGCCGCCGCGTCTGGTACCAGACCGGTGCGTCGGCCGACCACCGCCGTGAGGTGCGGCCGTCCAACCTGCTGCAGTGGCGGATGATGCAGGACGCCCACGCTCTCGGCGCCGACGTCTACGACATGCGCGGGGTACCCTCCACCCTCGACCCCGGCGACCGCGGGTACGGACTGCTGCGCTGGAAGCTCGGCACCGGGGGAGAGGTCGTCGAGACCCTGGGGGAATGGGAGAGACCGTTGGACGGCACCGCCAACCATGCGCTGTACCGGGCGTTCCAGGCGTACCTGGCCCGCCGATGACGCGCGACGCGCGCATGTCCGCCGCCGACGTGCCCGCGCCGGCGCCGGGCCACGCCGCACCCGCGGCCCCGGTGACCCGGGGCTCGGCTGCGGCTCCCGCGGCCGGGGGGACCCGAGCCGTCCCGCCGGGAGCGGCTGCCGCCGGGGCGGGGGTTCCGCCTGCGGCGGGCGAGACGTCGCCACTCGGCGGTTCGCCCGCGGCCTCCGTGGCCGGAGACCGGGCCGGATGCGACCCGGCCGTTCCGGCCGACCCGGCCGGGGCGGGGGTTCCTGCCGCGCCGGGCCGCGCTGCGGCCGCCGCCGTCCTGGAGCCGTTCCATGACGCTTCCGCTTCCGCTTCCGCCGGGGCGGGTGCCGGCGCGGCCGGGGGGACCCGAGCCGTGCCGGCGGGACCGGCCGCCTCGGGGGCCGTCGGCCTTGAGGCCGGCGACCGGGCCGCAGAGACGGGAGTTCCGACTGCGCCGGGCCGCGCGGCGCCGCTCGGTGGCCCGGCCGGTCCGGCCGGCTCCGCGGCCTCCGACGCCCGCGATCCCGC
>NZ_JABZEE010000077.1 GCF_013387495.1 Streptomyces sp. PKU-EA00015 | reverse complement strand
GCCGGGGAACGGTTCGGATTCACGGTCCTTGAGGCCGAGGTCACCTACCGCGGCCTGTGCCCCTCCTGCGCGCCCGGTCTGCCGCACGTGTGATCTTGTTCGTTCGATGTTGGTCCGGGTCGTCCCCTGCGGCCGGGCCGCCGGGAGCGCGCCGCCGCCGAGCGCGACCGCGGACGCTCGACGCCGGCGGATCCCCACGACAGCGCGGCCGGGTTGTCCTCGCCGCTCAGCCGGCCGCCTCCTGTCGTACGCCTCAGCCGCGGTGCGCGCTGTCGCTGAGGACTTGCTCGCGGAGGATGTCCGCGTGGCCGCAGTGCTGGGCCAGCTCACGCAGCACGTGGAGGTAGACCCAGCGCAGGGGCAACGGACCTCGGCGATTGCCCCGTACGAGGTCGTCCAGCGTCAGCACCGACGTGGCCTCACGGGACGCCGCGCAGGCCTGCTGGTAGGCCCGCTGGACGGAGGTGATCGTGTCTCCGTCGTCGAGATCGAAGGACTCGTCGGGCGAGTCGGGAATGCCGATCTCGGTGCGGGACCGGCACGTGATCGCCTCGTCGAACCAGACCTTCTCGACGAACGTGGCGTGCTTGACCAGGCCCAGGAGTGTGGTCTTGGACGTGACCAGCGACCGGCGCGCCTGCTTCTCGGTCAGCCCGTTCAAACTGTCGTGCAGCGCGGCTCGATGCTCATTGAGGAACGACTCGAACTGATCGCGGAGCGCTGCGTGGAAGACGGCCGGGTCCGTCGGCGACAGGAAAACCATGACCGCAACGATAGGGCGCTTGCCCCCTCTATAGAGGCTCTTTGCGGTGAGCGGACCAGGAGGCGGAGACTTCCACGGCGGTCGCCCCATCGGGTGCGGGACCCGGACGCGCTGCCGCCCGGTGCCCAGCCGGGCCGGCCGGGCCAAGCCGCCCCTCCAACCATTCGCGTGATGCACAAGCCAAACGCCGGCTGGCCCAAAGGCCGGCTGACCTCATGCTGAGCCGGCAGGGAGACCCGACGCCCTCATGGGGCGGCGGCTCCTTCGCTCAGCAGGCCGAAGTGCCTCGGTGGCGGTACGTGCGCCACCGCTCATCGCCTCACAGCGATTTGTTCCACGCGGGCGGTGTGCCACAGCAGTGCGAAAGGCCTCCGCCAGGTCGGGGTCCGATCAGGCTTCAGGGATCAGGCGGGGACGACGTGGCCGGCGGGAGTCTCGCCCGAGGCTGTCAGCCCTCGTCCATAGGATCACCGCATGTCTGATGCCTTCACCGTCTTGTGGACCCATGACACGTGCCGTGCCCTGCGCAAGGCGGGTCGCGTGGGCGAGCGGCCGCCGGTCGCCTTCAGCGGCGTCCATTCCTCCCTGCCCGCCTGGTCGGGTGCCCGCGCGGGGGACGAGGTGTACGCGCTGCACGTCAACCGGTGCGTCGTGTTCGTCGTGAGTCGGATGCGGGTGATCGACATGGAGCGGCGCGACTGCTGCGGCACCGGCCCCGCGACGTGGCAGGATCCGGCCTTCCCCGGGCACGGCGACTGGTCGATGCTGGGCGCCGACGGCTGCGGCGCCGCGGCGGTGCACGTGGACGCGACGCCCGTACGCTTCGACACGCCGATCCCCGGTGATCTTCTGTCGACGCTTGCATGGCGTAATCGCCGAGGCCGGACACGCAGTCTCAAATACGTGGTGGACGGGCGTCTCGAACGCTCGATCAGCCTTCAGGGGTTCTACCGTCTGACCTCCGAGTCCGCAGCCGAGTTGGCGGAGGTCGTCGGCAACGCCTGAGCAACACGCTCCCGTGTCACGGCGGACAGCGGAGCATGGACGTGGTCGGCGAGGACATCACCACTCGCGAGCAGGTCATTGCCGCG
>NZ_JABZEE010000076.1 GCF_013387495.1 Streptomyces sp. PKU-EA00015 | reverse complement strand
TCGGCGAGGACATCACCACTCGCGAGCAGGTCATTGCCGCGCCGACGACGATGAGGAGCGCGCCGACCACGGCCACCAGCACGCCTGGCGGCTGCCGGCCCGGCGAATTCTGCCGGGCTCCCGGTAGCGAGCGCCCGCGGGGTGGCCGCGCAGCCGGACTGGGAGCGCCCCCCGGCATACAACTCATGTGGCCACGGAGTTCGATGAAGGGAGTTCTTCATGTGTCACCCCTCATGGGTGCGCGCACTCACCGTCGCGCAGCGCCTGAGCGACCTGGAGCGGCTGCGTCGCGTTCGGGACCGGATCGACCGGGAGTACGCGCAGCCGCTGGACGTCGAGGCGCTCGTCCGTGGCGCGAACATGTCGGCCGGGCAGCTCAGCCGCCGGTTTCGCCTCGCCTACGGCCAGTCGCCGTACAGCTGTCTGATGGCGCGGCGCATCGAGCGCGCCATGGCGCTGCTGCGTCGTGGCGGCCTCAGCGTCACCGAGGTCTGTTTCGCGGTCGGTTGCTCGTCGCTGGGCATCTTCAGTACTCGCTTCACCGAACTGGTCGGTATGCCGCCCAGTGCCTACCGGCATCAGGCGGAGCGCGCGACGGCGGGCATGCCGTCGTCCCTCGCCCAACGGATGACAGGACCGATCAGGAATCGAGAAGCGCCGGACACCGAGCCGCAGCTAGCGTGACTGCCATGGACATTACTATTCACACGAGCTTCCTCCCGCACGACGACCCGGACGCCGCCCTGGCGTTCTACCGCGACACCCTGGGCTTCGAGGTCCGCAACGACGTCGGAACCGGCAAGATGCGCTGGATCACGGTCGGCCCAGCCGACCAGCCGGACACATCGATCCTCCTGGCTCCGCCTGCTGCCGATCCCGGCATCACCGAGGACGAGCGACGCACCATCCTCGAGATGATGGCGAAGGGCACCTACGGCTGGATCCTGCTGGCCACCAAAGACCTCGACGGCACCTTCGAGCGGCTGCAGGCCGGCGACGCCGACGTCGTCCAGGAGCCGACCGAGCAGCCCTACGGCGTACGCGACTGCGCCGTCCGCGACCCCGCGGGCAACCTGATCCGCATCCAGGAACTGCGCTGAGCCGCCCGGCGACCGCAGCCATGAATGACACGTGACACGAGGTCGAACTCAGGCGCATGTCCACGAGGGGTCAACGTTCGCCGCGCTGCCCGGCCGCGGCCGGGGACTCGCCATGGACGGCGTCCCGACACGTTGATCTCGGTGACGAGTCGGTCCCGGTCGAGGTCCCGGATCAGGACGTCGAACGTCCCCTTCGTCACCAGGGCGAACCGTCCGTCGGGCGAGGGACTGACGTGCTCGTAGCGCTCGTTGCTCGATGGCCTTGAGACGGTTCTTCAGCGCCGTCGAGTCGTCCGCGCCCCGCGGCGCCGGTGGTAGGAGACGGTGACGGCGGCGAGCAGGGGCCCCCAGAGGACCAGGGGCTGGTAGAGGACGCCGACGACAAGGTTGCCGGTGTCGGTCATGTCATCGCCACCTGGTCACGGGTACGCCCAGCCATCTGCAGAAACCTGTCGTTGGCATCCGCGTACACCAGGTCAGTGGTGAGCAGGGCCACCGCGCCCGGCAGCGCCTGGAACACCGCCTCGTAATCGATCCTGGGTTGCTGCACGACGACTTTCGTCTCCTTGCATGCCTGGGACCAGGCAATGCCGCCACAGGTTCCCCCGGCTGCAAATGCCCGACGCAGGAACTTGTCTCCGGCCGCCCGTGCACCTGTCGCGGAGCACGGGCAGCCGGCGCGGGATGCCCCCTGGGGCGAGGTGAAGCGTTCAGGGAAGCAGCTCGTCGAGAGCGGCACGGCCCTTCTCCGCAAGGCGGCGCTGAGCCCATTCCAGGTTCTTGGGCGTGATCTCACGGCCCGAGGCGAGAACCACGTCCTCTGCGGTCACCTCTCCCTCGGAGCCGGCATGGAGCTTGCTGTCGGGCGTCACTCCGCCCCAGGTGGTGTCGGCATTCATGGTGCCTCCCTGATCCGTTCCAGGCGTCCGCCGCGATATCCGTCGCAGCAGGTGCCGCCAGGCCCATACTCATGCTCGCCCGCGAGGGCCGTATGGGCCAACGGGACTGACGACCGACGGCGGCGCACACCGGGCACGGTGCGGTACCGGGAGCGTACGGCGAGGCCTGGGAGCGCTGATCGTCCTGGAGTACCGGACGTCGAAGCGGACACTCCACGGGTACAAGCACCGACCAGCAGTGCACCAGCTCCGCGAGTCGCAGCGGTCTCGTCGTTGCGCACGCCATGAAATGCCACGACCCGTGCGTCCGGATTGAGCCGGCCCTTGTGAATTTCGATGTCGCCGGTTATATAAATGACATCGAAAGAGGACCACGACGGCGGTGCGACATGAGAAGGGATGATCCAGTGCTGCTGCGTAGCGAGCCTTTCCGTGAGGTCACACAGCTCAGCGAAATACTCGACCGAGTCCATGCCTTCCTGAAGCACCGGGCACCGTACATTCCGCGGCCGCACAGCACGGAGGCGTGGACGGACGTGGAACATGACCACCGGGTCCCCGCCGGTTTCGGCAGTCCGGTGCCCGGCCTCGGATAAGACCGGGAGCGGGCTTCTCGAATAGGATCGAGAGTGGGATTCCCGTTCGTGTATCCCGAGCTCGGGAAAGCCAAGCCGCCTATAGGCGGAAGAGGGTGTGCGGCCTTCCTGTGGGAGGTGAGGACAGTGCCGACACAGGGACCCGAGAGTCACTATGCGGTGCTGGGGGTGTCGCCCAGGGCGTCGGCGGAGCAGATCACGACCGCGTTCCGAAGCCTCGTGCGGACACTGCACCCCGATGCCCGCCCCGATGATCCCCCGGGCAGCAGGGACCAGTTGGATCTTGTGCTGGCGGCGTACGACGTCCTGCGTGATCCGCAGCGGCGCGCGGCGTACGACGCGGAGCGCACCGCCACGGCGCCTCACCCTGTGCGTGAAGGACCGCTGCGCGTGGGGTCCGAGGAACCGGCGGCGTGCGCCTACCAGATGGTGGTGGTCATCGGTCCCTGGCCGCGGTCCCCGCTGCGCGGCGCCACCGTGCGGGCGGGGCCTGTCCGCGTGCAGCCGCTCTCCGGGTAGATCCCGCTCCCGTCGGTCGGGGGCTCGACCTACGGGGCGCGTGACTGTCACCGCGCTCCACAAGAGAAGCAGTCGTCGAGATCCGTGCCGAGGGAGGCCGTGATGGCGCGGGTGGTGGTGGAGGGCGGCGATCTCGTCGTCCGGCTGTCCTGGTGGGAGAAGGCTGCCGCACGCCGGCGGGAGGTGCGGGTCCCCGTCTCGGCACTGCGGTTTGTGTACATCGAGCCCGACTGGTGGCGGGCGCTGCGGGGGGAGTGCGGCACGGGCGTCTGGGTGCCCGCGCGGCTGTGCGTCGGTATCCGGCACCACCCCGCCGGGCAGGACTTCGTCTCGATCAGGACCGAGGGGCCGGTGCTGTGCGTCGAGCTGCGTCGCTGGGCGCCTTTCAGCCGCCTGGCGGTCTCCGACCCCCGCCCCGAGGAGACGGCGAACATGCTGCGCCCCCTCGTACCTCGGGATCTGCTTCGTCCCGTGCAGGCACCCGTGCGGCCGGGAGCCTTCTCACCTCAGGACCTTTGACCGGACACAGTGTCGGACCCCGGTCGACGTCGCCCGGGCCGTCGCCGGGAGTTGGAGCAGCGATCGCTGCTGTGTCCCCAACGACACCGCCATCGGGTCGTACGACCGGTGGGATGGAGGGTACTGGGGCACGCCCGCGACGGTCTCCGGGGTGTCGACGCGCGTCTCTCGGGCCAAGGTGCATCGATGGAAGCGGTTCTGTGTGGGCGACTCATCGAGGACGCTCCAGCAGGATGCCCGGATGTGTCTGCCAGCTGTCCGGTCATCTGGCTTTGGTCGAGGTGCCATGCACTTTCATGCCCGTATCTATTTACTTCGCTGCGCCAGGGTGCGTAACATCCATGAAAACCACAGGTTCGGTCACGGAAACGGATCCAAAACAACATGCACTTGGTGGAGCCGGCAGACGGCGGAGCCGTTCTGCGCACCCGCACGGCGGCTTCGTCGTTCCGTGCGGCGGCTGGTCGCCGCCTGCCGAGCCGAACGCTCCCGCAGCTACCCGAAGGGGACGAGTCCCTCGGCGCTGCCGGGCAAAAAACCAGGTCATCCCGGGTACAACGCCGTGCCCTCCCGCTGACCCGACGCACCTCAACGGACACCCCGTCCCCACAACCTCTTGTAGGAGGGCCACCCATGCCTCAGCGCACAGTCGTCATCGGTTCGCGCTCCGGACTGCACGCCCGCCCGGCGTCCCTCTTCGTCCAGGCCGCAACCCGACAGCCGGTCAAGGTGACCGTGGGCCGGGAGGGACAGCCTCCGGTCGACGCGCGCAGCCTGCTCTCCGTGCTCGCCCTCGGAGCCGAGCACGGTGACCTTCTCGTCCTGGCCGCAGAAGGCGACGGCGCCGACGCCGCGATCGACGAGCTGGCCGCGCTCGTCGGCTCCGACCTCGACGCCAAGGAGCAGCAGTGACCCGACCGGCCGGCGTGAAGCCCGTGCTGATGCGCGGCATCCGTGTCGGAGGCGGCACCGCCTGTGGACCGGTCTCCCGCATGGCGCCTCCGCCCGCCCTGCCCGAACCGCGCCGGATCGAGTCGGCCGACGCTCCCGCAGAGGCCGCCGCGGCCCGCGCCGCCCTGGCCGATGTCGCGGCCGACCTGGAGCGGCGCGCCGCGGCCGTGGCCGGTGAGGCGGCCGGTGTCCTGTCCGCGCAGGCGATGATGGCGTCGGACCCGTCCCTCGCCGACAGTGTGGAGTCGCTGGTTCGCGAAGGCCGCGACGCGGCGCATGCGCTGGACGCGGCGTTCCAGGGGTTCCGCACCTCGCTGCTGGCGGCCGGCGGCTATTTCGCCGAACGCGCTGCCGACCTTGACGACCTGCGCAACCGTGCGGTGGCACGAGTCCTCGGGCTGCCCATGCCGGGTCTGCCCGACCCCGGCCATCCTCACGTCCTGGTCGCCGACGACCTCGCGCCTGCCGATACCGCCCTCCTCGACCCGGCGCAGGTTCTCGCCCTCGTCACCGAGCAGGGTGGGCCGACCAGCCACACAGCCATCCTGGCGAAGATCCTCGGGCTGCCCGCCGTTGTCGGCTGCGCAGATGCCGCCGCGCTCACGGACGGACGGCCGGTGCTGGTGGACGGCGCGGCCGGGACTGTGGTGGCCGACCCGGAGCCGGACGCTGTTGCCGAGGCGATCGCGCGAGAGGAACACCGCCGGCGCAACGCGGCACGTGTCAGCGGGCCGGGCCGCATGGCGGACGGTCATGCGGTGAAGCTGTTGGTGAACCTGGGCGCCCTCTCCGAACTCCCGGCGGCCGCGGAGGCCGACAGCGAGGGCGTAGGGCTCTTCCGTACGGAGTTCCTCTACCTGGACCGCGCCCAGGCGCCCACCGCGGAGGAACAGACCCTCGCCTACCGCAAGGTCTTCGAAGCGTTCGCCGGGCGCCGTGTCGTCGTACGCACCCTGGACGCAGGAGCCGACAAGCCGTTGCCGTTCGTCACCGCTCCCGACGAGCCCAACCCGGCGCTGGGCGTCCGCGGACTGCGCACCGCGCGTCGCGATCCCCAGCTGCTGGCGGCGCAGCTGGCCGCCATCGCCGCGGCGGCCGAGGACACCACGGCCGACGTATGGGTCATGGCGCCCATGGTCTCCCTGCCGGCCGAAGCGGCGGAATTCACCACCCTGGCCAGGTCGCATGGACTGCGCACGGCCGGCGCCATGGTGGAGGTGCCCGCGGCAGCCCTGCGCGCCCGGACCCTTGCGCGGAGCTGCGACTTCTTCAGCATCGGCACCAACGACCTGGCCCAGTACGCCTTCGCTGCCGACCGCATGCTCGGCAGTCTGGCCGAGTTCCTCGACCCGTGGCAGCCCGCCCTGCTCGACCTGGTGCGCAGCACTGCCGAGGCCGGTGCCGCGAACGGCCGTCCCGTCGGGGTGTGCGGGGAGGCGGCGTCCGATCCGCTGCTGGCTTTGGTCCTGGTCGGACTCGGCGTCACCAGCCTGTCGGCTGCCCCCGGCTGCCTGGCCGACGTCCGCGCGGCGCTGGCGGCCCACAGCCTCGACGAGTGCCGTCGCCTTGCCTCGATCGCCCTCGAGGCAGCAGACGCACAGGAGGCGTGCGCAGCGGTGCGGGCGTCCGTCTCCGCCGCTCATGGCACGGCGCGAGTCCGCCGTTCCAGCCGTGCGTGGTGATCGGTCCTCGTCGTGTCAGGGAGCGGGCTGCCACACGAGGACCGTGGCGGCATCGATGCGGCTGGAGCGGTAGGGCGCGGTGGCCCTCGGTGCCCTCCCCGACGGGGAGGGTGTGAGCTGGGTCGCCAGGTCCGGTCCTGGGTTGTCCGGGCGCGGCACGGTGTCTGTGTCCGGACGGCCGGGGTCCGTGAGCTACGGGAGTGTGGCTCCCGCTTCCGGCGGCCGTGTGCACCACGGGGGCTGTGTCGGCGCGGTTCCACGGAGGTCGGGCGCGCCCATGGGCGCATCCGAAAACCGAAACGGGACAGCGGCGCGGCGAGGTCGGGCCTGCGGGCGATGGTCTGATCAATCGACATACGATTCGAGCGTCCCGCGACGCCGGATATCGAGCGTTGCGCAGTGGAATGATCCGCCGAACGGCGCGTAGTGCATCAGGTCGCACGGGATCGGCTCGAACCCCCACTTTTCCAGCGCCCGCAGCATATTGGTGTGGTGGCGCTCGGCGATCACCCGTTTTTCGTCGATCATGAGAACGTTCATGCTGAGCCATTTGCCGCACATCGAGGTCACCTTGAGCATGCGCTCGTCGATCCGGTCGGGCTCCGGAGCGATCAGGATGTCCCACGAGCTCAGGACGTCGGGCAGACGGTCGACGTCGATGTATTCAGGATTGACGAGTGCTTTGCCGGGCGAGAGCAGCGAGAGCGTCGTGTCGATGTGCATGGGCGTGCGGCAGCGGCTCTCGATCTCGTGGACCCGATACCCGGGTCCGAGATGCCGCCGCAGCCAGTCGATGCCCATGCGGTTGGTGACATTGCTCCGCGTGACGAACAGGTCGCGTCCCGCGCGCACGAAATCCGCCGCGTCGAACACCGGCTCGAACTCGGTGAGGATGTAGCGCATGGGCTCGCCGACCTCGGGGATACGGAAATCCGCCTCGAACAGTGCGTCGGTGAGCTGCGGCTTCGGTGCCGATGTCCAGCGCGCGCCGCGCCGGAAGTAGTCCTTGAGGATTCCGCGATACGAGTGGGTCTCGAAGTACCGGCACGGCCATGCCATCGGAGTCTCGATGATCTCGTCGCCGATCACGAGCATGCTGTCACGCGGACAGGTGTTGCAGAAACCGCGCGACGTCCAGTCGGGGGTGCCGAAGCGTTGCCTGTAGTCGACCGCGTCCGGGCGCCTGACCGTGACGCCGAGCGACTGAAGGAGGCTGACGAACTGGTCGAGCTCCTGCTGCGCCCGCTCGATCAGCATGCGCGGATATTTGAAGCCGGCGGCAAGCCCCTGCAACCGCGCCGCCCACGGTGGGATGTTGCAGCCCACGACCGGATGCTTGGAGGGAATCGTCGCGCCGTCGAGACGCCCGACGATGATCTCCTCCAGCGGATCCCACTCGTTGTGTGAATTGACCGGCGAAACGAAAGGTTCCGCAGGGGCAGATGCCGTGGCTGATGGCGCCGTCATCACGTGTGGTCCACGGTCGGTGTATGGGCATTGTCGTATGCCGCCGTCAGAATTCCGGGCCTGCGCACTACCGCCATGCTCAACCGCTTTCACTCACGGAAGTCGGTAGCTCACTATATCCAACTTCCTTGTTCAGAAGCGTGTCCCGCGGCTGGATGGGACCGATCGGGCGATCCCTGCAACCAGCACGCTGAGGACTCTCCCGCAACGATCGTTCCAGCGTGCTCGTGCCGTTTTCCTCACCTTTCACGCAAGCACGGGGGTTGTGCAGGTGGCCGATGCCGAGGACGGCTTGGCAGACGCAGTCACCTTGCAAGTGGCAGTCACGCATCATGCCGCGCGACCGCCCATCAGCCAGGACAAGCGGAAGTCAGCAGCCGTTTGATGCCGGCATCGGATGTAGCGGAACGGCTCCGGCATCCGGTCCACCGGGGGGACCGGTTCCTCAGCCGTACTGGCTGAAGAGCGCCTGGAGATACTCCTCCAGGCGCCGGGTGAGAACGGCCGGTGTCAGGTCGACTCGGCCGAGTTCCCGCCACGGCGCGGCGACCTTCTCCGCGTCCGGGGCGAAGGCGAGGGCGTCCAGCAGCCGCCAGTACAGGTGGTCGGCCGGATCGCCGCCGAGCGTGCCGCCGGCCGCGAGTTGCCAGGCCTGTGTCCTGACGGACACCGTCGTCTTGCTTTCCGGTGCATCTGACGGGCTGCTGATGGGCTGTATAGGCTCCGGACCCCGAACACGACCATGACGAGCAAGGCCCAGCATCCGGTCATCCTGGGGACGGAACCCCGTTCCGGCCTCGACGCCGGGGCTGATCACCGCCCTCGGAAAACGTGCGTGCGTACCGGATCTCGGCCGTGCCAGGATGGCGTCGGGAAGCGAGGTCTCGTGGACGAGTTGACGCGATTCCGCCTGGCGCTGGTCGCGTGGGCGGGCGGCGGAGCGGGGGCGGATGCGGCCGCCGCGGTGGCGCGGGAGCTGGCCGGCGGTGTGCGGACGATCGTGCTCGTCGAGGGGAGCAGTGATCAGATCGCGCTCGAAGCGCTGGCCACGCGCTACGGCCGCGACCTCGGCGCGGAGGGCGTCGCGGCAGTACCGCTCGGAGGTGCGACGAACATCGGGCGCTTCCTGGACGTGTGCGGTCCTGCGGGGCTCGACCTCCCGCTGGCCGGCCTCTGCGACATCGGCGAGGAGCGCCATTTCCGGCGCCATCTGGAGCGGGTCGGGCTCGGGTCCGGTCTCACGCACGCCGGACTGGAGACACTCGGGTTCCATGTGTGCGTCGCCGACCTGGAGGACGAGCTGATCCGCGCTCTCGGGGCCGAGGCCGTGCAGCAGGTGATCGAGGCCCAGGGCGAGATGCGCCCCTTCCAGACCTTCCAGGGTCAGCCGGCACAGCGGGAACGGCCCGTGGAGCACCAACTGCGGCGCTTCATGGGCACCCACAGCGGTCGCAAGGCGCTCTACGCGCAGGCGCTGATCACGCACCTGGACCTCGAGCGCGTTCCCCGGCCGCTGGAGCGCCTTCTCACGCGCGTCTGACATGGCCGACGCCGACCCCGGCTCGAGGCGCCACCCCACCGCGCTGGAACCGCATTTCGCCGAAAGGAGGCGATCCGGAAACACGTACTGACGCAGCCCGTCAGGCGTACGTAGACGGGGCACGTTGGTGCCGAGGCGCGGAACCCCAGGTCTGGAAGCGTTCCGGCGGCCGAGCACGCGGCCGAAGCCGGAACGCTTATACGGCACAATGGCGTTGGCGCGCACGTCTCGCTTGCCTTTCTTGCGCCGTCGACAGCTGCGCCGTATGCCAGCCCGTCGACCAGCGCTATTCATCACACCAGGAGCACCGTTGACCTCCAGACCGACCCCACGCACAGCTGAGACGATTCCGCCTCGCCAGCAGCCTCCGGTGGCGCCATTGCCCGACTTCCGGCGCGTCTTCGTCGAACCCGTCTACAGCACCCGGGTCGCCGCGGAAGCCGTTGACGAGGAGTGGCAGGAAGAATGACGGCAGCCGACCGCCAGCGGTGACGCGGTGGCTCCTATGCGGTTTGCCTGACTGGTCAATCCGCCGCTGCAAGACGAACCTCGCCGTGCATGCCATCGCCCCGGCACCGCTGCTCGTTCCCACCTGGAAGATCCTCATGGACTGGGGAGTTCTGCTCCTTCACCTGCCCGACGACATCTGAGGGACGGGGCGAGGAGCAGCAGGGGAGCGCCGAGCCGCCCGCCGGCTCCTGACCGATTCCTTCTCGATTGCCTTCGCTGTCGGCAGCGGCAAGTTCTCCAGGTCGGGGCAGATCAGCGGAGGCGGAGGGGAGTCGCCGGCTCCGCGTGCCGAACGACCGGCCTCCCGAACGTCGGTGTCCGTGCTACGCCGTAGCACGGAGATTCGTAGCACAGACAGCAGACTGGCCCGCACAGCGCGCCCGTAATGCCCGACCCCACCCTCTCCGCACCGTCGGCGCGATCACCTGGGCCTCTTCGCTCAAGCCGCCACCCGTTCAACGGCCCAGTGCCAACCGTGCCACCCGCGGCCAGTCGGCCGTCGCCCCGTCCGCTCGCGATGTACCGGGGCGGCGGCGCGGCACGCGAACCCGGAGTGCCCCGGGCGCGCTGCGGCACACGACGGGGGAGGGCAGAACGACGTGTTCTCCGTCGATGCCGACCGGGAGGGTGTCGGTGTCGGCTTCGATGACGACTTCTCCGGCGTTCAGCCGGATGAGTCCCCCGGAGCGCGGACCGCGTACCATGCGCGCCGCCTGAGCGGTGTTGGCGACCCGCACGCACACCACACCGAGGAGTCCCGAGTCCAGCCGCTTCCTGCGCCCCGGATGGGCCGCGTCGACGGCACGCCCGTAGGGATTGTTGCTGACGAGCAGCGCCTGAAGCCCATCGACGTACGTCTGGTCGGCCCGTGTTCGCAGCCTGGGCGCGTCCTCGCCGGTGAGGAGGCCGGGGAGGCTTCGCAGGGTCGTGCGGGTTTTGGCGTCCCGGTACGCGGGGTCGGTGACGACGGACGCATACGTTCCGAACGAGGCGTTGTTGACGAAGACCCGGTCCGCGGCGTACCCGAGGTCGATGCTTAGTTCGACGCCATCGGTCAGGGCTTCCAGCGCCGCAGCCGGATCGTCGCGGTCCAGGCCGAGATCGAGGGCGAAGTGGTTGCGGGTACCGGCGGGAATCACCACGAACGGCAGGTCGTGGCGCGCTGCGACCTCGGCCACCAGCGCCTGGGTGCCGTCGCCGCCCGCCACCGCCAGCAGATCGGCTCCCTCGGCGACGGCCTGCCGGGCCAGCCCGGCGACATCCTGGCCCGCGTCGAGCAGGGCCACCCGGCAGCCCGCCGTCCGGGCCTTGTCCACCAGGTCGAAACGGCCCACCTTGCCGCCGCCGGAGCGCGGATTCATCAGGACCCAGGGGGCCTTGGGCGCTTCGGCGACTGCCTTTTCGGAGGCGGTGTGAGCGGGTGTCAGTGCCGTGCGTGCCGCCGTGACGGCCAGCAGCCACAGGCCCAGGGACAGCAAGGCCGGCCCCAGCATGCCGAACGTGGCATACAGGGCGAGCACAGCGACCGGCGCGGTCACCGACAGGGCCGTCCCGAGGGCACGGAGTACTCCGGTGTGCGCCAAAGTCCACCACACACCGACGGCGGCGAGCGCCAGTCCGGCGATGCCGGCCAGCGCCCACAGCATGCTGTGCAGACCGGCGGCGACGAGCGGCACCAGGACGCTGCCCAGCAGGGCGAGCACGGCGAGGCGGGCCCGTCCGGCGCTGTCCTCGCGCCGCACCGTTGCGGTCCCTGCCTCGCCCGATGCTCTCGTGGTCCCGCCACCGCCGTGTGGTCCCACCTGTCGGCCTTTCTCTTCCGCTTCACACCTTGTGCGGTGGGCGCTCCTCGGACAGTGGGCGCTCCCCGGACAGGTCGAAGAGGTTGTCGCGCTGGACCACGCACAGGGCCCAGATGATGAAGCCCGAGAGAGCGATCATCACGACCGACCAGACCGGGTAGTACGGCAGGGAAAGGAAGTTGGCGAGGATGACGAGTCCGGCGATGGCCACGCCGGCGACACGCGCCCACATCGAGACCTTGAGCAGTCCGATGCTGACGATCACGGCGAGCGCGCCCAGAACGAGGTGGATCCAGCCCCAGCTGGTCAGGTCGAACTCGAACACGTAGTTGCGCGTCGTGACGAAGATGTCGTCCTCGGCGATGGCCATGATGCCCCGGAAGACGTCGAGCACGCCGACGAGGAAGAGCATCACGGCCGCGAAGGTCGTCAGACCGGTTGCCCATCCCTGCTTCGCCGTGTGTGCCGGCCTGGTGTGTGTCGCGGTCATCTTGCGCCTCGATTCGTGGTGTCGGGAAGCTCAGCGACCGGAGGTGCCGGTGGCGGAGCCCGAGTGCCCGGCCGGAGCGTGGCCGGTCAGGACCAGTTCCTTCGCCTTGCGGAACTCCTCGTCCGTGATGTCGCCGCGGGCGCGGATCTCGGACAGCCTGGCGAGCTCGTCGACGCTGTTGGGCCGGCCGCCGGCCGCGGTCTCCCTGATGTAGGCGTTGAGCTCCTCCTGCTGCGCACGCGCCTGCGCCACCTCTCGGCGGCCCATGTTCTTGCCGCGGGCGATCACGTAGACGAACACGCCCAGGAAGGGCAGGACGATGCAGAACACCAGCCAGCCGGCCTTCGCCCAGCCGCTCAGTACGTCGTCACGGAAGATGTCGGCGATGATGCGGAAGAGCAGGATGAACCACATGATCCACAGGAAGAACCAGAGCATGGTCCAGAAGGCACCCAGCAGCGGAAAGTCGTATGCCAGGTAGGTCTGCGCGCTCATGTCCGTCCTCCGCTCATGTCCGTCCTCCGTTCCGGGCGTTCGCCCGGCAGCGGTTCTTCAACCGTCTTCAGAGTGCCCACGGGCGTCACCGGGCGGCCTCACCCGGCGCGGGTGAGTGTGCGCGCCCTGCGCGGTCGCCACCGGTCGAAGCGTTCCCCCCGTCGGGTCGGGCGGTCTCCCCGTGGCTGCGAGGTGCTGTGGCTGTCCGGTACCAGGAGGTGGAGACGAGCGTCACCGCCACGCCCACGGCTCCGGCGGTGTCCGTGTCGTGCCGGTTGCGGAGAAGACCTGACGCACCTTGTCGAGGGCGTGGCCGCGCACGCCCAGGACCGGCCGGAGGGAGTCCGCCATGAGGTCCTGCACCGAGCCGGGGGCGAACGCCGCGACGGTCATCAGCGGAGTGCGGTGAGGAACGACTGCACGGTCGGCTGACGGTCGGCTGCACGGAGCCCTCCACGACGTTGAGCGCCGACAGGCGGGTCAGCAGGCAGGCCGTGGCCCCGGACCGCAGGCTCGCCGCGATTCGCCAGGCTTTGCGCCTGCCGGACGCCGGCCCGGGGACGGGCTTGCCGAGGTGAGTCATGGGGCCGCCCGGTCGGCCGCCCGGTCGGCCGGTCCGGCGGCGGCCGCGAGGATCGCCAGGACGATCAGGATGGCCACGGCGACGCCGAGAACGAGCGCAACCGCTCCGACCGTGGGGTGGTTCCAGAGCAGCAGCGCCAATGCTCCGGCCGCGATGACGCCACCAGTGGTCCATGCCCGGTGCTCCGCCAGCCAGTGTCCTGTGGACCCGGTGCCCACTCCGAGGCCGCGCAGCCCCTGGCCGGCGGCCGTCGTGCCCCGTTCCGCCGTGGCACGGACGGCGCGGGCGGGACGTCCGGGACCGTACAGGTACGCGACCAGTGCCGTGATCACCGCCACGACCAGCAGGGTGCGCGTGCTGTCGCGCAGGAACCGGACGAACGTGTCGTAGATCGCCGCGGCCGCGTCGGCGGGCAGCGCAGCGGGTGGCACCGAGTCCAGATAGACCCGTCTGACGACGGCCAGCGCGACGAGCAGCACCACCATCATCACGCCGACACCTGTCGCGGTGATCATCAGCATCACCCGGTGTGCCGGAGCGGTCCACACGGCGAGCGCGGCGAGCACGACGGTCAGGACGGGCAGCCAGGTGCCGAGGACGTCCAGCAGCCGCATCGCGTCCTGCGCCTTGCCCAGTTGCTCGGTCTCGAACAGGGTGATCGTCCGGTCGGTGTCCGGGATGGCGGAGGCCTTCTCGAAGCCCGCGTCGACGAGCCGCTCCCGTACCTGGTCGACGACCTCTCCCACGTCCAGTTGGACGGTGTCGCCCTCGGCACGCAGGGCACCCTCGCGGTCACCGGTGAGCATGTTCACCACCGCGGCGTGCGACCGCCGGTTGGCGCCCTCCCACACCTGCTGGAAGGCGTCGCTGGTGATCACGCGGGTGACGATGCGGTCCACGACGGTCCTGACCGCGTTGCGCAGCGGAGCCTCGAGGGCCTCGGCCCCCTCCACGACGCGGGGCGGTGCCCCGGCGTCCTGGAGGGCCTTGGTGAGCGAGTCCGTCACCGCCGCGACGTCCACGTTGTCCACCACGCGGTCCGTGAGCCGGTTGATCACGGCGTCCTGCACGGGTGGCTCGGACGCCAGCGGCGCGACGGTCTGCACGTACCGGTCGGTGTCGGAGACCGTGTCCTGGACCCAGGCCGCGACGACGGCCAGAGGGGCGAGCAGCAACGCCAGCAGGAGGAGGACGGAGGCGCCGACCTGGCGTACGCGCCGGTGGCGCACCGCCGCGTGACGGCGCAGTCGCTCGTATTCCGCTCGCTCGTCGGCGGTCATGACGTGTTTTTGGTGCGAGGTTCCGCCGGAGTCCGGCGAATCCGGGGTCGCGGCCGGGTTCATGGGTGCTCCTTTCCGTGTGTGCGCCGCCCCGGCCGCAAAGGCCGCCGGTCAGGATGACTGTGGTCGGGCGACCGCCCGGGCCCGGTGCGTTTGCCGCGCGCGCCGGAGTGGCGGGTGCGGTGTCAGGGTGTCTCGTCGGGGGCCTGCGGCCCGGTGGGGTGCGTCTTTCGGAGCGCGGCCCGCCACGCGAGGGCGACCGCCGCCTCGCCCAGGCCGAGCAGGACGAGCCACAGGCCGAGCAGCCGGGTCAGGGCGCGGGCAGACTCGGTCGGCAGCGCGAGCACCACGATCCCTGCGACGATGCCGAGCACCGCGGCGCCCAGCACGACGCCACGGTGTGGCAGGTCCTCGGTGGCAAGGGCCGTGTAGAGGGTGAGGATGCCGGACAGGACCCAGACGACCCCGACGATCAGTGAGAGCGCGGCGATCGTCTGCAGCGGGTTCCGCAGGCACAGCACGCCGGCCAGGACGTACAGCACGGCCAGGAGCAGCCCCGGGAGCCGTTCGTGCCCCGCGCGTGCGAAGACGCCCACGAACCGGAATGCCCCGGTCACCAGCAGGTTCAGGCCGATGAGGACAGCGACGATGTGCAAAGTCGCCTCCGGCCAGACCAGTACCAGGACGCCTGGCACCAGGGTGGCGAGGGCCGCGGCCAGGAGCCAGGTCCATGAACGGCCGAGCCGCGCCAGTGCCTGCGCGGAGTCTCCCATCGGACCTGGGGGCGCCCCGTCGGGCTCGTCTTCCTGTCCGGTACGCGATGCCGGACCACGCGGCATGGTCATGGCTCCTCCTCGCGTGATCGAGCGGTCGCTTCCGGACCGCCGACGGGGCGGTGCATGAGGGGCGGTGTGCGAAGACCTGACCGCTCCAGGGTCACGCCTGTCACCGGGTGCCGGGTCACCCACCACGGGTGATCCGGCGACGACCCCCTCGCGGTGAAGTGGGAGTCTCCCGGCGCCCGGCCCATCGGCCTTCCGGCCGGAGGGAGCGAAGAGACACGAGATGAGCGACCCGAGCACTGCCCGGACGGACCACATCCGGTCCGGGCCGGACGCGCACCGGCGCCGCCGGCGGCTCCGCCCCCGCCGGTGGGCGGCGGTACTCACCGTCGCCCGCGCCGTGCTCATCGCCGCCGGCCTCGTCACCGCCTACTACCTGCTGCCCCTGGGCGAGCGCGGTACGGCTGGTGCGTCGGCGCTGCTGGTATGCGGCCTGGTGGCGGTGCTGCTGGTGTTCTTGTGGGAGGTGCGGGTCATCGTGCGCTCGCCCCACCCGCGCCTGAAGGCCGTCGAGGCCCTGGCCGCCACGCTGGTGCTGTTCCTGGTCCTCTTCGCCGGCGCCTATTACCTGCTGGGCCGCTCCGCCCCGGGCTCCTTCAGCGAGCCGCTGACCAGGACGGACGCCTTGTACTTCACTCTGACCACGTTCAGCACCATCGGCTACGGGGACATCACGGCACGCACCCAGACCGGGCGCGTGCTGACGATGCTGCAGATGACGGGAGGGCTGTTGCTCGTGGGCGTCGCCGCACGGGTGCTGGCGAGCGCGGTCGAGGCGGGGCTGCGCCGGCAGCGCCGAGAGCCGTCGGCTCAGCCGCGTTCCGGCACCGACGCCGGGACGCCGGACCGGGAGGCCGGACCATGACCGTACCCAGCGCTTTCACGGCGTCCCTGTCACCGGCCGAGCGAGCGGCGTGCGGCAGGAACGCGCGCAGGCGGGCGTCGCGTTCGTGCCACGGCTGGTACGAGACGGCCCAGCGGCGACCCGACCCGATCCAGCTGATAGAGCGTCAGTCAGCCGATCGAGTACCCGAGTTGGTGCCGATCCGCTATGGCCGCATGCTCGAGTCGCCGTTCCGCTTCTACCGCGGCGCGGCCGCGATCATGGCGGCGGATCTGGCACCTCTCCCCAACACCGGGCTGCAGGTGCAGCTCTGCGGCGACGCCCACCCGCTGAACTTCCGGCTGCTCGCCTCGCCGGAGCGCCGTCTCGTCTTCGACATCAACGACTTCGACGAGACCTTGCCCGGACCGTTCGAATGGGACGTCAAGCGGCTCGCGGCCGGTTTCGTGACGGCGGGCCGGGCCAACGGCTTCTCGCTCAAGGAGCAGAACGGCACCGTGCTGGCCTGCGCGAGAGCCTACCGGGAGCGGATGCGAGAGTTCGCCGGCATGCGCACCCTGGACATCTGGTACGCCCAGGACGACGCCGACCGGCTGCGGGAACTGCTGGCCTCGTCGATGGACAGGGAGGACAGGCGCCGTACCGCCAAGGCCACGGCGCGGGCCCGCACGCGCACTCATCTCCGGGCCTTCGAGAGGCTCACCCGTGTCACGGCCGAGGGCCGGCGCATCGCACCGGACCCACCGCTGATCACCCCGCTCGCTCAGTTGGCGGCCGACCCGTCCGAGGCCGGGCGGGAGAAGGAGCTCCAGACCCTTCTGGACGGGTACGCACAAACCCTCCCGTCCGAACGCCGGCACCTGTTGCGCCACTACCGCCTGGTGGACATGGCCCGGAAGGTCGTGGGCGTCGGCAGTGTCGGTACGCGCTGCTGGGTGCTTCTCCTGCTCGGCAGGGACGACGACGACCCCCTGCTGCTACAGGCCAAGGAGGCCCAGGAATCGGTGCTGGCCACACACACGGGCGGCGAACGCTACGACAACCAGGGCCGCCGGGTGGTGGCCGGACAGCGCCTGATGCAGACAGCCGGCGACATCTTCCTCGGGTGGACTCACATCGTGGGCCTCGACGGGCAGGGCCGGGATTTCTACGTGCGCCAACTGTGGGACTGGAAGGGCATCGCACAGCCGGAGACCATGGGGCCGGGGCTGCTCTCCCTCTTCGGCCGGCTGTGCGGGGCGTCCCTGGCACGGGCCCACGCCCGCTCGGGCGATCCCATCGCCCTCACCGCCTACCTGGGCGGCAGTGACCGCTTCGACCGCGCGCTTGCCGAGTTCGCCCAGTCCTATGCCGACCAGAACGAGCGGGACTACGAGGCCCTGGAAGCCGCCTGCCGCTCCGGCCGGATCAGAGCTCAGCGGCTCTGAGGCCCTTGCCCGGTCACCACGCGAGGTCGCCCGGGGTCAACGAGGAGTCCGGGGGGCGTGTGCCCCACGGCTGGGCGGCGGCACCGCGTCCCCGGGGTTCTCCGGGCACGGACACCGTCATCGGGACATGTGCACGGTTTACCGTCCAGCGGGCCGGTCGTTGCTCATGGCACTCCGCGCGATCCTGTGTCGCACACCGCCCGGTCCCGTCAATCCGGCAGCTGCCGCATCTCCACGACCCGCAGTCCCAGTGACTGGCAGCGTGCCAGCAGCCCGTACAGGTGCGCTTCGTCCACGACAGGGCCGAACAGGACGGTCTGGCCGGACATCACGACGTGGCCCAGCTCCGGGAAGGCTTTGGCCAGCGTTTCCGACAGGTGTCCCTCGATTCGGATCTCGTAGCGCACGAGCTGTCCTTCCATGGACTGCCTTGGACAGGCGGACGGCGCCTTTCCCTGCGATCGTCCGCCACCATGCTCCTTGGGACCTCACCCGGTACAGGTGACCGTCGCCCGGTGATCGGACGCCACGGATCAGTGCGTCAGAACGATCTTGAAGGTGATGATCAGTGGGCCGAGCAGCAGGTTGACCGATGCGGTGGCGGCTATGAGCCGCGGTGAAGCACCGGCGTGGCGTGCCGCGGCCACGGACCAGCCCACCTGCCCGGCCACGGCGACGGCGAGAGCCGGCCAGAGGGCACCTCGCACGTCCAGGCCCAGGAGCGGGTTGACTGCCACTGCGGCGGCCGGCGGGACGGCGGCCTTGACGATCGGCCACTCGTCACGGCACACGTGCAGCACGACCCGGTGGTCCGGAGCCTGTTGCGCCAGGCGCGCGCCGAACCCGAAGTGCGTGCCCCGCTCACCGACGCGCGTTCACAGCAGCCGGAGGTCGCGAGCGCGGCGCACCGCGTCGCTGCGCCGGTTCACCGCCAGCTTCCGGTACACGCTTTTCAGGTGGGTCTTCACCGTGTTCACCGACACGTAGAGGTCGGCGGCGATCTCCTCCGTCGACATCATCCGGGCCAGCCGCTCCAGGACGTCGCGCTCGCGTCCGCTGAGCTCCACCGCGACGAGCGGCGAGGGCGGCGATTCCGGCCGCGGGTGCTCACCCCGTCGTGGCGAGCCGGGCGTGAGCCAGCCCGCGGCCAGCTCGTCCAGCGGAGCCGTGGCCAGGAGAGGCCCGATCCACGCTCCGGCATCGAGGAACGGACGCCGTAGCCGCTCGCGCCGGGCGTCGAGGAGCGCCTGCGCCACGAGCCTGCGGGCGGTGGCGGTGTCTCCCTCGCCCTGCGCGGCCCGAGCCCTCACCAGCGCCACCCCCACGGTCACCGCCGGACCCGTCCGGCCGTCGGGGCGAATGCTGTCGAGCAGGTCGATGGCCGCCTTGGGACGCCCTGCGGCGAGCTGGATCGCCGCTGCCTCCGCGACACACGCCGACTGGTCGCCGGACACGCCCTGGAGCACCTCGGCGGCTCTGTCGGGCCGTCCTTCGGCCAGGTGGGCGGCGGAGGTGACGAGCGTTTCGTGGCTTGTCGCCCAGGGTGACGCCTCGGCGGCGGAGACGGCCGGGCCCGCCGCCTCGACGGCGGCTCGTGCCTTACCCCTGACCAGCAGCAGACGAGCTGTGGCGAGGGATCGTACCGCCACCAGCACCGGATCGCGCGTTCCCGACGAGAGCTGGGCCGTCTCGTCGAGGAGGGCTTGCGCCCGGCCCAGTTCATGGCGGTCGACGGCCACGGCGGCCAGGACCAGCCGTCCGATGCCGGAGCCGGACGGCTGGGGCACTCCCATCCGCTCCGCCTCGGAAACGGCCGCCAGAGCCTTGCGCTCCGCCCGGCCGAGCCAGCCGTTCAGATAGTCGAGCAGGGCCAGGTGCCCCATCGACTCCTCCCGGGGCAGCACGGTGGAGGCTCCGCCGGGAGTGCCGGCCACGGTGGTCAGGACGGCGCGGGCGTCCTCGAAACGCCCGGCCCACAGGCGCGCCGATCCCAGATGCGTCAGCAGGAGAGCGGTGAGTTCGGGATGCTTGTCCAAGAGGTGCGCCGGGACTTCCTGTCGCAGTTCATCGGCCGCTTCGGCGGCCTTTTCGACCCGTGGGGGACATCCGGTCAGCCGGGCGGCCAGTGCTTCGAGCAGCGCACAGCTCAGCTGGGCGGCAGCCAGGTCGGGCGAGTCCTCGGCCAGACCCTCCTCGGCGTGGCGCAGTCGTGCCAGCCCACGATCGAGGTCGTACCGGGACAGGTCACGGGCGGCGCGCACGAGGTCCGTCGCGGGGCTCCTGGCCTCGGGTCCCATGCGGGAGAACAACTCGGCCAGGTCGCTCGAGCGCAGGCCGGTGAAGAGCTGTCCGATCGCCAGGTCGTCGACGAGGGCACCGGCGGCGAAATCCCAGTCGCCCGCGGCGGCCCCGTGGACAAGCGCCTCCGGCAGGAAACCTGAACTGCGCAGCCACCGCGCGGCCCGCCTGTGGAGTTCCGGCTCCAGCCCGGGCAGGCGCTCGCGCAGATGGGCTCGGAGTATTTCCCCGAACAGCGGGTGGAGTTGGTACCACGAGTGCCCCAGGTGCTCGACGAACGCGTTGTCGCGGCACAGCCCGGCAAGGAGGGGCTCGGCATCGGTCCGGAGGGTCAGTGCGTTGGCCAGATCCGGACAGAAACGCTCCAGGACGCTGACGCGCAGCAGGAGGTCCTGTGTCTCCTCCGTCCGACCCTTGAGGACCTCGGCCAGCAGGAAGTCCGCGACCGGACTGCGGGCCGCCTCGAATTCCTTCAGGTAGAGCTCCGGGTCGGCGCTGTCCCGCGCGGCCAGGACGAACAGGCGCAGACCGGCGGCCCAGCCCCGGGTGCGGTCCACCAGGGCCCGCGCGGCGTGGACCGGAAGGCTCAGTCCGTGCAGCTCCAGCAGTGCGGCGGTCTCCTCCGGGGTGAAAGCCAACTCGGCGGCGCGGATCTCCGTCAGCTCGCCGACCGCCCGGTAACGGTGCAGCGGAAGCAGCGGTTCGGTGCGGGTGACGAGGACGAGATGCAGCCCCCGCCCGGCGTGGTGCAGGACGAATTCCAGCTGCTCCGCGACCTCCGGCGCGGTCACGCGGTCGTATTCGTCGAGCACGAGGACCACGGGCCGGTCGCGGTCGTTCAGCTCGGCGGCGAGCGCGGCCAGCAGCCTGCGGTCCACCCCGGTCGCGTCCGCGGGGGGCGCCACCGCGTCGGATGCCAGTGCACCGCAGGCCCGCAAGGACTGGAGGACGTACGCCCAGAACACCCCGGGCTGCCGGTCCTCCGCCTCGGCGGTGAGCCAGGCGACCGGCCGGCGCAGGCCGGCGGCCCAGTCGGCGGCCATCAGGGTCTTACCGGCTCCGGCCGGGCCGTTGAGCAGTGTCAACGGCGTCCGGAGAGCCTGGTCGAGATGGTCGACGAGCCGCTGCCGCCGCAGGAACGTGGCGGGTCTCGCGGGAAGGGCGAACCGGGTACGCAGAAACGGGTCTCCCAGGGGATCGGCATAGGGAACGGCCGGAACGGTCGGTCCTTGGGCGCTGTCGTAGGTCTCTGCCACGGCGCTCACCACCGCTGTCCGTCAAGGTCATGTCATGGGTAGCGCACCCTCCAGCATCCCAGCCTCCCTGGCCAGGCGCGCGGCGCACCAGGCCAATGGCCCCTTCACCAGCCCGTATGTCCAGTGGCAGGGGCACGGCTCCCGGGGTGCCTGCCCGCATGCGCCGCGTCGGCGTGGGGCGCAAGCTGTGAGTGGTGGTGGCACCACCCGGCCACGCGTGTCTCCTGCCCTCCGCGGCGCGTGTCCTCCGCGGCGCGCTGCCGCATCGCCCGACCCGTAACTGGCGGGCCGGGGCACCAGGGGCGTCGAGTGCTCGGCTCGCGCCGGCCGGACATGGCCGGGTTCAACAAGCCGCCTGGGATCGCCCGGTGAAGGAGGGATCATGAACCGTTACCCGCCCCTCGCCGACCACGGCATGGTCGGCGATCTTCAGACGGCAGCCCTCGTGTCCTCCGGCGGAACGATCGACTGGTGGTGCACTCCTCGCTTCGACTCACCCAGCGTCTTCGCCTCGCTCCTCGACAGTGAGCGCGGAGGCTGCTGCCGGCTCGCCGCGGATCTCCCCGACGACAGTGGTGCCACGGTCCACCAGCTGTACCTCTCCGACACCGCCGTCCTGGTCAACCGTTTCCTTGCCCCCGGTGGCGTCGGCGAAGTCGCCGACTTCATGACACCGATCGACAGCACCACTGCGACGGACCGGCACCGCCTGGTCAGAGTCGCCCGGGTGGTCAGGGGCAGCCTGCCGTTCACGTTCGCCTGCAGCCCGCGTTTCGACTACGCACGTGCCCCGCACTCCCTCACACGAAGCGGCGACCGCTCGGCGGTCTTCCACGGTCCGGGGACGGACCTTCATCTCCAGGCCACCGACCTCGTTCCCCTGCGGACCGAGGGCGACGACATCACGGCCCGCTTCACCCTCGGGGCAGGCGAGATGGCCGCCGTCGTGCTGACCAGCACCGTGAGCGGCGCACCCGTCCCGCACACGCCCTCCATGGACGCCGTCGCCGAGGAACTCGAGGCATGCCGCGCCTTCTGGCACGCATGGCTGCGCTCCTCCACCTACCGCGGTCGCTGGCAGAACATGGTCAACCGCTCGGCGATCACGCTCAAACTGCTCACCTACGCCCCCACCGGTGCGCCGATCGCCGCCGCGACCATGGGACTGCCCGAGCAGATCGGCGGCGAACGCAACTGGGACTACCGCTACACGTGGATCCGGGACGCCTCGCTGTCGGTCCGGGCCCTGATCGACCTGGGCTTCGAGCGGGAGGCGCACGCCTTCCGCCACTGGCTGCGCGACCGCACGGAGGCCGGCGCGACCGCCTCGGGCGACCCCTTGCAGATCATGTACCGGGTCGACGGGGAGCCCCACCTGAGCGAGGAGACCCTCGGCCACCTGGAGGGCTACATGGGCTCGGCGCCCGTACGGGCGGGCAACGCGGCGGCCGACCAGCTCCAGCTCGACATCTACGGTGAGGCGGCCGACGCCCTCGCCGTGGGCGGCGACATCGGTGCCATCCGCGGCTGGAAGGCGTTCAGCGACGTGCTGGACTGGCTCGCCGACAACTGGGACCGCCCAGACGAAGGCATCTGGGAGACCCGCGGGGGCCGCCAGAACTTCACCTACAGCAGGCTGATGACCTGGGTCGCCTTCGACCGCGGTGTCCATCTGGCGACCACCTACTCCCGGCCGGCCGATGTCGCCCGCTGGACCGGGGTCCGTGACGCGGTCTTCCGTCAGATCGCCCAACGCGGCTGGAGCGAGAAGCGCCAGGCGTTCGTGCAGCACTACGCCACCGACGTCCTGGATGCCTCGCTGCTGCTGATGCCGCGGGTCGGTTTCGTCTCCCCGCGGGACCCGGACTGGCTCACCACTCTCGACGCCATGGACGAGGAACTGGTCAGCGACAGCCTGGTCTACCGGTACGACCCTGCTGCCTCCCCCGACGGTCTGCGCGGCTCGGAGGGGACCTTCAACCTCTGCAGCTTCCTCTACGTCGAAGCCCTGGCCCGGTCCGGCAGGCTCCAACAGGCCCGCTACGCCTTCGACAAGATGCTCACCTACGCCAACCACGTCGGCCTGTTCGCCGAGGAGATCGGACCTTCGGGGGAACAACTGGGCAACTTCCCCCAGGCGTTCACGCACCTCGCCCTGATCGCCGCCGCCATTGCCCTCGACGAAGAGCTCGACAAGGCGGAGATCCGGCCGGGGGCCGGTACCGGATACCGGCGTCAACCGGGCGGGGAGGCGCCCGGTGGCTGAGGCGGGGACGTCGGGGCGGCCGTCGACGGGTTTTCGCCCCCGTGGCCCTCGCCGTAACGGACTTGCACAAAGGGCGACAACGACGCGGCGGCGCGCAGTGATGCGGCGTTCCGACGTGCCGGATCGAGCGGACCCGGATGCGGCAGCGGCGAGCCGGGTGCGCCGTCATGCGAGCAATCGCCAGTATCGCTCGCGCGGACCCTCGGGCACGGCATGGCCGAGCGTCCCCATGACGTCCGCGGCCGCGATGGCGTCCCGGACGTGCCTGGCCGCCCACCACCGCCACTGGTGATCGGATGGGGCCGGGACGTCATCCGGCCCGGCCACGGCGTCCAGAGTTCGGCCGCCCGGCCGGCGGCGGCCTTCGCCGCAGCGGACAGCCCCGCGGGCCCCTGGCTCGATCGGAGCCGAGAGTTTTGGAGGGCAGGGCAAAAGGAAGATTCCAGGTGTTCTACGCTGATTGGGGTGATTCGTGATAGATACGATTTGTGCCCCACAAAGAGAATCTGAACACTGCGGATTCCAGCAAAGAGCCTTCCCCAGAACGCTCGCTGCTGGCGTCGGTCGTCACCGATCCCGGGCATCTCCCCGAACTCCTCGCCGATTTCGCCGTCCGCCGGATCGGTCCCGCAGTGCCCGAAACGATCGCCCGGCTTCGGCGGGACCACCCCGACGCCACCGAGGCGGAGCTGCGAGCCCGGGTGGTCGCTCGCGGCCGACGGGCCGTCGTGTCCGAGGGATCCGTGGTGGGCGGCCCGTTCCTCGTGCTCATTCCCGTCGCGTTCTGCGCGGCGCTGCTCCGCCAGGCACGTACGGTCCTGGAGCTGGCCGCCCTCAGCGGCCGCGACCCCACGGCGAGCGCCCGCGCCGGCGAACTCCTCGTCCTCCAGGGCGTGTACGAGGACACCCGGCAGGCGCAGCACGCGCTCGCCCGGACCGAACGCGCCGCCGGGGCACCCGCCAGGAGGCGATGGGGGGCCATGTGGGACGTCACCCTGCGCATGGCCCACCTCCTGGGCGTGCTCGCGGCGGAGGAGGAGAGTCAGGCCGCGGGACGCGTACGCCGGGTCGCCGTCCAGGCCTGGCGGTGGCTCCTCCTCGGCGTGGTCTTCCTGGTCGGACTGGTCGCCCCCCTCGTCTGGCTCCCGTACATGGCGGTGGCCTACCAGCGCGCCGACGCCCGCCTGGCACAGCGTGTCCTCGCCTACTACTCCGCTGACACCGCACCCGCCACGCGCCACCGGATCTCCCACCCCGAACCGGAAGCAGTGGCGGCCGCGCTCCGCGCGCTCCTCTCTCTCCTCGTGCCGCTCGTCCTGGCCGCCGTGACCTTCCTGACCGGCCTGCGCATCGCCGACAGCAGCTGGCCGGTCCTCGGCATCGCCCTGGCCACAGCGTCTACCGCGGTCGGCGCGCTCTGGTTCTGGCACCACCATCGGCGCCGCTCGCCGTCCTCCAGCAGTTGACGGGCGCCCTACCACCGCGCCGGTGAGCAGGGCTCTGGACTTCATCGCCCTCTCCTGCTCGAGGGGGCGTTGCCGGAGAGCCCTTTGTCCCCCTGGGCCGTGGCGACCGCGGCAGTGACGTCGAGCCCGACCCAGTCGGCGCCAGGGGGGAGCATCCCGCTGCCGAGCGCGGTGGTGGTCCGGGCGGAGGCGGGGCGGGACAGGGGGCCGCCCACCCCGGTGCTGCCGGCGAATGGGCTGACCGGCCGACCGGGGCCCCTCGCCCGGGTCGTCGGCCGGGTCGCGCCGGGCGCGGACCTCCAGGAAGGCCCGACCACCTGTCGACGTCTGCCCGGAGCGGGTCGCAGCGGACGCCGACAGAAGGCGTCAGCCGGGCCAGACCCCGGTCAGGCGGCGGGTGGCGGCGGCGCCGCTGCGGTCAACGGCGGCCTTGACCGCGGCAAAGATCGCGCCCTGCAGGGACGCGGCGAAGAGGATCTCACGCCAGGTACGGTCCTGGTCGGTGGCGTCCGGGGCGTCCTCGTCGTGCCCGAGCTTCTTCCAGACCTGCTTGAACACCGCACCGGCCAGCACGCCGCTGACAGCGCCCAGGGCCACCCCGACCGGCTTGTAGGCGATCTTGGACGCTTTCATCGGTGCCTCCGGGAACGACGGACGATCAGCAGCGCGATCAGGGCGCCGGCCGCGGCGAGCAGCGGCGTGCGGTTGGCCCGGGCGGCCTGCATGACGTGGCCTGCCCTGGTGCGCACTGGCTCGGGAGCCTTGTCCCGGGCGAGCTGACCGACATGGGATGCCTTGTCGCGGACCTGCCCGGTAGCGACGGCTGCTTTGGCGCGCACAGGTTCCGGCGTCTTGTCCTGCACGACGTGCGCCGCGTGGGCCGCCTTGTCGAGCAGCTGGGTCCTGGCCTGCGCGGTCTTCTCGGCGACCTGGTGCCTGACGGCGACCGTCTTCTCCTGGGCGCGGGTTCTGACATCGGCCTTCGCGGCGAGGGCCTCGACCGTCTCGCCCAGTTCCTGACGCGTGCCCTCGACCTGCTCGCGCAGCTCATCCGGGGACGGCGCCTTCTCGTTGCCGGTGTGCGGCTTGTCTTCGGTCATCGCTGTGCCCTCTCCTTGATCTCGGCCACGTCGGCCCTGACGCGTTCCTGCGTCTGTTTCGGCGTGGGCGGGGAAGCCTGGTTGGTCTGCTGCTTGCCAAGTACCGCCATCAGTGCGGCGATGGCGGCCAGCACGCCGGCGACGATCAGCGCGGCCGCCCACACCTCCGTCACGAGCGCCAGGGCGGCGATCGCGGTGGCCGCCAAAGCCTGCAGGGCGAGACCCCACCAGGCCGGCGCCACCGAAAAAGCCACCACTCCCACCGAACCGCTTGCCCTCTGGGGCATCTCCGCCTGCGAGGCACGCGGACCAGTTCGCCCACCGGCTCCTGTGGCACGCTGCCCGGCTGGTGGGGCGTGGTCGTTCACCTGTCCTTCTTCAGTGTTTCGGGCGGCCCCGGTGACGTCCGTCGTGCTCGCCACTTGCCTTGTCCTGTCCCTCGGCGTCGATCAATCGGCGGTCCCTCCTTCCAGCGTGTTGCCGAGTGCCCAGCCTCCCCACATCGACGCATCACCGATCGTCACACCAGTTCCGCCACAGCAGCCGTGGGGCGGCGCGCACCAGGGCGGCCGACGCCAGACCGATGGCGCCACCGACCGCCACGTCAGAGGGATAGTGCGTACGGCAGTGCACCCTTTCTACGGCCACCGTCACCGCACAAGCGGCTGCGGCATCAGCCACACCGGCGCGACCCCACCGGCGAAGGCGATGGCGGCGGCCGTGTACCCGGACGGGAAGGAGGAGCTGTCCGGGCGGTCCTCCACGTCCTGTGCCGGGACCCACTCCTCAGGCGGACAACATCCGCCGCGCCAGCCGGACATCCGTGGCGCGCACGTCCGCGAAACCAGTCATGACCAGCAGCTTCCCGTCCCGGGCCGCCTCACACAGTCCCACGACCCATCGGACATTCCCCGCAGCCGGAACCAAAGAGACAGCCGGTCACTCGGACTCGAGACGGCGGCGGTCCTCCTCGTCCCACTTGCGCGTGTCGCGCGGCTGGACGTACGGCTCGTCACCGGCTGGATGACCGCCCACAACGGCGCGCTGGCGGTTCATCTCCGCGTCGAACTCCAGGCCGAGCAGGATCGCCAGGTTCGTGATCCACAGCCACACCAGGAAGATGATGACGCCGGCCAGCGTGCCGTAGGTCTTGTTGTACGAGGCGAAGTTCGCCACGTAGAACGCGAATCCGGCCGAGGCGATCATCCAGATCAGCAGCGCCAGGAAGCTGCCCGGGGTGATCCAGCGGAAGCCGCGGACCCTGGCGTTCGGCGTCGCCCAGTACAGGATGGCGATCATGATCGTGACCAGGACCACGAGCACCGGCCACTTCGCGATCGACCACACCGTCAAGAACGTGTCCTCGATGCCCAGCGCGCTGCCGACCTGCTGGGCCAGACCGCCGGTGAAGACGACGATCAGCGCACTGATCACGGCAAGGACCATCAGCACCACAGTCACACCGACACGCACCGGCAGTACCTTCCATACCGGACGGCCCTCCGGAACGTCGTAGACCGCGTTCGCGCTCCGAATGAACGCGGCAACGTACCCCGAGGCCGACCACACCGCGATCACCAGACCGACGATCGCCATGATCGAGCCGATCCCGGCGTTGCCCTGCAACTGCTGAACAGCGTTGCGCAGCACGTCCTGCGCCGCGCCCGGAGCGAGCCTCTGGATGTTGTCCAGCACCTGTTGCGTCGCGGACTGGCCGACGATCCAGAGCAGCGAGACAAGCGCCAGCAGTGCCGGGAACAGCGCCAGGATCCCGTAGTAGGTCAGCGCCGCAGCCCGGTCGGGGGCGGCGGGTTGTGGTTCGGCTGCTGTGCGCCGGGCGGGTATCCGGCTGCGGGGTCGCCGAACGACCCCGGCAGCCGCACGCGCGGGCGTCCCGCTTCCGCTGATCGCCGGGCGCCGGGGCTGGGAAGGGGTCAGGCGGGGGTGACGTTCTCGGCCTGGGGTCCCTTCGGCCCTTGGACAACCTCGAACTGGACCTTCTGCCCCTCGGTGAGCTCGCGGAATCCGGTCGTGGCGATGGCCGAGTAGTGGACGAACACGTCCGGGCCGCCGCTGTCCTGGGCGATGAAGCCGAAGCCCTTCTCCGGGTTGAACCACTTCACCGTGCCGGTAGCCATCGTGCTTGTTCTCCTTCGTGCGGACACGGGACGTGCCCGTGTCGGGCGTGCGAAGCGATCCTCACGGCTGCCCGGCTTCCCGCGCTGCCGACACGCCCACACGCATGAGTGATCGTTCGCCGGCCGGTGAAGTCGGCATGACGGGGCTTGGCAGACACACGCTGTGCCTGCGAATCCTCGCCCGTGGTCGGGGTCTGCCCGCTCGGTGTGTGCGTCGGCGGGTTCAGCGGCTGCTCTGCCGCTCTGACGGCGGCAGTGGCAGGCCAGGGAGCGGAGCATGTTGCGCGGCTCGCTCATGGCGACGGCGGCCGGGGTGTCGTGTCCGCTCACGTCGCCGACGACGAGCGCGGTCGCACCGTCCGGGAGGGTGCAGTCGTAGCAGTCGCCGCCGACCTGGGCGGCGGTGGCTGCGGGCACGTAGCGGGCAGTCATGGCGAACGGCAGGTCCGCGGGCAGCGGGCGGGAGCAGGGAGTGCTGCGGATGTCTCCGCGGCATGGAACATGCTGCCCTCTCCCGGTCCCGCGGAGTCCGCGGACCCGCTCCGCGTGTCCTGCGCGGCGCCGGCCCGCTGCTGCTCGACGTGGGAGATCTGCGATCGGCCGGTCGAAGTCCGGCCCAGGGGGTGTCATGACCGCCGCGGCGGCTGTATCCACCCCAGGGACCGCTCGACGGCTCGTTGCCAGCAGTCGTATTCGCGCTCCCGCCGTTCGGAATCCATGGCCGGCAGCCACTGGGCGGCCCGGTGCCAGTTGCGGCGCAGGACCTCCATGTCCGGCCAGTAGCCGGCCGCGAGGCCGGCGGCGTAGGCGGCGCCGAGCGAGACCGTCTCGGCCACCAGAGGCCGTACCACGGGAACGTCGAGCACGTCGGCGAGGAACTGCATGAGCAGGTTGTCGGAGGTCATGCCGCCGTCCACCTTGAGCTGCTTCAGGGCGAGCGCGGAATCGGCGTTCATGGCGTCGACGACCTCCCGTGTCTGCCAGCCAGTGGCTTCCAGGACGGCTCGGGCCAAGTGGCCCTTCGTGATGTACGAGGTGAGGCCGACGATGACGCCGCGGGCGTCGCTCCTCCAGTGGGGTGCGAACAGACCGGAGAACGCGGGGACGATGTAGCAGCCGCCGTTGTCCTCGACCGTGCGCGCGAGCGTCTCGATCTCGGGTGCGCTGTTGATCAGACCCAGTCGGTCGCGGAACCACTGGACCAGCGAGCCGGTGACGGCGATCGGCCCCTCCAGGGCGTAGACCGCGGGCTGCTGCGCGATCTTGTACGCGACGGTGGTGAGGAGCCCGTGCCGGGACCGGACGACGTCGGAGCCGGTGTTCATCAGCAGGAAACTGCCGGTCCCGTAGGTGCACTTGGCCTCGCCGGGCGAGAAGCAGGTCTGCCCGAACAAGGCCGCCTGCTGATCGCCGAGGGCGGCCGTGATCGGGACCCCCGGGAGCACGGAGCGTGCCTCGCTGTAGAACTCGGCCGAGGGCCGGATCTCCGGCAGCATCTGGCGCGGGACTCCGAAGAACTCCATGAGCTCGTCGTCCCAGGTCAGCGCCCGCATGTTGATGAGCATGGTGCGGCTGGCGTTGGTGGCGTCGGTGATGTGCAGGCCGCCGGCCGTTCCGCCGGTGAGGTTCCAGATCAGCCAGCTCTCCATCGTGCCGAACAGCACCTCGCCGTCCCGGGCACGCTGCTCCAGTCCCTCGACGTGATCGAACAACCAGCGGATCCGGGGGGCGGAGAAGTAGGTCGAGGGCGGCAGGCAGCAGCGTTCGAGGAAGAACTCGTCCCCGGGCCGGGTTCTCAGCTCGTCGACGAGCGGCGCGGTGCGGGTGTCCTGCCAGACGATCGCCTTTCCCAGCGGCGCACCGGTCCGCCGGTCCCAGAGCACGGTCGTCTCCCGCTGGTTCGCGATCCCGATGGCGGCGATCTGCCCGGCGTCCACGTCGGCGTGGGACAGTGCCTCGGGCACCACGCGCTGCAGGTTGCGCCAGATCTCTACAGCGTCGTGCTCGACCCATCCGGGCTGGGGAAAGTACTGGCGATGCTCACGCTGGGCGACCGACACCAGCCCCCCGCGGTGGTCGAACAGGATGCATCGAGTGGAGGTGGTGCCCTGGTCGATGGACATCACATACCGTGCAACCATGATCGGGCCTGCCTTCCGATGTATCGCGGAGCCGCGGTGCCTACCAGCGGGCCGCGCCCAGGTCTCTGGAGATCGCCCGTGCGGCCTCCCTGAGCAAAGTGATCAGGGAGGATCGGGGCCGGCCTCCCGTGTCGCAGATCCGCTCGACCGGGCCTGATACGCCCAGCGCGCCCACTACGAGCCCGCCGTGCCCCCGGATCGGCGTGGCGATTCCGGCGTCACCCATGCTCATTTCCTGCACCTCGGAGCCCCAGCCGAGCTCTCGAATCTCGCCGAGCGCCCGGTTGAGATCGTCGGGGAGCACCAGGGTGTGCCGGGTGTAGGCCTCCAGTCCGGCCTTCAGCAACGGCTCGACGGGCGCGGACCCGAAGGCCAGCAGGACCTTGCCGAGCGAGGAGGCGTGCAGCGGCAGCAGCGCACCCACGTCCAGGGTCTGGAGGGTGTCGTCCGGCCGGAAGACATGGTGGACGATGAGCACCTTCCCCTCCAGGGGTGTGCCCAGGCGGACGGCCTCCCCGCTGCGGGCTGCCAGGGCGTCGGCCCAGTTGAGGGAGCGCGACCGCAACTCGTTGACGTCGAGGTAGCTGGTACCGAGATGGAGCAGAGCGGCTCCGAGCTGGTACTTTCCGGTGGCAGCGTCCTGCTCCACGAAGTCCACGTGCTGCAGGGTGCGCAGAATGCCATGGGCGGTGCCTTTGGCCAGTCCGAGCGACGACGCCACCTCGCCCAGTCCCAGCCTGCGGGGACCGGCGGCGAGCAGACGCAGGATCGCCGCCGCCCGTTCTATGGACTGCACCGGGCCGACCATAGGACGATCGTAGTCCGGCGGCTCTTCGCACAGGACCTCCGTTCGGTAATGCCGACCTCTGTTCATTGACCGACCCCTGCTCCGTCCTTAGCGTTTCATCACGCCCGGCACCGGCCGGCAGCGCTTCCCGAGGAGGACGGGCCATGACAGTGGCGCAGCTCAGCACAGAGCTTCCCGAAGACGTCACGTACGTCTTTCCGCTGCCACACGCCCCTGGGGCCGCCTCGGTCATGCGTCGGCGCGTACGCGCGGTCCTCGCCGACTGGCACCTGGCCTCGGACGTCGCCGAGGACGTGATTTTGCTGGCCTCGGAGCTGCTCACCAATGCGATCACCCACGCCCTGCCCCCGGCGACGCTGCGGATGTCGCAGGTCCTCGTGGACGGGCTCAAAGCCGTACACGTCGAGGTGACGGACGCGGGACCCGCGGCTCCGGCCGACCCGCCGGCTTGCGGGCTCGACCCGGACGAGCACGGCCGAGGCATCGAAATCGTCATGGCGCTGTCGGCCCGGCATGGCGTGCGAGAGGGTGCCGACGGGACCAGTTGGTGGGCAGACGTGGTCGTGAGATGAGATGACGAAGACACGACAGGCTCTGCCAGAGAGACACAAGGCGCCATCGCCGACACATTCGGCACTCCGGGCACGTGGGACGCATGGGCCGACGCCCAAGCTCCGGGCCTTCACCTTCGCCACTCAGCCGAAATTCGCGCGCCCGGTGGCCCCTGGTCGGCCAGGCTGTAGGGGATGCTGACCCGAGCGAGCGGACGCGGGTCCGGGCAGTCGAGGCCAGGAGGAACGGCGCAACATGGTGGAACGGTGCTTCGATGCATGCGGCCGTCTCCGCGGCCAGGATCGCCGGGTCCAGGCCGGCACGGGCTGAACCGTCGGCCACGGGGCCAGGAGATACAGCCTGCGCAACAACCGATTATTAATGGCCTAATGGCCGCCGAAGCCGCCGCTCGGATCGGTGAGCCGCGCAAGCAGCGTCACACGGTCACCCGGACTTCCACCCTCTGGTCGAGGAACGAGCACTTCGCCGTCGAACAGCCGCTGTTGATGCCGCTGCCGGAGGACCCTTTCCGGGCCGGGAGGGTGTTCACCCCTGGGCCGACCGCTACAGCCGGATCACCGTCCGCGGTAACCGCTACTCGGTGCCGGTCAGGCAAGCCGGCTGACGAGAACGGCCGAAGAGGCCGTCGCCTGCTGCCGGTTGAGCGCCTCCAAGACGCGGTCGCGGAGAAGCTCGTACTCCTGCCGGAGCCTGCGCCATTCGGTCTCGGGCGGGCGGGCAATCACGATGCCTCCGGTGACGATCTCCTGCGGCCCGAACTGCTCGCGGGTGAGGTCGATCTCCATGCCCAAGCCCAGGCGGTTCCACCAGTGGTAGTCCACACGCTCTCCGTCGACGTGGACCTCTCCCCGGATCAACTCACCTCCCAGCAGGTCATTGAGCACCATGGCGGTCACCCCGCACTGATCCCGGGCCGGATTGTCCTTGGTCCAGCGCGATCGGAACTCAGGCGTGCACGTCTCGGCACTCCAACTGCTGCGAACGGCTCGTTCGATGTCGGTGAGAAGCAACGGTGTCATGTCGGTGATCGTGTCAGGAGGCACTGACAACGGCCGGACGCTGACAGACACGTCAACCGACTGGTGCCTTCAAACCCCTGGTACGCGACCTCGCCCGCCGTAGTGGCCAGCATCCCGTCGGCGTCCAGGTGGAGCCGAGTGAGGGGGCAGCAGCGATGTCAGGTGACCGGCCAGTTCGGTCGCCAGGACACGTCGATGTCCTCGACTCGCATGCTCGGTCGGCAGAGCCCTGGCCGGTGAGGGCGGAAGGTGTGTTGGATCAGCCTCTTCCGCCGCTCCCTGCCTCATCAGCAGTCAACGGTGGTGTACTTCGTCGCGGGCTCAGTGCCGGTGCCGGCGTCCTTCGCAGGGATCTCCCACAGGGCGACCCCACCGTACCGGTCCTCGATGATGACCAGCCCGCCCTGCGAGGACACGTTGAAGTCGGTGATGGCCTTGTACTCCTGATAGGGCTCCGTCTCGGCATAGGGCGTGTAGTCGTCGATGCAGCCCTGCCACGGGGCGTCCGAGTAGCCCGCTGTCTCGGCGCTGTCGCCGTTCTTTTCCCACCTGATGAAGTCGTCGGTGACGTCCCCGAGCCGACCGCCGGTCTTGGACGTCATGGTGAAGGAAGCGGCCAAGGCGTACTTGCCGGGCAGCGAAAGTGTCCTGTCCTTGGCGAACGCGTCCCGGTAGGCGACACCGGTCAGGGTCACCTGCATGGGGCGCCCCGTGTCGTCGCGAAGGGTCACCGTGTCACCGATCGTCCGCGCCGAATCCCTATCCTCGTCCGCGGGGGCTTCTACGCTCCGCGTATCCGTCGGCTTTGGTGCACCTTGGCCGACGGGCTGTTCGGCCTCGGCTCCGCATGCCGAGATAGCCATGGCTATGGCCAGTACAACCGCGGCGGTTGTCTTCTTCGTGGACATCGGTGAATCATCCCCCGACGCGCAGGGTGTGGGGACGGGCGTGCTGGGGGAGCGCGTCCGACGCTGAGGCGCATCCCGTGCGTCCGCGGTGCCGCCGACCTCCCTGGAGCGGTGCGCAAGTGCGTGAACGCTCCGGTATGTTCTTCCGGACTCGTGGGCGGGCGAGTTTTCCTGGGGGGCGAATGGGGCGATCATGGTTGATGAACGGCTTGACGCCGACTGGGTCCGCGGCTGGTGTGAGCAGGCGGATGCGGCGCTCGCGGAGCTGATGCAGTCGTTCCGGGTGCGGCACGGCTTCGCACCCGGCAGGAACGTGGTCGTGCTCGGTGCGGAGGAGAGCCACAAGGCGACGGCCGCGCTCGTGGAACTGACGCCGATCCCCTCGGACCTGACCACGATGTACTGGGTGATCGACGAGGTCTCCCTGCCCGATGTGGACAGCGGCTACTTCATCCACCCGGCCTCAACAGTCGCAGGCCACTTCCGCGAGTACGGGGCCGTCCAGATCGACGGGGAAGAGCCTGCCCTGGTCTTCGCCGGCGACGGCGGCGGCCATCTGTTCGCGCTCGCAGGCTCCGGGCGGGTGTGGCGGTCCACCACCGCCTCGTGGTCCGGTCAGTTCGACCTCGCCGCAGCCACCCTTCAAGAGTTTCTGGAAGGGCTTGCTCGACGGATCAACAGTCAGCTCTGACCACCAGCAGAAGAGGGAGCTGAATCACGATCGAACGTGCAATGACCGGCGCGCACGGAGGGCCGGTAGCAGCATCGAGCCCTCTGTTGACCCGCGCTCTCACCCTGGAGTCCGGGCGAGCCCGCCAGCTCCTCGCCGCAGGCGAGTGGCGCCTGTCCTCGGCGGACGCCGAGGCGGCGGTGGCTGTCCTCGCCCGCCTCACCGCCCCGCTCCCGGCCCGGCGGGGCACAGCGGCGCGGGCCCGGGCGACGGACCGGGACAGACGGCTTCAACGCATTCTGCGGACTACCGTCCACCACCTCGACGCCGGTGCTGTCAGCCCGCCTGCCGCCGCCCTCCTGGCCGCCGTCGCCCGCGCCCTGCTGCCCTGGCACGCTGCCCCGAATCCACCCATCGCGGCTGCGGCCCCGAGGTATGGAACCGTGCCGGGGACAACGGAAGGCGTGGTGCCGCCGACCGAAGCGGGCGAAGCCCTGCTCCCCGAGCTGACCGCACTGTTCACCGCCATCGCCGCGCCGGGCGCGACCGGCGCTGTCCCGCTCACACCGCCGATTGAGCCCTGGCAGGTCCGATACGTGGGTAGATTCCGTCGCCACACCAGACCCGCGCCGCGGGTATGGACAGCCGAAACTGTCGGCTGCCCAGAGTGCGGAGGCGAGGACGGCCCGTGGACCGTGACCTGCGATTGGCGTCGGGCCACGTTGGGCTGCCCCTGCGGGGTGGTGAGTCGCGAGCACGGTCTCTCCCTCTCCGAGATCTGGCTCGTGCTGCCGGAGACCTGACTGGGCATCCGAGTCGGTGCGTGTCACGGGTGGCCCCTTGGTCCGGACATCCACGGCGTCCGGCCGTCGTCGAAACCGTCGGCCGCTCGGCCCCACGAGTGACACCCTGGGCACCGACTTGGCCGGACGGGTTGACCAAAGGCAAGGCTGCGCGGGCCTTTGCCGAAGCTATCCGTGTATAGGCACCGGGAGGCGATCACTTGCCTGGGGCGCTCAGCCCGCCTGCGGAAAGCCCGCCGCAGGCCCCGCCGTGCCGGAGCCGAACCGGGCGTTGAGCGCGTCGATGGCCTGCTCGGCCTGCAACCGGTGCTCCCGGCCGACGTCGAAGGAGAGCTGCTCGGCAACGGTGGCCGCGTCCACCAGCTGCTCGCAGCGCAGGGCGACCGCCCGCACCCGGGCACGTTGCAGCCCGAGGGACCGGTACACCTCGTACGCCGCGTCGCGCAGATCGTCGGTGTGCGCGGACGGCCCGCCGGGCAGTCGGCGGCTGCGGTGCAGCTGGGTGCGGTCGGCGAAGGTCACGGTCAGCGTCACGGCCTTCGCCGCCTGCCGGCGTCCGCGCAGCCGCTCGCCGAGCTCGACCGCCAGCGACAGCAGCGCAGAGCGCACCAGATCCGGCGCCAGCGTGTCAGTCGGGAAGCGGCGCTGCGCGGCCGCGCTGTGCGGCAGCTCGGCCGGCACCACCCGGTGACGGTCGATACCGCGGGCCCGCTCGCTCAGCAGCCGGCCCGCCTTCCCGCCCAGGACCCGCTGCACCGTCGACTCCGGCAGATTCGCCAGCAGCCCGATCGTCTCCACCCCGTACGTCATCAGCGTCCGCTCCTGGGCGGGGCCGATTCCGTGCAGCTCGCCGACCGGCCGCGGGTGAAGGAACGCCGCGACCGCCTCGGGACTGGAACCGACCGCACGCACGCCGCCCTGCGTCGGCTCCCGGGACGCCATCGCCGCGATCGTCCAGTTGGGCCCCACTCCGATCGCCACGGGCAAGCCGTACCGTGCCAGTGCCCGCGTCCGGATCATCAGGGCCAACTCCGCCGGATCGCGCTCGAAATACCGGATGCTGCCGGAGACGTCCGCCACGGCAGCCGACGGAGGCAAGGCCTGCACCATGGGCGTCACACCCGCTACCAGGCCGAGCAGCAGCCGGTACAGCTCGGGATCGACATCCCTCGGGCAGCGCAGATGAAGAATCGGCGAACCGGCCCCCACGGCCCGAACATGCTGCTCGTCCATGGCGACACCTCCCACCCCCACCGTACTCGAACAGGAATCGAACAGCATCGGGAGGCTGCTGCACATCCATCCGCCCCGCCGGACGTCCCACGACCGCTGTGACTGAGCGCTTCAGCCGGCCGCTGAGCGTTCTGGTCGGCGGGGCTCGACGGCGGACCGCTGCGCCACCTGCCTGCCCGGGTGTCGTACCCGCGCCTATGGTCACTCGATGACTTACGAAGGCACACACCCCACCGTTCTCGTGCAGGTGGGCGACCAGCACGCACAAATCGACGAGAAGCTCGCCCCCACGATCCAGGCCGGAACTGACCCGGCGCCTGCGCGCGTACGCGGCAGGCCGTTCGGTGGCGCCCGCCCCCACCGAGAGCTACCGACGAAATGGGGTTCGCGGGGTGACGGAATGGGGCGGGCATCAGTCGGTGGGGCGGCCGCCTCGCGTGCGGCTGACCTCTCGCAGCGAAGGTTGAGTGTTCTCATCGAACATTGAACGCCATCGGGTCGGCGCGGTCAGCGGTCTTGGCTTATGCGCACCCGGCGGAGGCGGGCGCCGCAGGTATCCCCGTGCTGGGTGAGCCGTTCAACGCGGCCGCCGCCGGGAGTAGCGCCGATCCGACCGGGCAGTGCGCCGGCGGTCTGTCGGCCCCGTCGGTCAACTCCGGCTTAGCTGTCGCGCGATGGCCTCCAGGAACTGATCCAGCGCCGCCTCGGGCGTCCGCCCCCGGGGCCGAGCCAGCCCCACCCGGCTCGGTGAGACCCCGCGGACTGGACGGAACACCACGTCCGGGTGGGAGTAGAAACGGGCCGCCGACGCCGGGGCCAGCGCCACGCAGCCGCCAGCCACCGCTCCGAGCCACTCGTCGGGACGGCTGGTGACGGCGCCGACCCGGACCGGGTGCCCGTCCCGCTCCTCCGCCGCCAGCCAGTGTTCCCTCCAGGCTCCGGTCTCGGCTCCGGCCGCGACGAACGGCTCGTCCCACAGCTCCCAGAACTCCACCGTCTCGCTGTGCGCCAGCGGATGCCGAGCTGGCAGCAGTACCCCGCGTTCCTCAACGAACAACTCCCGCACCGTCAACCTCTCCTGTCCCGGAAACGGCAGACGCACCACTGCTGCATCCGCCTCACCCCGGGCCAGGCCGGCGCTCGGATCCGACCAGTCGAACTGCCGGAGTTCCACCCGCCACTCCGGCTGCGCCTGGCGGAACTCGGCGATGACCTCGGGGACGGCGCCCACTGCGCCCGCGTCAAGGAAGCCCAGGCGCAGCACCCGCGCCGCCCGGCCGGTTGCCTGGACTGCCTCGTCCCAGCCGTCCAGCAGTGCGTGCACCCGCGAGGCGAGTTCACGGCCAGCCTCGGTCAGCGCCATCCCTGACCGCGAACGCGCGAAGAGCCGTACCCCGAGATCGTCCTCCAAGCGCCGGATCTGCTTGGTCAGCGCAGGCTGCGAGACGAACAGCCTCTGCGCTGCCCCGGTCAGAGTGCCCTCCTCCGCCACAGCGGCGAAGTACCGAAGCAGGCGCGTGTCCACATCCATGCCACCAGGTTATAGAAGCAGGTATTGGACGGTGCCGAAACGCCTGCGGACCCTGAAGGCATGACCGGTGCCCAGCTCGCGCTCCTCCTCGTCACCCTGCTCACCGCCGCCGTCAACGTCGGTATAGCCGCCGCCGACCTAGCCGGGGCGCGCTTCGTGCTGGCCAACTCAGCGAAGGTGGGTGTCCCTCGATCCTGGCTGCCCTGGCTGGCCGCCCTCAAGCTGGCTGGTGCGGCGGGCCTCCTCCTCGGCCTCTTCGACGCCGCACTGCGCCCCCTCGGCGCCGCCGCGGCCTGCGGTCTCGTCTTGCTCTACCTGGGCGCGCTCGCCTTCCATCTGCGCGCCCGCGTGCTCTACAACCTCGCGTTCCCCGGTTTCTACTTCGCCACCGCCGTCGCCTCGCTGGCCTTGACAGTGTCCTCCTGATGGCGGCACCACTCAATGTTCCCTACGTTGTCTGCGGGACCGGGCGAGCTTCGTGCGGATGACCGCGGCCTCG
>NZ_JABZEE010000075.1 GCF_013387495.1 Streptomyces sp. PKU-EA00015 | reverse complement strand
GCTACAGCATTGAGGGACGAAAGGTTCATGTCGGTGAATAAGTCGGGTAACAAGCCCATCCGTCGCGCATTGATCAGTGTCTACGACAAGACGGGTCTTGAGGAGCTTGCCCGCGGGCTGCACGAGGCAGGCGTCGAGCTCGTGTCCACCGGCTCGACCGCCTCGAAGATCGCCGCGGCCGGGGTACCCGTGACCAAGGTCGAGGAGCTGACCGGCTTCCCCGAATGCCTCGACGGCCGGGTCAAGACACTGCACCCGCGGGTGCACGCCGGCATCCTCGCGGACCTTCGTCTGGACGCGCACCGCGAGCAGCTCGCCGAGCTGGGCGTGGAGCCGTTCGAGCTGGTCGTCGTGAACCTGTACCCGTTCAAGGAGACCGTCGCCTCCGGCGCGAGCCCCGACGAGTGCGTCGAGCAGATCGACATCGGCGGCCCGTCCATGGTCCGCGCCGCCGCCAAGAACCACCCGTCCGTGGCCGTCGTCACCAGCCCCGCCCGTTACGCGGACGTGCTCGCGGCCGTCCGCGAGGGCGGCTTCGACCTCACGGCCCGCAAGCGGCTCGCGGCCGAGGCGTTCCAGCACACCGCCGCGTACGACGTCGCGGTCGCCTCCTGGTTCGCGTCCTCCTACGCCCCCGCCGACGAGAGCGACTTCCCCGACTTCCTGGGCGCCACCTGGGAGCGCGAGAACGTGCTGCGCTACGGCGAGAACCCGCATCAGCCCGCCGCGCTCTACACCTCGGGCACGGGCGGTCTCGCCGAGGCCGAGCAGCTGCACGGCAAGGAGATGTCGTACAACAACTACACGGACACCGACGCCGCGCGCCGGGCCGCGTACGACCACTCCGAGCCCTGTGTCGCGATCATCAAGCACGCCAACCCGTGCGGCATCGCGATCGGCGCGGATGTCGCCGAGGCGCACCGCAAGGCGCACGCCTGTGACCCGCTGTCCGCGTTCGGCGGCGTGATCGCCGTCAACCGCCCGGTGTCGGTCGCGATGGCCGAGCAGGTCGCGGAGATCTTCACCGAGGTCATCGTCGCGCCCGGCTACGAGGACGGCGCGGTCGAGGTCCTGGCCAAGAAGAAGAACATCCGCGTGCTGCGGGCCGAGGGCGCCCCGGCGAACCCGGTCGAGCTCAAGCCGATCGACGGAGGCGCGCTGCTCCAGGTCACCGACCGCCTCCAGGCCGACGGCGACGATCCGGCGAACTGGACGCTCGCCACGGGCGAGGCGCTGTCCGCCGACGAGCTCGCCGAGCTGGCCTTCGCCTGGCGTGCCTGCCGCGCGGTCAAGTCGAACGCGATCCTGCTCGCCAAGGACGGCGCCTCCGTCGGCGTCGGCATGGGCCAGGTCAACCGCGTCGACTCGGCGAAGCTCGCGGTCGAGCGCGCGGGCGAGGAGCGCGCCCGGGGCTCGTACGCGGCGTCCGACGCGTTCTTCCCGTTCCCCGACGGCCTGGAGATCCTGACGGCCGCGGGCGTCAAGGCCGTGGTCCAGCCCGGCGGTTCGGTCCGCGACGAGCTGGTCGTGGAGGCGGCGAAGAAGGCGGGCGTGACGATGTACTTCACGGGCACGCGCCACTTCTTCCACTGAGGTTCCGCCGACAGACGGCGCAGGGGCCCGCTGGTGAGCAACCAGCGGGCCCCTGCGCCGTTCGGAGAGGCGCGAAAGGGCCCGGAGAACAGCCGAAGGCCGTCAACCCTCGCCGGAGCGGGGTTCACGGCCTTCGCACGTGAGGTGCTGCGCGGTGTCAGGCGCGCTGGCGGTTGAACCAGGCACCGCCGTCGGACTTGCCGACGAAGACGGTGATGAGGATGGCGAGCACGGTGTGCACCAGGCCGACCAGGACGAACGGGTAGATGCCGAGGACGGCCGTGATGATGCCGAAGACCATGGCGGTGATGCGGATGCCGTTGCCGCCGCTGCCGAACTTGACGCCGAGGAGGATGGCGAGCACACCCCAGGCCAGGATCAGGAACGCGATGGTCCAGACGGCGCCGACCGACATGTCGGCGATCTGCTGGAACTGGATGTCGTCCTTGAGCGCCGGGTCGTTCTTGGCCTCGTTGAGGCCGACGGCGCCCATCGCGGCGAAGATCGCACCGATCACCTGGAAGCCGGCGATGACGAAGAGCATCACGCGGGCCGCCTTGACGCCGCCGGGCATCTCCGTCGGACCGGCCGGGTAGCCGCCGCCCGCGTACGGCTGGACCGGCGGGGCCTGCGGGTAGCCATAGCCGGGCTGCTGGCCCTGCTGCTGGCCGTACGGGTTGTTCGGGTCGCCGAAGCTCATGGGTGGGGTTCCTCCGTTGGGTGATCCAGGGACGACGCGGTCCGAGCGGAGGAACTGCATGGTATTTACTGTTTTGGCCCCCCGGCACTGCCCGCGGCACTGCGCGGATCATCGTCGTATTTCCGTCGCCTTCTTGTCCAGCCGGTATCCGTATGTGTTGTGCAAGTGCAACCTGCTGTTCGCCCGAAGAGCGAGACGGCGGCGGACCGGATTGGAACCGGGACGGGTCCATCCGGGAGGATGGGGGCATGACTGCCCAGATTCTCGACGGCAAGGCCACCGCAGCCGCGATCAAGTCCGATCTGACCGCCCGCGTGGCGGCCCTCAAGGAGCGGGGTGTCACCCCGGGCCTCGGGACCCTGCTCGTCGGGGACGACCCGGGAAGCCGCTGGTACGTCAACGGCAAGCACCGCGACTGCGCGCAGGTCGGCATCGCCTCCATCCAGCGCGAACTGCCCGAGACCGCGACGCAGGAGGAGATCGAGGCGGTCGTACGGGAGCTCAACGAGAACCCCGAGTGCACCGGCTACATCGTGCAACTCCCGCTTCCCAAGGGCATCGACGCAAACCGTGTCCTGGAGCTCATGGATCCGGCCAAGGACGCCGACGGTCTGCACCCGATGAGCCTCGGCCGGCTCGTGCTCGGCATCGAGGGCCCGCTGCCCTGCACGCCGTACGGCATCGTGCAGTTGCTGCGCCACCACGGCGTCGGGATCAAGGGCGCGAACGTGGTGGTCGTCGGCCGCGGCATCACCATCGGCCGGCCGATGCCGCTGGTGCTGACCCGCAAGTCGGAGAACGCCACGGTGACGCAGTGCCACACGGGCACCCGTGACCTGTCGGCGCACCTGAAGCAGGCGGACATCATCGTCGCCGCTGCCGGTGTCCCGCACCTGATCAAGCCCGAGGACGTCAAGCCGGGCGCGGCCGTGCTGGACGTCGGCGTCAGCCGCGACGAGAACGGCAAGATCGTCGGCGACGTGCACCCCGGTGTCGCCGAGGTGGCCGGCTGGGTCGCCCCGAACCCGGGCGGTGTGGGCCCGATGACCCGCGCGCAGCTGCTGGTCAACGTGGTCGAGGCGGCCGAGCGCGCGGCGTCGGCCACGACCGAGGGCTGAGCCGGCGCCATGGGCGTACGCACGAACGACGTCCCCGAGGACGCCGGCGCCGCGACACCGGCCGGCCGTGACGGTGCCGCGCCCGTCGCCGGGCCCGCCGATGCTCTCGCGGACGGGTCCGCGGGCCACGACGCGCCCGTCGAGCGGCAGGGCGGCCGTGACGCTGACGCGGGCGCTGCCGCGCCGGGCGGGCCCCGGTCCGCGGCCGGAGAGCCGGGTGGCCCCGCAGGCGACGGGGCCGCCGACGACGCGCGCCAGGAGGCCGGTCCCGGCGGGGCCGGGGAGAAGAAGCCCTCGCGGCGGCCTCCCGCCGTCACGCGGGACACCGCGCGGCCCGAGGGCGGCGGGCGCGCCGCGCCCAAGGACGCCCCCGCTCCCGCGCGGCAGTGGCCCCTGCTCACCGTCCTCGGGATGACCGCGGCCGGCATCCTCGTCGTCGGCACCGACGCCTTCGCCGAAGCCTTCCGGATCGGCGCGATCCTCATCGGGGTCGCGCTCATCACCGGAGCCGTACTGCGGCGCTGCCTGCCCTCGGTCGGCATGCTCGCCGTGCGCTCGCGCTTCACGGACATGATCACGTACGGCGTGCTCGGCGTGGCGATCGTGCTGCTCGCGCTCGTGACGCAGCCCAAGCCCTGGCTGGACATCCCGATCCTCGAGGACGCCGTGCACTTCACGGTGCGCTAGCGCACCGCCCCGAAACGGCGAACGGCGCCCGTCCTCTCCCCCGAGGGAGGACGGGCGCCGCCGTGTTTCAAGAGTCATGCACGCGCCAAGGGCGTTCAAGGGACGGCTGGGGCCTGTGGCACGGAGGTGACCATTCCGCCATCGTGTGATCGTTCCGCCACGGACGGGAACGGGCTGGTCAACAGCGGCCGGGCCGCCGTGCGCCCGGTCAGGACGCGACGCGCATCGCGGCGCGAGCGGCCGTACGGCGGGCGAAGCGGCGCTCGCGCGTCGTCCGGACGGGTGAGCCGCGCCACAAGGGGGTGTGGATTGCCCGGTGCCCGGGTCGGATAGCCTGACCGCTGGAAGTCTCTTCACGTCAAGATTCAGGTCGGGGCGTGGACGAGACGTCCCGCACGAGGGGCAGTGTTGCCCACCGCCAGCTGTCATACGGAGATCGCCATGACCCGCACTCCCGTCAACGTCACCGTGACCGGCGCGGCCGGCCAGATCGGCTACGCGCTGCTCTTCCGCATCGCCTCCGGCCACCTGCTCGGCGCGGATGTGCCGGTCAAGCTGCGCCTGCTCGAGATCCCGCAGGGCCTGAAGGCCGCCGAGGGCACCGCCATGGAGCTCGACGACTGCGCCTTCCCGCTGCTCAAGGGCATCGACATCACCGACGACCCGAACGTGGCCTTCGACGGCGCCAACGTCGCCCTCCTGGTCGGCGCCCGCCCCCGCACCAAGGGCATGGAGCGCGGTGACCTGCTGTCCGCCAACGGCGGCATCTTCAAGCCGCAGGGCAAGGCCATCAACGACAACGCCGCGGACGACATCAAGGTCCTCGTCGTCGGCAACCCGGCCAACACCAACGCGCTCATCGCGCAGGCCGCCGCCCCGGACGTACCGGCCGAGCGCTTCACCGCGATGACCCGCCTCGACCACAACCGCGCGATCTCCCAGCTGGCCGCCAAGACCGGCGCCGCCGTCTCCGAGATCAAGCGCCTCACCATCTGGGGCAACCACTCGGCGACCCAGTACCCGGACATCTTCCACGCGGAGATCGCGGGCAAGAACGCCGCCGAGACCGTGAACGACGAGGTGTGGCTGGCCGACACCTTCATCCCGACCGTCGCCAAGCGCGGCGCCGCGATCATCGAGGCCCGGGGCGCGTCCTCGGCCGCGTCGGCCGCGAACGCCGCCATCGACCACGTCCACACCTGGGTGAACGGCACCGCCGAGGGCGACTGGACCTCCATGGGCATCCCGTCGGACGGCTCCTACGGCGTCCCGGAGGGTCTGATCTCCTCCTTCCCGGTCACCTGCAAGGACGGCAAGTACGAGATCGTCCAGGGCCTGGAGATCAACGACTTCTCGCGTGCGCGCATCGACGCGTCCGTGCAGGAGCTGGAGGAGGAGCGCGCGGCGGTCCGCGAGCTCGGCCTCATCTGACGTACCGCACACAGCGGTTCACGCCCCCGGCGGCTCCGGCCCGCCGGGGGCGTGCTGTTTTCCGTGCTGCCGCAGGGCCGGGAGGCCGGGGTGCGTTCAGACGGCCGCCGGTGACCCCGAGTTGATGTGCACGGAGGCGATGCGGTCGAGGTCGTCGAAGAGGACGTCCACCGTGCCGCCGTCGGGGAGGCCCGCGCTCACGCGGTCGGCGGCCCGGCGTACGGGGAGATCGTGGTGGGCGAAGTAGCCCTCGACGACCCGCCGCGCGGAGCCGCCGACCAGTCCCGCGCCGGTGAGCAGGACGCGGGGGAGCGTGATCGCGTTCGGCTCGGCGACGGGGACCCGGGGGTCGTCGGGGACCAGGTAGGCGCGCGCGGACGGGTTGGCCTGCACGCCGATGTAGCCGGACGCGCCGAGGACCCCCATCGCGGTGAACGCCAGGGTCTCCGCGGCGCGGTGCGGGTCCTCGTGCCCGGCGAGGTGGAGCAGCTCACTTGTGAACTCGGGCAGACCGTGGGTCCGGCCGTACGCGCGGAGCGTCTCGGCGGCGTGCACCACGGGCGAGCCCTGGAAGCCGGGGTTGGCCCAGGCCCACAGCCACGACTGCTCGTCGGTGTCGAACGTGCCCAGCAGCGAGATCCGCAGCTCCCGGCCGGACTGCCGGTACAGGCACTGCCCGAGGTCGGCGCTCCACTCGCCCATGGGCAGGAAATCGTTGAACGCCTCGAGCTGTTCGGCGCCCCAGGCCGCGTGCTGCTCGGTGAGCCGGAGGAACGGCTCGCTGAAGATCCTGGTCATGCACCTGACCCTAAAGGAGCCGCCCTCCACGCGTACGCCGCCTCCTTGATCGTGCTCGGGGGCGAGTGACGCACGTCGCATGCATGGTGTGAAGCAGGACACTTTCCGTTAACCGTTCCGCATGGATTTGGGATCCCCGGGCAGGCGGCCAGATCGCCGGGGTGTGACCGGTGCAGGACGAAACGGGAACGAAAGGTCAAACACGACGTGTCGGCAGCACAACAGACCATCCACGTGGGCGGGGAATGGCGCTCGGCGCTCTCCGGCGCCACGCGCGAGATCATCGACCCCGTCGACACGAGCGTGTTCGCCGTCGTCTCGGAGGGCGGCGTCGCCGACACCGACGACGCCGTGGCCGCCGCGCGGGCCGCCTTCGACGACGGGACCTGGCCGCGTACGCCGGTCGCCGAGCGGGCCGCCCTGCTGCGCCGCGTCGCCGCCCTGCTGGAGCGTGACCGGGAGCGGATCGCCGGCCTGGAGAGCCAGGACGCCGGCAAGACCCTCGAAGAGGGGCGCACCGACGTCGACTGCGTGCGCGACGCCTTCGTCTACTTCGCCGACCTCGTCATGAACGAGAGCGGCGGCCGCGTCGTCGACGCAGGGTCCGACGAGATCCACAGCGTGGTCGTCCACGAACCCGTCGGCGTCTGCGCGCTGATCACGCCCTGGAACTACCCCCTGCTCCAGGCCAGCTGGAAGATCGCCCCGGCGCTCGCGGCCGGCAACACCTTCGTGATCAAGCCCAGCGAGATCACCCCGCTGACCACCGTCGCGCTGATGGAGCTGCTGATGGAGGCCGGGCTGCCCCCCGGCGCCGCGAACCTCGTCACCGGCCCCGGCGACACCGTCGGCGCACGCCTCGCCGAGCACCCCGACGTGGACCTCGTGTCCTTCACCGGCGGGCTCGTCAGCGGCACCAAGGTCGCCCACGCCGCCGCCGACACCGTCAAGAAGGTGGCCCTCGAACTCGGCGGCAAGAACCCCAACGTCGTCTTCGCCGACGCCTGCGCGACCGAGGAAGGCTTCGACACCGCCGTCGACCAGGCGCTCAACGCCGCCTTCATCCACAGCGGCCAGGTCTGCTCCGCCGGGTCGCGCCTCATCGTCGAGGAGTCCCTGCGCGAGCGCTTCGTCGCCGAACTCGCCCGCCGCGCCGAGAAGATCCGGCTCGGACGCGGCACCGACAAGGGCGTCGAGTGCGGCCCGCTCGTCTCCGCGCAGCAGCTCGCGAGGACCGAGGACTTCGTCGCGTCCGCGCTGCAGGAGGGCGCGGTGCTCCGGGCGGGCGGCCAGCGTCCGGACGGCCCCGGCTACTTCTACCGCCCCACGGTCCTCGACCGGTGCAACCGCCGGATGCGGGTCGTCCGTGAGGAGGTCTTCGGGCCGGTCCTCACCGTCGAGACGTTCCGTACGGAGGACGAGGCCGTCGCCCTCGCCAACGACACCGAGTACGGCCTCGCGGGCGGCGTCTGGACCGCCGACGCCGGCCGCGCCCGCCGCGTCGCCGGACGGATGCGCCACGGCACCGTGTGGATCAACGACTTCCACCCCTACCTCCCGCAGGCGGAGTGGGGCGGCTTCGGGAAGTCGGGCACCGGTCGTGAGCTGGGGCCGACGGGTCTCGCCGAGTACCGCGAGTCCAAGCACATCTACCAGAACCTCGCCCCGCGCCCCGTGCGCTGGTTCGCGGGCTGAGCGGAGAGAACAGCACATGACCGAGCACCACACCGTGTACGACTACGTCGTCGTCGGCGGCGGCACCGCCGGATCCGTGATCGCCTCCCGGCTCACCGAGGACCCCGACGTCACCGTCGCCGTCATCGAGGGCGGCCCCAGCGACGTCGGCCGCGACGACGTGCTCACCCTGCGTCGCTGGATGGGACTCCTCGGGGGCGAGCTGGACTACGACTACCCGACCACCGAGCAGCCCCGCGGCAACTCGCACATCCGCCACAGCCGCGCCCGCGTGCTCGGCGGCTGCTCCTCCCACAACACCCTCATCGCCTTCAAGCCGCTGCCGTCCGACTGGGACGAGTGGGCCGAGGCAGGCGCCGAGGGCTGGGACGCCGCGTCGATGGACCCGTACTTCGCCAAGCTGCGCAACAACATCGTCCCCGTCGACGAGGCCGACCGGAACGCCATCGCCCGCGACTTCGTCGACGCCGCGCAGACCGCGCTCGAGGTGCCGCGCATCGAGGGCTTCAACAGCAAGCCGTTCCACGAGGGCGTCGGATTCTTCGACCTCGCGTACCACCCGGAGAACAACAAGCGCTCCTCGGCCTCGGTCGCCTACCTGCACCCCTTCCTCGACCGGCCGAACCTGCACATCGCCCTGGAGACCTGGGCGTTCCGCCTGGAGCTCGAGGGAGCCCGGGCCACCGGCGTGCACGTGCGCACCAAGGACGGCGAGGAGCAGGTCGTACGGGCCCGGCGCGAAGTCCTCGTGTGCGCGGGCGCCGTGGACACCCCGAGGCTGCTCATGCACTCCGGCATCGGGCCGCGCGCCGACCTGGAGAAGCTCGGCATCCCCGTCGTCCACGACCTTCCGGGCGTCGGCGAGAACCTGCTCGACCACCCCGAGTCCGTCATCGTGTGGGAGACCCACGGGCCGATCCCCGAGAACTCGGCGATGGACAGCGACGCCGGTCTCTTCGTCCGCCGGGACCCCGCCTCGGACGGGCCCGACCTGATGTTCCACTTCTACCAGATCCCCTTCACCGACAACCCCGAGCGCCTCGGCTACGAACGGCCCGCGCACGGCGTGTCGATGACCCCGAACATCCCCAAGCCGAGGAGCCGCGGCCGGCTGTACCTGACCAGCGCGGACCCCGAGGTCAAGCCCGCCCTCGACTTCCGGTACTTCACCGACGAGGACGACTACGACGGCCGCACGCTGGTCGACGGGATCAGGATCGCGCGCGAGATCGCGAAGCAGGAGCCGCTTGCCGGGTGGCTGAAGCGTGAGGTCTGCCCGGGCCCGGAGGTCACCTCCGACGAGGACATCAGCGAATACGCGCGCAAGGTCGCGCACACCGTCTACCACCCGGCGGGTACCTGTCGGATGGGCTCGGAGGGCGACGAACTCGCTGTTGTGGCACCCGATTTGAAGATCCGCGGCCTCAACGGCATCCGGATCGCCGACGCTTCCGTCTTCCCGACGATGACGGCCGTCAACCCGATGATCACAGTGCTGATGGTCGGGGAGAAATGCGCGGACCTGCTGGTTGCGGAAGCCGGCAAGAGGGGCGGGAACCGATGAAGTCAGATCCCACGAAGGCAGATCCCATGAAGGCAGATTCGAAGGCGTCGGAGCCGAAGGCGTCCGAGATGACGGCGTCGAAGAGCAAGGCCTCCGAGACCAAGGCGCCGGACACCCAGGCGTCGACCGTCAAGGTGCCCGCCCAGAGGCCCGATTCCTCCGGCGGGGCGGCCGCGCCCGCCGAAGCGCCGGCCGTCTTCTCCGTACGCGACCTGTGGAAGGTCTTCGGACCGAAGGCCGCAAAGGTCCCGGCCGACCCCGCGCTGGCCGCCCTGCCCCCCGCCGAGCTGCGCGAACGCACCGGCTGCACCGCAGCCGTACGGGACGTCTCCTTCGACGTGCGCAAGGGTGAGGTCTTCGTCGTCATGGGCCTGTCCGGCTCCGGCAAGTCCACGCTCGTGCGCTGTCTGACCCGGCTGATCGAGCCGACTTCCGGGACGATCGCCATCGACGGCGAGGACGTGCTCTCCATGGACAGGGCACGGCTGCGCGAACTGCGCCGCCACCGTGCCTCCATGGTCTTCCAGCACTTCGGTCTGCTGCCGCACCGATCGGTGCTCGACAACGTCGCCTACGGTCTGGAGATCCAGGGCATGGGAAGGGCCGCGCGCCGCTCGCGTGCCGCCGAAGTCGTGGCGAAGGTCGGCCTGGAGGGCCTGGAACACCGCAGGCCCGGTCAGCTGTCCGGCGGCCAGCAGCAGCGTGTCGGTCTGGCGCGCGCGCTCGCCGTGGACCCGGAGGTGCTGCTGTTCGACGAGCCGTTCAGCGCACTGGACCCGCTGATCCGCCGCGACATGCAGGAGGAGGTCGTACGGCTGCACCATGAGGAGGGCCGCACGATGGTCTTCATCACGCACGACCTGAGCGAGGCGCTGAAGCTCGGCGACCGCATCGCGCTGATGCGGGACGGCCGGATCGTGCAGCTCGGCACCCCGGAGGAGATCGTGGGCGCCCCCGCCGACGACTACGTACGGGACTTCGTCCGCGACGTGCCGCGCGAGCAGGTCATGACGGTGCGCACCGCCATGCGGCCCGCTGAGGGGGACGAGGCCGAGGGAGGGCCTGCGCTGACCCCCGGCGCGACCGTCTTCGAGGCGATCGAGGCCGTGGCCCGTACCGGGCAAACGGCCCGCGTCGTCGAGGGCGGCCGGTGCCTGGGCGTCGTCGGCCACGCGGACCTGCTGGCGGTCGTGGCGGGCACCACCGGCCCCAAGGAGGTCGCCGCGTGATACGCCGAGAGCACACGACATCTCGCCGAAGTACTGAGGGACGGTGGTCTCGATGACCGCCGCCGTGTCCGCGCCCGTCGCGGAGAAGAAGGACATCACCGGGCAGCCGCTCCGCGACATCCTGCGCCACCCCGTGAAGGCCAAGCTGCTGGCCCTCGCCGCCCTCGCGGTCGTGCTGGTGCCCGCCGGGTTCGCCCTGTGGGGCGGCGGCAGCTGGCCGGCCGCCCTGCACATCGACATCTCCGGGCCGCTCGACGACGCCAACAGGTGGGTCGTCGACAACCGCGACACCCACCCGCTGTTCCTGTACTTCCTGCTGCACCTGTCCAACACGGCCACCGACGCGGTCGGCGGCGTGTACGACCTGCTGAGTTCGATCGGCTGGGTCGGGGTGCTCGCCGCCGGCGTCCTCCTCGCCTGGCGCGCCGCCGGGCTCGGACGCAGCGGTGTCAAGGTCGCCGCGACCGCCTTCGGCGCGTTCGCCCTGTGCGGACTGCTGGGCATGTGGAACGCCACGCTTCTCACCATCGCGCTGATGGTCGTCGCCGTGGCGGTCGCCGCGCTGCTCGGTGTGCTGATCGGCCTGGCGGCCGGTCTGTCCGACCGGATCAACCGTGCGCTGCGGCCGGTGCTCGACACCATGCAGGTGCTGCCTGCCTTCGCGTACCTGCTGCCCTTCGTGCTGGTCTTCGGCACCGGCACGCCGGCCGCGCTGTTCTGCACCGTCATCTACGCCGCCCCGCCCATGGCCCGCCTGACGGCGCTCGGACTGCGCGGCGCGGACCCCTCGGTGCTCGAGGCGGCCGCCTCGCTCGGCGCGAGCCCGTGGCAGCGCCTGCGGACGGCCCGGCTGCCGCTCGCCCGTCAGCAGATGCTCCTCGGCCTCAACCAGACGATCATGATGGCGCTGTCGATGGTCGTCATCGCCGCGCTCGTCGGCGCCGGCGGCCTCGGCGAAGAGGTCTACTCGGCGCTCTCCACCGTCGACGTCGGCAAGGCGCTGGCCGCCGGTATCCCGATCGTGCTGATCGCGATCTGGCTCGACCGCACCACCGCGGCGGCCGGCGACCGCATCGGTCACAGCACGCCGGGCGACGGACCGCTGCACGGCCGCTCGGGCTGGGCCCTGGTCGCGGCGGGTGTCGTCGCGGCGGTGTCGGCGCGGTTCCTCGTCGGCACCGCCTGGCCCGAGGCCTGGACGTTCGACATCTCCACCCCGGTGAACAAGGCACAGGGCTGGATCACCGCCCACGTCTCCTCCGGCGTCCCGGTGCTCGGCGGCACCGAGACGTGGTCGGAGCAGTTCACCCTGTGGGTCCTCAACCCGCTGCGGGACGGCCTGGTCTGGCTGCCCTGGTGGGCGGTCCTGCTGATCGTCGCCGGCCTGGCATGGCTCGTCGGCACCTGGGCGACGGCTCTGACGGCCACGCTCGCGATGTCGGCGATCGGTGTGCTCGGCGTGTGGACGAAGTCCCTCGACACGCTCTCCCAGGTGCTGGCCGCACTGGTCGTCACGCTGGTCCTCGGCGTCCTCGCGGGCGTCGTGTGCGCCCGTGCCGGGCGGCTGGAGCGCTGGCTGAGGCCCGTCCTCGACGCCATGCAGACGATGCCGCAGTTCGTCTACCTCATCCCGGTCGTGGCGCTCTTCGGCGTCACCAGGGCGTCGGCCATCATCGCGGCCGTCGTCTACGCGCTGCCCGCGGTCGTGCGCATCACCGTGCAGGGCCTTCGCGAGGTCGACCCCGCCGCGATGGAGGCGGCGCGCTCACTCGGCGCCTCGACCCGGCAGCAGCTCTTCCAGGTCCAGCTGCCGCTCGCCCGGCCGGCTCTCCAGCTCGCCGTCAACCAGGGCGTCGTGCTGGTCCTGGCCGTGGTCGTCGTCGGCGCACTCGTCGGCGGCGGAGCGCTCGGCTACGACGTCGTCAAGGGCCTGTCCCGCGGCGAGATGGGCCTCGGCATGACCGCCGGTGTGGCGATCGTCTGCCTCGGTCTCGTACTCGACCGGGTCACGCAGCCCACGGCCCGCAAGCGTCCCTGATCCGTCCGGAACGCCCCCTGACCACCACTGACGTCCCCGTCACCAACAGCAGGAGCCCCATCATGCGAAACCGCACCAGAACCCTCCGTACCGCAACCGCCGTCGTCGGCGCCCTCGGCGTCCTCTCGCTCAGCGCGTGCAGTGCCGCCGAGACCGGCAAGAGCCAGGACGCGGCCGACGGCGACAAGACCGTGAAGCTGACCGTCCCCTCCTGGGTCGGCGCGCAGGCCAACACGGCCGTCGCCGAGTACATCCTGGAGAAGGAGCTCGGCTACACGGTCAAGTCCCAGCAGATGGGCGAGGTCCTCGCCTGGGACGCGCTCTCGAAGGGCGACGTCGACGCGATCATGGAGGACTGGGGGCACCCCAAGGAGGAGAAGCGGTACGTCGAGGACAAGAAGACCGTCGTCAAGGGCGGCGACCTCGGTGTCACCGGCCACATCGGCTGGTTCGTGCCCAAGTACTTCGCCGACGCGCACCCCGACGTGACGGACTGGAAGAACCTCGACAAGTACGCCAAGGAGCTCGCGACCGCCGAGAGCGGCGGCAAGGGCGAGATCCTGGAGGGTTCGCCGGACTACGTCACCAACGACGACGCGATCATCAAGAACCTCGACCTGAACCTGAAGACGAACTACGCGGGTTCCGAGGCGGCGCAGATCACGGCCATCAAGAAGTACGTGAAGGACAAGAAGCCCTTCCTCACGTACTGGTGGACGCCGCAGTGGCTGAACGCCGAGGTCGACCTGGTCGAGGTCAAGCTCCCCGCGTACAAGGAGGGCTGCGACGCCGACCCGAAGAAGGTCGCCTGCGCCTACCCCAACACCCCGCTGCAGAAGTTCCTCAACGCGGACTTCGCGAAGAACGGCGGGGACGCCGCCGAGTTCCTGAAGAACTTCACGTGGACGACCGAGCAGCAGAACGAGGTCGCGCAGATGATCGCCGGGGAGAAGATGTCCCCCGAGGCCGCGGCCGAGAAGTGGGTCAAGGCGAACGAGTCGACGTGGAAGGCCTGGCTGCCGAAGAAGTGACACCGGGGGCGGGCCGGGCCCCCGGCCCGCCCGGCGCCCGCGGCGCGGGCTCGTGAGGCGAGCGGGCCGGGGCTCGGCAGCCGAGCGGGTTT
>NZ_JABZEE010000074.1 GCF_013387495.1 Streptomyces sp. PKU-EA00015 | reverse complement strand
CCGGGCTCGCGGGCCCTGGCACGCACGCTCGCCGCGTTGTCGTCGGTCGCCATGGCTCCGCCATTGTCTTCCTCCTCCGCCTTGCGATCGCACGCACCAGACCCTCCCCCTACGCCCTGCGGGCGTGGGGGGACCCCCACTCACTGATCCGGCCTGATCCAAACGAAAGACCCTAGGCGCCGCGGCGTGCCGACTCGGCCGACCGCGTCGTCTTCGCCAGGTCCACCGCCGACTTGAGGCTCAGGCCCGGTGCGGCTTCCCGCAGGGCCTTGATCGCCGGGATCGAGTCCGCGGGGCCCGTCACACCCGCAGCGTCGAGCCGCTGGCGCACCCAACGGGCCTGCAGGTCCTCGTGCGTCGTGGCCGACGCGTCCTCGACGATCTCCAGGGCCCGCTGGAGTCCGGGACGTTCCTCCGGGGTGGCCCGGTCCAGCGCGGCGCGGACCGCGGCGACGATGCTGTCCGCGTCGCGCAGCACGATCACTGACTGTTCCTGCTTGGTGAGTCCGAACATACGGTGATCGTGTTCCATGAAAGGCCTGTCCTCAACGCAGTTGAGCCTCTTCAGAGCTTCGCCCGCCCCGGCCCTGTCTCGTACAGCTCGCGGGCGATGTCCGCCACCGCGGCCTGCGCCCGGCGCTGGAGACCCGGGCCGAAGGTGATGCGGGTCGCGCCCAGCCGGCCGAGCTCGGCCACCGGCGGGTCGGACGCGGGCGCGAACACGTTGATCGGGGCCTCGGTGGCAGCGCGCAGCAGCGGCAGCTGCCCGGACGGCACACCGATCGGGTAGACACAGTCCGCGCCCGCCTCGACATACAGCCGGATGCGGGCGACGGCCTGCGCCGGGTCGCCCGCCGCGCGCAGGAACGTGTCGACGCGGGCGTTGACGAACAGCGCGTCACCCGCCTCCGCGCGGATCTCCGCCAGCCAGTCGGCCTGCCGGTGCGGGTCCTTGAGGGTCTTCGTCGCGCGGTCCGTGTCCTCGATGTTGCAGCCGACCGCGCCCGTCTCCAGCAGCCGTTCCACCAGCTCCTTCGGCGGCAGGCCGTAGCCGTCCTCGACATCGGCGCTCACGGGGATGGCGACGGACCGTGCGATACGGGTGACGGCCGCGAACATCTCGTCGGCCGGGGTCTCGCCGTCCTCGTGGCCGAGGGACGCCGAGACCCCCGCGCTCGGCGTCGCGAGGGCGGGAAAGCCCGCGTCGGCGAACGCGCGGGCGCTCGCCGCGTCCCACGGCCCCGGCAGGACGAGCGGATCGCCGGCCTCGCGTCCGTGGTGAAGGGCGCGGAACGCCCCAGCGGTTGCGGTCATCTCGCTCCCCTTCAGTGCTTCAGCGAGCCGGGCGTGTAGTGGCCGGGGACGAGCCGCCCCGCCACGCCGAAGCGGTTCCAGACGTTGATCACCGCGATCGACGCGATGAGATGGGCCAGTTCGGTCTCGTCGAAGTGCTGGGCCGCCTTCTCGTAGACCTCGTCGGGGACGAAACCGTCCGTCAGGACGGTCACCGCCTCCGTCAGTTCGAGTGCGGCGAGCTCCTTCTCGGTGTAGAAGTGCCGCGACTCCTCCCACGCGCCCAGCTGCACGATGCGCTCCACCGACTCGCCCGCGGCCAGCGCGTCCTTGCTGTGCATGTCGAGGCAGAACGCGCAGTGGTTGATCTGCGAGGCGCGGATCTTCACCAGTTCCAGCAGGGTCGGGTCGAGGTTCTTCCGGGCGGCTCCGTCCAGCCGGACCACGGCCTTGTAGACATCGGGGAGGAGTTCGGAGACGCGGATACGCGGCTCGACTTCGGTGGCGCACGTGTCGTTCGTCGTCATGGTGACGACCGTACGGGCCGTGTGGCTCAGCGGTATGGTCCATTCTCATGACGGATTCCTGGGCCACTTTCGGTGCCGACCTGCATCTGGAGCTGCGTGGCACCCGGCTGCGCAGCGGACTCATGGACGCCCTGCGGGAGGCGGTCCGCACCGGCAGGCTCATGCCCGGCACCCGGCTGCCGTCATCCCGCTCCCTCGCCGCCGACCTGGGCGTCGCGCGCAACACCGTCGCCGACGCCTACGCGGAACTGGTCGCCGAGGGCTGGCTCGTCGCACAGCAGGGCTCGGGAACCCGGGTCGCCCAGAGGTCCGCGCCGCGCAAGCCGCCGTCGGGGGAGGCCCGGGTGCGGGCGCGGCCCGTACGCCGCGGGCCGGCCTACAGCCTGAAGCCGGGAAGCCCCGACCTCGCGTCGTTCCCGCGGGCGGAGTGGCTCAAGGCCGCGCGCAGGGCGCTGACCGCCGCACCCCACGAGGCGTTCGGCTACGGCGACCCGCGCGGACGCATCGAACTGCGGACCGTGCTCGCCGACTACCTGGCCCGCGCCCGCGGTGTGTACGCCGCGCCCGAACGGGTCGTCGTCTGCAACGGCTTCGTGCACGGCCTGATGCTGATGGGCAGGATCCTCGGGAGACGGCGGGTGCGGGAGGTGGCCGTCGAGTCCTACGGGCTCGACGTCCACCGGAACCTGCTGACCGGGGCCGGGCTCGGCACGCCCGCGCTGCCCTTCGACGACGCCGGCACGTGCACGGAGGGGCTGGGCGGGATGCGGGGCGCGGGCGCGGTGCTGATGACGCCCGCGCACCAGTTCCCGCTGGGCGTTCCCCTGCACCCCGACCGGCGCGCCGCGGCCGTCGACTGGGCGCGCAGGACGGGCGGTGTGATTCTCGAGGACGACTACGACGGCGAGTTCCGCTACGACCGCCAGCCCGTCGGCGCCCTCCAGGGACTCGACCCCGAACGCGTCGTCTACATGGGCACAGCGAGCAAGTCCCTTGCGCCAGGGCTGCGGCTGGGGTGGATGGTGCTGCCGGAGAGCATGGTCGGCGAGGCCCTGGAGGCCAAGGGCCACGAGGAGTGGGCCTGCGGCGCGCTGGATCAGCTGACGCTGGCGGAGTTCATCGCCTCGGGCGCGTACGACCGGCACGTACGCGGGATGCGGCTGAGGTACCGGCGGCGGCGCGACCAGCTGGTGGCGGCGCTGGCCGAGCGCGCCCCCGCCGTCCGCGTCAGCGGGATCGCCGCCGGGCTGCACGCGGTGCTCGAACTCCCGCCGGGCACCGAGCGCCAGGCCGTCCGCTCCGCGGCCTGGCACGGCCTCGCGCTGAACGGCCTCTCGAACTTCCGCCACGCCGACGCGCGCGCCGCCGACCGTGAGGGACTCGTCGTCGGGTACGCGACGCCGCCGGACAGCGCCTGGGCGGGAGCGCTGGAGGCGCTGTGCAAGTCGCTGGAGTAGCCGTGCCCCCGATGCCCGATGCCCGATGCCCGATGCCCGACGCCGGGCGGCGGCCCGGACGGGGCCGACCGGCGAAATGCCCGCGGGCGGGTGAACCGGCGGGTCGCGGCTCAATCCGTGAGGACCGCCCGGAGCTGGTCGAGCCCCCAGTCCAGGTCCTCCTTGCTGATCACGAGCGGCGGCGCGATCCGGATCGTCGCACCGTGGGTGTCCTTGACCAGGACACCCCGGTCCATCAGCTTCTCCGAGACCTCCCGGCCCGTGCCCAGGCCCGGCGCGACGTCCACACCCGCCCACAGCCCGCGCCCGCGCACCTCCGTCACGACGCCGCGCTCCGCGAGCAGGCGGAGTTCACGGTGCAGGTGCTCGCCCAGCTCGGCCGCCCGCGCCTGGAACTCGCCGGTGCGCAGCATCGCGATGACCTCGAGCGCCACCGCGCAGGCCAGCGGATTGCCGCCGAACGTCGACCCGTGCTCGCCCGGCCGGAACACCCCGAGGACCTCGGCGGACGAGACGACCGCCGACACCGGCACCACACCGCCGCCGAGCGCCTTGCCCAGGACGTACACGTCCGGCACGACTCCCTCGTGCTCGCACGCGAAGGTCTTTCCCGTCCGTCCCAGGCCCGACTGGATCTCGTCCGCCACGAACAGCACACCGCGCTCCCGCGTGAGCCGGCGCACTCCGGGGAGGTAGCCGTGCGGCGGGACCAGCACGCCGGCCTCGCCCTGGACGGGCTCCAGCAGCACCGCCACCGTGTTCGCGGACATGGCCGCCTCGAGCGCGGTCAGATCGCCGTACGGCACGATCTCGAAGCCGGGCGTGTACGGGCCGTAGTCGGCCCGGGCCTCGTGGTCGGTCGAGAAACTGATCAGCGTGGTCGTGCGGCCGTGGAAGTTGTTCGCCGCGACGATGATCTTCGCCTGTCCCTGGGGGACGCCCTTGACCCGGTAGCCCCATTTCCGGGCGGTCTTCACCGCCGTCTCCACCGCCTCCGCGCCGGTGTTCATCGGCAGCACCGTCTCCATGCCGCACAGCTCGGCCAGCTGGGCGCAGAAGTCCCCGAACCGGTCGTGGTGGAAGGCGCGGGAGGTGAGCGTGACCCGGTCGAGCTGGGCCTTCGCCGCGTCGATCAGCCGGCGGTTGCCGTGGCCGAAGTTGAGGGCCGAGTAGCCGGCGAGCATGTCGAGGAACCGGCGCCCCTCGACGTCGGTCATCCAGGCGCCGTCGGCCGTGGCGACGACGACGGGGAGGGGGTGGTAGTTGTGCGCGGTGTGCGCCTCCGCGGAGGCGAAGGCGGAAGTCGTGGTCGACACGGGTGCTCCGATCGTCAGGACGGACCAGCCGATGAGGGACGGCGCCCCGTCCCCTGGACGGTGCCCGGATCCGGGGGTTTGCTCCCGTTTCTATCGTCGCTCGCCGTGCGGACGGGTAAACCGGGCTGTCGGCGTGCCCGTCAGGGGCTAGGGTGGGCGATACGTGCGGCGACTGGCGTACGGGGAACCGACCCCGAGGAAGCCGCGCGGGGCAGTAACGCGTGGTGTCGATCGCCTGGGCACCCCGGGACCACGACCGATGTCACGGACCGTCCCGGAGGACACCATGGCCCTTCCCCTGCCGCACCCCGCGCTCGCCGCCGCCGACCCCGAACTCGCCGCCCTCGTCGGCGCCGAGGAACTGCTCCAGGCCGACACCCTGCGACTGATCCCCAGCGAGAACTACGTCTCGGCCGCCGTGCTGGAGGCGTCCGGCACGGTTCTGCAGAACAAGTACAGCGAGGGCTACGCGGGCCGCCGCTACTACGAGGGCCAGCAGAACATCGACCAGGTCGAACGGCTCGCCGTCGCCCGTGCCACGTCCCTCTTCGGCGTCGACCACGCCAACGTCCAGCCCTACTCCGGCTCCCCGGCCAACCTCGCCGTCTACCTCGCGTTCGCCCGGCCCGGCGACACCGTGATGGGCATGGCGCTGCCGATGGGCGGCCACCTCACGCACGGCTGGGGCGTCTCGGCCACCGGCACGTGGTTCAGGGGTGTGCAGTACGGCGTGCGCCACGACGACGGGCTCATCGACTTCGACCAGGTGCGCGACCTCGCCGTCAAGGAGCGGCCCAAGGTCATCTTCTGCGGCGGCACCGCGCTGCCCCGCACCATCGACTTCGCCGCCTTCGCCGAGATCGCGCGGGAGGCCGGCGCGGTGCTGGTCGCCGACGTCGCCCACATCGCCGGTCTCATCGCGGGCGGCGCCCACCCGTCGCCCGTGCCGCACGTCGACGTCGTGTCCACCACCACCCACAAGACCCTGCGCGGGCCGCGCGGCGCCATGCTGATGTGCCGCGAGGAGCACGCCAAGGCCGTCGACAAGGCCGTCTTCCCGGGTCTCCAGGGCGGCCCGCACAACCAGACCACCGCCGCGATCGCCGTCGCCCTCCACGAGGCGGCCCAGCCCTCCTTCCGCGACTACGCCCACGCCGTCGTGGCCAACGCCAAGGCGCTCGCCGCCGAGCTGCTCGCGCGCGGCTTCGACCTGGTCTCCGGCGGCACCGACAACCACCTGATCCTGATCGACCTCACCTCGAAGGACGTCCCCGGCAAGGTGGCGGCCAAGGCGCTCGACCGGGCCGGGATCGTCGTCAACTACAACACCGTGCCCTTCGACCCCCGCAAGCCCTTCGACCCGTCCGGCATCCGCATCGGCACCCCCTCGCTGACCTCCCGCGGCCTCGGCACGGAGCACATGGCCGCGGTCGCCGAGTGGATCGACCGCGGTGTCGCGGCGGCGGCCAAGGGCGACGAGAGCGCGCTGGCCGCGATCCGCGCGGAGGTGTCCGACCTGATGTCGGCGCACCCGGCACCGGGCCTGCCCGCGTAGCCCGAGGCGGCCGGTGCCAGTCGGTCCGGGCCGGCGGCCCCGGACATGCCGGTCGGCCCGGACAGCCGGTCGGCCCGGCCGGTCCTGGCGTCCAGGCCGGCCCACCACCGTGCGTCCGCGGGGCTCGACGCCGCTGCCGTCGGCTCCGGCTCCGTGGACGAGCTGCTCCGTGCCCACGGCGCCGGACCGTCCGCCCCGGAGCCCGCGGCTCGCCGCCGAGCGGCAGTGCGCCCGGCCCGCACGGCGGAGCCCACTGTGTTCCTCGTCTCATCGGCCGCGATCCGCAGCAGCCACGGTCCGAACCTCTCGCCGTCCCGGAACCGGCCCAACGCTCGATATGCCCTGAGGAACCCACCTGCACCACATTCCTCCGCGTCCGCGCCCGTACCGAAGGCGGCCTCCAGGGCCCCCTCCCCCCGCCTCGTGCAGGAATGCACCGGCGGCCGGACACCGGTTCCGCACCTGAGAGAATGTGGAGCATGGCCTCAGTTCGCCCGCCCGTCGCCCACCACCACCCTCAGGGGAATGGCACCGCCATGCAGCGTCGACCTCGTGTGCTCTCCGGAATCCAGCCCACCGCCGGCTCGTTCCACCTCGGCAACTACCTCGGCGCCGTCCGCCAGTGGGTGGCCCTCCAGGAGTCCCACGACGCGTTCTACATGGTCGTGGACCTGCACGCGATCACCGTTCCGCAGGACCCTGCGGAGCTGCGTGCCAACACCAGGCTCGCCGCCGCCCAGCTGCTCGCCGCGGGGCTCGACCCCGAGCGCTGCACGCTGTTCGTGCAGAGCCACGTGCCCGAGCACGCCCAGCTGGCGTGGGTGATGAACTGCCTGACGGGCTTCGGCGAGGCGTCCCGGATGACGCAGTTCAAGGACAAGTCCGCCAAGCAGGGCGCCGATCGCGCCTCGGTCGGCCTGTTCACGTACCCGATCCTGCAGGTGGCGGACATCCTGCTGTACCAGGCCAACGAGGTCCCGGTCGGCGAGGACCAGCGCCAGCACATCGAGCTGACCCGCGACCTGGCCGAGCGTTTCAACGGCCGCTTCGGCGACACGTTCACCGTCCCCGCGCCGCACATTCTCAAGGAGACGGCGAAGATCTACGACCTCCAGGACCCGTCGATCAAGATGAGCAAGTCGGCCTCCACGCCGAAGGGCCTCATCAACCTGCTCGACGAGCCGAAGACGACCGCGAAGAAGGTCAGGAGCGCGGTCACCGACACGGACACCGTGATCCGTTTCGACGCGGTCGAGAAGCCGGGCGTCAGCAACCTGCTCAGCATCTACTCCACCCTCACGGGTACGGCTGTGGCCGATCTGGAGCGGAAGTACGAGGGCAAGGGCTACGGTGCGCTCAAGACGGACCTCGCCGAGGTGATGGTCGAATTCGTCACACCGTTCCGCACCCGGACACAGGAATACCTGGACGACACGGAGACGCTGGACTCCATCCTGGCCAAGGGCGCGGAGAAGGCCCGCGCGGTGGCCGCGGAGACGCTGGCCACCACGTACGAGCGGGTGGGCTTCCTCCCGGCCAAGCACTGAGCGCGAGGACCGCGAGGACCGGGCGCGAGCACCGAGCGCGCCCGGACGCGCACCGAGCGCACACCGGAAGGCCGCCGGGCGGAAGGAGTCGAAGGACCTGTGTCCAAGGACTCTGGCCGAACCGGCGGTACAGCAGCCACACTGGCGCTGCACACCCGCGCAGGCTGTCGACAGCAGCCCGCGCACCGAGACTGAGGAGAACGACGTGGGGACCGTAACGCTCGGCGTTTCGATCGCGGTCCCGGAGCCGTACGGCAGCCTGCTCCAGGAGCGGCGTGCGGGCTTCGGGGATCCCGCCGCGCACGGCATTCCGACTCACGTCACCCTCCTGCCGCCGACCGAGGTCGACTCCGCCGCGCTGCCCGCGGTGGAGGCGCACCTCGCGGCCGTCGCGGCGGCCGGGCGGTCGTTCCGGATGCGCCTGTCCGGCACGGGCACGTTCCGCCCGCTGTCGCCCGTCGTCTTCGTCCAGGTCGTCGAAGGCGGCTCGGCCTGCTCGTGGCTCCAGCAGCGGGTGCGGGACGCGTCCGGCCCGCTGGTGCGCGAGCTGCAGTTCCCGTACCACCCGCATGTCACCGTCGCCCACGGCATCTCCGAGGAGGCGATGGACCGGGCGTACGAGGAGCTGTCGGAGTACGCCGCCGAATGGACCTGCGCCTCCTTCGCCCTGTACGAGCAGGGCGCGGACGGCGTGTGGCGCAAACTGCGCACCTTCGCCTTCGGGGGCGGCGTCCCCGGAGTCCCCGCTCAGGGCGCACCGGTCGACGAGCGGGCCACCACCGCCTGACCGCCTCGCCGCCGTACCGGCGCCTGGGGGCACTGGCGGCGCGATCGCCGGGTAGGCGTACGGCATGGACTGGCTGATCAAGCTCCCCGTCGTCGGCCCGCTCGCCGCCCGCCTGATGCGCACGCACGCCTGGCGCAGCTACGAGACCCTGGAGCGGGTGCACTGGACGCGGCTGGCCGCGGCCGTCACGTTCCTCAGCTTCCTCGCCCTCTTCCCGCTGATCACGGTGGCCGCCGCGATCGGTGCCGCGCTGCTCGACCAGGAGGCGCTGGACACGCTGGAGAACAAGATCTCCGACCAGGTGCCGGGCATCTCCGACCAGGTCGACGTCAACGGCCTCGTCGCCAACGCGGGAACAGTGGGTGCGGTCGCCGGCGCCCTGCTGCTGTTCACCGGCATCGGCTGGGTCGGCTCGATCCGGGACTGTCTGCGGGCCGTGTGGGAGCTCGACGACCAGGACGAGGGCAATCCGCTGGTCCGCAGGCTCAAGGACGCGGGCGTGCTGGCAGGACTCGGAGGCATCGGTCTGGCCTCGCTCGCCGCCTCCGCGCTCGGTTCCACGGCGGTCGGGTGGAGCGCGGAGAGGCTGGACCTGGAGCAGGGCGGGATCGGCGGCGTCCTCCTGCGCCTCGCCGCCCTCGTGGTCGCCGTGCTCGCCGACTTCCTGATCCTGCTCTACGTCCTGACGCTGCTGCCCGGCGTGCAGCCGCCGCGCCACCGGCTGGTCGTGGCCGCCCTGATCGGCGCGGTCGGCTTCGAACTGCTCAAGATGCTGCTCGGCGGCTACATGCAGGGCGTCGCGACCCGCAGCATGTACGGCGCCTTCGGCGTGCCGATCGCGCTCATGCTCTGGATCAACTTCACCGCCAAACTGCTGCTGTTCTGCGCCGCCTGGACGGCGACGCGGAGCAGCGGCGACGGCGTCAGGAGCGCGGGAGGCGGCGCATCCTCTCCGGAAGCGGCCAGCGGCGCTTGACGAGGAACGCGCCTGCGGCCAGCAGCACCAGCACGCCGGCCGCGACGGCGAGTGCGACGCCCATGCCGCCCGAGCCGTGCTGGGCGGCGGCCACGGGCTTCGCGGGCGCCCCCTTGCCGTCCTTGACCGGCTCGGCCGTCGGAGCCGTCCCGGCCGACTTCGGCGGCACGAGTTCACCCACCGGGGTCACCTTGCCGGCCGCCGCGAAGCCCCAGTCGAGCAGCCGGGCGGTCTCCTTGTAGACGGCCTGGCTCTCCTCGGACTCCGGGTTCATGACCGTCACGAGCAGGACCCTGCCGTCCCGTTCGGCGACACCGGTGAACGTCGCTCCGGCGTGCGTGGTGTTTCCGTTCTTGATGCCCGCGATGCCCTTGTACGGCTCGATCCCGGCCGCCCCGGTGAGCAGGCGGTTGGTGTTCTGGATCTCGAACGACTCGCGCTCCTCGCCCTCCTTCTGCTCCCCGGGGAAGCTCGCGCGGACGGTGGAGCAGTACTCGCGGAAGTCCTTCTTCTGCATGCCGCTGCGGGCGATGAGCGTGAGGTCGTACGCGGAGGAGACCTGACCGGGCTCGTCGTAGCCGTCCGGGGAGACGACGCGCGTGTCGAGTGCCTGCAGCTCGTCGGCGTGCGCCTGCATGTCGTGGACCGTCTTGGCCATGCCGCCGTTCATCTCCGTCAGCACGTGCACGGCGTCGTTGCCGGAGCGCAGGAATACACCGAGCCACAGGTCGTGGACCGAGTAGGTGTGGTCCTCCTTGACCCCGACGAGACTGCTGCCCTCGCCGACGTCCGCGAGGTCCTGGGCGGTCACCCTGTGGACGGTGTCCTTGGACAGCTTGGGCAGCACCGTGTCCGCGAAGAGCATCTTCATCGTCGAGGCGGGGGGCAGGCGCCAGTGCGCGTTGTGGGCGGCGAGCACGTCGCCGCTCTCGGCGTCCGCGACGATCCACGAACGGCCGCTGACGTCCTTCGGCAGGACCGGCGCGCCCGCGCCGAGCCTCACCTGCGTGCCCGGCTTGCCGAGTTGGGCCCCTCCGACCGTCGACATGGTGGCCGGTGGCTTGGGCTGTTTGGTGCCTGGCTTGTCGTCGAGCGTCGCCGCGGACGCGGGCGCGGCGGTCAGGGCGGGCAGCATCGCGGAGGCCGCGGCGGCGAGCGCGACCCTTCTCGCGAACGGTTTCAGGGCAGCAGACAGAGCAGACACGGACGAGAACGTACAGGGCGTTGCTGAAAATATGGAGATCGGCCCGCTGACCCGCCGGGAGCGACGCCGGGACAGAGCACCCCGCGAGGCCCGCTCGGCGGACGCCCGCGATACTTGACTCATGAAGCTCAGCCGCCCCGTGTCCTGGTTCCTGCTCGCGTTCGGGGTATGGAGCTGGTTCATCTGGATCACTTTCGTCAAGAACCTGTGGCAGGACGCCAGTGGGCTCGCGTTCGACGACGCGGGCGACCCGACCGGGTACTTCTGGGTCCATCTGCTGCTCGCCATCACGTCCTTTGTCCTGGGGACGACCATCGGCATCATCGGGTTGCGCGGTCTGCGCGCATTGCGCCGTGAGCGCACGCACAAGGGGTAGGGGAACGCGTTCGTGGTCGCTGTCGTCGTGCTCGTGATCATTCTGGTCGTCGCCCTGCTCGCGGGCGCGCATTGGTACGTGTGGCGTCGCCTGGTGCGCGACACGACCGTGCCGGGCGGGACCGCCCGCAGGGTCGGCACGGCGGTGCTGTGGGTGCTGCCGCTGCTGTCGCTCGGCGCGCTGATGTCGGGCCGCGCGGGCGCACCGTTCGCGGTGCAGCAGGTGGTCGCCTGGCCCGGCTTCCTGTGGCTCGCGGTGCTGCTGTACCTGGTGCTGGCGCTGGTTGCGGGCGAGGCGGTGCGCCCTGTGCTGCGGCGTTACCTCGCCCGTCGTGCACCGGCCTGCGGCGACGCCGCGTCCGCGGGTGCTGCGGCCTCCGGCGCCGGTCGGCTCGCCACCCCGGCCGCCGTCTCGCCGGCGCCCGCCGGCGTCCTCGCCGAGGCCGAGGCCACTGTTCCTGCCGGGCCCGCGGGCTCGTCCGGCGACGGGGCCGTTGCGACGAAGGCCCTCGTCCCGCCGGACACGGGTGACGCCGCGTCCGAGGGGACCCGTACGGACGCACCCACATCCGGCGGGGCGCTCTCGCGGCGGCTGTTCGTCGCGCGGGTCGTCGGCGGCGCGGCCGCCACCGTCGCGCTGGGGACCGTCGGGTACGGCACGTACGGCGTCCTGCGCGGCCCCCGCGTCAAGCGCGTCACCGTTCCGCTCGCCAAGCTGCCCCGCGCCGCCCACGGCTACCGCATCGCCGTCGTCAGCGACATCCACCTCGGGCCCATCCTGGGCCGCGCCCACACGCAGCGCATCGTCGACTCCATCAACGCGGCCCAGCCCGACCTCGTCGCCGTCGTGGGCGACCTCGTCGACGGCAGCGTCGCCGACCTCGGGCCCGCCGCCGAGCCGCTCGCCGCGCTCCGTTCGCGCGACGGCGCGTTCTTCGTGACGGGCAACCACGAGTACTTCTCGGGCGCGGACGCGTGGGTCGACCACGTCCGCGAGCTGGGCCTGCGACCGCTGCGCAACGAACGCGTCGAGATCGCGGGCGGTTTCGACCTCGCCGGCGTCGACGACGTCGCGGGCGAGAGCGAGGGGCAGGGCCCCGACTTCGCGAAGGCGCTCGGTGACCGAGACCGCTCCCGCGCGGCCGTCCTCCTCGCGCACCAGCCCGTCGTCATCCACGACGCCGTCGAGCAGGGCGTGGACCTCCAGCTGTCCGGGCACACCCACGGCGGCCAGCTCTGGCCCGGAAACCTCGTCGCGGGCCTGGCCAATCCGACCGTCGCGGGTCTGGAGCGCTACGGCGACACGCAGTTGTACGTCTCCCGCGGCGCGGGCGCGTGGGGCCCGCCGGTGCGCGTCGGGGCCTCGTCCGACATCACCGTCGTGGAGCTCGCCTCACGCCAGGCGTGAGGGGGCGCGGGATCAGCCGCGCGGGCGTGGCCCGCGTCCCGTGCCTGTCGGTCGGCGCGGGCGTGTGGAGGCTGTGGGAGCCGGACCGGCGGTGACCGCGGGCGGGTGTCCGCTCAGTCCTCGCCGCCCGCGTCCCGGGAGCCGGAGACGGAGTCCGAGCCGTCGCCGCTCGCCTTGCGGGCGGCGACGGTGTGCGCCATCCCGGGCAGGAAGTCCGTGAACAGCTCGTGCACCTCGCGCACCAGCGGCCGCAGCACCCGGAACCGGGCGAGCGCCACACCACGGGCGGTCAGCCGGGCGCCGCGGACGGCCAGCCGCCGGCTGCGCTCGCTGTTCTCGGAGCGGTCGAACACCCAGTACAGGACGAGGCCCATCTGGGAGAGCCACATCAGCTCCGGGAGGATGTCCCGCAGTTCCTCGGCCACCTTCGCCTTCGAGCCCGCGAGGACCTCGCGGTGGACGGCGATGGCCTCCTCGCGGGCGTGCTCCGACTCGGGGGAGAAGGGGCTGAGCGGGCTCTCGGGGTCGGCGGCGTTCTTGAAGAACTGCGCCGCGAACTCGTGGTAGGGCTCGGCGATGTCCAGCCAGGCGGTCAGGACGCCCGCCATCCGCGCCTCGAAGTCGGTCTCCTTGTCCAGCACGGGCCGGACCGCCGCGCGGTGCTCGGCGGCGATCCGGTCGTAGAAGCCCTGGACGAGGTGTTCCTTGGAACCGAAGTAGTAGTACGCGTTCCCCACCGAGACGCCGGCCTCTTTGGCGATGGCCCGCATCGTCGTCCTGTCGTAGCCGCGTTCCTGGAAGAGCCGGAGGGCGGTCTCCAGGATCAGCGTGCGAGTCTGTTCGCTCTTGGGCGCCTTCGCCTCGGTGGGGTCCTTCGGATCAGTCACGGTGCCCGAGCCTAACGGGGGACGGCGCACTGCTCCGCGCAGGGCGACGCGGTGCCGGGACGGCCCACGGCCTCGCGGTACTTGGCCGCGGCGAGCATGGTGACGCGGACGAACGGCGCCCCCGCGGGGGTGGCCAGCCAGTGGGCCCTGGACCGGTACTCGGCCAGCGCCCACAGGCAGACCACCCAGGCGGCCTGGCCGGTGTAGATCTGGCCGCTGTCCCCGATCACGGTGATCTCCCGCAGCGTCCGGGCGTGGTCGAGCTCCGGATACCTGCGCTGCGCCTCCACCGATCCGGCGGGTACGGCACGCAGCGGGACGAGCTGCCGCTGCCGCAGCAGCCAGCTGCGCAGGTGGACGCAGAGGGGGCAGTTCGCGTCGTAGAGGACGGTCAGTGCGCGGACCGGGGCGGGCACCGCCGTCACGCCCCGGCGGGACCGGCGGCCGGTCCCTTCCACGGGTCGGCGGGGGACTGCCGGGTCCAGCCCTGCGGTCCGACCGGCGGGGTCTGCTCGCGCTCCATGACACCGCGTCGGCGGATCTTGTTGAGCACGTAGACGTTGCCGAGGTGCATCACGCCGAGGACGAGCAGCACGACGCCGATCTTCACCGACAGGGCCTCGAGGAGGCCGCGTGCGTCGGTGACTGCCTCGGAAGACCTCAGATAGAGGGCGACGAAGCCCAGATTGACCAGGTAGAAGCCGACCACCAGCAGGTGGTTGACGGCGTCGGCGAGCTTCTCGTTCCCTTTGAGCACGTCGGCGAGGAAGATCCTGCCGTTCCGGCTGAGGGTGCGGGCGACCCAGACGGTGAGCGCCACGCTGATCAGCAGGTACGAGACGTATGCGACAACAGTGAGGTCCATGCCCCACCCTCCCTTGAACATGTTCAAAAGCTGGTGCACATGACTGTAGACCTCCTTTTGAACATGTTCAAGTCAGGTGGTCGGGGGTCGGGCGTGCGGCGGCTGTACGCCGTCGAGGACGTCAGCGGCAGACAGGCGACGGTGGTCCCGGAGGCGTTCCTCGAACGCCCTCCCTCCCCCCGCGAGTTGCCCAGCCGCGGCTGGTTGTCAGAGGGGGCTTCTACTCTTCCGGCATGGCACACGTGAGGTTCGTCGACGAGACGACATCGGGAACCCGGCGTGACGCCCTCGGACTCCAGATCGCCGAGGAGCGCCTCGCGCTGCGCGAGCTCATCCGCCGCCGCGCCGCCGAGGAGGCGGGCGAGGGGGGCGAGGACCGGGAGCGCGCGGGCGAGCGTGCCGTCGAGGCCTTCGGGCGGGGCGGCTTCCTGGTGCTCGTCGGCGACCGCCAGATCACCGAGCTGGACGAGACCGTCGACCTCGGCGCCGCCACCGAGGTCACCTTCCTCCGGCTCGTCCCGCTGGTGGGTGGCTGACATGAGCCGTGCTCAGATCACGCGCCGGAGCCGGATGGACGAGCTCGGCACCGCCCGCTCGCTGCACCAGTACCACGAGTTGATCACGCTGGTGCGCGAGGAGCAGGAGGCCGGCGGTCAGTTGCCGGGACCCTTCGTCGCGCTGCTGCGCCGCACCATGCTGGACACCTACGCCCACTCGCCCGAGTTGCAGGCCCTGCTCGACCGCATCGAGGACCCGGTGCTCAACCCGGGCGAGGCCTGGGCGGACCGCGCCCTCGCCGACGCCGCCGAGCTCGGGGACCCGGGACGGCGGCTGCTCATGCACCTGAAGCAGGCCACCGCCGCCAAGCCGTCCGCCGCCTGGAACAGGACGGCGGCCGCACTGATCGACGAGATCGGCGCGGAGGCCGCCCGCCGCCTGGTGCTCGACTGGCTCGACCGAACCGGCTCGCCGCGCACCCATCCGCTGCACGTCGCCCCCCGGGACCACGACCACAACGCGCTGTTCGACCCGTACAACACCGACGCGCTGCGCGGCCTCGCCTGGCTCGCCGCGCTGCTGCCGCCGTCGCAGGACGTCGCCCGCGCGCTCGGCGCCCTCGTGGAGACCGCGCTGCGCAAGGTCCGCGGCATCGGCCCCCGCGCCCCCAAGGTGGCGAACGCGGGCGTGACCGCCCTGTCCCTGGCGGAGGGCGACGCCGCGCTCGCCGAGCTCGCCCGGCTGTCCGCCCGGGTGACGTACAAGGGCACGCTCAAGCAGCTGGGCGCCGCGCTCGACGCCAAGGCCGAGGCCCTCGGCCTGACCCGCGAGGACATCGAGGAGCTGGCCGTCCCCTCGTACGGGCTCACCGAAGTGGGCCGGGGCGAGCGGCAACTGGGCGACAGCACCGCCGTCCTGGAGATCCACGGCGGCAAAGCGGTCCTCACCTGGCGCACCGCCGCCGGCAGGACGGTCAAGTCCGTGCCCGCCGCCGTCCGGCGCGACTTCCCCGACGAGGTCAAGGAGCTGCGCGCCGCGGTCAAGGACATCGACAGGATGCTCACGGCCGTCTCGGAGCGCCTGGACCGGCTGTTCCTGGCCCGCCGCGGCTGGGAGTTCTGGAGCTGGCGCGAGCGCTTCCTCGACCATCCGCTCGTCGGGGCCCTCGCCCGTCGGCTGATCTGGCTGGTCGGGGACACACCCGTCGCGTTCGACGGCACGGACATCCGCACCCTCGAGGGCGACCCGGTCTGCGTCTCGAAGGCGGGGGCCCGCGTCGAGCTGTGGCATCCGGTCGGGCGGCCCGACCGCGAGATCGCGGCCTGGCGCGACCGGCTCGAACAGCTCGGCGTCACCCAGCCGTTCAAGCAGGCGCACCGCGAGGTGTATCCCCTCACCGACGCCGAGCGCACCACCGGGACGTACTCCAACCGCTTCGCCGGCCACATCCTCGGCCAGTACCAGTTCAACGCCCTGGCGGCGGTGCGCGGCTGGACTGCCAAGCTGCGGCTGTGCGTCGACGACGCGTACCCGCCGGCCGTCCGCGGACTGCCCGAGTGGGGTCTGCGCGCGGAGTACTGGATCGAGGGCATCGGCGGCAGCGAGGACGGCGACCTCACCGACTCGGGGGCATACGCCCGCATCACCACCGACCAGGTCCGCTTCCACCGGATCGACGCCCCGGCGAACTGGGCGCACGCGGGCGGCGGGGAGTACCGCCCGAGCACCAACCGGTTCAGCCGCACCGCGCCCGCCGAGCCGGTGCCGCTCAGCGAGGTCCCGGCGCTCGTGCTCTCCGAAGTCCTGCGCGACGTCGACCTGTTCGTCGGCGTCTCCTCCGTGGGCAACGACCCCACCTGGCAGGACGGCGGCCCCCGCGGCCGTTTCCGCGACTACTGGAGCGCGTACGGCTTCGGCGAGCTGTCCGCGACGGCCGCGACCCGCAGGGACCTGCTGACCCGGCTCGTGCCCCGGCTCGCGGCAGCCGACCGGTGCACGGTCGAGGGCCGCTTCCTCCACGTCCGCGGCGACCGCCACGCCTACCGCATCCACCTGGGCTCCGGCAACGTGCTGATCGACCCGTATGAGCGCTATCTGTGCATCGTCCCCGAGCGGGGAGCGACCGCCGCGGACACCGGCTTCCTGCCGTTCGAGGGCGACCGGATGCTCACCGTGATCCTCAGCAAGGCGACACTGCTGGCGCGGGACTCCGAGATCACGGACCCGACGATCCTGAGCCAGCTGTGATCCGCCGGGTCCTCGCCGGCTGACAGGCGAGGACCCGGCGGACCGGGCAAGCGGGCCGCAGCCGCCGCTTACATGCTGCTCAGCGAGCGCGCGTAGTTGATCTGCCCCATCACCTGCTGGAAGGTCTCCGGGCCCCGCGCCGGGATCATCGTCGAGTGGTGCTTGCCGTTGCTGGTGACGGTGACCTGGATGAAGCCGGTCGTCTGCTTCTCCTTCATGAGCAGGAAGAGCAGACCGAGCAGGCAGAAGATGAAGAAGACGATGGCGAGCACGATCGCGTGCGTCGGGATCTTCTCCTCGGTGCGGGACATGTCCGTCGCGTTCCACACCGCGCCGCGCAGCGGCATCGACCCGGCGGGCGTCACGATCGAGTCGCCCATGACGGTGATGTCACCGATCGACACCAGCGGCTGACCGCCCGTCGGGGCGGGCGGCCCGCCCGTCACCGGGACCGGCACACCGGCGGGCTGCGTCTGCGCGTAGGAGGGAGGCGGGTCCTGGGGATAGCCGTAGCCCGGTGCCGCGTTCGGGTAGCCGTACGCCGGCGTCCCCGGCGGCTGCGTCGGCCCCCACTGGTACTCGGGCTCCCCGTCCCTGTACGGATTGGGCTCGGTCATCTCGTCCCCGCTTTCCTGCTGCGTCACGTCAGACGTTCCCCGATCCTGCCAGGTCCGCCCCCGGTCGGTGAAGCCCGTACGGCGATACGGGCAAGGGCCTCGACTCCACGGGCGGGAGTCGAGGCCCTTGACGCCACGTCACACGAAGATCTGTGGCATCTGTTGCATCAGAAGCGGCGCGTGATCAGCGCGCGCTTCACTTCCTGGATCGCCTTGGTGACCTCGATACCACGAGGGCAGGCGTCCGTGCAGTTGAACGTGGTGCGGCAACGCCACACGCCGTCCTTGTCGTTGAGGATCTCCAGGCGCTGCTCGCCCGCCTCGTCACGCGAGTCGAAGATGAAGCGGTGCGCGTTGACGATCGCCGCCGGGCCGAAGTACTGGCCGTCGTTCCAGAACACCGGGCACGAGGACGTGCACGCGGCGCACAGGATGCACTTGGTGGTGTCGTCGAAGCGCTCGCGGTCCTCGGCGGACTGCAGACGCTCACGCGTCGGCTCGTTGCCCTTGGTGACCAGGAACGGCATCACGTCGCGGTACGCCTGGAAGAACGGCTCCATGTCCACGACCAGGTCCTTGAGGACCGTGAGGCCCTTTATGGCCTCGACCGTGATGGGCTTCTCCGGGTTGATGTCCTTGATCAGCGTCTTGCAGGCGAGCCTGTTCTTGCCGTTGATCCGCATCGCGTCGGAGCCGCAGATGCCGTGCGCGCACGAGCGGCGGAAGGTCAGCGAGCCGTCGACGTCCCACTTGATCTTGTGGAGACCGTCGAGCACGCGCTCCTTCGGGTCGATCTCGATCTGGAAGTCCTCCCAGACCGCCGCGTCCGAGACCTCGGGGTTGAAGCGGCGGATCCGGAAGGTGACCGTGATGTACGGAGAGGCGGCCTTGGCCACCGCCTCGGCCTTGTCCATGACGGGGGTAGCCATCAGTACTTACGCTCCATCGGCTGGTAGCGGGTCTGGACGACCGGCTTGTAGTCGAGACGGACGGTCTCGGAGCCGTCGTCGCCCACCTCGCGGTACGCCATGGTGTGGCGCATGAAGTTGACGTCGTCGCGGTTGGGGAAGTCCTCGCGGTAGTGACCGCCGCGGGACTCCTTGCGGGCCAGGGCGGAGACGGCCATGACCTCGGCCAGGTCGAGCAGGTTGCCCAGCTCGATGGCCTCCAGCAGATCCGTGTTGAACCGCTTGCCCTTGTCCTGGATGGACATGTTCAGGTACCGCTCGCGCAGCTCCGCGATCTTCTCGACCGCGGTCTTGATCGTCTGCTCGGTGCGGAACACCATCACGTTGGCGTCCATCGTCTCCTGGAGCTCCTTGCGCAGCACCGAGACGCGCTCCGAGCCCGTGGAGTTGCGCAGGCGCTCGACCTGCTCCTGGACGAACGACGCCGGGTTCTCGGGCAGGTCGACGTAGTCGGCCTTCGCGGAGTACTCGGCGGCGGCGATGCCGGCCCGCTTGCCGAAGACGTTGATGTCCAGCAGCGAGTTGGTGCCCAGGCGGTTGGCGCCGTGCACCGAGACGCAGGCGACCTCACCGGCGGCGTACAGACCGGGGACGACGGTGGTGTTGTCGCTGAGGACCTCACCCTCGACGTTGGTCGGGATGCCGCCCATGGCGTAGTGCGCGGTCGGCTGGATCGGGATCGGGTCCGTGTAGGGCTCGATGCCGAGGTACGTGCGCGCGAACTCCGTGATGTCCGGGAGCTTGGCGTCCAGCTGCTCCGGCGGCAGGTGGGTCAGGTCCAGGAAGACGTGGTCGCCCTCGGGACCGCAGCCGCGGCCCTCGCGGATCTCCGTGTAGATGGAGCGCGAGACGACGTCACGGGACGCGAGGTCCTTCATGACCGGCGCGTACTTCTCCATGAAGCGCTCGCCGTCCTTGTTGCGGAGGATGCCGCCCTCACCGCGGGCGCCCTCCGTCAGCAGGATGCCCATGCGCCAGATGCCCGTCGGGTGGAACTGGAAGAACTCCATGTCCTCCAGCGGCAGACCGCGGCGGTAGCAGGCGGCCTGGCCGTCACCGGTCAGGGTGTGCGCGTTGGAGGTCACCTTGAAGAACTTGCCGGTGCCGCCGGACGCGTAGATCACGGCCTTGGCCTGGAAGATGTGGATCTCGCCGGTGGCCAGCTCGTAGGCGACCACGCCGGCGGACGTCTTGACGCCGTCGACCTCGGTGATCAGCTGGTCCAGGACGTAGAACTCGTTGAAGAACTCCACGCCCTCCTTGACGCAGTTCTGGTACAGCGTCTGGAGGATCATGTGGCCGGTGCGGTCCGCGGCGTAGCAGGACCGGCGGACCGGGGCCTCGCCGTGGTTGCGGGAGTGGCCGCCGAAGCGGCGCTGGTCGATGGTGCCGTTCGGGGTGCGGTTGAACGGCAGGCCCATCTTCTCCAGGTCGAGGACGGCGTCGATGGCCTCCTTCGCCAGGATCTCGGCGGCGTCCTGGTCGACCAGGTAGTCACCGCCCTTGACCGTGTCGAAGGTGTGCCACTCCCAGTTGTCCTCCTCCACGTTCGCCAGTGCGGCGGCCATGCCGCCCTGCGCGGCGCCCGTGTGGGAGCGGGTCGGGTAGAGCTTCGTCAGCACGGCGGTGCGGCTGCGCTTCGTCGCCTCGATGGCGGCGCGCATGCCGGCGCCGCCGGCGCCGACGATGACGGTGTCGTACTTGTGGATCTTCATGAGTGGATTACCTCAGCCCCGTGCCTAGCGGATGTTCGGGTCGAAGGTGAAGATCACCAGCGTGCCCAGAAGGATGGTGAACACCGTGGCGGTGTACAGCAGGCCCTTGAGCCACAGACGCGTGTTCGCGCGCTCCGCGTAGTCGTTGATGACGGTGCGGAGGCCGTTGGCGCCGTGCAGCATGGCAAGCCACAGCATCAGCAGGTCCCAGGTCTGCCAGAACGGGGACGCCCAGCGGCCGGCCACGAAGGCGAAGCCGATCTTGGAGACGCCGCCGTCGAGCACCAGCTGGATCAGCAGGTGGCCGATGACCAGAACGACGAGGACGATGCCCGAGAGGCGCATGAAGAGCCATGCGGCCATCTCGAAGTTGCCCCGGGTCGCCTTCGGGGTCTTCTTGGTGCGCTTGCGCGGGGCCTCGATGTACGGGGCCGGGTTGTCGACGTCATAGACGCGCCCGCCCTCGACCTCGCCGATGGAGGAAGAAACCTCAGTGGACATCTCTCGCCTCAGCTCCCGAACAGTTCACGAGCGGCATGGCCGAGCACGGGGTACAGCGCTCCAGCCATCAGCACAATCCAGACGGCCATCACTGACCAGAGCATCTGCTTCTGGTAGCGCGGGCCCTTGGACCAGAAGTCCACGGCGATGACACGCAGGCCGTTGAGCGCGTGGAAGAGAATCGCGGCGACGAGGCCGTATTCGAGGAGCGCGACGATCGGCGTCTTGTAGGTGGCGACGACCTCGTCGTACGCCTCGGGGGAGACACGGACGAGCGCGGTGTCCAGCACGTGTACGAACAGGAAGAAGAAGATGAGGACGCCGGTGACTCGGTGAGCCACCCAGGACCACATTCCTTCCCGGCCGCGGTACAGCGTTCCAGCCGGCACGGAAGAACCCTCCGGGAGCGGGGATTGGGGCCTGCCGGCTTGGGATTGTCGGTCTGGCCCGGCCGGGTACGGTCCACCGGCCCCGGCCATCGTAGCGACGTGTTGTCGGTTCGTTCGCGCCGGGTCCGCAGGTGTGATCAAACAGGCAGCCAAAAGGCCCGGACGGGCTAGACGCGGCGCCTTGCGGACACCCGACGTCGAATTACGGACGGCCGGCCATGGCCCGGGCCACCCGGGCGCGCGCGAGGGCGCGCAGTTCGTCGGCGGAAACGGACCGTTCTTCGTCAGGTTCGTGGGAGAGCCGGCCGTGGATACCGGTGAGTAGTTGATCGAGATGCTCGTCCGGGCCGTATTTCTCGAGACAGATGACGAACGCGTGCCCGAATCGGCTCTCGTAGGCGGCGTGCGCGGCCGCGAGCGCGGTGTGCGCCGCCTGGGGTGCGCGGGGGTGCAGGGCGGCGGAGGACTCGCGGGACAGCGCCTCGTGCATGTCGCTGGGGGTGAGGTCGTACCCGGCCTCGTCGCAGGCGGCCAGCAGCGCATCGAGGTCGGGGTAGGGCCGGTGGGCCGCGACCCGGCGGGCCCAGCGGAGGCTTCCGCAGCAGGTCAGCAGGAGGGCCTCGGCGGCCTCGGGCGGAGCGCCGTTGAAGTGCGCGAGTCCTCTCGGCGTGCCGTGCCGGGGAGGTATGGGCGAGGGGGCGAGAGTGCTCCAGGTGGAGCGGAGTGTCGGCGGTCGCTCAGGGGTGCCGGCGTGGGAATCGCTGGACAGCGGGGACTCCTCGAAAAGCCAGCGGGACGGCTGGAAAGGGAGGGAAGGATGAGTCGCAACGCTATCGACGGGTGTCGAGAGTTGTCCGATGGATGCGCAAATTTCACCCGAACGGGAGAGTTTGGGCTCATGCGATGGACGTCGAGGGTGGAGGCTGGACAGGACGGCCGGTGTACTTCGATCGGGTTCATCCGCATCCGGGAGGTTTTCCGCATGATGAGGCGTTCGCGAAAGAGGCAGGTCGCCGCGGCGACGGCCGCCGCCGTCGCCGTCCTCTCGGGCACCGTGACCGGCTGCTCCGACGACGGACAGGCGGCGCCCCTCACCGCCCCGGACCGGGCCGCACCCGGCACTCCGTCCCCCACTCCGAGCCCCACCCGCAGCTACGTCCTGTCGAGACCGCCCGCCACCATCCCCTCCGTACGCGACCACCAGGCCGCCCGCGGCCCCGGCTGGAGCCGCACGGCGGAAAGCGCCGTCGTCGTCGCCAAGGGCAACGAGGAGCTGGCGGACGAGGGCCGCCTGATCGCCCAGGAGCTGAAGCTGGGCTTCCGGGGCACGAACGCGGCCCGCTCCGGCGACGTGGAACTGGCGCTCACGGGCGGCGGCGCCCCCGAGTCGTACACCCTGGCCACCCGGGGCGGACGAGTCCGCATCACCGGCCCCGACGAGGCCGGCGTCTTCTACGGGACCCGCACCCTCAAGCAGGCCGTGCGCTCCGGCGGCGCGATGCCCGAAGGCGTCGTACGCGACCGGCCCGACCGCCCCCAGCGCGGACTGAACGTCGACATCGCCCGCAAGCACTTCACCGCCGGATGGATCGAGGACCGGCTGCGCGAGATGGCCGACCTCAAGCTGAACCAGCTCGGGCTGCACTTCTCCGACGACCAGGCCTTCCGCATCCAGTCCGACTCGCACCCCGAGATCGTCTCCGATCCGCATCTGACCAAGGCCGAGGTCCGCCGCATCCTGGCGCTCGCCGCCCGGCTGCACATCACCGTCGTCGGCGAGATCGACTCGCCCGGACACCTGGGCGCCGTGCTGCGCGCCCACCCTCAGCTCCAGCTGCGCAACGTGCAGGGAGTGCCCCGGCAGGGCGCGATCGACATCTCGAACCCCGGGGCGGCGAAGATCGTCGACGACCTGCTGCGCGAGTACACCGCGCTGTTCGGGGGCGCGTGGTTCCACGTCGGCGCCGACGAGTACCAGGCGCTGACCGTCAGCGACCCGGCCGCCTCCTACCCGCAGCTGGCGACGGCCGCCCGCGAGAAGTACGGCGCCGGAGCCGGCGTCCAGGACCTGGCCGAGGGCTGGCTGAACGACCGCGCGGCCGTGGTGCGCGACCGGAAGAAGCAGCCCAAGGCGTGGAACGACGGGTTCTTCACCGGGGGAGTGGTGAGCGCCGACAAGAACATCGAGGTCGAGTACTGGACGGGCAAGGAGATCGGGGCGCGCCCGCCCGAGGAGTACCTGGCCGAGGGCCGCAAGCTGGTGAACCTCAACGACGAGTACCTCTACTACGTGCTCGGCGAGCCGAACCAGTTCACGTACCCGACCGGCCGCCGGATCTACGAGGAGTGGACGCCGCTGGTGCTGCGCGGCACCCAGCCGGTGCCGCAGCGGTACTCGTCGCAGATCCTCGGCGGCCGCTTCGCCGTCTGGTGCGACCTCGCGAACTCCCAGACGCAGGACCAGGTCGCGGCGGGCATCCGCCGGCCGCTCCAGGCCACGGCCCAGAAGCTGTGGGACCCGCGCGTGCCCGCGCGCGACTGGCAGTCCTTCACGGAGCTGGCGCGGACGCTGGGCTGAGCGCGGGGCGGACGAGCGCCGGAGAAATTCGTTGACTATTGGACTTCAGCCACAGAGTGACGCATTCGAGCCATCGGGCGCAGAAAGAGCAGTGACTTCGTCGCCGATGGGAGGCGTCCGTATGACGTCCAAGAGCCTGACGGAACTGATCGCAGAGGCGGACGAGCGCGCTCTCGCCGCGAGCGGGCTCGCCTGCCTGGACCGCTGTCTGCCGCTGCTCGTCGACGAGATGGACGTGCTCCGCCCGCTGTGGTCCGGCATCGCCGCGGGCGAGGACGGCTGGGCCGATCGGCTCGCCACCGCCAGGGCCGCCCTCGACGCCGTCCCCGCCGCGGACGAGGCGGCCGCACCGGTACGGCAGATGATCGGCGCCGCGCCCTCCGAGTGGGTGGCCGAACGGCTCGCCGAGTGGGCCTCGGCGTGCTCCGCCCTGGCGCTCGAGGTCCACCAGGAGCTCGACCCGACCGACGGCGCCGACGGGCCCCTCGTCGCGGGGGAGGAGCGGCGCCAGATTCAGATCCTGGAGATCCTCCTGGCGACCGAGGGCACCGCCGGCCTGCGCCGTGCCATGGACCTGGCCACCGAGGGCCGGCGGGTGCTGCGCGCGGCGCTGTCCCGCAGAGCGCGCTCCCAGTCCTGACCGACGTTCCGGGACGACGGCGGCGGCCGGCGCCCCGTCAGGGCGCCGGCCGCCGCCGCGCCTGTCGGCTCAGCCCGCGGCGTACGGGGACGCGCCCGCCGCCAGGCGGATCGCCGGCAGGGCGGAGTACAGGGTCCTGCCCGGGCACAGGGTGGCGTAGCCGTCACGGTGTCCGGAGATCGTGTACAGCGTGGCCTTGTCGCCCTTCTTCCACACGCCGGTGTCGGCGGCCGCGGTGAGCGTCACCTTGGCCTCCGGGTCGACACCGTGCAGTCCCAGCTTCCACGCGGAGATGTCGGCGACGGCCTGCTGGGCCGCGGCCGTCGGCGTACCGCCGTTCTCGTAGTCGCCGAGCAGGGAGACACCGGACGAGTAGCCGTTGAAGCCGTACGTGTGGGCGCCCTGGACGGGCTTGTCCACGCCGCCCGCGCGGCCCTCGAACACCGTGCCGCACTTGTCGACGAAGAAGTTGTAGCCGACGTCGTTCCAGCCGTTCGTCTTCACGTGGTACGTGAGGATCGCGCGGATGATGGCGGGTGACTCGGAGCAGGCGTAGTCGTTCGTACCGGCCGTGTGGTGCACGAACACAGCGTCGACCTTGCCGAGGTACGCCGGCGGGTCCTGGACGAGCGACTCGTCCGCGCCCCACTCGGCCCGGCTCACGATCGCGGGCGCGGTCGGCGCGGGCGTGCTCTCACCCGGAGCCGGGGTGCCGCTCGGGTCGGCGGTCGGGACGTCCGTCGGGCCGGTGGACGGGGCCGGCTCCGACGGTGAGGCCGTCGGCTCCGCGGGGGCCGAGGACTCGGCCGGCGGCTCGGACGAAGGCTCGCTCGCAGACGGCGCCACGGTCGGCTCCTGCGACGGCGCGGGCTCCGACGGCTCGGCGGGCGTCCCGCTCGGCTCGGGCTCGGCGGAGGCGGTGGGCTCCTCGCTGACGGACGGCGTGGGCTCGGCCGGGGCGTCGCTCGGCGCGGCGGGCGTCTCGGACGGTGCGGCGGAGGACGCCTGGTCCGTCGGCTCACTGCCGGTGCTCTCGGAGGGCATGGTGGACGCGACCGGTTCCGACGGCTCCGCCGCCGGCTTACCGGGCGACTTCGACCGCTCGGGCTTCGCCGTCGTCCGGACCTTGCCGCCGCCGCTCACGCCCTTGGCGGTCTCGCCGTCCACCGTCCCCGGGTCGACCATGTCCAGCCGCAACGCCTTCGGGACCGCGGTCTCCTCGCCGTCGGCCAGGACCCGCGCCTCGACGGCGTCCGAGGGTCCCACCCACAGCGGCTCGGACGCGCCGCGCACGCCGGACGTGTCGCCCTCGGCGGACTCCGGCGCCTGGATGCCGAACTCGAGGTCGCGCCAGTCCGACCAGGTGCCCGCGTCCGCACTGCGGGTACGGATCTGGGCCGTGCCCTCGAAGGCGTCGGCGCTGTCCTCCCAGGACACACCCACCAGCGAGAACATCTGCGTGTCCGTACGCGGCAGGGTGCGCTGCTTCGGGTCCTTGCCGTCCAGCGGCAGAACGTGCGCCTTCGCCGGACGCCCGCTGTCGCCCGCGCCCGCGTCCCCGGAGGAACCGGTGACGGCCACGGCCGTCACCCCTCCGCCCCCGAGAACGACGGCTCCCGCCACCAGCCAGACCGTGCGTCGTGCCGTACTCGTCCGCGGTGCGCGGGCTCTTCTCGGACTCATGCCCCATCCCTCGTACGCAAGTGATCGACGCCCACGCGGAGTTGCCCCACCGGGGTGCGGCCGCGGACGTCCGCCGCGACCGCACTCCGATGGGCGGCAGGCCGGCCCCCCTCGGATCAGCGCCCGCCGTCTCTCCGTCCCGCCGCCGCGCAATGCCGACCGGGAACCCGGAATTCCGGAGCTCCGTGATCCTCATGCGGGAAAGCGGTTTCACGTGGAACCAGGCCGCGGTTATACACCATCGGGGAACGCGTGCGCGAGTGAGGGGAAGAAAGGGACGAACTGACGGCAAATCAGTAACCCATTGCCCCTGTATGTCCGGACGCTTGACGAGACATCAGTCACCTGATCCATAATCCGCTGCCGCGCTCGCGAGGTGGTCCTATCCCTGCTCGCGCGCAGATGAGCGGCACTGTTCAGGCGCGTCGGAATTCCCCGGCGGGCTTATTCGGCGTGCCGTTTTCGCCTGCGGAGCAATTCCGTTCGGTGGGTGCGGAGCGCCGTACGGAAAGGTATCGAGGTGAAAATCCCCTACGGGAGATATATCTCCTGTTTGGTGGTGTCGGCGGTGGCGGGAACGCTGCTGCCGCAGGTCGCCTATGCGGCCCCACCGTCTCCGCCAGGAAAGGACGACGACAAGGGCGTCGTC
>NZ_JABZEE010000073.1 GCF_013387495.1 Streptomyces sp. PKU-EA00015 | reverse complement strand
TTCTCCGGCGGCACAGTCAACTTCGGCGGGGCGAGCGGGGCCGCCCCGCCGGACCTGGTTTCGGCAACCAGGTCTCCCCTGCCTAATGGGCTCATCCTGGCGGCAGCGTGGCAACCGACAAGTCCCTAGCTGCGCTCAGCGCGGGTTTGCAAGGCGTCTTCCAGCCGCCTGCCCGCGCTGATGCTCAGTCGGGTCCCTGCCGCGTGCAACGGCCATCACTGGTGGCGGAGCAGTCAGGGGCGGTCGCCATAAGGACTGGGCCACGGAGAATTACGGACCCACCGCGCACGCCACAGTGATCAGGGTTCGGCGCGCTGCCGCTGGTCGTACTCGGCGAACGCCCGGTACAGGGTCGACCGCCCGACTCCGATGTGTCGGGCAATGCTGGTGACGGACTCCTTGGGGTTCTGCCGGCGGGCCAGAGCGACGGCGAACCTGTCGGCGTCGATGGCGGCCGGACGGCCGCCGTAGCGGCCGTTCGCCGCAGCGGTGGCGAGCCCTTCTAGGCTCCGGTCGCGGATGAATTCCCTCTCGACCTCGGCGATTACGGCGAACATCGTGAAGACGATCTTTCCGGCTCCGCGCGGGTCGTAGATGCCGGCCAAGGGGCCTTGCAGAATCTCCAGCCGGTTGCCCCGGTGCTCGATGTCCTGGGCGCTGGTGATCAGCTCAACGGTGTTCCGGCCGAGCCGGTCGAGCATGGTCACGGTGAGGATGTCCCGCGGCCGCAGCGCCGCCAGGGCTGCGGCGAACTGCGGGCGCTCCCGCTGCCTTGTGCTGATCGTCTCGACGTACAGCGGCTCAAGGCACCCGGCGCTCTTCAACAGCCGTTCTTGGGTGGCGAGATCCTGCCCGCTGGACGAGACCCTGCCGTACCCGATCCGGTCGCCGGTCCGCTCGACGGCCGCCGCTGTGGTCTCGACGGCCGGACCTGGCCGCCACGCCTGGCCCGGCCCCCGGTCGGCGGGCACTTTGACCGGCGGGCCGGACCTGAGCGCCGGGACGCTGTCGTATCGCACGGTGTGGTATCGGGTAGCGACCGTTCCCGTCCTCGTCCGGCACGCCGAGCCGGCCGGCGCCGCGCATCGCGAACAGTCCTGACGCTCGATCAATTCGGCGCGAGTCTGCTCGTCCATCTCAACCATGGCCCCATTGTCCCGGAACGCTGTCCCGAAACCCTGCCCGGGCCCTACGGTTTTGGGACGCCTTTCGGGACTTCCGGCCTCGGCGCGTCGGGTCGCGCGGCCGCCGTCCCGAAACCGACCGTTTCCGGGACACCGCTACGAACGCCACTCCCGGAACTACCTGGCATTTCTCGGATTCGCCGCCGCCCTCTGCTGCTACAAGCGACTCATCCGCCTCACCACATAGACCACGGCCTAAGTCGTCTTGCTTCGCAAATACTTAAGTTTCCTTTGGGCTGTCTCATTCCCCGGCTCCCGACTCACTACGTACTCGCAATCTCTGACAGCTTTTCCGTACTCTCTCATCTGAGTGTAAGCCGTGGCGCGATTTATACGCGTAGAAAATTCGTCGGGTGCGGCCTTAACTGCTTTGCTGAAATAAGAGATGGACGACTTATAGTCTCTCATTTCGAAGTAGCAGTGACCCATCGTCGCCCAAAGCATGTGCTTTCCCTGATCGCTCAGGCGATGCGCAACCACCTTATGGGAATCCTCAAGTGCCGCCGACCAGTTGCCGAGCATCTCATACGTTTCAGCCCTAAGCAAGAGACCTTCAGAGGCGTCGAATCCGGTTCGGTTTCGGGATAGGGCTTCCTGGCAGTCCTTCAGCGCCTCTTTTGGCTTCCCGGACATACGTAGAGAGTCCGCCCTCATGAAATATGCGCGTCGGCAATTTGGGTCCAATGCGAGCGCCGCCGTAAGATTTTCCACGGCTTCCGAATGGCGGCCAGCTCCGCGGAGGGCCGAGGCTTCCCTTAGGAGATCTTCAGTGGAACGTCCGCCCGTCGACGCAGGTGAGGACTGGGGGTCGTAGGGCCGCTGGTAACGGTAGCTGTACCAGTAGGTTCCCCGAGGAATAGGCTCGAAGCCGTGCGCGACGGCATTGTCATGGATCCAGTTCAACTTTTCTTGAGCATCTTCTCTTTCTCGGGAGGATAGCTGTTCGATGGGCCCTGAGTTAAGCTTTATGAAGTCAGCCGTCATGGCTTCATAGCCGCCTTCTGGTGTTTGCACCCTGGCGACAAATCGGCATCTCCAAACCCCGCCTGGAGCAGCGCCGATCAGGCTGGAAACGATGCTTGCGCCATGCTGCATTCCGGCTACGTAGGCTTCAACTTCCATGTACTCCATGGGTTGCGGTACTGATGAGAAGCTGTCGGCTACTCTATTCCCGCACGAATGACAGAATGACGCGTCAGGTGCGAGCTGCGTTCCGCAGTAAGGGCAATACATGACTTATCCGGTGGGTTTGGGTTTCTGCGTTCCATGGCGGCGAGCATCCGGAAACTTTATTAACTCCAGTCGAACTCCACCGGCGAAGGGCCGCAACTGGGCGAGCGGAGAGAGCTCCGCTCAGAGATCGGATGCCAGCACCCAGGACATAGCTAGCAAGGCGGGCTGGCGCTCAGACCCCAGCCGGACTTCTGTATTTCTCCTGGTCACGGCCGGGCGTGGCCGCCGCCCTCTGCTGCTACAAACGCCTCGTCCGCCCACACGGCGCGGAACCGGGTGAGCCGCCGGACCATGCCGCCCCACATAGACTCGAACACATGAGCGAAGCAGTAGTGGCCGAGCCCGTGGAGGCGAGCCCGTGGCGGCCGGAAGACGGACCGGTGCCCCGGGTGTGGACTTGGCCGCGGACCGATCCGCCGGCACTGCTGGTCTGGTCCCAGGGCCGATGGCGCTGGGCCACGGTCATAGCTCGGCAGGAGTGGGCGGACGGGCGGACCGTCTATCAGGTCGCTGTCGACCTGAACGGGTCCACCTCGGTAACGACCCGGCTGTATGCCTGGCCTCAGCCGGGCCTACGGGTCGGGCGACGCAGTGACTCGCCGCCTGCGGACGGCCCGCCTGCGACCGTCCGGCCGGGTGCTGGCGCATCCCTCGACTCGGCCGACCGCTGATCAGGGCCCGGACAGGATAAAGATCACCTCGACGCGTCCGGGCTCATCCTGCTCGGGCGGGTGGACGCGGTAGAGAAGGGTGATTCGGTCGCCGGTGTCCGGTGTCGGCCGGGTTGTGATGCGGCGCAGTTCTGCCCCGGCGATCGGCTCAGTGGAGCTTGCGGGGTCCCGTGGGTCCTCGGCGAGACCTTCGAGAGTGTCATGGACTACGCGGCGGCCGGCGGCACTGAGATGGGCGAATTCTTCGTACAGCCGGGGCGGTACGACCACGGTCCAGTTGGTCACGCGGCGGAGCCCTTGCCCTCCAGGAAGGCGTACAGATCGCTGACCGGCGCCGTCTGGGTCTCACCGGCGAGTGAGGCGGCGATGGCGGCTTGGACCTCGGTCCTGGTCCGCAGGGCGACCAAGTGACGCGCCTCGGTAATCACGGCGGCCTGGGCCGCGCCGAACCGGGCCGCGTCGAGCTTGGCATTGAAGGCGACCAACTCGGCAGGCGAGATGAGGGCGAGGGCGGCCCGGAGCTCGGCGAGCGTCTGGGGCCCTTCGTCGGTCTCCAGACGGTGCGGATTGGCATACGCCCGGGCGGGCGTCTCGTGCGGGAGCGCGCTCATGGTTGACCTCCGTCTGTCCTGCCTGTCCAACGGTACGCGGTCCGTGGTGTGGTCGGGCAGGGGTCCGGCGATCCTCGTGGAAGTGCGACAGCGCCCCGGCTGGGGGGAGCCGGGGCGCTGTCCTTCCGCAGGTCCGCGACGGGGGACACGGCCTGCGGGGCTCGGCGTCGGCCTGAGCGGCCAGGTTCGACGCCGAGGGGAGATGGTCAAGGGTGGTCGGCCGTCCGGCCGGGTGCCGGCTGCCCTGCCTCGGCGACGAGATCGCTCAGCTGTACGGGCGTCACATCGTGTAGGACGTTGACGTGGCGTGCCGCGAGCGTCCAGCGGATAGCGGGGTCGTCGTAAGCGATCTCCGCGGTGGGGCGGTTAGCAGGCGGGCTGACGGGTCGGAGCGTCGTGGGGTCGTAGACGACTCCTGCGACACCCCACACCTGTGGTCTGCCGACCCATGCAGCCACGTGGCCGGTGCGAAGGTGCGGGCAGTCCCGAACGGAAACCAGGGCGCAAGGCAGGCACAGCGGCGGGGCCGTCGTCGTCTCGCCTTCTGTGACTGGCTGGCCCGTGTCTTTCAGTACGAAAAGCTGCCGTTCGGGGGACTGCGCCAGGATGTCGGTTCCGCAGACCTGGCACAGCAGACGGATCATGGCTTGCCGCTGGCGGAGCGCGTGCACCGCCGCGAAGTTCGCCCGCCCCTTTCCCCGGCCGATGGCCTGCCTGATCCACAGCGCGCCCCACATGTCGCGGTCGTACGGAGATTCGTCGCGGTAGGCAAGGCACGGGCCGCCCTTGGCCTCCCTGCGCTCGACCAGCGGGCTAACCGTCTTCTCACTGCTCCACGCTGCGATGTACGGGACGGTGAGACCGTTCTGTGTGAACTGCCGGGTCATGACACCACCTCCCGCGCGGTCCCGGAGACCGGGTCAGGCGGAGCCCACGGCGGTACGTAGAACTGCCGGGGCAGCGCGGTGAACGTGTAGTGCGCCGTGTCGTCGTGGGCAGAGAGACTGACCGCCTGGCCGGTGGCCAACAGGTGCATGAACTCCTCGTGCGCGGCCAGATCGTCTCTCCAGCGCCGCATGTGCGCAGGGGCGTCGGGTACCGCCTCGTGGACCGGCCACAGCGCGCCGGCGGGCACCCATGCGGCTTGCGGGTCGGGGTCGAGCCGGTCGGCGAGCCTTCCCGCCTGCCACCGCAGCCACCGCAGGGCCATGCGCGGGCCGTCCGCCTCGTAGGCGTACAGCGGCCAGTGGGCCGCCAGGTCGAGCCGGTGCGCTGTGACCTCGCATCGGATCATCGCAGCTCACCCCGGCTGGCCAATGCAAGCGCGGCCGTCGCCGAGGGCAACGGCGCTGCGGCCACGGCCTCAATGAACCAGCGTGCTGCGGGAGTCGGGGTCATGCGCCGGCCCCCGCCCGCTCGCAGCCCTCGCAGACCTTCACCGGCCATCCCAGACGGCCATGGACCTCTGACGTGGTGTAGGCGTAACCGGCTGGCCGTAACCCCTGCTTCGCTCCGCATCGGGCGCACTGGTGCCCGCGTAACCGGGCCTTCTGCTCGGGTGTGGTGCACAGAGGGTCAAGAACGCTACTTCGTACATCCGCCCTGGTTGGCGGGGTGCCCGTGCCTGCTGGCATCGACTATTCCCTGTGGTCCGCGCTGGCTGATGGAGGGGAGACACAGGCGAGCCGGTGATCACTTTGGGCGCTCTAACCGGGACGCTCCGTGTTCATTGAACACACTGCCATTGAATTTCAATGAGCGGTACCCGTACGGCTGAACTGCGCCCGGCTGAGTGAGGTGTAGGGAGGGATTCGCGCGTGGCGACTCCCGCGTACGCTTCGGGTTGATTGCCTCGCCGCCTGCGATGACGGCGGAAGATACCGAGGGGACGACGTGACCGTTAGAGGGACAGCCGGCCCGGCGGGTCGTATGCAGATCGCCCGCGGCCTGCAAGCCCTCCGCTCACGCGCTGGGCGTACTCAGACAGAGGTCGCAAAGTTGGCCGGCGTGAGCGTTGGCACGGTCAACCGGTACGAAAGCTGGCAGGACCGGGCCAAACTGCGGGTCCCGACTGTCCGGGCCATCGCCGATGCATGCGACGCAACAGCGAGCGAGCGGGACGCCTTGGTGCAGCTCGTCACCAGTCAGGAAAGTGGCTGGTGGATGGATCACCCGGCCGTCCCGGAGATCCTTAACCCGCTCATGTCCTTTGAGGCGTACGCCGCGTATGAGCATGTGTGGGCCAATTCCCTGGTCCCTGGCCTGCTGCAAACCCCCCGCTACGCACTGGCGCTCCATCAGGCAGCGGAGATGCGGGCCGACCCGGACACGATCACGAACACGGTGGATGCCCGCATACAGCGTCAGAGCATCCTCGCCCGCTCCCCGGCACTTCACCTGTGGGTTGTGCTTGATCAGGCCGTCTTGCGACGAGAGGTTGGCGACGCGTCCGTGATGGTCGAGCAGATCGACCATCTCTCGGCCATGGCTGACCGACCGAACATCGACTTGCAAGTACTGCCGGCTTCTCGGGGTGCTCATGCGGCTGGTAGCGGCGGGCACTTCGTTTTGCTCGGTCGGGATGATGAGCGCGATCCCATGGCGTCTATGGCGGTCGTGTACCTGGAACTACACCGCCGGGGGCTGTACCTCGACGCACCGGACGATGTACGTGATTACAAGATCATGTTTGATTACCTGCGATCTCACGCGGCCGACTCCGCGACCAGCCGAACCCTGCTGGCCGAAGCACGACAGGAGCACCAATGACCACCACCCCGCCCACCCGCGCTGATCTCGCCGCTGCCCGCTGGAAGACCAGCACGTACAGCGCCGCCAACAACGAATGCGTTGAGGTAGCGGCCGTGGGTGCCTGGGTTGGCGTCCGCGACTCCAAGCGTGACCACGGGCCGGCATTGATTGTGCCGGCCGTCGCCTTCGCCGCGGTGGTCGACGCGCTGCGGACAGGAAAGCTCTAACGCTGACATGCCGAAGGGCCGCCCCAAGATGGTGCGGCCCTTCGGCATGTGCAGCGGTGTGCGAGGTGCGCGCCTAGACCAACACGGGTGCTTCGTCGGCCGTGCGATCGTGTGCACCCTGCTGTGAAGGCAGTGCAGCGGTCGTCAGCTTGGCGAGCTCGGCTCGGAACTCGGGAAGCCACTTTCGGGCGGTGCTCGGGTCTCGGTCCTCGCCTGCCAACTCGGCGTCGGTGGGCTCGATCCCCTCTGTGCGCACCTTGTGCATGTACAGCTCCCATCCGCGCACCTTGGCGGGGCTGGTCCATCGCGGCGGCTCGTAAGCGTCCGGACTCGTGAGAGCGTCGAGCAATTCTGTGCGAGCGTGGCGCAGGGCAACGCTCGCCGCGCGGCGGGCCCCCTCCTCGGCCTCCGCCGCCTTGCGGGCTTTCTCGGCCGCCTCGTGAGCGCGGCGGGCGTCCTCCTCGGCCTCGGCCCGCTCGGCGGCCAGGCGGTCAATCGTCGTCGCGAGTTCGGCCCGCTGCTGGGCGTACTGCTCGGCTCGCTCCTGGAGATGGCGCACCTGCTCCTGCAACTTCTCGACGGCCTCTTGTGCCGCCTCAACCTCGCGCGCTGCTGCGTGGCGAGTGTCGATGGCCCGCTGAGCCTCGCCGCGGGCTGCCTCAGCCTCCTTACGGCGCTGGCTGACGAGATCTGTGGCCTCCTGCACCTGGTCCCGCAGCTCGGCGAGCCGAGCGGCGAGCTTCTGACGCTCGCCGTCGCTAGCAGTGGTGGACGTGCGCAGCGTTTGCGCCCTCGTGCTCAGCTCCTCCACATCTGTCGCAATCTTGCTCCGCTCCTCCTCGGCGGCGGCGCGAGCTGCCTCGGCCTGCGTGGCCCGTGCGCTGGCTGCCTCGGCCTTGCGCAACGCCTCGGCTGCGGCCTCCTCGGCCTCTGCGCGGGCCTTCTTTGCAGCCTTGAGCACACCGGCAGCTTCCTCTCGTACCTTTGCCGCCTCCGCCTCGGCAGCCTTCTGCGCAGCTCGCGCCTCGTCGCGGGCTGCCTCTGCCTCTTGGCGCTGCTTCTCCGCCTGGGCCGCCCTGGCGCCGGCCTTGATGGCCTCGGCGCTCGGGACGATGGCAAGTTCTTCCAGGGTGGTGACGATGCCCATGGGATCGCGAACATCCATGCGGGCCAGATCGACCACTCGCCCGCGAGTGACTAGGTTCCGGGCGAGCGTGAGTTGGCCCGCGGTGTCACCGGCAATCCCGGCCACGTCGATGGCGAGCTCCGCCTTTGCCTGCTTCTCCTCAACGCTCTTACGGGCCCGGTTCAAGCGTCGTCCAGTAGCCGTGTCGCGCTCATCGAGCGCCCGCCGCAGCTCGTGAATCTGCCGGGCCGCGCGACGAATGCGAGCGTCCTGGTGAATCAACCCGTCCTTACTGGCCCCATCGAACCCGAGCCGAGCAAAGATGTTCGCCCACGCGTGGATGTAGGCGAGCTGCACCAGCCGAACAAGGCCCGGGCCTCCGCCGTCCGACTCCTGGTCAGAGTTGGCGGCCATCTGCTTGTCCAACTCGAACTCAATAAGCTTCGCGCTGATCGCCGGGACTGCGGCAAACACGAGTGTGGCCATCCAGTTGCCGGGCGCATGTGCGGCGTTCATCGCGGCCGACGCGGCAACCAGCGCCCATGCCATCCGTCGCGTGCGCCTCATAGGCCGTGTCCATGCCGCCTCGACCGTCGCCGAGCGGTAGAGAGAGACGAAACACGTGACCTCAGCCATGTCAAAGATCGCCATGACCGGGATGGCCCAGAACCAAGCAAGCTGCATGTTTTGGGTGGCGAACCCGTACAGCCCGTACAGGCTGAGGACCATGCCGCACGCGCCGAGCACGGCGAGCGGGCCAGCGGCAGCGACGGTCTGCCTGACTTCTTTTGCGCGCCCGGTGGGCTGAGCCATAGTCAGGGCACGCGTGCGCCGCGTACGGCTATACATCATGACAAGCGCAAGGACTGTGCTGACCGCTGCGGCGGTCAAGAGCGCCCACTGAGGGGCCTCGGTCACTTGGTCGGGCAGTTTCAGCTCAGGAAGCGTCATCGCACGTCACCGCCGGGGGCGGCAATGCATCGCCGCGTGCTACGGCCCGTACCCTGGTGCTGCATCGGGGGGTCCTTTCCCTCGATCACGGCTCCGGGGCCTCGCTGGCCGGCTGACCCCCGGGGCCTTTTGCATTTATGCGCTCATAAGTTCCTGATGTTGCACAGCTAGCCATGCATGCACTTTCACATGCCGAACTAACCGCACAGCGGGCGTCATGCTAGCCGCACAAGCTTGCACCGCGAGGTGCACACACTGACTTAAACGCCTGCACAGTTTTGCACTTATGCACGCACAAGTGCAACAGGAAGGGCGCGCACAAGGTTGTGCGCGCCCGCCTCTCTGCACGCAGTCGCACGGCGACTGCACATGTTGCCGATGCTCTTAACGCCGTGGGCGCCCCATCCTGCCCTCTGTCTGCACAGGACCGCTCAGCGCCCGCACAATCTCGCTCGGGGTCATCTGGTCGGACAGTCGGCGCAGAGCAAAACGGAGTACCGCAGTGGCAGGGATCTTCTCCCGACGCGCCGTCGCGGCCTCCGCCACAGCCCACAGCAACTCCTCGTCCTCCGGGTTCGGGTAGAACGGAAAGGACTTCGGCCGGCTTCGCTTCGGGGCCGGCTCCTCTGTGCCGGATGCCATGGTCGCCACCGGTTCGACGGTGCTCGGCTGCGAACGCTCGGACGCCTGGGCCTCCTGCTCACGGTCCCGCTCGCGACGTAGGCGCTCCTCTTCACGGGCCTTCAGCTCGGCCTCCGTGTCCTTCCGCGGCTGCCTGGGGTTCCTGGACCCGCCAGGGCTCCGGCCCTTCCCTCGTCTGCTGCGCTCCTGCGCCTGCTGTTCGAGCTCTTCCAGCGGATCAGGCATAGTTGATAACCGCCTTTACCAGTCCGTCCATCGAGTCCACGAACCTGCGGGCGCGCTTCGCGACCGGCTCGGACGAGATAGCGATGTTGATGGTCCGCTTCCTGATCCATGGCTCGTCGTAGACCAGGGGGCCCATGGGGATGTCGTGCCGCTTCACGATCTCGGCGAGCCGCCGGCGCGCCCACTGGGGCGGTGAATCCACCTTGTTCGGCGTGATCAGTAGGGGATAGTCCGTGAGCTCGTCGACCATGCCCTCAAGCGCGTTCAGAGATTCCTTCACCATCACGGCTGGCACCACCACCGTGTCGGCCGCATTCACTGCCCCGTACGTGGCTTCGCACCCACCAGGGTGTGTGTCGACCACTACCGGACGGTTCCAGTCGCGGGCCCACCGCTCCAGGGCATCCGTCACCTCGTCCCGATGCGGCTGCTCTTCCACCAAGTCGGGGTAGGAAGGGACTAGATCGGCCTTCCGCCGTCCGGAGATCGGCGTCGGGGTGCGGCCCTTCGTGAAGCCGTCCCGTAGCGGAGACCTGACGTAGTTCTCATGTCGGTAGCCCATCGATCGCGAGCTACAGCCGGCGTCCCAATCAAGGTCGACCAGCACAGCGTCGAGCAGATAGGCGAGCTCGCGCGCCGTGGTGCTCTTACCGTCACCGCCCTTCCAAGCGGCGCAGGTGACGATGGGTGGCCGGGTGCCGTTCCCCTTCGCCCATTCCACAAGGCTTTTAGACATGCACGACATTATGACGGCATAAGTTGAAGACCATGCGTGCCATGCGGCACGGACTGCGCTACCGTGGCACTTGTGCACGCATAAGTGCACAAGTGCAGGGCGTTTGCGCTGCATGACGCAAGAGGGGCCGGGCTGGCACCCGACCCCTCACCATGCGGCTCCTGGGCAACTTCTGCGTCTCGTCGCCCTGGGCCTCGATCCTGGTTGGAGGATCTTTCATGACTGTAGTCCGTGACTCCCACGGTGTTACTCGCGCGGCCGGTGCTGTCGGTTGGCCCCTTCTGCCCTCTCAGCCTCAGGGCGGCTGGCCGTTGCTGCCGCCTCGGGAGTCGGCCGAGCCGGCCTCCAAGCCGGTGCCGCTGGTGCAGGCCGGCCCGGTGCCGTTCGGCCCGGTGGATGACCTGGTGGCGGTAGCCGCCGCGCTGAACGGCCCGGATGACGTGGTGTACATCGACCGCCGGGCCTGCCTCGCGTAATCCGCCCGACCAGTAGGGCCCGCCGACAGGTCGTCGGCGGGCCCTACTGCGTTGCTCGCGGTTCGCGTGCACAAGCTAAGTCATGCGCCGGGGCGGGTCGCTCCGACGTAGTCGCGCGCGGGCATGGCCTCGGCAAGGGGGACGACAGAGACAGTCCGGCCGGTGCGGGGAGCGTGCAGGACCTTGGAGTCTCCAGCGTAGATTGCAACGTGATAGATGGCGCTGGTGCTGCCCTTGCTCCAGAACATGAGGTCGCCGGGCTGCAAGTCGGATTTAGCGACGGGTCGGCTGGCAGTTGCGGCGTACTGGTCGGCGGCGGTCCGGGGCAACTTGGTCGACGGCCACCATGCGTACTGCGTGAGGCTCGAACAGTCGAATCCCTCGGTTGTGGCGGCCACGCACTTGCCCCGGAGGTAGCCGCCTCCGCCGCAGAACCCCAGGCTCGGTCCGGACGGTGTTCCTCCGCCCCATGAGTAGGGGACTCCGATCTGTGTCGCTCCGCGGCGTACGGCGTCGGGGCCGCTGCCGGTGCCGAGTCCGCTGATGCCTCCTCCGCCGATGGCCTTGGACCACTTCTCGGCAGTGGCCGTGATGATACGGACATAGTGATACGTCTGGCCTTGGGCAAAGCTCTCGGGCGGGACACCGCCGTACTGCTCAACACGGCCCCATCCGGCGTTGTATCCGGCGAGTGCGAGCCTTACGGGGTTGTCGTCGTGCCCGGACCGCTGGGCCTTCTTGACCATGCTGCACATGTACCGGGCCTGAGCCATGATCGCGTCCTCGGGGTCTTTGGCTCCGAGCTCGGTCCCGTCTCCATCCTCGTCCTTGCCCCACGTCGCCCATGTCGAGTCGATGAACTGGGCGATGCCCTTCGCCTTGCCGTAATTGGTGGGCGGGCCCTCGATGTTCGGGTTGAAGCCCGATTCCTGGTATCCCTGGGCCGCCAACAGTGCGGGGGAGAGTTGCGGGCACTCGCTGGCGACACTCTCGGCGGCCTTCACGTACCAAGACGCGTAATGGCGGCCGGCCGCCGGCATCTGGGCCAGGTTCAGGCCCGAGAGCACCTGACCTTGCGCGGTGGCGTCAGCCCCAGCCATGCCAAGAACCAAGCCGATGATTCCCACCGGAAAGCCCACAGCTACGGCCGCGATGCCGCCTACGGCTTTCTTCATTCTGTCCCCCCGTCACTCCTGGTTCGTGACCTGATCCGTTGGCGTCGGCCCTCTCTTCCCTCAGACCAGGCCGTCATCCATTCCGGTTCGCTGGTGCCATAGGCCGTGGCCCACTTCCGCGGCTCCTTGACCCCATAGATTCCAGCCTCCACACGACTCACCATCTGACTTGTCACCCCCACGTGCGCCGCCACCTCACGTTGCGTGAGACCCAAGCGTTGCCGCAGTTCCTTCAGCGTCAACCGGCCCGCTGGCGGGGCCAGTTCATCCACTGAGCTGCCAAGGGCCCGGGCGAGAGCAACGACGACCCGCGCGCCAGGTTGACGCGTTCCGGCCTCTGCTCGACGCACGGTCTCGGGACTAATTCCAGCCAATACGGCCAGTTCCTCGGCACTCAGCCCCCGGGCTTGACGTTGCTGACGCAAACTATCAGGGCGGAAGGTCGGCACACCGCTCGTTGGACTCATGGACCCCAGCTTATATAAGTACCCAATGACAGTCCGTCATGGTAGCGTGACGCTTGAGTGAGATACAGTATCGGGGGTGAAGTCATGCTTAAGAGCACGAGAGTTCACGATCTGACCGCCCCGGCGAGGTTCTTCGGGGTGCTGGGCGCCCACGGGGGTGCCGGGACCACAACCGTCACACGATGGCTCGACCCGGACGGTAGCGGCGGAACCATGGAACTCCATAGAGGTTCGCACCTGCCACCACATTTCATCCCGCTCGTGGTGGCCAGGTCCACTGCGTACGGGATGCAGGAAGCGGTCCGCCTCATCGGCGGGTGGCACTCAGGGGTGCCCCGGCCGCACCTCGTCATCGTCCGAGACGCCCCGCTGCCCCTCCCGCGAGCAGCGGTGTACCGCATGCGGGCCATCCGGCCCCGCGTCCTCGGCATCGCCCAAGTGCCCTACCTGGTGGGACTGAGAGAGGTCGACAGCCCCACCGAAGCCCTCGACCACCGAGCAGTACGGAAAGCCGCCCGCAAACTGCGGCGGCAACTCGGGCTCCCTGAATAGGAGAAACACACATGAATCTGTTGAGCACGCTCACCGACGTGGTGGCACTGGCCCCCATGGAGCCGACGCCCAAGCCGCCGGCCTGGGATGCGCCCCCGGTGTCCCCGCCCGGCATGGAATCCGTGATGCCGGAATGGGTCGGCTGGGCAAAGTACTTCGCCATCGGCGCCGGAATCCTCGGCCTCATCTCCTGCGGAATCATGATGATGGTCGGCCGTAGAAACCGCTCTCACCTTTCGGCCGAAGGCGCCAACGGCCTGCTCTGGGTACTCGGCGGCCTGTCCGTCGTCACCCTCGCCGCCGGCGTCGTCCCCGGAATCGTGACCTGAGGAGGCTGGCATGACACTCGATATCCAACAGCAGGCTGCGCGCCGCATGCGGCGTGCGGTCTTCGCCCTTGGCGGCATCATCGTGGTGCTCGTCGTCGTCATCGTGGTCATTGCCGTGACCGGCGGCCGGTCGACCAACAACGACAGCAGCAACAGCCCGGCACCGGGGACCTCTGCGACCGGCGAACCCGAGCCTGTCGAGACTCTGCCCGATGACGGCGGCTACGTGGCGCCTGAGGAGTACGTCAAGCTGCCTGACGGCACGAGCAAGGCAGGAAACCTGCCGATCAAGTTCGCCCGCACACCCGAGGGTGCCGCCGCGGCGGGCGTGGCCGCGACACGCAACGCCTACTCGTGGAACGCAGCACAGGTGCGGGCGGGCATCAACACCTACTCGGCCGCTGCATACCGCGACGAGATGGCCGCACAGGTCGAGGAATCGGTTAAGGCGAACCGCGAGTATGCGGGTATCCCCGCGACTGGCCCGGTGCCTGAGGGCGCGACGCTCAGCGCCTGGCCGATCGGTGTCCAGTGGCAGCGCGAGACGTCAAACAGCGTGGACCTTCTGATTCTCCTTCGCGTCACCTACTCGGCCGGCACCGGTGAGAAGTCGACGACGAACCTCGTCGTCACACCGACGCGCGCCGTGTGGGAGTCGGGGGACTGGAAGGTCGAGCCGACCCCTCCGAGCGAGAACCTGCCGGACCCGGTGGACATCGGAACCGCACGGTTCAACCTGGACGGTTGGAAGGCGATTCAGGAGGGGGAGCGTCTGTGACTCACCGGCTGTCACGCCTGGCGATCCTGTTCGGCACGCTGCTGCTGCTCGTCGGCCTGGGCGCCCCTGCGGCCGTGGCGACGCCGGCCGCAACGGCTGTCCCTGCCTCTGTCCCCGCATTCGACTGGTGGGGAACGACCAAGCAGTGCAGTAAAGCACTGCTGCCCACCCTGGACCTGTCGGACAACCTGAAGGGAAAGGCAAAGTGCGCTAAGAAGGTCATAGGTCTCCACAAGGACGCTGCTAGTGCACCGGCTAAGGCATTGGCAAACAGCGTGATCGGCGATGCCGCCAAGTCCATGGCCGAATTTACCGGCGAGTTCATGCGTATCAGCTTCGGCTGGTGGCTGATGACCGACTCGGTACAGGTCAAGGACTCCGGCGTTCTGGGTGATCCGAAAGATCCAACCAAATCATTGAGCCTGCACGCTTTGATGGTTGGTATAGGCGCGGGAATCGCCACCATCCTGGTCATGTTCCAGGGCATCAAGATGATCATTCAGCGCAAGGGGGCACCGCTGGCGCAGATCATTCAGGGGCTAATGATTAACGTGCTGGTCAGTGCTGCCGGAGTGGGCATCATCGACGCACTGCTGATCGCGTCCGACCAACTCACCAAGAGCATCTTGTACGTGGGGTTCGGCGGGGATGACGTGCCCGACCGCATGGCGGTCATGCTGCTGCCGGCCATCGGGAATCCGATGGGGCTTCTGGCAGTCGCGTTCGTCTCCCTGATTGTCGGCGGTATTCAGGTCGTGATGCTGTTCCTCCGTCAGGCGGCTATCCCCATTCAGGCGTTGCTCCTGCCGATTGCCGGTGCCGGGCAGGTAGGCGGAGACAGTTCACGGCAGTGGCTCCCGCGCCTCTTCACCGCAATCATGGTGATCATCACGTACAAGCCTATGGCGGCTCTCATTATCTCCGTGGGATTCACCGAGATGGCCAACGGGAACGGAATCATCGATTTCGTTCGCGGTGTGGTGACACTCGCTCTTTCAATCATCGCCCTCAAGAGCCTTCTTGCCCTCTTCTCGCCGCTCGGCATGTCGATGGGCAACGCCGTGGCGGCCGGTGGCGGCCTGGGCGGTGCGCTGAGCATGGTCGGCGGTGCGATGGCCGCGCAGATGGGCGGTGCCGGCGGCGACGGCGGCAGTGGCGGCAGTGGCGGCGGCGGCTCGACGTCGGCGGCTCAGCACGCTGCCGACATGGACCGCTCGGGCCCGGCGGCCGGCGGCGACTCCGAAGGGTCCAGCGCAATTCAGCACGCATCCGGCAGCGTCCCTCAACAGGGCGGCAGCGCGGCGGCGGCTGGCGGCAAGAGCGCCGCAGCGGCCGAGGGAGCCACGGCTGCGGCCGGTGCGGGCCAGGCAGCTGCGGCGGGCGGCTCAACGGCGGCGGCCTCGACCGCAACGGCGGCCGCGGGCGGACCGGTGACCGTCGCCCTGGTCGCGGCGGAAGCCGGCAAACAGGCCGTCCAAAAGGCCGGCGGCACAGTCGGCGGAACGGAGTAGACCATGACCACCACCGAGTCACAGCCCTTGTACGGCGGCTGGCGCCGCAGCAAGTCCATGGGCATCGCATCCCTGAACACCCCTCAGACCGTGATCGTGGTCGGGGCCCTGCTGGCGCCGATCCTCCTCATCGTCATGGGCGGCTCGATCGCCACTCTGCCGGTAACCATCCCCATCGCTCTGACGGTCATCGCGCTGACGGTGTGGCAGCGGCACGGCATGCCGCTGATGTCGTACGTGATCGGCCGGGCCCGCTGGTCCTGGGCCCACATGCGCGGCGAGACCTCCTACCGGTCGGTGTTCCTGCCGTCTCCGGAAGCGCTCGACCTGCCGGGCATGGCGGCCCCGACCAAGCTCGTCCGCGCCGAGTCGCCGGACGGGCGGGGCCCGGTCGGCCTGGTGTGGAACCAAAGGACCGGCACCATGGCGGCCGCGCTGCTGCTGAACCCGGCCGGCTCGCTCCTCGCGTCCGGTGCCACCGTCCGGTCACAGGTCAGCGCCTGGGGCGATGCGCTCGCCCGGCTCGCTGATGAGGACGGCGTGAAGGTCGGCGCGGTGACCCTCCAGATCACGCCCTCGTCGGGTGCTGCACTGTCCGATCACGTCCGTGGCCGTCTCGACCCGAACGCACCGAGCCTCGCGCGCCAGGCGATCGGCGAGCTCGTCGACCGCGCTCCCCGGGCAAGCGCTCAACTCGCTGCCTGGATGTCGCTCGTCATCGACCCGTCCCAGTCCCCGGAAAGGCCCAAGGGGCCGGCGGAAGCCGCGGCGGTCGCCCTCGGCGCTCTGGACGCGGTGGACCTGTCCGGGGCCGGTGTCGACGTGCTGCGGCGGGCGACGGACGTGGACATCAAGCGTCTGGTTCGCGGGGCATTCGTCCCCGCCGACATGGACGCCCCGGCCGATGAGATCCAAGAACTCGTCTGGCATGAGGTCGGCCCGGTCGCCTCTGAGGACGACTGGCAGACCTACCGGCACGACGGATACCACTCGGTCTCGTACGTGCTGCGGGAAGCGCCGCGCAAGCTCGTCACATACGACGTGCTCTTGAAGCTGCTCGCCCCGGGTGCATTCACCCGGCGCGTCACTCTCGCGTACCGCGTGCTGCCCACGGATGAGGCACAGGCCGTGGTGGAACGGGAGGTCAACGCCAATGAGGCGCGGGCGGAGTACCGGCAGCGGACCAAGCGCACGTCGACACGGCGCGAGCGGGTCGACGCCGAGCACGCCGAGCGCACGGCGGCCGAAGAAGCGACCGGCGCCGGGATGGTCCAGTGGTCCATCTACGTCACCACCACGGTGAGCGATGCGGCAGATCTGCCCGCCGCTCGCCGCGAGATCGACAAGGCGGCCCGCGCATCCGGCGGCCTGCGGTTCCGCCCGGCATTCGGCGGCCAGTCCGCCGCGATGGTCGTCGGCCTCCCGGTCGGCATCAATCCTCTGCTGTAGGAAGGCACGACGTGAAGCGCAACAAGACTGCGGGCCGCGCGGCCGAGTCGTCCCGGCGGGGCGTAACCGCCGGGACGACCGCGCCCGAGCCTACCTGGCGGCTCAACCCCTCCGTGATCGCCTCCCGCTGGGGCTGGAAGGGGGCCGGCCGTGGCCGTGCGGCCGTCCTCGACCCCGGTTCGGTCTACCTCAGTTCAACGGTGCAGACCGCCGGCCTGTACCCGTTCGTCCTCGGCGGCGGCCTGCCGCCCGAGGGCGTCCCCATCGGATACGACCAACTCACACACGAACTCGTCTGCTTCGACCCGTCCGGGTGGATCGGCTCCCTGGTCACCAACCCGGGCGTGTGGATCATGGCTCAGCCGGGCGTCGGCAAGTCCGCCATCGCCAAGCGCATCTGCCTCGTCTACAACGCCTACGGCTACAAGCTGGTCGTACCGGGCGACGTGAAAGGCGAGTACGCCGAACTCGTCGGCGAGCTCGGCGGCCAGGTCGTCCGCATCGGGCGCGGCCTCGACCGCATCAACCCACTCGACTCCGGCCCCCTGCGCAAGATCCTGCCGACCCTCGAACCGGGGAAGCGGGCCGCGCTGCTGTCCGAAATCAACGGTCGCCGTAGCGAGCTGCTGCACGCACTGCTGACCACGGAAATGGACCGGCGACCCGACCCCACCGAGCGGAACGTCATCGAGCACGCCATTCGACTGGTGACGGCCGCGCACGTGGGGGAAGGTGACCCGATCATCCCCGACGTGGTCAAGGTGCTGCGGGACGGGCCGGCAGAGCTGCGGGCACAGCTCATGGTGGACACGGAGGACGACTACAAGGCACTGGTCCGCGGGGTCACGCACGCGCTGGAGAACCTGTGCGTCGGGCCGCTGTCCGGCCTGTTCGACGGCCCGACCACCACCCCGCTCGATCTGGCGGCCCCGGCCTTGTCCGTGGACCTGTCCAGCCTCCTGACGGCCGGTGATCACGTGGTCAGTGCGGGTCTGCTGGCCACTTGGGCCTTCGCCTACAGCTCGATCGACTCGGCCCGCGCGGTCGGACTGATGAACTCGCCCCTCGTCCTGCCGCTGGATGAGATGTGGCGGGCCCTGCGAGCCGGCCCCGGCATCGTGGACGCCTTCGACTCCATGACCCGCCTGAACCGGGCGCGTAATGAGGTGACGCTGTTCATCACGCACTCGCTGCGTGACCCGGAGTCGTTGCCGACGCCGCAGGACCGCGCAAAGGCACTGGGCATGATCGACCGGTGCGACTCGATGATCCTCGGCGCGCTGAGCGTCGGCGAGCTGGAACGGGTCTCGGCGCAACGGCCGCTCACAGACGCGGAGATCGCCCTTATCGCATCGTGGTCGTCCTCGTCCGGAACTGGCCTCGACGGCACCCGACAGGTTCACCCCGGACGGGGCAAGTACATGCTCCGTCTCGGCACCCGCCCGGGCACCCCGGTCCGGCTCCAGCTCACTGACGCAGAGCGGCGGCTGTACGAAACCGACCCGTCCAAGAAGATCCAAAAGGGGGATGCGGCATGACCGACTCCAGCAACACCGCCGGGGCGGGGGCGGGGGCACCGCTCGCGGTCCTCGGCGTCGTCGTCGGCGGCGCCGTGCTGTACACCGGGGCCTACGTCGGCGGAACGCTCGGCGTCGCCCTCGCCGGCGGCGGCTGGGCCCCGCCCGCGTACTCGATCAAGTCGGCGTTCGCCCTCCTCTCGGGCGGCCCCGGCCGACTGTGGCCCGGGCACGCGACGGCGGCCGGGGTCGGCATGGCCGTGCTCCTGGTCCTCGTCGCCGCCGGTTTCGCCGTGGCCGGCTTCCTCATCTGGCGGCGGTTCTTCTCGCACCGCGCGGGTCTGGCAGGCATGCGAGACCTCGCCCCGCTCGCGCCCAAGGCTATGACCGCCCGAGCCCGGGCGCTGCGTCCCTCGCTCAAGGGTCAGGAGAACATCAAGCCGGACGACACTGGGGTGTTGCTCGGCAACCTCGACGCGTCGCGCGGCCCTGAGCTGCGGGCGAGCTGGGAAGACGTGCTGTTGGCCATCATGGCTCCGCGCTCTGGCAAGTCCACCTCGATCGCCGTTCCGGCGCTGCTGCGGGCACCGGGCGCGGTGATGCTTACCAGCAACAAACCGGACGTGTTCGCGGTCACCCGTACCCGGCGCCTGGACGTGGGCGCGGTGTGGCTGCTCGACCCCCAGTCCATCACCCATTCTGAGCGGGCGATGTGGTGGAACATGCTCGACTCAGCCCGCACCATCGAGGGGTCCGGGCGGCTCGCCAGTCACTTCATCGCGGCCACCACCGATGAGAAGTCACGCGGTGACTTCTGGATGGGCGCGGCCAAGAACCTGCTGACCGCGTTGTTCCACGCGGCGGCCGTCTCCGGCGGCTCAGTGGCGGACGTGCTGGCCTGGCTGTCCACGCCGAGCGACCGTGGCCCGGTGAGCGCGCTCAAGGCGGCGGGGAAAGAGGCGTTGGCGCAACAGCTCGCCTCCACCGTGGCGGGCGCGGCCGACACCCGCGACGGCATCTACGAGACGGCCCGGCAGTGCGTTGCCTGCCTCCTCGACCCCGAGACCCTCGCGTGGGTCACCCCCGACCCTCGGGCAAAGGAATTCCGCCCGGCCGACTTCGTACGCTCGCGCGACACCCTGTATCTGCTCTCCAAGGACGGCGGCGGCTCCGCAGCCGGCGTCATCGCGGCGACGGCAGACGCAGTGCTGCGGGCGGCCATGGTCGCGGCCGAGCGGGCTGGTGGCCGGCTAGATGCCCCGCTGGTCGCGGTGCTCGATGAGGCAGCAAACGTGTGCCGCATCGAGGATCTGCCGGACCTGTACTCACATCTCGGCTCACGCGGTGTCATCCCCGTGACCATCCTGCAGAGCTACCGCCAGGGCGTCCGCGTCTGGGGTGAGGCGGGCATGGATGCCCTGTGGTCGGCGGCCACCATCAAGGCCCTGGGCTCGGGTCTGGACGATGCCGAATTCGCGGAGAAGGTCAGTCGCCTGGTCGGTGAGCACAAGGTCAGTGAAACCTCTGTCTCGCACGGCTCGACCGGTCGCAGCGTCTCAACCTCACGACGGCGCGAGCGGGTCATGGAAGCCGCAGAGATCCGCGCGCTGCCCAAGGGGCGGGCGCTGCTACTGGCGACGGGCGTGCGGGTCGGCATGATCCGCCTGCGGCCCTGGTACCTCGAACCGAATGCGGCCGACCTGGCCGCCGATTCACAGGTAGAGATTGCGGAGATCGCCGCCCGGGCGTCGCGGAAGGTGATCTCCGCGTGAGCGACGAAACCGCCCCCAGCGTTGAGGTCCTGGCGGAGGACTTCGAGGACCTGAAAGCAACTGTCCACGGGTTCGCCTCTCAGCTGGAGGACAACACCAAGAGGGTGAACCAGCTCGCTTCCGCTGTCGCCTCCGGCGGCGGCCAGGGCGACAACGGCGAGAGCGGGAAAGACAAGGAGAGGCCCAAGACTCCGCCGTTCATTCTGTGGCTGCCCGGCGACAAGTACGGCGCTGAACTCTCCGCGCTGGCCGCGTGGGTGCGGGACCTGCTGGTACCCACCTACTTCGGTGAGGTTTCCTCCTCGGCCACCTGGTGCGCGCAGTGGTGGGAGCACCCTGCGGCCGTCGCCCGGCTCCATGCCACGTGGCTGGCCTGGCAGGAACTCACCAACCCGGAGACCTGCGGGCTCACCGGCCCGTCCGTGTGGCACCGGGACCACCTGGACCCGATGCTTGCTCAGCTCCGCGCCGCCGATGGCCCGTTCGCCGGCTGCATGACCAACCCTGACCGCCCGCAGCACACCGTGCTGCCGGTGCCTCCGGTGGACCAGATACCTCGCGGCAGCAATCACTGACATCGGGTTGGCGTGCACACGCTAAAGAGCCGGAAGGGAAACCGCCCTCTTCCGGCTCTTTCTCGCTTCAGACCCTGGGTCGTATCTCTTGATCGGTGAGGTCACCGGCTGCGGCCCTGACTCGTTCCTGGCGGCTCTTTCCGATGCGCTGGAGCGGCTGAGGGCTGCTGCGGCGCTGTGGTCTGTGCGTCCTGCGTCGCCGTGGTACTCCGGGCTGCCGCGGCGGCTGCCCGCCGGTCCTGCGCGGACTGGGCGGCCCCGGCCCTGCTGTAGACCTCTCCACCACTGCGGCGGTTGGTGATCCGAAGGGCGCCGTCCGGTGAGGCGTAGATCATGTTGCCTTTGGTGGTCGCGACTATCCCGCCGTCCGGTTTGCGTTCGATGAAGTCGGATCGCGGAGGGTACATCCGCCCATCGAACTTCAGGCCGGGGTTGGGGTCCTTGGGCACTCCGCTGTGCTGGTCCTCAACCGCTTCCAAAGTCGTGTTCAGCTGCTGCAACGCTTCGTCTGCGGTACGCGGAGCGGGAAGCTCGCCGAGTCGCTGGTACAAGACCGCCAGCCGCTCCGGCAAGGACAGTATTCGCCCCGACTCAGGGGACTCAGACACCGGCATTCCTCCACTCACAGACCAGCCATCAGACACCCGGCAGGACTGCTACCAAGTCCCATGATGACCGCAGGGACTTGGGATCAGCGGGGCGACCATTCCCGGCGCACGATGTCGACCACCTCGGCAAGCGAACTGGCTGTGTGATCGTGGCCGGTGAAAGCCTCGCTCTCTGAAGGCTCTACCGATACAGCCCACTCGCTTGGCGACCGGGCATCGATCATGGCCGTCCGCTCACCCCGACGAATCGTGATGGCCAGGGCCCCAGATGAGAACTCCTGAACGGTGACCTGCACGTCATCGCCAAGCGCCGAGCGGATGGCGGTCGTGACTGTCTCTGCCGGTCCTGTGCTCATCATGCCCTCGTCAGATCGCGTGCAGTTCGACCTTGCGGCCTTCTGGATCTTTACGCAGATGACGCCCCGGGGCAAGCGGCGGTTCCATGGCCGCCCCGTCCACCGAGAAGCCCAAGCGCAGAGTGCGGGTGACTCGCTCCGCGGTTGCCGGGTAAAGCTCGATCACCATGCCATCCGGAAGCACCGCGGCATAGTGCTCAGGCCCTGTGCCGTGTTGCTCAGGCGCGAAGCTCAGTCCAAGCCCTGTGTAGAAGTCCCGGCATTCCTCCAGTGCCTCGGTATAGAGCACAAGCAACGTGGTTCGCAGTCCTGTGGGCGCTGTAGCGGTCATTGGCTGATCTCCTACGAGACTCGGCGTGGCGGTGCAGTGCTAGCGGCTGGTGCTGGCGTTGTCCTCTGACCGACCGGTGGTGTGGCCGCCTTGCGGCCAGCGCGTCCACGGCCGCGCTGGCCTGCCGGAACAGTGCTGGACTGCGCGGCGGCGGCTGCGGCGCGGGCGTCGATGGCCGACGTGTCGGCCTCGTGGGCGGCGAGTCCGTCCAGCCCTGCCGCGTCGCTCCACTCGGCCCTGGCTGTGGCCGCATCTCCGCGTCCGTCCGCCTCGGCGGCGCGGCCTCGGGCCGCGTCGGCGTCACCGCGTGCGGCATCCGAACGGGACTCGGCTGCGGCGCTGCTACGGGCGTGCGCGGCAGCCTGGCGGCGGGCCTCGGCATCATCCGTGCTGCCCTCGCCGGTGGTACCGGTCGTGGTGGAATCCGGCTTGCGGGCCGGCTCGTCCTCGCTCGCCCGCCGCGGGGTTCGCGCATGGGGATTCATCTGTTCCTCCTCAGTCTGGGTGGGCTATCAGCGGCCGTGGGTACGGGCCGGCGTGGCCGGTGCGGCGGGCGCGGCCGGCGCTGCCTGCGGTCCCGGTGATGGAGTTACGCCGGGCGTGGCGGTGGTGGACTGTGCCGACGCTGCCGCAGCGCGGGCATCTGTCCTCGCGGGGGCGGATGCCTCGGTGGGGCTCCTCGGCGCGGACGACTGGGTGGCGGACGGCGGCGGACTCATCGGCGCGGACGACTGGGTGGCGGACGGCGGCGGACTCATCGGCGCGGACGACTGGGTGGCGGACGGCGGCGGACTCATCGGCGCGGACGACTGGGTGGCGGACGGCGGCGGACTCATCGGCGCGGACGACTGGGTGGCGGACGGCGGCGGACTCATCGGCGCGGACGACTGGGTGGCGGACGGCGGCGGACTCATCGGCGCGGACGACTGGGTGGCGGACGGCGGCGGACTCATCGGCGCGGACGACTGGGTGGCGGACGGCGGCGGACTCATCGGCGCGGACGACTGGGTGGCGGACGGCGGCGGACTCATCGGCGCGGACGACTGGGTGGCGGACGGCGGCGGACTCATCGGCGCGGACGACTGGGTGGCGGACGGCGGCGGACTCATCGGCGCGGACGACTGGGTGGCGGACGGCGGCGGACTCATCGGCGCGGACGACTGGGTGGCGGACGGCGGCGGACTCATCGGCGCGGACGCCGGGGCGAGTCCGGCCGTGAGGCTCGTCGACGTGGTCGACGGTGCGGCGGCGGGTGCCAGGGGAGTGGGGGCGGTAGGTCGAGCGGGGAAAGGGACGGGGGTTTTGGCCTGGTCGGTTAAGACTCCGCGGGCGGCCTCGGACGGGCGGAGGGTGATTCCGGCGGCGGCTGCCTGCTGCATGCGTGTGGGGACTCCCGCCAGGGCCTCGCGCGGGTTGTGCCCGGCCTCCTGGAGTGCCTTGATCTGGCTGGCGATGCCGGGCCACTCGCGCGAGGTGACCATCTGGTTCAACATGCCCTCGTCGGCCAAGGATTCGCGGGCGACGACGACAAGCCGTGAGTTCTCCTGGGCACTGATGCCGAGTCGGGCAAGCTCCTTACTTCGCTCGCCGAGCGCGGTGGGCTTGTCCTGGCCGGTGGCCTTCTTGAACAGCTTGGACACGGCCTGCTTGACCCACTCCACGAACTTCTTGACCATGCCCGGCTCGTCGCGCTGGGCACGCTCCTGGCCAGCGGTGGGTGCCCACGGGTCGCGCAGATTTGCGGCGGGCGACGCGGTGACGCCCGGCGCGGGTGCGCCTGCCCGCAAGTCCGCATCCATGCGCGCGATGACGGGGGCCGCGTCGGTGAGGAACTGCCCCACGTTCACTCCGGCGCTCTCCAGTTTCTTCAGCTCGCCTGCGAGCTGGGGCCACTGCGGTGCCTTCACCATCGCTTCGGCCACGGCTGGCGGCCGGACGATTCCACGCACCAAGTGCGCGTACCGCTCGTGATCCGGATCGGTCTGCTGCTGCGCGGGGGGCTGCTGCTGGGGGGCTGGCGTCGGCGTCGGTGCCGCGTGGGGCACCTCGCGCCGTGACGCCTCGCTCAAGGCTTGCGACGCCAAGATCAGCACTTGAAGGGCGACGGCGGCCGTCTGCACGGCCTGCCCGGCTGCCTGTTCCATCGGGTTGACGTCGCTCACCGGTTCACCCCGTTCTCCTTGCTCATCACGTGTCCCTTTCTGGGGTCGCCTCGTGTCTGACGCTAGCTGTCCTGCTCTTGTGTGACCGGAGGTTTTCGCCACTCTTGAGGCAGGCACGGGCGGGCCTAGCGGCGCGGTCCACGGGACTGGTTGCGTCGCTGTGCGGCTTGCTGGGCGGCGAGTTCGGCGGCGGTGCGCTCGCCGGGGTTTCGGGATTGCGCTCCGGCTGGCGTCGTGCGCCTGGCGGTAGTACGGGGAAGCGGTTCCGGCTTCCCTGTGCCGCCCAGTCGGCCTTGGAGTCGCCAGGCGAGCACTTGGGCCACGCTGTCGGCGTCCGCCAGGTCACGGGCGCCGGCTACTTCGGCGAGCAATTCGGCGGGTGCGTGACCCTCGCCCGACGCCTTGATGAGGTAGGCGGCCAGGGTCGCCGACGCCGGGTCGGCGAGCACATCGGACGCGTAGGACGGCACTGCGCGGCGCACGGCGTCTCCGAAAGTGGGTGCGTCCTCTCCGCCAAGCGGCGTGGACTCAATCGACTCGCTGCGGCCGACGACGGGCAGGGGCGTGACGGGTCCTGTAGGTGCCGCCTCTCCGTCCGCACTGCCTTCCCTCTCCACCCCGGTGGGCGTGCGTGCTTCGCCAGCCCCTGTGGCCCCCTCCAGAGTGGTTGCGGTGGGGCGGGCTGTAGTCGGCTGGGGCTTGCCGCTGACTGTGGCGGGGGTGTCTCTGACCATGCGGCGTTGCAGTCGCCACACCAAGACTTCGGCGACGCTCTCGGCGTCCCCAAAACTGCGTTGGGCCGCCATTTCGGCGAGCACTTGTGCAGGGTCGTAGCCGGCGTTCTCAGCCTGCTTGAGTGTGACGGCGAGAGCGGGCCACGCGTCCTCGCTGAGCACCCTTTCCGCCTGCTCGGGCAACGACGCACGCACAACGGGCGCGTACGTCTCGATTAGTGCGGGGCCGTCCTGCCGTTCCGTAATCCTGCGCCAGGTGGCGCGGCTTCCGCGCCGGCTGCCGGTGTTGCTCGCGCCGTAAGCGACTTCGGTAGCGGCACGCAGGTGGTAGCCGGCTTGTGCGGCGGCCTGCCCCTGGGCGCGGTGCTGGGCGGCCTGGTGGAATCGCTGGGCAGCGATGACGGCCAGAGCAACGGCGACCAGAATCGTGATCGCTGCCGCTGCCTCTCCACCGTTCACGCCGAGCGATGCGCTCATGACGACAAGCTGCGTCGCCATGCGCAGATGGTTGCTCGCGGCACTGTGCATCTGACGGGATGTCGGGGCACGGCCGGCGCGCTCGAATGCTCGGACGGCGTCTCTCAGTTCCTGGCGCACTTCTGCCGGGGCCTGGGCGGCGTACGTCGTCAGGAAATCGGAGAGCGCGACCATCTCGCCCGCGCCAGCCTGGTTCCCGGCCTGCCCCAGAATTGCGGCGGCCTGGTGGACCTGCCAGGCGGCTGCCTGCCACGCGGTGGCCTGGCTGGTGAACTGTCCAGCACCGGCGGTCCCGGCCCCGGCCGACACTCCCGTCCAGCGCTCGCGCACTCGGGGAAGGGACAGATCCGGGGCGAGTCGCGAGCCGGAAAACCACACGGCGCGGCCTGCACCGGTCCGGTCTCCGGGCAGTGCAACGGAGTACCCGGTGACCGTTCCGTCCGGTGCGGTTCGCTGGTTCAACCGGATACCTGCTCGCTGGATGGCGGCGAAGAACTCGTCTTCCGATCCGGCAGCGGCGGCGGCCTGTCGGACCTTCCCTTGAAGCGTCATCCGCGGCGTCTCGTCGCGGCCCTTGCGCTTCGCCTTCTCGGCCTCGGCCGTCGTCGGCCACCGGCTCGCGGTCTTGTCTCCGCTCGTCAGTCGGCGCAGGTCGTACCGCACTTCCAATTCCCGGGCGCGAGCCTGCATCTTCACCATGTCCCGTCTCAGGTTCGGGGCTCGGCCGTCCTGCCGTGCCAAGGTGGCAACGATGTGGATGTGCTGGGGGTCATGCCGGACGGCAACCCATCGCGCGCCCATGGGGTCGCCCTTTGGTGCGATGCCCGCAGCGTCCATGATTTCGCGCGCCACGTCGGCCCATTCCTCGTCGGAAAGGATGCGGTCGGATGCGTCATTGGACACCGGCACGTGGTACACGTGCTGGTCGGGAATCTTGCCCTCAAGACCGTACAGCGGGGCATCGAGCAGTGACGCAAGAACGGGGATAGTGGTCCCCTCGTCCCGGCCCGGGTCCAGTACGCCACCGTCCCACGCCGCGATCATGTGCGGGTCAACGTGTTCGTTCGCCCGCCCCGGGCCGTACAGGTAGTACAGCAACCCCGCAGTACGTCCGCCGGCCTTCGCCTTCTTCGGAATCACGCCCGGCCCTCCATCACTGCAATCGTCGCCTCGTCCAACGAACGCACCGCCCGCTCTACCCGCTCCAGAACTGCCGCCAGGCGCTCGGGGGTCTCCTCGCCCTCCGAGTTCAGCACAGCGGCAATCTGGTTGAGGTTGGTTCCGATCCGGTTGACCGCAATTCGCGCATCGGACAGTGTCCGCATGCGCTCTTTGAAGTCGACCGGAGCGGGTGACACCTCTTCTCGTGCTACAGCTACGGCGGCCGTTGCCACGTAGGCCGTGACGGACATGCCGACTGCCGCTGCGGCCGTCATCAAAGTGGCGTACTCAAGCTCATTGAAACGTGCGTTCACACGCTCTCGTCGGGGAGCGTCTTCGCGTCGCGGTCGGCGGCGCTTTGGCGTGTTGTCAGTTCCCAAAATCCATCCCTCCATCGGTCCGTGCCCGGACCGAAAAGTCATCGGGGACTGGTCGAGCGGCGCGACGACCGGAGCCCGATGGCTGGATAAGGTCACCTTATCCACTAACTTGCTCCGACGCAGGAGGGTAGTCGGCTGGGGTGCCGGGCTTCTAGGGCGGCTCGCGGCTCCGCCGCGAATGGGGCGGGGGAGCAGCCCCCGCCTGTCCACCCGCACCTGCTCCGGGGCGGGAAGTTCACGCGCCCGGAGCAGGTGCGGCGCTACCATGGCGCGCATGACGACACCTGCCGACAACGCACCGGGAACTGACACACAGTCGCCGATCCTCGCCACCGCGCAAGAGCTGCTGGCCACGCGCATGAACGTCATCCCTCCTCTCGCCGATGCGATCGCTGAGCGCAAGCGTCTGCAAGAGCTCATCAATGCCAATGAAAAGACCTACGGTGCGGCCTACTCCGACGCTCAAGCGGCGGGTTGGACGCCCGAGGAACTGCGGCAGATGGGAGCGGAGGAACCGACGCGTCGACCGCAGGGACGGCCCAAGGGGGCACGCACCAAGCGGCCCCGGGCTGCCGCTCCGACAGCACCCGGGCCGCGCACCCCAGACGCGACAGAATCCGCGGTGCCCACAGCGGCCTCCAACGGTTCCTGACCCCTCGATTCCTCGGCCCCGGCCTGCTTTAAAGGGTCGGGGCCGACTCGTCCACGGACATACCACAGAGAGGAATCGCGTTGATCTCCGGAAAGGTCAACACCTTCGTGTGGCTACACAAGTGGCAAGGCGACGAACTGCGCCGGATCGCCAGGGAGAACGCTGCTGCGGAAGCGGCCTGGGTCGACGCCGAGCGCGCGCGCCTGGGCCTCGCCCTCGATGCCCCGACACCTCAAGCCGTTCGGCTGGAAGCGCTCGCCCTCCGGCCCGGCACCTGGCCCGGCGCAAGTCACCTGGTGGAAGCCTCCATGCGCGTGCGATTGGCCGCCCCTGACCTCGCCGGCCCTTGGGCACCGTTCAGGCCGAGCGAGCAGGAAGCCCAGCGGCTCGCCGGTCGCCGTCCCGGAACACCGAACGAACAGTTCACCGACAAAATCGCCGTGGATATCGCCCCTGACCTCATCGCCTCCGCACAGCTCGCGGCATACCGCGTCAGTGAACCGGTAGTCGCCCAACTCCACGCGGAAAACCTCATCGGTTCCGGCGCCTCACGCTCACGCGCAGCACGCGCACGCAGGGCAGAACTACAAGCACAGATCTACACCGTTGGCCGCATCGCCCGGGAAGCAATCACCCGCCTCATCCTCTCCTGAGCATCGCTGTGCAGTTTAACAAGGTAGTCAGTTGCAGCCCCGGGCCTGATGTGTAGGGGCGCCCAATCTCCGTAATTCTCCGTGGCCTGCGCCGTTGGCGGCCGCCGGCTCGGTGGGGTGGGGAAAGACGGCTGGCGGCGGGGGGAGGGGTGCCGGGTTGATCTTCGGTCGCCGTCCGCCCGGGCGGTGGTGGGCGCGGACCGTGCCCCCGCCGTCGCGGATGACCGCGCGTGAGGCGACCGCGCCCATAGGCGGTGGCCGAGGGGGAGCAGCTGCTGCCGCGATGTGGCCGGGGCCGCCATGGTCGCTCCGCGTCGGCGCGCGCATCGTCGTGGCCCGGCAGCATGTCGAGGGGTGGTCGCACCAGGTCCGTGCACACCCACCGCCCAACCACCGTTTAGCCTGTGCAAGCTAAGTCGTGTTGGGGTGTGGAAAAGGCGGGAGCCCGCATCCTCGTGGGTGCGGGCTCTCGTCGTGCGGGCAGGGGCTAAAAGGGGTCGGGCCGCTCGGCCATTTCCCTGATTCGCTCAACCACCGTTCGGCAATCCCCGAGTGCCCGGTGACCTCCTCCGAGCCTCTGCCAACTCCAGCCGCCCCAGTAGTCAGACCATTCCCCGACGTGCACCGCGTAGGCGAGCATCGCACACCGGTCCCACTGTTGGGCGTCCATCCATTCCGCGGCTGCCGGGTGCCGCTCGTACCGCCGCAACGGCTCCAGTCCGGTCAGGATGGGGCTGTGCTCCTGGTAGTGGCGGCTGAGCTCGTAGGCCAAAACTCCGGTGTCGTACTGCTGGTTGTAGATGATGACGCGCCGGCCTTCGAGCGCTCTCGTGAGCCGGGGCAGGATCGCCCGAACCGATCCGCGTTCTTCACCTCCACGTCGGTGATTCCGTGGATCGCGGTAGCCTCCTCGGGAATCGGTCCCCCGGGATGTACAAGGGTGTCCAGCAACACACTCCCAGCCCCGTCCGTGACGCTGATTTCCACGATCTTCGCGTCCCACTCAAGTCCCGTGGTCTCCGTGTCAAGGATCGCGTACTCGTGCGGTGCGGCCATCACCCGGCGGGCCCACTGCCGAACCGGGCTCAGCTCGTCCCACCGTTTCCGCTCGCCTGCCCTGCGGGCCTCCTCGGCCCTCCCCTTCCGCTCCACCTTGCACGCCTCGCAGGTGCGGGGAAACCCGAACGCGTGGCGGAAGTCGTCGGCGGCGTCGGCGGCCTCGATCTCCTCGCGGGTGGCGGTCTGAATGGTGCAGTCGGGACAGTGCCGCCGAGCGAGCCGACGGGCGACTTCCTCGCCCCGCTTGCGCGCCTCCTCACATGCGATGCACTCGCGGTAGCACACGCTGTCGTTGTGCAGGAACTCGGTTCCGCACCGCAGACATGTGCGCTGCCACCGGTCGGCGGCTGCGTTCTCGCAGGGGGTGCAGATGCGGCCCGAGACGGGAAGCCACGGGAAGTGTCGCCGGCCGCGCGCAGACAGCGGGCGGTCGGCCACGGTCTGACACAGGATGCACGTGCGGCGGGCGAGTTTCTGCGCCTCTTGGCGGGGAGAGAGCGGCTGGACGGCCCGGGTGTCATCGACGTGGTACAGCTCGATCATGTCGCTGCCCCGGTAGCGGGTGCGGTAGCGCAGATAGGCGCGGGGCTTCTGGCCCGGTGTCCGCCTGCGGCTGGCGTCCTCCAACTGCCGAACGGTCATGAGCCCTTCCGGCGTCTCCCCGGACGTGTACACCGGCAGTCCGTCGTAGGTCTCGATGGGCTGGGCGGGCACCTTGCCCGTGGCCCTGGTGCTCGTCGTGGTCGTCACGTAGTGCCCAACCTCTCGTCAGGGGGTGCGGGTTACTGCCTGCGGTGACTTCCTCGGTTCAGGCCGGCGGCTCGTCGTCTTCGCCGTCCAACGGCACGGCGCTCTGAAGCGGGTGGACCTCTACCGGGGCCGGCTCGGCCTCGGCGGTCGCCTTCTTGCCCCGGAGGGCTGGCTTCCTGGTGCGCGACAGTTCCGCGATTTCGGCGCGCAGCCGGTCGTTTTCCTGGTCGCGGGCCCGTAGTTCTCCCGTGAGCCGTTCCGCGGTGGCCTCGGCCCGTTCGGCGCGCTGCTCGGCGTCGAGTGCGCGTTGCTCTGCGGCGCCCTTGTCCCGTTCCGCCGTGCGCCGCTCCTCCTGCTCGGTGGCGAGTTGCGCGGCAAGCTGGTCCCGTCGCCGCTCGGCTTCGCTGATGCGCGTGTCTGCCCGCTGCTCGGCCCGGTCAGCGCGGTTCTCCGCCTGCGTCCGGCCATCCTCGGCCCTGGTCGCGCGCTGCTCGGCGGCGGCGCGCTGCCGGTTGGCCTCGGTGATCTGCGCGGTGGCCTCGTCGCGCTCGCGCCGGACCTCGTTGGTCTGGGCAAGCGCCTGGGCGTATCCGGCCTGGAACTCCTCCTTTTCCGCCTCCGCCTGGCGGGCCCGCTTCTCGGCGAGCTGCTGGGCGGTGCGGGCGGCCTGGGCCTCCTCGGCTGCGCGTGCCGCATCACTGCGGGCGGTGTCCCGTTCCCGCTCGGCAACTTCGCGGGCCCGCTCGGCCTCGCGGGCGCGTTCCTCGGCGCGGGTGCGTTCCTGCTCGGCGGCCTCGGCACGGGCCTGGGCGGCGGCGGCGGCCTGGCGGGCCTGGTCGCGCTGCACGGTGGCGGTGTCGCGCTGCTCGATCGCCTCAGCGGCTTCGCGTTCGGCACGCTCCGCCCGGTCGGTCGCGGCGGCGCGTTCCTCCTCGGCGAGCTGCTGGGCGGCGGCGGCGTCTGCCGCGTTCCGCTCCGCCTGGTCCCGGCGTCGCTCGGCGTCGCGGGCCTTCTGCTCGGCCACTTCCCGGGCATCGTCGGCGGCCTCACGCTCGGCGCGATCTCGCTCGGCTGCAGCCTCGGCGGCTTCCCGGTCGGCGCGGGCCTGGGAGGCTTCTGAGCGGGCGGCGGCGGCATCCGCCTTCGCCTGTACGGTCTCCTGGTTGGCCTGTGCCACGTCGTTGGCGTTCGCCGCGCGGGCTGCCGCTAGGCGGGCCTCGATGCCCTCGGGGCTGTTGATTTTCCGCAGCTCCAACCGCATGTCCGCGGAGACCTGTTCCAGCCTCGTGACGGTCTCCTCCACACGGAGAATCTGCCCCGGCAGGCCAGGGGCGTTGCGCTCGCGGGCGCGGGCGGCCTTGCGCTCGTTCTGACAGGTGCTGTCGCAGTACTCGGGCGGGCGGCCGGCCCCGGACGGCCGGGTCCGGGGAATCAGCTTCCCGCAGTTCGCGCACGGCTCGGTCCAGTACCCGTACGGTGCTTCTCCCTCGCCCTCTCCGTCTCCCTGCGGCTCGGGGTTGGGCGGCGCCGCCCCGTCCTCGTCATGCATGCCAAACCGCTTCAACTGCTCGGCAGGTTGCGGTGACAGGCCCTCGGGGGCTTTGTCGATACTCACGCGCGGGGGCCTTCCTTGGAGTCCAGAACGGGGTGGGCGCGGTGCTCGACGGCCGCGAGCGCCTGCCGGGGGATGACGATCGCATTCGTGATCAGGGTCATGGCACGCTGGTAGGACAGACGGCGCTCGTGGTCGGTGCCTCCGTCGTTGAGCGCAGTCCGCAAGAGCTTGGCCGCCTGCTCGACGGCAGCCCGTTCCCGCGCGGGAAGTTGGGAGGTGCCCGCCTTGCGTGCATGCTCGTCGGCTACGCGCCATGCGATTTCGAGGGCGGTCACGGCCTGGGCGTAGTCCGCAGTGGCCTTCGGGCCGGCGGCCGCTCGGGCGTCGCCCGCCGTGGCGAGTGCGGTGACGAGCGCGGCCGTCTGCGGTACGGCAACGTCCGCCAGGCGTGGCCTCTCTAGCACGGCGAAGATGTCCGCGCTGAACGCCCCGTACGCCTCCCGCACCGCATCGTGCCGGGCCTCGATGGCCGCGCGGCGGTCGGCCTCAGTCCGCCGGTTCCTGCGCCGCTTCTTCGTCGTGCGGGTCACGGCGGCCACGGCGGCGACCGCCCCCGCAACGGCGATGACGAGCGCGGCCACGAGCGTGATCGTTTCCCACGGCATATCGGCGGGACCGTCCGTGGCCGGTGGCGCGTCGTCGGGCTCGCTGCCGGACTCCTCGGCCGTGTCGAACAGCCAGCCCGCCACGCTCGGTGCGGCCATCAGCAGCACAGCACCGGCCAGGGCGAATCCGATTTCTCCCGCGTCGACCCGGCGGCCGATCGTCCGGAGATAGAGCACCCGCCCGACCGCTCCCAGACCGATGAAGATCGCGACCCATCGCGCCAGCCACTCGACCCATGCGGCAGTCTCAGCCCACATGGTGCGCCTCCTCTCGGCGAACGGTGCCGGCTGCCGTGGTCATGGTGGTCCTCCTGCTGGTAGTGCGGCGCGTCCGTCTCGACGACGGCGCGGTCGTTGCGGACCGCCAGGGACGGGCCCGGCTGCTGATGCTGCCGTACGAGTGTCGGCGGGCGGCAATCCGTAGGTCCCTGTCCGTCCCGTGCGACTGTCGTCGCCTCGTCGGCGAGCCGGTGACCTGCGGCATGTGGGCCTCGGGGGTGAGCTCGGCGAGGGCCCCGGCGGCGGCCGTCCGCTGCGGCTGGTCGGTGTCCTCGGCTTGCTGGCGCACCTGTTCGGCCCCGGCGGCGCGGCCGTGGGCGGCGGGCTCCGGCTCGGGTTCGCGGACCTCGCAGACGTGGGCGGTCTCGCGGGGCGCTGCCTCGGCGGTCTCCTCGGCGGCGCGGTCCGCCTCTGCCTGGGCCTCGATGGTCCACCCGGCGGGCCGCTTCGCCCATGGGTTGCGGATGCCGTTCGCCTCGCGCCACTGCGCGTTGAGCTCGTCCTCACGACGGCCGGCGGCAATCTTCGCCTCGGTCTCGGCCCACTTCGCCGCGTTGCGGCGCTCGTACTCGCGCATCCTGCGGGCGGCGGCCACCGCGCGGCGGCGGGCCTCGTCGCCCTGGTGGAGCGGGGTCAGGGCATCGCGTTCGGTCCGCTTGTCCTTCACGACCGGTGCCGGGCTCCATCGCTGCCACACCATCAGTGCGCGGTGGCCGTCCGGGGTGGGCTCGATGAGGCGGCGGCCCGTGGCATCCGGTGCGCTCGCCGCGAGGAAACCGGCCGTGCGCAGAACGGCGATGCGGCCGGCGGCCACTCGGCGGCCTAGACCGGTGCCGGTGACGTGCCGGGGTGTGCCGTCCTGGTCGAGCACCAGCGCGCCGGCTGCGGCATGCGCGACGGCCCCGGCCTGCTCTGCCGACCAGTCGAGCCGGTCCGCCTGGTCCTGGCCGAGCGTCACGTCACGCCAGTAGGCGCGCACCGCTTCCAGGTCCGCGCTGTCCGGCTGCTGCTTGAAAGCCTCTGCCGCAATGGCGGCCCGGTCCATGGTCTCTGACATGCCCTCAGCTTAACATTACTGGAATAGCATTTCTAGTATTCCAGAAATTAGCGGTTGGCGATCTGCCGTGAAATTTCGGGGTGGTCGCCGACGTCTCGTCGGCCGGTCCTGAGGCGGGGCCTTGCGGCCCGCGGCGGCGGCCTGGCCGGCCTTCCGCCGTGGTGCGCGGTGCGCCGGACTTCGCTTGTACAAGCGAAGTTGTCCCGGAAGAACTCGGGACTGGCCCCCGATTTCTGTCGGGGAGAGGGCTTCCGCGCTCGGCGGGCCTCTGGTGTGCCGGCGGGAGGATTGCTCTCCACTGGCCTCGCGATCGGCTCCCTGGGGTCCTGCTTGTTTCCCCTGATGTCTCTCGCTGGCGGCGACTCTATCGCGTGGGGCTCCGGCGGGGCCACTTCCTCGGCTCTGGCCGGTATGTCGGGCTCACTCCGTGGCGCGGGCCTGGGCCTGGGCAGCGCGGCGGCGGGCGACGTGCCATCGGGCGGCGGGGCGGCCTCCCCTGACTCCCCATGTCATGCACCGTTCGCCGGGGTTGGCGTGGCAGTGCGGGCACCCGGCGCGCGACGGGATGACGGCGCGGCCGCCGGATCGGTGTGCGGACTGCTGGTTGGCTCCGGTGGCACTGAGGTGCGGGAGGTCGAGCAACTGGCCGGTGCGGGTGAGCTGCTGGGCGTGAGCGAGCATCTCGACTGCGCCGATGCGCTGGGCCTCGATGCGGCGGGCGCGGGCGTGGTCGGGGCGGCCGTTCACCATGCGCGGGTAGGCGCGGCCGCGGGGGTCCATGCCGGGGATGACGGTCTGGTCGGCAAGGGCACGGCGCGGGCGCTCGCGGTAGGGCAGGGACCGGTGTGCCTCCTCTGCGGTCAGCCACTCATGGGCGGCTTCCTCGACACGGTAGGCGACGGCCAGGGCGGCCATGCGGTCGACGTTCTGCGGCTTCCTGACAGCCTGGTGGAGAGCTCGATCTGTGGCGGTGTAGGTCGTCTCTCCTCGGCGGTTGGTCTTGGTGGTGGTCAGCTGGTCTTCGGTGAAGCGGTGAAGGTGGCGCCGGATCGTCCGGCGGGTGTAGTCGGTGGCCTTCATCAGATCGGTGACCGTGCACGGCCCCTTCGTGCGCAGTGTCCACAGCGTGCGGGCAGCGTGGTGGCCAGCCTCGTGCCAGACGTCGGCCTGGTGGTGCGTCAGAGCAGACCGCAGGTGGGAAGAGGAGCTATCCCGGGGGGCGAGAGCGGGGGGCGTTCCACTTCTGTCAGACCCCAGGTGAACTGGTGAAACGTCCTCCGGGGCTGTGTAGATGGCGCACCGGTGACGGTGGTCGTCGGTGCACTCGTGGCTGGTGGCCAGGGTCACCCGGCGGGCTTTTCCTGCTCGGCGTTCGGCCTCGGCGGTGATGGTGAGCCATCCGTCTTTGATCAGCCGCAGTAGGGCCAGGGCGGCCGTCTGGTAGGTGTAGCCGGCGAGCACGCCGAGCCGGCGGATGTTGGCGGAGACGTCGGTCGTGCCGGCGAGCAGCATGACGTACGCCAGGGCGTGAAGGGTCGCTGCGTCGGCCGGGCCTGACTCCCTGCTCCAGCGTGCGGGGCCCGCGGCCCGCATCCGGACGAACAGATCAGCAACGGCCTGCTGTACCTCGCTGGGTGCTCCTCGGCCGTCGTCCTCGGGCCTGCGGGGCATGCGGGCGGCGTCCTCGACGGCGAGCGACCACACCCGGGCCCACAGTCGCTCGGTCTCCTCGGCGGCGCGCGGACGGCGGCGGCCGTCGTCCTGGCGCTCACTCCGCAGCCACTCCAGAGCGGGCGACAATGCCGCGTCACGCACAACGGCCAGGCCCTCGGCCTGTGTCCAGCCAGCCAGGGCCATGGACCGGGCCGGGGCGTGCTTGTAGGCGCTGTGGTCGTCCCGGCGGCTCAGCGGACGGCGCAAGCCCTTTAGGGCCCGTTCGCCGAGCGGGCGCCACGGCGCATCCACCTTGGGGCACCCGGCCTCGTCTTCGACGATGCGCCGCAGCCTCGGGCCGCGCTGCCGGATCGACGGCGGCACCGTGCCGGTGCTCGTCTCGTCGTCCGCGTCGGGGACGGCGGTCCGTTCGGCGGCCAGAGTCTCAAGCCTCACGGCCAGACGCTCGAACGCTTCGGCGGGGGCTGAATCTGGGCCCAGCAGATTGACGGCCTCTTCTGCGGTGTGGGCGGTCAGGGTGCTGCGCCGGCCGTTGCGGTGTGCGGCACCCGGCGGCCTCATCAGCCCTTCTTGCGGGTTGGCCAAGGGGGCCTTGTCAAGCGACGGGCACAGGCGGGCGGCGGCGTCGTTGATGCGCCTCGCCACGGCGGGGGCGACGCCTTCGACGCACCCGGTCCACACGTGAACGCCTCCGGGCGTGCCGGACGCGGCCGGCACCGCCGGGATGCCCTCGGCCTCTGCTGCGTTGGACAACAGGCGCGCGTCGGCGGCGGCCTGTTCGGCCCCGGCCGTCTTGGCGTCGCAGTCGAACGCGATGAATCGGAAGCGGCGGCCGTGGCCGCGCCGGTAGTGCACGGCCAGGTGCACCGCGACGGGCCGGTCTAGGTCCATGCCCTCGACGGGTACGGCCTGTTCGGGCGGGTAGGCGTTCTGCCATGCGCCGGGTACTCCTGCCGCTGCCCGTACGACGGTGCGCGGGTACAGCTCGGCAAGGACAGTGGTCAGCGTCCGGTGCGCCTGGGCTCGTTCGTCCTGGGCGCGCAAGGACATGGCCCCTGCGGACACAGGGGATGGAACGGATACAGCGGCGGATACCGGGTCGCCTTGTCGATAAAACGCTGATGACACACCGCGTTCAGGCATGCCGGTGCCGCCACCGTGGGTCTGCGCTACGATGGCGGCAGCTCCTCGGTGCTATGAGGACGCACGAAAGCCCCCGCTCGTCGGCCTAGGAAACCGGCAGCAACGGCGGCTGAGTGCCTTTTCTAGGGCCCGGAGTCTCAGCAGGTCGGAGTGGCATCCATGGGAGCTGAGACCCGGGCGGCTTACGCGTCAGACTCGGTTAGGAGTCCCGAGAGCTGATCACGCAGCCGGTGAGATCACCCGGCCTCCTTCAACTGCATCGAACTGGATCGCTCCTGACGGTGCCTCTTGTGCATCTCCATCAGGGCCTGTCGGATCACTTCGGCACCGCTGATGCCTCTTTCGGCTACCAGGTCCTCGTACGCCTCGCGTACGGGCTCGCCGGGGTGCAACAGCAGACCTGCGCGAATCGCCTTGTCTGACGGAAAGTCCGTCGAGCGGCCTCGCTGCTGTCGTCCTCTAGGTGCTGCCATGATCGTGAGCATAGTCGGTGCCTACATGTTGATGTCCACAATTTCGACGTGTTGCGGGGTTAATTTGTGTCGGCGTCAGCCGAGACGCGGCAGCTACGGCCGGGAGGCGGCTCGATGCCGCCTCCGGCCGCACCGGCCGGCACCCGGTTGCCAGCGCCAGCTTGGTGACTGAGGGTCAGGGGCCCGTGAGCCCCTGACCGTTGCTCGCCTACGCGGCGGGGTCGGCCTTGCGGAACGGCTGCTTGCACCGGCCGCACATCAACCCGCCCTCGTCGCCCCCGTCGACGGTGCCGAACTCCCAAGACTTCCGGCTGATCTGGATGGCGCGTCCGGGCTTCTCCTGGCCGTCCTTGCCGAGCTTGGGGTTTCCTTCCTCGTCCCGCTCGATGCATCCGCAGATGACCAGGAAGCGGGTCGGGCGCTTCCTCTTCGGCGGCTGGGGGGCATCTCCGCCTTCATCGCCCCCGGGCTCTCCGCCTTCCCCTCCTTCGGTGGTGCCGCCTGCGTCGCTGCCCTCGTCGTCTCCACCCGTAGTCGGGCGGGTGCCCTTGCCGAGCATGACCGCCATTGGGTCGTGTACGTACGGGAGTCGGGCGGCGTCCAATGCCGCGATGACTTCGGCGTACCGCTGGGTGGCGGCGTCGGTGATGGTGCAGTCTGACCAGCCAATGACGTTGGCGGGGGTCGCGGGTCCGGTGAGTCCAAGCTCCTCGGCGAGCTTCACGAATCGCTTGTTGTGGTACCGGTAATCACTGGACGTGTCCTTGATGCCCCGCACGTGGGCAAGGGCGTGGGCGGCCTCGTGCAAGAGCGTCTGAACAGTCCTGAGACCTCCCAGGCTCAACAGCTCGCCCCCTGCGAAGAGCTCGTGCGTCCTTCCGGCATTCGTGCCGGTGCCGGTCTCAACAGTCCAGCGCTTCTCTCCGAAGTGCCCCCACGTGATCCCCGTGCGGCTCCGGCCGGTGCCGGTGATCATCAGGACGTGGGGCACCTCGGGGTGCTGGGCGCGGATCGCTGCCCACGCGCCCTCAAGGGCGGTGATGATACGGCTGCCGTGCTCGTGGCTGATCTCGGCAACGGGCTGGGCCTGGGTGGGGATCGCGGTGGTGGTGGCGGTCATCGGTGCTTTCCTATCGTGCGGGGCGGACAGTTAGGGCGGGTTTCGGGGGGCGGCTCCTGGTGCCGCCCCCCGATGGCGGGTCAGCTCGCGCGGCGGTCGCGCTGGGCGGGAAGCTGCGGGATCACTCGCTCGTTGTCCGGGTTGTTCATGTGCTGTGTCCTTTCGGGGCGTTGGTGGTGCCGGTCCGGGGTGCCGTTCCCCTTCCCGACAATTAAAAGAATACAGCAACTAGGCACCACAGTCAATTCCGCCACGTTTCGCATCGCAAGGAACCCGCAGGTCAGCGGCGTGCCGCGCGGGAATCTCCAGCCTGTTTTAGCTTGTGCAAGCGAAGTTGGCGGGTGTGCTGGTCCGCCCGGGGGCGTTCCTCGTCGGCGTGCTCCTGGCGCTCGTCGCCGTGCTCGTGCCGTGGCCCTGGTGCTGCTCGTCCTCGACGGCTGGCAGCGTCCACGGGCACCCGCGACGGTGCTTGGGCGGTGGGTGTGCACGGACCTGGTGCGACCACCCCTCGACATGCTGCCGGGCCACGACGATGCGCGCGCCGACGCGGAGCGACCATGGCGGCCCCGGCCACATCGCGGCAGCAGCTGCTCCCCCTCGGCCACCGCCTATGGGCGCGGTCGCCTCACGCGCGGTCATCCGCGACGGCGGGGGCACGGTCCGCGCCCACCACCGCCCGGGCGGACGGCGACCGAAGATCAACCCGGCACCCCTCCCCCCGCCGCCAGCCGTCTTTCCCCACCCCACCGAGCCGGCGGCCGCCAACGGCGCAGGCCACGGAGAATTACGGACCCACCGCGCACCACACACAGCTGGCTCTGTACACGTCGAGGAGCAGCGTTTCTACAGCAGTTCGGGAGGCACTTCATCGGCCAACGCCGAGCTGTTGTTCACGACGATGGACAGCACCGCCAGGCCGCTGCGGGCACGCTCCGCCGTCGTCGTCTTCATCGAAGTCGGGTGGCTGAGGAGAAAAGCGCTGGCTACGGGGTTAGGCAGCCGGTGGCTCAGCGTCGACGCCGTCGTACGGACCTCGGCGGCGAACCGCCTCCCGTACTCGTCGACATCGACATCCTGGCGCGGCAGGTGCCTCCCGCCGTCGTGAACAACTGCTGTCGTAAGTCGTCGATAAAGCCACACAGCCCGCAGCCAGCCACGGCGAACCCGTGCGGAAGACTGGCGCCATGGACAGTGAAGCGGTACCGCCGGATGTCACCGCGGGGCCGGCGGATGCTGAGTTCTGGCTGGTCGACTGGCTGCGGCTCGATGCGGCGGCCCGCGGTGCTCGCTCTGGATGGGCTCACAGCTGTCTCGCCGGTCTCCTCCTCGCGCACGGACGGCTGTTCACGCCTGCACCGTGGCCGGACGGCGAGCAACCGCCGGGGGAGCCGGGGAAGTGCTTCATCGAGTCGGTGTCGTGGGCGTGGGCGTCCGGCGGCGAGCTGGCTTATGTGGAGGGATGGGCCTGGGACCTGGCGTTTCCCGTCGAACACGCCTGGTGCGCGGCTCCTGACGGCGTTGTACGTGATCTGACGTGGCCTCGTCCCGGTGCTGCCTACCTGGGCTTGCCTGTGGTGGCTGAGGCAGCGGCCGCCCTGATGGGCGAGCACGGTGGGCCGCTTCTGCACGCGAACGGCGCGATCGGCCCGGTAGCCGAGTCGTGGATGCGCGGCGGTGTCCCGGCCGGCCTGCTGGTCGACGTGGGCCGGCCGCTGCCGGCCGGCTAGCCGGCGGCCTTGCCGCGTTCGGCGCGGGCCTTGGCCATGATGCGCTCGGCGGTTCGGGTGCTGACCTCGTAGAACTCTGCGATCTCGTCGGCGGTCACGGGCTCGCGTCGGCCGGCTGCGGCTCGCTCCAGTTCGGCGACCACCTCGGCCACCCGGTGATCTGGGCGGCTGCGCGGGGCCTTGTCTCGGGCGCCGGGCGTGCGGCCCTTGTACTGCTTCGGGCGGGCGGCGCGGGCCTCGGCGGCGGCGCGAGTCCACCACCGGCGGCCGTGGCGCTCCTCCCCCCGGGGCATCAAGCCGTTGACGGCGTCGGCCCTGACCGTGGACGCGCCGACCCCGGCGACCGCGCTGGCCTCGGTGTCGGTCAACAGGTCATCGGGGTGCGGCTTCGCCGGGAGTGCGGGCAGCGGCTTGCCCGACAGGAAGGCGTCGACCTGGGCGGCGTCGTAGAGGGTGGGCCGCAGCGATCCGGGCAGGGGCTGCACCGCGGCGGCGAACGCGGCGTGGTGCCGGCGGCGCCATGTCGTCGGCGAGACGCCGGCGCGCTCGGCGACGCCGTGGATGTCGAGTGCTGGGCGGCCGTGCGGGATCACGGGGTCTCTCCTTCGGGGCTGGGTGCTGCTGGGTGCGAGGGTATGGCCGCAGGTGGCCGGCTCCCTCATGCGGGTGGGCGGCCGTGTGGCGAGACGGCGGCGCGGGTGGCCGGCGGCAGCGCGGTCCGGGGCCGGCTCGATGCCGCCCCGGTCCGCCTCGCGACCACGGCGCGGGTGCCGGCACTCGGCCGGATCGGTCTACACTGGTGCCGCTTTCCATTCGGCCTTCGGCCGGTGTTGGTGGAAGCGCTGGGCCGGTGGGATGCCGTCACCCCCTGGGGTGTCCCCACCGGCCCCTACTGCTGTCAGGGCGTTGTCGTGCGCCTCTTCGGCCTTCATGTCCTCGGCGCACAGCCGAGCGAAGTGCAGCATGCCGGGCACGTCGCACCCGAAGTGCTCGGCGGCGTCCATGCACGCGGCGAGCATGGCGGCCACGCGTTCGACGTCGGCGGCGGTCACTTCGCACAGTGCGTTCAGCGTCACGGGGTAGCGGGTGCTGCGCATCTCCTCGGCGGCCCGGGTGAGCTGGTCGGGGGTGGCACGGCCGTCCGCCAGAAGGAATATGTAGGCGAACAGGTCGCCGATGACCTCGTCTGCACTCTGCTGGTCGTTCACGGTCTGCTCGTGCGGCTGCCAACGGTTGCGCGGGCCAGGGTCTCGGCGGCGATGATGCCGAGCCGCACCCGCTCGGCCTGCTCGGGCACGGGCAAGAGCTGGTCGGGGGCGGCATCGTTGTAGGCGGCCAGGGCCTCGGCGGCCCATGTCGTGCGGTCGGCGTTGGTCACGTCGTCCATGTCGTGTCTCCTTGCGCTTTCGGTGTCGGTGGAGGGGCTGGCGGGGGCGGGTGCCGTTCCCGCCCCCGGCTGGGTGGTTGCTCAGTTGCGGCGGCTGCTGGGGGTTGCGGCGGCGGCGTTGCCGTTGGCGCGGGCCTGCCCGAGCTGTTCGCGGGCGGCGGCCTTCATGGCGGGGCTGTTGGCTCGCTGGTAGTCGGCGTGGGCCTCGGCTAACAGCTTCTGCGCGGCCTCGGTGGGCTTGCCCATGGCGGTACTTCCCTTCGACCGGGTGTTGGTGGTGGTGCCAGAGGGGCGGGTGCCGTTCCCGCCCCCCGGCGGTGGGGGTTACTTGGCGTAGCGCTCGGCGCGGACGCGCATGAAGCGCTCTTCCTCGGCCTCGTCGGCCCAGTGGTCGTAAGCGCGGTCGGTGACCTCGTGGACGCATACGCCCTGCTCGTCGCCGTGCGCGAGGATGGCCGCAACTGCGCACGCGAGGATGCCGGGGCGGCCGTCGTCGCCGAGCGCGCCGAGTACGGGCAGCACGTTGACCGTGGTGGAGAGCTCCATCCGGGCCGCAGCGAGCAGGGCGTGAGGGGCCTTCACCCCGTCCGCGTGGTGGTAGATGTCGGCGAGAGTGAAGCTCAGCGTCTCGGTGGAGTCGTCGGTGCCGAGGGGGTACGCCTCGACCGCCGCGCGGCCGAGCTCGGCGCGGTCGCCCGGCGTGAGCGTCGCTCCAGCCGTGGCGGCGGCTGCCAGGAATGCCGCGAGCACGGCCGCCCCTCGCTCGGCGCGGTGGTAGTTCGTCGTCTCAAGCATGTGCCGTGTCCTTCCGGTGTGTTGGTGGTGTCGGGGCGGGGTGCCGTTCCCCGTTCCGACAAGCAAAAGACTACAGCAATAGAGCACCACAGGCAACTCGACATGCCCACAAAACCGCAGGTCAGTGGCCTATTTTGGCGACTTTCCAGCGACTTGGCTTGTG
>NZ_JABZEE010000072.1 GCF_013387495.1 Streptomyces sp. PKU-EA00015 | reverse complement strand
GGTGGGGGAAGCGCCCCGCGCAGCGGCCGTGCCCCCGGCCCCCCGCGCCCGGAAGGGGCCCCGCTCGGCCGCGTCACCAGGCCGGTCCGCCATCGGGCTCGTACGCTCGGAGAATGTCCGAGGTCTTTGGCGCCCGACGCAGTCGGCTGCGCGACCGGTGCGCAGCCGCCGGCAGCGCAGCGGTCCTGATCTCCCGACCCGCCAACGTCCGCTATCTCGCGGGCGCCGCCCCGTCCGGCGCCGTGCTGCTGCTCGGCCCAGACGAGGACGCCCTGCTGTGCCCCCGCACCCCCACCGGCGACCCCGTCGACGGGCGGCCCGACGAGGAGCTGCGGCTGACCGTGCTCCCCACCTCCGCCGGCGACCCGGCCGTCGCCGCCGCCGAGCTGGCGCGCGGCTCCTCGGCGGACGCGCTGGCCGTGGAGGAGCACCACCTGACCGTCGCCCGGTACCGGGCCCTGCAGTCCGTCGCACCGCGTCTGCGCATCACCGACCTCGGTCTCGCCGTCGAGCAGCAGCGCATCGTGAAGGACGAGGACGAGATCGCCTGTCTGCGCATCGCCGCCGAGATCACCGACCAGGCCGTCGGGGAACTCCTCGAGTCCATCCTCGTCGGCCGCACCGAACGGCATCTCGCCCTCGAACTGGAGCGCCGTCTCGTCGATCACGGCGCCGACGGCCCCGCCTTCCCCACGTCCGTGGCCACCGGCCCGAACTCCGGGCGGCCCGGCCACCGCCCCAGCGACCGCCGTGTCGAGGAGGGCGACTTCCTGTCCATCTGTCTCGGCGCCAACTACCGCGGCTACCGCTGCGAGATCGGCCGCACCTTCGTGATCGGCACGACTCCCGCGGACTGGCAGGTCGAGCTCTACGAGCTCGTGTTCGCCGCCCAGCGTGCAGGCCGCGAGGCACTGCTGCCGGGCGCGGCCTACCGCGAAGTGGATCACGCGGCACGCCAGATCCTCGACGCCGCGGGCCACGGCGACGACCTCGCCCCCCGCACGGGGCACGGCGTCGGGCTCGAAATCGGTGAGGACCCGCAGCTCGCTCCTGCGGCCATGGGTAAACTGGACGCTTGCGTGCCGGTCACCGTCGAACCGGGGGTCCACCTCCCGGGCCGGGGCGGCGTCCGGATCGATGACACGCTCGTCGTGCGCCAGGAGGCGGACGGCGGCCCCGAGCTACTCACCATCACGACCAAGGAGCTGCTCGCGCTCTAGTGCGCGCCTCCGCAGCCACTGGGTCGTCCACCAGCGTCAGTCCAGGAGATTCCGCAACCGTGGCTTCCACGAACGACCTCAAGAACGGCATGGTGCTCAAGCTCGACGGAGGCCAGCTCTGGTCCGTCGTCGAGTTCCAGCACGTCAAGCCCGGCAAGGGCCCGGCCTTCGTGCGCACCAAGCTCAAGAACGTGCTCTCCGGCAAGGTCGTCGACAAGACCTTCAACGCAGGCGTGAAGGTCGAGACGGCCACCGTCGACCGCCGCGACATGCAGTTCTCGTACATGGACGGCGAGTACTTCGTCTTCATGGACATGCAGACCTACGACCAGCTGATGATCGACCGCAAGCAGGTCGGCGACGCGGCGAACTTCCTCATCGAGGGCTTCACGGCCAGCGTCGCGCAGCACGAGGGCGAGGTGCTCTACGTCGAGCTCCCGGCCGCCGTCGAGCTCACCATCCAGCACACCGAGCCCGGCGTGCAGGGCGACCGCTCCACCGGTGGCTCCAAGCCCGCCACCCTGGAGACCGGCTACGAGATCCAGGTCCCGCTGTTCATCACCACCGGTGAGAAGATCAAGGTCGACACCCGTTCGGGCGACTACCTCGGCCGGGTGAACAGCTAACCGTGGCTGCCCGTAACAAGGCCCGCAAGCGGGCCTTCCAGATCCTCTTCGAGGCCGACCAGCGCGGGGCGTCCGTGCAGACGGTCCTCGCGGACTGGGTCCGGCACGCCCGTTCGGACGACCGTCAGCCGCCGGTCGCCGAGTACACCATGGACCTCGTCGAGGGTTACGCGGAGCACGCGGACCGCATCGACGAGCTCATCGCCACGTACGCGGTCGGCTGGACGCTGGACCGGATGCCGGTCGTCGACCGCAACATCCTGCGGCTCGGTGCGTTCGAGCTGGTGTGGATGGACGAGACGCCCGACGCGGTGGTGATCGACGAGGCGGTGCAGCTCGCGAAGGAGTTCTCCACCGACGAGTCGCCGTCGTTCGTGAACGGCCTGCTGGGCCGCTTCAAGGACCTCAAGCCGAGCCTCCGCCGCGACTGAGCCGCGCGGCGGCGCGGCCGGCTTCACCGGGCCCGGGGCAGAAGACGACCGTCTTCTGCCCCGGGCCCGGTGCTTTTCGGCCACGCCGAGCACCCTGCGCCCCCGCCGGCGCACCGAAAAGATCCCGCCACGGGTCGGACTGTGAGGATTCCGTGCGAACGTCCGTGAGGCGAGCGCAGGCCCCGCCAGGACCGCTGCCCCAGCCGCCCTGGAGCCGCGAGGTATGGCCCCGCCCGAGTCAGGACCGCTGTCGGGCACCGTGGCCAGGGCCGGGGCACTGCCAGGCGTCCGCTGGGCGGCGGGCAGGTCCTGCCGGGACCGTTGCCGCAGCCGGTGTGCGGGGGGTCTGCGAGGCGGGCACCCACGGCTGAGGGCCGCCCGGCCCGCGGTGGGGCCGCCGGCCCCGTCCGAGCCCCAGTCGCGTAGGCGTTCGTGAGGCAGGGGCAGGCGCCGCCGGGCCGCCGCCCGGCGTCCGGCCTGCCGGGCGTCCGCGAGGTACGGCCAGGCCCGGGCCAGGGCCGCTGCCAGAGCGCGACTCCCCGAGGCGGATCCGGGCGCGACCGCCAGGACGCCCGGCAGCGCCCCGCCGGGCCGCGGCCAGGGGCCGCCCACCCCGCTCGCCGTCTCGTCGGCCGGCCGCGCCCCGTACGACGGAGGGCGGGCCGGTCGAAGCCGGTCCCGCCCTACGGCGTGACGTTTTTTCAAAAAGTGAGGTCAGCTCTCTTCGTGCGCGACCGCACGACGCGCGTCCGCGTCCAGCACGCCCCAGCTGATCAGCTGTTCGGTCAGGACCGAGGGCGACTGGTCGTAGATCACGGCCAGCGTGCGCAGGTCGTCCTGGCGGATCGAGAGCACCTTGCCGTTGTAGTCGCCGCGCTGCGACTGGATCGTCGCCGCGTAGCGCTGCAGCGGGCCCGCCTTCTCCTGCGGGACGTGGGCCAGGCGCTCCAGGTCCAGGACGAGCTTCGGCGGCGGCTCGGCGGCCCCGCCCGGCGTCGTGCCCGGGAGCAGCTCCTGCACCGGGACGCCGTAGAAGTCAGCGAGCTCGGCAAGGCGCTGCACGGTCACGGCACGGTCGCCGCGCTCGTACGAGCCGACCACGACGGCCTTCCAGCGGCCCTGGGACTTCTCTTCCACGCCGTGGAGGGACAGTCCCTGCTGGGTGCGGATGGCGCGGAGCTTGGCCCCGAGCTGTTTTGCGTATTCGCTGGACATATAGCTCCCCGGACGCTGTGACAACGTGCGGCTCCGCCGCGCGACTGGTAACTCACTGTGAGGTTACGCAGCGTGACTTGGCTGAGTCAAGCCGAATGATCCGGACCGGTTTCGGCCACGGGCCGGCCTACCCGGATCAGTACACCTATCAAGCACTGGTAACGTGGACGGCGCAATTCCGACGTCCTTTAAGAACCGTCCCGTGAGGCGGAGAAGGAGGTCCGTTTCATATGGACACGCAGAACTCCGATGCGGCCCGCCCCGTTCTCGAGGCTCCCGACATCGCGCGGGTACTGACCCGCATCGCCCACGAGATCGTCGAACGCGCCAAGGGCGCCGACGACGTGGTGCTCCTCGGCATCCCGACCCGCGGCGTCTTCCTCGCCCGCCGGCTCGCCGACAAGCTCGAAGGCATCACCGGCCGGAAGGTGCCGGTCGGCTCCCTCGACATCACCATGTACCGCGACGATCTGCGGCTGAAGCCCGCCCGTGCGCTGGCCCGCACGGAGATCCCGGGTGACGGCATCGACGGCCGTCTCGTCGTCCTCGTCGACGACGTGCTCTTCTCCGGCCGCACCATCCGCGCCGCGCTCGACGCCCTCGGCGACATCGGGCGCCCGCGCGCCGTGCAGCTCGCGGTCCTCGTCGACCGCGGCCACCGTGAGCTGCCCATCCGCGCCGACTACGTCGGAAAGAACCTCCCCACGTCGCTGCGCGAGACGGTCAAGGTCCAGCTCGCCGAGGAGGACGGTCGCGACACCGTGCTGCTCGGCCTGCGGGAGACCGCCGCGGCCGGCGAGCGGTAGCACCTCCGTACGACCCACCCCTCGTACGGCGTGCGCTGCTGCGCGCCCGCATGTCTTACGAACCTCCACAGACCTGGAGAAACACCCAGATGATGCGCCACCTCATCTCGGCCGCCGACCTCACCCGCGACGACGCCGTCCTCATCCTCGACACCGCCGAGGAGATGGCCCGGGTCGCCGACCGGCCGATCAAGAAGCTCCCCGCACTGCGCGGCCGCACGGTCTGCAATCTCTTCTTCGAGGACTCGACCCGCACCCGGATCTCCTTCGAGGCCGCCGAGAAGCGCCTGTCCGCCGACGTCATCAACTTCGCCGCCAAGGGGTCGAGCGTGTCCAAGGGCGAGTCCCTCAAGGACACCGCCCAGACCCTGGAGGCCATGGGCGTCGACGCCGTCGTCATACGGCACAGCGCCTCCGGCGCCCCCTACCGCCTCGCCACCTCCGGCTGGATCGACGCGCCCGTCATCAACGCCGGTGACGGCACCCACCAGCACCCCACCCAGGCCCTGCTCGACGCCTTCACCATGCGCCGCCGACTCGTCGGCAGGGACGCCGGGCTGGGCCAGGACCTGGCCGGGAAGCGGATCACGATCGTCGGCGATGTCCTGCACAGCCGGGTCGCCCGCTCCAACGTCGACCTGCTGCACACTCTCGGCGCCCACGTCACGCTCGTCGCGCCACCCACCCTCGTGCCCGTCGGCGTCGGCACCTGGCCCTGCGAGATCTCGTACGACCTGGACAGCACGTTGCCCAAGTCCGACGCCGTGATGATGCTGCGCGTCCAGCGCGAGCGCATGAACGCCGCCTTCTTCCCGACCGAGCGCGAGTACTCCCGCCGCTACGGCCTGGACGGCGACCGCATGGCCAAGATGCCCGAGCACGCCGTCGTGATGCACCCCGGGCCGATGGTCCGCGGCATGGAGATCACCGCCGAGGTCGCCGACTCCGACCGCTGCACGGTCGTCGAGCAGGTCGCCAACGGCGTCTCCATCCGCATGGCCGTCCTCTACCTGCTGCTCGGCGGCAACGAATCCGACGCCCCCAACCCCCGTACCGAGGAGAAGTAAGAACCATGAGCAAGATCCTTATCCGCGGTGCGAAGGTACTCGGCGGCGAGGCGCAGGACGTCCTCATCGACGGCGAGACGATCGAGGCCGTCAGCTCCGGGCTGTCCGACGAGGGAGCCCAGGTGATCGAGGCCGGCGGGCAGATCCTGCTGCCGGGTCTGGTCGACCTGCACACCCACCTGCGCGAGCCCGGCCGTGAGGACTCCGAGACCGTCCTCACCGGCACCCGCGCCGCCGCGAGCGGCGGCTACACCGCCGTGTTCGCCATGGCCAACACCTTCCCGGTGGCCGACACCGCGGGCGTCGTCGAGCAGGTCTACCGGCTCGGCAAGGAGTCGGGCTACTGCGACGTGCAGCCCATCGGCGCCGTCACCGTCGGCCTGGAGGGCAAGAAGCTCGCCGAGCTCGGCGCGATGCACGAGTCCGCGGCCGGCGTCACCGTCTTCTCCGACGACGGCAAGTGCGTCGACGACGCCGTGATCATGCGCCGCGCGCTGGAGTACGTGAAGGCGTTCGGCGGCGTCGTCGCCCAGCACGCCCAGGAGCCACGGCTCACCGAGGGCGCCCAGATGAACGAGGGCATCGTCTCCGCCGAGCTCGGCCTCGGCGGCTGGCCCGCCGTCGCCGAGGAGTCGATCATCGCCCGCGACGTGCTCCTCGCCGAGCACGTCGGCTCCCGCGTGCACATCTGCCACCTGTCGACCGCCGGTTCGGTCGAGATCGTCCGCTGGGCCAAGTCCCGCGGCATCGACGTCACCGCCGAGGTCACCCCGCACCACCTGCTGCTGACCGACGAGCTCGTGCGCTCCTACAACCCGGTCTACAAGGTCAACCCGCCGCTGCGCACCGAGCGCGACGTCATGGCGCTGCGCGAGGCGCTGGCGGACGGCACGATCGACATCGTCGCCACCGACCACGCCCCGCACCCGCACGAGGACAAGGACTGCGAGTGGGCCGCGGCGGCCATGGGCATGGTCGGTCTGGAGACCGCCCTGTCCGTGGTCCAGCAGACGATGGTCGAGACGGGGCTGCTCGACTGGGCCGGCGTCGCCGACCGCATGTCGTACGCGCCCGCGCGCATCGGACGGGCGGCCGGGCACGGCCGGCCCGTCTCGGCAGGTGAGCCCGCGAACCTCACGCTGGTCGATCCGGCATACCGTGGAGTCGTGGACCCCGCGGGCTTCGCCTCCCGCAGCCGCAACACCCCCTACGAGGGCCGTGAGCTGCCGGGACGTGTCACCCACACCTTCCTGCGGGGCCGTGCGACGGTCGTGGACGGGAAGCTGGCGTGACACCTGCACTCATCACCATGGCGGCGGAGCAGAAGTCCGCGGAGGTGACCGACTGGGCGGCCCGCCTCGGCTGGGTCGCCGGACTGCTGCTCTTCATCGCCTTCGTCTACTGGCTGATGCGCCAGGGCTGGAAGTGGCGCGGCAGCCTCCAGTCCGACCTGCCCGAGCTCCCGGCCGTGCCGGAGCAGCCCGGCGAGGCGAAACTGACGATGAGCGGCCGCTACCACGGATCCACGACCGCCGGGCAGTGGCTCGACCGGATCGTCGCCCACGGCCTCGGCGTGCGCAGCCGGGTCGAGCTCACGCTCACGGACGCCGGACTGGATGTCGTACGGCCCGGGGCGCAGGACTTCTTCGTACCGAGAAAGGCGCTGCGCGAGGCCCGGCTCGACAAGGGCATCGCGGGCAAGGTCCTCGCCGAGGGCGGTCTGCTGATCGTCACCTGGGCACACGGCGGCAGGCTCATCGACTCCGGCTTCCGCTCCGACCACGCGGCCGAGCAGAGCACCTGGGCCGACACCCTCAACACCATGATCAAGACGACGGAAGGCACCGCACGATGACGACCTCCACCAGGGGAGCCGCCAAGGCTCCCGCCGTACTCGTCCTGGAGGACGGCCGCACCTTCCGCGGCCGTGCCTACGGGGCCGTGGGGGAGACCTTCGGCGAGGCGGTGTTCAACACCGGCATGACGGGCTACCAGGAGACCCTGACGGACCCGTCGTACCACCGCCAGGTCGTGGTCATGACCGCGCCGCACGTCGGCAACACCGGCGTCAACGACGAGGACGACGAGTCGAAGCAGATCTGGGTCGCCGGCTACGTCGTCCGTGACCCCGCCCGCATCCCGTCCAACTGGCGCTCGCGCCGCTCCCTCGACGAGCAGCTGACCGCCCAGGGCATCGTCGGCATCAGCGGCATCGACACCCGCGCGCTCACCCGCCACCTGCGCGAGCGCGGCGCCATGCGCGTCGGCATCTTCTCCGGCGAGGCGCTGGCCGACAACGCCACCCTGCTCGCCCGGGTCCAGCAGGCCCCCGAGATGAAGGGCGCCGACCTCTCCTCCGAGGTCGCCACCACCGAGGCGTACGTCGTCCCGGCCATCGGCGAGAAGAAGTTCACCGTCGCCGCCCTCGACCTCGGTATCAAGGGCATGACCCCGCACCGCATGGCGGAGCGCGGCATCGAGGTGCACGTCCTGCCCGCGACCGCCACCGCCGACGACGTCTACGCGGTGGACCCCGACGGCGTGTTCCTCTCGAACGGCCCCGGCGACCCCGCCACCGCCGACCTGACCGTCATCAAGGCGGTGCTGGAGCGCAGGACGCCGCTGTTCGGCATCTGCTTCGGCAACCAGCTGCTCGGCCGTGCGCTCGGCTTCGGCACGTACAAGCTGAAGTACGGCCACCGCGGCATCAACCAGCCCGTGCAGGACCGCACGACCGGCAAGGTCGAGGTCACCGCGCACAACCACGGATTCGCCGTCGAGGCGCCCCTCGACAAGGTCTCCGACACTCCCTACGGCCGCGCCGAGGTCTCCCACGTCTGCCTGAACGACAACGTGGTGGAGGGCCTGCAGCTGCTCGACCAGCCGGCCTTCAGCGTCCAGTACCACCCCGAGGCGGCTGCCGGCCCGCACGACGCCGCGTACCTCTTCGACCGCTTCGTATCCCTGATGGAGGCCGAGCGTGCCTAAGCGCACCGATATCCAGTCCGTCCTGGTCATCGGCTCCGGCCCGATCGTCATCGGCCAGGCCGCCGAGTTCGACTACTCCGGCACCCAGGCCTGCCGCGTCCTGAAGTCCGAGGGACTGCGCGTCATCCTGGTCAACTCCAACCCGGCCACGATCATGACCGACCCGGAGATCGCCGACGCCACCTACGTCGAGCCGATCACCCCCGAGTTCGTCGAGAAGATCATCGCCAAGGAGCGCCCCGACGCGCTGCTGCCCACCCTCGGCGGCCAGACCGCGCTCAACACCGCCATCTCCATGCACGAGCAGGGTGTGCTGGAGAAGTACGGCGTCGAGCTGATCGGCGCCAACGTCGAGGCCATCAACAAGGGCGAGGACCGCGACCTGTTCAAGGAGGTCGTGGAGGCCGTCCGGGAGAAGATCGGCCACGGCGAGTCCGCCCGCTCGGTCATCTGCCACTCCATGGACGACGTCATCAAGGGCGTCGAGACCCTCGGCGGCTACCCCGTCGTCGTCCGCCCGTCCTTCACCATGGGCGGCGCCGGCTCCGGCTTCGCCCACGACGAGGACGAGCTGCGCCGGATCGCCGGCCAGGGCCTCACGCTCTCCCCGACCACCGAGGTGCTCCTGGAGGAGTCCATCCTCGGCTGGAAGGAGTACGAGCTGGAGCTGATGCGCGACAAGAACGACAACGTCGTGGTCGTCTGCTCCATCGAGAACTTCGACCCGATGGGCGTCCACACCGGTGACTCCATCACCGTCGCCCCGGCGATGACCCTCACCGACCGCGAGTACCAGCGCCTGCGCGACATCGGCATCGCGATCATCCGCGAGGTCGGCGTGGACACCGGCGGCTGCAACATCCAGTTCGCCGTCAACCCCGACGACGGCCGGATCATCGTCATCGAGATGAACCCGCGCGTCTCCCGGTCCTCCGCGCTCGCGTCCAAGGCCACCGGCTTCCCGATCGCCAAGATCGCCGCGAAGCTCGCCGTCGGCTACACGCTGGACGAGATCCCGAACGACATCACGGAGAAGACGCCGGCCTCCTTCGAGCCGACCCTCGACTACGTCGTGGTCAAGGCTCCGCGGTTCGCCTTCGAAAAGTTCCCGTCCGCCGACGCCACCCTCACCACCACCATGAAGTCCGTCGGCGAGGCCATGGCCATCGGCCGGAACTTCACCGAGGCGCTCCAGAAGGCCCTGCGCTCCCTGGAGAAGAAGGGCAGCCAGTTCTCCTTCACCGGCGAGCCCGGCGACAAGGACGAGCTGCTGCGCGAGGCCGTGCGCCCGACCGACGGCCGGATCAACACCGTCATGCAGGCCATCCGCGCGGGCGCCACGCCCGAGGAGGTCTTCGAGGCGACGAAGATCGACCCCTGGTTCGTCGACCAGCTGTTCCTGATCAAGGAGTACGCCGACGAGCTCGCCGCCGCCGAGAAGCTCTACCCAGAGCTGCTCGCCGAGGCCAAGCGACACGGCTTCTCCGACGCCCAGATCGCCGAGATCCGCGGCCTGCGCGAGGACGTGGTGCGCGAGGTGCGGCACGCGCTCGGCATCCGCCCGGTCTACAAGACGGTCGACACCTGCGCCGCGGAGTTCGCCGCCCGGACCCCGTACTTCTACTCGTCCTACGACGAGGAGTCCGAGGTCGCGCCGCGCACCCGGCCCGCCGTGATCATCCTCGGCTCCGGCCCCAACCGCATCGGCCAGGGCATCGAGTTCGACTACTCCTGTGTCCACGCCTCCTTCGCACTGCACGACGCCGGGTACGAGACCGTGATGGTCAACTGCAACCCGGAGACCGTCTCCACGGACTACGACACCTCCGACCGCCTGTACTTCGAGCCGCTCACGCTCGAGGACGTGCTGGAGATCGTCCACGCCGAGTCGCTCGCCGGTCCCATCGCCGGCGTCGTCGTCCAGCTCGGCGGCCAGACCCCGCTGGGTCTCGCCCAGGCGCTGAAGGACAACGGCGTCCCGGTCGTCGGCACCTCCCCGGAGGCCATCCACGCCGCCGAGGACCGCGGCGCCTTCGGCCAGGTCCTCGCCGATGCCGGCCTGCCCGCGCCCAAGCACGGCACGGCCACCACCTTCGCCGGCGCCAAGGCCATCGCCGACGAGATCGGCTACCCGGTCCTGGTCCGCCCGTCGTACGTGCTCGGCGGCCGGGGCATGGAGATCGTCTACGACGAGGCGCGGCTTGAGGCCTACATCGCCGAGTCCACCGAGATCTCCCCGACCCGCCCCGTGCTCGTCGACCGCTTCCTCGACGACGCGATCGAGATCGACGTCGACGCCCTCTACGACGGCACCGAGCTCTACCTCGGCGGCGTCATGGAGCACATCGAGGAGGCCGGCATCCACTCCGGCGACTCGGCCTGCGCCCTGCCCCCGATCACCCTCGGCGGCTTCGACATCAAGCGCCTGCGCGCCTCCACCGAGGCGATCGCGAAGGGCGTCGGCGTCCGCGGCCTGATCAACATCCAGTTCGCGATGGCCGGCGACATCCTGTACGTCCTCGAGGCCAACCCGCGCGCCTCCCGGACCGTCCCCTTCACCTCGAAGGCGACCGCGGTCCCGCTCGCCAAGGCCGCCGCGCGCATCTCGCTCGGCGCGACCATCGCCGAGCTGCGCGAGGAGGGCCTGCTGCCGAAGAACGGCGACGGCGGCACCCTGCCGCTGGACGCGCCGATCTCCGTCAAGGAGGCCGTCATGCCCTGGTCGCGCTTCCGCGACGTGCACGGTCGCGGCGTGGACACCATCCTCGGCCCGGAGATGCGCTCCACCGGTGAGGTCATGGGCATCGACTCGGTCTTCGGCACGGCGTACGCCAAGTCGCAGGCCGCCGCCTACGGCCCCCTGCCCACCAAGGGACGCGCCTTCGTCTCCGTCGCCAACCGCGACAAGCGCTCGATGATCTTCCCGGCGCGCGAGCTGGTCGCGCACGGCTTCGAGCTGCTCGCCACGTCCGGCACGGCCGAGGTGCTCAAGCGCAACGGCATCAACGCCACCATCGTGCGCAAGCAGTCCGAGGGCCCGGGGCCGGACGGTGAGCGGACCATCGTCCAGCTCATCCACGACGGCGAGGTCGACCTCATCGTCAACACCCCCTACGGCACCGGCGGCCGCCTCGACGGCTACGACATCCGTACGGCGGCGGTCGCCCGCTCCGTACCGTGCCTCACGACGGTCCAGGCGCTCGCCGCGGCGGTCCAGGGCATCGACGCCCTCAACCACGGCGGCGTGGGCGTCCGATCGCTCCAGGAACACGCGGAACACCTGACCGCGGCCCGCGACTAGCAGCCATGAGGGGGACACCGGAAACGGTGTCCCCCTCCTCATGAGGACACCACTTCCCATGTACAAGTTCTTCTTCCACCTCGTCTTCCAGCGCATGGACCCGGAGGAGGCCCACTACCTGGCCTTCCGGTGGATCCGCCTCGCGGCCCGCGTGCCCGTCCTGCGCACCTTCGTCGCCGCGGTGCTCGCCCCCCGCCACAAGGAGCTGCGCACCGAGGCCCTCGGTCTGCGCATGCACGGCCCGTTCGGGCTCGCGGCCGGCTTCGACAAGAACGCCGTCGCCATCGACGGCATGGCGATGCTGGGCTTCGACCATGTCGAGATCGGCACGGTCACGGGGGAGGCCCAGCCCGGCAACCCCAGGAAGCGGCTCTTCCGGCTGGTCCCGGACCGCGCCTTGATCAACCGCATGGGCTTCAACAACGAGGGCTCGGCCGTGGTCGCCGAACGGCTGCGCGCCCGGGTACCGGTCTTCAGGACCGTCGTCGGCGTCAACATCGGCAAGACCAAGGTCGTCCCGGAGGCCGAGGCCGCCGCCGACTACGTGAAGTCGACCGAGCGCCTGGCCGCCCACGCCGACTACCTCGTCGTCAACGTCTCCTCGCCCAACACCCCCGGCCTGCGCAATCTCCAGGCCACCGAGTCGCTGCGCCCGCTGCTCACCGCCGTGCGCGAGGCGGCGGACCGCACCGTCACCGACCGCCGCGTCCCGCTCCTGGTCAAGATCGCCCCCGATCTGGCGGACGAGGACCTCGACGCCGTGGCGGACCTCGCGGTCGAGCTGGGCCTCGACGGCATCATCGCCACCAACACCACGATCGCCCGTGAGGGCCTCGGGCTGACGTCCTCGCCCGAACTCATCGGGGAGACCGGCGGCCTGTCCGGCGCCCCGGTCAAGGCGCGCTCCCTGGAGGTCCTGCGCCGCCTGTACGCCCGCGTCGGGGACCGCATCACCCTCGTCGGCGTCGGCGGCATCGAGAACGCCGAGGACGCCTGGCAGCGCATCCTCGCCGGCGCCACCCTCGTCCAGGGCTACAGCGCCTTCGTCTACGAAGGCCCGTTCTACGCCCGCGCGATCCACAAGGGCCTCGCCGCGCGCCTCGCGGCCAGCCCGTACGCCACCCTCGCCGATGCCGTCGGCGCCGAGACGCGAAAGGTCACCGCATGAGTCCTCTGGAGCCCTTCGGCACACGCCTGCGCCACGCCATGGACACCCGCGGTCCGCTGTGCGTCGGCATCGACCCGCACGCCTCGCTGCTGACCGCCTGGGGCCTGGACGACGACGTCGCCGGCCTGGAGCGGTTCACCCGCACCACGGTCGAGGCGCTCGCCGACCGGGTCGCCGTCCTGAAGCCGCAGTCCGCGTTCTTCGAGCGCTTCGGCTCGCGCGGCATCGCCGTCCTGGAGAAGGCCGTCGAGGAGGCACGGGCCGCCGGCGCGCTGGTCCTCATGGACGCCAAGCGCGGCGACATCGGCTCCACCATGGGCGCGTACGCGGAGACGTTCCTGCGCAAGGGCTCGCCGCTGTTCTCGGACGCCGTCACGGTGTCCCCGTACCTCGGCTTCGGTTCGCTGCGGCCCGCGCTCGACCAGGCCGTACTGAGCGGCTGCGGCGTCTTCGTCCTGGCGCTGACCTCCAACCCGGAGGGCGCCGAGGTGCAGCGCTCCACGGCGGCGAACGGCGCGTCCCTGGCGCAGCTGATGCTGCAGCACATGGCCGCCGAGAACGAGGGCGCCGAGCCGCTCGGCTCCGTCGGCGCCGTCGTCGGTGCGACGCTCGGCGACGCCGGCGTGGACCTCGACATCAACGGCCCGCTGCTGGCTCCGGGCATCGGCGCGCAGGGGGCGACACCGGCGGACCTCCCCGGTGTCTTCGGCGCGGCCGTCGGCAACGTCGTGCCGAGCGTCAGCCGCGGTGTGCTCAGGCAGGGCCCGGACGCGGCCGCGCTGCGGGCCGCCGCCGAGCGGTTCACGGACGAGGTGCGCGAGGCGGTGGCGTCGGCCGGGGTCTGACCCGGGAGGTGAGGAGCGTGCGCGTGCGCTCTCGGGTACCGGTCGCACGCGTTGCGTGACCGCCGAGAACCCAGGAGTGCGGATCCGTGCAGGACTTCTCGGCCGAAAAGCCGGTCGTTATGTCGGAAATGTCCTAGTCGGTCGATGCTGACCAGGACTTTTCGTCTGTTCTCGCTGACTGGAGCGGTGAGGGCCGCTAGTCTCCGTCCAAGAGCGAACGTGCAGGCGGCGTCCCGCAAAGGGTCCTGCGTTGCTCGTTGCTCGCCTGGTGTGGGGCGACTAGGTTCCTCACCGGTCCGTATCCGACAGTTCGACATCCGAGGTGACGTAGGCGTGGCTCTTCCGCCCCTTACCCCTGAACAGCGCGCAGCCGCGCTCGAAAAGGCCGCCGCGGCTCGCCGGGAGCGGGCCGAGGTCAAGAATCGACTCAAGCACTCCGGCGCCTCCCTCCACGAGGTCATCAAGCAGGGCCAGGAGAACGACGTCATCGGCAAGATGAAGGTCTCCGCCCTCCTCGAGTCCCTGCCGGGCGTGGGCAAGGTCCGCGCCAAGCAGATCATGGAGCGGCTCGGCATCTCCGAGAGCCGCCGGGTCCGTGGTCTCGGCTCCAACCAGATCGCTTCCCTGGAGCGCGAGTTCGGCGGCGGCGCCGCCTGACGTTCCCGGGCACCCCCGGGAACCTGGATAATCGCTGCATGGCAGCAGAGGTACGTCCGCGGCTGACCGTGCTCTCCGGCCCCTCCGGGGTCGGCAAGAGCACGGTCGTCGCCCATATGCGCAAGGTCCACCCCGAAGTCTGGCTCTCGGTGTCGGCGACCACCCGGAAGCCGCGGCCCGGCGAGAAGCACGGCGTCCAGTACTTCTTCGTCACGGACGAGGAGTTCGACAAGCTGGTCGCCAACGGCGAGCTGCTGGAGTGGGCCGAGTTCGCGGGCAACCGCTATGGCACGCCGCGTCGCGCGGTCCTCGACCGCCTGGAGGCGGGCGAGCCGGTGCTGCTGGAGATCGATCTCCAGGGTGCGCGGCAGGTCAAGGAGTCCATGCCGGAGTCGCAGCTGGTCTTCCTGGCCCCGCCGAGCTGGGACGAGCTGGTCCGTCGGCTCACCGGCCGCGGCACCGAGTCCGCGGACGTCATCGAGCGCCGGCTGGCGGTCGCCAAGGTCGAGCTCGCCGCCGAGTCGGAGTTCGACACGACCCTGGTCAACACCTCCGTCGAGGACGTGGCCCGCGAGCTGCTAGCCTTGATGGCAGTTGTTTGATCTTTTGTCCGATCTTTCTGCACGTTCTTCGGAAGGCTTAGAGTGTCCTCTTCCATCACCGCGCCCGAGGGCATCATCAACCCGCCGATCGACGAGCTGCTCGAGGCGACTGACTCGAAGTACAGCCTCGTGATCTACGCGGCCAAGCGCGCGCGCCAGATCAACGCGTACTACTCGCAGCTCGGTGAGGGCCTGCTCGAGTACGTCGGTCCGCTGGTGGACACCCACGTCCACGAGAAGCCGCTCTCGATCGCCCTGCGGGAGATCAACGCGGGTCTGCTCACCTCCGAGGCCATCGAGGGCCCGGCGCAGTAGGCGCGACGCATCGTTCTTCACCACAGGCCCGGCGGAGCATCCGCCGGGCCTGCGGTCTGTTCGGGGGGCGCGGAACGCCGTCCCCCCGGAGTGATGCAGCATGGGGGAACCAACCGAGTGCGGGGAGGCGTGCAGTGGACGCGAGTGTCAGGCCGAGGGTCGTCCTCGGGGTCAGCGGCGGCATCGCCGCGTACAAGGCGTGCGAGCTGCTGCGCAGGCTCACCGAGTCCGGCCACGACGTCCGGGTCGTGCCGACCGCGTCGGCCCTGAACTTCGTCGGCGCCGCGACCTGGTCGGCGCTGTCGGGCCACCCTGTCTCCACCGAGGTCTGGAACGACGTCCACGAGGTCCCGCACGTCCGCATCGGCCAGCACGCCGACCTCGTCGTCGTCGCCCCCGCCACCGCCGACATGCTCGCCAAGGCCGCTCACGGCCTCGCCGACGACCTGCTCACCAACACGCTGCTCACGGCCCGCTGTCCGGTCGTCTTCGCTCCCGCGATGCACACCGAGATGTGGGAGCACCCCGCCACCCAGGAGAACGTCGCCACGCTGCGCCGCCGCGGCGCCGTCGTCATCGAGCCCGCCGTCGGCCGGCTCACCGGCGTCGACACCGGCAAGGGCCGGCTGCCCGAGCCGGGCGAGATCTTCGAGGTGTGCCGGCGGGTGCTCGCCCGCGGGGTGACCGCCCCCGACCTCGCCGGCCGCCACGTCGTCGTCAGCGCCGGCGGCACCCGCGAACCGCTCGACCCGGTCCGCTACCTCGGCAACCGCTCCTCCGGCAAGCAGGGCTACGCCCTGGCCCGTACCGCGGCCGCCCGCGGCGCGCGCGTCACCCTCGTCGAGGCGAACACCGGCATCGCCGACCCGGCGGGCGTCGACGTCGTCCACGTCGGCACGGCGGTCCAGCTGCGCGAGGCGGTCCTCAAGGCCGCCGCCGACGCCGACGCGGTGGTCATGGCGGCGGCGGTCGCCGACTTCCGGCCCGCCGAGTACGCCACGGGCAAGATCAAGAAGAAGGACGGCACCGAGGCGCCGACCGTCGCGCTCGTGCGCAACCCCGACATCCTCGCCGAGATCTCGGCCGACCGGGCTCGCCCGGGGCAGGTGATCGTCGGCTTCGCGGCCGAGACCGACGACGTCCTCGCCAACGGACGCGACAAGCTGCGCCGCAAGGGGTGCGACCTGCTCGTCGTCAACGAGGTGGGGGAGCGCAGGACCTTCGGGGCCGAGGAGAACGAGGCGGTCGTCCTGGCCGCCGACGGTGCCGAGACCCCCGTCCCGTACGGGCCCAAGGAGGCCCTCGCCGACACGGTCTGGGACCTCGTCGTCCCGCGGCTCGGCTGAGGGCCCGGCGGGCCGTGTGACGAACTCTGGGCGAATTTCCGGCGACGGCCCGCCCGTGAGAAACCAGCGAAATGTGGCGAATCGCTCAGCCCGCAGGCGCTATGGTCATAGCGTCTCGGCCATGGACCACAGGTCAGGGGGCTCCCAAGCTGCGAGACGGGTTGTCCGGCGATGGAAAGCGACCGATAAACTGGTCCGCGGAACGTCGCGGGGCGCAGCCCCCTGCCGGTCCGTCAATGATCAGCCAGCAGCCGCTGCAACCCCAGGGAGCGATGTGTCCCGCCGTCTCTTCACCTCGGAGTCCGTGACCGAGGGCCACCCCGACAAGATCGCCGACCAGATCAGCGACACGATTCTCGACGCCCTTCTGCGGGAGGACCCGACGTCCCGGGTCGCCGTGGAGACCCTGATCACCACCGGCCTCGTGCACGTCGCCGGTGAGGTGACCACCAAGGCGTACGCCGACATCCCCACCCTCGTGCGCAACAAGATCCTGGAGATCGGTTACGACTCCTCGAAGAAGGGTTTCGACGGCGCCTCCTGCGGAGTGTCGGTGTCCATCGGCGCGCAGTCTCCCGACATCGCGCAGGGCGTCGACACGGCGTACGAGAAGCGCGTCGAGGGCGACGAGGACGAGCTCGACAAGCAGGGCGCCGGCGACCAGGGCCTGATGTTCGGTTACGCGTGCGACGAGACGCCCGAGCTGATGCCGCTGCCGATCCACCTCGCGCACCGGCTCTCGCGCCGCCTGTCCGAGGTCCGCAAGAACGGCACCATCCCCTACCTGCGTCCCGACGGCAAGACCCAGGTCACCATCGAGTACGACGGTGACAAGGCCGTCCGCCTCGACACCGTGGTGGTGTCCTCGCAGCACGCGTCCGACATCGACCTGGACTCGCTGCTCGCGCCCGACATCCGCGAATTCGTCGTCGAGCACGTGCTCAAGCAGCTCGTCGAGGACGGCATCAAGCTGGACACCGACGGCTACCGCCTCCTGGTGAACCCGACCGGCCGCTTCGAGATCGGCGGCCCGATGGGCGACGCCGGTCTGACCGGCCGCAAGATCATCATCGACACCTACGGCGGCATGGCCCGCCACGGCGGCGGCGCCTTCTCCGGCAAGGACCCGTCCAAGGTGGACCGCTCGGCGGCCTACGCGATGCGCTGGGTGGCGAAGAACGTCGTCGCGGCCGGCCTCGCGGCCCGCTGCGAGGTCCAGGTCGCGTACGCGATCGGCAAGGCCGAGCCCGTCGGTCTGTTCGTGGAGACCTTCGGCACGGCGACGATCGACGTCGAAAAGATCGAGCAGGCCATCGCCGAGGTCTTCGACCTGCGTCCGGCCGCGATCATCCGCGACCTCGACCTGCTCCGCCCGATCTACGCCCAGACCGCGGCGTACGGCCACTTCGGCCGCGAGCTCCCCGACTTCACCTGGGAGCGCACGGACCGCGTCGACGCGCTGCGCGCGGCGGCGGGGCTGTGAGCCTGTAGCAGTACGGCTTTCGCGAGGGCCCCGGACCGTGTCGGTCCGGGGCCCTCGCGCGTACTGAGGCAGCCCAGGCCGGGCCGTCGGCGGTGGCCGGGGATCCGGCCGCCGGGCGTACCGGTCCGGGCTGTCCGCAGAGCCGTGCTCGGGCCCGTCGGCCCGGTCGACGGGCCCGAGCGCTGTCAGTGGGCTCTGGTAGGAATGGGGCTGTGAGCAGCGACGACGAGCAGCCGGAGGAGTCCGCCGCGGGCGGGCCCGAGCAGCTTGCGCTCATCAGGGAGACCGTGCGCAAGGCCAAGGTGCCCAAGGCCAAGCCGCGCACCTGGCGGGGGGCCGCGCTCGCCCGGGAGCTGCCCGTCGCGCGGGTCGTCGTCAACAAGGGCGTCCTGCACCTCGACCAGTTCTTCGACTACGCCGTCCCCGAGGAGCTCGACGCCGCGGCACAGCCCGGTGTGCGGGTGCGCGTACGGTTCGGGGCGGGGGCGCACCGGGTGCGGGACGGACGCCGTGAGGGCGGCGGGCTCATCGACGGCTTCCTGGTCGAGCGCCTGGCCGAGACCGACTACACCGGCCCCCTCGCGGCACTCGCCCACGTCGTCTCGCCCGAGCCCGTCCTCGGCCCGCAGATGCTCCGCCTCGCCCGCGCTGTCGCCGACCGGTACGCGGGCAGCCTCGCCGACGTGCTGCAGCTCGCGGTGCCGCCGAGGAACGGACGCGCGGAGGCGAAGCCGTCGCCCGAGCCGCTGCCGCCGCCTGCCCCTCCCGGAGCAGGCTCCTGGGAGCGGTACGGGCGGGGGGCCGCCTTCATCGACGCTCTCGCGACGGGCGGCGCCCCGCGTGCCGTGTGGACCGCGCTGCCCGGCCCGCAGTGGCCCGAGGAACTGGCTTGCGCGGTCGCCGCGACGCTCGCGTCCGGGCGCGGAGCGCTCGTCGTCGTGCCGGACGGGCGGCGCGCCGCCCGCGTGGACGCCGCCCTCACGGCTCTGCTGGGCGAGGGCCGCCACGCCCTCCTGACCGCCGAATCCGGGCCCGAGAAGCGCTACCGGCAGTGGCTCGCCGTGCGCCGGGGCTCCGTGCGGGCCGTGGTGGGCACCCGGGCCGCCATGTTCGCGCCGGTGCGGGACCTCGGGCTGGTCGTCGTCTGGGACGACGGCGACGCGAGCCACAGCGACGACAACGCCCCCTTCCCCCACGTCCGCGAGGTCCTGGAGCTACGCGCCGCCCACGACGGATGCGCCTTCCTGCTGGGCAGTACCAGCTGCACGGTCGAGGCCGCACAGCTCGTCGAGAGCGGCTGGGCGATGCCGCTCGTCTCCGACCGGGCGCGGGTCAGGGCCGCGGCGCCCCTGGTGCGCACCGTCGGCGACCAGGACCTCGCGCGGGACGAGGCCGCGCGCGCGGCGAGGCTGCCCAGCCTCGCCTGGCAGGCGGTACGGGACGGGCTGCGGACCGGACCCGTGCTGGTCCAGGTCCCCCGCCGCGGTTATGTGCCCCGGCTCGCCTGCGAACGCTGCCGCACGCCGGCGCGGTGCCGGCATTGCGCGGGGCCGCTGGAGGCGCCGGACGAGCGCGAGCTGCGCTGCGCGTGGTGCGGACAGGGGGAGCCCGAGTGGCACTGCGTCGCGTGCGGGTCGGTCCGGCTGCGGGCCCGGATCGTGGGCGCGCGCCGTACGGCGGAGGAACTGGGCCGCGCCTTTCCCGCCGTGCCCGTGCGCACCTCCGGCCGGGACCACGTGCTGGACGCCGTGCCGGGGCGCCCCGCGCTCGTGGTCTCCACGCCGGGCGCCGAGCCCGTGGCGGACGGCGGTTACGCCGCCGCGCTGCTCCTGGACGGCTGGGCCATGCTCGGGCGGCCCGATCTCCGCGCGGGCGAGGAGGCGCTGCGCCGCTGGATCGCCGCGGCCTCGCTGGTGCGGGGCCAGGAGGAGGGCGGCACGGTCGTCGTCGTCGCCGAGCCGACGCTGCGGCCGGTCCAGGCGCTCGTGCGGTGGGACCCGGTCGGCCATGCGCTGCGGGAGCTCGCCGAGCGGGCGGAGCTCGGGTTTCCGCCGGTGTCGCGGATGGCGGAGGTGGTGGGCCGTCCGGAGGCGGTCGCGTCGTTCCTGCTCGCCGCCGAACTGCCCGAGGAGGCCGAGGTGTTGGGACCGGTCCCGCTGCCGGTGACCGACGCCGGTCGGCCGCGCAGGCCCGGGGAGGCCCCGGTGGGGGAGCGCTGGGAGCGGGCGCTGCTGCGGGTGCCCCCGGGCCGGGGGGCGGCGTTGGCGGCTGCTCTCAAGTCGGCGCAGGCGTCGCGCCTCGCCCGTGGTGGCACGGACCCGGTCCGGATCAGGATCGACCCGCCGGACATCGGCTGAGGGGACCCTGCGGGGCGGTAGTGCCCCCATGGGCGGCCGGAGTCTCGGGGAGTTGGGGATACCCGGACTGCTTTCCGGGTGCCGGACGTGGTGCCGTCTCGCGACGGCTCAGGTCCTTTCGCCTCATCCCGCCCCCTCCCGCGGTGGAGGCCGTTGCGGCTGTCGGTCGCCTCCACGGCGGTGGTCTCTGCCCCTCGGGAGCGGGTGGCTGCGGGTGCGGGGACGTCAGCCCCACCAGGCGTCAGCCGTTGCGCGGACCGGGGAACGCGCCCGGGCGCGGGTCCGCCGGCTGCGGGGGCATCGAGCGTGCGGCCGGAACGGCCGGCATCGGCGGCAGTGTGCGGGTCGTCGTCGGCTCGGGCTCCGCGGCACCCGGCTGGGGCGTCGCCCTGCGGGCACCGTAACGGCGGTGCACCGCCTGCTTCGTGACCCCGAGCGCCGAGCCCACCGCGTCCCAGGAGAAGCCCAGCGAACGGTCGAAGTCCACGGCCGCGGTCACCAGCGTCTCGACGCTGTCGCGCAGCTCCTGCGCGAGACGGACGGTCGGTGCCGGGGCCCTGCCGTAGACGACGAAGCCCGTGGACGGGCCGGAGCGGCGCGGGCGGTAGACATTGCCCAACTGGGCGGTGAGCGTGCGCAATGCGTCCACCTGCCGGCGGACCCGCTCGATGTCCCGCACCAACAGGTGCAGACTCGCCCGGGCTTGGGCGTCATGGGTTGCGTGGTCGGCCATTGACAAGCCTCTCGAACCGGCGTTGAAAGGGGCCGGGCCGCATCCGGGCGGCCCGCTTCGGTCAATCTCTCTTGACCAACGCCCCAGCCGCCGATCTGGTCACGCTTCGGGGCGTATGCGCTTTTGTACACGGCGCGTGGTCTCCCGTACGCCCCCTGCGGCCCCGCCCCATAGACTGGTGAGCTGCTCGTCGCACCAAGTACGCACCGCACACGTCCGAGAGGCAGTCAGCCACCGATGAAGCTCGTCTTCGCAGGCACCCCCGAGGTCGCCGTCCCCGCCCTGGACGCTCTGATCGCCTCCGGACGGCACGAGGTCGCCGCGGTGGTCACCAGGCCGGACGCGCCCGCCGGACGCGGCAGGCACCTGGTGGCCAGCCCGGTCGCCCAGCGCGCCGAGGAGGCCGGGATCGAGGTGCTCAAGCCGGTCAGGCCGCGCGACGAGGCGTTCCTGGAGCGGCTGCGCGAGATCGCCCCGGACTGCTGCCCGGTCGTCGCCTACGGGGCGCTGCTGCCCAAGGCAGCACTCGACGTGCCCGCCCGCGGCTGGGTCAATCTGCACTTCTCTCTGCTGCCCGCCTGGCGCGGTGCCGCCCCCGTCCAGCACGCGATCCTCGCCGGGGACGAGATGACCGGTGCCGCCACCTTCCAGATCGAGGAGGGCCTCGACTCGGGGCCGGTGTACGGCGTGATCACCGAGCCCGTGCGGCCCACCGACACCAGCGGTGACCTGCTGACGCGGCTGGCTTTCGCCGGCGCCGGGCTGCTCTCGGCGACGATGGACGGCATCGAGGACGGCACCCTGAAGCCCGTGCCGCAGCCTGCCGAGGGGGTCTCCCTGGCCCCGAAGATCACCGTCGAGGACGCCCACGTGGACTTCGCCGCCCCCGCGCTGCGCGTCGACCGCGTCGTCCGCGGCTGCACGCCCGCCCCCGGCGCCTGGACGCTCTTCCGCGGCGAGCGGCTCAAGCTGATCCAGGTCACGCTGCTTCCCGACCGCACGGACCTGGGCCCCGGCGAGCTGGACCCGGGCAAGAACAACGTCTACGCGGGCACCGGATCGCACGCCGTCGAGTTGCTCTGGGTCCAGCCCCAGGGCAAGAAGCCGATGCGGGCGGCGGACTGGGCGCGCGGGGTGCGCATCGCCCCGGGCGAGAGGCTCGGCGCCTAGCCGTCCCGCCGGGAGGCACGGCGCGGCGGCGTAGGGTGGGAGGGTTCAACCCTCTTCGAACGCGGAGCACCTTTTGAGCGAGCAGTCCCGTCGCCGTCCCCCCAAGCCGCACCGCCGGCCCAAGAAGGATCCCGTCCGGATCCTCGCCTTCGAGGCGCTGAGGGCCGTCGACGAGCGGGACGCGTACGCGAACCTGGTCCTGCCGCCCCTGCTGAAGAAGGCCCGCGACAAGGGCGACTTCGACACGCGGGACGCGGCGCTCGCCACGGAGCTCGTGTACGGCACGCTGCGCCGCCAGGGCACGTACGACGCGATCATCGCGGCCTGCATCGACCGGCCGCTGCGCGAGGTCGACCCGCCCGTGCTCGACGTGCTCGCGCTCGGCGCGCATCAGCTGCTGGGGACGCGGATCCCGACGCACGCGGCGGTGTCGGCGAGCGTGGAGCTCGCGCGGGTGGTGCTCGGCGACGGACGGGCCAAGTTCGTGAACGCCGTGCTCCGCAAGATCTCGCAGGACGACCTGGACACCTGGGTGGAGCGCGTCGCCCCGCCGTACGACGAGGACGCCGAGGACCACCTCGCGGTCGTGCACTCGCACCCGCGCTGGGTCGTCTCCGCGCTGTGGGACTCGCTCGGCGGCGGCCGCGCCGGCATCGAGGACCTGCTGGAGGCCGACAACGAGCGGCCCGAGGTGACCCTGGTCGCCCGGCCCGGCCGCGCGACGACCGGTGAACTGCTCGACGTGCTGGGCGAGGATTCGGCGCTGCCGGGCCGCTGGTCCCCGTACGCCGTCCGGCTCGCGGAGGGCGGCGAGCCCGGCGCGATCGCGGCCGTGCGCGAGGGGCGCGCCGGCGTGCAGGACGAGGGCAGCCAGCTCGTGGCGATCGCCCTGGCCAACGCCCCGCTGGACGGATCCGACGAGCGGTGGCTCGACGGCTGCGCCGGGCCCGGCGGCAAGGCCGCGCTGCTCGGCGCCCTCGCGGCCGGTCGCGGCGCGACGTTGCTGGCCTCCGAGAAGCAGCCGCACCGGGCACGCCTCGTGGACCGCGCGCTGACCGGCAACCCCGGCCCGTACCAGGTGATCGCGGCGGACGGCACGCGCCCGCCGTGGCGCCCCGGGTCCTTCGACCGGGTGCTCGTCGACGTGCCGTGCTCGGGTCTCGGCGCGCTGCGCCGCCGGCCCGAGGCCCGCTGGCGCCGCCGCCCGGAGGACCTGGAGGGCTTCGCGCCGCTCCAACGGAACCTGCTGCGCGAGGCGTTGAGGGCCGTGCGGGTCGGCGGCGTGGTCGGGTACGCCACCTGCTCGCCGCATCTCGCCGAGACGCGGGTCGTCGTGGACGACGTGCTGCGCGGGCGCGGCGGCCCCGCACCCGAGGCGGAGCTGGTGGACGCGCGGCCGCTGATGCCCGGCGTCCCGGCGCTCGGCGACGGCCCCGACGTCCAGCTGTGGCCGCATGTGCACGGGACCGACGCGATGTACCTGGCGCTGCTGCGCCGCACCGCGTAGCCACCGGCGGCCGGCCCGTATCAGCCGCGGCCCGGCCCGTCAGCCGGGCCGGGCCGCGGCGGGTGGGCCCGCCGCGGCCTCCCCTGGGATCCGGTGGGGCCACCACTTCGGGTGCGATCCGTTGCCGGCGTCCGGCAAAGTGCTCGCGAGGGCCGGGACGGCCGGTCGAATGGCCGGTATTGCGGTGGGCTGTGCGCATCCTGCCGGAGAGTGGTCCGTACCGAGTACCGTCCCGGGGAGGGGAAGCGCCCCGGAACATGGCAGGCTTGGCACATGGCCGTTCAGATCAGTCCCAGTATCCTCTCCGCCGACTTCTCGCGACTGGCGGAGGAGGCCGAGGCCGTCGCCGGCGCCGACTGGCTCCACGTCGACGTGATGGACAACCACTTCGTGCCCAATCTGACCCTGGGCGTGCCGGTCGTGGAGTCGCTCGCCAAGGCGACGGACACCCCGCTGGACTGCCACCTGATGATCGAGGACCCCGACCGCTGGGCTCCGCAGTACGTCGAGGCAGGCGCCGGCTCGGTCACCTTCCACGTCGAGGCCGCCGCCGCTCCCGTGCGTCTCGCCCGTGAGATCCGCGCCAAGGGCGCGCGCGCCTCCATGGCGCTCAAGCCCGCGACGCCGATCGAGCCGTACGAGGACCTGCTCCCCGAGCTCGACATGCTGCTGATCATGACCGTGGAGCCGGGCTTCGGCGGGCAGGCGTTCCTGGACATCATGCTGCCGAAGATCCGCCGCACGCGGGAGCTGATCACCAAGCACGGTCTCGAGCTGTGGCTCCAGGTCGACGGCGGGGTGTCGGCGTCGACGATCGAGCGGTGCGCGGAGGCGGGCGCCGATGTCTTCGTGGCCGGCTCCGCGGTCTACAACGCGGACGACCCGGCCGCGGCTGTGCGAATGCTCCGCGACCAGGCGTCGGCGGCCACCGCCTCGGCCGCCTGGGCGTGCGGCCACTGAGGAGGCGCTGCATGGCCGCGCTTGTTCAACCGATGTTGGCCCATCAGGGCTGATCAAGGACCGGCGGATCTGACAGGATGGCCGGACCCGGGAGTGTGTGTACGTGTGTACAGCAGTGAGGAGATCGCGGTGACTGCTAGGCCGGCGGGACGGTCCGCCCTGCGGATGGGACCCGCTGAGCTGGTGCAGGCGGCGGCCATGGCACGTCGCTTCTATCTCGAGGGCAAGTCCAAGATCCAGATCGCGGAGGAATTCGGCGTCAGCCGCTTCAAGGTCGCGCGGGTCCTCGAGACCGCCCTCGAACGTGACCTGGTACGGATCGAGATCCGGGTGCCCGCCGAGCTCGACGCCGAGCGTTCGGACGCGCTGCGCGCCCACTACGGACTGCGGCACGCGGTCGTCGTGGAGTCCCCGGCGGAGGCGGACGAGTCGCCCGACCCGGAAAACCTGGGCGAGGTGGCCGCGGACCTGCTCGGCGAGCTGGTGAACGAGGGCGACGTACTGGGTCTGGCCTGGGGCCGTTCGACCATCCACATGGCGGCGGCCCTGGACCGGCTGCCGCCGTGCACGGTCGTGCAGCTGACGGGCGTCTACGACGCGGGGACCGCCGAGCGCGGCTCCGTCGAGGCGGTACGGCGGGCGGCCCAGGTCTCCGGCGGCGAGGCCCACCCCATCTACGCGCCGATGCTGCTGCCGGACCCGGCCACCGCGGCGGCGCTCCGGCACCAGACGGGGATCGCCCGCGCCTTCGACTACTTCGACAAGGTGACCGTCGCCTGCGTCTCCATCGGCTCCTGGGAGCCGGGCATCTCGACGGTCCACGACATGCTCTCCGACGAGGAGCGCGCGCACTACGCCTCGCTCGGCGTGGCCGCGGAGATGTCCGCGCACCTCTTCGACACACAGGGCCGCCGCGTCGGGCGCGACCTGGGGGAGCGGTGCATCACGGTCGAGGCCGACCGGCTCCGCCGCATCCCCGAGGTCGTGGCGATCGCGGGCGGCCAGCGCAAGGCGGAGGCGATCGCGGCGGTGCTGCGCTCCGGTCTCGTGACCAGCCTGGTCACGGACACCGCGGTGGCCGACCTGCTGCTGACGTCGGAACCCGGCCAGCGGCCCGCGCTGGAGCGCGCGGACCCGGACGACTGACGGGGCGGCGGACCGCGTGTCGCAGCGCGGTCCGCCGGCCCCCGTGACCGGCCGTTTTGGAGGATCCGCTCGACGCACGGCGCCGTGACTGGAGCTTTCGCCGGGGCATGACAACAGGCCAGGCATGGGAGAATGAAGTACGTGCGTTTTCCCCGGCTGCAATGCCCGGGGATCCTCCGATCGACTGGGATGTTCAGCACGTGCGTTTCCTCAATGACCAGAAGCCGCCGTACGACCTGACGTACGACGATGTGTTCATGGTGCCGAGCCGTTCGGCCGTGGGTTCCCGCCAGGGCGTGGACCTGTCCTCACCCGACGGCACCGGCACGACCGTCCCGCTGGTCGTCGCCAACATGACGGCCATCGCCGGCCGCCGGATGGCCGAGACCGTCGCCCGCCGCGGCGGACTCGTCGTGATCCCCCAGGACATCCCGATCGACGTCGTCACCGACGTCATCTCCTGGGTCAAGACCCGCCACCACGTGCTGGACACCCCGATCGTCCTCGCGCCGCACCAGACCGTCGCCGACGCCCTGTCCCTGCTGTCCAAGCGGGCCCACGGCGCCGGTGTCGTCGTCGACGACGAGCACCGCCCCATCGGCATCGTCACCGACCACGATCTGGCCGGCGTGGACCGCTTCACCCAGCTGTCCGAGGTCATGTCCAAGGACCTCCTGCTGCTGGACGCGGACATCGACCCGCGCGAGGCGTTCAACCGGCTCGACGGCGCCAACCGCCGCTACGCCCCCGCGGTGGACGGCGACGGCAGGCTCGCCGGCGTCCTGACCCGCAAGGGCGCGCTGCGCGCCACGCTGTACACCCCGGCCGTCGACGCGCAGGGCAAGCTGCGCATCGCCGCCGCCGTCGGCATCAACGGCGATGTGGCCGGCAAGGCCAAGCAACTGCTGGACGCCGGTGTCGACACGCTCGTCGTGGACACCGCGCACGGCCACCAGGAGTCGATGATCAGCGCGATCAGGGCCGTGCGGGGCCTCGACCCGCACGTGCCGATCGTCGCGGGCAACATCGTGGCCGCCGAGGGCGTGCGCGATCTCGTCGAGGCCGGCGCGGACATCGTCAAGGTCGGTGTCGGACCGGGCGCCATGTGCACCACCCGCATGATGACCGGCGTGGGCCGCCCGCAGTTCTCGGCCGTCCTCGAATGCGCCGCCGAGGCGAAGAAGTACGGCAAGCACGTCTGGGCCGACGGCGGTGTCCGTCACCCGCGCGACGTCGCCATGGCGCTGGCCGCCGGCGCGTCGAACGTGATGATCGGCTCCTGGTTCGCCGGGACGTACGAGTCCCCGGGCGACCTCCAGCAGACCGCCGACGGACGCCTGTACAAGGAGTCGTTCGGCATGGCGTCCAAGCGCGCCGTGCGCAACCGCACCAGCGAGGAGTCCGCGTACGACCGGGCCCGCAAGGGGCTGTTCGAGGAGGGCATCTCCCACTCGCGCATGTTCCTCGACCCGGCCCGCCCGGGCGTCGAGGACCTGATCGACTCGATCATCGCGGGTGTGCGCTCCTCCTGCACGTACGCCGGTGCCGGCTCTCTCGAGGAGTTCGCCGAGAAGGCGATCGTCGGCGTCCAGAGCGCCGCCGGTTACGCGGAGGGCAAGCCGCTGCACGCCAGCTGGAGTTGATGCGCCCGCGTGGCCGGCACGTCCGGCTTCCGCGCCGGTCGCGGGGGCCGGACGCCGCGTTCCCGCGCGGGTTTTCCGCTTCCCCCGAAATCCCGTGCATGCGTGGGGACATCCGGGGTAGGCGCGCCTTCGCACTGACATCGGAGCAGGGGAGGACGAAGTGTCCACGGCGAGCACGGTCCCGACCGAACTCACGCAGCCTGGAGTCCAGCGCCCGGATATGGCGGAGCTGAATCTTCCGGATGTGCGGAATCCGGGGGAGGTTGCACCCAAGGACGCACGCGAGATCTCCAAGGTCTTCTTCGAGCGGCTCGCCTCGCTCGACGAAGGCACCCATGAGTACCAGTACGTCCGCAACACTCTGATCGAGCTCAACCTGGCCCTGGTCAAGTACGCGGCCGGCCGCTTCCGCAACCGCGCCGAGCAGATGGAGGACATCGTCCAGGTCGGCACCATCGGCCTGATCAAGGCGATCGACCGCTTCGAGCTCAGCCGCGAGGTCGAGTTCGCCACGTTC
>NZ_JABZEE010000071.1 GCF_013387495.1 Streptomyces sp. PKU-EA00015 | reverse complement strand
GCTCAGCCGCGAGGTCGAGTTCGCCACGTTCGCGGTCCCGTACATCGTCGGTGAGATCAAGCGGTTCTTCCGCGACACCAGTTGGGCCGTCCATGTGCCGCGCCGGCTCCAGGAGTTGCGGATCGACCTGGCGAAGGCCGTCGACGAGCTCTCCCAGAAGCTGGACCACACGCCGACCACCGCCGAACTCGCCGAGCACCTCGGGCTGGACGAGGAGGAGATCATCGAGGGCGTCGTCGCCAGCAACGGCTACACGGCCGGATCCATCGACATGCCCATGGACGACGCCTCCGACCACGGCGCGGCACCGCTGTCCGACCGCCTGGGCGCACCCGACGCCGACCTGGAGACGGCGGAGAACGTGCAGGCCCTCAAGCCGCTGATCGAGGAGCTCGACGACCGCGACCGGCGGATCCTGCGCATGCGCTTCGGCGAGGAGATGACGCAGTCGGAGATCGGCGAGAAGCTGGGTGTGTCCCAGATGCACGTGTCGCGGCTGCTGACCCGGATCACCGGGCGGCTGCGTGAGGGGCTGCTCGTGGTGGAGTGACGCCACCGCAGGAAACGGGCGGCGGGACCACCGCCGCCCGTCCCGGAACCACCTTCCCCCCACGGCAGAAACGGCGTCCTGGCAGACCAGGACGCCGTTTCTGTGCGTGAGAGAGCGTCAGCAGGATGCCTCGTGTGCGTGAGAGCGTCAGCAGGCGGCCGCCGACGAACGCATCCAGGTCGCCCGGACCGTCTTCCCGTACGGCTGCGGGCAGACCTCGACGCGGCCCGCGAGCCGCTGCACCATGTGCCAGCCGAATCCGCCCTCGCCCGAGAAGGAGGGCGGGCGCGCGACGGGCGGCAGCGGGCTGGAGTCCTCGATCTGCACAACGAGCGTGTCCGCACCCGCCGTCAGGTGCAGGCGCCACCAGCCGGCCGTGTGCCGGACCGCGTTGGAGACCAGCTCCGAGACGACGAGCAGCACGGCGTCCAGGTCCGCCCAGGGGCAGTGGTGCAGCAGGAACTCCGCCGTGGCCGTACGGGCCCCCGCGGTGTGTCTGCTCTCCGGATGCGGCGATTCCTCGATCACCACATGGCGCTGTGCGTTCATCAACGGCTCGTCTACCCGGTCCGCGCGCGTCTATGGGAGTGTCTCGCCGCACACCCCCTGCGACGCCTCCGGTGATCTTCTCGTTCACCCGAGCGCAATGTTTCCCCGTGTGCCGCGTCAGCGCGCAATGATCGGACGCCAATGCGCAACAACGGTGCATTACGGCTGTGAGCTGCGGACTCGTAGGCTCGGGCCCCGTACCAGGAGTGGCGGTGACCGTCTGCTCGGCGGTCCCTTCCCCCTGCGTGGTTCCACGCCTGCGGGCCGCCGGAGGTCCCCCTCGCCGATCCCCGCAGCGATGAAGGAGCCCCGACGTGCTGGACCACGGAGCAGCGCCGCCCGCGACCGAGCCACCGTCCTCCCCGACCCTCACCCGCGGCCCCGGCCTCGGCGCGCGGCTGATGCGCCGCAAGCCCGTCGAGCTGCTGGTCGCCGAGGGCGGTCAGGGGGAGGGCGGAGCGCTCCGCCGCTCGCTGACCATGTGGCAGCTGACGATGATCAGCATCGGCGCGACGCTCGGCACGGGCATCTTCGTCGTGCTCGGCGAGGCCACCCCGCTCGCCGGCCCCGCCGTCGCGGTCTCCTTCGTCGTCGCGGGCCTGACCGCGCTGTTCTCGGCCCTGTCGTACGCCGAGCTCGCCGGGTCCATCCCGGTCTCGGGATCCTCGTACTCCTACTCGTACGCCACCATGGGTGAGCTCGTCGCCTGGATCTGCGGCTGGTGTCTGGTGCTGGAGTACGGCGTCTCGGTCGCGGCCGTCGCCGTCGGTTGGGGCGAGTACGTCAACGAACTGCTCGACGGCACGATCGGCGTCACGATCCCGGACGCGGTCGCCGCGCCCCTCGGCGAGGGCGGCTTCATCAACCTGCCCGCGCTGATCGTCGTCCTTCTCGCCATGGTCTTCCTGATGGGCGGCGCCAAGGAGAGCGCCCGCATCAACACGATCATGGTCGTCATCAAGATCGCGACGCTGCTGCTCTTCTGCGGCATCGGCTTCCTCGGCATCAAGGCCGGCAACTACACCCCGCTCGCCCCGCTCGGCATCACCGGCATCAGCGCGGCGGCGGCGACGCTCTTCTTCTCGTACATCGGCTTCGACGCCGCGTCGACCGCCGGCGAGGAGGCGAAGAACCCCAAGCGGGACCTGCCGCGCGCGATCATGCTGTCGCTGCTCATCGTCACCGTCCTGTACTGCCTCGTCGCGCTGATCGCCGTCGGCGCCATGCCGTGGCAGGACTTCGAGGGCACCGAGGCCGCGCTCGCCCAGATCATGAAGGACGTCACCGGCCACAGCTTCTGGAGCGTGGTGCTCGCGGCGGGAGCCGTCGTCGCCATCGCGAGCGTCGTCTTCGCCGTGCTGTACGGCCAGACCCGCATCCTCTTCGCCATGTCCCGGGACGGCCTCGTGCCCAAGGCGTTCGCCAAGGTGGACGAACGCACCGGAACGCCCCGCGCCAACACCTTCATCGTCTCCGCCTTCTGCGCGGTGCTCGCCGCCACGATCCCGCTCGGCGAACTCGCCAACGCCACCAGCATCGGCACGCTCTTCGCGTTCGCGCTGGTCAACGTGGCCGTCGTCATCCTGCGCTACACCCGGCCCACCATGAACCGGACGTTCCGGGTGATGCTGTTCCCGCTCACGCCGCTGCTCGGCTTCGGGTTCTGCGTCTGGATGATGATCAGCCTTCCGGGCGTGACCTGGGTGGTCTTCGGTGCCTGGATGGCCGCGGGCCTCGTGTTCTACTTCCTGTACGGCCTTCGCCGCTCCCGACTCGCCACAGCAGAGAAGTGATCCACCCGCAGTGCGACTGAACGATCTCGACGAACGCATCGTCCACGCCCTCGCCGAGGACGCCCGCCGCTCCTACGCCGACATCGGAGCGATGGTCGGCCTGTCCGCCCCCGCCGTGAAGCGCAGGGTGGACCGGCTGCGCGCGGAAGGCGCCATCACCGGATTCACCGTACGGGTGGACCCGGCGGCGCTCGGCTGGGAGACCGAGGGCTTCATCGAGATCTACTGCAGCCGCAACACCTCGCCCGAGGCCATCGAGCGCGGGCTCAAGCGCTACCCGGAGATCGCGTCCGCCTCCACCGTCACCGGTGACGCGGACGCGATCGTCCAGGTCTTCGCCGCCGACATGCGCCACTTCGAACGGGTGCTGGAACGGATCGCGGGCGAGCCCTTCGTGGAGCGCACCAAGTCGGTGCTGGTGCTCTCGCCGCTGCTGCGGCGCTTCTCGTCGGGCGCGCCCGCGTAGCCGCGTCGGAGAGTGCGCAACGAATCGCCGCGGGAGGCAGCGGCGACGCAACGGATCGTCCATCGGTCCGCAACGGTTGCGTCTTGTCCCGGCCGAGCGCGAAAACGTACCGTTTTTGACGTCTCACCGACACTTCTTCCTCCGCCCCCCTTCACGACAGAGGTCTGCCGATGCCGTCGCTGCGCACCGCCCTGCTCCAGAGCTCCGGACGGCCCGGTGACGTCTCCGAGAACCTGAAGGCGCTCGACGAGGCCGCGGGCCGCGCCGCAGCCGCCGGCGCACGCCTGCTGGTGTGCCCCGAGATGTTCCTCACCGGGTACGCGATCGGCGACGACGTGCCGAAGCTGGCGGAGCCCGCCGACGGCCCCGGCGCCCGTGCCGTCGCCGAGATCGCCGTGCGCCACGGCATCGCCGTCCACTACGGCTACCCGGAGCGCGCCGGCGACCTGATCCACAACTCGGCGCAGCTGATCGGCCCGGACGGCGAGAGGCTCGCGAACTACCGCAAGACCCACCTCTTCGGCTGCTTCGAGCAGCAGTGGTTCACCCCCGGTGACACCGCCGTCGTGCAGGCGGAGCTCGACGGCATCCGCATCGGACTGCTGATCTGCTACGACGTGGAGTTCCCCGAGAACGTCCGGGCCCATGCGCTGGCCGGCACCGACCTGCTCCTCGTGCCCACCGCGCAGATGCACCCCTTCCAGTTCGTCGCGGAATCGCTCGTACCGGTCCGGGCGTTCGAGAGCCAGATGTACATCGCGTACGTCAACAGGTCCGGCCCCGAGGGCGAGTTCGAGTTCGTCGGACTCAGCTCGCTCGCGAGCCCCGACGGCGCCGTGCGCACCCGCGCGGGACGAGGCGAGGAACTCGTCGTCGGCGACGTCGACCCCGCACTCCTCGCCGCCTCGCGCGAGAACAACCCCTACCTGCGCGACCGGCGGCCCGGCCTCTACCGCTCCCTGGTCTGACCGCCGGCCCCCTCCCCGCCTCCCCCCGCCTCATCGTTTTCCGTGCAAGGAGTCCGTACCCCATGACGTCCACGGTGCCCACCACCGCCGTCCAGCACAGCGACGAGCAGCCGCCGATCACGATGTTCGGTCCGGACTTCCCGTACGCCTACGACGACTTCCTCGCCCACCCGGCGGGGCTCGGCCAGATACCCGCGACCGAGCACGGCACCGAGGTCGCCGTCATCGGCGGCGGTCTGTCCGGCATCGTCGCCGCGTACGAGCTGATGAAGATGGGCCTCAAGCCCGTCGTCTACGAGGCGGATCGCATCGGCGGACGCCTGCGCACCGTGGGCTTCGAGGGCACCGGCACGGACGAGCTGAGCGCCGAGATGGGCGCCATGCGCTTCCCGCCCTCCTCCACGGCCCTGCAGCACTACATCGACCTGGTGGGCCTGACCACCAAGCCGTTCCCCAACCCGCTCGCGCCCTGCACCCCCTCCACCGTGGTGGACCTCAAGGGCGAGTCGCACTACGCCGAGACCATCGACGACCTGCCGCAGGTCTACCGCGACGTGATGGACGCCTGGAACGCCTGTCTGGAGGAGGGCGCCGACTTCTCCGACATGAACCGCGCCATGCGCGAGCGCGACGTACCGCGCATCCGCGAGATCTGGGCGAAGCTCGTCGAGAAGCTGGACAACCAGACCTTCTACGGCTTCCTGTGCGAGTCGGAGGCCTTCAAGTCCTTCCGCCACCGCGAGATCTTCGGCCAGGTCGGCTTCGGCACGGGTGGCTGGGACACCGACTTCCCGAACTCCATCCTGGAGATCCTGCGCGTCGTCTACTCCGAGGCCGACGACCACCACCGCGGCATCGTCGAGGGCAGCCAGCAGCTCCCGCTGCGCCTGTGGGACCGCGAGCCCGAGAAGATCGTCCACTGGCCGCTCGGGACCTCGCTGTCGTCGCTGCACGACGGAGAGCCGCGGCCCGCCGTCACCCGGCTGAACCGCACCGCGGGCAACCGGATCACGGTGACCGACGCCTCCGGTGACATCCGTACCTACCGGGCCGCGATCTTCACCGCGCAGTCGTGGATGCTGCTGTCGAAGATCGCGTGCGACGACTCGCTCTTCCCCATCGACCACTGGACGGCGATGGAGCGGACCCACTACATGGAGTCCTCCAAGCTGTTCGTCCCGGTGGACCGGCCCTTCTGGCTGGACAAGGACGAGATCACCGGACGCGACGCGATGTCGATGACGCTCACCGACCGCATGACCCGCGGCACGTACCTGCTCGACAACGGTCCCGACAAGCCGGCCGTGATCTGCCTGTCGTACACCTGGTGCGACGACAGCCTGAAGTGGCTGCCGCTGTCCCCGAACGAGCGGATGGAGGTCATGCTCAAGTCGCTCGGGGAGATCTACCCGAACGTCGACATCCGCAGCCACATCATCGGCAACCCCGTGACCGTGTCGTGGGAGAACGAGCCCTACTTCATGGGCGCGTTCAAGGCGAACCTGCCCGGCCACTACCGCTACCAGCGCCGCCTGTTCACCCACTTCATGCAGGACGGGCTGCCCGAGGACAAGCGCGGCATCTTCCTCGCCGGCGACGACATCTCGTGGACGGCCGGCTGGGCCGAGGGCGCCGTGCAGACCGCGCTGAACGCCGTCTGGGGCGTCATGACCCACCTCGGCGGGTCCACCGACCCGTCCAACCCCGGTCCCGGCGACCTCTACGACGAGATCGCGCCCGTCGAACTGCCGGAGGACTGAACCGCCGCCCCGGCTCCCGGCCGTGTGCCGGCGGAGCCGGGGCGCGTCAGCGCCAGGGGGTCAGCAGGCAGCGGCCCACCAGACCGACGCCCGCGTCGAGGCGCTCGACGAACTCCTCGGCAAGATCCGGCAGATCACGCAGCCCCCACAGCAGCCGCGCCGCCGACCACGCGCCCTCCCTGGCGCGGTCCAGGCTCCACGAGCCGACGAGGTGCGTCAGGGGGTCGGCGATCTGCAGCAGGTCGGGCCCGGGCATCACGTCCTCGCGGATGCGTTCCTCCAGCAGCACGAGCACGTCGCCGACCCGGTCGAACGCGCCCTCCAGGTCGGCCGGTTCGCAGCCGAGCGCATGGCAGGTGTCGACGACGGCGAGCGCCAGGTCGTGCCCGATGTGCGCGTTGATCCCGGCGAGCGCGAACTGGAGCGGCCGTACGCCGGGATGGCGGCGGTACTGGAACAGCGGCCGCCAGCAGGCCGGCGGGCGCAGCCCCTCCGAGGCCGCGTCGAGCGCCGACAGGTAGCGGCGGGCGAACAGCACGTCGAGCGTGACGGCGGCCCGCCGGTCGGCGAACAGGCCGTCGTCGATGTGCCGGCCGATCTCCAGGGTGACCGCGAGATAGACGCGGTTGAACACAGCGAGGCCGTCCCCGGCCGGCCAGGCGGAGCCGTACGCGAGCATCCGCCGCACCACCGAGTCGACCGCCGCCGGGCCGTCGCCCGGTAGCACTGCGAGCTGTTCACTCTGCGCCATGGAGGCAGGGTCCCAGGCCGCGGCCCGGCGGCGCGGTGACGGGCCGCGGCTTCCCCGGAAAGGAGGACGAGGCGCCTCTAGGCACCCGCGCCGGGCCTGCTCCGGGCGTCCTCGGCGTCCTTCGCGTCGTACGAGGAGGTCCCGGAGTCCAGCAGGGGCTCCTGCTCCTTCATCCGCTCCTGTGGCGAGCGTCGCTCTGGGCGACCGCACGACGACGCGCACGGCTCGCGGGCGCTCGCTCGTCCGGCTGGACGCCGGCAGCCTGCGGCCCGCGCCCTGGAGCGAGCGGTTCAGGGGCGTCGGCCCGGTACTGCTGCGTCCTGCGGAGTGACGACCTTCAGGCTCTCCCGGCCTGCCGTCCGCAGCACGCCCGCGCCCAGCACCAGCCCGAGCGCGAGCGCGGTCACCAGGCCGAAGGAGACGACGAGGCTGGTCGCGTCGGCGACGGCGCCGATCGCCGACGGCGCGATGAGCCCGGACGTGTAGGTGATGGTGGCGACGCCCGCGATCGCCTGGCTCGGGTTCGGCCCGCTGCGGCCCGCGGCCGCGAAGGCCAGCGGCACGACGACCGCGACCCCCAGGCCGATCAGCCCGAAGCCGCACAACGCCACCTCGGGTCGGGGCGCGACGACCACCAGCAGCCCGCCCGCCGTCGCCAGCACACCGCCGACGCGCACTGTGCGCACCGGCCCGAACCGGTCGACGATCCGGTCGCCGGCGAGCCGCGCCACGGCCATCGTCAGCGCGAAGGCCGTGGTCGACGCGGCGGCGAGCCCCGGCGACGTGTCCAGCACGTCGCGCAGGTAGACCGCGGACCAGTCCAGGCTCGCGCCCTCCGCGAACACCGCGCAGAATCCGATCGCGCCGATGACCAGCGCCGACCTGGGCGGCAGCGCGAAGCGCGGCGGCGGCTCCTCGTCGGGGGTACTGCGCAGGTCCAGGACGCCCTGGCAGGCGAACAGCCCGAGCGCGGTGAGCGTCGCGGCCGCGAGCACGTGGTGGAGGCGGGCGTCGCTGCCCAGGTGGGCGGCGAGCGTGCCGCCCGCCGAGCCGATCAGCGCGCCCGCACTCCACATGCCGTGCAGCCCGGACATGATCGAGCGGTCGAGGCGGTTCTCGATCTCCACGCCCAGGGCGTTCATCGCCACGTCCGACATGCCCGCGGTCGCGCCGAACGCGAACAGCGCGGCGCACAGGGTGAAGAGGTTCGGCGCGAGGGACGGGAGGACCAGGCTCAGCGTCCACAGCGCGAGCAGTCCGCGCAGCGCGGTCCGCGCCCCGAAGCGGTGACTGATCGCCCCGGCCAGCGGCATCGCCACGGACGCGCCGAGCGCGGGGAACGCCAGCGCAAGTCCCAACTGGCCCGCACCGACGCCCGCGTGGTCCTGGATCCAGGGGATGCGGGTCGCGAAGCTGCCGGTCACGGCGCCGTGCACACAGAAGACGGCGGCGACGGCGACGCGGGCGCGTTTCAGTCGGCCCGGCTCCGTGGCCATTTCCCTCGACATGCGGATATCCCTCCCCGAGTACCTTGAGCGGTAAACTATCAGGGACCCTTCCTGATAGTTACTGGGTTCCGTGCTCCTCTGAGCGGCCGGGGTCCTCTGGAAGGATTCCGGCATGCCCGCATCCCCGAGCACCGCCCGGGCCATCAACGACCGGCTCGCCCTGGAACTCCTCCAGCAGGAGGGCCCGTTGACGGCAGGTCAGCTGAAGAGCCTCACCGGCCTGTCCAGGCCGACCGTCGCCGACCTGGTGGAGCGGCTCCAGGGCTCCGGCCTCGTCCGCGTCGTCGGCGAGGCGGGCGCGGACCGGCGCGGGCCCAACGCCCGCCTGTACGGGATCGTCGCCGACCGCGCGCATCTCGCCGCCCTCGACGTCCGCACGCAGAGCGTCTCCGTCGTGGTCGCCGACCTGCTCGGGACCACGCTGGCCGAGGCCACGCTGCCCATCGACGGTGACACCGGCACCGAACCCGCCGTCGAACAGGCCGCCGCGCTCCTGGAGCGCGCCGTCCGGGACGCCGGTGCCGCCCGCCTGCACAGCGTGGGCATCGGGGCACCGGGACTGATCGACCCGGTCGCCGGAGAGCTACGCGAGTCCAGCGGGCTGCCCGCCTGGCACCGGCGTCTGGTCACCGCGCTCCAGGAGCGGCTCCCCGCACAGGTGGTCGTCGAGAACGAGACGAACCTCGCGGCCCTGGCCGAGCAGCGCTCCGGTGCGGCGCGCGACCGGGAGACGTTCGCCTTCCTCTGGCTGGGCCACGGCGTCGGCGCGGCGCTGTTCCTCGACGGACGGCTGCGCAGGGGCGCGTCCGGCGGAGCGGGCGAGATCGGCTTCCTGCCCGTGCCGGGGACGGCCGGCCTGCCGTCGGCGGTCGACTGCGGCGGCGGTTTCCACTCGCTGGCCGGGTCGGCGGCGGTCTGCGCGCTGGGGGAGCGCCATGGGATCGGGGCGCCGGCCGAGGGTCCGGAACCTCGGGCCGCGGCGGTGGTCGCGGCCGCCGTCGCCGACGGCCGCCACGACTTCCTCGACGCCCTCGCCGACCGCCTCGCGGTGGGCGCGGCGGCGGTCGTGTCGGTGCTGGACCCGGGCTGCGTGGTCCTCGGCGGAGAGGTGGGCCACGCGGGCGGCGCGGCGCTGGCGTCGCGCGTGGAGCCGCGGCTCGCGAGGATGTCACCGCTGCGAACGGAGGTGCGTGCGGGGGAGTTGGGCGGGGCGGCGGTCCTGAGCGGCGCGCTGCGACTGGCTCGCGAGGCGGCGCAACGGGACCTGTTCGCGGGGGCGTGACGCCGGCGCGGGGCGTTTCCCCGACCCGCCCTCCCCCTACGGCCTGGCGGTCGTGGACGGTATCCCCTCGCGGAGCGGAATCAGCCCGTCTGGGGCACTCCCAGGCCCTCTTCGCGTGCCGGTCCTGCGGATTCGTTGCTCACGCAGACCGCAACGGCTCCCGCAACATCCGGTCAGAGGCCTGGAGTTGTGGCTCGGGGACATGCCGACGCGCGGTCGCCGTACTTGGTCAATTCCCGCCTGGGAAGCTGATACAGAGGCGAAAACGGCCGGACCGCATGCCTCAATATGTCTGGACCATTCCGTCGGACTGTGTCATGTGTGAGTCAGTCCACAGCGTTCACCCGCATGGCCGAGCGTCCGGCATGGCACACTGGCCCTGTATCAGCAGCAGCGCACTCCGGGGTCGGTGCAATTCCGAACCGGCGGTTACAGTCCGCGACCCGTCCGCAGCCAGCGGCCGGTTGACCAGGTGAAATTCCTGGACCGACGGTTAAAGTCCGGATGGGAGGCAGTGCGCGGCGGGTGACCCCTCATGGGTGTGCCGGCCGTACGGCTACGGATCGACGTTCGCGGCGATCCTGTGCCATCGGCCTCGGCGTTCCCCGTGCGGTGTTGTTTCCCGCTCTCTGTCGTCACCGACAGGCCCCGGAGTCCGTGCCCGAATGAGGCAGGAGGACCCGGTGGCCACAGCCGACACGCACGCCATGCGACGGGCGATCACGCTCGCCGCCCGCGGTCTCGGCTCCACCAGCCCCAACCCGGTCGTCGGATGCGTCGTCACCGACGCCGCCGGACGCGTCGTCGGCGAGGGCTTCCACCAGCGCGCCGGCGGACGGCACGCCGAGGTCAACGCCCTGCGCGCCGCCGGCGACCTGGCCCGCGGCGGCACCGCGTACGTCACCCTCGAACCCTGCAACCACACCGGACGCACCGGCCCCTGCGCACAGGCCCTGATCGAGGCCGGTGTCGCCCGTGTCGTGTACGCGGTCGCCGACCCGACCCCGCAGGCCACCGGCGGTGCCGACACCCTGCGCGCCGCCGGGATCCGGGTCGAGCAAGGGCTCCTGGAGGACGAGGCCGAGGCCGGCAACGCCGCCTGGCTCACTTCCGTACGCCTCGGCCGCCCCCACGTCACCTGGAAGTACGCGGCCACCCTCGACGGCCGCATCGCCGCGGCCGACGGCACCAGCCGCTGGATCAGCTCGCCGGAGTCCCGGGCCGATGTGCACCGCCTGCGCGCCGAGTCCGACGCGGTCGTCGTCGGCTCGGGCACCATGCGGGCCGACGACCCCCACCTCGCGGTGCGCGGCGTCGAGGGCGCGACCCAGCCCCTGCGGGTCGTCGTCGACAGCGACGCCGTGGCGGTGCGGCCCGGCGCGCGCGTGCTCGACGACGCGGCGCCCACGCTCGTCGCGATCGCCGAGGACGCCGAGAGCGACCTGTCCGACGTCCTGCGCCTGCCGCGCGCCGAGCGCGGGCTGTCCGTGCCTGCGCTGCTCGCCGGGCTGCACGAGCGCGGCGTCCGCTCCGTCCTCCTCGAAGGCGGCCCGACCCTCGCCGGAGCCTTCGTCAACGCGAACGCCGTCGACCGCGTCGTCGGCTATCTCGCGCCCGCACTCCTCGGCGCGGGCCCCGCGGCCCTCGCCGACGCCGGAATCACCACCATCGCCGAAGCGTTGCGGCTCGACGTCACCGAGATCGTGCGCATCGGACCCGATCTGCGCATCACCGCGACCGTCACCAAGGGAGCTTGAGTGTTCACCGGAATCGTCGAAGAGCTGGGTGAGGTCACCGCCGTCGAGAACCTCGGCGACGCCTCCCGCTTCCGCCTGCGCGGACCCGTCGTCACCGAAGGGGCCAAGCACGGCGACTCGATCGCCGTCAACGGTGTCTGCCTCACCGTCGTGGAGACCGGCGACGGCGAGTTCACCGCCGACGTGATGGCCGAGACGCTCAAGCGCTCCAGCCTCGGGGCCCTCACCACCGGCTCCCGCGTCAACCTGGAGCGCCCGATGGTGGCCGACGGACGCTTCGGCGGCCACATCGTCCAGGGGCACGTCGACGGCACCGGCACCATCGTCGAGCGCACGCCCTCGGAGCACTGGGAGATCGTGAAGGTCTCCCTCCCCGCCGAGCTGGCCCGGTACGTCGTCGAGAAGGGCTCCATCACCGTCGACGGCGTGAGCCTCACCGTCGTCGAAGCGGGCCCCGACTACTTCACGATCAGCCTGATCCCCACGACGCTCGCCCTGACCACGCTCGGCGTCAAGCAGAGCGGCGACCCGGTCAACCTCGAGGTCGACGTCATCGCCAAGTACGTCGAGCGGCTGCTCGGCGCGGACCCGAGGGAGAGCGCGAAGTGAGCGCGCTGAGCTGGCTCAACACGGAGGCGTTCACCCTCTTCGGGCAGCACATCATGTGGTCCGACATGATCGGCAACACCATCGGGCTCGTCGCGCTCGCCCTCGGCTGGCGCCGCTCCGTCCTCACCTGGCCCGCGCAGCTGCTGTCCGGGGTCATCCTCGTCGGGGCGTACGCCTCCGCCCATCTCAGCGGCGGCGTCGGCAAGCAGCTCCTGGTCATCGGCGTGGCCGCCTGGGGCTGGCACCAGTGGACCCGCGGTCGCCGGCAGGCCCAGGACGGCTCCATCGCCGTCCGGTTCGCCTCCTGGAAGGAGCGCGGCTGGCTCGCCGCCGGCGCCGTGCTCGGCACGCTCGCGGTAGGCGGCCTGTTCACCGCGTTCCCGTCGCTGTCCTGGAGCCCGTGGGCCGACGCGTACATCTTCGTCGGCACGCTGGTCGCGATGGTCGCCCAGGCCCGCGGCCTGGTCGAGTTCTGGTTCGCCTGGCTGCTGGTCGACCTCGTCGGCGTGCCGCTCGCCTTCAGCAGCGGCCTCGCCTTCTCCGGCCTCGTCTACGTGATCTACTTCGCCCTCGTCGTGTGGGGCGCCTACGACTGGTGGCAGCGCTCTCGCCGGAGTGCCGCGCCCGCTCTGGAAGGAGTCGCAGCATGACTGCCCGCCCGTCACCCACCACCGCCCTGCCGGAGGCTTCCCCGGCGTCTTCGGCCTGGGGGGAGCCCCACCGCGCCGCCCCTGGGGTCCAGACCTGGTACGCCGCCGACAGCTTCGAGGATCTCGCGCTCGACCCCGTCGAGCAGGCCATACGCGACATCGCCGCGGGCCGCCCGGTCGTCGTCGTCGACGACGAGGACCGCGAGAACGAGGGCGACCTCGTCATCGCCGCCGAGAAGGCCACGCCCGAGATCATCGCCTTCATGATGAGCGAGTGCCGCGGGCTCATCTGCGCCCCGATGGAGAGCGACGAGCTGGAGCGCCTGGAGCTGCCCCAGATGGTGGGCAACAACACCGAGTCGATGCAGACGGCCTTCACCGTCTCCGTCGACGCGGGCCCCGCCTACGGCGTCACCACCGGCATCTCCGCCTCCGACCGCGCCACCACACTCCGGCTGCTGGCCGGCGGGCAGGCCGGCCCGTCCGACTTCGTGCGGCCCGGGCACATCTTCCCGCTGCGTGCCAAGCCCGGCGGTGTGCTGACCCGTCCCGGCCACACCGAGGCCGCCGTCGACCTCGCACGGCTCGCGGGGCTGCGCCCGGCCGGCGCGATCGTCGAGATCGCCGGTGAGGACGGCGTCATGCTGCGGCTGCCCGAACTCGTCCCGTTCGCCCGCAAGCACGGCCTGACGATCATCTCCATCGAGGACCTGATCGCCTACCGCCGCAGCTCCGAGCCGACCGTCAAGCGTGAGGCGGAGGTCAACCTGCCCACCGCCCACGGGCAGTTCACCGCCTACGGCTACCGCTCCACCATCGACGGCGTCGAGCACGTCGCCCTCGTCCACGGCGAGCTCGGCGACGGCGAGGACGTGCTCGTGCGCGTCCACTCCGAGTGCCTGACCGGCGACATCTTCCACTCGCTGCGCTGCGACTGCGGGCCCCAGCTGGAGGCCTCCATGGACCGCATCACCGAGGCCGGCCGCGGCGTCGTCGTCTACCTGCGCGGTCACGAGGGCCGTGGCATCGGACTGCTGTCCAAGCTGCGGGCGTACGAGCTCCAGGAGCGCGGCCGCGACACCCTGGACGCCAATCTGGAGCTCGGACTGCCCGCCGACGCCCGCGACTACGCGGCCGGGGCGCAGATCCTCGCCGACCTCGGGGTTCGCAGCACACGGCTGATGACCAACAACCCCGACAAGACCGCCGCGCTCATCCGGCACGGCATCGCCGTCCTCGGACGCGAGCCGATGCCCGTGAAGGCGGGCGAGCACAACCTGCGGTACCTGCGCACCAAGCGGGACCGGATGGGCCACGACCTGCCCTGGCTCGACGCCGCCGGCACGTCCCCCTGCAACAACCAGTAAGACAGCCACAGAGCAACAAGGAGACACGTACGTGAGCGGCAAGGGCGCACCCGAACTGAGCGTGAAGAACTGCGGCGACCTCCGGGTCGCCGTGATCGCGGCGCAGTGGCACGAGAAGATCATGGACGGACTCGTCGACGGCGCCCTGCGCGCCCTCCACGAGCTCGGCATCGACGAGCCGACCCTCCTGCGGGTCCCCGGTAGCTTCGAGCTGCCGGTCGTGGCCAAGGTCCTCGCCGGCCGCGGCTACGACGCGATCGTGGCGCTCGGCGTCGTCATCCGCGGCGGCACTCCCCACTTCGAGTACGTGTGCCAGGGCGTCACCCAGGGCCTCACCCAGGTGTCCATCGACACGGGCGTCCCGGTCGGCTTCGGCGTACTGACCTGCGACACCGAGGAGCAGGCGCTCGACCGGGCCGGACTGGAAGGGTCGAACGAGGACAAGGGGCACGAAGCGGTCACCGCCGCCGTGGCCACCGCGACCATCCTGCGTTCAGTATCCGAACCCTGGCGCTGAGGAGAGCCCACTTCCGCGTAGGGTGGGAGCACCATGTCCAAGAAGACGTTCGAGGAGCTCTTCACCGAGCTCCAGCACAAGGCCGCCAACGGCGACCCCGCCACCTCCCGCACCGCCGAGCTGGTGGACAAGGGCGTGCACGCCATCGGCAAGAAGGTCGTCGAGGAGGCCGCCGAAGTGTGGATGGCCGCCGAGTACGAGGGCAAGGACGCCGCCGCCGAGGAGATCTCCCAGCTGCTGTACCACGTCCAGGTGATGATGGTCGCGCGCGGGATCTCCCTCGACGACGTCTACGCCCACCTCTGAGCCCGCCCCGCCCGTACGTACAGCCCACGCGAACAAAGGAAGCCCGTCTCATGCTGCGCATCGCCGTCCCCAACAAGGGTTCACTGTCCGGACCTGCGTCGGCGATGCTCCATGAGGCCGGCTACCAGCAGCGCAAGGAGTCCAAGGAACTCGTCCTCGTCGACCCCGAGAACGAGGTCGAGTTCTTCTACCTGCGCCCCCGCGACATCGCGATCTACGTCAGCTCCGGCAAGCTCGACATCGGCATCACCGGCCGAGACCTGCTGCTGGACTCCGGTGCGAACGCCGAGGAGATCCTCCAGCTGGGCTTCGCCCGCTCCACCTTCCGCTACGCCACCAAGCCCGGCACCGCGAAGGGAGTCCAGGACTTCGGCGGCATGACGATCGCCACCTCCTACGAGGGCATCGTCGACAAACACCTCGCCGACAACGGCGTCGACGCCTCCGTCGTCCACCTCGACGGCGCTGTCGAGACCGCGATCGAGCTGGGTGTCGCCCAGGTCATCGCGGACGTCGTCGAGACGGGCACCAGCCTGCGCAACGCGGGCCTCGAAGTGATCGGCGAGCCGATCATGACCTCGGAGGCCGTCGTCATCCGGCGCACCGGAGCCGACGCCGAGGACCCGCAGGTGCAGCAGTTCCTGCGGCGTCTCCAGGGCGTCCTCGTCGCCCGCAGCTACGTGATGATGGACTACGACTGCCGCGTCGAGAATCTGGAGCAGGCCGTCGCGCTCACCCCCGGGCTCGAGTCGCCGACCATCTCCCCGCTCCACCACGAGGGCTGGGTCGCCGTCCGCTCGATGGTCGCCGCCAAGGAGGCCCAGCGGATCATGGACGACCTGTACGCGCTCGGCGCGCGGGCCATCCTCACCACGGCCATCCACGCCTGCCGGCTCTGAGGGACGGCCCGACACATGCCCACCGCGACACCCCGCGTCCCCGCGCTCCCGGTCACCTTCAGGCCGACCCGCACCCGGATCGTCCTGCTCACCGTGGGCGCGGTGATGTGCACCGTTCTCATCGCCGTCACCCTCCTCCTCGAACGCCTCAGCGGTCCGGAGCGGGTGAGCTTCATCTTCACCGCGCTGCTCTTCTTCGGCGTGCTGGCGCTGCTCAGCAGGCCGAAGGTGGTCGCCGACGAGGACGGGGTGACCGTCGTCAACCTCACCCGGACGCGGCGGCTCGCCTGGCCCGAGATCCTGCGCGTCAACCTGCGACCCGGTGACCCCTGGGTCTTCCTCGACCTCAGCGACGGCACGAGCCTGCCGGCCCTCGGCATCCAGCCGGGCATCGCCAAGGCCCAGGCCATCGACGACGCCCGCGCCCTGCGTGCCCTCGCCGAAACCCACGGCACCCGCCCGGACGACGACTAGGCAGTTTCGTTTGGATCAGTCGG
>NZ_JABZEE010000070.1 GCF_013387495.1 Streptomyces sp. PKU-EA00015 | reverse complement strand
CCGGGGCTTTCCTGCGTTCCGGGGTGTTTTTGGTGTGATGCTTTTCGTGCTCGGCCGGCCCACAGGACGTGGACGGCCGAGCATGCTGAGGCTGTTTACGCCTTCATCGGCGTCACAGGCGACCGGCGGCCTTCAACGCGAGGTAGGCATCTGCCAGTGCGGGGGCGAGCTTTTCCGGTGTTGCGTCGACGACCGTGACTCCGTGGCGCTGGAGTTGTTCGGCCGTTCGCTGTCGCTGGCTTTGGGCCTGTGTGCCGGCTGCGGCCTCGTAGACGCCCTCTGCGCTGCCGCGCTTGATGGTCATCTGCTCGACGTGCGGGTCGGCGACGGACGCGACCAGCACGGTGTGCCGACGAGTGAGCTGAGGGAGAACCGGCAGCAGCCCCTCCTCGATCGGGGTGGCATCGAGACTGGTCAAGAGGACGACGAGTGATCCGCGGGGAGCGTTCTGCAGTGCGGCGGCACTGAGTCCACGGGCGTCGGTTTCGACGAGTTCCGGTTCCAGCGGCGCGAACACGTTCACCATGGCGGGGAGGATGTCACCGGCCGAGCGGCCTTGAACCTGAGCACGTACCCGCCGGTCATAGGCCAGCAGACCGACTCGGTCGCCGGCGCGTGAGGCAAGGGCGCTGAGGAGCAGTGCCGCGTCCATGGCGGCGTCCAGTCGAGGGACGTCGCCGACCCGGCCCGCCGACGTCCGGCCGGTGTCGAGGACCACGAGAATGTGCCGGTCCCGCTCCGGCCGCCAGGTGCGGACGGCGACGGTGGTCCTGCGGGCGGTGGCACGCCAGTCGATCGAGCGGGTGTCATCGCCGGGGACGTAGTCGCGGAGGCTGTCGAACTCTGTGCCCTGCCCGCGGATCAGGGTGCTGGTCCGGCCGTCGAGTTCGCGGAGCCTGGCCAGCCGCGAGGGCAGGTGCTTGCGGCTGGTGAAGGGGGGCAGCACGCGTACGGTCCAGGGGACATGGTGGTTGCCCTGGCGGGCGGCGAGGCCCAGCGGGCCGTAGGAGCGCACGGTGACGCGCTCGGAGTGCCGGTCGCCTCGACGGGTGGGAGTGAGCAGCGTCGTGATCCGTCGGCGCTCTCCTGCGGGCACTCTCAGACGGTGCCTGGAGGCCGACTGCTCGGTCCCGGGAGCCCAACTGCTCGGGGGCCATGCGTCCCGAAGATGGGCCCGGAGGGGTCGGCCGGACGGATTGGTGAGGGTCAGCTCGATCTGAGCCACGTCACCAAGTCGAACAGATGTATCACCAGATCGGGTGAAACGGAGTGTCCGCACTGGCGCGGCGAGGGCGTAGTCGCACAGGATTGCGAGTGAAAGAGGCGCGTTGACGGCGAGCATCCCCGTCCAGCTGGGGGCGAGGATGCCGACGGGGAGAGAGCCAAGAGCTGCGAGAAGCGCCGTTCGTCCGGTGAGGGCCATGGCCAGCCTCAGCGGGGGACGGGGACGTGGGCGAGGATGGCGGTGATGACGGAGTCGGCGGTGACTCCTTCCATCTCCGCTTCGGGGCGCAGCTGGATCCGATGACGCAGAGTGGGCAGGGCCAGAGCCTTCACGTCGTCCGGGATGACGTAGTCCCGGCCCGTGAGCCAGGCCCAGGCGCGGGCGGTGGAGAGCAGGGCTGTCGCACCGCGGGGTGAGGCGCCCAGGGTGAGCGATGGGGATTCGCGGGTGGCGCGGCAGATGTCGACGACATAGCCCGCGATCTCGGCCGACACCGAGACCTTGGCGACGGCGGCCCGGGCCGCCGCCAGGTCTGCGGCGCCGGCTACGGGACGGACGCCCGCGGCAGCGAGATCGCGCGGGTTGAAACCCTCGGCGTGACGCGTGAGGACATTGATCTCGTCCTCGCGTGAGGGGAGGGGCACGGTGAGCTTGAGGAGGAAGCGGTCGAGCTGTGCCTCGGGGAGCGGGTAGGTGCCCTCGTACTCGACGGGGTTCTGCGTAGCGGCGACGAGAAAGGGCTCGGGGAGGGGCCGCGGTGTGCCGTCGACCGTCACCTGGCGCTCTTCCATCGCTTCCAGCAGGGAGGACTGCGTCTTGGGAGGGGTGCGGTTGATCTCGTCGGCCAGCAGGAGGTTGGTGAACACCGGGCCTTGCTGGAAGGAGAACTCCGAGGTGTGCGTGTCGTAGACCAGGGACCCGGTGACGTCACTGGGCATCAGGTCGGGGGTGAACTGGACGCGCTTGGTGTCGAGTTCGAGGGAGGCGGCGAGTGCGCGGACCAGCAGCGTCTTGGCGACTCCGGGGACTCCTTCGAGCAGGACGTGGCCGCGGCAGAGCAGAGCCACGACGAGACCGGTGACAGCAGGGTCCTGGCCGACCACCGCCTTGGCGATCTCGGTGCGCAGGGCCTCCAGGGAGGTGCGGGCGCGGTCCGAGTTCTCGGCTGTCTCGGGGGTCGGGGCGCTCATGAGGTGCGTACCTCTCTTTCGAGGGCGTCGAGTTGGTCGGCCAGGTTGACAAGGCTGAGGTCGTCGGCCGGGGCGGGGCCGAAGAGCAGGTCGCGGATGTCCCGGGCGGTGTCGGGCAGTTGGGCCGAGACTGCGGGGATCAGGGCGTCGGGGGAGTGCGCTTCGGCCGGCGGCAGACCGAGGAGCGGGGCGAGGCGGGTTCGGGTGGCGGAGCGCAGGGAGGCGGCGGCGCGGTCGCGGGCGTTGACCTTGCGGTAGAGACGGGCGCGGCCTTCGGTGGCCTCTGAGGCGCGGATGGCGACCGGCAGGCGCTCGGTGACCAGCGGGCCGAGGCGGCGTGCACGCCAGATGGCGGCGAGGACGGCTGCGAGCGCGAGTTGGAGCGTGCCCCAGAGCCAGCCGGACGGGATGAGGTCGAGGAAGGCGCTTTCACCCTCGGCACTCTCCTCGCCGTCGTCCTGCTCTTGACCGCTGTCTACGGCGGAGGGATCGCTGAGAGACGGCATGTACCAGACCAGTTCGGGCCGTGACCCGAGGAGTTGAAGCGCAAGGGAGGCGTTGCCCTGTTTGTCGAGACGGTCGTTGTAGAGGATGTCCGGGGCGCCGAGAAGGACGGTGTCACCGTCGGCCGGGGTGTCGACCCTGAGCAGGGACGGCAGTCCGTCGCTCGGGTAGCAGCTGTCGGCGCCAGGTGCGTCGGTGCTGTAGCGCTCCCCGCCGAGTTCGGCGTCGCCCGCCCGGCGCGCGACCGGATAGGTGCACTGCGGAGTGAGGGGCGCGACCCGTGCCGGGACGTCGGCACGGACGCCCGGAGCCAGAGTGTCGATGGAGGCGGAGCCTGCGGCAAGGAGTACTATGCGCCCGCCGGAGGACGACGTCGCCGAGTGAAGGGCCTCTTGCTGGCCGCTGGTCAACAGGTCGGGTTCGGTGACGAGGAGTGTGGTGTCGGGGCCGGCGGCTGCGCCTGCCGCATCGAGTGTGGTGACGACCCGGACGGAGACCCCGCGGTTCTCGAGGAGTTCGGCAACCGCGCGGCTGCCGTACTGGTCTGCGGAGCGGGGGTCGAGGCGGCCGTGGTGATCTCCCGAGCGCACGGCGGCCATGGCGATGCCCGCCGCGACGAGCAGGAGGAAGACGACGAGGACTCCGCGAGCACGCGTCCACACCTGGCGCGCGGTGGGGGACATGGAGCTGGTGGCGGCCCCGGTCATTCGGCGGCTCCTTGGGCGGCCTGTGTCAGTTGGGGCTTGGCGCGCTCCAGTTCGAGGTCCAGGTCTCGCAGGCGTTCGTACGACTGCCGGTCCGCGGTGCGGCCGCCATATGTGATGTCGTCGAACGCTCTGGCGGCTGCCCGGAGTTCATCGGCATGGGGCGGCAGGGAGCGGCCGGCTTCGGCGGCCGCCTCGTCGGCGGTGCGCCCGGGGCGCGGCGCGAGCAGGGCTCGCTCCTCCAGGGAGCGGACGACGGCGCGCATCCGCTCCTGGACGGCCTGGTTCCAGCGAGTAGCGGCGGCGTGTTCCTCGGCGGCGATGCGGTGTTCGGCAGCGCTGCGGGGCCCGGCGTCGAAGAGGGAGTCCGCCGAGACGGGGGTGCGCTGTGGTGTGCCGAGACGCCACCACAGGGCTGCCGCCAGGGCGATGACGACGAGGAAGATGACGACCAGTCCGGCCGTTCCGCCGAAGCCTGCACCGGCTGCGCCCTCGAAGAGACCGCCGACCCAGTCCCAGAACCTGTCCAGTGCCCGCTCGAGCAGGTTCGGATCGTCCTCGCCGTACATCGGGTCGGACAGCTCCCGTTCCGCCGCCTCACGGGCGGGGACACGCGGAATGTCCACCGGCACGTCGTCGCTCGCTCGGATCAGCGGCCCAGCTGCCGTTGCGCCCCCCGCACTCAGCACCGCATCAGCCCCTGGTGGAGTGGTTGCCGGGCGGCTCGGTTCCGTAGCCGGGGAGGCCTGCGGCGCGGGCGAGCTCGAGGTCGAGTGCTTCGCGGCGGATGCGCTGGTCGACGTAGAGAAGCGCGGTCACGCCGGCCGAGATCGGGTACGTGATCGAGGAGGCGATCACGGATCCGATGCCGGTGATGATCAGGAATGGCCAGCCGAACTCGGGGGAATTGCCGCTGAAGAAGTCGCTGAGGCTGACACCGTCCACGGCGAAGCCGATGACGGTAAAGGGGATGGCGATGACCATGCTGACCAGGAAGGCCAGCAGGACGGTCAGCAGGGTGATGCCGAAGACGCGCCACCAGGCGCCCTGCACCAGCTTGGCGGAGCGACGCAGCGAGGCGATGACGCCCTGGCGTTCGAGTACGAGCGCGGGGGGCGCGAGGGCGAAGCGGATCATCAGCCAGATGACGGCCACGATCGCGGCGATGCCGCCGATGACCGACAGGAGCACTCCGGCTCCGCCGATCAGCACGCCGGGGAGGATGCCCACGCACAGGACCAGCGCGCTGCCCAGCGGCAGCAGCAGGATGAGGACGAGCAGGTGGGGCAGCCGGGGCCGGGCTTCCCGCCAGGCCTCGGGGAGCGTCACGGAACGGCCCAGGACGGAGCGGCTGATCACCACGGTGAGCAGGGCGGTGGTGAGGAGCGTGCCGATCAGCATGATGAGCAGCGCCGGGCCCATGGCGATCATGCTGGCCTGCAGGGACTCCACGGACTGCTGCAGAGCTTCCTCGGGGGTCGCGTCGGGGTTGACCTCGGGCGGTTCGGGCAACAGATAGCGCTCGACGAGGATGCTGGCGATCTGAGTGACGACGGAGACGCTGACCGTCACGGCCAGGACTGTGCGCCAGTGAGCGCGCAACGTCGACACAGCGCCGTCGAGGATCTCGCCGACGCCGAGAGGGCGGAGCGGGATCACTCCGGGCTTGGCCGCGGCAGGCGGACGACCCCAGCCTCCCTGCGGCGCGCCGCCCCAGCCGGAGGCGGGAGGCCGCGGGACAGAACCGGATCCGCTCGGCGCGGACCACTGGCCGGGCGGCGGCTGCTCCTTGGACCACTTCGAGGAAGGAGCGTCGGCGGGCTCGGCGGGATTCGGCACGCCGGCGTTCTGCCCGTTGGAGGGAGCCGATCCGGGCGAGGCCCAGCCCGGAGTGTCGTTCACGGTGGTCCACCTCATGGATTGGTCGCGGGGCCGGCTCGCCGAGCCGGCAGTTCACGGTGCCCTTCCGCCCGGCAGGGCGGCTGTGGCAGCCATCGTGCCACGCGGCGGCCGCCGGTGGGCGGGGGCATCGGTCACCTTCGCACCTTCATTGTTGGAGCCTCACCGGGCAGACTGGGCGGATGGCTGATCAGTACGCACAAAACCCTGCCGAGGCGGTGCCGCCGAAGCTTCCGGTGCTGCGCTGGGACGAGCCGCCCGAAGGTCCTGTACTGGTGCTTCTCGACCAGACCCGGCTGCCGGTCGAGGAGGTGGAGCTGGTCTGCACCGATGTTCCGGCCCTCGTGCGGGCCATCCATACCCTGGCGGTGCGCGGGGCGCCCCTGCTGGGGATTGCGGGCGCCTACGGTGTCGCTCTGGCGGCTGCCCGGGGCTATGACGTCGAGGAAGCGGCGGCGCTGCTCGAGAATGCGCGGCCCACCGCGGTGAACCTGGGGTACGGAGTGCGCCTGGCGGCCGCCGCGTACCGGACGGCAGTGGAAGCGGGTGCGGACGGCGAGCGGGCGGCGGCAGCGGCGCTCGCGTCGGCGCGGGAGCTGCACCGTGCGGACGCGGAGGCGAGCCGGCGAATGGCCGCGCACGGGCTGGCGCTGCTCGGGGAGCTGCTGCCCGGGGGCGGGCACCGGATCCTGACGCACTGCAACACCGGGGCACTGGTGTCCGGTGGGGAGGGCACGGCGTTCGCGGTCGCGTTGGCCGCGCACCGGGCCGGTGAGCTGCGCAGGCTGTGGGTGGACGAGACGAGGCCGCTTTTGCAGGGTGCGCGGCTCACGGCGTACGAGGCGGCGCGCAACGGTATGCCGTACAGCCTGCTGACGGACAGCGCCGCGGGCTCGCTGTTCACCGCGGGGGAGGTGGATGCGGTGCTGATCGGCGCGGACCGGATCGCCGCGGACGGATCGGTGGCCAACAAGGTCGGCAGTTATCCGCTCGCGGTGCTGGCCAAGTACCACCATGTGCCGTTCATCGTCGTGGCGCCGACCACGACGATGGATCCGAGTACACCGGACGGCGCCTCGATCGAGGTGGAGCAGCGATCCGGCAGCGAGGTGACGGAGGTCACATCCCCGCAGGTGGGGGCAGCGGGGGCCGCAACTGGTGGAGTGTCCGTAGCGCCGCTCGGAACTCAGGCGTACAACCCCGCGTTCGATGTCACGCCGCCCGATCTGGTCACGGCCGTCGTCACCGAGGAGGGTGTGGTGTCGCCGGTCACGAGGGCCGGCATAGCCGAGCTGTGTGCCAGGTCACGCCAGGTAACGATTAGCTAATGGGATGATGTCGAATATGAAGGGACGAGTCCTTGTCGTCGACGACGACAACGCGCTGGCCGAGATGCTCGGGATTGTGCTGCGTGGTGAAGGTTTCGAGCCGTCGTTCGTAGCGGACGGTGACAAGGCACTTGCCGCCTTCCGGGAGAGCAAGCCGGACCTGGTGCTGCTGGACCTGATGCTGCCCGGCAGGGACGGCATCGAGGTGTGCCGGCTCATCCGGGCGGAGTCCGGTGTGCCGATCGTGATGCTGACGGCCAAGAGCGACACGGTGGATGTGGTGGTGGGTCTCGAGTCCGGGGCCGACGACTACATCGTCAAGCCGTTCAAGCCGAAGGAGCTTGTCGCCCGTATCCGGGCGCGGCTGCGGAGGTCGGAGGATCCTGCTCCGGAGCAGCTTGCCATCGGTGACCTGGTGATCGATGTGGCGGGGCACTCCGTGAAGCGGGACGGTCAGTCGATAGCGCTGACGCCGCTGGAGTTCGACCTGCTGGTCGCGCTCGCGCGCAAGCCGTGGCAGGTGTTCACCCGCGAGGTGCTCCTCGAGCAGGTCTGGGGTTACCGACATGCGGCGGACACCCGACTGGTCAACGTCCATGTGCAGCGGCTTCGCTCCAAGGTCGAGAAGGACCCGGAGCGGCCGGAGATCGTGGTGACCGTCCGGGGTGTCGGTTACAAGGCCGGGCCGAGCTGACATGTCCCTTGGCAGCGTTGCTCCGAAGCCCGGGGAGCCGGGAGTCCGTACGGGGCGGGCTGCCGGACCGGGGCGCAAGCCCGCGCGATTCGGCCGCCTGTTCCAGGGGGGCCTGCTGCTCCCGGACGGGGCGGCGTCCGGCGGGCCTGTGCCTCGGCTCGTGATGCGCTGGTTGCGCCGTCCCCTGCTGCCCGCTGTCCGCCTGTGGCGGCGGAACATCCAGCTCCGCGTGGTCGTGACCACGCTGCTGATGTCGCTCGGTGTGGTTCTGCTCCTCGGTTTCGTCGTGATCGGGCAGGTGCGCAACGGTCTGCTCGACGCGAAGAGCAAGGCGGCGCAGAGCCAGGCGGCCGGCGGCTTCGCCGTCGCGCGGGAACTGGCCAGTGCGCCGGTCGACCCCGTGGGCCCGGACGGTGCGGCATCGGGCAGGAACGCCAACTCATGGCGGTCCGATCTCGTCGTGCAGCTCGCCAGCGGCGGTCAGGGCTCGTACAACGTGGTGGCTCTCAGCGCCGACTCCCAACAGGACGGGTCCGGGCGCGCGCCGCGTACGTCGGGTCTGGTGGACCCCGCGAGCATTCCGCAGGCGCTGCGGGACGCCGTGGGCCAGGGCTCGGGGACGTACGAGACGTACGTCAGCATCCGGTACTGGAACAACGCGTTCGACCCAGAGCCCGGGCTGGTCGTGGGCACCCGGCTGAACGACATCGAGGGGCAGCCGTACGAGCTGTACTACCTGTTCCCGCTGGCGCAGGAGGAGCAGTCCCTCAACCTCGTCCGGGGGACGCTCGCCACGGCCGGGCTGTTCGTCGTGGTCCTGCTGGGCGCCATCGCGTGGCTCGTCGTGCGCCAGATCGTCACACCCGTGCGCATGGCCGCGGGGATCGCCGAGCGGCTTGCCGCCGGGCGGCTCCAGGAGCGCATGAAGGTCACCGGTGAGGACGACATCGCCCGGCTCGGTGAGGCCTTCAACAAGATGGCGCAGAACCTTCAGCTGAAGATCCAGCAGCTCGAGGAGCTGTCCCGCATGCAGCGCCGCTTCGTGTCGGACGTGTCGCACGAGCTGCGGACGCCGCTCACGACCGTGCGCATGGCGGCCGATGTCATCCACGAGGCGCGCAGCGACTTCGACCCGGTGACGGCCCGTTCCGCCGAGCTCCTCGGGGACCAGCTGGACCGTTTCGAGTCGCTGCTGTCCGACCTGCTGGAGATCAGCCGTTTCGACGCCGGGGCCGCGGCGCTGGAGGCGGAGCCGATAGACCTGCGCGAGGTGGTACGGCGCGTGATCGGCGGCGCCGAGCCGCTGGCCGAGCGCAAGGGCTCCCGGATACGGGTGGCCGGCGACGAGCAGCCGGTGGTGGCCGAGGCCGACGCCCGCCGGGTGGAGCGTGTGCTGCGCAATCTCGTGGTCAACGCCGTGGAGCACGGCGAGGGCCGGGACGTCGTGGTGCGCATGGCGGCCGCCGGCGGGGCCGTGGCCGTCGCCGTGCGGGACTACGGGGTCGGACTCAAGCCGGGCGAGGCGACCCGGGTGTTCAACCGGTTCTGGCGCGCCGATCCGGCGCGCGCCCGCACCACGGGCGGGACCGGTCTGGGGCTGTCGATCGCCGTCGAGGACGCCCGTCTTCACGGCGGCTGGCTGCAGGCCTGGGGGGAGCCGGGCGGGGGTTCGCAGTTCAGGCTGACCCTGCCGCGTACGGCGGACGAGCCGCTGCGCGGTTCACCGATCCCGCTCGAGCCCGAGGACTCGCGGCAGAACCGTGAGCGTGCGCGGTCCTCGGCCGAGGCACCGGTGAACGGGCACCGGCTGACGTCCGTGCCCGTGCAGGCGGGGGCCGAGTTCGCGCCGCTGCCCGGCCAGGTGCGGGGCGCGGCGCCGCGGGGCGTCGACCCGGCGGCGCTGCCGGGCAGTGGTGCCCGGGTCGTGGCGCGGCCGGCCGGGGAGCGGGGCGACGAGGCCGCGGGCAAGGTTCCGACCGAGCAGGAGGGCACGAGTCGTGGGCGCTGATCCCCGTCGTCAGGGGCGCGCGGGTGGGGCACGTGCGGTGGCGCTGCTCGGTGCGAGCGGTGTGCTGCTCGCCGGATGCGCGTCGATGCCGGACAGTGGCGACGTGCACCCCGTGAAGGCGTCGCAGCGCGGCGACTCGCAGGTCCGGGTGTACGCCGTGCAGCCGCGCAAGGGCGCGACGCCCGACGAGATCGTCACGGGCTTCCTCGAAGCGATGACCAGTGACGACTCGAACTTCGCCACGGCCCGTTCGTACCTCACGCCGGAGACGTCGCAGAAGTGGCGGCCCGAGGCGAGCACGACGGTTCTGGAGGCCGCGCCCGTCCCCGGCATGCCGGTCCTCGGCGACCGGGACGACCCGGGCATGAACTATCCGCTGTTCGGCCGCCAGATAGCCACGGTGGATTCCCAGCGCGCCTATCAGCCGGTGACGCCCGCGGACTACCGCAGGACCATTCACCTGTCGCAGCAGAGCGGTCCCGACGGCAAGGAGTGGCGGATCGACAGTCTGCCGCCCGGTCTGCTGCTCGGTGCGTCGGACTTCGAGCGCAACTACGTCTCGGTCAACAAGTACTACTTCGCCTCCGGGCGGAGCGTCATGGTGGCCGATCCCGTCTACATCCGGCAGCGGCAGGACCCGGTGACCCGGCAGGACCCGGTCACGCAGGCCGTCTCCGCGCTGCTGGAGGGCCCGACGAACTGGCTGAAGCCGGTGGTCGAGTCGCGTTTCCCGACGGGCACGGCCCTGAAGAAGGGCACCAGGTCGCTGTCGTTCGACGACCGGAACGGACTGAGGGTCCCGCTGAACGGCAAGGCGTCCGGCGTGGGCAGGCCGCAGTGCACGAGGATGGCCGCGCAGATCCTCTTCACGCTCAAGGACCTGTCGTCCTCGCGTGCCGAGCAGGTGGAGCTGCTGCGGTCGGACGGCAGCCAGCTGTGCGTGCTCACCGCCGGCCAGGCCGAGGAGTACGCGCCGGACCACGGCTCGGACACCCACGACAACCAGTACTTCGTCGACGAGAAGCACCGGCTGGCGCTGCTCGCGGCCGGGACCAAGGAGATCGGCGCGCCGCAGAACGTGCCGGGGCCGTTCGGCGACGGCGCTCTGTCGATGAGTTCGGTGGCGGTCTCCCGCGACGAGCGCACGGCGGCGGCGGTCTCCCCCGACGGGAGCAAGCTGTACGTGGCGTCCATCACCTCCGGTACGGAGCTGGGCGGTCCCTTGGTGACCAGCCGGGGCAAGGGCGGCAACCGTCTGTCCGCACCCAGCTGGGACGGCAGGGGAGACCTGTGGGTCGCGGACCGGGATGCCGCCGATCCGGCGCTGATGCGGGTGCCCGGTGGTGAGGAGACTCCTCAAGACGTCAAGATCGTGCCGGGGCTCGACGGTGCCCGGATCGAGGCGGTGAAGGTGTCGGCGGACGGTGTCCGCGTGGCGCTGCTGCTGACGAAGGACGGCAGGACGACGCTGAAGATCGGGCGCGTGGAGCGGCACGGCCCGAGCGACGACCTTGCCGTGACCGTGACCGAACTGCGTCCGGCGGCTCCTCAGTTGGAGACGGTGACGGCGGTGTCCTGGGCGGGTCCCAGCCGGCTGGTCGTGGTCGGCAAGGAGTCCGGCGGGGTCCAGCAGGTGCGCTACATGCAGACCGACGGGTCCACGTCTCCCAACGCGATCCTGCCGGGCCTGAACCAGGTCAAGGCGGTCGCCGCGTCGGACGACGAGAGCAGGCCGCTGGTGGCGCATTCGGAGGAGGACGGCATCGTGCGTCTGCCGGCCGGCGCGAACTGGCAGACGGTGGTCGAGAAGGGGTCGTCACCCGTCTATCCCGGCTGACAGGGACCTTTTCCCGTCCGGTGGGCGGGTTCCGGTGCGTTGTCCACAGGGGTGGCCCCCGGGTGGGGACCTCGGCACAGTGGATTTCCGTGCGGGGATGGTGGCGGGAGATCTCCGGTCTGGTGCTGCCGGTTGCCTGCGGCGGCTGCGGCAGGCCGCGTACCGAGCTGTGCGAGCGCTGCGCGGCCGCGTTGCACGGGAGGCCGGCACGGCGTGCGAGACCGGTGCCGGAGCCGGAGGGCCTGCCGGTGGTGCATGCCGCCGCCAAGTACACCGATGCCGTGCGGGCCGTGTTGCTCGCGCACAAGGAACGGGGTGCGCTGGGGCTCTCCAGGCCGCTCGGCCGGGCCCTCGCGGGCGCGGTGCGGGCATCTGCCCGGCGGCCCCATGGTGCGGCGCACGGGGCGCTGCTGCTGGTGCCGGTGCCGTCCGCCCGCAGGGCGGTGCGGGCTCGCGGTCATGATCCGGCGCGCCGGATCGCGCTGGCGGCGGCGGCCGAGCTGCGGCGCACGGGGTGCCCCGCTCAGGTGCTGCCGGTACTGCGCCAGCACCGGCCGGTGGCCGATCAGGCGGGGCTGACCGCCCGCGAGAGGCTCGTCAATCTCTCAGGGGCACTGCGGCTGCGGCAGGGGGCGGCGCGGCTGCTGAAGGGCGGTACAGCAGTGCTGGTGGACGACGTCATGACGACCGGCGCTTCTTTGGTGGAGGCGGCGCGGGCACTGAGTGCCGTGGAGGAGGCGGCGGGTCCGGGATCAGTACGGCCGAGTGCGGCAGTCGTGGCGGTGCCACCGGTGTCCTTCGAATAAACCGGAACTGAAGAGGAACTTGCATCGTTGCAGGTAGTGAGAGGGCAAAAACGCCTGATCGGAGGTACCTTCAGGTATCGGGTGCCGACATCCGTCCGAGCGAGCTATGTTCGGTTGTGAGGAATGGCGATGCCCGAACCTCACCGAATGCGCTGCCGATTTCCCGGCCGGGGATTCGGGACAGGGACAGCCTCGAAATTGGGTGGGGTGGGGATCTTGTCGACTGGGGAGGAGGAGGTGAAAGTCGCCAAGTCCGAGGCCCCGGTGATCACCGGAGCCTGGTGCAAGAGGGAGATGCTCCGCGGCCGGTGAGCCGTCGGAGTTATCCGGGAACGGAGTTCTGCGTGGACATCGTCGTCAAGGGCCGCAAGACCGAGGTGCCCGAGCGGTTCCGCAAGCACGTGGCCGAGAAGCTGAAGCTGGAGAAGATCCAGAAGCTCGACGGCAAGGTGATCAGCCTCGACGTCGAGGTGTCCAAGGAGCACAACCCGCGGCAGGCAGACCGTTCCGACCGTGTGGAGATCACGCTTCGCTCCCGCGGCCCGGTGATCCGGGCGGAGGCAGCTGCCGCCGACCCGTACGCAGCGCTCGACCTCGCCACCGGCAAGCTGGAGGCCCGGCTTCGCAAGCAGCACGACAAGCGCCACACCCGGCGCGGCACCGGTCGGCTGTCGGCGGCAGAGGTGGCCGATGTGGTGCCCGGTGTCGCCGAGTTGAACGCCAATGGCAAGACTCTCGCCGAAGAGGCGACGGAATCCATTCCCACCACCCGGATCGGTTCGCTCGAAGTACAGGGCGAGGGACCGCTGGTGGTTCGCGAGAAGCTGCACACGGCAGCGCCGATGTCGCTCGACCAGGCTCTCTACGAGATGGAGCTGGTCGGCCATGACTTCTATCTTTTCGTCGACTCCGAGACGAAGCAGCCCAGTGTCGTCTACCGGCGGCATGCCTACGACTACGGCGTGATCCGCCTGGAGACCGACCCGCTGGCCGGTTCCGAGGCAGGTGGAGCCGGAGGTGCGCTGGGCGGCTGACCCCGGCGCGTACTGAGCCCCGTCAGCGATGAAGTGGTGCCCCTGGAGCGCCCTGTGCGCCCCCCAGGGGCACCCCCGTGCAACCACTGGATCACCGCTCTGTCGTCCGGGCATGAAAGCATGGTGTGGCAAGCCAACGGATCTGCGTCGCAATGAGGTTGGCAGACCAGACATGATCTTCGGGCCACGGCCTTCAGGGGGAGGAACGATGGCGGACAGCTTCGGGCCGGTGCACAGCGAAGCGGGCGGCCGCCCCGCAGTCGTCGACACCGAGGCGGAGGAGCCGCGCGGCTCCTGCGCGGCCGAGCCGATCCGGGTGCTCGTGGTGGACGACCACGCGCTCTTCCGGCGAGGGCTGGAGATCGTCCTCAAGCAGGAGGAGGACATCCAGGTCGTGGGCGAGGCCGGTGACGGGGCGGAGGCGGTGGACAAGGCGGCCGACCTGCTGCCCGACATCGTGCTGATGGACGTGCGGATGCCCAAGCGCGGCGGTATCGAGGCATGCACCTCCATCAAGGAGGTGGCCCCCAGCGCCAAGATCATCATGCTGACGATCAGCGACGAGGAGGCCGACCTCTACGACGCGATCAAGGCCGGCGCCACGGGCTATCTCCTCAAGGAGATCTCCACGGACGAGGTCGCGACCGCGATCCGCGCCGTCGCCGACGGCCAGTCGCAGATCAGCCCCTCCATGGCCTCCAAGCTGCTCACCGAGTTCAAGTCGATGATCCAGCGCACCGACGAGCGCAGGCTCGTGCCGGCCCCCCGGCTGACCGACCGGGAGCTGGAGGTGCTCAAGCTCGTCGCCACGGGGATGAACAACCGCGACATCGCCAAGGAGTTGTTCATCTCCGAGAACACCGTGAAGAACCACGTCCGCAACATCCTGGAGAAGCTGCAGCTCCACTCCCGGATGGAGGCCGTGGTCTACGCGATGCGGGAGAAGATCCTCGAGATCCGCTGAGACCGGCGGCGGTGCGGGGCGCGTCAGCCCAGTGCCCGGACCAGATCCGCCGCGAGCTCGGGACGGTCGGCCTTCTCGACGCGGACGGCGTCGCACCCCACCCATTCGGCTGCCTCGCGCAACGCCTGCGCCATCGGGGCGACCGCCTTGGGGCCCGCCAGGGACACCTGCCGGGCCACGAGCGTCCGGCCCTCGCGCGCCGGATCGACCCGGCCGAGGAGCCGCCCGCCAGCCAGCAGCGGCATCGCGAAGTACCCGTGGACGCGCTTCTGCTTGGGGACGTACGCCTCCAGGCGGTGGGTGAAGCCGAAGATGCGCTCGGTGCGCGCCCGCTCCCAGATGAGCGAGTCGAACGGGGAGAGCAGCGTCGTCCGGTGCCGGCCGCGCGGCGGGGACGCGAGGGCCGCGGGATCGGCCCATGCGCGCTTGCCCCACCCCTCGACCGTGACCGGCACCAGACCGGAGTCCGCGACCACGGCGTCGAACTGCTCTCCCTTGAGACGGTGGTAGTCCGCGATGTCCGCGCGGGTGCCCACGCCCAGCGCCTGGCCGGCCAGGCGGACGAGACGGCGCAGGCACTCCCTGTCGTCCAGGTCGTCGTGCAGGACGGCGTCCGGGATCGCCCGCTCCGCGAGGTCGTACACGCGCTTCCAGCTGCGCCGCTCGGTGCACACCACCTCCCCGTACATCAGGGCACGCTCGACGGCGACCTTGGAGGCGGACCAGTCCCACCACTCGCCGCCGTTCTTCGCGCCGCCCAACTCGGTCGCGGTGAGCGGACCTTCGGCGTGCAGCTGCTTGATCACCGCGTCGTACGCACCGTCCGGCAGGTCGTGGTACCACTGCGGGCGGGTGCGGTAGGCGCGGCGGCGGAAGGCGAAGTGCGGCCATTCCTCGACGGGGAGGATGCACGCGGCGTGCGACCAGTACTCGAAGCTGTGGCTCTCCGTCCAGTACGCGTCCTCGACCGTCCTGCGGCCCACGGCGCCCAGACGCGCGTACGGGATGAGCTCGTGCGAGCGTGCCAGCACCGAGATCGTGTCCAGCTGCACCGCTCCGAGGTGGCGCAGCACGCCGCGGACGCCACCGCGCCGGTCCGGCGCGCCGAGGAGTCCCTGGGCGCGCAGCGCGATGCGGCGCGCCTCGTCGGCGGACAGGTCGATGACGGGCGGTGGCAGCGTGGTCATGGTGGGCACCCTAGAGGCCGTCACTGACAACCGGCCGGGGAATGGGTCACGTACTGGCGGGCAGATAGGGGTGGGCGCTCGTCAGGCCGAGATCGGAGGGCAGCAGGGAGCCGACCCACACGTCACGCAGCGTGCCCTTGTTGAGCAGGGCGGCGCGCAGCTCGCCCTCGATGCGGAATCCGGCCTTCTCGGCGACCGCGCGTGAGCCCTTGTTCCCCACCTCGGCCCGCCATTCCAGCCGGGTGGCACCGAGCCGCATGAAGGCCCAGTGCGAGACGGCGGCGACGGACTCGGCCATCACCCCGCGCCCCCGGTGCTCCTTGCCGGTCCAGAAGCCGATCTCCCACGTGCCCGAGAAGGTACGCAGAGTGACCGCGACCGAGGCCATCAGCGGCCCGCCCTCGCGCGGCAGCACGGCGAAAGTGCACATGGTGCTGTTGCGCCAGCCGTCCGGGACCATGTGCTCGGTGAACTCGACGGCGTGCTGTCGTTCGTACGGCGACGGAACCGTCGTCCACCGCTGGATGTCCGGGTCCTGGCAGGACTGGTAGACGGCCTCGGTGTCCGCGGCCGTGAAGGTACGCAGCAGCAGGCGCTCGGTGGTGAGTGTGATCGGCTCCATGCCGGGATTGTGGACACCTCCTCCGCCCGATGCGAGCACTTTTGGCCGCTCCCCGGCACCTTCGGCGCTTCCCGTGCGTTCTCCTGTAGGGCGGACGGCAGGCCCGCGTGGCGATGGACCTCCCGACGTGGCGGTGTCCTCGCTTACGATGGCCGATGCGGTGGGGACCACCTGCCGTGCCCGCGCCAGTGTCCGTCACACGACCCAGTGCCAGGCCCGACCGGCAAGGAGACCAGCCTCAGTGTCCGTCTTCAACAAGCTCATGCGTGCAGGCGAAGGCAAGATCCTGCGCAAACTGCACCGCATCGCGGACCAGGTCAACTCCATCGAAGAGGACTTCGTCAACCTCTCCGACGCCGAGTTGCGGGCGCTCACCGAGGAGTACAAGCAGCGCCACGCCGACGGCGAGAGCCTGGACGATCTGATGCCCGAGGCGTTCGCGACCGTCCGCGAGGCCGCCAAGCGCGTTCTCGGCCAGCGCCACTACGACGTCCAGCTCATGGGTGGCGCCGCGCTCCACCTCGGGTACGTCGCGGAGATGAAGACCGGTGAGGGCAAGACCCTCGTCGGCACGCTCCCCGCGTATCTGAACGCTCTGTCGGGCAAGGGCGTCCACCTGATCACGGTCAACGACTACCTCGCCGAGCGTGACTCCGAGCTGATGGGCCGGGTGCACAAGTTCCTCGGCCTGACCGTCGGCTGCATCCTGGCGAACATGACGCCCGCGCAGCGCCGCGAACAGTACAACTGCGACATCACGTACGGGACGAACAACGAGTTCGGCTTCGACTACCTGCGCGACAACATGGCGTGGTCCAAGGAAGAACTGGTCCAGCGCGGCCACAACTTCGCCTGTGTGGACGAGGTCGACTCGATCCTCGTCGACGAGGCCCGTACGCCGCTGATCATCTCCGGGCCCGCCGATCAGGCCACCAAGTGGTACGGCGACTTCGCCAAGCTCGTGACGCGTCTCACCAGGGGCGAGCCGGGCAACCCGCTCAAGGGCATCGAGGAGACCGGCGACTACGAGGTCGACGAGAAGAAGCGCACCGTCGCCATTCACGAGGCCGGCGTCGCCAAGGTCGAGGACTGGCTGGGCATCGACAACCTCTACGAGTCGGTCAACACCCCGCTCGTCGGGTACCTGAACAACGCCATCAAGGCCAAGGAGCTGTTCAAGAAGGACAAGGACTACGTCGTCCTGGACGGCGAAGTCATGATCGTCGACGAGCACACCGGCCGTATCCTCGCCGGCCGCCGCTACAACGAGGGCATGCACCAGGCGATCGAGGCGAAGGAAGGGGTGGACATCAAGGACGAGAACCAGACCCTCGCCACGATCACCCTGCAGAACTTCTTCCGCCTGTACGACAAGCTCTCCGGCATGACCGGTACGGCCATGACCGAGGCCGCCGAGTTCCACCAGATCTACAAGCTCGGCGTCGTGCCGATCCCGACCAACAAGCCGATGGTCCGCAAGGACCAGTCGGACCTGATCTACCGGACCGAGGTCGCCAAGTTCGCGGCCGTCGTGGACGACATCGCGGAGAAGCACGAGAAGGGGCAGCCGATCCTCGTCGGCACCACCTCCGTCGAGAAGTCCGAGTACCTCTCGCAGCAGCTCAACAAGCGCGGCATCCAGCACGAGGTGCTCAACGCGAAGCAGCACGACCGTGAGGCGACGATCGTCGCCCAGGCCGGCCGCCGCGGCGCCGTCACCGTCGCCACCAACATGGCCGGCCGTGGTACCGACATCAAGCTCGGCGGCAACCCGGACGACCTGGCGGAGGCGGAGCTGCGCCAGCGCGGGCTCGACCCGGTCGAGCACGTCGAGGAGTGGGCCGCGGCCCTGCCCGCCGCGCTGGAGCGCGCCGAGGCGGCCGTGAAGGCGGAGCACGACGAGGTCAAGGAGCTCGGCGGACTGTACGTGCTGGGCACCGAGCGGCACGAGTCGCGCCGCATCGACAACCAGCTGCGCGGTCGTTCCGGCCGTCAGGGCGACCCGGGCGAGTCCCGCTTCTACCTGTCGCTGGGCGACGACCTGATGCGACTGTTCAAGGCGCAGATGGTCGAGCGCGTCATGGCGATGGCGAACGTCCCCGACGACGTCCCGATCGAGAACAAGATGGTGACCCGGGCGATCGCCTCCGCGCAGTCCCAGGTCGAGCAGCAGAACTTCGAGACGCGCAAGAACGTCCTCAAGTACGACGAGGTGCTCAACCGTCAGCGCGAGGTCATCTACGGCGAGCGCCGGCGCGTCCTGGAGGGCGAGGACCTGCACGAGCAGGTGCGCCACTTCATGGACGACACCATCGACGACTACATCCGCCAGGAGACGGCCGAGGGCTTCGCGGAGGAGTGGGACCTCGACCGCCTGTGGAACGCGTTCAAGCAGCTCTACCCGGTCAAGATCACGATCGAGGAGCTGGAGGACGAGGCGGGCGACCGGGCGGGCATCACCGCGGAGTTCATCGCCGAGACGATCAAGGAAGACATCCACGCGCAGTACGACGAGCGCGAGAAGCAGCTCGGCTCGGACATCATGCGTGAGCTGGAGCGTCGCGTGGTCCTCTCCGTGCTGGACCGCAAGTGGCGCGAGCACCTCTACGAGATGGACTACCTCCAGGAGGGCATCGGCCTGCGCGCGATGGCGCAGAAGGACCCGCTGGTCGAGTACCAGCGCGAGGGCTTCGACATGTTCACCGCGATGATGGAGGGCATCAAGGAGGAGTCCGTCGGCTACCTGTTCAACCTGGAGGTCCAGGTCGAGCAGCAGGTCGAGGAGGTCCCGGTGCAGGACGCCGCCGAGAAGACGTCGCTGGCCAAGGAGGACGCGGTGCCGGCGGGCGCGGCGCGCCCGGAGATCCGCGCGAAGGGCCTGGAGGCCCCGCAGCGTCCGGACCGCCTGCACTTCTCGGCGCCGACCGTGGACGGCGAGGGCGGCGTCGTCGAAGGCGACTTCGAGAACGACGGCGGGCCGCGGTCGGAGACGGACGGCATGACCCGTGCCGAGCGCCGCAAGGCGGCGAAGGGCGGCGGTCGCCGCCGCAAGAAGTAACGCGGCGGGTTGATCGATCCGGGGCCGGACACCGAGGGGTGTCCGGCCCCGGTGTCGTGTGTGGCCCCGCGGGCCCGCTGGGCCGGGAGGGCGGACTTGGCTGGTTTTGGAGGGGCCTCCTGCCTCGTGCCCAGGTGACGTTCTGGCCCCGTGGAGGCCGGCTGGGGCTCTCGGACGGGTCCCGGGAGATGGGTCCTCCGGCCTGTGGCAGCACTCCGCTGCGCGGGTGTCCGGTCTGTTCGGTTGGAGCGTCGCCCTCTGTCGCGAGGTCTTCGTCTGCGCCCGCCCGGTCGGCGGGCTGCGTCCGGACCCACGTGTCTGCGTCCCCGCTGGCTGCAGGTGCCGCCACGGGGCTGACCAGCGCCCATGCCGATCCCGACGGGCCCCACCCCCGCGCTACGCCCAGCGGGGGCCGTTCCTGCGCCCGCACATGGGCGGAGTGGCATCTCCAGTAGGTTGCACCGCGCGCCGCCGGTCGGCCGGCACCCGCGCCCGTGCCTTCGGCGGCGGGCACGTGGCCGGAGCCGGTCGTCTGCACGCGCGTACGCCTGCGTCGGCCTGCGGCCCCGGCGGACGGGCCCCGCCAGCCCCGGTGCCACCGCGGCCGGAGCCGGTCGGCTGTCGGCATGTTCGTGCGTGGGCCTGTCACCCACGGGCCGCGCCCCCAGCCGGGCCACCCGGCCCAATGGGCTGCCGCGGACGCGCCCCGGCGCCGTCGCGGCGGCCGCCCAGCCGCCCCTGCGGGCGGGCTGCTTCCTTGTCCACCCGCGGACGCGCGCCCGCGCCTCCAGCGGTGGGCGCCTGGCCATGGTCGCGGTGTCGACACGCGTGCATTCGCTTCGGCCCGCGGGCCCGGCGACCGGGCCGCCGTGCCCACCCAGCACGGCGGGCCGTGCCCGGCGCCCAGCCCGCGCGGGTCAGGCGCGGCCCTCCGTCGTGTTGCGTTCGCCGCCCAGTTCCACCGCTGCGCAGCGCCAGCGGCGGTCCGAGCCCTGTTCCAGGCGGAACGCCATCGCGGTGACCCGGTCGCCCGAGCCGATGCGGGCGAACGCCTCGATCACGCCCGGCCCCGGGTGGAACTCGCCGCAGTGGCGGACGACCGGCATCACCCGGTCCGCCGGGCGCAGCGGCGCTCCCGGGGCCAGGTGGACCAGTTGCTCGTACGCCTCGCCGATCGTGTGCCCGAGCATCCAGTGCACCGGGCGCTGGCCGCTCAGGACCGCCAGCAGGCGGTCGGCGAACCAGTAGTGCGGTTTGTGCTGCCTGCCTCGTGCGCGCGTCAGCGCCGTGGCCGCCGCCGCGGCGGGCCTTCGCTGGTCGCGTCGGCCCGCGGGCCGGGTCCTGTCCATGCAGATCGCCCCCGATGTGCCTGGTTCCCAAGGGGATACCGGGAAGTAGCTTCGACGGGGAACTTGTACGGCGCGTCCGGACCGGCTGCAACAACCCCGGCCCTCCTGTCGGCTGCCCGGGAAGGATCACCTATCAGGGTGGACCGGCCCGTGGCACGCCTGCGCGCACGCCGTTCCAAAAGTGCGTGCGGTGGACGCTCTGAGAGGCCCGGGCAGACCCCCGAAGGGGGACGTCGCACGTATCCTGAGGGCGCATTTCCGACTACGAAAGCGGCCAGCCATGCGCGTCTACGTCCCCCTGACCCTTCCCGGTCTCGCAGAGGCGCACAAGACGGGCGAGCTCGGCCCCGGCCCGCTGTCCGCGTACGCGGTCACCCCGGGCCTGCGCGAGTGGTACGTGTCCGACGACATCGAGGAGCTGGAGTACGCGGCGCTCAGCCGTGCCGCCGCCGCCTCCCTGCGCCTGCTGGCCGGCGCCCCCGACGCCCCCCGCCGCCGCGTCGTCGTCGCCGTCGACGTGCGTGACCAGGACGCCATCGCCGATCCCGACCAGGTACTTGACGCGAGCGCGCTCGGCGAGGTCCGCATCGCCGCCGCCGTGCCCATGTCCAAGGCCGCGGCCGTCCACGTCGACGCCGACGACGCCGTGGCCGACGTGACCGCGGCGGTGGACGCGCTCGGCGCCGCCGACCACGGGGACGACGACGCCCGGTTCACCGTCGACGGCGCCGAGGACCACGAGCTGCTCTGGTACGGCGTGCAGGAGATCCCGAACATCGTCGGCTGACACGGGGCCGGAGCACTGTTGTCGTACCCGGCCGGTACCGTTTCTCGGCATGGGGACTTCGGGGCACCACAGCGCCCACCTGGTGTGGGACTGGAACGGCACACTGCTCGACGACATCGCCGCGGTCATCGACGCGACCAATGCCGCCTTCGCGGAGATAGGGCTCGAGCAGATCACGCTCGAGCGCTACCGCGAGCTGTACTGCGTGCCCGTCCCGCGCTTCTACGAGCGGCTGATGGGCCGGCTGCCCACGGACGCGGAGTGGCTCGTCATGGACGCCGCCTTCCACAAGCACTACTGGGCGAGGGCCGACGCGTGCGGTCTGGCGGCGGGCGCTGCCGAGCTGCTCGCGGGGCGGCAGCAGTCCGGGCTGACCCAGTCGCTGCTGTCCCTGGCCCCGCACGAGCATCTGATACCGATCGTGCGCCGGCACGGCATCGAGGAGCGGTTCGTCCGTGTGGACGGGCGCGTCGGGGCCTCGACCACGGGCAAGGCGGAGCACATGGTGCGCCATCTGGCCGCCCTGGAGGGCGTGATGCCGGACCGCGTCGTGGTCATCGGTGACGCGGTGGACGACGCCGTGGCGGCGGGCCACGTCGGGGCGAAGGCCGTGCTCTACACAGGCGGATCGCACAGCAGGGGCAGCCTGAAGAAGGCGGGGGTGCCGGTGGTGGACTCGCTGCACGAGGCCGTGGCCGTGGCGGAGGAGCTCGTGACCGCGGCGTAGCCGCCCGACCGGGGCCGGGCGGCGGTGTTCGCCCGCCTGTCAGTCCCGCGTGACGGGCGCCTTCTCGCGCAGTACTTCGAGGAACGCGCGCATCCAGGCGGGGTGGTCCGGCCATGCTCGCGACGAGACGAGGGTGCCGTCGACGACGGCCTCCGAGTCCTTGAACGACGCTCCGGCCGCCTGCATGTCGAGTTCCAGAGCGGGGTATGCGGTCACGCGGCGGCCCTCCACGCCGCCGATCGCCGCCGTGAGCAGGGGACCGTGGCAGATCTGCGCCACGGGCTTGTCCGCGTCGAAGAAGGCCTTGAGAATCTTGCGCAGCTCGGCGTCGTTGCGCAGGTACTCCGGGGCGCGCCCGCCGGGGATCACGACGGCGGCATACGCCCCGGTGTCGACCTCGGAGAAGGCCAGATCGGCGGGCCAGGTGTAGCCCGGCTTCTCGGTGTAGGTGTCGAAGCCCGGCTCGAAGTCGTGCACGACGAACTGGAGCTTCTTGCGGGTGGGGGCCGCGATGTGCACCTCGTACCCCTCCTCCAGCAGCCGCTGGTAGGGGTAGAGGACTTCGAGCGACTCGGCGGCGTCCCCGGTGACGATGAGGATCTTCGTGGTCATGGCTGCTCCCGGTGAGTGGTTGCCAGAAGGGCCTGTGTCGCTGTCCAGAGTGTCAAACTTCGGGGCCCTCTTTTGTACACATACGGCTCATGACGGTTCGGGGGTCAGGGGCGATAGCCTGGGGGCGTGATCAGCGCGATACGCCGTGGGGGCAGCGAAGCCCCCGGCCTGCGCCCGGAGTGCCACCGTGCCCGGGCGATACCTGATCTTCTCTGTCCGGCCTTCCCGCCTGAATCGGCTGAAAACGGATCGGACATCTCTCATCGCGGCATAACGTCGACTGCGACCGGACACCCCGCGTCGTGGCGTTGCGTCGCAGCATCTTTCACCTACGTCACGCAACGGCGCGCGACAGGAGCCAGAGGACATGCAGACCAAGCTGGACGAAGCCAAGGCCGAGCTGCTCGCACGGGCTGCCCGGGTAGCTGAGAACAGCCCGGTCGGGGGGCACCTTCCGACTGGGGCCGAGCAGGGGAAGCGTCCCGACCGGGACACCGTGCTCTCGTTCCTCCAGCGCTACTACCTGCACACTGCTCCCGAGGACCTCACCGACCGTGACCCGGTCGACGTCTTCGGTGCGGCACTTTCCCACTACCGGCTCGCCGAAAACCGCCCCCAGGGCACGGCGAACGTCCGGGTCCACACCCCGACCGTGGAAGAGAACGGGTGGACCTGCAGCCACTCCGTCGTCGAGGTCGTCACCGACGACATGCCCTTCCTCGTCGACTCGGTCACCAATGAGCTCTCCCGGCAGGGCCGCGGCATCCACGTCGTCATCCACCCGCAGGTCGTCGTCCGCCGCGATGTGACCGGCAAGCTCATCGAGGTGCTGCCGGCCGAGCCGAGCGCCAAGGGACTGCCGCACGACGCGCTGGTCGAGTCCTGGATCCACGTCGAGATCGACCGCGAGACCGACCGCGCCGACCTGAAGCAGATCACCGCCGACCTGCTGCGCGTCCTTTCCGACGTCCGCGAGGCCGTCGAGGACTGGGAGAAGATGCGCGACAGCGCGCTGCGCATCGCCGACGAGCTGCCGAACGAGCCGACCGCCGACGACCTGCGCGAGCAGGACGTCGAGGAGGCCCGCGAGCTGCTGCGCTGGCTCGCCGCCGACCACTTCACGTTCCTCGGCTACCGCGAGTACGAGCTGACCGACTCCGACGCGCTGGCCGCCGTTCCCGGCACCGGCCTCGGCATCCTGCGCTCCGACCCGCACCACAGCGAGGACGAGGCGCACCCGGTCAGCCCCTCGTTCAGCAGGCTGCCCGCCGACGCCCGCGCCAAGGCCCGTGAGCACAAGCTGCTCGTCCTGACGAAGGCCAACAGCCGTGCCACCGTGCACCGGCCGTCCTACCTGGACTACGTCGGCGTCAAGAAGTTCGACGCCGAGGGCAACGTCGTGGGCGAGCGCCGGTTCCTCGGCCTGTTCTCCTCCGCCGCGTACACCGAGTCCGTGCGCCGCGTCCCCGTCATCCGCCGCAAGGTCGACGAGGTCCTCCAGGGAGCCGGCTTCGCGCCCAGCAGTCACGACGGCCGCGACCTGCTGCAGATCCTGGAGACGTACCCGCGCGACGAGCTGTTCCAGACCCCGCCCGACGAGCTGCGCGAGATCGTCACCAGCGTCCTCTACCTGCAGGAGCGCCGCCGGCTGCGGCTGTACCTGCGCCAGGAGGAGTACGGCCGGTACTACTCGGCCCTCGTCTACCTGCCGCGCGACCGCTTCAACACCACCGTCCGCGAGCGCCTGACCGGCATCCTCAAGGAGGAGCTGGGCGGCACCAGCGTCGACTTCACCCTCATGAGCACCGAGTCGGTGCTCACCCGGCTGCACTTCGTCGTGCGCGTCGCGACCGGCACCGAGCTGACCCACCTCACCGACGCCGACAAGGAGCGCATCGAGGCCCGGCTGGTCGAGGCCGCCCGCTCCTGGGCCGACGGCTTCGCCGAGGCGCTCAACGCGGAGACCGGCGAGGAGCGCGCCGCCGAGCTGCTGCGCAAGTACAGCAACGCCTTCCCCGAGGGCTACAAGGCCGACCACTCGCCGCGCTCCGCCGTCGCCGACCTGGTCAACCTGGAGCAGGTCACGAGCTCCGGCCGCGACTTCGCGCTCTCCCTGTACGAGCCGGTGGTCGCCGCGCCGGGCGAGCGCCGCTTCAAGATCTACCGGATCGGCGACCAGGTCTCCCTCTCCGCCGTGCTGCCGGTCCTCAACCGGCTCGGCGTCGAGGTGATCGACGAGCGTCCGTACGAGCTGCGCTGCGCCGACCGTACGCACGCGTGGATCTACGACTTCGGCCTGCGCATGCCGAAGTCCGACGGCAACGGCGACTACCTCGCCGACGACGCCCGCGAGCGGTTCCAGGACGCGTTCGCCGCGGTGTGGACCGGCCAGGCCGAGAACGACGGCTTCAACTCCCTGGTGCTGGGCGCCGGGCTGAACTGGCGCCAGGCCATGGTGCTGCGCGCGTACGCGAAGTACCTGCGCCAGGCCGGTTCGACCTTCAGCCAGGACTACATGGAGGACACCCTCCGCAACAACGTCCACACCACCCGGCTGCTGGTCTCCCTCTTCGAGGCCCGGATGTCGCCGGAGCGCCAGCGTGCGGGCACCGAGCTGACCGACGGCCTGCTGGAGGAGCTGGACGGCGCGCTCGACCAGGTCGCCTCGCTCGACGAGGACCGCATCCTGCGTTCCTTCCTCACCGTCATCAAGGCGACGCTGCGCACCAACTTCTTCCAGAAGACGGAAGACGGCGGGCAGCACGGCTACGTGTCGATGAAGTTCGACCCGCAGGCCATCCCGGATCTGCCGGCCCCCCGCCCCGCCTTCGAGATCTGGGTGTACTCGCCGCGCGTCGAGGGCGTGCACCTGCGCTTCGGCAAGGTCGCGCGAGGCGGTCTGCGCTGGTCCGACCGGCGCGAGGACTTCCGTACGGAGATCCTCGGCCTGGTCAAGGCACAGATGGTCAAGAACACCGTGATCGTGCCGGTCGGCGCGAAGGGCGGCTTCGTCGCCAAGCAGCTCCCGGACCCGTCCGTGGACCGCGACGCCTGGCTCGCCGAGGGCATCGCCTGCTACCGGACCTTCATCTCGGCGCTGCTCGACATCACCGACAACATGGTCGCGGGCGAGGTCGTCCCGCCGGCGCAGGTCGTCCGGCACGACGAGGACGACACCTACCTGGTGGTGGCCGCCGACAAGGGCACCGCGTCGTTCTCCGACATCGCCAACGAGGTCGCCGTCTCCTACGACTTCTGGCTCGGCGACGCCTTCGCCTCGGGCGGCTCGGCCGGTTACGACCACAAGGGCATGGGCATCACGGCCCGCGGCGCGTGGGAGTCCGTCAAGCGGCACTTCCGCGAGCTGGGCCACGACACCCAGACCCAGGACTTCACGGTCGTCGGCGTCGGCGACATGTCCGGTGACGTGTTCGGCAACGGCATGCTGCTGAGCGAGCACATCCGGCTCGTCGCGGCCTTCGACCACCGGCACATCTTCATCGACCCGACGCCGGACGCGGCCGTCTCGTACGCCGAGCGGCGCAGGCTCTTCGAGCTGCCGCGCTCGTCGTGGGCGGACTACAACACGGAGCTGCTGTCGCACGGCGGCGGCATCCACCCGCGCACCGCCAAGGCGATCCCGGTCAACGCGGCGATGCGCGAGGCACTGGGCATCGACCCGGGCGTCTCCAAGCTGACGCCCGCCGAGCTGATGCAGTCCATCCTCAAGGCGCCGGTCGACCTGCTGTGGAACGGCGGTATCGGCACGTACGTCAAGGCGTCGACCGAGTCGCACGCCGATGTCGGCGACAAGGCCAACGACGCGATCCGCGTCAACGGCGAGGACCTGCGCGTCCGGGTCGTCGGCGAGGGCGGCAACCTGGGTCTGACCCAGCTGGGCCGTATCGAGTTCGACCGCCACGGCGGCAAGGTCAACACGGACGCGATCGACAACAGCGCCGGTGTGGACACCTCCGACCACGAGGTGAACATCAAGATCCTGCTCAACGGGCTGGTCGCGGACGGCGATCTGACCGTCAAGCAGCGCAACCAACTGCTGGCGAAGATGACCGACGAGGTCGGCGCGCTCGTCCTGCGCAACAACTACGCGCAGAACGTCGCCCTCGCCAACGCGGTCACGCAGTCGCCGTCCCTGCTCCACGCCCACCAGCGCTTCATGCGGCGCCTCGAGCGGGACGGGCACCTGGACCGGGCGCTGGAGTTCCTGCCCAACGACCGCCACATCCGGGAGCTGCTGAACGCCGGCAAGGGGCTCAGCCAGCCGGAGCTCGCCGTGCTGATGGCGTACACCAAGATCACGGTGGCCGACGAGCTGATCCGTACGACGCTGCCGGACGACCCGTACCTGCGCCGGCTGCTGCACGCGTACTTCCCGAAGCCGCTGCGCGAGCAGTACGGCGACGCGATCGACGCGCACGCGCTGCGCCGCGAGATCATCACGACCGTGCTGGTCAACGACACGGTGAACACCGGTGGTTCGACCTTCCTGCACCGCCTGCGGGAGGAGACCGGCGCGTCGGTCGAGGAGATCGTGCGGGCGCAGACCGCGGCCCGCGAGATCTTCGGTCTCAGCGCGGTGTGGGACGCGGTGGAGGCGCTGGACAACACGGTCGCCGCCGATGTCCAGACGCGCATCCGGCTCCACTCGCGCCGGCTCGTCGAGCGCGGCACGCGCTGGCTGCTGGGCAACCGGCCGCAGCCGCTGGAGCTGGCCGAGACCGTCGACTTCTTCGCCGAGCGGGTGGAGGACGTGTGGGCCTCGCTGCCGAAGATGCTGCGCGGCGCGGACCTCGAGTGGTACCAGGGCATCCTGGACGAGCTCACCTCGGCGGGTGTCCCGGAGGACCTCGCGCTGCGGGTGGCCGGGTTCTCGTCGGCGTTCCCGACGCTGGACATCGTGGCGATCGCGGACCGTACGGGACAGGAGCCGCTGGCGGTGGCCGAGGTGTACTACGACCTCGCTGACCGGCTCTCGATCACGCAGCTGATGGACCGGATCATCGAGCTGCCGCGGGCGGACCGCTGGCAGTCGATGGCCCGCGCCTCGATCCGCGAGGACCTGTACGCGGCGCACGCGTCGCTGACGGCGGACGTCCTGTCGGTGGGCAACGGCAGCGCGACGCCGGAGGAGCGGTTCAAGGCCTGGGAGCAGAAGAACGCGGCGCTGCTGGGGCGGGCGCGGTCGACGCTGGACGAGATCCAGGGATCGGACACGTTCGATCTGGCGAATCTGTCGGTGGCGATGCGGACGATGCGGCAGTTGCTGCGGATGCATCGCTGAGGGGCGGTGGGCGGGGTGGTCTTCCCCACCCCGCCCCTTCCCGTAACCGGGGCTGCGCCCCAGACCCCTGGTCGGGCGTGGGGCTGACGCCCCATGCCCCTGCGGCGGCTTCCGTGCCGCGTACTGGGTGGTCTGGCTGGCGCCGTTCGTGACCGTGGGGAGAGCCTCTCGCCCCGGGGCGGGCTGGGGCAGGCGCCCCGACGCCGCCTGCGCCCACTGGGGCGGCGGCTTCGCGCCGTGGGCGCCGGGCGGATCCGGCTTGCGCGGGTGCGGTTCCTGACAGTGGGTGCTTCGCCGTGCATGCCATCGGTATGCGGCTCCTGACGTCCCGCCCGGGCGGCGGCTTCGCCCCCGCGCGGGGGACCTGTGCCGCCGGCTCGGGTCAGCGCCAGGGGGACGTGCGGGGGTCCGGGGGGAGGGTGGAGCGGTGGATCGCGGTGACCGCCGCTGTTACGGACGGCGGTAGCCAGTCCGGGGAGTGGTGGGGCGGCGTGCACAGCGACGCCACGTCGGCGGCCGGCGGGCGGTCCTCAGGGCGGGGCGCGAGCGTCGCCGTCAGGAGGCGGCGCAGCGGTTCGGGGTGGACGCTCAGGTCCGGGGGCTCGTGGGCCGTGCCCGCGATGCGGGTCGCGACGACCAGGCCGCCGCCCTCGCCGTACGGGTGGCGTCCCGTCGCCGCCTCCGCGGCGACGAGGCCGAGCGTGAACACGTCCGACGCGGGCGTCAGCGCACGGCCCAGCGCATGCTCCGGGGACATGTACTTCGGCGTCCCGACCATCCGCCCCACCGTCGTCAGCGCGGACGTGCCTCCCACGGCATCCCAGGCCCGCGCGATGCCGAAGTCGAGCAGCCACGGTCCCCGCGCGGTCAGCAGCAGGTTGGCGGGCTTCACGTCCCGGTGGACCAGCCCGGTCGCGTGCACCGCGCTCAGCGCCCGCGCCGTGCAGGCCGTCAGCCGCAGGACGCAGTCGAGCGGCAGCGGCCCGAACTCGCCGAGCGCCTCGTCGAGCGGCAGGCCCGGCACGTAGCGGGTGGCGAGCCACGGGCGTTCAGCGTCCGTGTCGTGGTCCACCACGGGCACCAGATGGTGGCCCTGGACCGTGCGCGCCGCCTCCACCTCGCGGGCGAAGCGGCGCCGGAACTTCTCGTTCTCGGCGTGCTGGCGGCGGATCAGTTTCAGCGCGACGGGCAGTCCGTCGTCGCGGCCGCGGGTGAGGAAGACCGTTCCCATGCCGCCTTCGCCGATACGCGCCGTGAGGACGTATCCCGCGATCTCCCGCGGGTCCTCGTCCCGCAACGGCTCCGGACCACGCTTGCCCCTCATCCCGACCCCCTCGCCGACGGCAGGGGAGCCTACCCCGCCGCCGTCACCTCCTCCCTCCGGTGAACTCCTCGTACGCCGCCACGACTTCCTTCGCGGGCCCGTCCATCCGCAGGACCCCAGCCTCCAGCCATATCGCGCGGTCGCAGGTCTCGGTGATCGTCGAGTTGCTGTGGCTGACCAGGAACACCGTGCCCGCCTCCTTGCGCAGCTCCTCGATGCGCTGCCGGCTGCGGCGGCGGAAGCGGGCGTCGCCCGTGGACAGGGCCTCGTCGATCAGCAGGACGTCATGGCTCTTGGCGGCGGCGATGGAGAAGCGCAGCCGGGCACCCATGCCGGAGGAGTACGTGCGCATCGGCAGCGAGATGAAGTCGCCCTTGTCGTTGATGCCGGAGAAGTCGACGATGTCGTCGTACCGTTCGCGGATCTGCCGGCGGGTCATGCCCATCGCGAGCCCGCCGAGGACGACGTTGCGTTCGCCGGTGAGATCGGACATCAGGGCCGCGTTGACGCCGAGGAGCGAGGGCTGGCCGTGGGTGAAGACCGTGCCCTTCGCGGTGGGCAGCAGCCCCGCGATGGCCTTGAGCAGGGTGGACTTGCCCGAGCCGTTGGAGCCGATGAGGCCGATCGCCTCGCCCTTGTACGCGGCGAAGCTGACGCCCTTGACGGCGTGCACCTCGCGCACGCCGGGCGTGGCGCGGCGGGAGACGATCCGGCTGAGCGCGGAGGTGGCGCTGCCCCTGCCGGTGCGGGCGCCGTTGACCTTGTACGTGATGTGGACGCCGTCGACGACGACGGTGGGGACGGGCTCTGCCGGATCAGCCACGGCCGTACTGCTCCTCTGCCTTCCAGAAGTACAGGAAACCGCCGGCGCCGGCGAGCACGGCCCAGAGCAGGGCGGCGGCCCACACGTGCGGGGGCAGCCGGTCGGCGGTGAAGGACTCGATGAACGCGAAGCGCACGAGGTCGATGTAGAGCGCGGCCGGGTTGTACCGGATCAGGACGGCCACGAGGTGGGGCAGCCGGTCGCTGCCGAGGACCTTGTCGATGGACCACATCACGCCGGACGCGTACATCCAGGTGCGCAGGACGAACGGCATGAGCTGGGCGACGTCCGGGGTGCGGGCGGCGATCCGGGCCATGGCCATCGACAGGCCGGTGTTGAAGGTGGCCTGGAGGACGAGCGCGGGGATCGCGAGCAGCCAGGAGCCCCTCGGGAACTCGCCGAAGCAGAACAGGATGGCGACGAGCGCGCCGAGCGAGAAGAGCAGCTGCTGCAGCTGTTGGAGGGCGAGCGCGATGGGCAGGGAGGCGCGGGGGAAGTGCAGCGCGCGCACGAGCCCGATGTTGCCGGAGACGGCGCGGGTGCCGGCCATGATCGAGTTCGCGGTGAACGTCCAGATGAAGACGCCCGTGACGAGGAACGGCACGAAGTCGGGGACGTCGTCGCCGGTGCCGAGCAGCTTGCCGAAGATCAGGTAGTAGACGGCGGCGTTGAGCAGCGGGGTCGCGAGCTGCCAGACCTGCCCGAGGCGCGCCTGGCTGTACTGGGCCGTGAGTTTGGCCGTGGCGAAGGCGGTGATGAAGTGCCGTCGCGACCAGAGCTGGCGGATGTACGCGCCGAGGGATGGCCGGGCGCCGCTGACGGTCAGGCCGTGGCGGGCGGCGAGCGCGGCGAGGTCGGTGGGCGGGGCGGCGGCGGCCGGGGACGGCCGGGACGGGGTGGCTGTGGTCACGCGGGGTCGCTCTCGTGGTGACGGCGGAAAGCAGTTTCGACGGAACGGGACCGTATCGTCGCTACGGCGAGAGTAGGACGGCCGAGCGTCGGAACGCAACCGTTTCGTCGTGACGGGTATGATTCCGGCCATGCCTACGGACTCCGGAACCCCGCGCCGCCCCCCGGCAGGAGCCGCCGTGCTCCGCGAGGAGGTGACCGACGCGATCCGCAAAGCCGTCTTCGAGGAACTGGCGGCGGTCGGTTTCGCACGCATGTCGATCGAGGGAATCGCGCGGCGGGCGGGCGTCGGCAAGACGGCCGTCTACCGCCGCTGGAAGTCGAAGCTGTCGCTGGTGCTGGACCTGGTCTCGGCCGTCGCCGTCCAGGGCCTGCCCGCACCGTCGACCGGCTCCCTCCACGGGGACGTGCGGGCGCTCCTGGAGGTGGCGGCGCACGCGCTGCGCCACCCCGTCGCCTCGCAGGTCATCCCCGACCTGCTGGTGGAGTCGGCGCGCAACCCCGAGATCTCGGACGCGATCAAGGCGGCACTGCTGGACAGCCAGCAGGGCGTGGCGGCGGTGGTCGTCCGCGAAGCGGTCGCCCGGGGCGAGCTCCCCGAGGGCACGGACCCCGACAGGGCCCTCGACCTGATCGTGGGACCGCTGTACTGGCGGCTGGTGGTGGTGCGGGGTGGGCTGCCGAAGGGATACCTGGACGGGCTGGCGACGGCGGCGGTGGCGGCGCTCCAGTCGTGACGCCCCGGCGGGGCGTACTGCGGGTCCGTCCTCGGCGCACACGCACCCGTTGCGCGCCCCCGGGATCACCCGTTCGGCGCAGGGCGTGGTGACCCTCCGGCGGTGGACCGGTTGTCCTGCGCAGCAACCCCGCGCTCTTGAACGGACGTGTCCACCATGCCGATTCGGCTCAGCGTCGTCGTCCCCGTCCACAATGTGGAGGACTATCTCGAGGAGTGCCTGCGCTCCCTCGCCGAGCAGAGTCTGCGGGACATCGAGGTCGTCATGGTCGACGACGGCTCCACCGACGGCAGCGGTGACATCGCACGGCGCTTCGTCGCGGAGGATCCGCGGTTCACGCTCGTCTCGCAGGAGAACGCCGGGCTCGGAGCCGCGCGCAACGCAGGGATCCGGCGGGCGCGCGGCGAGTTCCTGGCGTTCGTCGACAGCGACGACGTCGTGCCGGCCGACGCGTACGAGAAGATGGTCGGCTCGCTCGACGCCTCGGGGTCCGACTTCGCCACCGGCAACGTCCACCGGCTGCGGGCCGGCGGCAGGACGCAGCAGTCGCCCATGTTCCGCGAGCCGATGGCGACCTCCCGTACCGCCACCCACGTCACCCGGGACTGGGCGCTGCTGTACGACCGCATCGCCTGCAACAAGGTGTTCCGCAGGGACTTCTGGGTCCGGAACGCCTTCGCCTTCCCCGAGGGCGTCCTCTTCGAGGACATCCCCGTCGTCGTCCCCGCGCACTTCCTCGCCCGCTCCGTCGACGTCCTGCACGACACGGTCTATCTGTGGCGCGACCGCGACGGGTCCATCACCACCCGCAGGGCCCGGCCGGAGGCCGTGCGGGACCGGGCCGCCTCCGTCACCGCGGCACGCGGCCTCCTGGGCGGCGAGGCGCGCCGGCGCTACGAGGCGAGCGTCCTCGCCAGTGACCTGATGCTCTTCATGGACGCCCTGCCCGACGGCGACGACGACTACCGCGAAGCCTTCCTCCGGCACGCGGGGGACTTCGTGACCAGCGTGTCCAGGCCCGTCCTGGAGGGGCTCGTGCTGCACCAGCGGGTCAAGTGGCAGCTCGTCCGCGAACGGCGCCTCGCCGAACTCCTCGCGCTCCTCGCCTTCGAGAAGAAGGAGGGCCGCGACGTCTTCCGCATCCGCGGTCCGCGCGCCCGCCGCGCCGAATACCCGGCGCTCACCGCGCCCCTCCCGCGCGGCGTCGACCGGCCCGCCCCCGCCGACCTGCCGGTCCTGTCCGACATCACCGAGGCGGTGTGGCGGGACGGAAAGCTGCACCTCAAGGGTTACGCGTACGTCCGCAACCACCCGGCGGGCGAGCGACGGCCCCGCACGTTCGCCTGGCTGCGGTCCGGGCGCAGACGAGTGCTCCCGCTGCGGCTGCGTCCCGCGGACGTGCCCGAGGCGAACGCCGGCTCCCGCCAGAGCCTGCACCCCTACGACCGGGCGGGCTTCGAGGCCGTCGTCGATCCGGCCCGGCTGAGGACCGGCACGTGGAACCTCGAGGTCGGCATCGTCGCGGCCGGGACGCTGCGCCGCGGCCCTCTGCGACTGCTCGGCAACCGGGCGGCCCCCGCCGTCCACGACGTCGGCGACGAACTGCGCATCGTTCCCGAGCTGTCCGGCGACAAACTGCGCCTGAAGGCGGAACGCGTCGCGGCCAGGCTCACCGCCCACGGGGCCACGGACGACGGTGTGCGGATCGAGGGGATCGTCACCGGCCCCGCCCCGACCGCGGTGCGGCTGCACAACAGCCACACGGGGGAGGAGCGCGAGGTGCCCGTCGTCCCCGGCCCGTCCGGTGCCTTCACCGTCGACATCGCCCTCACGAGCGCGGGAGCCGACGCACCGCGCGCCTCGCCCTGGACCGTCCGACTCGTCCGTGCCGACGGCAGCCGGGTGCCCGTCGCCGTCCCCCGTGCGACCGCACCGGGGCGGTACGGGCTGGGCGATCCGGCCCGGGAGCTCGCCGTCACCGCGAGCGCGGCGGGCAACCTCGTGCTGAGCGACCAGTGCCCCCAGCCCGTCGTCCACGCCTTCTCGTGGACCCCTTCCGGCGAACTCGTCGTCGAAGGGGGTTTTCCGCAGCACGCCCTGCGGCGGCCGGAGCTGGTGCTCCAGCACAGCGGTTGCCAGGAGGAGGCCGTCTTCGCGCACGAACTGCGGGACGGCCGCTTCCGCGCCGTCATCGCCCCCGCCGCCGTCGACGGGCCTGGCGGCGAACTGCCGCTCGCCGAGGGCCGGTGGTTCCTGTTCTTCCGCGAGCGGGGCGAGAGCGACCCGGCGTGCTACGCCCCCGTGCGCCTCGCTTTCGCCGAGCACGCCGCCGTACCCTCCGTGCGGCGCGTGCGGGGGCGCGACTTCGCGCTCGACCGCCGCTACCACGACCAGCTCCTCGTGGAGTCGGGCCCGGTCCTCGGCGCCCACGAGCGCGGCGGTGTGGCCGAGCGGCGGATGCGGGAGCGGTTCGCAGCCCTGCGCGGCGGCCCCCGGCGCGAAACCGTCCTGTTCAGCAGCTTCGACGGCCGCCAGTTCTCCGACTCGCCGCGCGCCGTCCATGAGGAACTGCTGCGCCGCAAGAGCCCGTTCGAGCACCTGTGGGTGGTGCGCGACCAGCAGGCCGGGCTGCCCGCAGGCGTGCGGGCCGTCCCTCACGGCGGCGCCGAGTGGCACGAGGAAATGGCCACAGCCCGGGTGGTCGTGACCAACACCCAGCTGCCCGAGTGGTTCCAGCGCGGCACCGACCAGTTCGTGGTGCAGACCTGGCACGGCACACCGCTCAAGCGCATCGGCCGGGACCTGCTGGGCACCTCCCAGGCCAACCGGCCCTACATCGAGTCCCTGCCGGCCCGCGCCGCGCAGTGGAGCGTGCTCGTCTCGCCCAACCGCTTCTCCACCCCGATCCTTCGCCGCGCCTTCGGCTACGACGGCGAGGTCGTCGAGTCCGGCTACCCGCGCAACGCCCTGCTGCACGCCGAGGACCGGGCCAAGGTCGCCGCGAGCGTCCGCGAGCGCCTGGACCTCCCCGGGGACAGGACCGTCGTCCTGTACGCCCCGACCTGGCGCGAGGACCGCCCCAAGGGTGGCGGCCGCTACGCGCTCGACCTCCGGCTCGACCTCGCCGCCGCACGCGCCGCGCTCGGCGACAGCCATGTGCTGCTCGTGCGCCGCCACTACCTGGTCAACGACCGGCTGCCCGACACCGGCGGCTTCGCCCGCGACGTCTCGCGCTACCCCGACGTCGCCGAACTGATGCTGGTGAGCGACGTGCTGGTCACGGACTACTCCTCGCTGATGTTCGACTTCGCGCAGACCGGCCGCCCCATGCTGTTCCACACCTACGACCTGGAGCACTACCGCGACACGCTGCGCGGCTTCTGCTTCGACTTCGAGAAGCAGGCCCCCGGGCCGTTCGTCGCCGACGGCGCCGAGCTGATCGAAGCGCTGCGCGACCCGGCCGCGGCGACCGCCGGCCACGCGGAGGCGTACTCGGCGTTCTGCCAGGTGTTCTGCGACCTCGACGACGCGAACGCCGCCGCCACGGTCGCCGACCGGATCCTGAAGGAGACCGCGCCCTGAGGGAATGGACCTTCCGGGTGATTCGCGTGCCGGGACTTTGCCAAAGATCGCAGCGCAGTCAACTGTCCAGCATTTAGTGTGTTTATCGGGTGCCAGCCGCCGACGTCGACGATTGCTACGTTCGGCGGCCATGGACCTGCGAATGCGAACGAAAACGGGAACGCTCGATGTGCGCCGGGCGCGATCCGTCGTCCTCACAGTGTCGGCACTCGCCTTCGTCGCGAAAATGGTTCTCGCCGCTCAGACACGCGGCCCCGCCGACGTCCGGTTCTTCGACGCGTTCGCCCGGGCGATCGCCCAGGTGGGCCCGGTGCGCATCTACGAACACCCGATGCCGCGCCTGCCCGTCTACAACCACCCGCCGCTCGCGAGCTGGATGCTCCTCGGGCTCGACGAACTGGACCGGCTGGGAATTCCGTTCGCGGTTCTGATCCGTACGCCCGCCTGCCTCGCCGATTTCGTCTCCGCCGTTCTCGTATTCGAGATCCTCCGCCGCCGGAGGTCCACCGGAACGGCCATGGCGTGCGCCCTCGGCTGCGCCCTGAGCCCCGTTCTCTTCGCCACGTCCGGATATCACGGCAACACCGATTCGGTCGCCGTCATGTTCGCCGTTCTCGCCGCCCACCTCCTCGCCGACCGCAGGGCACCGCTCGCCGCGGGGGTCTGCGCCGCCGTCGCGGTGAGCATCAAGCTCATTCCGGTCGTCGCGATCCCCGCCCTGCTCGTGGCGGCCTTCCGCGCCGGGCGCCCCGTCCTCGTACGCTTCGCCGCCGGCCTCGCCGCCGTCATGCCGGCGCTGTGGGGGCCGGTGCTCGTGACCGTGCCGGAGCCGCTGCGCCAGAAGGTCCTCGAATACGAGGGCGGGCGGGCCAGGCTGTGGGGCTTCGTGCGGTTCGCCGACTGGGCGGGCGCCTCCGACGCGTTCATCGTCGCCCTCCACAGCGACTTCCGTTTCCTCTTCGTGCTCGCGTGCATGGCGGCCGGCGTCTGGCTCGCGTGGGTGCGGCCCACCGCGCCCGCCTACGCGGTCGCCCTGTCGCTCACCCTGCTGCTTCTGCTCAGCACCGGCTCTGCCGTCCAGTACCTCGCCTGGCCGGTGGTCGGCCTGTGCCTGTTCGGCCTCTGGGAGGGCGCCGCGTTCGGCGTGGTCGTCGGTGTCGTCACGGTGTGCGTGTACTCGGGCCCCAGCGCCGTCCGCTGGAACGACTGGGCGCTGAACCTCGCCGCCCTCGGCTGGCTGCTGCTCGCCGCCGGGATCGTGACCGGCCTGCGCCGCGTGCTCGCCGAGCCGCCCCCGGAGCTCCCGCACCGGACGCCGTCCGTGGTGGCGCCCCGGGCGAAGAGCCCGTCCACCCCTGCATCCCCTGTCAACTGAAGCGAACCGACGAAAGAGTAGAGAAGCGCTGGTGATGGAGAGCACGCTGGAGAGCTCGCGGACCGCCCCCCACGGCGGCCGGCCGTCCGGCCCGGGACCGCGGATCGGCATCCTCGTGGTGGCGTACAACGCCGAGACCACGCTGGAGAAGACGCTCGACCGCATCCCGAAGGACTTCCGGTCCCGCATCGCCGAGATCCTCATCCTCGACGACGCGAGCAGCGACGAGACGTTCACGGCGGGCTGCCGCTGGTCGCAGCTGCGGGGCATGCCGCCGACCGTCGTCATGCGGCACACCAAGAACCTCGGCTACGGCGGCAACCAGAAGGCGGGCTACGCCCTGGCCGCCGAACGCGGACTCGACATCGTCGTCCTGCTGCACGGCGACGGCCAGTACGCCCCCGAGCTGCTGCCCGAGATGGTCGCCCCCATCGAACGCGGCGAGTGCGAGGCGGTGTTCGGCTCGCGCATGATGAACCCGGGCAGCGCGCTCAAGGGCGGTATGCCGTTCTACAAGTGGCTCGGCAACCGCGTCCTCACCCGCTTCGAGAACGCGCTGCTCGGTTCCCGGCTCAGCGAGTTCCACTCCGGGTACCGCGCCTACAGCGTCGCCGCACTGCGCCGGCTGCCCATCGACCGCAACACCGACGCCTTCGACTTCGACACCCAGATCGTCGTCCAGCTGATCCACGCGGGCATGCGGATCCGGGAGATCCCCATCCCCACCTACTACGGCGACGAGATCTGCTACGTCAACGGCATGCGCTACGCCAAGGACGTGGTGAAGGACGTGCTCGAGTACCGGCTCGCGCTCAAGGGCTTCGGCACCTGCCCGTGGATCCCCAAGCCCGTCGAGTACGCCTTCAAGGAGGGCGACGGCTCCTCGCACTCGGCGATCCTGCGGCTCATGCGCACGATGCCGCCCGGCCGCGTCCTCGACGTCGGCTGCTCCGGCGGCCTGTTCGCCGAGCGCCTGGAGGCCCTCGGCCACACCGTCACCGGCCTGGACTTCGTCGAGGTGCCGGGCGTACGCGAGCGCTGCACCGACTTCGTCCTCGCCGACCTGGAGGAGGGCCTGCCGCCGGACATCGCCGCCGACTACGACTACGTGATCGCCGCAGACGTCATCGAGCACCTCTCCCGGCCCGAACGCGTCCTGTCCGACCTGCGGGACGTCCTGCGCCCCGGCGGCCGTCTCCTGCTCTCCGTACCGAACTTCAGCCACTGGTACGCACGGCTGCGCGTCGTCCTCGGGGTGTTCGGATACGACCGGCGCGGCATCCTCGACGAGACGCATCTGCGTTTCTTCACCCGTGCCAGCCTGCGCCGCACGGTGCGGGCGGCCGGCTACGACGAACTGCGGCTCGCCGCCACCGGGGCGCCGTTCTGGTCCGTGCTCGGCGGCGGACCCGTGGCGAAGGTCCTGGGCGGGGCGTCCCGGCTGCTGACCCGTGTGCGGCCGACACTCTTCGGCTACCAGTACGTCGCAGTGCTCACCCCGCATGCGGCGCAGACGATCATCGCCGGGGAGCACGTCGATGTCCAAGACATTCTCAACCGCCAGTACGTCCCCGCCGAGCAGGCCGACCGCGTGGGTGCCACGACCTGAGCCGAAGCCCCGTCCCCCGCGCCGGAGGAAGATCTTGACGCTGTCCAGCCTGTTGCTGCTGCTCTTCGCGGTGTTCTCGTCGGCGGGCGGCCAGATCATGCTCAAGCACGGCATGCGGTCCGCCGCCGCTGCCGCCCAGCACGGCGGCGGCTCGCTGGTGATGCGGGCCGCCACGACCCCGTGGGTCGTCATCGGACTGGTCGTCTTCGCCGTCTCCGCGGTGGCGTGGATGTCGACGCTGGCCCGCGTGCCGCTGAACATCGCGTACCCCTTCAACGCCCTGGGATACCTGCTGATCGTCCTCGCGAGCTCCACCGTGCTGCACGAGCGGACGTCGCTGTGGACCTGGGGCGGCTCGCTGATGGTGGTGGCGGGGCTTGTCACGGTGATGGCGGGCCAGCAGTGATGGCGGGCCGGCAGTGAGACGGGCGGCTCGGGCGAGGGCCGAGCCGCCCGTCGGCTCAGACCGCCGTCCCGGCCGGTGCCTCGCTCTGCTCGGCCGCCGCCTGCCGCGGCAGCGCCACCGCGCCCCGCTCCTCGGGCGGCGTCACCGGAAGCAGTTCGCGTTCCCCCAGCAGCACGTGGCGCACCACGCGCTCGGCCGCCCGGCCGTCGTCGAGCGCGCAGAAGCGGGCCCGGAAGGCCGCACGCAGCCCGGCGTTCGCCGCGCTGTTCCAGGTGCCGTCCGTGAAGACGCGGATCAGCTCGTCGGTGCTGCGGGTCACCGCTCCGGGGGTGTCTCCCGGGGCTCCCGACAGCAGGTCGAAGCAGACGCCCCGCACCGCGCGGTAGATCTCCCAGTCGGGGGCGTGCACCACGATGGGCCGGTCCAGGTTGGCGTAGTCGAACATCACGGAGGAGTAGTCCGTGACCAGCGCGTCCGCCGCCAGGCACAGCTCCTCGGTGCTCGGATGGCCGGAGACGTCCATGATGCCCGAGTATGCGCCGAGTCCGCTGCCGTCGTGGAAGTAGTGGGCCCGGATCATGAGCACCGTGTCCTCGCCCAGCTCCCGCGCGATCCGGGCGAGGTCGAGCCGGCAGGTGTAGCCGCGCTCGTGGTCGCGGAAGGTCGGCGCGTACAGGACGGCGCGCTGTTCGGGGCCGATGCCCAGCGAGGCGCGTACGGCGGCGACCTGCTCGGGCGTGGCGTTCACGAGGACGTCGTTGCGGGGGTAGCCGGTCTCCAGGTGGCGCACGGCGCTCGGGTAGGCGCTCGTCCATGCCTCGGTGGAGTGCGGGTTGGCCGACAGACTGACGTCCCAGCGGTCGACGCGGTGCAGCAGATCAGGGAAGTTGAGGCCCTGCGCGGCCGCCGGGTACTGGTACTGGCCCACGCCCATCACCTTCAGCGGCGTGCCGTGATGGGTCATCACATGGATCTGACCGCGGCGCTTCACCACATGGTTCGGGAAGTTGACGTTGCTGATGAAGTACGTGGCGCGGGCCATGACCGCCCAGTAGCGGCGCGAGCCCGGCACGACGTGGTCCACGCCGGGCGGGAGGGAGGCGGCCGCCTTCTTCGACACCACCCACACCCCGTGGACGTCAGGGGCCAGCTCGGCGGCCTTGTGGTAGATCGCCGCGGGGTTGCAGCTCATGCCGCGGTTCCAGTACGCGCTGTACACGGCGAGCCGGGGGTCCAGCGGGCGCAGCCGGTGGAGCCGGTACAGCACGGGGAGCACCCTGCGTGCCAGCCGGGACCGGGCCCCGGACGCCGCGGCCCGCAGCCCGCGCCGCACGGTGAGCGCCGCGTCGAGCCCGCGCAGCGCGGCCGTCCGGCCGCCGGCGAGGAGACGCAGCCGCAGCGAGGCGAGGCCGCCGGGCGGCCGGTACCCGCGGGGCCGGTACTGCCGGTGGAAGGCGGCCACGGCCCGCACGTACGCGCGCCGGCGGCGTGAGACCTCCGCGTACGTCTCCAGCAGGTGATGCGAGGCCAGCTGGAACAGCGGGGCGTGCACCCCTGCGAAACGCGGCGTGCCGCGCAGGGCGTCGAACAGGTCGCAGAACTGCTCGACCACGTCGTGCGGCGCAACCCGTTCCGCGGGGTCGTCGAGCCCGGGGACGTACCGCCGCCGGCGGTGCTCGACGCAGGGCACGGGCAGCGCGGCGACGGTCTCCGCCGTCGCGAGCGTGCCGAGCGCGTACATCCGGTCCCCGTACGGGCCGGGGGCGAAGGGCACCTGGCCGCTCTCGTGGAAGTCGCGGCGGACCGCGCGGTTCCAGCAGACGGCCGCGACCCCGAGCAGTTCCGGGCGGTCGGCGAGCGTGCACAGGTCGGTGTCGCCCATCTCCGTCAGCAGGCGCAGCGAACGGCTCGGCAGCGGCAGTCCCCGGAACGGCCTGCGGACATGCCCGAACAGCAGCACGTCAGGGTCCTTCGCCGTCTCCAGCCGGTCCGCGATCAGCTGGAGCGCGCCGGGCAGCAGGACGTGGGAGCCCTCCAGGAACAGCAGGTAGTCGCCCGTCGCGCGCTCGGCGCCCGCCGTGCGGCGGCCGTCCGAGCCCGCCGGTTCGGCGAGGTGCACGGCGCGCACGCGGGGGTCACGGGCGGCGATCTCGTCGAGCAACTGCCCCGAGCCGTCCGGTGATCCGTCGGCGACCCCGATGATCTCGACATCGGCGAACGACTGCGCCAGCACCGATTCCAGGCACTCGCGCAGGCTTCCGCGCACTCCACGGACAGGGACGACGATGCTCAGGCGGGGCATGAAGACTCTTTCTCGTACGGGTCACAGGGGGCGGACGGAGAGCGGGGCGCCGGGGGCGGGCCGTGGGCAGGGCAGCTGCGGCACGGTCCCGGCCGGCGGGACCGGGATCCGTTCGGCCGGCGGGACGAAGGCGGGCAGGCCTCCGGTCTCGTTCAGGAAGACCCGCCGCACGACACGCTCCGCCGCGTGGCCGTCGTCGTACGGGCAGAACCGCTCCCGGAACGCGGCCCGCAGCTGGGCCGAGCGCGAGCCGCGCCAGTGGCCCGTGGTGAAGATGTCGATCAGCTCCTCCTCGGTGCGGGCCACCGCGCCGGGCGGGCAGGTGCGCACGTCGAAGTAGGTGCCGCGGGCCGCCTGGTAGGCGTCCCAGTCGGAGGTGTGCAGCACGATGGGGCGGTCCAGGCCCGCGTAGTCGAACATCAGGGACGAGTAGTCGGTGACGAGGGCGTCCGAGGCGAGCGCCAGGGACTCGACGCTCGGATGGCCGGAGACGTCCACGACCCGGTGAGTTGCTCCGAACGCGCCGCCGTCGGCGAGGTAGTGGGCGCGGGCGAGCACCACGAAGCGGTCGCCGAGCGCGTTCGCGAGCCGCGCCGGGTCCAGGGGCGGCCGCTGGGTGCGGCGGTAGTCGCGATGGGTGGGCGCGTACAGGATCGCGGTGCGGCCCTCCGGGACGCCCAGCGCGGCGCGCAGCCGGGCCACGTCGGCGGGCGTGGCCTTGTGGAAGACGTCGTTGCGGGGGTAGCCGTACTCGAGGACGGTGCGGACCGCGGGGTACGCGCGCTCCCACACGAGCGTCGAATGCCGGTTGGCGGACAGGGAGTAGTCCCACTTGTCGGCGTTCGCGAGCAGCTGCGCGAAGTCCATGTCACGCGCCGCGGCCGGGTGTTCGCGAAGATCGATGCCCATCGTCTTCAGCGGGGTGCCGTGGTGGGTCTGGAGCATGATCTGACCGGGGCGCTTGACCATCCGGCGGTCGAAGTTCACGTTGTTGACCAGGTACTTGGCGCGGGCGAGCGCCGACCAGTGGGCGAACGAACCCGGCCGCAGCCGCCGTGTCGCCGCCGGAATCGTGTGCTGGTGGGCGGGGTCAGCGATCCAGGCGGTGCGGATGTGCGGTGCGAGTTCGCGGACCTTCTCCTCGATCGCGGCCGGATTGCACGCGTAGCCGCGGTTCCAGTACGCGGAGAACACGGCCAGGTCCTTGCGGACGGGCAGCCTCAGCTGGATGCGGTAGTGCACCCGCACCGCGGCGGCGTGCAGCACCCGGCGGCCGGAGCCCGCGACGTGGCGGGCCCGTGCGCGCAGCAAGTCCGTCGTCCACAGCAGGCGGTAGACGCGGTGGCAGCCGTGCCGCATCAGCACGTGCCGAAGCCGCCCGCGCAGCGAGGGGCGCGCCCCCGGCGCACGGTGGCGGGCGCAGTGCGCGCGGGCGCGGCGGAAGAACTCGGAGCGGCTGCCGCGGGGCAGCCGGCCGCGGGTGGTGGCGAGCGTGGAGAAGTGGTCGACCATGCGGCAGAACAGGGCGGCCCGCCAGTGCGCGAGCTCCGGCCGCGCGTCGAGGAACGCGAAGACGCGGTCGTACTGGTCGAAGATGTCGAAGTGCTTGCGGCTCGTGGTGGCGAGGATGTTGCCGCCCTCCCGGCGCTGGCGGTAGTGCACGCACACCCGGTCCAGAGTGGCGACGGTGGACGCCGCCAGCAGCGCCGGATACGTGAACGGGGTGTCCTCGTAGTAGCCCGGCGGGAAGGCGAGCCCCTCGCGCTCGACGAACTCCCGCCGGTACGCCTTGTTCCAGACCACCATCAGCAGTTTCAGCAGCCCGGGCCGGTCCTCCAGACGGAACGTCGCCGGTTCCCGCTCGCTCAGCAGCGCGGCGAACCTGTTTCGCGTGATCTCACCGGTCCAGTAGGTGCGGGCGTAGTCGTAGACCAGGACGTCGGGCTCGTCCGTGTGCTCGAGCCGGTCGGCGATCGCCTGGAGCGCGCCGGGTACGAGGGTGTCGTCACTGTCCAGGAAGATCACGTACTCGCCGCACGCGCGGGCGAGTCCGGCGTTGCGTGCACCGCCCAGGCCCGCGTTCTCCGGCAGGTGCACGGCCCGCACGCGCGGGTCGCGCGCCGCGACCTCGTCGATGATCGCACCGCAGGAGTCCGGCGAGCAGTCGTCGACGGCGATCAGTTCGAGGTCGTCGAAGCTCTGACTCAGCACCGACTCAAGGCATTCATGCAGGTACGCCTGGACCTTGAACGCGGGCACGATGACGCTGAACCGGGGCACGGCACATCCATGGGTCGGCGCGGGCAGATGGCCCGAAAACGGCCAATGGGGTGACTTGGTTACGCCGCACGTGGCATACGGGGGACGAACGCGTGAAGGCGGCCCGGTTACGGGGAACCGGGCCGCCTCCTGTGCACGAGGGTCACTTGACGGCGCCCGCCATGACACCCGAGACGAACTGCCGCTGGAAGGCGAAGAACACGACCAACGGGATGATCATCGACACGAACGCGCCGGGCGCGAGCACGTCGATGTTGTTGCCGAACTGCCGTACCTGGCGCTGGAGCGCGACCGTGATCGGCGCGGACTCGGAGTCCGCGAAGATCAGCGCGACCAGCATGTCGTTCCACACCCACAGGAACTGGAAGATGCCGAGCGAGGCGATCGCCGGTCCGCCCAGCGGCATCACGACCCGGGTGAACAGGCGGATCTCGCCCGCTCCGTCGAGCCGGGCCGCCTCCAGCAGCTCCCGGGGGATCTCCGCGAAGAAGTTGCGCAGCAGGAAGATCGCGAAGGGCAGGCCGAAGGCGACGTGGAAGAGGATCACGCCGATCGTCGTCTCGAAGATGCCGATGAGACCGAAGAGTTCGGACACCGGAACGAGCGCGACCTGTACGGGGACGACGAGGAGCCCGACGACGACCATGAACCACCAGTCGCGGCCCGGGAACTCCATCCACGCGAAGGCGTATCCGGCGAGCGCACCGATCACCACGACGAGCACGGTGGCCGGGACGGTGATCACGACGGTGGAGACGAGGGAGCCGGTGATCGCCTCGTTCTCCAGGAGGCGGGAGTAGTTCTCGGTGGTGAGCTGGGCGGGTGCGGTCAGCACCTCCCACCAGCCGCTCGCGGCGATGTCACCGGGACTGCGGAGGGAGGAGAGCAGCAGACCGACGGTCGGCATCAGCCAGAACAGGGCGGCGAGGACGAGGAAGACGCGCATCACGCCACCGCCGGTGCGGGCGGCGATGCGGGTGGCGAGGGACTGCTTCGCCTTGACGGGCGCAGCGCTCGTGCCGGCCGCGCCGGTGCTGCTCATGGTGCTCATCGCCCGGCCTCCTTCCGCATCCGCCGGATGTTGCTGTGCTTGCCCGGGGGGCGACCCCCGGACCCCCGGCAGGGGCCGGGTGCGGTGCGGCGCGTGTTCATCGCCCGGCCTCCTTCCGCATCCGCCGGATGTTGAAGAACATCACCGGCAGCACCAGCAGGAGCAGCAGGACCGCGATCGCGCTGCCGAGGCCGAGGTTCGCGTCCGTGCCGAACGACGAGCGGTACAGCTGGAGCGCGAGCACGTTCGCGTCGTCCTGCGAGGAGCCCGGCGCGATGATGAACACCAGGTCGAAGATCTTCAGCACGTTGATCATCAGCGTCACCAGCACCACCGCGAGCACGGGCGCCAGCAGCGGCACGGTCACCCTGCGGAAGACCTGCCACTCGTTCGCGCCGTCCACGCGGGCCGCCTCCAGCAGTTCGCGCGGCACACTCGCCAGTCCCGCCGCGATCAGGACCATCGCGAAGCCGGCCCACATCCACACGTAGCTGCCGATGATCGCCGGGGTGACGAGACTCGGACCCAGCCAGTTCACGCCGTTGTACGGCTCGCGGAAGTTCTCCGCGGGCAGCCGCAGCAGCGCGCCCTCCGCCGAGACGGGCAGGGAGAACCGCCCGTCCGCCCCGGCCCGCGCCTCCGCGACGACCTTGCCGTCCTTGACCGCCTCCACCTTGATGCCCTTGAGCCCGAGTTCCCTGGCGTCGACGACGTTCGGCTTTCCGCCGCCGCCCCGGGTGAAGTCCAGCCACGCCGTGCCGCTGATCCCGTCACCGCCGGCCTCCGGTGCCTTCGCGGGCTCCGCGTCCGACGGCATCTTCGCGGGCGCCACCCCGACCAGCGGCAACTGGACGGGTTTTCCGGCCGAGACCGGCTCCTTCGTGACGAACGAACCGCCGCCGCCCGCCTTCAGCGGATGCGCGGGCAGCGGATGCGCCTTGGGGAAGCCCGCGGACTCGTTGAACGTGTCGTGCACGCCCACCCAGACCGCGTTGGCGACCCCGCGCTCCGGGTCCTGCTCGTACACCAGCCGGAAGATGATGCCCGCGGCGAGCATCGAGATCGCCATCGGCATGAAGACGATCAGCTTGAACGCCGTGCCCCAGCGGATCCGCTCCGTGAGCACGGCGAAGATCAGGCCGAGCGCGGTGGAGACGGTCGGCGCCACGACCACCCAGATCGCGTTGTTCTTGACGGCGGTCAGGATGGTGTCGTCGGTGAAGATCTCCCGGTAGTTCCCCAGCCCGGCGAAACCGCTGCCGGCCTGATCGAAGAACGACCGGTAGAGCGAGTACCCGATCGGGTAGACCACGAGCGCGCCCAGCAGCACGAGCGAGGGCAGCAGGAAGCCCGCCGCCACGACTTTACGTGTGCCTGTCACGCTCTTGCGTGTACCGGCGGGGGGCGCCGGACGGGCCGGCCCCCCCGCTGTCGCGGCCGTCACGGCTTCAGTCCTGGTACGCCTTGGCCGCGTCGGACTCCAGCCGCTGCTGGGTGCCCGCGATGTCCTTCGGGTTCTTCAGGAAGTCCTGGAGCGCCTTCCACTCGCCCTTGCCGGGCGTGCCGCCGAACGACTGCGGCATCTGGTCCGACATGTCGAAGCGGAAGTCGTCGCCCGCGGCGATCAGCGCCTTGGCGATGTCGCGCTGCACGTCGTTCGGGTACGCGGCCACGTCGAGGGACTTGTTCGGCGAGATGAAGCCGCCCGCCGCCGCCGAGATCGCCGCCGCGTCGGGCGAGGCGAGGAACGTCAGCAGCGCCTGTGCGCCCTTGCTGTCCTTGAGCGCCACGGCCGCGTCGCCGCCGGTCACCACGGGCGCCTCCGCACCGACCGCGGGGAAGGGGAACACCTTCGCGTCGCCGCCGATCTCCGCGTCCGTCTGCGCGATGTTGACGGTGACGAAGTCGCCCTCGAAGACCATCGCGGCCTTGGGCTGGTCACCGCCGCTGAACGTCTGCGTGACGGAGGCGGGGAACTCGGTCTGGAGCGCGCCGTCCGCGCCGCCCGCGATCAGGGACGGCTTTCCCCACAGCTGCGCGAGCGTGGTGAGCGCGTCCTTCACGGACGGGTCGGTCCACTTGATCTCGTGTTTGGCGAGCTGGTCGTACTTCTCCGGTCCGGCCTGGGAGAGGTAGACGTTCTCGAACCAGTCGGTGAGGGTCCAGCCGTCCGCGCCCGCGATCGAGACCGGCGTGACACCGGACGCGGAGATCGTCTCCGCCGTCGAGAGGAAGTCCTTCCACGTCTTCGGCGCGCCGGCGCCCGCGTTCTCGAAGACCGCGTTGTTGTACCAGATCAGGGACTTGTTGGCGGCCTTGTAGTAGACGCCGTACTGGGTGCCGTCCACCGCTCCGAGGTCCTGCCAGCCCTTCGAGTAGTTCTTCGCGAGCTGGGCTTTCGCCTCGGGCCCGACGGGCTTGGCCCACTTGCGCTGCACGGCCTGCTGGATCGCGCCGACCTGCGGCAGCATCGCCACGTCCGGGGGACTGCCGCCCGCGATCTTCGTACCGAGGAAGTTGACGATCGGGTCCTGGGCGGGGACGAAGGTGACCTTCGCGCCCGTGCGCTTCTCGAACTCGTCCAGGACCTTGGTGAAGTTCTCCTGCTCCGGTCCGCTCCAGACGGCCGCGACCTGGATGTTCTCGCCGTCCAGCTTGGGCAGTTGGACGGTCGTCGTCGGCTTCGTGGTCTCGTCGCCCTTCGGCCGGCCGGCGTCGCTGTCGCCGCCGCATCCGGTGAGGGCGAGCGCGCCGATGGCGGCGAACGCCACCGCGGCCCTGCTCGTACGAAGAGTTGTGCGCATTGCTGCCCCGTCTCTCCTGTGCGCTGCTGTCCCGTGACAGCAGGTCTACGCCCGAGCTGCGGGTGTCGCAATACCGCCTCCGGCGACAAGCGGCCTTTCGTGATGGCCTTGTGACGCGATGTCAGGCGGATGGCCCCACGGCCCGCCGCGCCCACGAGCGGATCAGGGATGCGCCGGGATGAGGGGCGGGACGGGACCGGCGTTGACCGACTGCGCGGCCCGTTGCAGAGCGCTTGCGAGCAGCGCCAGATCGGTCGGTCCGTTGCCCAGCTCGCGGACGGGACGGCGGGCCGGCGGGTCGCCCATCCGCTCCCACTCCAGCGGGACGACCGTGGGACGCAGGGTCGCCGTCCTCGGTATGCGGCCCGTGACGCGGCCGCTCTGGAACGGGGTCACCCGGCCGTCCGGATGCCCCAGCCTGCCCCGGCCGGGCGCCGGGTCGTCCGGACCCGGCGAGGCGGGCGGCGCCTGCAGCACCACGCGCAGCCGGGCCCCCTCCGCCAGGTGCGTGTCGGCAGTCCGGTCCGGACGCGAGGATGTCGCCACGAGATGCACTCCGAGCCGCCCGCCGTCCCGGGCGACCGCATCCAGGGCCCGCACGACCGAACCGGCCGCCGGCCGGCCCGGGCTGCCGAGCGCCGGGGCCACCAGCGCGTCGAAGTCGTCGACCAGCACCACGAGGCGCGGCAGCGGGTCCGGCTCCTGGCTCTGCGTACGCCCGCCGGGGCGCAGCCGCAGGGTGCCGGACGCGGGCGAGTCCAGATCGCCGCGCTGCTCGGCGGGGCTGGGGCCGCGCTGGCCGACCATGCGGCCGGCGACCTCACGCCGCGCCTGCCACTCGGCGAAGCCGACACCGTCCAGGAGCTCCGCGCGACGCTTGAGCTCGGCTCCCAGTGCCTGCGCGAACACCCGCATCCGCACCGGATCGCTCGCCACCAGGTGCTCGGTGACGTGCGGCAGCTCCGTGCACGCGGCCAGGCCCTCACCGCGCTCGCCGCCCGCGCCGTCGACCAGGAGCAGACCGAGCCGGTCAGGGCGGCCGGCGGCGGCCAGGGACGCGGCGGCCGCGCGCAGCAACTCGGTGCGGCCGCTGCCCGCGGGGCCCTCGATCAGCAGGTGCGGGCCCTCTTCGGCGAGGTCCACGGCGAGCGGGCCGCGCGGTCCCGAGCCGAGGACCACCGTGCCGTCGCCCGCCGAGGCCCAGCGCGCCATCAGCGAGGCGGGCGTGGCCCGGGCGAGCCCCAGCTCGTCCAGCAGCCGGGCCGACTGCGGCAGCGTCGCGACCCGGCCCGGGTGCATCGGAGCACCCTCGGCGCGCAGGGGCGCGAGCGCGCGCCCGAAACGCTCCGCCCACGCCGGTGACACCGCGTCCACCGCACCGACCGTGCCGTGGCCCGCGGGCCGCCCACCGGCCACCCGCATCAGCCGCAGCGCGGTCGCCACGTCACCGCTGAGCATCGCGACGGCGCCGCACTCCCGGAAGGCGAGCGACGCCGCGCACGCGGACTCGTACGTCGCCGCCACGGGAGAGAGAGGGGAGGCGGCCGGGGTCTCGGCCAGACAGATCAGGTGGATCCCGGCGGCCGGGCCCGCGCCCGCGAGCCGCGCGGTGGTCTCGCGCAGCGCGGCGGACCCGGGGTCGCCGTCGACGATCACGACCGTACGCGGGCCGGTGTGCCGGTCGGCGGCGTCCGCCACGGCCCGGCGGTCGGCGCTCGGCCAGCCCTGGCCGAGCGGCCCATCGTCCAGCCTGCGCGTCAGCTCGGCGGTGCGGGCGGTGGCCTGGTCGCGGTCGTAGGCGAGCAGGAGACGGCAGTCCTGGCCGTGCGCGGGACGCAGATGCGGCAGCCAGCCCAGCCATGCCCATTCGCTGCGCCGCTCCTCCAGGGTCCGGGAGCGGTCCGTGCTGATCAGCACGAACTCCAGATCGGAGGGGGAGTGCAGCGCGGCGAGCTGCGCCACGGCGGAGCGGGCGAGTCCGGCCAGGCGCGCCCGCGGACCGGCCAGCCCGAGCGAGCCCGCCTCGCGCAGCGCGACGGTCACCGGTACGGAGGGCAGCTCGGCGCGGTCGGTCGTGCCGAGCCGGATGACGAGGGACTCGGGGTGCTCGGGACCGCGCTCCCACAGCCGGGGGCCGGGACCGAGCGCGGTCAGCAGTACGGCGGCGGGGTCGGGCCACGCCTCGACGGCGGGCGGGCCCGTGGTGAGGTCAGGGCCGGCCGCCTCGTGCGGCTCGGGCAGGCGCGCGTCGCGGCCGCCGGCGAGCCGCCGCGCCCAGGCGCCGATGCCGCGGCGCCGGGCGGTCGGCCCCGCGGGGGCCCGACCGCGGACCGGCTCCCCGCCGGACACGTCGAGCGCCCGCCCGTGGGTGTCGCCGCCGCCGGGGGCGTACTGAGCGGGCACGCGGAGCCTCTCGGCGTCGGCCCGATACGTCTGTGACGACCCCGACCGGTCGGCCCGCTGGCGCTGCCCCTCGCGGGCCACGGTGTCCGGCCCGTCGCCGCCATCGCCGTACCGCCCGGCGCCGTCACGGCCGCGCCCGTACACATCGGCCGGATCGGACCGGTTGCCCGGGTGACCGCCCGGGCCGTGGGCGAGGCCCGCGCCTCCGGTGCCCGTCGGCTCGCGCCACACGTTGCCGTGCTCGTACGGGTCGGCCGACTCGGCCGGGGGCGTGTCGGTGCGCCCCACGCCCTCGACGCCGCCGTGTCCGTACGCCTCGGCGGGCCGGGCCCACCGGGGCCGGCGCACGCCGCTGTCCTGTGCCCCTGCGCTCTCCGGGCCGGGCCCGCCCGGCCCCGCCGGTCGGGGCCACCCGTCCCGGCCGCCGCCGGTGGCGGGCGCATCCGCGCGGCCCGTACTCCCGCGGCCGGTGCCGGCCTGACCGTATGTGCCCGCCGGCCGCCTGGCGTCCGTGCTCTGCGCGTCTGCGTGCCCTGCCCCCTCGGCACCCGCCGGTCCCGGCCGGCCGTCCCGCCCGCCGCCACCGCCGTGGGCGGCCGGCGGTTCCCGCCAGGCGTCACCGCGTCCGGCGGGCCTTTGGTCC
>NZ_JABZEE010000007.1 GCF_013387495.1 Streptomyces sp. PKU-EA00015 | reverse complement strand
CCCCGATCCGGAGACCAGGACGACGAGGCGGGCGGCAGCCACAGGGGGACTCTTTTCGCGTTGCGGTGCGGCTTTGTGCGGTCGTACGAACGAATCGCATCCCTGGATACGGGGAACTCTACGAAGGGGCCGACCGTCAGCAACGATACCGGCACTCAGCACGGCCCCCACGGGACGGGGGCGTGGCCGGGGGGTAGCGTCTGGGGGCAGAGCACCCGCCCGGACGCCGTTCGACGACGGGCATGACGAGGGGAAGACGTTCACCAGATGCCGGACCGACGCCACCGTACGAACCTCCTGTTGACGCGGGAGCGCCAGTCCACGGACGACGACAATCCCTTCGCGCCCCCGCCGGAGGGCCGGCCGGACCAGCCGTGGCGGCCCCGTCAGCCGTTGAACGACGGCTCGTCCTCCGACGGCCGCTCGTCGGGCTCCTCGGGCTCGTCCCCGGACGGGTCGGACGGCTCGGGCGGCACCGACGGCTCGAACGGGTCGAACGGGTCGAACTGGGGCAGCCAGTGGAGCAGCCGCCAGCCGGGCCGCTCGTCCGGCGGCTTCGGCGGCCGCCCCGGCGGCCAGCGGGGCGACCAGAACGGCCCGGAGGGCGGCGGCCCCGGCCCCGGCGGCCTGCGCTGGGACCCGACGGACCCGGTCCAGCGGCGGGCGCGGTACGCGCTGCTCGGCGGCATGTGGGCGTTCTTCTTCGCGCTGTTCGACTTCCCGGAGATCGCGCTGCTGCTGGGCGCGCTCGCCGTGTACTGGTCGGTCAGCTCCCTGCGCGCCAAGCCCCGGCGCACCACCCCCGAAGCGGTGACCAGCGGGGCTCCGTCGGCCGCGCCGGCGCCGTCCCCCCAGTCGAACAGGCCTCAGATCACGGCGGCGATGAGCGGCCTGGTGATGGCGGGCATCGCGCTGCTGATCGTGGCCGCGTCGTTCACCGCCCAGCTGGTGTACCGCGACTACTACACGTGCGTGAACGACGCCCTGACGAAGTCCGGCCAGTTGGCCTGCAACGATCTTCTCCCGGAGCCCCTGCGGGACGTGCTGGGCGTGAAGGAGTAGCTCCCGCCTCCCCGGACGTGAGACGGCCCGGACCGCGACGGCGGTCCGGGCCGTTGTGCGTCCCGCGTCAGCCGGCGGCCGGCGGACCTTCCCCGGACCGGGCGTCGGCGGCGGCGGAGTCCGTCCCCGCCTCCGGCTCGGTTCCGGTGGAGCGGGCGCCCCGCTCCCCGTGGACGGCCGGCTCGGCGGAATCCGCGGGCTCGGCCGCTTCCTCGGACAGGGCGGGCTCGACTGCCTCGCCGGCCGGGCCCGCCGCCGGGGGCGCCGGGGTGGTCCGCGCGCTCCAGGTGTCCGCCGGAAGGAAGTCGTACGGCTCGAAGCCCTCGTCCGGGGCCGGCTCCGCCGCGAACTCCGGCGCCGCCGCCGAGGGCGTCACCGCGTCGCGCCCGGGATCGGCCCCGGTTCCCGCCCCCGGCCCCTCCGTCACACCCGCGCCGCGCACCCGCCAGGCGCGCAGCGCCACGGCGACCGGAACCGCGACCACCGACGTCCAGAGCAGGGCGGCCGCGCCCGTCAGCCACCACACCGGCCCGAACTCCGCGAGCCGCTCTCTGCCGAGCGGACCGCCCGCCGCCGCGGCGAGCACGGCCATGAGCGCCCCGCAGCCGACGGACCCCAGCAGAGCCGACAGCGCCGTGCCGCCGCGTGTCCACGCCTGCCCCCGCTCTCCGTACCGGGGCGCCGCCGCGTGGACCGTACGCCACGCGACGCACAGGCCCGCCACGACCGGAACCGCGCCCGCCGCCCAGTGCAGGGGCGTTCCGGGGCCGGGCCCCGGCACGGCCGCGAGCAGCGGGAACTCCGGGAGCGCGGGTGTGCCGGTCAGCGCGAGCGGAGTGGCCGTGGCGCCCGTGCCGAGCGCGAACCCGGGGCCGAGCCCGTAGGCCGCGGCCCACACAGCCCCGTTGGGCAGCAGGGCCAGCACGAGCAGGACGACGGCCAGGCGGCCGGACCAGTCGCCGGCGAGGTGGAGGAAGGACGTCTGCGCCGCGTGTCGGTGCGCGACGAGGGACACCACCACGAGCACCGCGCCCCCGCCCACCATCACCAGGGCGCCGACGGCCGCCGAACGCAGCGCCACGGCGACCCGGCTGCGGGCGAGGGCGACCCGCAGCCCCCGCGGCAGCCGGGCGGGGAGCGGCCCGAGCGGGCACCCGTTCGCCGCCCACACCCCGCCGGCGGCGGCCAGGAACGCGAGGAGCGGTACGTGCACGAGGGCGCTCAGCGGTTCGGCGGCGAGCGGGCCGCCCGCCGCGTAGAGCACGACGGGCGCCCCGACCAGCACGTACCCGGTGGTCACGGCGGTCAGCGCGCCCGACGCGGACGCCCGGGGCCGCGACCCGTCGGGCTCGAGCGCGTCACGCGCCGCCCGGTGCGCGAGCCATACGGGCAGCGCGGCCAGCAGCAGGGGCACGACGCCCACCGGGGCGGGGAGCTGCGAGAGGGTGTCCGTGCGGACGAGTTCCGCCCCATGCGCGAGCAGCCACAGCGCGGTCGCGAGGCGCAGGGCGCCGCCGGGGCCGCTGTCCGGGAACGGCGAGCTGATCCACATCAGCATCACCAGCGCGGTCATCACACCGAGGCCGAGTCCGGCCGCGGTCGCACCGCGGACGCATCCGGCGACGAACGCCGCCGACGCCCCGCCCTGGACGGCGACCGGCGCCTGCGATAGGGGCGGGCTGTGATCGGTCAACTGGGTCACGCGGCCATGCTGCCAACGACACGCGCTTTCACCCGGTAACGGGCTAATGACCGTTGTGTCGCTCAAAATACGCTTATGTCATTTACTGCCGAGTGCCGTGTCGCATGGAGCCCCGCATGACACAGAGCGCCGCACACTCCGCGTCAGGATCATCGCCGCTCCCTGCGCCCAAGGAGCGGCGAAGGCTTCGCGAGGCGAAGTCGCTGACCGAGACTCAGCTCGCCACGATGCTCGGTGTCACCGGCGCCACGATCAGGGCCTGGGAGACCGGCCGCGCGAGCCCCCAGGGCCGCAAACGGGAGGCGTACGCGCAGCTGCTCGCCGCCTTCGAGGCGGAACGGGCCGCCCCATCGGAGGAGAGGGCCGCGCACGGGACGGCACCCGGGCCCGAGGCTCCGGAGCCGACGACCGAGCCGGGCCACGAGACTCCGGAGCCGGCACCCGAGCCGGGCCACGAGACTCCTGAGCCGGCACCCGAGCCGGTCCACGAGACCCCGGAGCCGGCACCCGAGCCGGGCCCGGAGACGGTCCCCGTCGCGGGGACGGCCGAGCGGACGGGCGGCTCGGAGCGGCAGCCGGTCCCGGACGGCCGGGACGCCGACGCAGGCCCGGCCCCTGCCGAACCCCCGCTGCCCGTGCCGCTCGCCGGAATGACGCCCACCGAGGCGTTCGACGCGCTCTACGCGCACGCCGCGCCGGCACTCATCCGCCAGACCTACGTGCTCACCGGCCGCCGTGGCCTCTCGCAGGAATCCGTCGAGCGCGCCTTCCACCTCGCCTGGCAGCACTGGCCCGAGGTCGCCGTCGACCGGGACCCGACAGGCTGGGTGCGGGTGGCCGCCTACGACTGCGCCCTGTCGCCCTGGCAGCGGCTGCGCTCCGCCCACCGGCACGCCGACGAGCCGCTGGACGACCCGGCCAGGCGCGCCCTGATGCAGGCCGTCCAGGAGCTGCCCCCGTCCTACCGGCGGACCCTTCTGCTCTACGACGGAGTCGGGCTCGACCTGCCGGGGACGGCCGCGGAGACCGAGGCGAGCACCCCGGCCACCGTGAGCCGCGTCCTGAACGCCCGTGAGGCCGTGGCCGAACGGCTGCCCTCTCTCGCCGAGACAGCGGTGCTCCGGGACGAGCTCAGGGCGCTCGTCGGGGCGGTGCCCACACCCCGCCTTTCTCCCGCCGGGGCGGTGCGCACCGGCTGCGAGCGCCGGGCCGAGATGTGCACCAGGGCCGTGGTCGCGGCGACCGCGCTGATCGTACTGGCGACGGCTCTCGCGCTGCTGACGTCGCCCCGGCAGTACGAGCCGCCCGTGCCGCCGAGCCGCCAGGTCGAGGGTGTACCGCCGCCGCACGGCGGCCCCCAGGTGCTCAGCGGGTCGCCGTACAGCGGCCCGCAGCAGCTCAGCGCCAAGGACCTGAAGCTGCGCGACAAGCTGCGCGCCGAGCCGGCCGCGGGGCCGCAGCGGCTGCTGCCGCAGCTCCGCTGAGGACCGCCGGGAAAGACGTGTGGGCCCGCCCCCGGAGATCCGGGAGCGGGCCCACACGGTTTTCGCGACGACTCAGCCCGCGAGGATGGCGCGCGCGAGCTTGGCCGTCTCGGTCGGCGTCTTGCCGACCTTGACGCCCGCGGCCTCCAGGGCCTCCTTCTTGGCCTGTGCGGTGCCGGAAGAGCCGGAGACGATGGCGCCGGCGTGGCCCATGGTCTTGCCCTCGGGCGCGGTGAAGCCCGCGACGTAGCCGACGACCGGCTTGGTGACGTTGGCCTTGATGAAGTCGGCCGCACGCTCCTCGGCGTCGCCGCCGATCTCGCCGATCATGACGATCAGGTCGGTGTCGGGGTCGGCCTCGAACGCGGCGAGCGCGTCGATGTGCGTCGTACCGATGACCGGGTCGCCACCGATGCCGACGGCGGAGGAGAAGCCGATGTCGCGGAGCTCGTACATCATCTGGTAGGTCAGCGTGCCGGACTTGGACACGAGACCGATGCGGCCGGGCTTGGTGATGTCACCCGGGATGATGCCGGCGTTGGACTGGCCCGGAGTGATGAGACCGGGGCAGTTCGGGCCGATGATGCGGGTCTTGTTGCCCTTGGACTTCGCGTACGCCCAGAAGGCGGCGGAGTCGTGGACGGCGATGCCCTCGGTGATGACCACGGCGAGGGGGATCTCGGCGTCGATGGCCTCGACCACGGCGGCCTTGGCGAAGGCCGGCGGCACGAAGAGGACGGAGACGTTCGCGCCCGTCTTCTCCATCGCCTCGGCGACGCTGCCGAAGACCGGTACCTCGGTGCCGTCGAAGTCGACGGACGTGCCGGCCTTGCGCGGGTTCACGCCGCCGACGATGTTCGTGCCGTCGCCGAGCATGAGCTTGGTGTGCTTCATGCCCGTGGCACCGGTCATGCCCTGGACGATGACCTTGCTGTCCTTGTTCAGGAAGATAGCCATGGTTCTACGATCCCTCTTCCCTTACTTCGCAGCAGCGGCGAGCTCGGCGGCCTTGTCGGCCGCACCGTCCATGGTGTCCACGCGCTGCACCAGCGGGTGGTTGGCGTCGGAGAGGATCTTGCGACCCAGCTCCGCGTTGTTGCCGTCGAGGCGCACGACGAGCGGCTTGGTGACCTCTTCGCCCTTGGAGGCGAGGAGCTGGAGGGCCTGGACGATGCCGTTGGCGACCTCGTCGCAGGCCGTGATGCCACCGAAGACGTTGACGAAGACGGACTTGACGTCCGGGTCGCCGAGGATGATCTCGAGGCCGTTCGCCATGACCTCGGCGGAGGCGCCGCCGCCGATGTCGAGGAAGTTGGCGGGCTTCACGTTGCCGTGCGCCTCACCGGCGTAGGCGACGACGTCGAGGGTCGACATGACCAGACCCGCGCCGTTGCCGATGATGCCGACCTCGCCGTCGAGCTTGACGTAGTTGAGGTTCTTGGCCTTGGCGGCAGCCTCGAGCGGGTTGGCTGCGGCCTTGTCCTCGAGGGCCTCGTGCTCCGGCTGGCGGAAGTCGGCGTTCTCGTCGAGGGAGACCTTGCCGTCCAGCGCCAAGATGTCGCCGGAGGCGACCTTGGCGAGCGGGTTGACCTCGACGAGGAGCGCGTCCTCGGCGATGAAGGTCTTCCACAGGGTCACGAGGACCTCGGCGACCTTCTCGGCGACGTCGGCCGGGAACTGCGCCTGCGCGACGATCTCGCGGGCCTTCTCGATGCTGACGCCCTCGTTGGCGTCGACCGGGACCTTGGCGAGCTTCTCGGGCGTCGTCGCCGCGACCTCCTCGATGTCCATGCCGCCCGCGACGGACGCCATGGCGAGGAAGGTGCGGTTGGTGCGGTCGAGGAGGTACGAGACGTAGTACTCCTCGAGGATTTCCGGAGCGGTCTCCGCGATCATCACCTTGTGGACCGTGTGGCCCTTGATGTCCATCCCGAGGATGTCCGTCGCGCGGGCGACGGCCTCGTCCGGGGTGGCGGCCAGCTTGACGCCGCCGGCCTTGCCGCGGCCGCCGACCTTCACCTGCGCCTTGACGACCGACTTGCCGCCCAGCCGCTCGGTCGCTTCGCGCGCCGCCTCAGGCGTGTCGATGACTTCACCGGCCAGCACCGGTACACCGTGCTTGGCGAAGAGGTCCCTCGCCTGGTACTCGAACAGGTCCACGCGCGTCCGTCCCTTTTCTGATGATCGCGGTTCGTTGTCTGCGTGGGCGTGCCGCGAAGGGCAACGTGACTGCTCTGTCACAAGGGAGGCACACACGGTGTCCGTGGGCGCGGCATGTCCGCCTGGCAGGTTATCCCCGCTGGAGGCGGGTCCCTAAATCACAGATCACACCTGGGCGGTGATTACGGTCACAGATCGCGACTCACCGTGCTCGGAGCGGATGTGTGAGGACGGGCGGCCCTCCGTGCGGAGGGCCGCCCGTGAAGCCGTCGCGCGCGAACGCGCCGCGCGACGGCCGGAGCAGGGACGTGCTCAGATGCCGTACGGCAGGTAGCTCGGGGTCACGTCGGAGACGACGCCCTGGACACCTGAGACGGCGTTGCCCGCGAGGGGCACGGCGTCGGCCTGGACGTCGCCGGTGACGGCCTGCGCGAACGGCTGGGCCTCGGAGACCACACCGCCCGCGAACGGGCCGACCTCGGCGGTCACGCCGTACGCCAGGCCGGTGGCGCTGCCGCCGACTCCCTGGGCGAGCGGCTCCACGTGCTCGACGACGGCGTCGACCAGCGGCTGCACCTCGGAGAGCACACCGCCGGCGAACGGGCCGACCTCGCCGGTCACGCCGTACGCGAACGGCTGCACCTCTTCGGCGACGCCGTACGCGAACGGCTGCACCTGGTCGGTGACCCCGTAGGCGAACGGGGCCACGTCGGAGACGACACCCTGGGCGAGGACGCCCGCGTCGGCGACGGCCTGGTGCGCGACCGGCTGGACACCGGTCACGGCGGTGGCCACGATCGGCGGCAGCACGGCCGCGGACGTCTCGTCCACGATCGGGCCGGACGCGGTGACCAGGCCCTCGGCCCGCGCCTGCGCGTCGGAGGGGGCCTCCTCCAGGTGGGCCGCGAAGGCGGAGAGCGGGCCGAAGAGGTAGTCGATGTCCGCGTCGACCTGCGGGACCTGGACCTCGGGTACCTGGACCTCGGGGACCTGGACCTCGGGGACCTGGACCTCGGGGACCTGGACCTGCGGGGTCTCGACGGACGGGGTCTCGTACGCGGGGAGCTCGCCGTCGACGTAGTGGCGGGCCTGGTCCTGCACCTCGGACGTCACGTCCGGGACGCCGACCGGCGGCAGCCCGGTCTCCAGCTCGGCGCCGACGAGGCCGATCCCTGCGGATCGGACCTCGGCCGAGGCACCGTCGGTGCCCGCGTCGGCCGTGACGCCGACCGCGTCGGTGACCTCGTCCACCAGGTCCGGCGTGGAGAGCGGCACGGAGACGGGCAGTTCGTCGGCGCTCGCGGCGGCGGTGCCGAGGGCCCACATTCCGGTGGCCGTGGCGGCTACGGCGATGGAGCGGCGGATGTTCTTGTTCATGCTCGGGTGATCCTTCGAATTCGTTCGGCGGTCCGGAAGCGGTGGAACCGTTTCCGGAGTGGAGGGCAGACCTGTCCACCCCCGCGCGGCAGGTCAGGAGGCGGGGGAAGGCCTGCCCTAGCCGGGGAATTCGAGAATGTCGCGCGGCCTGTCGCGGGTCGGCGGCTCGGCCGCCGGACAGACCTGGCCGGACACGAGCGCGTCCCGCGCCCCGTCCGCACACGCCGCCGCGTGCTGGTCGCCCGGGCGCGGCGTGTGGTTCTCGCCGCTGTGCTGCACGGTCCCGGGCACGAAGCCGCAGGGGCGGACCGGCACCGGGCCCTGATCGGGCGCCGAGACGAGGACGGGCGTCACGGCCGGCGCGACGGACGCGTCCGGCGACCAACCCGGCCACGTACCGCCGGCGTACCCGACGGCAGGGCCGGAACGGGCGTCGGCGGCGGGCCGTCCGGCCGCACCGGCGTCGCCGGTCACGGCCGATGCCGTGGCCGTGAGACCGCTGCCCCGGACCGTGGAGGGCGCGATGTCCGTCACGGGCCACGGGGCCTCGGGACCGCCGGGGATCGCGGGCAGTTCACCCGGGGCCGGGAGCGGCAGCGCCCGGGACAGCACCTCGGTGAGGTCGTGCACCGTCCCGACGACGGGCCGCACCGCCTCACGGACGCCGTCAGCCGCGCCCGCGGCGGCACGCGTCAGTTCGCGGATCGCCGCGTGCTCCCGTGCATCCTGCCCCGGCGACAAGGAGCCGGCCGGATCGTCCGGCCCGTCCACGCCGACCAGGCCGTCCGCCTCTTCCGGGTCGGCACGGCCGACGACGCCGGAGTGGACGTCGGCACCCGCTTCCACCCCGGCACGGACCTCGGCGTGTGCCTCCACGGCGTGCGCCTGACCGCCCCAGAGCAGACCGAGCGTCAGGAGCCCGGCGAGGAGCAGCAGAACGCGCAGCGCACGCGAACCGGCCACCGCCCGGCGCAACGCGCACAGGACGGCAGCGGGAGAAAGCGCTGCGGAGGTCACGGAGGAAGAGCCCTTTTCGGTCGGGAGCGGCACGATGCTCGCACGAGCCTCCGGGGGCGGCGCAAGTCCCGTGTTACTGATGAGTCACCATGTCTGCCGATGCGGCTGATACACCATCATGTCCGGTATGACCGACCCCGCCGGCCTTCCACCGCACCCCCTCACGCTCCCGCCCCGCCCGCTGCCCTGCCGGTTCGAGCGGGACCTGTGCGCCTCGCGCCGCGCGCCTGCCTGGTGCCCGGGCCCGCATGTCACGTCGGACGCCGGTGACTTCGGCCGGCAGGCTCAGTCCGCCGCCGGCACCGGAAGCGGGCGCTTCTCTATCGCCGCCGCCATGACGTCCGGGAACAGGTCCGGCGTGCACGCGAAGGCCGGTGCGCCGAGGGCCGCGAGCGCCGCCGCGTGCTCGCGGTCGTAGGCCGGCGCGCCCTCGTCGGAGAGCGCGAGCAGCGCGACGAACTGCACGCCCGACGCCTTCATGGCCGCGACGCGCTTGAGCATCTCGTCCCGTATACCGCCCTCGTAGAGGTCGCTGATGAGCACGACCACGGTGTCCGCGGGGCGGGTGATCTGCGACTGGCAGTACGCGAGCGCCCTGTTGATGTCCGTCCCGCCGCCGAGCTGCGTGCCGAACAGCACGTCCACCGGATCGTCGAGCTGGTCGGTCAGGTCCACCACCGCCGTGTCGAAGACGACGAGCCGCGTGGCGATGGAGCGCATCGATGCCAGCACCGCGCCGAACACCGAGGCGTACACGACGGACGCGGCCATCGACCCCGACTGGTCGATGCAGAGGACGACCTCCTTCTTCACGGACCGCGACGCCCGCCCGTAACCGATGAGCCGCTCGGGGACGACGGTGTTGAACTCCGGCAGGTAGTTCTTCAGGTTCGCCCGGATCGTGCGGTCCCAGTCGATGTCGCGGTGGCGCGGCCGGCTGATCCTGGCGGAACGGTCCAGCGCTCCGGTCAGCGTGGAGCGGGTACGGGTGGCGAGCTTCTTCTCCAGCTGCTCGACAACCTTGCGCACGACCGCCCTCGCGGTCTCCTTCGTCGTCTCGGGCATCGCCTTGTTGAGGGAGAGCAGCGTGCCGACGAGGTGGACGTCCGCCTCCACCGCCTCCAGCATCTCCGGCTCCAGCAGCAGCGTCGACAGACCGAGGCGGTCGATCGCGTCCCGCTGCATGACCTGGACGACGGAACTGGGGAAGTACGTACGGATGTCGCCGAGCCAGCGGGCCACGGACGGCGCGGACGCGCCGAGTCCGGCGGAACGGCTCCCGGAGCGGGAACCGGTCCCGGTGCGGGCACCGTAGAGCGAGGTGAGCGCACCGTCCATCGCGGCGTCCGTGCCGGTCAGGGCGCAGCCGGTGCCGTCGGCCTCCTCGCCGCCCAGCACCAGCCGCCACCGGCGCAGCCGCTCGTCGTGGCCGGCAGCGGTCTGTGTCGTCGCCGGTGTCATCGGGCCACCCCCGCAAGGTCGTTGTCGTCGATGTCCAGAAGCAGGCGCAGTACGGGCAGGACCGCGTCGGCGCGCGCGTCGTCGAGTCCCGGTCCGAAGCCCGGGACCGCGGTCTGCGCGTGGGCCGGGCCCGCGACCTCGGCCGGCCCGCGGCGCACGAGCTCGCCGAGTGTCCGTCGCACGCCGGGCTCGTACGCCGAGAATGTGCGCCGCAGCAGAGGCAGCACGTCCGTGAACGCGTCCGCGGGCACGCCCGTCAGCCAGGCGTCCACCAGACCGAGCAGCCGTTCGTCGTGGACGAGCAGCAGCCCTCCTCCGGATGCCCCGCCGACGAACCCCTCGATCCACGCGGCCGCTTCGGCCGGCTGCGTGGCCGGGGAGAGCGCGAGGGCCATGAGCCGGGCGGCCTCGTCCTCCGCGAGCCGTCCGTCGTCCAGCAGCAGCCGCGCCGCGCGCCCGCGTATGACGCCGGGAACCGATTCACGGGCGGCGAGCTTGCGCAGCACCGCCTGCCAGCGCCCGCTCATCTCGGCGGAGTCGGGCAGCAGTCCGATCGCGGTGTGCACGCCGTCGAGACGGCCGCGCATCTCCGCGGCGGCGTCGGCGTCGAGACCGCTGCAGGCGGGCGGCAGCCCGACGCAGATCCGCTCGGCGAGACCGGCAGCGACCTCGGCGAGCGCGGCCGTGTCCGTGGCCCGCACGTCCCCGTAGCGCAGGGAGCGGGCGAGGGCGGGCAGCGCCTGCGCGAGGTGGCTCACGTCCGCGTCGAGGGCGGCCCGGTCGGCGAGCGCGGTCATCACCACGGGGAGCGCGTCGGGCAGTTCGGCGAGGAGGCACTGCTCGGCCAGTGCCGTGACGTCCCCGAGTGCCGTGGCCGCGAGGGCCTGCGACTCGGCCTTCGCCGTGGCGGCCGAGAGCACGGTGGTGCCCCATACGCCCGCCTCGGCGACCCTCACGAACAGCTCGGGCTCCCAGCGCAGCCGCCACGTCTCGCGGAACGTGCCGGTGCTCCCCCGCCCGGCCGCCGGCTCGCCCCAGTGGACACCGAGGAGGCGCAGCCGGTGCAGCAGCCGGCTCTTGCCGCCGTCGCTGTCCTTGCGCAGGTCGAGCTCCAGCTCGCGCTCCAGCGCCTCCGGCTTGAGGCGGAGGCTGCGCTGCTGCCTGGCCAGGTCGCGCTGCAGCGGAACGGCCGGGGCGTCGTCCGGCACTTCGCCGAGCACGTCGCCGACGACGAGCCGGTCCCTGACGAGGTCGAGCGGCACGTCGGAACCGTCGCACATCACGGCCCGTACGGCGTCGGTGGTCTCGCTGAGCCCGGCGAGCGGGCGGCCGCGCACGACGGCGAGGGTCTCGGCGAGGCGCACCGCCTCGATGACGTGCGCGGACGACACCATGTGGTCCTCGTCCCGCAGCAGGCCGGCGACCTTGGTCATCCAGCGCTCGACGGGCCGGTCCGGCGCGGCGAACAGATGGCCGTACCAGCCGGGCGAGTCGATGCCGGCGCCGTATCCGGAGTGCCGCGCGAGGCGGCGGTGCGTCCAGGGCACCCAGGTCATCTCGGTCCTGACCTTGGGCAGTCCCTTGAGGAGGGCGCGGTCGGCCGCGACGGTCGTCTTCTGTGCGAGCGCCGGGACGTGCCAGGCGCCGCAGACGACGGCGACCCCGTCCCCGAACTCCTTGCGGGCGGCGCGCAACTGCACGCGCATGTAGGCCTCGCGGACGAGGTCCCGGTCGTGCCCGCCGTGCCCGTACGTCTCCCGGAGGGCGGCCATGGCCTCGCCCAGCGCGACGAACGGCCCGTGGGCATCGCTCCCTCCGGCGCCGCCCGTACCACGGCCCCGGTGCTCGACGACGTCCTCCCACCAGCGCTCGGGGTCGTCGTACCCGGCGGCCTCGGCGAGCACCCCGATGGGATCGATCCGCACGTCCCCCGGCTCGGCCACACCGGCGGGCTCCGCCCCCGTGGGGTCGGGTCCGGCGGGGCCGGCGGGTCCGGCGGGCTCGGGGCGGGCGGCGGAGCCGCTGGGGCCGACGGAGCCGGTCGGGTCGGCGGAGCCGGCGTCCGCCGGGGCCGTGGGGTGGGCGGGGGCGTGGTCCGGCTCCATCGCCAGCGCGTGCGCGGCCGGCAGGTCGATGAAGCGGACGGGCACGTCGTGCGCCAGGGCCCAGCGGATCGCCACCCACTCGGGGCTGAACTCCGCCAACGGCCAGAACGCCGCCCGGCCCGGGTCGTCGACCGCGTGGGCGAGCAGCGCGACCGGCGGGCGCATCTGCTCGTCCGCGGCCAGGGGCAGCAGCGCGTCGCCCTCGGGCGGTCCCTCGATCAGGACGGCCCGCGGCGACGCCGCGTCCAGCGCGGCCCGCACCGCCCGGGCCGAGCCCGGCCCGTGGTGGCGGACGCCGAGCAGGAGCGGGCCGGTCATGCGCTCACCTCGCGGCAGGCGCGGTAGAAGTCCTTCCAGCCGTCCCGCTCGCGCACCACGGTCTCCAGGTACTCCTGCCAGATCACCCGGTCCGCCGCAGGATCGCGCACGACCGCGCCGAGGATGCCGGCCGCGACGTCCTGCGGGCGCAGCACGCCGTCGCCGAAGTGTGCGGCGAGGGCGAGGCCGCCCGTGACCACGGAGATCGCCTCGGCCGTGGAGAGCGTGCCCGAAGGGGACTTGACCTTGGTTCGGCCGTCCGTGGAGACGCCGTCCCGCAGCTCGCGGAAGACGGTGACCACGCGGCGGATCTCGTCGAGGCCCTCCGGCACCGCGGGCAGGTCGAGCGAACGCCCTATCTGGTCGACTCGGCGGGCGACGATGTCGACCTCGGCGTCCGGTGTCGCGGGCAGCGGCAGCACGACCGTGTTGAACCGCCTGCGCAGCGCGCTGGAGAGGTCGTTGACCCCGCGGTCGCGGTCGTTGGCCGTGGCGATCAGGTTGAACCCGCGCACCGCCTGGACCTCCTGGCCCAGCTCCGGGACCGGCAGGGTCTTCTCGGACAGGATCGTGATCAGGGTGTCCTGCACGTCCGCCGGGATACGGGTGAGCTCCTCGACCCGCGCGGTCATGCCCTCCGACATGGCGCGCATGACGGGGCTGGGCACGAGGGCGTCGCGGCTGGGCCCGTGGGCGAGCAGCTGCGCGTAGTTCCACCCGTACCGGATGGCTTCCTCCGGCGTGCCGGCCGTGCCCTGCACGAGCAGCGTGGAGTCGCCGCTGACGGCCGCGGCGAGGTGCTCGGACACCCACGTCTTCGCCGTGCCCGGCACGCCGAGAAGGAGCAGGGCGCGGTCGGTGGCGAGCGTGGTGACGGCGACCTCCACGATCCTGCGCGGTCCCACGTACTTGGGAGTGATGACGGTGCCGTCGGAGAGCGTGCCGCCGAGGAGGTAGGTGGCGACGGCCCAGGGCGACAGCCGCCAGTTCACCGGCCGCTGCCGGTCGTCGTGTGCGGCGAGCGCCTTCAGCTCGTCGGCGAAGGCGTCCTCCGCATGCGGCCGCAGGGCCTCGGCTCCGCTGGTGGTCCCGGTTTCGGACACGGTCATGGATCCCCCTCCAGATCGTTCGACCCGTTGTGTGATCCACCGTGCACCATGCCACTGACAATCGACCGCCGTCGCAGGTCGGAGCCCTTTGTCAGTGGTGGCCCATAGCGTCGTGGACATGAATCAGCACGGGGTGCGCTGGACGTCGGAACAGGTGCTGTCGCTGGCTCCTGACGACGCATCACGCAAAGCGGGGAACAAGCTGTCCGCGGCCGGGCCGTGGTCGGGCGCCGGCTGCGACGGATCGGGCGGGGTGTGGGGCCTGTGCAAGGGCAGCGGCAGCCGGCCGTACCAGACGGTGGTGGACACCACGGGCCCGGCCTGCAAGTGCAGTTGTCCGAGCCGGAAGTTTCCCTGCAAGCACGCGATCGGACTGCTGCTGCTGTGGTCCGCGGACGAGCAGACCGTGGCGGACGGCGCGGTTCCGGACTGGGCCGGGGAATGGCTGTCCGGGCGCAGGAAGCGCGCAGCGGACCAGGTGGCGGGAGACGCGGGAGCGCCGGCGAAGAGCGCCGACCCGGAGGCGGCGCGGCGGCGCGCCGAGCGCCGGGCCGGTCGCATCACCGCGGGGGCCACGGAGCTGGAGCAGCGGCTGGCCGACCTGCTGCGCGGCGGACTCGCGTCCGCCGAGCAGTCCGGCTACGGCTTGTGGGAGGAGACAGCCGCCCGCATGGTCGACGCGCAGGCACCGGGACTCGCCGCGCGCGTCCGCGAGTTGGGTGCGATCCCGGGCTCCGGGCCCGGCTGGCCGGTGCGGCTGCTGGAGGAGTGCGCCCTGATCCACCTGCTGGACTCCGCGTGGCTGGGACGCGAGCGGCTGCCGGAGCCGCTGGCGGCCACCGTGCGCACACAGGTCGGGCTCCCGTCCGCCGCCGAGGGCGACCGGATCCGGGACCACTGGCTGATCCTCGCGCAGTACGACTCGTCCGACGGCAAGCTCACCACCCGCCGGATCTGGCTGTACGGACGCGAGTCGGGCCGGACGGTCCTGCTGCTCTCGTTCGGGGCGGCGGGCCGCTCACCCCAACTGGCGCTTCCCGTGGGCCTGATGGTCGAGGCCGAGCTCGCCCTGCACGGCGGGGCTGCCCCGCTGCGGGCCGAGGTGGGCGAGCTGTTCACCGCGCCCGTCCCCATCGGCACGCCGCCGCCGGGCGGTTCCTGCGCTTCGGCCGTCGAGGCGTACGGGCGCGCGCTGCGGGACGACCCGTGGCTGGAGTCCTGGCCGGTCACGCTCTCCGGCGTCGTGCCGCTGCCGGCAGGCGAGGGCTGGCAGCTGGCCGACGCGGGCGGCGCCGACGGCCCGGAGGGGACGGCGGACGGCGCCCCGGCCGGCGGGGGCGCGCTGCCCGTGGCGGCCTCCGCCCTGTCCCGGCCGGGCCTGTGGAAGCTCGTCTCGCTCGCGGGCGGGCGGCCGGTCACCGTCTTCGGCGAGTTCGGCCACGCGGGCTTCGTGCCGCTGACCGCCTGGTCCGACGACCAGTCCGAGACCGTCCCGCTCATCTGAAGGAGGCCCCATGACCGGCACCACCAGTACGTCACCGTGGGAAGAGCTCGTCACGTCGGCCCTCCTCGGCACCGACCGGCGCACACCACCGGCCGGCCTCGTGCCCGCGGGCAAGGAGGCACCCGTCGCCCTGCTCGACGCCGCCGCCCTGCACACCGTGCGGCGCAGGGCGGGGCTGCGGCCCGCTCCCGCCCCGACCGCCGGCGAGCGGCCCGCGGCGGCGCCGCACGACCCCCGGCCCGCCCTGCCGGACGCCGCCCGACGGCGGCTCGCCCAGTTGCTCGCCGACCGGGGCTCGTCGGGGTCCGGCGGCCGCCGGGGCGCCGCGCCGGACCTGACCGAGCTGCTTCCGCAATGGCTGGCCGCCGCCAACGAGCACGGCTACCAGGCCCCGCCGTCTCTCCTGCCCGCCCTGCTCGACGCGGCCCGGGCGCGTACGGACCTGCGGCCGCAGGCTCTGGCGTTCGCCGGGCCGCGCGGGCTGTGGCTCGCCCGGCTCAACGCGGAATGGAAGTTCGCCCTGCGCGGCGGATCCGGGGGCTCGGCTCTGCCCTCGCCCGACGACGCCGACGCCGTGCGGCAGCTGTGGGAGGAGGGCCTGTTCGCCGAGCGCGTCGCCCTGCTCGCGTCGGTGCGGGCGCGCGACCCGCAGGCGGCGCTCAGCCTGCTCGGCACGAGCTGGCCGACCGAACGGGCCGAGGACCGCCTCATGTTCCTCGACTTGCTGCGGACGGAACTCTCCGGCGCGGACGAGCCGTTCCTGGAGCAGGCGCTCTCCGACCGCAGCCGCAACGTCCGCGCCACCGCCGCCGAGCTGCTCTCGGCACTGCCACAGTCCGCGCTCGCCGCGCGGATGGCGGCGCGGGCCGCGTCGTGCGTCGCACTGGACCGGAGCGGCGACGCAGGCGCGCTGATCACCATCGAGGCGCCGCACGAATGCGACGTCGGCATGCAGCGCGACGGAGTCGTCGCGAACGCGCCGTCGGGCCGCGGCGAACGCTCCTGGTGGCTCGGCCAGCTGGTCGAGTCCGCCCCGCTGTCCACCTGGCCGGCCCGGCTCGGCGGCCGTACGCCGCAGGAGATCGTCACGCTGCCGGTGTCCGACGACTGGGCCGACGAGCTGCACGCGGCCTGGTGCCGGGCCGCGGTCCGCCAGGGCGACGCCGAGTGGTCCCGCGCCCTGCTCGGCGCCCCCGGTACGCCGCCGTCGAGCGGTCCCGGCACCACGTCGCTGGCCGAGCGCTCGAAGCTGCTCGCGACGCTGCCTTCGGAGGAACGGGCCGGCTGGGTCGCAAAGTTCATAGCCGCGCACGGGCTGTCGGAGGCGTTCCAGCTGCTGGGCGTCTGTGCGGTGCCGTGGGCGGAGCCGCTGGGCCGCGCGGTGGTCGACGCGCTCGACATCGCGCGCGACGCGGGGAGTTATCCCTGGAGCTTCAGCGGCGTGATGGGCCTCGCGGAGCGCTGCCTGTCCCCGGCGGAGGCATCCCGCCTGGAGGTCCTGACGGCGACACCGGCGGAGCAGGAGGACGCGTCACCGGGAGCGGGCGGGTACTGGTCGGAGGCGTTCCAGCGCCTGGTGTCGACGCTGCGCCTGCGCGCCACGATGCACGCCGAACTGGAGCGCTGAGGGGGCCGGGCCTTGCGCCACGGGGGCGCGGCCGGCCACGCCCGAGAGCACAGGGCGCGTCAGGCACACGGACCGGGCCACTCCCGAGAGGCCGCGCCCGCGAAGCCGGACCCGCCCAGGGCACGGCGCGCTCACCGGTCCGGCGCGCCCCGGGAGCGCAGTCCGGTACGCCGCCCTCCCCCATGGCCCTTCGGGCAGGGGAGGTACCCCCGTCGGGCTACGCCGCCGCGCGGACGTTCGTGTTCACCCACTCCACGATGGACGCCGTCGTCGCGCCCGGCGTGAAGATCTCCGCCACGCCCTTGTCCTTCAGCGGCGCGATGTCCGCCTCCGGAATGATGCCGCCGCCGAAGACCTTGATGTCCTCCGCGTCGCGCTCCTTCAGGAGCTCGATGACCTTCACGAAGAGCGTGTTGTGCGCGCCCGAGAGGATCGAGAGGCCGATGGCGTCCGCGTCCTCCTGGATCGCCGTGTCCACGATCTGCTCGGGGGTCTGGTGCAGCCCCGTGTAGATGACCTCCATACCGGCGTCACGCAGCGCCCGCGCGATCACCTTCGCACCGCGATCGTGTCCGTCGAGACCCGGCTTGGCGACCACCACGCGGATCGGACCCGTCACACCCATCACTGCCTCCACATACCGACTGCGCCGCCTCGGGCACGGGTCCCCGCGCCCGGCGAGCGGAGCGCGGAGAGTGAACGAACGTTATCTGCAGATGTCCAGCATCCCGCAAGCCGCCGTTTCGCGGTGGACGGCGAGGGGGAAATCACACGTGGGACATTTTCGCTGAGCGTCGTACCGGCACCAGGCACCGCGCAGGCCGCGCGGCCCCCGGCGGGCACGACCGCACCAGGGGAGCCGCCGCAGATCCATACAGGTCGCCGCGCCGCCGTGCCGACAGCCGCACGGCACGGTGGCGCGGCGACCGCTTCCGCAGCGCGCGCCCCACGAGGGCGCACCCGGGCCGCACGGGGCGCCGGTCGGGAGGTCGCTGTGAAGGCCACGCCTCTGCCCTGTTGCCGCGTCGTCACCGAGTTCACCGCGCAGTGGCTGAACGGACTGCGCCACCTCCTCCCCGCCGCGCTCCTGCGCGCCACCGCCCTGGAGCTCGCGATCCTCGCGGGACACCTCGTCCTCTACCCGACCGGGATCACCCCCGAGCGCCCGCCCCGCAAGCGCTCCGCTCCCGGCACGGCACAGCTGCCCGCGGCCCGGGCCGACGTCGTGCCCACCGTCCTGCTCCACGGGTTCGTGGACAACCGGTCGGTGTTCGTCCTGCTGAGGCGCGCGCTCGCCCGGAACGGTCCGCATCATGTCGAGTGCCTCAACTACTCCCCTCTCACCTGCGACATCCGCACCGCCGCCGAGCTGCTCGGCCGCCATGTGGAGGAGATCTGCGCGCGGACCGGGCAGCGCGAGGTCGACATCGTCGGGCACAGTCTCGGCGGCCTCATCGCCCGCTACTACGTGCAGCGTCTCGGCGGCGACCACCGTGTCCGTACGCTCGTCACGCTCGGCACCCCGCATGCGGGCACCGCGTTCGCGCCGCTCGCCGGCGCGCACCCGATCGTGCGGCAGATGCGCCCCGGCTCGTCGGTCATCGAGGAGCTGCGCAGGCCGGCGCCCGGCTGCCGTACGCACTTCGTCAGCTTCTGGAGCGACCTCGACCGGATCATGGTCCCGGTCGAGACGGCCTGCATCGACCATCCCGACCTTCTCGCCCAGAACGTACGAGTGAGCGGAATCGGCCATCTCGCCCTGCCGGTTCACCCCGCCGTCGCCGCCGGGATCCGAGAAGCGCTCGCATCGGGCGCGGCCGCGGCCGGTTCTTCCGGAGCGGTCTCGGTCGCCTGAGGCCGGCCGCCGGACGAGACGGTGTCGGGCGGTAATCGCAACCGACTTTTTCTCGAACGTTTCTCGAACGTAGGGCCAAAGCTGTGCCCGCAGTCCGCCGAAAGACGGCTGATTGCCCGTTTCCTGATTGCGGAGATGCCGCCGAAGATTGTCGCCATCGCGTACCGCCGGGTACAGTCGCGCCACTGCTTCCCCCTGGGACCCCTGCAATCCGGCGGTCCCGGATGCAGGTCCTGCTGCCGAGGCGAGAGAGAAGTTGGTGAACGACCAGCACGCCCACGCCGGGTACACCGGTTATGCCACCGGCAGCTTCGACTCCGATCCGCTCTTCGGCGCCATGCCGAGCAGTTACGAGTCCGGGCACAGCGGCCAGTACGACGCGTCCCAGTGGGACACGGGGGCGCAGGAGACGGCCGGCTACGACGCGTACGCGTCCGCACAGCAGGCCCAACAGCCGCAGTACGACCAGCAGTACGCGCAGTACGACACCACCGGCCAGTACGACACCTCGGGCCAGTACGACACCTCGGGCCAGTGGGACGCGAGCGCCTGGAACCAGGCCGACCAGACGGGCCAGTACGAGACCGCCGCCGCGACGTTCGCGTACGACGCGACCGGCCAGTGGTCCTCCTCGTCCGTCGAGACGGGCGCCTACGACGCGACCGCCTGGAACTCCGGCACGGCGACCACGCCGGAAGGTCTCGTACCGCAACAGTTCACGCCGGAGCACGAGTTCGTCCCGGCGGCCGAGTACGACACCGGCTACGCCGACTACCAGACCACCGATCTGCCCGGCGCGGAACATTCCGGTCAGGACTTCCAGAGGTCGGACTTCCAGGACGCCGAGTACGCACCGGAATTCCAGGACTTCCAGACGCCGGACATTCCCGCCCAGGACGTCCCCGACCAGGACTTCGCGGACGCCGCGCACTCCGAGGGCCCGGACACCGGCGACGCCGTAACAAAAGAGGGCTACGCGACCGAGTACGAAGCCGGTCACGGCCACGACGCCGAGTACGGCGACGACCCGGAGAACAGCGGCGAGTCCGCGCACGACGCGCTGACGCAGACCATGACCTCCGTCCCGGCCGCTCCCGTCGCCCCCCGCCCGGTCCGCCGCTCCGGCGGCAGCCGCGGCCGGCGCCGTACGCCCGCCAAGCGCTCCGCACTCCTCACCGTCGCCGTGCCCTCCGCCTGCGTGATGGGCGTCGCCGGTATCGCCGCGGCCTCCGTCGGCAACCTCGGCGGCGAGCAGAAGGACGACGCGCCCAATCTGGCGGCCGCCGACCCGACCTCGGTCAAGCACGTCGCCGCCAACAGCAAGATGGACACGCAGCTCGCCGCGCTCAGCGAGGACGCCCGCGACTTCGGTGACCGCGCCTCCCGCACCCAGGAGCGCCTCGACCTCAAGGCCCGCCAGGAGGCGGAGCGGAAGAAGCGCGAGGCGGAGGCGGCACGGCGCGAGGCGCTGCGGCCCAAGTTCGTGCTTCCCGTCAAGCGGGACGGCCTCAGCGCCTATTACGGCCAGTCCGGCGTCAACTGGATGTCCCTGCACACCGGAATCGACTTCCCCGTCCAGTACGGCACCGAGGTGCTGGCCGCCACGGACGGCACTGTGCGCACCCAGTGGAACAGCGCCTACGGCAACATGGCGATCGTGACGGCGGCCGACGGCACGGAGACGTGGTACTGCCACCTCAGCACCACCAAGATCCGCAGCGGTTCGGTCAAGGCGGGCGACGTCATCGCCTACTCGGGCAACTCGGGCAACTCCACCGGCCCGCACCTGCACTTCGAGGTGCGCCCCGGCGGCGGTTCGGCCATCGACCCGCTGCCGTGGCTGCGCGGCCACGGCCTCGACCCGACGTAAGCGGCGGGCAGGCCACAGCGAGCATGGACGAGGCGGGGGCCGTGGCCCCCGCCTCGTTCCGCTGTCAGAGCTTCTCGACGGGCGCGTACCGCAGCAGCAGCCGCTTCGGCTTCTCGTCCCCGAAGTCGATCGTCGCCTGCGCGTCCGAACCCGACCCCGAGACCGCGACCACGGTCCCCAGACCGAACTGGTCGTGCGTGACCCGGTCGCCCACGGACAGCGCGATCACCGGCTTGTCGTTGGTGCGCCGCGTGGCGAATCCGGACGCGCCGCCGCGTGCACGCGACGACGACAGCGACGACGTGATGCCCGACGTCGGTCCGGCCGGCGCGGCCATGGGGCCGGTGCGCTTCCACTCCACATGCGCGCCGGGGATCTCCTCCAGGAAGCGCGACGGCGGGTTGTACGAGGGCTGGCCCCACGCGCTGCGCATCGAGGAGCGCGTCAGGTACAGGCGCTCGCGGGCACGGGTGATGCCGACGTACGCCAGGCGCCGCTCCTCCTCCAGCTCCTTGGTCTGGCCCAGCGCCCGCATGTGCGGGAAGACGCCGTCCTCCATGCCGGTCAGGAAGACCACGGGGAACTCCAGGCCCTTGGCGGTGTGCAGGGTCATCAGCGTGATGACACCCGTACCCTCCTCGTCCTCGTCGGGGATCTGGTCGGAGTCGGCGACGAGCGCGACCTGCTCCAGGAACTCGGCGAGCGTGCCCGCACCCTCTTCCTCACCGCGGTCCTGCTCGAACTCCAGCGCCACGGCGGCCAGTTCCTGAAGGTTCTCGATGCGCGTCTCGTCCTGCGGGTCGGTGGACGCCTGCAGCTCGGCGAGATACCCCGTGCGCTCCAGGACGGCTTCGAGCACGGTGGCCGGACCGGCGCCGGACTCGGCGATGGTGCGCAGCTCCTCCATCAGCACGTTGAACCGCTTGACGGCGTTCGCGGAGCGGGCTGCCATGCCGTACGCCTCGTCGACGCGGCGGAGCGCCTGCGGGAAGGTGATCTTCTCCCGGAGCGCGAGGGCGTCGATCATCGCCTCGGCGCGCTCGCCGATGCCGCGCTTGGGCACGTTGAGGATGCGGCGCAGCGGGACGTTGTCCTCGGGGTTGGCGAGGACGCGCAGGTAGGCGAGGACGTCCCTGACCTCCTTGCGCTCGTAGAAGCGCACGCCGCCGACGACCTTGTAGGGCAGGCCGACGCGGATGAAGATCTCCTCGAAGACACGGGACTGGGCGTTCGTCCGGTAGAAGACGGCGACGTCGCCGGCCTTCGCCTCGCCCGCGTCGGTGAGCCGGTCGATCTCGTCGGCGACGAACTGGGCCTCGTCGTGCTCGGTGTCCGCGACATAGCCGGTGATCCGGGCGCCCGCGCCCGCGTTCGTCCACAGGTTCTTCGGGCGACGGGACTCGTTGCGCTCGATGACCGCGTTGGCGGCGGACAGGATCGTCTGGGTGGAGCGGTAGTTCTGCTCCAGGAGGATCGTCGTCGCGTCCGGGTAGTCCTCCTCGAACTGGAGGATGTTGCGGATGGTCGCGCCGCGGAAGGCGTAGATCGACTGGTCGGCGTCGCCGACCACACACAGCTCGGCGGGCTCCAGGTCCTCGTACCCCTCGCCGACCAGCTCGCGCACGAGCGTGTACTGGGCGTGGTTGGTGTCCTGGTACTCGTCGACGAGGACGTGCCGGAAGCGGCGCCGGTAGTGCTCGGCGACGTCCGGGAACGCCTGGAGCAGGTGGACCGTGGTCATGATGATGTCGTCGAAGTCCAGGGCGTTGGCCTCGCGCAGCCGGGCCTGGTACATCCGGTAGGCCTCGGCGAGCGTCTTCTCGAAACCGTCCGCCGCCTGGTCGGCGAAGGTCTCCTCGTCGATCAGCTCGTTCTTCAGGTTGGAGATCTTGGCGCTGAAGGACTTCGGCGGGAACTTCTTCGGGTCCAGCTCCAGGTCACGGCAGACCAGCGACATCAGGCGCTTGGAGTCGGCGGCGTCGTAGATCGAGAACGACGAGGTGAAGCCCAGCTTCTTCGACTCGCGGCGCAGGATGCGGACGCAGGCGCTGTGGAAGGTCATGACCCACATGGCATGGGCACGCGGGCCGACCAGGTGCTCGACGCGCTCCTTCATCTCACCGGCGGCCTTGTTGGTGAAGGTGATCGCCAGTATCTGGCCGGGGTGCACGTGCCTGGTGGCCAGGAGGTGGGCGATGCGATGGGTGAGCACGCGCGTCTTGCCGGAACCGGCCCCGGCGACGATGAGCAGCGGGGAGCCGGTGTGGACGACGGCGGCGCGCTGCTGCTCGTTCAGCCCTTCGAGCAGAGCGGCCGCGTCGACGGCAGGCCGGGGCGCGCCGTCGCGGTAGTACCCGTCGCGGGCCGGCGGCACGTCGTAGGCGCCCTGGAAGAGGTCGTCCGGGATCGGTTCCGGAGCCGACTCCTCGGGGGGCGGAGGGGGCTCCTCGCCGTGGGGCTGGAGATCCGCCAGGAAGCTGTCGTCAAAGAGGCTGCTCATCGCTTATCGAGTCTAGGCGGCCGGACCGACAACCGGGCCCGCATGCCCATACGGGGCAGGTCACATTCCGTGACCGGCCCTGCCCGGCGCGCCACGCCGGTGCCGGATATGCGGCCGGCACCGAAAGAGGTCACGAAAATGTATCGGACATATCGAACATCAACCTTCACAGCCCGCATACGAGTTGGCTAGCGTGCTCGACCAGACGGCCCGCACCCCTCCCGGCGAACCGCGCCGAACGGGTCGACTCCGCCGAATTCGGGCTGCCCGGGAGGCAGTTCGGAACCGGGGACCCGAACTATGCACAACCGGGGTGAATCGGACCGCCTGTCCACGGTCCGTAGGGCATCTTCCGTTCTGCCCGAACCCGACAGCTAACCCGGTAGGCGGTCCACGGAAGAAGGAGATGCCGGCCTTGGCGTCGCATCGCAGGATCCGCAGCCGCAGCACGAAACCCTCCCACGCCGTCGGGTTCACGACGGCCGCCCTCGCCGGCGCCGCCCTCCTGTCGACACAGAGCGCCACCGCCGCGCCCAGCGACCCCAAGCCCTCCGTCGAAGAGGTGCAGAAGAAGGTCGACGACCTCTACCGGCAGGCGGGCAGCGCGACCCAGGAGTACAACAAGGCGAAGGAGGCCACCGCCGAGAAGCGCCGCGAGGTCGACACCCTCTTCGAGGAGGCGGCCACGCGCGCGGAGAAGCTCAACGAGTCGCGTCGCGCCCTCGGTGCCTATGCCGCGGCGCAGTACCGCACCGGCGCGGTCACCCCGACCGCGGCGCTGCTGTTCGCCGACAGCCCCCAGGCGTACTTCGACCAGACGCAGCTGATGGACCGGATGACCGACCAGCAGCGGACCGCCGTCAGCGACTACGAGACCCAGCGCGCGGCCGCCGCGAAGCAGCGGGCGGAGGCGACGAAGCGGCTGGAGTCGCTGACCGACTCCCAGCAGGCCCTGCGCACCAGCAAGGAGAAGGTCCAGACGAAGCTGGCCGAGGCGCGCACTCTGCTGTCGAAGCTGACCGCCGAGGAGAAGGCCCGGCTGGCGGCGATCGAGCGCGAGAAGGAGGCGGAGGCGCGGCGCAGGGCGGAGGCGAAGGCGAAGGCCGAGGCGGAGGCCAGAGCCCGCGCCGAGGCCGAGGCCGAGCGGCAGCGCCAGGAGGGCGACCAGCCGCCCCCGGAGACGGGCACCGGGACCGGCGACGACTCGTACGCGACCAGGGCCGACAAGGTCCTCGCCTTCGCCCGCGCCCAGATCGGCAAGCCGTACGTCTGGGGGGCGACGGGCCCGTCCTCGTACGACTGCTCGGGGCTCACCCAGGCGGCCTGGAAGGCGGCGGGCGTCGATCTGCCGCGTACCACCTGGGACCAGGTGGAGGTGGGGCAGCGCGTGGCGACGGCGGACCTGCTCCCCGGCGATCTCGTCTTCTTCTACGACGACATCAGCCATGTCGGCATCTACATCGGCGACGGCAAGATGATCCACGCGCCGAAGCCGGGCGAGAACGTCCGCGAGGAGTCCATCTACTACATGCCGATCTACGGCAGCGTCCGCCCGGTCTGACCCGGTCGCTCACCCCGCGTGCCCGGACGGTCCCGCCGTCCGGGCACGCGTGTGCCGGGGGTCGGTCAGGTCCAGAGCGTCGCGATGAAGACGTTCGCGACCGTCAGACCGCCGACGGCGCCGAAGAGTGCCTTGTCGACCCGCTCCTCGTCCCGCTTGACGTAGACCAGGCCGAGGATCACCACCAGCACCGCCAGCTTGACGGCGATCTTCAGGTTGTTCACCGTCTGGTCGTCGGCCTGGTTGAGGCCCACCAGCGCGACGCCGGTGATCAGCATCGTCAGCGCACCGTGCAGCATCGCCGGGTTGAAGCGGGCCGTGCCCGCGCCCATCGCCTTCATCTGGGTCAGGAAGCCGCCCAGCAGGGAGGCGATGCCGATGATGTGCAGCGCGACGAAGACATTGATGAGTACGTCCATGGCGCGGAGCCTAATCGGCGCCGTACCACCGCCCGGCGGCCGGGGGAGCCCGATCGCGGCGTTCGGTCGGCCCCGCGCCGCAATGCGGCCGGGCACCGGCGTCCCGCGCACAGAAAGCGGACATCGCCGTCCAGGTTCGGGCACTTCCCGTCGTCACGTCTCCGTCCCGGGACCGCCGGGTTTAGCGTCAGCGCCCAGGTGGCCGACTCCCCACCACCGTCCTGCAGCCGGACGGCTCGGCCGCCCCCGCCGAAAGATCCGGCGGCGTACCGCTCCCCCGTGCGGTACGCCGCCGGACCGCAGGTACGCAGGAAGGACGTGTACGCCCCGTGGCAGCGCACCGGAAACCGAGGCAGCATCCGCTCACCGGGCCGGCCGCCCGCACCGCAGCCACCCTCGCGCTCGCAGGCGCGGCGACCACGACCGCGCTCGACGGCTCGGCGCACGCCGAGCCCCGTCTCACGCCCGCTCAGCTCAAGGCCCGCGTCGACACGCTGTACCAGGAGGCCGGGGAGGCGACCGAGAAGTACAACGGAGCCAAGGAGCGCACGGCGCAGGCCCGCGAAGCGCTCGACGCGCTGCGCGACGAGGCCGCACGCCGCACGGAGCGGCTCAACGCCTCCCGCAACGCACTCGGTTCCGTCGCCACCGCGCAGTACCGGTCCGGCGGCATCGATCCCGGCCTGCGGCTCGCGCTGACCTCGGACCCCGACGAGTACCTGGCGCGCGCCTCGCTCACCGAGCGGGTCGGCGAGCGGCACGCGGCCGCCGTCGCCGGTGTGCACCGCCGGCTCGTGGACCTCGGCCGGCTCAGGGCACAGGCCGGCGAGCGGACCGCCGAACTGGAGCGGCACCGCCGCGAACTGGAGCGGCACAAAGCCGTCGTGAAGGGCAAACTGGCCGCCGCCGAACGACTGCTGGCCCGGCTGACCGCCGTGCAGCGCGCCGCATACGACGCCGGACCGGCCGACCCCGCCCGCGCCGACCGCTCCACCGCACCCCGCGGCGCGCTCAAGGCGCCGAACGGCCGGGCCGCACAGGCTGTCGCCTACGCCTACGGCACACTCGGCAAGCCGTACGTGTGGGGGGCGACCGGGCCGTCGGCGTACGACTGCTCCGGTCTCACCCAGGCCGCCTGGCGCTCGGCCGGAGTCTCGCTGCCCCGCACCACGTACACCCAGATCAACGCCGGGCAGCGCGTCTCCCGCGCCCAACTCGCCCCGGGGGACCTGGTCTTCTTCTACTCCGGCATCTCGCACGTCGGCCTCTACATCGGCGGCGGCCAGATGATCCACGCGCCGCGGCCCGGTGCGCCCGTGCGCGTCGCACCGATCGACCAGATGCCCTTCGCCGGGGCGACGCGGGTCTCGTAGCGTCCGGCGGACCGGAGCCGTCCGGGATCGCCGCGGGCGTCGCGCCCGGCGTCAGACCAGGCGCCGGGCCGTCGCCCACCGCGTGAGTTCGTGGCGGTTGGACAGCTGCAACTTCCGCAGCACCGCCGACACATGCGACTCGACCGTCTTCACCGAGATGAACAACTGCTTGGCGATCTCCTTGTACGCGTACCCGCGCGCGATCAGCCGCAGCACCTCGCGCTCCCGCTGGGTGAGCCGGTCCAGGTCCTCGTCGACCGGCGGCGCGTCGGTCGAGGCGAACGCGTCCAGCACGAAGCCGGCGAGCCGCGGCGAGAACACCGCGTCGCCGTCCTGCACCCGGAAGATCGAGTCGACCAGGTCCGCGCCGGTGATCGTCTTGGTGACATAGCCCCGGGCCCCGCCGCGGATCACGCCGATGACGTCCTCGGCGGCGTCCGACACCGACAGCGCCAGGAAGCGCACCGGGTGCTCCGCCGATGCCATCAGCGGCGCACAGCGGCGCAGCACCTCCACGCCTCCGCCGCCGGGCAGGTGCACGTCCAGCAGGACGACCTCCGGCCGGGTCGCCATGATCACGGTGACCGCCTGGTCGACGTCGGCGGCCTCACCGACGACCTCGACCCCGGTGCGCTCGGTCTGCCCGATCTCGGCCTGCACACCGGCGCGGAACATCCGGTGGTCGTCGACGAGCACGACCCGCACGCGCCGCTCGGCGCTCTCTTCCGCAGACTCGGTCATCCGTCAGCCCTCTCCATCTCGAGCTCCACCTCGGTGCCCCCGCCGGGCACCGTGCGCAGCCGTGCCGTGCCGCCGTTGCGCTGCATCCGGCCGATGATCGATTCTCTTACGCCCATTCTGTCGCCGGGAACGGCATCCAGGTCGAATCCCGGCCCCCGGTCCCGCACGGAGAGGAAGACGGTGCGCCCCTCGACCTCCGCGTAGACCTGGACCGCCCCTCCCGCGCCACCGTACTTGGCGGCGTTGACCATTGCCTCGCGCGCGGCCTGCATCTGTGCGGCCAGCTTCTCGTCGAGCGGGCAGTCCCCGACGACCACGACCTCCAGGGGCACGCCGTGCTTGTCCTCGACCTCGGCGGCGGTCCTCTTGACCGCCTCGGCGAGGGTGCCGGGCTCCTCGTCCTCGTCCTTGCCCGTGCCCTCCGGGCGGTAGAGCCAGTTCCGCAGCTCGCGCTCCTGGGCGCGGGCGAGCCTGCGCACCTCGCCGGGGTCGTCCGCGTTCCGCTGGATCAGGGTGAGGGTGTGCAGGACGGAGTCGTGGACGTGCGCGGCGACCTCGGCCCGCTCCTGGGCGCGGATGCGCATGGTCCGCTCCTCGGAGAGGTCCTGGGTCATCCGCACCAGCCAGGGGCCCGCGAGCAGGGCGACACCGGTGATGACGGCGATGGCGGCCGTCAGCACGTTGCCCAGCTGGGCCGCCGAGCCGCGCACCACCATGAACACGGTCAGGCCCATGCCCACGAGCGCCACCCCGGCGAGGGCGCGCGCCAGTTGCACCAGGCGGCGGCGCCGGCTGTCCGTGGCGAGACTGGCCCAGCGGGCCCTGCGCGCGTTGTCCGCCTGCCGCCACACCAGCACCACACCGGCGCCGATGAGCAGCGTCGGCCACACGTAGCGGTTGGCGCTGCCGTTGGTGTCGACATTGCCGACGAAGACCGCCGCGCCGACGAGCAGCGCGACCAGGGCGAACAGTTGCCCCTTGTCGGGCTTGCGCAGCCGGCGCCGGCCGTCGGGCGTGGTCTCGAAGACGGAGCGCGGCTCGGCTGCCCGGCCGCCGACGCCGAGCGGGACGACGATCCAGAAGACCGCGTACAGCAGGGCGCCGAGGCCGTCGGCCATGAACAAGGCGAGGAAGAGGAGGCGCACCCAGACGACCGGCAGCCCGAGGTGTCCGGCGAGGCCGCGCGCCACACCGCCGAGCATGCGTCCGTCGGCGCTGCGGTACAGCTTGCGGACGGCCATCACTTCGGTCTCGGTCGGACGGGCGGCGACGGGCATGCCCTGATCGTCACACGGCCCGGCCGGGCCGGTCATCAGGGCCGTCCCTTAATCCGACCCTGAGAAGTCCCCGTCCCTCAGGGGCAATATCAGGGGACGGCCAGGGTCGGGGCGGCTGCCGCCCCGGCGCCGGGCCCGTCACCATGGAGTCATGACCCAGCCGACCGCCGCGCCGCCCCAGCCACCGCAGGAGCCGCCGTCGCCTCCGCCGCGGCTGCGCCGCGCCCCGCGCCACAAGGTCGTGGCCGGCGTCTGCGCCGGGCTGGGCAGGCACTGCGACATAGACCCGGTGATCTTCCGGATCGTGATCGGCGTGCTGTCGGTGACCGGCGGCATCGGTCTGATCTTCTACGGCTTCGCCTGGCTGCTGATCCCGGCCGACGACGAGGAGGAGAACGAGTTCCGCAGGATGCTGTCGGGCCGCGTCGACGGCGCCTCGCTGAGCGCCGTGCTGCTCGCCCTGCTCGGCTGCGGACTCCTCCTGACGATGCTGGGCAACGGAAACATGCTCGGCTTCGTCACGATGCTTTCGCTGGCGGTGACCGGGGCGGCCGTGTGGTCCCAGCGGCGTACGCACACCCCGCCCGGCGGCGAGCACACGGCCACGGCCGCGGCGCACGCCGTGGCCGAGGCGCCGCCCGAGACGAAGGCCCCTCCCGTCCCGGACAGCCCGTCCTGGTGGCGCGACCCGATCGTTAAGGACGGCACGACCGGGCCGGTGCCCACCGGATATCTGTGGGGCCCCGAGTCGGCGCTCGACGAGAGCGCCGTCGCTCCGCCGCGCGCCGGCGCGCGCCCGGCCGAGGCCGTGGTGGCGCCGCAGCCGCGCGGCCCGCGCGGGATCGGCGGCACCGTGTTCCTGCTGGCACTGGTCGCGGGCGGCCTGGGCACGGGCCTGAGCTGGGACAGCCGGCCGCTGGGCACGGCCTTGCAGATCGGGCTCGTCGCCGCTCTGGCCGTGTTCGGCCTCGGCCTCCTGGTGAGCGCGCTGCTGGGCCGCACCGGTTTCGGCACGGTCCTGCTGACGATGGTGACGGCGGCTCTGCTGGCGGGCGCCGCGGCCCTGCCGAAGGACATCAGCACGAAGTTCGGCGAGAGGACGTGGGCGCCGGCGTCGGCGACCGCCGTCCGGCCGAGCTACGAGATGGGCTCGGGGCAGGGCACCCTCGACCTCTCCGCCCTCGAACTGCCCGCCGGCAAGACGGTGTCGACGAGGGCGGAGATGGGGCTGGGTCACCTGAAGGTCGTCGTGCCGAAGGACGCCGCCGTGCGGCTGGAGGCCGAGGTGGGGGTCGGCGACATCAGGCTGCCCGACGACGCGCCGGACGATGTGGACGTCGGCCCGGGCCAGGACCGGCGCAAGACGCTTCCCGCCCCGCCGGGAGCGCCACCGGGCGGGACGCTCGTCCTCGATCTGGAACTGGGTATCGGACAGGTGGAGGTGACCCGTGCCGCGTCGTGAGTTCCGGCACGAATTCCGTCCGGGCAGGCTCGTTGCCGGGCTGTCCGTCCTGACCGCCGCCCTGCTGTACGGGGGTGATGCGGCGGGCGCCTGGCAGACCCCCTGGTTCGTCGCCTTCCCGGTCGTGTTCGGCGGTCTGGTCCTGGCGGGGACCGTCGCCGCCCTGCACTACATGGTCCGGCGCCGCCGGGACCGCAGCACGGCATCCAGGGAGAACACCGAGGCGCCGGCGAGCACCAGCGGCAGCCAGGCCATGAGGTAGGCGAGGTCGTTGCCGTAGTAGTACGGATCGGTCTGCCAGCTCACGGTCAGCCACAGGCTCAGCGAGATGAGCGCGCCGCCGAAGGCGGCCAGCCGGGCGAGCAGCCCGACCAGGGTGGCGAGGCCGACGGCGATTTCGCCGATGGCGATGGCATGGCCGAAGGCCTCCGGGTTCTTCAGCGCCAGGTCGACGAGCCAGGGGACGGCGGAGGCGTCGCGCACGGAGCTCATCACCTCGCCGATGGAGCCGGTGCCGCTCGCCGCCAGGAACCGGCTGTCGGTGAGTTTGTCGATGCCGGCGTAGACGAAGGTCACGCCGAGGAACAGCCGCAGCGGCAGCAGCGCGTACCGGGTGGCCTGCTCTCTCCAGCCGCGCGGCCCGTCACTGTCCGTCCCGTAGATCGGTGTCGTCTGGTAGGTGTATGTCATCGCTCGTCCCGCCTTCGCTTAGGCCCTCAGACGACCATACGTACGGCGAGGCCCTGCCGCTCACCAGGCATGCGGCACACACTGTGACAGGTGGGTGACATGTCGGCCGACGACTCCGGGGCGGCCCCGGCGGGCGCTTCGGGGTCAGTCGGTGATCGCGACGAGGCAGCGGTTGCTCGCCACTCCGGCGGCCGTCACCACCTGCACGTCGACCTGGCCCGGCTCGACCTCCACGGGTACGGGCACCGTGAGCAGGGCGTCGGCCGGATTGGCGAAGCCGCCCGCCACCGGGACGAGCGGCACGTGCACATGGACCGCGCCGAAGCGGACGACGAGCTTCGCCAGCAGGTCCGGCCGTTCCGCGCCCGGCGGCACGAAGCCGGTGCCCCGGATCTCGATGTCGTCACCTGTACGGATGGGCCCGTCCAGGTCACCGGCCTCCCGGGCCCGTACCACCGACATCACGACGGGCCGGCCTCCCTCCGCGTGCTTGCCGGCGAAATACGTGCCGGCCGACAACGCCACCAGCAGCACGAGACCCCACGGGATGTGGGGCAGCCGCTCGGGGGCGCGGGCAAGCGCGGTCAGGGCGAGGACGACGGCGGCCGCGTTGATCAGCACGTACTGCCCGTCGGCGAAGGCGGCCCGCCCGGAGTCGTCGCAGAACAGGTCGGAGGCGCGCGGGTGGTCGGCGCGCACCTTCTGCAGCCGCAGCGTGGCGACCCTTACCGCCACGGTCCTTCGCACTGCGACGGCGATCGCGCACACGACGGCGAAGACGCACAGCAGCCCGCCTCCGGCGGCGAGACCCAGCCCCTCGGCGAGCCTGTCGCGCCGGACGCCCGACGAGGCGCCGGCCGCCAGGAAGGCGAGATGCAGCAGGGTGCCGCAGACGACGAGCAGCCAGGCGGCGGCGACCGTACGGGAGGTGGACAGGCGGTTGTCCTCACCGGTCAGCACGGCGAGAAGGCCGCCTCGGGCCCCGTGCGCCCGCGCCGCGCCGGTGAGGGCTCCGGCGACGACGAGCGCGGCGAGCAGCCCTGCCGTGCGCGTCGGGGTCCAGCCCGTGCCGGTCGCGGTCGCCGTCTGCGCGACGACGAGCGCCGTGAACCATCCCCACACCCCGGCCAGGGTGCGCAGCCGCACCTTGCGCAGCCGGGACGCGGCCACGGCCCGGTCGAGACCCGCGACGGTGCGGGCCGACTGCGTCAGCTCGTCGGACACCCACTGCCGCGACGCACCCGGTGAATGCGCGACGCCCGCGGGAAGCCCTCCGCCCGCCGCGAACTCGTCCCGTTTGGCAAGGAATTCGGCCACCGCGCGCCGATGACCTTCGCGCGCCCCGTGCGCGCACGTGTCGCACTGTCCCGCTTCTTGCACCGCCACGGCCGAACGCCACCTCTCCGCATCGCCAGGCCAACCGCCTTGTGATGCATGGGAATTGTGCCGTACGCAAACCGCCGCCACCCCGATGGTCGAGGCCAGGAAGGGTGAAAGCGGCGGAGCGGGGTTGACCTCGGCTACTGGAGGAGGTCCGGTTCGGCGCGGCTGATCTGCTGCCACAGCGGCTGGAAACTGATCCAGGCCACCAGGTCACCGCCCAGCTGTTCGCGGGTGGCCAGCGCCTCCCGGCGTCCGATGGGCGCGGCCTTGCCGGCGGCCCGCGCCGCCAGCTGCACCTGCGCGCAGCGCTCCATCGAGATGAACCACCAGGCGGCGGCGTCGACCGAGTCGCCGACGGTCAGCAGGCCGTGGTTGCGCAGCACGAGCGCCTTGCGCTGCCCGAGCGCCTCCGCGATCCGCCGCCCCTCGTCCTCGTCCACGCTCACCCCCGTGTACGCGTCGACCACCGCGTGGTCCTCGTAGAAGGCGCACGCCTCCTGTGTGAGGGGGTCCAGCGGTCGGCCCAGCGCGGCCAGCGCCCGCCCGTGCACCGTGTGGGCGTGGGCGACCGCGACGACGTCGGGGCGGCCCAGGTGCACCTGGGCGTGCACGGCGAAAGCGGCCTGGTTGACGCGGTGCCGCCCGACGACGGCCCGGCCCCACCGGTCGGCGAGGACCAGGTCGCCGGCACAGACATGGGCGAAGGGGACGCCGAAGGGGTTCACCCAGAAGCAGTCGGTGAATTCCGGATCCCGTGCGGTGATGTGTCCCGACACCCCGTCCTCGTACCCGAAACGCCCGAACAGCCGCAGCGCCCCGGCGAGCCGCTCCTTGCGGTACGCGCGCTCCTCGACGACGGACTCGTGGACGGGCGGCATCGCGAACCGCAACTGCTCCACGGGCAAGGGCTCCGGCGTGTACGTCATGGCCCGGAAGGTAACGCCGCGGAGGTCGACTGACCAGAGCGTCCCGGGGCCTCAGGAGCTCGGTTCGCCTCCGCAGACGGCGACGCCGCCACCCGCACGAGGCGGGCGACGGCGTCGCGTACGGCGGCGGGGAGACTCACTCCCACTCGATGGTGCCCGGCGGCTTGCTCGTCACGTCGAGCACCACGCGGTTGACGTCGGCGACCTCGTTGGTGATCCGGGTGGAGATCTTCGCGAGCACCTCGTACGGCATGCGCGTCCAGTCGGCCGTCATGGCGTCCTCGGACGAGACGGGGCGCAGAACGATCGGGTGGCCGTAGGTGCGGCCGTCGCCCTGGACGCCGACGCTGCGGACGTCGGCGAGCAGCACGACCGGGCACTGCCAGATGTCGCGGTCGAGGCCGGCCGCCGTGAGCTCCTCACGGGCGATGGCGTCCGCCTCGCGCAGCAGGTCCAGGCGCTCCTTGGTGACCTCGCCGACGATGCGGATGCCGAGACCGGGGCCGGGGAACGGCTGGCGCTGGACGATCTCCTCCGGCAGGCCGAGCTCCTGGCCGACCATGCGGACCTCGTCCTTGAACAGCTTGCGCAGCGGCTCGATGAGCTCGAACTCGAGGTCCTCGGGCAGACCGCCCACGTTGTGGTGCGACTTGATGTTGGCGGTGCCGGTGCCGCCGCCGGACTCGACGACGTCCGGATAGAGCGTGCCCTGCACGAGGAAGGCGACGTCCTCGCCGCCCGCGGCCTCCGCCACGATCTCGGCCTGTGCCTGCTCGAAGACCCGGATGAACTCCCGGCCGATGATCTTGCGCTTCTCCTCGGGGTCGGAGACGCCCGCGAGCGCGTCGAGGAACCGCTTCTCCGCGTCGACGACCTTCAGCTGGACGCCGGTCGCGGCCACGAAGTCCTTCTCGACCTGCTCGGTCTCGCCCTTGCGCATCAGGCCGTGGTCGACGTAGACGCAGGTCAGCTGGGATCCGATGGCCTTCTGGACGAGGGCCGCGGCGACCGCCGAGTCCACGCCGCCGGACAGACCGCAGATGGCGCGCCTGGTCCCGACCTGCTCGCGGATCGCCGCGATCTGCTCCTCGATGACGTTGCCCGTGGTCCAGCTCGGCTCGATACCGGCGCCGCGGTAGAGGAAGTGCTCCAGGACCTGCTGGCCGTAGGTGGAGTGCATCACCTCGGGGTGGTGCTGCACGCCGTAGAGCTTCTTCTCGTCGTTCTCGAAGGCGGCGACCGGGACCACGTCGGTGGACGCGGTGACGGTGAAGCCCTCCGGCGCGGCCGAGCAGGCGTCGCCGTGCGACATCCACACCGGCTGCTCGTCGGGCGTGCCCTCGAAGAGGGTGGAGCCGGGCTTGGTGACGTGCAGCGGCGTACGGCCGTACTCACGCGCACCGGTGTTGTCGACGGTGCCGCCGAGGGTCGTGGCCATCAGCTGGAAGCCGTAGCACATGCCGAAGACGGGGACGCCGGCCTCGAAGATCTCGCGGTCCAGGCGCGGGGCGCCCTCCGCGTACACCGACGACGGGCCGCCGGAGAGGATGATCGCCTTCGGGTTCTTCGCCAGCATCTCCGCCACAGGCATCGTGGACGGGACGATCTCGCTGTAGACCCGGGCCTCACGGACGCGGCGGGCGATGAGCTGGGCGTACTGGGCGCCGAAATCGACAACCAGGACGACGTCCGGGTTGGATGCGGGCGCGGCAGCGGGGGACGCTGATGACACTGGCGGCCTTCCGGCGGTGGGAGAGGGTCGGTATTTGTCGATTCTACCGGGACGGGCGGGCATACCTTCGTCTCACCATCCGAACCCGTCTTTGGCACGGGGCGGAGGCGCGGTCCATACTGACCGCATGCACACGCAGCTGACCTTCGTCTTTACCTATGGCACCGGCCCGTCCGGCTGCTGTGGGTTCGACGGTTGTGCTGCTTGAGCAACTGACCAGCGACTTCCCAAGGCGCCCCGGGCCGACAAGGCCCGGGGCGCTTCGGCTTTCTCCGGGCCGTGCCGATCCGGGGCCCCCACACAAGGAGAGCCCCCGTGACCGAGGTACTCGACAAGACCGGCGCCCGCACCGACGACGCCGCGCACGTGATCGCCGGCGCCCGCGAGCGCATCGACGCGCTCGACGACCGCATCATCGGCCTGATCCAGGAACGCATGGCCGTCTCGGCGGTGATCCAGGACGCCCGGATCGCCTCCGGCGGCCGCCGGGTGAACCTGGCGCGCGAGATGGAGGTCCTCGGCCACTACAGGGACGCGCTCGGCAAGCCCGGCACCTCGCTCGCGATGACGATGCTGGAGCTGTGCCGGGGCCGCATCTGAACCGTGGGCCTACGCCTGCGCACCTGCGTTCGGGCGCATCCTCACCCGTACGGCGCGTGACGCGCCCGGTCGGTCTTCGTTGGTCCCGATGTCCGTGCCAGCCAGGGGCGGGCCTCGAAGGAAACCACGCGTGGCTCCGCTGGAGCGTGTGACGCACCCGCAGGTGCGTCGTGGGACCTCGCCCCAGCGCGCGTGACCGGTCGGCAGGGGACAGCAGCCCGGTCACCCCAAGGGCGGTCGGCTCCGGGGACGCCCGGCGCCGACCGCATCCGGTCCGACGGCTGCGCAGGCCGCAGCCCGTCCCGCAGACACGAGTACGAGCACGTCCCCCTCTGCACAACCGCACTGTGACAGGCCGAACCCCAGGCGCCCCGAAAGCGCCGGGGCGGCGGCCTCCCCCCACGCGGTGCAGCCCCCTGGCGCCGCGCCACGGCACCGCGCAGCCCTGACGCCGGTGCCGGACGGAAGGGCCCCGCGGACGCGATGTCCGCGGGGCCCTTCACCTGTCGTCTCCCTCCGGGGAGGGGGTCAGGCGTTCGTACGCCGGCGACGGGCCGCCACGATCGCCACCGCACCCGCGGCGAGCGCTGCGGCCGCGCCACCCGCTGCAAGCAGGGCCGAGGAGCCGGTGGCGGCGAGACCGCCCTGGGCGGTGGCGCCGCCTGCCGAGGTCCCGGACGTCGTGGAGCCGCCGGCGGTGCCGCCCGTCGACTCGTCGTCGTCGCCACCGCCGCCGGTGGAACCGCCGGTGCCGCCGCTCGTGGCCGGGTCACCCGTGCCGCCGCTGTCGGAGCCGGCGTCCCCGCTGTTCAGGACGACCGCCGCGGTGTTGTCGTCCATGTCGGGGTCGAAGGGGAGCGACGGGTCGGACGCGGACCAGTTCCGGACGGTCACCTTGCCCTTCGCCCGGTGGACCACCTTCTCGATCTCCATCTCGAAGGGCAGCGCGAAGTCCTCGTCCTCCATCACCACGGAGGGGACGGCGCAGAGGTAGCGGGGCGCGCCGAGCTGCTGCTCGCGGGCGCCGCCGGAGGCCGTCACCCCGGTGCAGGTGTCGGGCTTCCCGGTCACCGCGGCCCCCTCGGGGACCGTGAGGTCCACGACGCCGATGTCCTCGCCGGAGCGGATGTAGCCGATCCAGGCCGGGCCCTCGTTGCGGAAACCGACGGTCGTCCGCACGGTCTCCCCGGCGGCGGCCTCGGCGACGGACGCGCCGTAGGCCACGAAGTCGGCGGTGTTCTTCGCGCGGATGGACTGCTCCTGCTGGTTGTCCCTCGGGTCGAGGTCCGCGGAGCGGGCGGAGAGCACCTTCTTCAGGGCGAGCTTTTCGCCGCTGCCCCGGGTGAAGGAGGCCCCGGCGCGCTGGGCGTCCCGCTCCTTCTGCGTGTTCTCTCCGACGCGGTAGACGAAGTCCTCGTGGAAGGCGTGCTGCGCGGCCTTGACGGTGAGGGGTTCTGCCAGCTCGTAGACGGTGCCCGGCTCGTACGAGCCGTCGAACGAACAGATCGCCGTGGAGAGCACATCCTCGGCCGACGTGGCGGCGCCCTTGGTGTACTCGCAGTTGGAGTACCGCTCGGGGATCTCGATGCCGTGCGTGTACTTCAGTGTGAGGAGCACGCCGTCGGCGGCGGCGGTGCCCCTGTTCGCGAAGGAGATCCGCGCGGGCTGCGCCTCGCCGGGCAGGACGTCCTGCTCGAGACCGAGGGGCCGCATGACGAGGTCGGGTCCGCCGACCGTCACCTTGGCCGTGTACGGGGTGAACGTCGCGGTCCCGGACTTCCCGGTGACCTCGATGTCGCCGCCGGCGCCGAGGGCGCTTCCCTCGGCAGCGGTGAGCTCCAGGCGGGCCACGCTGTTGAGCGCGGATCCCCAGATGCTGTGGTCGGTGCACACCGCCGTCGTTCCGGTGATCTCGCAGTCGGCGCTCGTGGCATCACCGTCGAACCGGACGTCCGCCACGCCCGCGATCCCGCTGAAGTCGAAGGCGACGGTGTACTCGTCGGTGAAGTCCTCGTCCCGCGGGTTGTCGACCGTGACGTCCAGCGTCGCCTTCTGCGGCGCACCGCTCCCGGGGTGGGGGCGCAGGCCGATCTCCGCGGGACCGCCGAGCGTGAAGACCGGGTCGGCCGCGTGGGCGGGAGCGGCGAAGAGCCCGGCAGCGGCGATCATTCCCGCGGCGGCGAGGCCGGCCGCGGAACCGCGCGCGAGGGCCGACGAGTTGACGCGTCTCATCTACGAACCTCTGGGTCGGGTGGGATCCGTGGGCCGCGTGCCGGGTGAGCGACGCGGCAGTCATGTGACCAGGAGGAGCGGTGAACGGTTGCGCGGGTCAAGATCACGGCTTGGCCACGGCCTCGTGTGATCCACCTCACAGGAGGATTTCTGTGAGGTGAGGACAACCATCCTCACTGGTCACAGGTCATGCATGCGTAACAACGGCCTCTTGTGCGCTCCGGCGCGCGGCGGCCGCGAAAAGCCAGGAGGCCGCTGCACTCGGAGGGGGGTGCAGCGGCCTTCGTCGTGCGCGGGGCGGTCCCGGGCGCGCGGGCTACTTCTTGGGCGGGACCGCCGGGATGCCCAGGAACGGCAGCTTCAGCGCGCCGAACGCCTCGGCCGGGACCGCCGGGGACTTCGGCGCCACCGGGGACAGGCGCTCGTAGGCGGTGCCCTGGGCAGGACGGGTGTCCTCGTCCCCGTTGTTGGGCCAGAAAGACATCGCGCGCTCCGCCTGCGCCGTGATCGTCAGCGACGGGTTGACGCCCAGGTTCGCGGAGACGGCGGAGCCGTCGACGACCGAGATGCCCGGGTGCCCGTACAGCCGGTGGTACGGGTCGATCACGCCCTCCTCGGCCGAGGCACCGATCGGGCAGCCGCCGAGGAAGTGGGCGGTGAGCGGGGTGCCCATGAGCTCACCGATGTTGGACCCCGCGAAGCCGTTGATCTCCTCCGCGAGCAGGGACGCGGCGCGCGTGGCCTCGGGGATCTGGTTCGGGTTCGGGGCGCCGTGGCCCTGGCGGGCGGTGAGCAGGCCCTTTCCGATGCCGCTCGGCTTGCGGTAGGTGGTCAGCGAGTTGTCCAGCGACTGCATGACCAGGCCGATGATCGTCCGCTCCGACCAGCGCCGGTTGGACAGCGCGCGGACCGCGAGCAACGGGTGCCTGGCCATGTTGCCGAGCCAGCCTGCGACCCGGCCCTTGACCCGGTAGGGCACCTGGAGGATCGTCATGCCGCCCATGGCGTTCGAGCCGCGGCCGTAGCGGACCGGCTCGATGTGGGTGTTCTCGTCCGGGTGGATCGAGGACGTGATCGCCACACCGCGCGTGAAGTCGACCCGGTCGGCGCCGTGGCGCTTGCGGTAGCGGCGGTTGTCGGTCTGGGCGCCGACGAGTGCCTCGGAGTTGGTCCGGGTCAGCTCGCCGAGGCGCGCGGACAGCCGCGGGAGCAGCCCGCTGTCCTTCATCCGGTGCAGCAGGGTCTGCGTGCCGTACGTGCCGGCGGCGATGACGACCCGGCGGGCCCGGAACGTACGGCCCTGCCCCTTGCGCTTGTTGTCGCTCGGCAGCGTCCTGACCGCGAAGCCGCCGCGCGGGTCCTCGGTGACCGCGACGACGGACGTCATCGGGTGGACGACCGCGCCCGCCTTCTCGGCGAGGTACAGGTAGTTCTCGTTGAGGGTGTTCTTGGCCCCGTGCCGGCAGCCCGTCATGCACTCGCCGCACTCGGTGCACGCCTTGCGCGAGGGACCCTCCCCGCCGAAGTACGGGTCGGGGACCTCCTGGCCGGGCCTTGCCTTCGCCGATCCGTCGGCGTCCTCGCCGTCCCCGAAGAACACCCCGACCGGAGCCATGTGGAAGGTGTCGCCCACGCCCATCGCCTCGGCGGTCGCCTTCAGGTGGACGTCCGAGGGCGTCATCGTCGGGTTGAGCCGTACGCCGAGCATGCGGCGGGCCTGGTCGTAGTACGGCGCGAGCTCGTCCTGCCAGTCCGTGATGTCCTTCCACTGCGGGTCGTCGAAGAACGGCGCGGGCGGGACGTAGAGCGTGTTGGCGTAGTTGAGCGAGCCGCCGCCGACGCCCGCGCCCGCGAGCACCATCACATTGCCGAGCAGGTGGATGCGCTGGATGCCGAACAGGCCGAGTGCGGGGGCCCAGAGGTAGTTGCGCAGGTCCCACGAGTTCTTCGGCAGCGACTCCCGGGTGAACCGGCGGCCCGCCTCGAGGACACCGACCCGGTATCCCTTCTCGGACAGCCGGAGGGCGGAGACCGAGCCGCCGAAGCCGGAGCCCACGACGATCACGTCGTAGTCGTACGCGTCACCGTCATCGTCGCCGCCCGCGTCCTGGTTTCGGGCAGGGGGTACCTCGGACATGGCTCTCCTCGTGAAATGTGCGGGCGTACGGGTGCGGGGGCCGGCGGTCAGCGCAGACGCAGGGCCTTCATCGCCTTCAGGCTGACGCTCATGAACGCGGCGTACTTCTCGTCGTCCATGCCGAACGACGGGGCGAGCGGCAGCAGCCGCTGCTGGGCGACGGTCTGCGCCTCCGTGTACTTGAGGATGCCCTCGGAGCCGTGCCGCCGGCCGAGCCCGGAGTCCTTCATGCCGCCCATGGGCGCCTGGACGCTGCCGTAGGCCGGGGCGTATCCCTCGTTGATGTTGACGGTGCCGGTGCGCAGCTTCGCGGCGACGGCGTGGCCGCGCTTGCCGTCCTTGGTCCACACGCTCGAATTGAGGCCGTACGCGGTGGCGTTGGCCAGCTCGACGACCTTGTCCTCGTCCGAGAAGCGGTAGACCGACACGACCGGGCCGAAGGTCTCCTCGCCGCACACGGCCATCGGCGCGTCGACGTCGTCGAGAATGGTGGGCTCGTAGAAGTACGGGCCGATGTCGGGCCGGGCGACGCCGCCGGCGACGAGCTTCGCGCCCTTGGCGACGGCCTCCTCGACATGGCGGGTGACCGTCTCCAGCTGGCGCGGGCCGACGAGGGAGCCCATGTCCGCGCCGTAGGCGAGGGAGTTGCCGAGCCGCATCGCCTTGGTGCGCGCGGCGAAGCGCTCGACGAACTCGTCGGCGATCGACTCGTGGACGTACAGCCGCTCGATGGAGATGCACAGCTGGCCCGCGGACGAGAAGCAGGCACGGACGGCACCGGCCGCGGCCTTCTCCACATCGGCGTCGTGGAGCACCAGCATCGCGTTCTTGCCGCCGAGTTCGAGGGAGACGCCGACCAGCCGGGCGGCCGCCCCCTGGGCGACCTCGCGGCCGGTGCCGGTCGACCCGGTGAAGGAGACGTAGTCGGCGTGCTTGACGACCTCGGGGCCGACGACCGGGCCCTCGCCGATGACGACCTGGAACACCTCGGCGGGCAGGCCCGCCTCGATCAGCAGGTCGCGCGCCCACAGCGCGGTGAGCGCGGTCTCGGTGTCGGGCTTCATGACGACCGCGTTGCCGGAGACGAAGGCGGGCAGGGCGTCGCCGACGGACAGCTCCAGCGGGTAGTTCCAGGGCGCGATCTGGCCCACGACCCCGCGCGGGTGGCGCAGTTCGGTGGTCTTCGTCAGCACGGGCACGACGCCCGTGTGGTGCTTGGGCCTGAGGTACGCGGGGGCCTTGCGCCCGTAGTGGCGGGCCGCGACGGCGACGGCCTGCACCTCCTCGTGCGCGTGCAGCCGGGCCTTGCCCGTCTCCAGCTGGATCAGGTCCAGCACCTCGGCCTGGCGCTGGAGGACCAGGTCGTGGAAGCGCAGCAGCACGGCGGCACGGGCGCGCACCGGGGTGGCCTCCCACACGCGCTGGGCGGCGCGGGCCCGCTCGAAGGCGGCGGCCACGTCGTCGGGGGTGGACTCGGGCAGGTCCGCCAGCTTCTCGCCGGTGAACGGGGCGTGGTTCGCCGTGCGGCCGGAGCCCGTCACACCCTTGGTGAGCTGGGCGACCAGTTCAGGAGTGACCACGTCGGCTGCGGTGCGCACACCGGCCGGCGAGGCGGCGATGGGGTTGGTGCCGAGGGCGGTTGCGGTGGCCTGCGAGTCCGTCATGGGGGCGAGAGTATGCGGCGGCGGGCACTTTGGGTACCCGTCGGTAACGGCTTTTCACCGGGCCCCACGATTGCGCCAGCGATCACTGGCGGATAAGCCCTGATCAGGGGCTTGTCATGGTGGGGCAGGGGTCGGCAGCGTGATGAAGCCGTAGTACGGACCTCCGCGGACGACCGCCCGGACGTCAGTTCGGGGGCGGCCGCCAGCCCCTGAGCATCGTGTCGAACTGCTCGCGCGTCACGGCCCAGTCCTTCGCCGGGCCGGACATGTAGAGGGCGTACTCGGCGCCGTCGTCCTCGTAGTACATCTGGTCGATGGCGCGCCGGGGCCCGGGGTGCTCCGTCCGCTCGGTCCAGGTGAACTCCCACAGCGCGGACTGCGTCTGGTCGCGGAAGGTGTTGGGACGCAGCTTCACCCGGCGGTAGTCCGGCAGGCGCTTCTCCAGCCTCTGCTCCATGTCGAGCATGTGCATGTAGGGGTTCTCGAAGTCCGGGGACGGGTCGACGCTGATCCGGATGCGGTGGCGGCCGTTGTCCGGCGTGTAGTCGATCTGGTCGCCGTCGGCCTGGCGCTTCCAGCCCTTGGGCACCCAGAGGCTGAATCCCCGCGGGTCCTCGACGCGCTCCCAGCCGTCCGGAACGTCCGACCCCCGGGCCTGCCCGGTGGGCCCGCTGTCCGCGGTCCTGTCCTGAACGCCGCCCCGGTCCGCGTACTTCATCGCGGCGAGGCCGGCTCCCCCGCCGATCAGCGCCGCGAGGACGACGACGACGGCGAGCGAGCGCAGCCGCGGACCGCGCCGCGGCCGGACGGGGCCCGCGCCGGGCGCCGCCGCCAGGACCGTGCCGGAACCCGCCGTGCCCGCGCCCGCGCCGGAGGCCGGGTATCCCCCCAGCGGCAGCCGCTGGGTCACCCGCTGCGTCGGCACCCGCGCCGGCACGGCCGGCTCCCGGCCCTCCATGGCCTCCGTCAGCATCCGCTCGGCCTCGGCCGCCGAGGGGCGGGCCGCCGGGTCCTTGTGGAGCAGCGCCGTGATCACGGGTGCGAGGCGGCCCGCCCGCAGGGGCGCGGGCGGCTCGTCGTCCACCACGGCCTGCATCGTCGCCAGCGGCGACGAGCGGCGGAACGGCGACCGCCCCTCCAGCGCCGTGTACAGCGTCGCGCCCAGCGACCACAGGTCGGACGCCGGGCCCGGGTCGTGGCCGCGGACCCGCTCGGGAGCCAGGAAGTCGATCGAGCCGACGATCTCGCCCGTCCTGGTGATCGTCGAGTCGCCCTCGATCGCCGCGATCCCGAAGTCGGTGATCATCGCCCGGCCGTCACGGCCCAGCAGCACGTTGGCGGGCTTGATGTCCCGGTGGAGCACCCCGGCGGCATGCGCGGCGCCGAGCGCGCCCAGGACGTGCAGCCCGATCCGGGCGGCCTCCCGCTCGTCGATGCGGCCGGGCTCCTTGGCGGCGTCGGCGAGTGACGGACCGTCGACGTACTGCATGACGATCCAGGGTCGGGCGTCGTGTTCCAGAACGTCATGGACCGTGACGACTCCGGGATGGCTGATGCGCGCCGCCGCGCGGGCCTCCTTCTGGGTCCGGGCGTGCAGCACGATCCGGTCGGCCTCGGAGACGTACAGACCCGCCGTCAGTTCCTTGACGGCGACTACTCTGTGCAACACCTCGTCATGCGCGCGCCAGACTTTGCCCATGCCGCCGCGGCCGATGGTCTCGCCGAGCCGGTAGCGCCCGGCAAGCAGCAGACCGGCGCCTGTGCTGTGTGTGTGTTCCACGTACCCGCCCCGTTCTTAGGATTGACAGGTTACGGAGGGTTGGTACGCGCGTGGAACCGAGGTTCGCTCAAGTGACCGCACTGTGATGCGTGGTGAGCTGCCGAGGCGTCACGCTCCGTGACGCAGCGGCCGGTTCGGGGTGGTTCGGGCGGAACCGCGAGGCCCGGCAGGGCGGTTGACGGCGGGCCGCGACTCAGCGCGTGACACGGTACGTGGCCGTGGCCTGCTGATGGATCTCGGTGACCCGGTCCCGCCGGTCGGCGGGTCCGATCACCTGGATCACGTGATAGCTGTCGCCGACGATCAGCGCGAGGTTGCGGACGAACACCTCGCGGCCGGTGCTGTCCTGCCAGGTGAACTGGCCCTCCGCCATCGACTGCTGCCCCACGTCGATGCGGCGCAGTCCGCTCGCACTGGCCCACGACGAGTCCCGGAACGGCTGAAGCTCCCGCTCCTTGTCGCGCTGGTAGACCAGCGGATCGTCGCCGCTGGTGCTCACCCGGTCCCGGCCGGGCACCACGATCAGCGTGAAGTCGCCATCTGTGTAACGCACTTGACCGGCGTCGTTGATCGGCCTGCGCTGCCAGTCCTCGTCGACGGCGAGCCGGAAGCCCTCGGGGTCCTCGCGCAGCACGTAGCCGTCGGGCAGGTTCGCGGCCGGTGCCGACGTCTGCGGCTGCTGCGCGCCGGGGCTCCCGCTCGGCGAGGGCCCCTGACCGCCCTCCCCGTCACCGCCCGTCCGCCCCGGGCTCGGCCCCGCACCCGCCGCGCGGCCGGCGCCCTGGTCCGGCTCCCCGGAGCCGGCTTCGGGCATGAACAGGAACGCGTACGCGACGGCCGCCACCACGGCGAGCAGGATCAGCAGCAGCAAGGTGCGGCCCAGGGCACGCGGCGCGCGCGCCCGACCGCCGTACGGCTGCCGCTCCGGACGCACCTGGTGGTCCCGGCGCTCGACCCGCCCCGGACGGACACCGCCCCTCGGTCCCTGCTGCCGGTGCCGGCCGTGCGCCGCCTCCCGGCCGCCGGACCGGCGCCTGCGCACCAGCTCGCCCCGCCGCCGTACCACCGGCAGGCGCGAGGCGTCCACCGGGCCCGCGGGGAGCGGAACGACGCCCATGCCCGCCTCGGGCTCCGGCGCGGAGCGCACCAGGGACCGCAGCCAGCCGCGCAGCTCCTCGAAGTCGGGCCGGTCGGTGGGGTCCTGACGCAGCAGCGATTCGACGACCGGACGCAGCGGGCCGCACTCCTCCGCGAACGCGGGCGGCTCCGCGCACACGAGCTGGACCAGCTCGGCGGCGCTCTCCTCGGGGTACGGGGCATGGCCCTGGACGGCCCGGAAGAGCAGCGCGCCGAGCGCCCACAGGTCCGTGGCGGGTCCGACGGGGGCAGCCAGCTGCCAGTTCTCGTGGACCGGTCCGGCCTGCTCGGGGGCCCACCGCTCGGTGACCGCGCCGACGACGGCGATCCGCGCCTGGCGGGCACGCTCGGCCGCCAGCGGCGTGGTCGGGCCGCGGAAGACAGGGGCGGCGTCGCCGCCCGCCACGACGTCGTCCCAGCGGTCGGACGCGGGCGCCGGGGAGCCCCCGGCGGGGATCGGACGGCGCTGGGCGTCGGCGCGCAGGGCGTCCCCGCCGCCACCGCCGCGGTTCCAGCTGCCCGTCGCCGCGCTGTCCGGGCGGGCGGCCGGCAGCGCGGGACGGGCTCCGTGGGCGCCGCCGTCCGGACGCCCGTGACCGGCCGCCGCCTGGCGCACGCCGTAGGGGTCCTCGCGGTACGGGTCGTTCCGCAAGGTCTCCTGGGCGGGGCGCGCCGCGGGCAGCGCGTGACGGCTGCCGCCCGCGGACAGAGGGCCAGGGCCGTCACGGCCGGGGAGCGGAGCGTCGTGCCAGGTCCCGGCGAGGCGGGCGCTGCCGGGCCCGTCCTCGTAGTCGTCGTAGTCGTCGTCGTACGCGGATGCCTCGTCGTGGCCGGCGTCGTCGTACGCGGATGCCCCGCCCTGGCCGGCGTCGTCGTAGGCCGTTGCCTCGTCTCCGGCGCCGAAGTCCGTGCTTTCGCCCGGGCGACGGGCCCACCAGTCGGGGTCGAGGCCGTCCTGCACGGGGCGGTCGTCGTCGGCGCCGCCCGTGTCCCGCCCGTTGTCGCGCGCCTGGCCGTCATGGACGCGGGCCGCCGCGCGGGCGCCCGCGCGGTAGGCCGCGATGGCGCCCGCCCTGGCGGCTCGTACGTCGGGGACCTGGCCGGTGTCCGTGCCTGCCTGGCGGGGCAACGCGGACCGGGCGGGCTCCAGGGCAGCCGGGCCGTCCGGTGCGCCGCCCACCCGCGGCCGCGGCACCAGCTCTGCGCCGGTCCCCTCCGGGGCGCCCGCGAGGTCGTGACCGGAGCCGGGGCCGTCGAAACCGGCCTCTGGACCGTCCGGGCCGGAACCCGGCGGTTCGGGGACCGGCGCGTACCCGCAGAGCGCCTCCTCGGCCGCTCCGGAGGCCAGGCCGGTGAGCACCACGCGGCCGTCGTCGCAGACGAGGACGGTGCGCACGGTGATGTTCCGGTGGGTCCAGCCGTGGGCGTGCAGCACGCGGAGCGCGGTGAGCACGTCGGACGCCACCTCGGCCGCGCGGTACGGGCTGAGCGGCTTCTCGGCGAGAAGGGCGGCGAGCGGGCGGGCGCCGACGAGCTCGCTCACGATCCAGAGCGAGCCGTCCTCGGCGAAGACGTCGAAGACCTGGTCGAGGCGCGGATGGTCGGGGATCTGAGCCGCCGCCTGCGCGGCCTCGACGGCCCGGAGCACGGCCGGGTCCGTGGGCCGCCGGGTCGCCCGCGCCGGTATTCGCCGGGGCACGGCGGCGCCTGCGAGCCCGTCGCCGTCCACCACCTCCGCGTCCACGACCTCCGGCAACGGCACCTGCCGCACCAGCACTTCATGGCCGCTGTACGTGTCGAAGGCGCGCGTCTCGGCCGGCTCGAACGCGTCGGAGGGCGGCAACGGCAGGCGGTAGCGGTCGGCGAGCACCCTTCCCGCATAGTCCTCCACGACGCCTCCCCACAGCGCGGTGTCCCCGGCCGCTCCGGTCAACCCGCACCAAGCCGTCACATTCGGTCGCTCGACGGCCCTTCGGGGCTCCGTACTGTCCGCACGTTCTCACGATACGTGGCCAAGCCCGTCCTTGCCGAGTGAACCTCGCCACCGCCGCCGGAGTACGGCTGCCGGACCTGCGGCCTCCGGTCCCGGCCGACCCAAGCACCTTGTCACGAAGGTCACATGACATCTCGTCAGCTCGTCGAAATACCGGCCAACCAGCAGTCGGGCGTCCCCTAGACTGCCGATCCCGAACTCCTTTTCGAATCGAGGGACAATGAAGAGACTGCTCCGTGCAGGGGCCGTCACCGGAGGGCTCGCGCTCGCTGCGGCCATCGGTCTCGCCGGTGCCACGCCTGCCGCTGCCGCCTCCTGCAGCACGAACGACGCTTGCCTATGGCTCTACTTCAACAGTGAGAACAGGGGTTCGAGCTTCCTCACGACCACCAGCATCTCCAACCTGGCCGGGTACAAGTACACGGCGCCGGGCGCGGGACAGGGGCAGTACGTGAAGAACAACGCGGCCTCGGCCTCGTTCCGAGCCGACAACAACTTCTACGCGTCATCGGGCACCGTCTTCTACCGCAGCGGTTACGGCGGTCCGTGCGACAAGCTCCAGGGGTCCGAGAACCAGATCAAGTGGGCGCCCCGCCTGGTACGGACGTACAACGAGAATGCTTCCGTGAAGATCGTGTCCGGTCTCTGGGGTGACCACCCCAGCACCTGTTACAACTGGTAGCCACGCAGCCGGACCGTGACGGAACGGAAGTGCCGTCGCGGTCACGGAAGTTGAGGAAGTTGAGAAGCCCGTCCGTGAAAAGGAAGATCACCTCGCCCCTCGGAGTGGGCATTTCGCTGCTCGGACTCTCGGCAGCAGCCTTCCTCTGCTTCACCGCTGCGAACAGCGCCCCGTCGCCGTCCCCGCGTTCCGCCGACGGCTCCACAGGAAGCGCCTCGCCCGGCGTTACGGACAATGGTGCCGGCCGGAACGCACCTTTCACCTTCACGCTGCCGCTCGACAAGTACGCGCTCGACCAAGCGGAAACGCTTCTCCTGAGGAGAGCGGAGATCCGGGTGCAGGAGTCCTGCGTTCGACGATTCGGCGTGGCTCCGCTGCCCGACCGGGTCGACAGGGCACACGTCGGGAAGGCAGAAGCAAGCAGGCGGTACGGGCTGACCGACATCCGCTCAGCCGCGGAGAACGGCTACCAGTGGCCCGACGACCCGGCCGTCCCCGTCGCGCAGCTCCCCCAACCGGATGTCACGCAAGCCATGCTGCTGTCGGGCAGGACGCCGCAGGGGCAGCCACTCGAAGAGTACAAGGGCATGCCCGTACCGGCCGAAGGCTGCTACGGCGAGGCCAAGCGGCGCGTTTACGGCGATCACGAAGGACACCCCGGCCGAGAACTGGCTCAGCGCATAGATTTCGACAGTCACGAGGCATCCACTCAGGACAACCGCGTGGTCGATGCCTTCGCCGAGTGGTCACGGTGCATGAAGGAGTCCGGACACTCTTATCAGTCGCCCCTTACCGTCACGGACGATCCCCGTTTCGCAGATCCCGCGGTCGACGACTACGAACGCTCCGTGGCGCGCGCAGACGTCACCTGCAAATTCCGCGTCGGCCTGCTCAGGACATGGAACTCCGTGGAGAGTTCCCTCCAGAGCGAGATGATCGAGAAGCATCGGCCCAGCCTCGCGCGGCTGGCGGACAGCCAGAGGGCCATGACCGATGCCGCCGCGGTGATCATGAAAAATTCATGATCACCGCGGAGCAGGAGGTCTCGGAAACCGCTCAGCCGGCCTTCGGCTGGAAGGTCTTGAAGAAGGTCTGGAGCGTCACGTCGGCTTCCGCCCAGCCGGCATCGCGAGCAGTGAACATGATCCCGTAGCCGAGGTCCCGACGCACCACGAAGCCCCGGTCCACAGACCGGTACTTCGTTCCTCCTTCGGTGAACGTGAACTCCCAGTCGGCCGCCTTCCAACCCCGGTACTCGACGGCCTCAATGCTCACTCGCTTGTAATTGTCACGCCGCATCCACGCTTCCTGGGCTGTCCAGTCGGCGACCGGGTTGCTCTTCGGAGAGGTTGTCCAGCCCACCAGCAGCCGTTGACCGTCGGGACCCGAGAATCGCGCTCCGGCCTTGTCGGTCCCGGTGTGCTTCCAGCCCTCAGGCAGGCCGATGGAGAAACCCTGATCGTGCCGGTAGGCCACCGTGCTCTGCTCATCACCGGCGTCGGTCCCGTCATCGGGCCGATCCTTGCCGCTCTCCTGCGAGCCATTGCTCCCTGACGCACCGTCACTGCCGCCGTCAGTGGTCTCCTCGCCCGTTCCTGTGCTGCTGTCAGGGGTCTGGACACCGCCCGACCCCCCGCTCGCGGCCTTGCCGTCGCCGCCCGCGGTCGAACCCGCCGAGGCGGCGGTGTCCTTGCCCTTGCCCTTGCCCTCGTTGGCCTTGTCGTCGCCGCCGAACGCGAAGACGAGGACGGTGGACAGCACCACCAGCGCGGCGACGACCGCGATGATCACCAGGGTGCGGCGGGGCACCACATCGGTGAGCGGCGCGCGGACGGGGGCGGGCCTGCCGGAGGACGGAGCGGCGGACGCGGCCGGCGCCCCGGCCGTGGTCGCGGTCCTCTTCCCCACGCCCGCCTCGGCCCTCGACTCGACCTTGGCCGCCGCGGCGGCGTTCCGCACGGAACGCAGGGCCCCGCGCAGCCGCTCGGCCGCCGGGTCCTTCGGCTTGGCAACCGGGCGCGGCGGGGGAACAGGCGGGGCCGGAGGGATCTGTATGGCCCGCGTCTGCTCCACCGGGGCCTCGATCTCGGCCGTCCGGACCGGCGCCTCGGGAGCGTTGACCACCTGGGTGAGCAGAGCGCGGGCGCCCGCGTCGTCGAGCCGCTGGGCCGGGTCCTTGGCGAGCAGGCCGTAGATGACCTCCTCCAGCGGGCCCGCGTTCTTCGGCGGGTCGAGCGGCTCGGTCATGACCGCGGTCAGCGTCGCGATCGCCGAACCCTTGTCGTACGGGGGGCAGCCCTCGACGCTCGCGTACAGCAGGCCGCCGAGGGACCACAGGTCCGCGGCGGGGCCGGGCTTGTGGCCGCGGGCGCGCTCGGGCGAGATGTACGAAGGGGCACCGACGAGCATGCCGGTCGACGTGATCGACGGGTCGCCCTCGACCTGGGCGATGCCGAAGTCGGTGAGGACGACGCGGCCGTCCTTGCCGATGAGCACGTTCGACGGCTTCACGTCGCGGTGCAGGATGCCCTCGCGGTGCGCGGAACGCAGCACGTCGAGGATCGCGAGCCCGACCTCGGCCGCGCGACGGGGCGTCAGGACACCGTCCTCGCGCACGACCTCGGCGAGCGACTTGCCCTCGACGAGCTCCATGACGATCCACGGCCGGTCGTCCTCGTCGACGACGTCGTAGACGGTGACGGCGCTGTTGTTGCGGATCCGGGCGATGGCCTTGGCCTCGCGGAGCGTACGCGTGATGAGCCGGCGCTTCTCCTCCTCGTCGATCGCGTTCGGGAAGCGCAGCTCCTTGACGGCGACGGTGCGCCCGAGCGTCTCGTCGACGGCACGCCACACGGTGCCCATCCCGCCGCGGCCGAGCACGCCTCCCAGCCGGTAACGCCCGGCCAGCAACCGCCCTTCGGGCGCCTTTGCACCACTGGGGGCGACCTTCCTGACTCCGGCCCCCGCGGCCCCACGGCCGGTGCCGCTCTCGGCACCGCCGGAGGCGGCCTTACCCGCATCTGTGGCTGCCGCGCCGCCGCCGGAGGCGGCCTTACCCGCACCCGTGGCTGCCGCGCCACCGTCGCGAGAGCCGTTGCCGGCCGCGCTGTCAGAGGACACGTCACGGTCACCGCCGGCCTCGGCCGCGCCGGAGGCCGCCGCGTCCCCGTTGCCAGTGGTCGTGCCGGCCACGTCCTTGGCCGCGCCCGAGGCCGTCACGTCATCGGCCACGGGAGCGTCACCCGCGTCGGAGCCCACCTCGTCGGCGTCGCCGTCGCCCGTGCCTGCCGCCGGGTCCTCCGCGGCAGTTCCCTCCGTGACGTCGGCGTCCGAGGGCTTGACGTCGGCGGACGACAGTTCTCCGGCCGATGCCTCATCGGACGACGCGTCACCTGACGACGTCTCGCCGGACGGCGTCTCGTCCCCGGCCCCGGCATCGGACGCACGGCTCTGAGGGGCCGTCACCGTCCCGCCACGCGCCGCTCCCCCGATCGCTTCCCCCGCGTCCTCGGGCTTGGAGTCGCCGCTGCCGCCCCCGGCGCCCACGGCGGAGTCCTCACCCTTGCCGGCGAGGCCGGCCCCCTCGGTCTCGTCCCGCTGGGGCTCCCGCGACTGCTCAGCCTCCGACATGCGTCCCCTCTGCGATCCCTGATCTTCGCCCGCGCCTGCCGCTTCCCGCTCGATGCGGTAACCCGCCCTGGCAGAGCGACCATTGTCCCTTACTCCGGGACGGGAATCTCTCCCGGGTCCATCCACCGGGCGCACGGACACGGCCCCCGATCGGGCGGTCACGCGCTGTGAAGCGCGACCCTGCGCTGGTGGGGGCTTTGCCCGTCTTGCCCGGCCCCCGTGGGCGAGGCGGTTCACCGCCGATCAGGGCTCGGCGGAAACGGTCGGGGAGACCGGCCCGCCCGCCGGAGCGGACGGACACGCTCCGGCGGGCAGGCCGGAGCGTCCGTCATCTCGGCACGATGTCCGGCGCCCCCAGCCGCGCCGCGTCCGCCGTCAGGTCGTCCGGCTGACGCTGCGACTCCCGCTCCGCCTCGACCCGCTTCTCGTAGTGCTCGATCTCCTTCTCGACGTGCGCCTTCTCCCACCCCAGCACCGGAGCCATCAGCTCCGCGCACTCCCGCGCACAGCGCGTCCCCCGGTCGAAGGTCTCGATCGAGATCCTGGTGCGCCGCGTCAGCACGTCGTCCAGGTGGCGTGCCCCCTCGTGCGAGGCCGCGTAGACGACCTCGGCGCGGAGGTAGTCGTCGGCGCCTGTGAGCGGCTCGCCGAGCGAGGGGTCCTCGGCGATCAGCGCCAGCAACTCCTCCGTCAGGGAGCCGTACCGGTTCAACAGGTGCTCCACGCGCACGACATGGAGCCCGATCCGCGACGCGATCCTCGCCCGGGCGTTCCACAGGGCGCGATAGCCCTCGGCGCCGAGGAGCGGGATCTCCTCCGTGACGCATGTGGCCACCCGCTGGTCGAGACCGTGCACCGCCTCGTCCACCGCGTCCTTCGCCATCACCCGGTACGTCGTGTACTTGCCGCCCGCCACGACCACCAGCCCCGGCACCGGGTGAGCCACCGTGTGCTCGCGGGAGAGCTTGCTCGTCGCGTCGGACTCGCCTGCGAGCAGCGGCCGCAGTCCCGCGTACACCCCTTGGACGTCGTCGCGGGTGAGGGGCACTGCGAGCACCGAATTGACGTGCTGCAGCAGGTAGTCGATGTCCGCGCTGGAAGCGGCGGGGTGTGCCTTGTCCAGGTCCCAGTCGGTGTCGGTGGTGCCGACGATCCAGTGGCGGCCCCACGGGATGACGAACAGCACCGACTTCTCGGTCCGCAGGATCAGACCTGTGGAGGAGTGGATGCGGTCCTTCGGCACCACGAGGTGGATGCCCTTGGACGCCCGCACGTGGAACTGTCCGCGCTCGCCGATCAGCGCCTGCGTGTCGTCCGTCCACACCCCGGTCGCATTGACGACCTGGCGGGCACGGATCTCGTACTCCCCGCCGGCCTCGACATCGAGCACCCGTGCCCCGACGACCCGCTCGCCCTCGCGCAGGAAGCCGACCACCCTTGCGCGGCTGGCCACGTGGGCTCCGTAGCTCGCGGCCGTGCGCACCAGGGTCGTGACGAAACGGGCGTCGTCCATCTGGGCGTCGTAGTACTGCAGGGCGCCCACGAGCGCGTCCTTCTTCAGCGCGGGTGCCACCCGCAGCGCATGACGCCGTGTCAGATGACGGTGCACGGGCAGACCGCGCCCGTGGCCCGAGGAGACCGACATCGCGTCGTACAGCGCGACGCCCGAGCCCGCGTACCACCGCTCCCAGCCCTTGTGCTGCAGCGGATAGAGGAAGGGCACCGGCTTGACCAGGTGGGGGGCCAGCCGCTCCAGGAGCAGCCCGCGCTCCTTGAGCGCCTCTCTGACCAGGGCGAAGTCGAGCATCTCCAGATACCGCAGGCCGCCGTGGATGAGCTTGCTCGACCGGCTCGACGTGCCCGACGCCCAGTCGCGCGCCTCGACGAGCCCGGTCGCCAGACCTCTCGTCGCCGCGTCCAGCGCGGTGCCCGCTCCGACGACGCCGGCGCCGACCACCAGCACATCCAGTTCACGCTCGGCCATACCGGCGAGCGCTGCGGCGCGCTCCTCGGGTCCCAGTGTCGCTGTCCTCACTGCTGCCTCCCGTCGCCCCCGTGCGTCCCCTGCGGTCGGGCTCACAACCTCGATTCTGTCCGCACTCACCGACTTCAGCCACCGCCTGTGGATAACACTCCGTTAGCCACACGTGCACAATCCGACATAACGGTCATATTTACGCCTAGTCTGACATTGCGCACGCCCGTTCCGCCCACAGGGCTTGCGACCTCTGTCCCCTCCGGCTATGGGAAAGGACGGCCACCGCCATGCCCGCAGATCTCGCCGTCATCGGACTCGGCCACCTCGGTCTGCCCCTCGCCCAGGCCGCCGTGGCAGCTCGCATCGAGACCATCGGTTACGACCCCGACCCGCGCCGTCCGGCCGAACCGGCCGCCGGAGTCACCGCCGCGGACATCCGCCGCATGCTCTCCGCCGGCTTCCGCACGGTCACCGACGCGGCCGAACTGGGACGGGTGCGCACCGCCGTCATCTGCGCCCCCACACCCCCCGGCCCGGACGGCGCGCCCGACCTCACGGCACTCGCGGACGCGGCCCGCGCCCTCGGGTCCCGGCTGCGCCCGCACACCACCGTGCTCCTCGAATCGGCCGTCCAGCCCGGCACGACCGAGGAGTTCCTCCGGCCGCTGCTCGAACAGGGCTCCGGCCTGCGCGCGGGGCGCGACTTCCACCTGGCCTACTCCCCCAGCCGCACCGACCCCGGCAATCGGGACCACGGCTACGCCAACACCCCCAAGGTCATCGGCGGTCTCACCCCCGCCTGCACCGAGTCGGCCGCCGCCTTCTACGGCCGACTCACCGACAAGGTCGTCCGGGCACGCGGCCTGCGCGAGGCCGAGACCGTCAAGGTGCTGGAGACGAATTTCCGGCACGTCAACATCGCACTGGTCAACGAGATGTCCGTCCTCTGCCACGATCTCGGCATCGACCTGTGGGACGTCATCCGCTGCGCCGAGACCAAGCCGTTCGGCTTCCAGGCCTTCCGTCCCGGCCCCGGCGTCGGCGGGCACGGCGTCCCCCTCGACCCCGGCCACCTCCCGCCCACCGGCCGCATCCTGCGCATGGTCGGCCTCGCCCAGGACATCAACACCCGGATGCCGCAGTACGTGATCCAGCGCAGCGCCACACTCCTCAACGAGCACGGCAAGTCGGCCCGCGGCGCCCGCGTCCTGCTCCTCGGCATCACCTACAAGCCCGACCTCGCCGACCTGACCGGCTCTCCCGCCACCGAGATCGCCCGCCGCCTGATGGACCTCGGCGCATCCGTCAGCTACCACGACCCGTACGTCCCGGACTGGCAGGTGAACGGACTGCCCGTCCCCCGCGCCGACTCGCTGTACGAGGCCGCCGCCCACGCGGACCTGACGGTGCTGCTCCAGCACCACCGCACGTACGACCTCCAGGGGCTGGCGGTCAAGGCGCAACTCCTGCTCGACACCCGAGGAGCGACCCCCGGGGGCGCAGCCCACCGCCTCTGAGGAGCCGGAGCGCGGCGCCACGGACGGCAGAACACACGTCGTCCGGGCGAGTGCCCGAGCCGGGAAGGCCGACGGCTGACGCGCACCCCGCACGTGGCAAGGGAAGGGCCCGGCACCGAAGTGCCGGGCCCTTCCCTGTGTACGGCCGGACGTCAGCGGCTGTGCTGCGAGTCCGCCACCGTGACCTCGACCCGCTGGAACTCCTTGAGCTCGCTGTAGCCGGTCGTCGCCATCGCCCGGCGCAGCGCGCCGAAGAAGTTCATCGACCCGTCCGGGCTGTGCGAGGGACCGGTCAGGACCTCCTCGGTCGTGCCCACGATGCCCAGGTCGACCAGCTTGCCGCGCGGCACGTCCTCGTGGACGGCCTCCATGCCCCAGTGGCGGCCCTTGCCCGGCGCGTCGGTCGCGCGCGCCAACGGCGAGCCCATCATCACCGCGTCCGCGCCGCAGGCGATCGCCTTCGGCAGGTCGCCCGACCAGCCCACACCGCCGTCGGCGATGACGTGGACGTACCGGCCGCCGGACTCGTCCATGTAGTCGCGGCGGGCCGCGGCCACGTCGGCGACGGCGGTCGCCATCGGAACCTGGATGCCCAGCACGTTGCGCGTGGTGTGCGCGGCTCCGCCGCCGAAGCCCACGAGCACGCCCGCCGCGCCCGTGCGCATCAGGTGCAGCGCGGCGGTGTAGGTGGCGCAGCCGCCGACGATGACCGGGACGTCGAGCTCGTAGATGAACTGCTTGAGGTTCAGCGGCTCGGCGGCGCCGGAGACGTGCTCGGCGGAGACCGTCGTACCGCGGATGACGAAGATGTCGACACCGGCGTCGACGACGGCCTTCGAGAACTGGGCGGTGCGCTGCGGCGAGAGCGCGGCGGCGGTGACGACGCCCGAGTCGCGCACCTCCTTGATGCGCTGCCCGATCAGCTCCTCCTTGATCGGAGCGGCGTAGATCTCCTGGAGCCGGCGCGTGGCGCTCTCCGGGTCCAGCTCGGCGATCTCGTCGAGCAGGGGCTGCGGGTCCTCGTGGCGGGTCCACAGGCCCTCGAGGTTCAGGACGCCGAGACCGCCCATCTCGCCGATGCGGATCGCGGTGCTCGGGGAGACGACCGAGTCCATCGGGGCGGCCAGGAAGGGCAGCTCGAAGCGGTAGGCGTCGATCTGCCAGGCGATCGAGACCTCCTTCGGGTCCCGCGTGCGCCGGCTCGGTACGACGGCGATGTCATCGAACGCGTACGCCCGGCGGCCGCGCTTGCCGCGCCCGATCTCGATCTCAGTCACGATGTGTGGCCTTTCCCTCTTACTTCTGCGCCTGGGGCCCTACCAGTATCCCCGACCCACGCACGAGGGGCGGACCCGGCGACCCGGGACCGCCCCTCGTGGGACGTACGCGCTACTTCCTGCTGTAGTTCGGCGCCTCGACCGTCATCTGGATGTCGTGCGGGTGGCTCTCCTTGAGACCCGCCGAGGTGATCCGGACGAACCGGCCCTTGCTCTCCATCTCGTCGATGGAGGCCGCTCCGACGTAACCCATGGTCTGGCGCAGGCCGCCGACCAGTTGGTGCAGCACGGCCGCGAGCGGACCGCGGTAGGGCACCTGGCCCTCGATGCCCTCGGGGACGAGCTTGTCGTCGGAGGCCACCTCTGCCTGGAAGTAGCGGTCCTTGGAATACGAGCGGCCCTGGCCGCGAGACTGCATCGCCCCGAGCGAGCCCATACCCCGGTACGACTTGAACTGCTTGCCGTTGATGAAGAGCAGCTCACCGGGGGACTCCTCGCAGCCCGCGAGAAGGCTGCCCAGCATGACCGTGTCGGCACCTGCGGCGAGCGCCTTGCCGATGTCTCCGGAGTACTGCAGGCCACCGTCGCCGATCACCGGTACGCCTGCGGCGCGGCAGGCCAGCGCCGCCTCGTAGATCGCGGTGACCTGCGGGACACCGATGCCGGCGACCACACGGGTGGTGCAGATGGAACCGGGTCCGACGCCGACCTTGACGCCGTCCACACCCGCGTCGATCAGGGCCTGGGCGCCGTCGCGCGTCGCCACGTTGCCGCCGATGACGTCGACACCGACGCTCGACTTGATCTTCGCCATCCAGTTGAGGGCGTTGCTGTTGTGTCCGTGCGAGGTGTCGACGATCAGGAAGTCGACGCCCGCGCCGGCCAGCGCCTGGGCCCGCTCCAGCGCCTCAGGGCTCGCACCGACGGCCGCTCCGACGAGCAGACGGCCCTCGGCGTCCTTCGCCGCGTTCGGGTACTGCTCGGCCTTGACGAAGTCCTTGACCGTGATGAGGCCCTTGAGAATACCGGCGTCGTCGACCAGCGGAAGCTTCTCGATCTTGTGGCGGCGCAGCAGCTCCATGGCGTCCACGCCGGAGATGCCCACCTTGCCGGTGACCAGCGGCATCGGGGTCATGACCTCGCGCACCTGGCGTGCGCGGTCCGACTCGAAGGCCATGTCACGGTTGGTGACGATGCCGAGCAGCTTGCCCGCGGCGTCGGTCACCGGCACACCGCTGATGCGGAACTTGGCGCACAGGGCGTCGGCCTCGGCGAGGGTGGCGTCCGGGTGCACCGTGATCGGGTCGGTCACCATGCCGGACTCGGAACGCTTGACCAGGTCGACCTGGTTCACCTGGTCCTCGATGGACAGATTGCGGTGCAGCACACCCACGCCGCCCTGGCGCGCCATCGCGATCGCCATGCGGGACTCGGTGACCTTGTCCATCGCCGCCGAGAGCAGCGGGATGTTCACCCGGACGTTCCTGGAGACACGGGACGAGGTGTCGACTGCGTTAGGAAGCACTTCCGACGCACCCGGCAGCAGAAGCACATCGTCGTAGGTCAGCCCGAGTGTCGCGAATTTCTCGGGCACTCCGTCGACGTTGGTCATGACACCTTCCCCAATGGCCTTGATCGGTGCGGATGTCCATGCTAACGGGCTCGGCACCCGTCTCATTCCACGATCAAGATCAGTAAGCAGCTTTGTACGTTCATACGTACACGGCCGCCGCGCGGATCACTGCTCGGCCAGCGCCCGCAGACGGCTCAGCGCGCGGTGCTGGGCGACCCGCACCGCACCCGGCGACATCCCCAGCATCTGGCCCGTCTCCTCCGCCGTCAGCCCGACGGCGACGCGCAGCACCAGCAGCTCGCGCTGGTTCTCCGGGAGGTTGGCGAGAAGCTTCTTGGCCCACTCGGCGTCGTCGCTGAGCAGCGCGCGCTCCTCGGGACCGAGGGAGTCGTCGGGCCGCTCGGGCATCTCGTCGGACGGCACGGCCGTCGAGCCGGGGTGCCGCATCGCCGCCCGCTGCAGGTCGGCGACCTTGTGCGAGGCGATGGCGAAGACGAAGGCCTCGAAGGGCCTTCCGGTGTCCCTGTAGCGCGGCAGTGCCATCAGCACCGCGACGCACACCTCCTGGGCGAGGTCGTCGGCGAAGTGCCGGGCGTCGCCCGGAAGCCTGTTCAGACGGGACCGGCAGAAGCGCAGCGCGAGCGGGTGGACGTGCGCGAGCAGGTCGTGCGTGGCCTGCTCGTCGCCGTCGACGGCACGATGGACGAGCGCACCGATGGCCCCCTGGGCGTTCGCCGCCTCGTCGTCACGCATCGGTCCATGGTGCCTCGGCGCCGGAGCGTCCGTGGCACCGCGTCCCATGTTGTGCACCGAAGCGTTATGAGCAGGTGCGCCGGAACTCATCTCCTGCGCCCTCCCCTCCCGCTCGACCGACTTGTCCCCGAGGAACTCCACACCCTCAAGGATGCGGCATCGCGCGGGAAACGGATGCCCTCGGGCATCCGTCACCCCGTACGGGCCCACTCAGCGGACCAGGCCCCACCGGAATCCGAGCGCCACCGCGTGTGCCCGGTCCGAGGCGCCGAGCTTCTTGAACAGGCGCCTGGCGTGCGTCTTCACCGTGTCCTCGGACAAGAACAGCTCACGCCCGATCTCCGCGTTGGACCGGCCGTGGCTCATGCCCTCCAGCACCTGGATCTCGCGCGCGGTGAGGGTGGGTGCGGCTCCCATCTCTGCCGAGCGGAGCCGGCGCGGGGCGAGCCGCCACGTCGGGTCGGCGAGCGCCTGGGTCACGGTCGCCCGCAGTTCGGCGCGCGAGGCGTCCTTGTGCAGATAACCCCGGGCGCCGGCGGCGACCGCGAGCGCGACACCATCGAGATCCTCGGCGACGGTGAGCATGATGATCCGGGCGCCCGGATCGGCCGACAGCAGCCGGCGTACGGTCTCGACGCCGCCCAGTCCGGGCATGCGTACGTCCATCAGAATCAGGTCCGAGCGGTCCGCGCCCCAGCGGCGGAGGACTTCCTCGCCGTTGGCCGCGGTCGTCACGCGCTCGACGCCGGGCACGGTCGCGACCGCGCGGCGGAGCGCCTCTCGGGCAAGCGGGGAGTCGTCGCAGACGAGGACGGATGTCATGACTGACCTCCGTGGCTCTCGCAGCAAATGCGCGTCACCTTGAGCCTCCAGGCTGGGTACGTTTCTTCACCTGAGCGGTTGAACGCTCTCGGACATGTGCCCGACAGCTTGTCCCTTCAACCGCCTCCGCCCTCTCAACGACGGTCACTCGAAAGAGTTACGGGTCGGGCGAGGCTCTTCGGCACTCTGCGTAAGGGGCCGTACGCGAACCGCAGCGCCGCAGGTCACCGTCGTTTCTTCGGCGAGTCATGCCCCATTCAGCGGCTTTTCTTCCCATTCGCTGGTGTCTTTGGCTAGATTCGCAATGAGTCATATTTACATCTACTTACACAGCAGATGTACGGTCGTTGGCACAGTGCGGGGTGCCGGATCCGGCACAGGCCGGTCAGGAGTCCCGTCCGTATCCGACTTGTCCTGTATCCACTCAGCACGGTTTCAAGGGGACATGCGCTATGGCAGATTTCTCTCGCCTTCCCGGACCCAACGCCGATCTGTGGGACTGGCAGCTCCTCGCGGCATGCCGTGGGGTCGACAGCTCGCTCTTCTTCCATCCGGAAGGCGAGCGCGGCGCCGCGCGCAGTGCGCGCGAGAACTCGGCGAAAGAGGTCTGCATGCGGTGCCCCGTCCGGGCCGAGTGCGCCGCGCACGCGCTGGCCGTGCGCGAACCGTACGGCGTCTGGGGCGGGCTGACCGAGGACGAGCGCGAGGAGCTCATGGGCCGCGCACGCCATCGACTGATCCCCGCGACGAGCGCGGGCGGCGCGGTCGGCGGCTGACACCCGGACAGCGAGCTATCGAAGAAACGTTCCTTCGCCTGTGTGAGCGAATACAACGGCGACGACGACCGACGACCGACGACCGACGACCGACGACCGACGACCGACGACCGACGACCGACGACGACGATCATCTGCACGAACGACAACGGGCGATCCCCTTGCGCCCCCAGCCCCCGACTCCCCGCCGGTCCCGGCCTCTGCCGGGACCGGCTTCCGTGTCTCAGCGCCGGGCCGCCAGGGTCAGCTGGTCGAGGGTCGCAGCGACCGCCGGGACCTGGGACAGGTCGGGGAGGGTCAGGGCGACGATCTCGCGCGCGACGGGCGGGGTCACCGCGATCGTCCGTACGCCCTTGGGGCGCACCGACTCCAGCGCGAGCTCCGGCAGCACCGCCACTCCCAGGCCGGCGCCCACCAGCCCGATCACCGCCGGGTAGTCGTCCGTCGCGAAGTCGATCCGGGGGGTGAAGCCCGCCTCCTCGCAGACCTCCACGAGCTGACGGCGGCAGCGCGGGCAGCCCGCGATCCACGGCTCGTCGGTGAGGTCGCCGATCGCGGCGCTCTCCGCTCCGGCCAGGCGGTGCCCCTCCGGCACGAGCCCGACGAGCCGGTCGGTGAGCAGCGGCCGCACGACAAGGTCGTCCCATTCGGCGCCCGCCGTGCCGTAACGGAAGGCGAGGGCCACGTCGCAGTCGCCCTCGCGCAGCATCTCGACGGAGCGGGGCGGTTCGGCGTCGACCAGGGAGACCCTGGTGCCGGGGTGTGCCGCGCGCAGGGCGGCGAGTGCGGTCGGCACGAGCGTGGAGCTGCCGCTCGGGAACGACACCAGCCGGACCCGGCCCGCCCTGAGACCGGCGATGGCCGCGATCTCCTCCTCCGCCGCGGTGAGCCCCGCGAGGATGCCGGAGGCGTGCCTGACGAGCACTTCGCCGGCCTGGGTCAGGCGCATCTCCCGGCCCGTACGGATGAGCAACGGCGTGCCGGCCGAGGTCTCGAGCGCCTTCATCTGCTGGCTGACCGCGGGCTGGGTGCAGCCCAGTTCGCGCGCGGCGGCGGAGAAGGAGCCGGTGGCGGCGACGGCGCGCAGGACACGGAGATGACGGGCTTCGATCACCCCTTGAGCATAAGGGAGCCTTGGGGTCGAGGGTAAATATCGACTGGTTCCTTTGAGGAACACCGGGTTAGCGTGCCCGGTATGAAGCTTCTGAGTGTGAACGTGGGGCGGCTGAAGGCAGTGGACTACGCGGACACCGGCACGACCGGCATCGACAAGCGCCCGGCGGAGGGGGCCGTCCGGGTGAGCGATCCGGGCCGCAAGGGCGAGGGAGGCAGCGGGGTGGCCGGCGACGCCATATCCGACCTGCGTCACCACGGGGGCACCGACCAGGCCGTCTACGCCTTCGCGCGCGAGGATCTGGACCTCTGGGAGAAGGAGCTGGGCAGGGCGCTGGCGAGCGGCTCGTTCGGTGAGAATCTCACGACGAGCGGGCTCGACGTCAACGGCGCGAGGATCGGCGAGCGCTGGCGGATCGGCGGAGAACTGGTGCTCGAGGTCACCGGCGGGCGCATCCCGTGCCGCACCTTCGCGAGCTGGCTGGACGCGAAAGGCTGGGTCAGGCGGTTCACCGGGGCCGCCGCCCCCGGGGCGTACCTGCGGGTGATCACGCCCGGTGAGATCCGTGCGGGCGACCCGATCGAGATCGTGCACCGGCCGGAGCACGAGGTCACCGTCTCGCTGTCGTTCCGGGCCGGGACCACGGAACGCGCCCTGCTGCCCCGGGTGCTCGCCGCGGGCGACGCGCTGCATCCCGAGCAGCTGCGCGAGGCACGGGAGTACGTGGCCAGGTACGGGGCCGGGGACGCGGAGCAGCCGGTCGCCTCGTAGGGGAAATCCCCGAGAGGGCACGTCAGTTGGATCGGGGGCCGATGGGGGACGGTCCCCGATGTGGCCGCGCGCGGCGGCCGGAACGCTGGAGGCATGTCCCGGCTCAAGCGCGTCATCGTCGTTCTCACGGCCGTCGCCGTCGCCTTCGCCGTCGCGGTCGGCGGCGGGTTCTACTGGCTGTACTCCGACGCCCGGGTGTCGACCGTCGGCACCTCGTTCGGCCGCGAGTTGGCCATACCGCCCCTGGCCGAACCGACCGTCGGGCGTGACGGCACCAAGGTCTTCGATCTCACGATGCAGGCCGGGCACAAGGAGTTCGGAGCCGGGCAGCGGACACCCACCTGGGGCTTCAACGGCGACTATCTGGGACCGACCCTGCGGGCCGCACGCGGCGACAAGGTCCAGGTGCGGATACGGAACAGTCTGGGCGAGGCCTCCACCGTGCACTGGCACGGCATGCACCTGCCCGCCGCGATGGACGGCGGCCCGCACCAGGCGGTGGCGCCCGGCGGCACCTGGAGCCCGCACTGGACGGTGGACCAGCCGGCGGCGTCGCTCTGGTACCACCCGCATCCGCACGGGAAGACGGAGCAGCACGTGCGGCGCGGACTGGCCGGCATGTTCCTGATCGACGACGAGAGGTCGGCGCGGCTTGCGCTGCCGAAGCGGTACGGCGTCGACGACCTGCCCGTCGTCGTGCAGGACGTCCGCTTCGACGGCGCACAGTTCGACCACGGCCACAAGCTCATGTCCAACAGCGGCTTCCTGGGCGACCGGACCCTGGTCAACGGCACTCCCGACCCGTACAAGGAGGTCGGTGACGAGCTGGTACGGCTGCGCCTGCTCAACGCCTCCACCGCCCGCGTCTACCACTTCGGCTTCGCCGACGACCGGCGCTTCTCGCTCGTCGCGTCGGACGGCGGGCTGCTGGAGGAGGCCGTGCCGATGGACCGTGTCCGGCTCTCACCCGGTGAACGGGCGGAGATAGTGGTGCGGATGCGGCCCGGCGAGCGTGCGGTGCTGCGCAGCCATCCGCAGAGTCTGGGCGACTTCTGGCAGACCCGGTTCAACGGAGGCGACGACGCGTTCGACGTGCTGGAGCTGCGCGCCGCGAAGACGCTGCGCCCCTCCCCTGGGCTTCCGGGACGGCTGGGCGAGCCGGAACTGCCGGACGCCGGGGAGTCGGTGCGGACACGGTTCTTCCGCCTTCAGCGGTCGGGCATCAACGGCAGGCCGATGTCCGTGGAGCGGATCGACGAGACCGTCACCCGGGGCACCACCGAGACCTGGGTCCTGCGCAACGACGACGGGATGCCGCACAACTTCCATGTGCACGACGTGCAGTTCCGGGTGGTGGAGGTCGACGGGCGGCAGCCCCCGCCGCATCTGCGCGGCGCCAAGGACACCGTCTTCGTGCCCGGCAACAGGAGCGTGAGGATTGCCGTGCGGTTCACCGGCCCGGCCGACCCGGACACTCCGTACATGTACCACTGCCACCTGCTGTACCACGAGGACGAGGGCATGATGGGCCAGTTCGTGGTCGTCGACAAGGGACAGCGGGCGGGCGAGGTGCGTACGCCGCCCTCACACGCGGGGCACTAACGTGCCGCCTATGACGACTGCACTGATCACGGGAGCGACCGCGGGCATCGGTGCCGCGTTCGCGCGGCGGCTGGCGGCCGAGGGACGCAATCTGGTGCTGGTGGCCCGCGACACCGAGCGGCTGCAGGAGCAGGCCACCGAGCTGCACGACCGGCACGGCATCGAGGCGGAGGTGCTGACGGCGGACCTGTCCGACGACGAGGGGATGGTGGCGGTCGAGAAACGGCTCGCGGACCGCAAGCACCCGGTCGATCTGCTGATCAACAACGCCGGCTTCGGGAACAAGGGACGCTTCCTGGAGGTGTCCATGGCCGATGAGTTGACGATGCTGAAGGTGCACTGCGAGGCGGTGCTGCGGCTGACGTCGGCGGCGGCCGGCTCGATGCGGGAGCGGGGCCGCGGAGGCGTGGTGAACGTCGCCTCGGTGGCGGCGTTCGTGCCGCGCGGCACGTACGGCGCGTCGAAGGCGTGGGTCGTGCAGTTCACGCAGGGCGTGGCACGGGACATGGCGGGGTCGGGCGTGCGGCTGATGGCTCTGTGCCCCGGTTTCGTCCGGACGGAGTTCCACGAGCGGGCCGGGATGGGGACGGACAACATCCCGGGCTGGATGTGGCTGGACGCCGACAAACTTGTGTCGTCGGCGCTGGCGGATCTGGCGAAGGGCAAGTCGCTGTCGATCCCCGATCCGCGGTACAAGGCGCTGATGGGCATGGTGAAGCTGGCGCCGCGCGGCCTGCTCGGAGGGGTCAGCTCGCGAGCAGGCCGCAAGTACGGGCCGCAGTGATCAGTCGACTCCCGGGCGCCTTCTCTCACGGACCAGGTTGGCCCCGGTGATCCGAGATGCTGACCGGACACGGAAGGTCCTCCGGGGCGAGTCCGATCAGGGCAGTTGATCCGTTCTCCCGGGTCACCCGGATGGTGCGGCCGGTGATCTCGACGTCCGCGAGGGTGGCGACGGGGGCCGGGTCCGGCTCGGCGGTCACCGAGGCGAGGGCGACGAAGAGCGACTCGGCCGACTCGGTGCGCCCTTCGAGCACGTGCGTACGGCTCCGGTCGGCGACCAGGGTCGGGCCCGTCGCCGACTGTGCCGCGACGCCGTAGCCGTGGACGGGGTGGAGCTGGGCGGTCACCGTGCCGTCGGCGGCCCAGCCGGTCTGGCGGACCGGCGTCCCGCGTTCGTCCGTGGCGCCCACTTCCTTTGATCGAACGTCAATGGCTTGCGTTTGAATGATCGAAACTTCCCGTCGTTCGATCACCCTGCCGTAGAGTGGGCATCAGGCGGGCCACACACTGCGAGGGGGACCTTCACCGTGCGCGAGAGTGCTGCCGAACGTCACGAACGACTGCTGGAGCTGGTACGGGAACGCGGCAGCGCACGCGTCTCCGATCTGGCCGCTCTGCTGGGCGTCTCGCCCGTGACCGCGCGCAGGGACGTCGAGCTCCTGGCCGGGGAGGGCAGGCTCGACCGGGTCCACGGCTCGGTGTCCTGGCCGGGCCGGCCGCCCGCGGCGGCGACCGGCGCGCCGTCGGCGGCGGGCGGGCACGGCCCCGTGCTCGGACTGCTCGCGCCCTCCTCGACGTACTACTTCGCCGAGGTGATCCGCGGTGCCCACGAGGCGGCCGCGCGCGCCGGTTCCCGGCTGATCCTGCGGATCTCCGACTACCGGCCCGAGGAGGACCGGATGCGCACCGAGGGGCTGCTGGCCGCCGGCGCCGAGGGGCTGCTGATCGCCCCGGGCTGGCGCGCCCCCGGGGACCCGGCCGAGCACGGCGAATGGATCACCGGCCTGCCGGTGCCCGCCGTGCTGCTGGAGCGCCGCGCCACGCCGGGCAGCGCCCTGGACGGCATGGACCGCGTCGCGTCCGACCACGGGCACGGCGCCCTGCTGGCCGTACGGCACCTGATGGACCTGGGCCACGGCACACCGCTGCTGGTGGCCCGGGCCGACAGCCCGACCGCGCTCGCGGTACGCACCGGGTACACGGACGCGCTCGGCGCACTGGGGCTGCGCGCCCCCCGGGACGTGATCGATTCGGTGCCCGCCGAGCAGCGTCCGGAGGAGTTCGAGGCGGCCGTGCGCGCTCTGCACGAGGCGGTGGTCTCGGGCACGGCGAGCGCGGCGCTGGTGCACAACGACGTCGACGCGATCCAGATGGTGCAGCGGCTGGCCGAGCTGGGCGTACGGGTGCCCGACGACCTGGCGCTGATCGCGTACGACGACGAGGTGGCGGCGCTCGCCGACATACCGCTGACCGCGGTGGCGCCGCCCAAGCGCGAGGTAGGCCGGGAGGCGACGAGGCTGCTCGTGGAGCGGCTCACGGACCGGCACGGCGCGGACGAGCCGCAGCGGCATCTGTCGCTGCTGCCGCGCCTGCGGGTGCGGGACTCGTGCGGGGCGCGCCGTGCGAGCGGGGGTGCGGCGGGAACGGGCGCCGAGCGGGCCGACGCCGACAGGAACAGTTTCTGACCTTCTTTCGATCATTCGATCATTCGTTCTTGACTTCGCTCACGCCTCGGCCAAGGATCGCGGCCACCGCAAATGCCGCCGCTTTGTCAGGAGCTGTGCCGTGAGCCCTACCAGGAATGTCCGGACCCGCCGGACCAGAAACTCCGTCGCCGCGATCGCCGCCGCCTCCGCCCTCGCCGTGCTGGAAGATCGACACCACGGACGCCGCCACGGCCAAGGTCTCGGCGTACTGGCAGCAACTCCTCGACGACGACCTCATCCGCAGCAACGCCTCCTTCAGTCCCGAGTGGATCAACTCCCTCAAGAGCGGCGGCACCGTCGGCTACCTCGACGCCTCCTGGGGCGCCGGCGTCCTCAAGGGCACGCTGCCCGAGCAGAGCGGCAAGTGGGCCGTCGCCCCGATGCCCACCTGGGACGGAAAGCCCTTCGGCGTGTATCTCTCCCGCGTCTTCAGTGCCGGCTACGTACCCGACGAGGCCCTGGAGGCCGCCCGTATCGACGGTGCCGGCGAGCTGCGCACCTTCTGGTCCATCGGTCTGCGCATGCTGATGCCGGGCTTCGCGACTGTCTTCCTCTTCCAGTTCACCGCGATCTGGAACAATTTCTTCCTCCCCCTCGTGATGCTTTCGGACCAGAAGCTCTTCCCGCTGAGCCTCGGCCTGCACGCGTGGAACAGCAACTCCCACGCCGAGCCGGAGTTCTACCCGCTCGTCGTGACCGGCTCCCTGCTCGCCGTCATACCCCTGATCGTCGCCTTCGTCTCACTTCAGCGGCACTGGAAGGCCGGCCTGACCGCCGGCAGCGTCAAGTGACCCAAGCGACCTGTGAGGAGCCCGAGTTCCACCATGCACCACGCCACTGACACTCGCCCCGCGCTGCTGCTGGCCATGAATCCGGCCGTCGCCGCCCGGCTGCTCGACGACCGCCACCGCGAACGGCTGACCGCGCTCACCCGCACCGACCCGCATCTCGTCGCCCACGACCTGGCGGCCGCCTCGCCACCCGTCGCCGCCGCGCTCGCCGACGCCGAGGTGCTGCTGACCTGCTGGGGCGCGCCCTCGCTGACCGCCGAGGTGCTCGCCGCCGCGCCCCGGCTGCGCGCGGTCGTGCACGCCGCGGGCTCGGTCAAGCACCACATCACCCAGGCGTGCTGGGACCGGGGCATCGCCGTGACCTCGGCGGCGGCCGCGAACGCCCTTCCCGTCGCGGAGTTCACGCTCGCCGCTGTCCTCTTCGCCGGCAAGCGGGTGCTGCGTTCCGCCCACCGGTACGCGCAGCTGCGCACCGAGCACAACTGGCACCGTGAGCTCGACGGCGCCGGCAACTACCGCCGTACGGTCGGAGTCATCGGCGCGTCCCGCATCGGGCGGCGCGTGATCGAGCTGCTGCGCCCCTTCGACCTGCGGGTCCTGCTGTACGACCCGTACGTGGACGACGCCGGGGCGGCGGAGCTCGGGGTCGAGCGCACCGATCTGGACGAGCTCTGCGCCCGCGCCGACGTCGTCACCGTCCACGCGCCGCAGGTCCCGGCCACCCGCCACATGATCGGCGCCCGCCAGCTGGGCCTGATGCGGAACGGGACCACGCTGATCAACACCTCGCGCGGCTCGCTCGTCGACGAGGAGGCGCTGCTGCCCGAGCTCGTCTCCGGCCGGCTGGACGCCGTGCTCGACGTGACCGAGCCCGAACTGCCGCCGGTGGACTCGCCGTTGTACGACCTGCCGAACGTGCTGCTGACGCCGCACATCGCCGGATCGCTCGGGGGCGAGCTGCACCGGATGGCCGACCAGGCCCTGGACGAGGTGGAGCGGTTCGCGCGGGGTCTGCCGTTCGCCGACCCGGTCCACCCGGGGGCGCTGGAGCGCTCGGCCTGAGGCGGCCTGATGTGACCTGCGTCACTAAAATGGAGGTACGCCATCGACCCTGGGAGGCACGATGAAATTCGTACAGATCATCGACTACAAGACCGACCGGTTCGACGGCGTGAATGCGCTCATGGACCAGTGGGTCGAGAAGACCAGGGGCAAGCGGACCACGTCCCACCTCATGATGGGCAAGGACCGCGCGGAGGGCTCGCACTACGTCGAGATCGTCGAGTTCCCGTCGTACGAGGAGGCGATGCGGAACTCCAAGCTCCCGGAGACCGACCGGATCTTCCAGGAGATGGTCGCCCTGTGCGACGGCATGCCCACGTTCACCGACCTCGACGTGGTCCGTGAGGAGCAGCTGAACGCGGCGATGGCCCGCCGCTTCTTCCACGAGATCGCCGCCGGCGGGAACATGGACGCCATCGAGGAGGTGTTCGCCGAGGACTACATCGACCACGACATCGCCAACGAGGAGGACGCGGAGGTCGGCCGCGATGTCATCCGGCGCGACGTCACGATGTGGCGCAACGCCTTCGACTTCACCTTCGAGCTCGACCGGCAGATCACCGAAGGCGACGACGTCGTGATGCTGTGGACCTTCAACGGCAGGCACAAGGGCGATTTCCAGGGGATACCGGCCACGGGCGAGCAGTGCTCCATGACCGGCACGACGATCTTCCGCTTCGAGGACGGGAAGATCAAGGAAGGCTGGTGGCACTTCGACCTGATGCGGCTGATGCGGCAGCTCGGCGCGATGTGACCGACGGCCCCGGTGCGAACGGCGAAGGCCCCCGCCCCCGCGGACAGCGGGGGACGGGGGCCTTCCCGGCGTCTTCGGCGCCGTGAGGCTCGTACGGCCGTGAGGCCCGTACGTCAGTGGCTGTGGCCGTGACCGTGGCCGTGGCCCGCCTCGGCCTCCTCCTCGGCCGGCTTCTCGACGACCAGGGTCTCGGTCGTGAGCAGCAGCGAGGCGATGGAGGCGGCGTTCTCCAGGGCGGAGCGCGTGACCTTGACCGGGTCGATGACGCCGGCCTTCACGAGGTCGCCGTACTCGCCGGTGGCGGCGTTGAAGCCCTGGCCCGCCTCGAGCTCCGCGACCTTGGCGGTGATGACGTAGCCCTCGAGGCCGGCGTTCTCCGCGATCCAGCGCAGCGGCTCGACGGCGGCGCGGCGGACGACGGCGACACCGGTGGCCTCGTCGCCCTCCTTGCCCAGGTTGCCCTCGAGCACCTTCACGGCGTGGACGAGCGCGGAGCCACCACCGGAGACGATGCCCTCCTCGACCGCGGCGCGGGTCGCGGAGATGGCGTCCTCCAGACGGTGCTTCTTCTCCTTCAGCTCCACCTCGGTGGCGGCGCCGACCTTGATCACGCACACGCCGCCGGCCAGCTTCGCGAGGCGCTCCTGGAGCTTCTCGCGGTCCCAGTCGGAGTCCGTGGTCTCGATCTCGGCCTTGATCTGGTTGATGCGGCCCTGCACGTCCTCGGAGTTGCCGCCACCGTCGACGATGGTGGTGTCGTCCTTGGTGACGGTGACGCGGCGGGCGGTGCCCAGCACGTCCAGACCGGCCTGGTCGAGCTTGAGGCCGACCTCCTCAGCGATGACGGTGGCACCGGTGAGGGTGGCCATGTCGCCGAGCATCGCCTTGCGGCGGTCGCCGAAGCCGGGGGCCTTGACGGCCACCGCGTTGAACGTGCCGCGGATCTTGTTCACGACCAGGGTCGACAGGGCCTCGCCCTCGACGTCCTCGGCGATGATCAGCAGCGGCTTGGAGCCACCCGCCTGGATGACCTTCTCCAGCAGCGGGAGCAGGTCCTGGATGGAAGAGATCTTGCCCTGGTGGATCAGGATGTACGGGTCGTCGAGGACGGCCTCCATACGCTCCTGGTCGGTCACCATGTACGGGGACAGGTAGCCCTTGTCGAAGGCCATGCCCTCGGTGAAGTCGAGCTCCAGGCCGAAGGTGTTGGACTCCTCGACGGTGATGACACCGTCCTTGCCCACCTTGTCCATCGCCTCGGCGATGAGCTCGCCGACCTGCTGGTCCTGCGCGGAGAGCGCGGCCACGGCGGCGATGTCGGTCTTGTCCTCGATCGGGCGGGCGGTCGCGAGGAGCTCCTCGGACACGGCCTTGACCGCGGCGTCGATGCCCTTCTTCAGGGCGGCCGGGGAGGCGCCGGCGGCGACGTTGCGCAGACCCTCGCGGACCAGGGCCTGGGCCAGCACGGTGGCGGTGGTCGTACCGTCACCCGCGATGTCGTTGGTCTTGGTCGCCACCTCCTTCACCAGCTGGGCGCCGAGGTTTTCGTACGGGTCATCGACCTCGACCTCGCGGGCGATGGTGACACCGTCGTTGGTGATGGTGGGCGCGCCGAACTTCTTGTCGATGACGACGTTGCGGCCGCGGGGGCCGATCGTCACCTTGACCGTGTCGGCAAGCTTGTTGACGCCGCGCTCGAGGGCGCGACGGGCGTCCTCGTCGAACTTCAGGATCTTCGCCATGGGAGCGATTCAGCCCTCTCGGAAATCGTGTTCAAAAGAACCGCGCCCCTCGCCGCCCGGCGTCAGCGGGGTGGCCAGGGGCGCAGCTCAAAGCAAATCTGCCGGGTGAAGCAGGAATTACTTCTCGACGATCGCGAGCACGTCGCGGGCCGAGAGGACGAGGTACTCCTCGCCGCTGTACTTCACTTCGGTGCCGCCGTACTTGCTGTACAGCACCACGTCGCCGACGTTCACGTCGAGCGGAAGGCGCTCGCCGTTCTCGAAGCGGCCCGGGCCCACGGCCAGGACGACGCCCTCCTGGGGCTTCTCCTTGGCGGTGTCCGGGATAACCAGGCCAGAAGCCGTGGTCTGCTCGGCGTCGAGCGGCTGGACCACAATGCGGTCCTCGAGCGGCTTGATGGCAACCTTGGAGCTGGTGGTCGTCACGATCCGACCTCCCCCTTCGGAGATCTCACGGGGTTAACTGATCTGAGGTGGCGACCAGGTGGATCCGTCGTCGCGGGTGCCGGACCTGCCCGTCGCTGTGTTGGCACTCTCCGGTGGGGAGTGCCAGGAGCGAGACTATGACTGCGATTAGCACTCGGTCAAGCGGAGTGCCAATGCAGCGCCGCGTGGCGGCCTGATCCGGTCCCTTCCGCGCACCCGACGGCCGTGCCGCCCGCGGCGAGCGGCGTCCTCCGCGCCGCCGCGCGCCCCGGCTCCTCGCCGGGTCGCCGGCAGCCGGTGCGCACGGCTCACACGTAGTCCTCCAGCTTCGCCACGGCGTAACCCTTGGCGGTCACGGTCCGCATGACCCGCCGGATCATGTCCGGCATGGTGCCCTTCCACTCCCCACGGCCCCGGAAGTGGGTGAGGACGATGTCGCCGGGGTGCAGGTCCCGGTCCCATTCGCGCCACTCCATGCGGTCGGGGAACGCCTCGGACGCCCACAGCGGCACAGCCTCGATCCCGCAGGACTTCGCGACGCGCAGCGTGTCCTTGTTGTAGCTCCCGTACGGCGGACGGAACAGCCGCGGGCGCGTGCCGTACCGCTTCTGCAGCCTGTCCTGCTGGCTGCAGATCTCCCGCTTCTGGGCGGAGTACGAAAGGCCGGGCAGATAGGGGTGGTTGAGGGTGTGGTTGTGCAGCGCGACGCCGCGGTCCCGCATCTTCTCGAAGTACTCGTAGTCGTCGTCGATCACGTAGTCGCTGAGGAAGGCGCTGTACGGGATCTGCAGTTCGGACATCATCCGCAGCAGCTCGGGGTCCTTCTCCGCGCCGTCGTCGATCGTCAGGAAGACGATCTTCTCCTTGGTCGGAACGGTGGTGAAGACCGGCGGCAGTTCGTCGCCGTCCTCGACCTCGAAGCCCTTGCGGGTGGTGATCGTCGGCTTGACGGCGGGCGGCGGGGGCGCGGCGAGCGGGGTCTGCTCCAGGCCCCACTTCTTCGCTGCCGCGGCCCGTGCGGCCTGAGCCCGCTTGACCTTTCCGGCGTACGCGGACAGCGCACCGGACGGGCCCGCCGCCTTATCCTGCGCCGCCGGACCCCGCGCCCCCTGACGCCCCGCGGCGGACGGCGCCGGACGCGGGGCCTGCCCGTCCCCGCCCGCACAGCCCGAGCCGGTGGCGGCGACGACGAGCGCGGTCAGAACCACCCCGACCCGGTACACTCTCGCATTTCCCTTTTGTCGTACTAGCTGCATGGCGTCGCATCCTGTCAGCGCGGCGCCCGTCCGCCCGGCCGACACCGCCTGTGCGCGCGGAGCATCCCCCGCCTGGCCCACAATGGCCGGGTGAACGCCTCCGATCCGCTCGCCGCCCTTCTGGCCCTGCGCACCGAGGAGGGGGCCGCGCTGCTGGCGTCGCTCGCCTCCTACGACCCCGCCGACGAGCTGGCGGTGGCCACCCGGCTGCGCCGCGAGCATCCGGCGGAGCTCGTCTCGGCGGCTCTCGGGCAGGCCCGGCTGCGGCAGCGTGCGGCGGCGAAGTTCGGCGCGGAGGACGCCGGACGGATGTTCTTCACCCCGCACGGCGTCGAGCAGTCCACCCGCCGGTCGGTCGCCGCCCACCGGGCCGAGCGCTTCGCCGCGCTCGGCGTGCGCAGCGTCGCCGACCTGTGCAGCGGCATCGGCGGCGACGCGCTCGCGCTCGCGCGGGCGGGCATCTCCGTCCTGGCCGTGGACCGGGACCCGCTGACGGCCGAGGCCGCGCGGGCCAACGCCGAGGCGCTCGGGCTCGCCGATCTCGTCGAGGTCCGCTGCGCGGACGTGACGGACATCGACACCTCCGCGTACGACGCGGTGTTCGTCGATCCGGCGCGACGCGGCGGCCGGGGCCGGATCTTCGACCCGGAGGCGTACTCGCCGCCCCTGTCCTGGGCGATCGCCGCGGCCCGCACACGCCCCCACGCCGCGCTCAAGATCGCGCCGGGCATCCCGCACGAGGCCGTCCCCGAGGACGCCGAGGCCGAGTGGATCTCGGACGGCGGCGACGTCAAGGAGGCGGTGCTCTGGTTCGGCACCGACCCGGCCGCGGTCCGCGCGACCCTGCTCCCCGGCCCGCACACCCTGACCGGGCGCGGCCTGCCGGACCCCGCCGTCCGCGCGGTCGGCCGCTACCTCTACGAACCCGACGGCGCGGCGATCCGCGCGCATCTGGTCGCCGAGGTCGCCGAGGACGTCTCGGGCGGCCTGATCGACGAGACGATCGCCTACATCACGTCGGACGAGCTGCACCCGACGCCGTACGCCACGGCCTACGAGATCACCGACGCGCTGCCCTTCAACGTGAAGAAGCTGAAGGCGCTGCTCCGGGAGCGCGAGGTCGGCGTCCTGACCGTGAAGAAGCGCGGCTCGGCGGTCGAACCGGAGGAACTGCGCCGCAAGACGAAGCCCCAGGGCCCGGCCTCGGCGACCGTGTTCCTCACGCGGGTGGCCGGGGCGCCGGCCATGCTGGTGGGCCACCCGGCCTAGCGATCCGGCGGCGCGGGCCCCGGCTCAGCGCTGGGCACGCACAGGGGCGCCGGCTCAGGCGCGGGCACCGGCGGCGGCCCGGCGCGGGACGAGCCGCAGCGCCCAGCGGTAGTGGCCCACCGCCTTCGAGACGCCGATCAGGCCCGTCAGCCACAGGATCATCCCGAGACCCATCAGCAGCACCACCCCCGGCACCGTGTCCTGGCCGGGCTCCGCGCCGGCCGGGACGGCGAAGCAGCTCCACAGGCCGCCCGCGCACATCAGGAACGACGGCAGGAACCAGGTGAGGCTCAGGCCCGGCGAGGCGAAGCGTGCGTCGCCCGCCGGGTCGCTGTCCAGGCTGCTCCACGCGCGCAGCAGCCTGCGCACCTTCGCGTCGCGGGCGAGGCCGAAGCCGATCAGCAGGCCGGTCGGCACCACGAACGCGGCGCCCAGCAGGAGGAGCACCCCGCCGAACAACTGGCTCAACGGGTCGATCGCCTCGACGAAGGTCCGCAGCGCGGAGGCGATGAGCACCCAGCCGACCGCGAACCCGGCTGCCAGCAGCCACAGTTGGACCAGCACGGCCCCACCGATGCTCATCCGGTGGAGCTCCGCCATCGCCCGCGCCCGGTCGGCGAGCAGCGACGTGCGGTCGGGCCACGCCCGTACGCCGAAGGGCGGGGGCGGGGGCGGGAGAGTACGTCCTGACATGGCCATGAGGCTACCGGGCGATTCCTCGGGCGTGGGGCGCGCCCGGGCCCCGGCTACGACACGGCGCGGGCGGCCCGGTCCAGCAGCAGTTCCCTCTCCCGCGTGTTGCGGGCGAGGGACGCCGCCCGCTCGAACTCCGCCCGCGCCTCCTCGGCGCGGCCCAGCCGGGCCAGCAGGTCGCCGCGGACGCTCGGGAGCAAGTGGTAGTCCTTCAGGGCCGGTTCACCGGCCACCGCGTCCACCAGCGCGAGCCCGGCCCCGGGCCCCTCGGTCATCGACACCGCGACCGCCCGGTTCAGTTCGACGACCGGGGACGGTGTGAGACGGACCAACTGCCCGTACAGCGCGGCGATCGTCGCCCAGTCGGTGTCCCCGTAACGGAGAGCCCGCGCGTGGCAGGCGGCGATGGCTGCCTGGAGGCAGTACGGGCCGTACGGACCGCCGCCCGCGCGTCCCAGTGCCTCGATGCCGCGCCGGATCAGCAGCCGGTTCCACTTGGCGCGGTTCTGGTCGGCGAGCAGGACGGGCTCGCCCGAGGGGCCCGTACGGGCGGGGATGCGGGACGCCTGGAACTCCAGCAGCGCCGCCAGGCCGTGGACTTCCGGTTCGTCCGGCATCAGGCCGGCGAGGACCCGGGCCAGGCGCAGCGCGTCCTCGCAGAGCGCCGGGCGCACGAGGTCGTCCCCGGCGGTCGCCGCGTAGCCCTCGTTGAAGATCAGGTAGATGACGTCGAGCACGGAGCCCAGGCGCGCGGCGCGCTCGGCTCCGTACGGCGCCTCGAAGGCCACGTCCGCCGTGGCCAGCGCCCGCTTGGCGCGCACGATGCGCTGCGCGACCGTCGGCTCCGACACGAGGAACGCGCGGGCGATCTCCGCGGTCGTCAGCCCGCCGAGCAGCCTGAGCGTGAGCGCGACCCTGGCCTCGGTGGACAGCACCGGATGGCAGGCGGTGAAGATCAGCCGCAGCAGGTCGTCGTCGATGTCGTCCGCCTCGGCCGGTTCGGGCGGCGCCGGCGCGTCCTCCAGCGTGCGCCCCACCTCGGCCAGCTTGCGGGCGTACGTCTCCTTGCGGCGTACGAGATCGATGGCGCGGTGCTTGGCGGTGGCCATGAGCCAGGCACCCGGCCTGTCCGGGACGCCCGACTCCGGCCACTGCTCCAGCGCGGCGACCAGAGCGTCCTGCGCGATCTCCTCGGCGATGCCGACGTCCCGCACGATGCGGGCCACGCCGGCGATGATGCGCGCCGACTCGATCCTGAAGACCGCCTCGACCGTGTTCGCTGCGCTTCCTGCCGTCACGGCCACCCATCAGAGCAGCCGCGGCGGAACGGGCGCAACCGGGGCCGGCTCAGCCCTCCATGATCTGGCGGACCTCGCAGGTGACGGTCCACTCCTCCGGGTGGATCTCCAGGAAGCGCTTGGCCCATTCGAGGGCCTCGGCCTTGTCCTTGCACTGCATGAGGGCGTAGCCGCCGATGACTTCCTTGGTCTCGGTGAAGGGGCCGTCGGTGTACGACAGCTTCCCGCCGGACCAGGTCACGCGGGTGCCCTCGGAGGACGGGAGCAGGCCGGCGGTGTCCAGCATGACCCCGGCCTTGGTGATCTCTTCGAGCAGCTTGCCCATGCGCTCGTTGAAGTCCTCCGGGAATTCGTCCGTGGGGATCTCGTTCTCGTTGACGCGGATCATCGACAGGAAGCGGGGCATGGTGACTCCTCGGGTCGTGAGTACGGGGCCGTTCCCCGCCTCTCACCCGTGCGTCGAACGGGAGACGGCCGGATCGACATCCTCCCGGAAAATTCTTCCGGGAAATCCCGGCGGGTTCTCAGCCGAGCGACTCGAAGCGCCAGCGGTGCACCGGCCGGGTGATCGCATCGGCGGCGGGCTCGGGAAGTTCGGGCAGCTCCGCGTCGGCGTGCGCCGCCTCCCACCAGGTGATGACCAGCACCCGGTCCGGCTCGGCCCGGAAGGTCTCGCGGCGCAGCGGATCGCGAGCGAGCTGCTGGGCGCGGGCCCACTCCAGCAGCTCGGCGCCCCGGCCCTCCACGGCGCGGGCCTCCCACATCAGGGCGACGACGGTCATGAGTACAGGTTGTCCTTGCTGACCTCGTGGACATGATCGTGGTCGTGGATCGCGCCGACGGAGTCCGTGCCCGGCACGTGCGGGTCCGTCACGGGCAGCGACGAGTCCGCGGACAGCTCCCAGTCGGAGGCCGGCCGGTTGCGCGCCACCATCTCCGCGCCCAGAGCGGCGACCATCGCGCCGTTGTCCGTGCACAGCTTGGGCCGCGGGACGCGCAGCCGGATGCCCGCACGCTCGCAGCGCTCCTCGGCGAGCGCGCGCAGCCGGGAGTTGGCCGCGACGCCGCCGCCGATCATCAGGTGGTCCACGCCCTGGTCCTTGCAGGCGCGCACCGCCTTGCGGGTCAGCACGTCGACGACCGCCTCCTGGAAGGACGCCGCCACGTCCCGCACCGGCACCTCCTCGCCCGCGGCCCGCTTCGCCTCGATCCAGCGGGCGACGGCCGTCTTCAGGCCCGAGAAGGAGAAGTCGTACGCCGGGTCCTTCGCGCCGCTCAGGCCGCGCGGGAACGCGATCGCCTCCGGGTTCCCCTCCCTGGCCAGCCGGTCGATCACCGGGCCGCCGGGGAAGCCGAGGTCGAGGACGCGCGCGATCTTGTCGAACGCCTCGCCGGCCGCGTCGTCGATCGTCGCGCCCATGGGACGCACGTCGGCGGTGATGTCGGGGGCGAGCAGCAGCGAGGAGTGGCCGCCGGAGACGAGGAGCGCCATGGTCGGCTCGGGCAGCGGGCCGTGCTCCAGCTGGTCGACGCAGATGTGCGAGGCGAGGTGATTGACCCCGTACAGCGGCTTGTTCAGGGCGTACGCGTACGCCTTCGCCGCCGAGACCCCCACCAGCAGCGCGCCGGCGAGCCCGGGCCCTGCCGTGACGGCGATGCCGTCGAGGTCGCGGGCGCCGACCCCGGCCTCGTTCAGGGCGCGCTCGATGGTCGGCACCATCGCCTCCAGGTGCGCGCGCGAGGCGATCTCCGGGACGACGCCGCCGAAGCGGGCGTGCGTGTCCACGCTGGAGGCGACCGCGTCGGCGAGCAGGGTCGTCCCGCGGACGATGCCGACTCCGGTCTCGTCGCAGGAGGTCTCGATGCCGAGTACGAGCGGTTCGTCAGCCATGGGTGTGAGTCTCAGTTCCTTGTACGGTCAGGCTTGTACGGTCAGGCGCATGACGAGGGCGTCGATGTTGCCGGGCTGGTAGTAGCCGCGGCGGAATCCGATGGGCTCGAAGCCGAAGCGCTCGTACAGCTTCTGGGCCCGGGTGTTGTCCACGCGCACTTCGAGGAGCACCTCGTCGCACTCGAAGGCGGTGGCGTGCTGGAGCAGGTCGGTCAGCAGCCGGGCCCCGAGGCCGGTGCCCCACTGGCCGCGTTCGACCGCGATGGTCTGGACGTCGCCGAGGCCGCCCGCAGCCGCGAGCCCCGCGTAGCCGACGATCCTGCCGTCGCGCTCGGCGACGACGTACCGGCGGGTGGCCTGCGGGCCCCGGGAGTGCGCGAGCTCGGACCAGAACATCCCGGCCGACCAGGCGTCGTCGGGGAACAGCTCCTGTTCGAGCTCGAGCACCGGCCGGATGTCCCACCAGCGCATCTCACGCAATGCAGGGCCGCCGCGCAGCGGCTTCGACGAGGGGCGGCGGTCGGCAGACGGGTGGGCCGCGCTCACTTCGGAGTGACCACCTTGTAGTTCTTGGGGACCTGGGCGTCGGGCCGGCGCAGGTACAGCGGCAGCGGGTCGAGGAAGTCCTCGCCGGCCGCCAGTTTCCCGGCCGCGAGCGCGGCGAGGGCGGCGGCGCTGACGTACTCGGGTCCGCGGGCGTCGGGGAACGTCTCCGGGTAGAGCAGGGCGCCCGCGCCGACCGCGGGCAGACCCGCGACCTGCTCGGCGATGTCGGCGGGCCGGTCGACGGCGGCGTCGGTCACACGGGTGCGGGCATCCGCGTACCGCGCCCAGTAGACCTCCTTGCGGCGCGCGTCCGTCGCCACCACGAACGGCTCGTCGAGGCCGGCGGCGTACGCGAGACCGTCCAGCGTGCACACCCCGTGGACGGGGACGCCCAGCACCGACGCGAACGTCGTGGCCGTCACGAGCCCGACGCGCAGTCCCGTATAAGGCCCGGGTCCGACGCCGACCACGATCCCGGTGACGGCGTCGAGCTTCACTCCGGCCTCGGCGAGCACCCGGTCGACGGCGGGCAGCAGCAGCTCCCCGTGCCTCCGGGCGTCCACCCGGCTGGACTCGGCGACGACGGCGGACCCGTCGTGGAGAGCGGCGGTGACGGCGGGCGTGGCGGTATCCATGGCGAGCAAGAGCACGCAAACAGCCTACGGCTCCGGCGGCGGAGGCACGGCCGCCCCGTCGAACGGGGGGCCTGCTGCTACCGTCACCACAACCGGGAAGAGATTCGAAAGGTGGGGCACGGTGGCACGGAGCAGCTCGGGACTCGTGGCCGGGCTCACGGCGGCCGCGCTGGCCGTCGTCGGCTTCCTCGCCTATCAGGCGTCGGCGAACGTTCCCGACAGCCTCGGCGCGCCCAAGGCCCCGAGCACCGTCCCGTCGGCGAAGGCCTCCGGCAGCCCGCAGGGGAAGCCGAAGGACCCGCTCGCGGTGCCCGCGCACTCCGGTACGGGCGTGCGGGTGGTCTACTCGCTGGGCGAGCGGCGGGTGTGGCTGGTCGGCGCGAAGGGCAAGCCGCGCACCTTCGAGGTCATGCCGTCGACGGTGAGCCCCGCTCCCGGCACGTACACCGTCACCTCGCGCTCGGGCAGCGTCCCCGGGTCGGACGGGGTCCCGGTCGAGCACGTGGTGCGGTTCGCGAAGGTCGGCAACGTGTCGATCGGCTTCAGCGCGGCCGTGAACGGCTCGATGGCGAGCCCGGACCCGAACAGGAAGACGGGCGGCGTGCGGATGACGCGGGCCGACGGCGACGCACTGTGGGTGTTCGCGGCGATCGACTCGAAGGTGGTCGTGGTCCCGTAGGACCACCCGTACGGAACCGGCTGTACGAATCCGGGCCCGCCCGCTACGCGGCGTCGCGCCGCGCCTCGTCCGTCTCCCCTGCCCGCGGCCTCTCGCGCGGCGGGGTCGACACCGCGCTGGCCGCCGCGCAGGACGCCAGCAGGTCCCGCATCGACAGGACCGGGGGGTGCGGCACGGACGCCGCGGGCGCGTGCTGCCGGTTCTGCGGCTTGCGCTCCGATGCCGACATGGACGCCTCCTGGTGGGCTCCGGGGGCGGGCGTGGTTAGGTAGACCTAACCCGGTCTCTCCACCATGTCATCACGCGCGGGACGCCGGGCGCAACAATTTCCCGACGTCTTGTCGGAACGTACGGCGTTTCGTGCCGGGACCGCGCCCGCGTCCCACTCGCTCAGGCCGGATCCAGCCCCGCCCAGCGCTCCCCGTACCCCCGCAGCACCACCTCGCGGCGGTCGTCCTCCGTGTCGCCCACGACCCGGTGGATCACCACGTGCAGACGGTCCTCGGACAGATCCTCGACCTTGCCCTCGCCCCACTCCACGACCACCACCGATTCCGGCAGCGAGACGTCGAGGTCGAGGTCCTCCATCTCGTCGAGGCCGCCGCCCAGGCGGTACGCGTCGACGTGGACGAGCGCCGGTCCGCCGGTCAGGGACGGGTGGACGCGCGCGATCACGAACGTCGGGGACGTGACGGCTCCGCGTACCCCGAGCCCCTCGCCCAGGCCGCGCGTCAGCGTCGTCTTGCCCGCGCCGAGTTCGCCCGTGAGCATCACCAGGTCGCCGGGGCGGAGCAGTTTCGCGAGCCTGCGGCCCAGGTCCTGCATCTGCTCGGGGGACTCGATCGAGAGGCGGGCGGAGCCGGCGACGGCCGTCTCAGCCGCCGGGCTGTGCGGTGCTTCCAGCGGTGCTTCCATACGTGCCAACGTTAGCCGCTGCCGCGACCGCGCCCGCCCGGGCCAGCAGGTCCGCCAGCCGGTCGGTGACAGCCTCGGGATGCTCCAGCATCACCAGGTGCCCCCCGTCCGGCACGATCACCAGCTCGGCCTCCGGCATCAGATCCGCGATCGCCTCACTGTGCGTCCCGGGCGTGACCAGGTCCTTGTCACCCGCGAGGACGAGGACCGGCAGCCCTTCGAACACGACGAGCGCCTCGGACTTGTCGTGCTCGGCGAAGGCCGGGTAGAACTCGGCGACCACGTCGATCGGTGTCGACTCGATCATCCGTTCCGCGAACCGCGCGACCGCCGGGTCCACGTCCCTCGACGAGAACGAGTACCGCTTGATCAGGCCCGCGAACAGGTCGGCCGTCGCCCGCCTGCCCCGCTCGACCAGCTCCGCCTGCGAGCCGAGTGCCCGCAGCACCCCGGGCAGCACCCGGCGCACCACATTGACGCCCGCCACCGGGAGGCCGTAACTGACCTCCCCGAGCTTGCCCGACGACGTGCCGATCAGGGCGATCGCCGCCACCCGCTCCCGGACGAACTCGGGGTAATGGGCGCCCAGCGCCATCATCGTCATGCCGCCCATCGAGTGGCCGACGAGCACCAGCGGTCCCTCGGGAGCCGCCGCGTCGACGACCGCCTTCAGGTCACGGCCGAGCTGGTCGATGGAGACCGGCACGCCGTCCGGGCCCGCCTGCGCGGCGCCGCGCGCCGAACGGCCGTGGCTGCGCTGGTCCCAGTACACCGCGCGCACCAGACCCCGCAGCGCCGCCCGCTGGAAGTGCCACGAGTCCTGGTTGAGGCAGTAGCCGTGGCTGAAGACGACGGTGACGGGGGCGGGCGCCTTGCGGCCGAACATCCGGCGGCGGCGCGGCGCGGCCACGTCCGGGTCGAGCTCCTCCACCTCGTAGTAGAGCTCGGTGCCGTCGTCCGCGACCGCCGTGCCGGGCATGCCGCGCAGCGAGCCGTAGGGGCCTGCCGCGTCGAGGGCCAGACGCGCCTTCCTGCGCATGCCGCGCCCGACGGTGAGGCGCTCGAGCGCGACGCCCGCGGCGGCGCCGGCCGCGACCACGCCTATGGCGGCACCGGCGATGCCCGCCCTGCGCCAGTTGCCCGTGGCCACCGCTGCGGCGGCCTCGGCCACCTCCCCCGTGCTGGTCTCGCTCACCGTGCCTCTCCTACTCGTCGGCGGTCCGCTCGTCGCACTCTTCGGGAACCTCGTTCACATAGACGCGCGGCACCCGGGCGCCGATGCGGGTGACGATCTCGTACGCGATCGTGTCCGCCGCCCGCGCCCAGTCCTCGGCGGTCGGCTCGCCCCGGTCGCCCGGGCCGAACAGCAGCGCCTCGGCTCCCTCCTCGACCGTCTGCCCGCCGAGATCGACGACGAACTGGTCCATCGCGACCCGGCCGGCGATCCGCCGCCACTGCCCGCCGACCAGCACCGGACCGCGGCCCGACGCATGACGCGGAATGCCGTCCGCGTAGCCGAGGGGCACGAGGCCGAGTGTCGTCTCGGCGCCGGTGACGTAGTGGTGGCCGTAGCTGACGCCGTGGCCCGCCGGCACCTGCTTGACGAGCGCCACGGACGCGGCGAGCGTCATCACCGGGCGCAGGCCGAAGTCCGCGGGCGTGCCCAGCTCGGGGCTGGGCGAGACGCCGTACATCGCGATGCCGGTCCGTACGAGATCGAAGTGGGACTCCGGAACGCTCAGCGTGGCCGGGGAGTTGGCGATGTGCCGCACCTCGGGCTCGACGCCGGCCTTCTCGGCGTGGTCCACCATGTCGCGGAACACGTCCAGCTGGGCGGCGATCGAGGGGTGCCCTGGCTCGTCGGCACACGCGAAGTGCGACCACAGACCCGTGATCTCGACCAGGCCCTCGTCCTCGGCGGCGCGCGCGGCCGCCACGAGCGCGGGCCAGTCGGCGGGCTGGCAGCCGTTGCGGCCGAGTCCGGTGTCCGCCTTGAGCTGGACGCGGGCCGGTGCACCGGCCTGCCTGGCCGCCGCGGTGACCTCCTTCAGCGCCCACAGGCCGCTCACGGCCATGTCGAGGTCCGCCTCGATGCCCTCGCGCCACGGGTCGCCCGGCGTCCACAGCCAGCACATGATCCGCCCGCCGATCCCGGCGGCACGCAGGGCGAGCGCCTCGTGCGGGGTGGCCGTGCCCAGCCAGGTCGCGCCCGCGGCGAGCGCGGCACGGGCGCAGGGCACCATGCCGTGCCCGTACGCGTCCGACTTGACCACGGCCATCAGCGCGGAGCGCGGCGCACGGGCGCGCAGCGCGCGGACGTTGGCGCGCAGGGCCGCGAGGTCGATCTCGGCGCGAGCTCGCGGCGGTGCGGGTGGCGGCGGTGTCTGGCTCATCGCGCCCAGTCTCTCAGAGCCGCACGGCTCGATCCGTATGGGCGGCAGTCGACTGTGTCACTCGCGGGGCGGCGCCGGGGGCCGTCATTCCCTCACATCGCGCCAGGCGGCCGGGAGAGTCGCCGCCACCTCGTACGCGGTGATCGGCACGCCCCGCGCGGCGCGGAGCCGGGCCGCGAGGCCGTGCAGATAGGCGGCGGCGGAGCCCGCGTCGCGCGCGTCGAGCCCGGCGGCCAGCAGCGAACCGGCGAGCCCGGAGAGCACGTCCCCGCTGCCCGCGGTCGCCAGCCACGGGGTGCCCATGGGGTTGACGCGCACCGGGGAGCGGCCGCCGTCCGCGTCGGCGACCAGCGTGGTCGAGCCCTTGAGCAGCACGGTCGCCCCGAACCGCGCGCACAGTTCCCGCACGGACGCGAGCCGCGCCGCCTCCACCTCCTCGCGCGACACGCCGAGCAGCGCGGCGGCCTCGCCCGCGTGCGGCGTCATGAGGGTGGGCGCGGGCCGCTCGCGCACGGCGGCCGGGTCCAGCAGCCGCAGCCCGTCGGCGTCGACGAGCACGGGAACGTCGGAGGCGAGCACGTCCCGCACGGCGTCCCGGCTCTCCCCGATGCCCGGGCCGACGACCCAGGACTGGACCCGTCCCGCCTTCCCCGGCGGTCCGGCGTGCACCAGGCTCTCCGGGAAGCGGGCGATCACCGCGTCCGCCGCCGGTCCGACGTACCGCACGGCTCCGGCCCCGCCGCGCAGGGCGCCCGCCACGGCGAGTACGGCCGCGCCCGGGTAGCGCGCGGACCCGGCGACGATGCCGACGACACCGCGGCGGTACTTGTCGCTCTCGGCGGCCGGGAGGGGCAACAGCCGTGCCACGTCTGCGTGTTGCAGCGCTTCCAGGTCCGGCACGGCCGGCAGGTGCTCCTCGATGCCGATGCCGACCAGCCGGACCGTGCCCGTGTACTCCTTGGCCGGGTCGACGAGCAGGCCCGGCTTGTACGTCCCGAACGTCACCGTGGTGTCCGCGCGCAGCGCCTCCCCGCGCACCTCGCCCGTGTCGGCCTCGATGCCGCTCGGCAGGTCGACGGCGACGACGACGGCGTCCGATCCGCGGGCGGCGCGGGCGACCGGCACGGCGTCCGGCCGCAGGCCGCCGCGTCCGCCGATTCCCGTGATGCCGTCGAGCACGAGGTCGGCGGAGGCGAGCGCCTCGAACGGGTCGTCCGCGACCCGGCCGCCCGCGGCGAGCAGGGCCGCCAGACCCGCGGGGTGAGTCCGGTCGGGGGCGAGCAGCACGGCGACGACCCCGGCGCCGCGGCGGGCGAGGCGCGCCCCGGCGAACAGGGCGTCGCCGCCGTTGTCCCCACTGCCGGCCAGCAGCACGACGCGCGCGCCGTACACCCTTCCCAGCACCCCGGCACAGGCGGCGGCCAATCCGGCGGCGGCCCGCTGCATGAGCGCCCCTTCGGGCAGCCGGGCCATGAGCTGCGCCTCGGCGTGCCGTACGGTCTCGACGCTGTAGGCAGTACGCATGCCCCCGAGTCTGCCCCACGCCCCCGCCTGCCGCGCGAGGACGCCGCGCCACAAGTCTCGCGACACGGGCCGGAGTTACGCGGCCCGGGAGCACGGCACGCTGCGCCCGCGCCCGGCGCGCCGCCTGGCACCCCGCCGTGTCCGGGCGGGAATGAGCCTGCCCCTCCGTCGCGGGCACCGTCGACGCGGACGCGACCGGCCGCGCCTCCGGCAGTCACCCCCGGACCCGCCCGCCGGAATCACGACGGCCCCTCGGGGCGGGATGCGGCCTGCGCGGCCGCCCCGCCAGGGGCGAGCGTGCGCCACGTGAGCGTCCAGGAGGACCGGGCACGGCGGTGATCGGCGCTGCACCTCAGCGCCGACCCGCCCCGCGCGCGCCCACCGCGTCGGGGCGGGGCGCCCCTCGGAGCCGCCGGCCCGTCGGGCCCGCTCAGCCCTCCGCGATCACCACCGCCGACGCCACCCCCGCGTCGTGGCTGAGCGAGACGTGCCAGGAACGGACGCCCAGTTCGGCCGCGCGGGCCGCGACCGTGCCGTGCACGCGCAGGCGGGGGCGGCCCGAGTCCTCCACGTACACCTCGGCGTCCGTCCACAGCAGTCCGGCCGGCGCGCCCAGCGCCTTGGCCAGCGCCTCCTTCGCGGCGAACCTCGCCGCTAGGGACGCGTACCCCCGTCGCTCCCCGCTCGGCAGCAGCAACTCGTGCTCCACGAAGAGCCGTTCCGCCATGTGCGGCGTGCGCCTCAGCGACGCGGCGAAGCGGTCGATCTCGGCGACGTCGATCCCCACCCCGATGATCATGCGGTGGCGCCTCCCGCCCCGTGTCCGCCCCTCACTCCACCGTCACCGACTTGGCGAGGTTCCTCGGCTGGTCGACCTCGTTGCCGCGGGCCGTCGCCAGCTCGCACGCGAAGACCTGGAGCGGCACCGCGGCCACCATCGGCTGGAGCAGGGTCGGTGTCGCCGGGATCCACACCAGGTGGTCCGCGTACGGCACGACCGACTCGTCGCCCTCCTCCGCGATCACGATGGTCCGCGCTCCCCGTGCCCGGATCTCCTGGATGTTGGAGACGATCTTGTCGTGCAGCACCGAACGCCCCCGCGGCGACGGCACCACGACCACCACCGGCAGGTCCTCCTCGATCAGCGCGATCGGCCCGTGCTTGAGCTCGCCCGCCGCGAACCCCTCCGCGTGCATGTACGCCAGCTCCTTGAGCTTGAGCGCACCCTCCAGCGCCACCGGGTAGCCCACGTGCCGCCCCAGGAACAGCACGGTGTTCTTGTCCGCCAGCGAACGCGCCAGCTCGCGCACCGGCTCCATCGTCTCCAGGACCCGCTCGACCTCACCGGAGATCTGTGCCAGGTCGCGGACCACGGCCCGGATCTCGTCGCCCCACTTGGTGCCCCGCACCTGACCCAGATAGAGGGCGACCAGATAGCAGGCCACCAGCTGCGTCAGGAACGCCTTCGTGGAGGCGACCGCCACCTCGGGGCCCGCGTGCGTGTACAGCACGGCGTCCGACTCGCGCGGGATGGTCGACCCGTTGGTGTTGCAGATGGCCAGCACCTTGGCGCCCTGCTCCCGCGCGTGCCGCAGCGCCATCAGGGTGTCCATGGTCTCGCCGGACTGCGAGATCGCGACGACCAGCGTCCGCTGGTCCAGGATCGGATCCCGGTAACGGAACTCGCTGGCCAGCTCCACCTCGCAGGGGATACGGGTCCAGTGCTCGATGGCGTATTTCGCGATCATGCCCGCGTGGAAGGCGGTCCCGCAGGCCACGATGACGACCTTGGTCGCCTCGCGCAGCACGGACACCGGGATGCGCACCTCGTCGAGACTCAGCGACCCCGAGGCGTCGATGCGGCCCAGCAGGGTGTCGGCGACCGCCTTGGGCTGCTCGGCGATCTCCTTGAGCATGAAGTAGTCGTAACCCCCCTTCTCGGCCGCGGAGGCGTCCCAGTCCACGTGGTAGGACCGCACGTCCGCGGGCGCCCCGTCGAAGCCGGTGACCGTCACACCGTCACGGCGGAGCTCCACCACCTGGTCCTGTCCCAGCTCGATGGAGGAGCGGGTGTGGGCGATGAACGCGGCCACGTCCGAGGCGAGGAACGACTCGCCCTCCCCGACACCCACCACCAACGGGGAGTTGCGCCGGGCACCGACCACCACGTCCGGTTCGTCGGCGTGCACGGCGACCAGCGTGAAGGCGCCCTCCAGCTGACGGCACACCAGCCGCATGGCCTCCGCGAGGTCCCCGCACGACGAGAAGGACTCCGCGAGCAGGTGCGCGACGACCTCGGTGTCGGTCTCCGACGCCAGGTCGTGCCCGCGCTCGGCCAACTCGGCCCGCAGCACGGCGAAGTTCTCGATGATCCCGTTGTGCACGACGGCGACGCGCCCCGCGTTGTCCAGATGGGGATGGGCGTTGGCATCCGTCGGGCCGCCGTGCGTGGCCCACCGCGTGTGTCCGATCCCGGTGGAACCGCTCGGCAGCGGACGCTCCACCAGCTCCTTCTCAAGGTTGACGAGCTTGCCCGCCTTCTTCGCCGCCGCGAGCCCGCCGTCCGCGAGCACGGCGACCCCGGCCGAGTCGTAGCCGCGGTACTCGAGCCGCTTCAGTCCGGCGATGACCACATCAAGCGCCGACTGCCCGCCGACGTAACCCACGATTCCGCACATGTGCGCAGCCTACGGCGCGGGGCGCGGCTCGGCAGCGGGCCGGCCCGGCGGCCGGGGGCCCGCCGGGCCGGGCCCGCGCGCTCAGGCCTTCGCCCGGTAGGCCCGCATCGCCAACGGGCAGAACACGGCCGCGATGCCCGCGGCCCACAGCAGCGACCACAGCACCGGCTCCGCCACCGGGCCGCCCAGCAGCAGCCCGCGGAACGCGTCCGACAGATGGGTGACCGGGTTGACGTCGCTCCACGCCTGGAGCCAGCCCGGCATGGTGTCGACCACGACGAACGCACTGCTGGTGAACGTGATCGGGAAGATCAGCGTGAAGGCGAACGCCTGCACCTTCTCCACGTCGCCGGCGAGCATGCCGATCAGCACCGCGCTCCACGACACCGCCGCCGCGAAGACGACCAGCAGCAGCGCCCCGGCCAGGAATCCGCCGACGCCGCCGGTGACCCGGAACCCGAGCAGCAGGCCGAGCCCGATCATCAGCAGCATCGCCCACACGTGCTTGGCGAGGTCCGCGGTGATCCGCCCGATCAGCGGCGCGGAGCGGGCTATGGGAAGGCTGCGGAGCCGGTCGAAGACCCCTTTGGTCAGGTCGGTGTTGAGCGCCATGGCCGTGTACATCGTCATGAACAGGGTGTTCTGCACGATGATGCCGGGCAACGCGTACTTCAGATACGCCTCGGGGGAGCCGGCCATCTGCCCGCCGAGGACGTACGTGAACAGGAACACGAACATGATCGGCGTGACGCTGTAGTCCACGAGCTCCAAGGGGTTGTGCTTGACGGCCACCAGGCTGCGCCATGCCATCGTGAGGGTCTGCCGGCCCCAGGCCAGCGGTTTCACCCGGCCCGACGCGGTCAGGGGCGCGGTGATCGTCGTGGCGGTCATGCCGGACTCACCGCCTTGTCCCTCGCGCTCTCGTCACCGCCGCCGTCGCCTTCCGCGCCCGCGTGCCCGCCCGGCCCGGAGCCGTTCCCGGACGGGGGCTCGGCCCGGTGTCCGGTGAGGGCGAGGAAGACCTCGTCCAGCGAGGACCGCCGCAGGGTCAGCTCCCCCACCGCGATCCCCTCGCGATCGAGGCTGCGCACGACCGTGGGCATCAGCTCGGGATCCTTCACCGGGGCGGTGATCGACCCGCCCTCGATCCGGGCCCCGTCACCCGCCGCGTCGGACACCAGCCGGTGCGTCGCCGGCAGGTCCACGGACCGGACCGGACGCAGCTCCAGCACCTGGCCCCCTACCTCGGACTTCAGCTGGTCCGGGGTGCCCTCGGCGATCACCCGGCCCTTGTCGATCACCACGATGTCGTCGGCGAGCACATCCGCCTCGTTCAGGTACTGCGTGGTCAGCAGGGCGGTCGCGCCGTCGGCCACCAGGGCGCGCAGCATGTCCCACAGCTCGCCGCGGCTGTGCGGGTCCAGGCCGGTCGTCGGCTCGTCGAGGAAGAGGATGCTGGGCCGGCCGACCAGGCTCGCCGCGAGGTCCAGGCGCCGCCGCATGCCGCCGGAGAACGTCTTCGCGGCCCGGCCCGCCGCGTCGGTGAGCTGGAACCGGTCCAGCAGCTCGGCCGCGCGGGCCTTCGCCTCACGTCTCGACAGACCCAGCAGACGCCCTATGAGCAGCAGATTCTCCGTGCCGGTCAGATTCTCGTCCACGGCCGCGTACTGTCCGGTCAGGCCGATCAGGGAGCGCACGAGACCCGCCTCCCTGACGACGTCGTGGCCGGCCACCGTCGCCCGGCCGCCGTCGGGGGACAGCAGGGTGGCGAAGATCCGCACCGCCGTCGTCTTTCCGGCCCCGTTCGGGCCGAGCAGACCGAGCACCGAGCCGGTGCGGGCCGCCAGATCCACCCCCGCCAGTGCCTCGGTCTCCTTGAACCGCTTGACCAGGCCCTCCGCCTGGATCGCGTAGGTCATGGGACTCCCCTGGTGACTTCGCGGGCTTCGCGGACGTCGCGGGTCGGCGCCCACCTCAGAGACAACTGTGACGTACGCCACTGACATTCCGGACGGGCGCGGTCCCGCGGCGTGACCCACCCCACCCCCCACAGCGGCCCCGCAGCCCCGACAATGACCGTGTGATCTCTTCGCCGCCACGAAGCGCCCACCGCCGGGCAGAGCCTGCGTCGACCCCGTACGTCGACCTCACCCGAGCGGAGTGGAGCGCCCTGCGCGAGAAAACGCCGCTGCCGCTGAGTGCCGAGGAGGTCGAGCGGCTGCGCGGCCTCGGTGACGTCATCGACCTGGACGAGGTCCGGGACGTCTACCTGCCGCTGTCCCGGCTGCTGAACCTCTACGTGCAGGCCACGGCGGGTCTGCGCGGCGCTCTCAACACGTTCCTCGGCGACGCCGGCAACGGGCACGGCGCCCAGCGCGGAACCCCCTTCGTCATAGGCGTCGCCGGGTCCGTCGCCGTCGGCAAGTCCACGGTGGCCCGTCTGCTCCAGGCCCTCCTGGCCCGCTGGCCCGAGCACCCCCGCGTCGAGCTCGTCACGACCGACGGGTTCCTGCTGCCGATGAAGGAGCTCCGGGCCCGGGGGCTGATGTCCCGCAAGGGCTTCCCCGAGTCGTACGACCGCCGGGCGCTGACCCGCTTCGTCGCCGACATCAAGGCGGGCAAGGACGAGGTCACCGCGCCCGTCTACTCCCACCTGATCTACGACATCGTCCCGGACGAGCGGCTGACCGTACGCCGCCCGGACATCCTCATCGTCGAGGGGCTCAACGTCCTGCAGCCCGCCCTGCCCGGCAAGGACGGCCGCACCCGGGTCGGCCTCGCCGACTACTTCGACTTCAGCGTCTACGTCGACGCCCGGCCCGAGGACATCGAGACCTGGTACCTCAACCGGTTCCGCAAGCTGCGCGAGACCGCCTTCCAGAACCCGTTCTCGTACTTCCGCAAGTACACGCAGGTCTCCGAGGAGGAGGCCCTCGACTACGCGCGCACGATGTGGCGCACCATCAACCGGCCCAATCTGCTGGAGAACGTGGCGCCCACCCGGGGGCGCGCCACACTGGTGCTGCGCAAGGGCCCCGACCACAAGGTGCAGCGCCTGTCGCTGCGCAAGCTCTAGGAGAACTCGGCGTGTTGCACCTGCGGCTCATCACCCCGGCCGACCGGACCGCCGAGGTGGTCTCGCTGCTGGAGAAGACGGTCGGCACGGCCCATCTCGTGGTGCTCCCGGGTGCGGCCCGCGATCCCCGGGGCGACCTGATCCTCTGCGACGTGGCACGGGAGGCCGGCGACGAGCTCCTGTCCGAGCTGCGGGAGCGCGGCATCGACGAGTGCGGCTCCATCGCCGTCGACGACATCGGCCTGTCGCTGTCGGCCCGCGCGGAGAAGGCGGAGAAGGACGCGCCGGGCGAGGGCGCGGACGCGGTCCTGTGGGAGCAGCTGTCCGACGCCACGCACGAGGAGTCGACGCTCAGCGCCACCTACCTCGCGTTCCTGACCCTCGCGACGATGATCGCGGCGTGCGGCGTGGTGCTCGACAACGCGATCCTGATCGTCGGCGCCATGGCGGTCGGCCCCGAGTTCGGCCCGCTGGCCGGCTTCTGCACGGCCCTGGTGCGGCGCGCGCCGAAGCTGGCCTGGCGGTCGTTCCTCGCGCTGATCGTCGGCTTCGGCGCAGCGATGCTGATGACCGCGGGATTCAGCTTCCTCATGGACGCGCTGGACCTGTTCTCCGCCTCGAAGCTGGAGGCCGAGCGGCCCAACACGGCCTTCATCTACGCCCCCGACGAGTTCTCGTTCGTCGTCGCCGTCCTCGCCGGCTCGGCGGGGATGCTCTCGCTGACCTCCGCCAAGTCGGGCGCGCTGGTCGGCGTCGCCATCTCGGTGACGACCGTCCCGGCCGCGGCGAACGCGGCCGTGGCGTTCAGCTACTCCGACTACCAGCAGGCATGGGGCTCCACGGAGCAGCTGCTGCTGAACCTGCTCGGCATCGTCCTGGCCGGCACGCTGACGCTGCTGGTGCAGAAGGCACTGTGGCGCGCGGGCCGCAAGGGTACGCGGAGCGAGGGGGCCCGTACGTGATCCCCGTACGGGCCCCCTCGCGAAGCACGGCCGTCTAGGGTCTTTCGTTTGGATCAGGCCGGCGAGCCCGGCATGATCCAAACGAGAGGCCCTAGCCGAGCGCCGACTTCACCACGTCGGCCAGCCGGCCCGCGACGGCCTGCGCCTGCTCGAGGTCGGCGGCCTCGACCATGACCCGCACCAGCGGCTCGGTGCCCGAGGGGCGCAGCAGGACGCGGCCTGTGGCGCCGAGCTCGCGCTCGGCCTCGCCGACCGCCTGCGCCAGCTCGGCGGACGTCTGCACCCGGGACTTGTCGACGTCGCGCACGTTGATGAGCACCTGCGGCAGCCGCTGCATCACGCCGACGAGATCGGCCAGGGAACGGCCGGTCGCGGCGACCCGGGCCGCCAGCATCAGGCCGGTCAGCGTGCCGTCGCCGGTGGTGGCGTGGTCCAGGACGATCACATGCCCGGACTGCTCGCCGCCGAGCGCGTAGCCCTGCGCCTTCATGGCCTCCAGGACGTAGCGGTCGCCGACCGCGGTCTGCACCAGCTCGACGCCCTCGCGCTCCATCGCCAGCTTGAAGCCGAGGTTCGACATGACGGTGGCGACGACCGTGTTGCCGCGCAGCGTGCCGGCCTCGCGCATCGCGAGCGCGAGCACCGCGAGGATCTGGTCGCCGTCGACCTCGGAGCCGTCGGCGTCCACGGCGAGGCAGCGGTCCGCGTCGCCGTCGTGGGCGATGCCGAGGTCGGCGCCGTGCTCGACCACGGCCGCCTTGAGCAGGTCCAGGTGCGTCGAGCCGCAGCCGTCGTTGATGTTCAGGCCGTCCGGCTCCGCGCCGATGGTGACGACCTCGGCGCCGGCCCGGGCGAACGCCTCCGGGGACACACGGGCGGCCGCGCCGTGCGCCTCGTCGAGGACGATCTTCAGTCCGTCGAGGCGGTTGGGCAGGACGGCGATGAGATGGGCGACGTACTTGTCGAAGCCCTCGTCGTAGTCCGTCACCCGGCCCACGCCCGCGCCGGTCGGCCGGTCCCACGGCTCACCGGTGCGGTGCTGCTCGTAGACCTGCTCGATCCGGTCCTCCAACTCGTCGGCGAGCTTGTGGCCGCCGCGTGCGAAGAACTTGATGCCGTTGTCCGGCATGGCGTTGTGGCTGGCGGAGAGCATCACGCCGAGGTCGGCGCCGAGCGCGCCGGTGAGGTAGGCCACCGCGGGGGTGGGCAGCACGCCGACGCGCAGCACGTCGACACCGGCGCTGGCGAGGCCGGCCACGACGGCCGCCTCCAGGAACTCTCCGGAGGCACGGGGGTCACGTCCCACCACCGCGGTCGGGCGATGGCCCGCGAAGGTGCCCGCCTCGGCGAGCACGTGCGCCGCGGCGACCGACAGGCCGAGCGCGAGCTCTGCCGTCAGGTCCGCGTTGGCCACACCGCGTACACCGTCCGTTCCGAAGAGTCGTCCCACAGTTGTCCTCCGAAGAAGCTGAATGCGCGAATCCGTTATACGCCCGAGGTCGTCGGGCCGATGTCCGGGGGTCGATAGACGAACGCCCCGGCAGCACGGAGTGCCGCCGGGGCGAACGTGAAGCCGTACAGAAGCCGTACCAGCTCGTACAGGCCAGCGTGCGCTTTAGCGCTTGCTGTACTGCGGGGCCTTACGGGCCTTCTTGAGACCGGCCTTCTTGCGCTCGACCGCACGGTCGTCGCGGGAGAGGAAGCCGGCCTTCTTGAGCGCGCCGCGGTTGTTGTCCACGTCCGCCTCGTTCAGCGCGCGGGCCACACCGAGGCGCAGGGCGCCGGCCTGGCCGGAGACGCCGCCACCCGAGATACGGGCGATGACGTCGTAGCGGTTGTCGAGCTCGAGCACCTTGAAGGGCTCGTTGACTTCCTGCTGGTGCACCTTGTTGGGGAAGTAGTCCTCAAGGGTGCGGCCGTTGATCTTCCACTTGCCGGTGCCCGGAACGATCCGGACGCGGGCGATGGCGTTCTTGCGGCGGCCCAGGCCGGCGGCCGGCTGCGGGTCGCCGAAGCGGGAAGCCATGGACTCGGAGGTGTACTCACCCTCGACCGGAACCTCGGTCTCGGTGGTGTACTGCTCGACGTCAACCTCTTCGAGCGGGGTCTCGGCGGTGGTCTCAGCCACGATTCTCCTCAGATTCTTTTCGTCTTAGGGGGTGGCCGGACTTACTGCGCGACCTGGGTGATCTCGAACGGGACCGGCTGCTGGGCAGCGTGCGGGTGGTTCTCGCCCGCGTAGACCTTCAGCTTCGAGAGCATCTGACGGCCCAGGGTGTTCTTGGGGAGCATGCCCTTGACGGCCTTCTCGATGGCCTTCTCGGGGCTCTTCTCGAGCAGCTCGTCGTAGCGGACGGAACGCAGACCACCCGGGTAGCCGGAGTGGCGGTACGCCATCTTCTGGGTCCGCTTGTTGCCGGACAGGTGCACCTTCTCCGCGTTGATGATGATGACGAAGTCACCAGCGTCGACGTGGGGGGCGTAGATCGGCTTGTGCTTGCCCCGGAGAAGGGTTGCGGCGGTGGTCGCCAGACGGCCCAGGACGATGTCCTGCGCGTCGATGATGTGCCACTGGCGCGTCACATCGCCGGGCTTGGGGCTGTACGTACGCACGGTCGTAGCCTTCGCTTCTTCAGTGATGGGGTCTCCCCAGGGCCGCTGGGCCCGAGGGGACGGGTCCTGTACAAGGCCACCCGGACGATCACGACAGCCTTGCGGCATGCGGGGACGCAACCCGAATGCCTGCCGCTGGTCATCGGCCCGGTGGACCGGCGTAAGGGCCCCTCACGTGAGATAGAGCAAGCCAATACGCATAACGAACCAGAAGAATACCGCTGCCCCCCGCGCGTGGTCAAAACGCCCCCGGTCGCGGTTCAGGGGGAACGGCGCGCTACCGGGCCCTGGCCACGCGACGCTCGTCCCAGACCGGCTCCGGCGTCTCCCGCACCACCCCGTCCGAGCCGAACACCAGATACCGGTCGAACGACCGGGCGAACCACCTGTCGTGCGTCACGGCCAGCACCGTGCCCTCGTACGCCTCCAGGCCCCGCTGCAGAGCCTCCGCCGACTCCAGGTCCAGGTTGTCCGTGGGCTCGTCCAGGAGCAGCGCCGTCGTGCCCGCCAGCTCCAGCAGCAGGATCTGGAAGCGGGCCTGCTGGCCGCCGGACAGCTTCTCGAAGGGCTGGTCCCCCTGCCGCTCCAGTTCGTAGCGCCGCAGCACCGACATCGCGCCGCCCCGGTCCTTCGCGTGCTCCGTCCACAGGATGTCGACGAGCGTGCGGCCGAGCAGCTCGGGGTGGGCGTGTGTCTGGGCGAAGTGGCCGGGCACCACCCGCGCCCCCAGCTTCCACTCCCCGGTGTGCGCGACGGAGTCCCCCGCCAGCAGCCGCAGGAAGTGAGACTTGCCGGAGCCGTTCGAGCCGAGCACCGCCACCCGCTCCCCGTAGAAGACCTCCAGCGAGAACGGCTTCATCAGGCCGGTCAGCTCCAGACCGGTGCAGGTCAGCGCCCGTACGCCCGTCCGGCCGCCCCGCAGCCGCATCCGGATGTCCTGCTCGCGCGGCGGCTCCGGCGGCGGGCCCGCGTCCTCGAACTTCCGAAAGCGCGTCTGCATCGCCCGGTAGCGCGACGCCATGTCCGGGCTGATGGACGCCTGCTGGCGCAGCCGGTGCACCAGCGCCTTCAGGCGCGCGTGCTCCTCGTCCCAACGCCGCTTCAGCTCCTCGAAGCGGGCGAAGCGCTCCTTGCGCGCCTCGGGGAAGGTGGCGAAGCCCCCGCCGTGGACCCAGACGTCGGAACCGGCGGCTCCGGGCTCCACGGCCACGATCCGCTCGGCCGCCCTCGACAGCAGCTCCCGGTCGTGGGAAACGAACAGGACCGTCTTGCGGGTCTCCTTCAGCCGGTCCTCCAGCCACCGCTTGCCCGGCACGTCCAGATAGTTGTCCGGCTCGTCCAGCAGCAGCACCTCGTCGGGGCCGCGCAGCAGAGCCTCCAGCACGAGCCGCTTCTGCTCGCCGCCGGACAGCGTCCGCACCTGTCGCCACTGCGCCTTCTCGTACGGGATGCCCAGCGCCGCCATGGTGCACATGTCCCAGACCGTCTCGGCCTCGTACCCGCGCGCCTCCGCCCAGTCGCTCAGCGCCTGGGCGTACGTCATCTGCGCCGCTTCGTCGTCGACCGTCATGATCGCGAGTTCAGCCGCGTCCACCGCGGCCGCCGCCTCCCTGATCCGCGGCTGCGCCACCGACACCAGCAGATCCCGGACCGTGCGCTCGTCCCTCACGGAACCGACGAACTGCGGCATCACACCGAGCCCGCCGCTGACCGTCACCGAGCCGCCGTGCGGCTGCAGTTCTCCCGCGATGATCCGCAGCAGCGTGGTCTTCCCCGCGCCGTTGGCCCCCACCAGCGCGGCCACCGCGCCTTCCCCGACACGGAAGGACGCGTCACCGAGGAGCACCCGCCCGTCCGGTAGGTAGTACTCCAGATGCGCGGCCTCTACGTGTCCCATGGGCCGATTCTCACCGCCCGTCCCGCCTTTGCCCAACAGGTTTAGGATGCGCGGCATGAGCTTTGGGCAGGGGGGACCTCAGTGGGGTTCCGGCGGACAGAACCAGGACCCGTACAACCAGGGCCCGTACGGGCAGGACCCGTACGGCGGCGCGCGCGGCCAGTACGGCGGGGACTCGGGCACCCCTGACTGGGCCGCGCTCGCCGACGCCTCCGCCGCCCGCGCCCGCCGCAAGCGCTGGCTGATGATCGGCGGCGGCGCACTCGCCACCGCGCTGATCGCCGGGATCGTCGCGACCGCGATCGTCTCGTCGAACAACGACGGCAGCGACACCGCGTCCGACAAGGGCAGCACCCTGCCCACCGCCCCCACCCTGCCGCAGGACACCACCCAGCCGCAGCCGTCCTTCTCCTCGGTGGAGCCCCTGCCCCCGCCGAACCCGAAGGACTTCGTCTCCGACCGCAAGAAGGACACGGCGCCGCTCAGCGCCGAAACCCTCTTCCCCGGCACGAAGCTGACGATGGGTGACGGCGACCGCGTCTACACCAAGGGAGCCACCTCCCGCACCGGCAACTGCGCGTCCGTCACCAGCGGCGCGCTCGGCCCGGTCCTGGAGACGCACGGCTGCGAACAGGTCTTCCGCGCGACCTACCTCAAGGACGGCATCGCGGTCACCGTCGGCATCGCGACCTTCGAGAACGAGGCGAAGGCCAAGACGGTCGTCCAGCAGGCCAAGGGCGGCATCGCTCCGCTGCCCGGCGCCGGCGTCCCCACGTTCTGCAAGGGCGGCCCGGTCTGCCGGAACACGTACAACTCCTACGGCCGCTACGCCTACTTCACCATCACGGGCTACACGAAGGCCAAGTCCGTGACGACCGGTGACACCAAGGCATACCGCTCCGGCGACGACATCGGCGAGTTCGCGTTCCGCCAGATCGTGCGCCGCGGCGAGGCCCAGGCCTCAGCCGCAGCCACCGCACCCGCCCAGTAGCGGACCGGTCGGCAGCGAACGCCGGTTGCGCGCCTCCCGGTTCCGGGCGGCGAGCAACTCGTCGGCGGGGTAGCCGACTTCCTCCAGCGTCAGTCCGTGCGGCCGCACGACGTGCACCGCCGAGTCCCGCACGCCCGCCGCGAGGACCTTGGCCGGCCACTCCACCGGCCGGTGCCCGTCGCCCACGAACAGCAGCGCGCCGACCAGCGAACGCACCATGTTGTGGCAGAACGCGTCGGCCTTCACGGTCGCCGTGACGACACCGGAGGCGTCCCGCTCCCAGGACAGCCGCTGCAGCGTACGGATGGTGGTGGCGCCCTCGCGCCTCCTGCAGTACGCCGCGAAGTCGTGCTCCCCCACCAGCCGTTCGGCCGCCGCGTTCATCGCGTCGACGTCCAGCGGCCAGTCGTGCCACAGCACATGGCCGCGCAGCAGCGGATCGACACCGCCGGGATTGTCGGTCACGCGGTACGCATAGCGGCGCCAGATCGCCGAGAACCGCGCGTTGAACCCCGGCGGGGCCTCGGCCACGCTCCACACGCGCACGTCCTTCGACAGCCGGCCCGCCAGCCGCTTCAGGAGCTTGTCCCGGTGCTCCGCCCACAGCTCCTCGGGCAGGTCCACGTGCGCCACCTGCCCGCGCGCGTGCACCCCGGCGTCCGTGCGCCCGGCGACCGTCAGCTCGTACGTCACGGAGGACCGCGTCACCGTACGCAGCGCGTCCTCGATCTCGCCCTGCACGGTCCGCTGCCCGCGGGCCTGCTTGGCCCAGCCGGAGAAGTCCTTGCCGTCGTACGACAGATCCAGCCGCACCCGCACGAAGCCGGGCTCCACCTCATCGCTCACGCCATCAATCCTCTCAGGCACCGGACACGGAACGGGCCCGCCCCCCGAGGGGAGCGGGCCCGTGAGCCGTCGGTACGCGGTTCAGGCGTCCTTGGCCTCGTCGGCCGGGGCCTCGGCGGCCTCGGTCTCCTCGACCTTGGCCTCCTCGGCCTTCGCCTCGGACTCCTTGACCGCACGCTTGGCGGCGGCCTCGGCCTCGGCGACGGTGGCCTTCTTCGCGATCTCACCCTCGACCAGCTCGATCACGGCCATCGGGGCGTTGTCGCCACGACGGTTGCCGATCTTCGTGATCCGGGTGTAGCCGCCGGGACGCTCGGCGTAACGCGGAGCGATCTCGGTGAACAGGGTGTGCACGATGCCCTTGTCCGTGATGGTCTGCAGCACCAGGCGACGGTTGTGGATGTCGCCCTTCTTCGCCTTGGTGATCAGGCGCTCGGCGACCGGACGCAGGCGGCGGGCCTTCGCCTCGGTCGTGGTGATGCGGCCGTGCTCGAACAGCGACTTCGCCAGGTTCGCGAGAAGCAGCTTCTCGTGCGCGGCGCTGCCGCCGAAACGGGCTCCCTTGGTGGGACGCGGCATGGGGTTTCTCCTTGTGATCTGCACCGGCCGTGTCAGGTACCGGTGTCAGTTCCCTCCCGGCGGTCGCCGGAGGGTGTGCGAGGGGCGTGCCCCTCGCGGGGCCCCCGGACGAACCGGGGAAGTCCAGTCCCGGGCCGGAGCCCGGGTGCCGGGGGCAGGGCCCCACGGCCGAGTCCGCCCGGCGCAGCGGCGGGCCTCACGACCCGCCGCCCGCACCGGGAGGTGCTCAGTACTGCTCGGTCTCGACGAACCCGGCGTCCGCGTCGTCGTCGGCGCCGAAGGCGTCGGCGGCGGCGGTCGGGTCGAATCCGGGCGGGCTGTCCTTGAGGGCCAGGCCCATGCCGGCCAGCTTCGCCTTGACCTCGTCGATCGACTTCGCACCGAAGTTGCGGATGTCGAGGAGGTCGGCCTCGGAGCGCGCCACGAGCTCACCCACGGAGTGGATGCCCTCACGCTTGAGGCAGTTGTACGAACGAACGGTGAGCTCGAGCTCCTCGATCGGCAGCGCGAGGTCGGCGGCCAGGGCGGCGTCCGTGGGGGACGGGCCCATGTCGATGCCCTCGGCGTCGATGTTGAGCTCACGGGCCAGACCGAACAGCTCGACCAGGGTCTTTCCGGCGGACGCCATGGCGTCGCGCGGGCGCATGGCCTGCTTGGTCTCGACGTCGACGATCAGCTTGTCGAAGTCGGTGCGCTGCTCGACTCGGGTCGCCTCGACCTTGTAGGTGACCTTGAGCACCGGCGAGTAGATGGAGTCGACCGGGATACGGCCGATCTCCTGGCCCACCTGCTTGTTCTGCACGGCGGAGACGTAGCCGCGACCGCGCTCGACGGTCAGCTCCATCTCCAGCTTGCCCTTGCCGTTCAGCGTGGCGAGCACCAGGTCGGGGTTGTGCACCTCGACACCGGCCGGCGGGGCGATGTCAGCAGCGGTGACCAGGCCGGGGCCCTGCTTGCGCAGGTACATCACGACCGGCTCGTCGTGCTCCGAGGAGACGACCAGCTGCTTGATGTTGAGGATGAGGTCGGTGACGTCCTCCTTGACGCCCGGCACGGTGGTGAACTCGTGCAGGACACCGTCGATGCGGATGGACGTGACCGCCGCACCCGGGATCGAGGAGAGGAGCGTACGGCGCAGAGAGTTGCCGAGCGTGTAGCCGAAGCCCGGCTCCAGCGGCTCGATGACGAACCGCGAGCGGTACTCGTCGACAACCTCTTCGGTCAGCGAGGGGCGCTGAGCGATCAGCATGGTGTGTTCCTTCAGTCGTGGACGCCCGCTATTTGACGTCCTCTGATACAGGGTACGGGCGGTACGCCCCAATGGGGACGTACCGCCCGGAACACCCTGGTCGAGCAGCCGAGCGGCCGTGCGTCAGACGCGACGGCGCTTCGGCGGACGGCAGCCGTGCTGCGACATCCGGGGGATGACCCCCGGACCCCCAGCCGGACACCGTGGCGCAAGCGGCCGTGCGTCAGACGCGACGGCGCTTCGGCGGACGGCAGCCGTTGTGGGGCGTGGGGGTGACGTCCTGGATCGAGCCGACCTCGAGGCCGGTGGCCTGGAGGGAGCGGATCGCGGTCTCACGGCCGGAGCCGGGACCCTTGACGAAGACGTCGACCTTGCGCATGCCGTGCTCCTGCGCGCGGCGGGCGGCCGACTCGGCGGCCATCTGCGCGGCGAAGGGGGTGGACTTGCGCGAGCCCTTGAAGCCGACGTGGCCGGCGGAGGCCCAGGAGATCACGTTGCCGGTCGGGTCCGTGATGGACACGATCGTGTTGTTGAACGTGCTCTTGATGTGCGCGTGGCCGTGAGCGACGTTCTTCTTTTCCTTGCGGCGCACCTTCTTGGCAGCGCCCTGACGACCCTTGGGGGGCATCTATAACTCCTACGGGAGGTGGTCGGTCCTACAGCGAAGACCGTGGACAGTCGTCCGCTGCGGACTACTTCTTGCCCGGCTTCTTCTTACCGGCGATGGCGCGACGCGGGCCCTTGCGGGTGCGCGCGTTCGTGCTGGTGCGCTGGCCGTGGACCGGCAGGCCGCGACGGTGGCGCAGACCCTGGTAGCAGCCGATCTCGACCTTGCGGCGGATGTTCGCCTGGATGTCGCGGCGGAGGTCACCTTCGGTCTGGAAGTTGACGTCCACGTACTCGCGAATCTTGACGAGGTCCTCTTCGGCCAGGTCACGAACGCGGATGTTGGGGTCGACACCGGTGGCGGCGAGGGTCTCCTTGGACCGGGTGCGCCCGATGCCGAAGACGTAGGTGAGGGCGACCTCAATACGCTTGTCGCGCGGGAGGTCAACGCCTTCAAGGCGTGCCATTCATGGCTCCTGTTGTAGTCGGAGGTCTTCCGCAAAGCCGTTCCGTGGTCGCCGACCCTTGGAGAAGGGTGGTACGCCCAGGTCTCCGGCCTCCACCGGAGGTGTCGCCAGCCGTAGCCAGGCGGGCTCTGCGTATGTACATGTTTTTACGTGCGTCGCGCGAAGAACTGCGAGTGCAGGTGGTCGTGCGTCAGCCCTGGCGCTGCTTGTGGCGCAGGTTGTCGCAGATGACCATGACCCGGCCGTGACGGCGGATCACCTTGCACTTGTCGCAGATCTTCTTGACGCTCGGCTTGACCTTCATGGGATGTGAGGTTCTCCGGGTCAGTGCCGACACCCCGCGGAAGGGGGCGCGACAAGATCTACTTGTAGCGGTAGACGATCCGCCCACGCGTCAGGTCGTACGGAGAGAGCTCCACGACGACCCGGTCGTCCGGGAGGATTCGGATGTAGTGCATCCGCATCTTGCCGGAGATGTGCGCGAGGACCTTGTGACCGTTCTGGAGCTCCACCTTGAACATGGCGTTCGGGAGGGACTCGATCACGGTGCCCTCGATTTCGATGGCACCTTGCTTCTTGGCCACGCTTCGCCTTTCGAATCGGCTACCTTGATCGACTCTCGTCCCCGGGTGCGGACACACGGGTACACGAGAGCCGACGCATCAGTCTACGTCAGGCCCTTCGAAAAGACGAATCCGGCAAGTGTGCCCACCGTAGAAGATCGTTACGCTCCCGGCCGGGTAAGGGCCTTCCCAGGCTCCCAGGGGCCGAGGGGAAGGCCCGGCCGTCAGGCCAGGGGGTCCGGCGCCGCGGTGACGCCCAGCTCGGCCAGCTTCGCCTTGCCGCCGTCGGGCGCCGTCAGCACGAGCGGGCCCTCCTCCGTGAGCGCCACGGAGTGCTCCCAGTGCGAGGACCAGGTGCCGTCGGTCGTGACGACCGTCCAGTCGTCCTCGAGCACATCGGTCAGCGGCGTGCCGAGCGAGACCATCGGCTCGATCGCGAGGCAGAAGCCCGGCACCAGCTTGGGGCCGCGGCCGCGCTTGCGGGAGACGTAGTTCAGCAGGTGCGGGTCCATGTGCATCTCGGTGCCGATGCCGTGACCGCCGTAGTCCTCGATGATCCCGTACTTGCCGGTCGCCGGACGCGGCTGGCGGCGGATGTACGTCTCGATCGCGCGGGAGATGTCGACGAGGCGGTTGCCGTTCTTCATCGCGGCGATGCCGGCCCACATCGACTCCTCGGTCACCCGGGACAGCTCGATGAGCTCCGGGGCGTGACCGCTGCCCACGAAGGCCGTGTACGCCGCGTCGCCGTGCCAGCCGTCGACGATCGCGCCGCAGTCGACGGAGATGATGTCGCCGTCCTTCAGGACGGTCTTCTCGTCGGGGATGCCGTGGACGACGACCTCGTTCACCGACGTGCAGATCGTCGCGGGGAAGCCGCCGTACCCGAGGAAGTTCGACTTGGCGCCGTGGTCGGCGATCACCTTGCGGGCGACCTCGTCCAGGTCACGGGTCGTGGCGCCGGGCACCGCGGCCTCGCGGGTCGCCGCGTGGATGGCGGCGACGACCAGTCCCGCCTCGCGCATCTTCGCGATCTGCTCGGGGGTCTTGATCTGCACCATTGCGGCGGACGCCTTTCTCGGCGGGGAATCGGGGGCTTATCAACAATACGGCCGCGGCGTCCGTCGGACACCGCGGCCGTACTCGAGACCGTCCGGATCAGGCCTGGGCGGCCTTGTCCTTCTGCAGGGCCTCCATCGCCCGGGCGGTCACGTCGGCGACCTTGCCCAGCGCGGAGATGGTGACCACCAGGCCCTGGGCCTTGTAGTAGTCGATGATCGGCTCGGTCTGCGTGTGGTAGACCTCGAGCCGCTTGCGCACCGTCTCCTCGGAGTCGTCGTCGCGCTGGTACAGGTCGCCGCCGCACTCGTCGCAGACACCCTCGGCCTTCGGTGGGGTGTACGTGACGTGGAAGACGTGCGCGCTGTCGTTGCGGCACACGCGGCGGCCGGCGATCCGCTTGACGACCTCGTCCTCGGGGACCTCCAGGTCGAGGACCGCGTCCAGCTCCACGCCCTCGCTCTGCAGCATCTCGTCCAGTGCCTCGGCCTGGCCCACATTGCGCGGGAAGCCGTCCAGCAGGAACCCGTTCACGGCGTCGGACTGGGACATGCGGTCCTTGGCCATCCCGATGGTCACCTCGTCCGGGACCAGATTGCCGGCGTCCATGTAGGCCTTGGCCTGCTTGCCCAGTTCCGTGCCCTGGGAGATGTTGGCACGGAAGAGGTCGCCCGTGGAGATGTGCGGGATCGACAGGTTCTTGGCAAGGTACGCAGCCTGCGTTCCCTTCCCGGCACCGGGCGGTCCGACGAGGACGATTCGCATCAGCGGAGGAACCCTTCGTAATTGCGCTGCTGGAGCTGGCTCTCGATCTGCTTCACGGTCTCCAGACCCACACCCACGATGATGAGGATGCTCGTCCCGCCGAACGGGAAGTTCTGGTTCGCGCCTCCGAAGCCTGCCAACGCCATCGTCGGGACAAGAGCAATCAGACCCAGGTACAGCGAGCCCGGCCAAGTGATCCTGTTGAGCACGTAGCTCAGGTACTCGGCAGTAGGACGACCAGCCCGGATACCCGGGATGAAGCCACCATACTTCTTCATGTTGTCCGCGACTTCCTCGGGGTTGAACGAGATCGCCACATAGAAGAAGGCGAAGAACACGATCAGGAGGAAGTACGTAGCGATGTAGTAGGGGTGGTCACCCTTGACGAAGTGGGCTTCGATCCAGGTTTTCCAGCCTGCGTTGGAGTTCGAGAACTGCGCGACGAGCGCCGGGATGTACAGCAGCGACGACGCGAAGATGACAGGAATCACACCTGCCTGGTTCACCTTGAGCGGGATGTATGTGGACGTACCGCCGTACGACCTGCGGCCGATCATGCGCTTCGCGTACTGCACGGGGATACGGCGCTGGGCCTGCTCGACGAAGACGACGAGGCCGACCATCACGAAGCCGATCAGGATGACCGTGCCGAACTCGATCCAGCCGCCCGCGAGCTTGCCGCTCTCCTTGATGGCCCACAGGGCGCCCGGGAAGCCGGCGGCGATCGAGATGAACATCAGGATGGACATGCCGTTGCCGATGCCGCGGTCGGTGATGAGCTCACCGAGCCACATGACGGCGGCGGTGCCGGCGGTCATCGTGACCACCATCACGACGGTGGTGAAGATCGACTGGTCGGGAACGATCTGGTCGGCCACCGTGCAGCCGCTGAACAGCGCGCCGCTGCGGGCGGTCGCCACCAGGCCGGTGCCCTGGAGCACGGCGAGCGCGACGGTCAGGTACCGCGTGTACTGCGTGATCTTCGCCGTGCCGGACTGACCCTCCTTCTTGAGGGCCTCGAGCCGTGGGATCACGACGGTCAGCAGCTGAAGGATGATGCTCGCCGTGATGTACGGCATGATGCCCAGCGCAAAAATGGTGATCTGCAGCAGCGCCCCGCCGCTGAACATGTTCACCAGCCCGAACAGGCTGTTGTTGCCCTTCTGGGCCGCATCCACACAGATCTGGACGTTCTGATAGTCCACACCCGGGACCGGAATGTGCGACCCGAGGCGGTACAGCACGATGATGGCCAGTGTGAACAGCAGCTTCTTGCGCAGGTCGGGCGTCTTGAACGCCCGGGCGAACGCGGTGAGCACGGTGCCTCCTGCGACCCCCGCGCTTCTGCGTCAGAGGTGACGGTCTTGAGGATCGACGAATACGTATCCGCACGGTTTGCCGGGTAGGCACACCGGGCTGAAGTTAACAGTGCACGCCACCTTACCGGCGACCATGCCCCCCTAGGAACGACCAACCGGGGATGCCCCTTTTGGAAGGCATCCCCGGCTGGATGTTCAAGCCATCGAGTCGTCTCAGACGAGCTCGGTGACGGTGCCGCCGGCGGCGGCGATCTTCTCCTTGGCGGAGCCGGAGACGGCGTCGACCGTCACCTGCAGCGCCACGGAGATCTCGCCCTGGCCCAGGACCTTGACGAGGCTGTTCTTGCGCACGGCACCCTTGTCGACCAGGTCGGCGACGGTGACCTCGCCACCCTGCGGGTACAGGGCGGCCAGCTTGTCCAGGTTCACGACCTGGTACTCGGTGCGGAACGGGTTCTTGAAGCCCTTGAGCTTCGGCAGGCGCATGTGGAGGGGCATCTGCCCGCCCTCGAAGCGCTGCGGAACCTGGTAACGGGCCTTCGTGCCCTTGGTACCACGACCGGCCGTCTTACCCTTCGACGCCTCACCACGACCGACACGGGTCTTGGCGGTCTTGGCGCCGGGGGCGGGACGGAGGTTGTGGACCTTCAGCGGGTTCTGCTCCGCCATGTCAGTCGACCTCCTCGACCGTCACGAGGTGGCGGACGGTGTGCACCATGCCGCGGAACTCGGGACGGTCCTCCTTGACGACCACGTCGTTGACCCGCTTGAGGCCAAGCGAACGCAGGGTGTCGCGGTGGTTCTGCTTGCTGCCGATGTACGACTTCGTCTGCGTGATCTTGAGGCGAGCCATTACGCACCCGCTCCCGCACGCGCACGCAGCAGAGCCGCGGGGGCGACGTCCTCGAGCGGCAGACCGCGGCGCGCCGCGATCTCCTCGGGACGCTGCAGGCCCTTCAGGGCCGCCACGGTCGCGTGCACGATGTTGATCGCGTTGTCCGAGCCGAGCGACTTCGACAGGATGTCGTGCACGCCCGCGCACTCGAGCACGGCACGCACCGGGCCACCGGCGATAACACCGGTACCGGGGGAAGCCGGCTTGAGCAGAACGACGCCGGCAGCCTTCTCGCCCTGGATCGGGTGCGGGATGGTGCCCTGGATACGGGGGACCTTGAAGAAGTGCTTCTTGGCCTCCTCAACACCCTTGGCGATGGCGGCCGGCACCTCCTTGGCCTTGCCGTAACCGACGCCGACGGTGCCGTCACCATCGCCCACCACGACCAGCGCGGTGAAGCTGAAGCGACGACCACCCTTCACAACCTTGGCGACGCGGTTGATCGCGACAACGCGCTCAACGTACGCGGTCTTCTCGGCGGCAGCTGCGCCGCCGTCACGGCCCTTCCGGTCCCGCCGCTCGCCGCCACCGGCACCGCTTCCGCGGCGCTGGGGTCCAGCCATTGGAATTACCTCTCTTCGTTTTCCGCTGAGCTACGGAACCGGCTCAGAACTTCAGGCCGGCTTCGCGGGCGGCGTCCGCCAGGGCGGCGATGCGCCCGGCGTACTGGTTGCCACCACGGTCGAACACGACAGCCTCGACACCGGCGGCCTTGGCACGCTCGGCGACCAGAGCGCCGACCTGCTTGGCCTGCGCGGACTTGTCGCCCTCGCCACCCCGGATGGAGGTGTCCAGGGTCGACGCCGACGCCAGGGTGTGACCCTTGATGTCGTCGATGACCTGGGCGACCATGTGGCGGTTCGAGCGCGTCACGACCAGGCGCGGACGCTCGGCCGTGCCCGAGACCTTCTTGCGGACGCGGATGTGGCGGCGCTTGATGGCAGCAGCCTTGTAGGCCTTGCCCTTAGCGATCTTCACACCGTATGCCATGGCTTACTTACCCGCCTTTCCGACCTTGCGGCGGATGACCTCGCCCGCGTACTTGACGCCCTTGGCCTTGTACGGGTCGGGCTTGCGCAGCTTGCGGATGTTCGCGGCGACCTCGCCGACCTTCTGCTTGTCGATGCCCTCGACCGAGAACTTGGTCGGCGACTCGACCTTGAAGGAGATGCCGTCAGGCGCCTCCACCAGGATCGGGTGGCTGTAGCCGAGCTGGAACTCCAGGTTGGAGCCCTTCGCGGCAACGCGGTAACCGACACCGCTGATCTCGAGCGCCTTGGTGTATCCCTGGGTCACACCGGTGATCATGTTCGCCACCAGCGTGCGGGACAGGCCGTGGAGGGCCTTGTTCTGACGCTCGTCGTTGGGGCGGGTGACGTTCAGGACGCCGTCCTCACCCTTGACGATCTCGATCGGCGCGGCGACGGTGTGCGTGAGGGTGCCCTTGGAACCCTTCACGGTGACCGTGCGGCCATCGATGGTGACGTCCACACCGGCGGGAACCTGGATGGGGAGCTTGCCGATTCGCGACATGAGCTTTTCCTCCGTTCCCGACTACCAGACGTAGGCGAGGACTTCCCCACCCACGCCCTTCTTCTGCGCCTGCTGGCCGGTCAGGAGACCGTGGGACGTGGAGATGATCGCCACGCCCAGGCCGCCGAGAACCTTCGGCAGGTTGGTGGACTTCGCGTAAACGCGCAGACCCGGCTTCGAGATGCGCTTGATGCCGGCGATCGAACGCTCACGGTTCGGGCCGAACTTCAGCTCCAGGACGAGGTTCTTGCCGACCTCGGCGTCCTCGACCTTCCAGCCGGTGATGAAACCCTCCTGCTGGAGGATCTCCGCGATGTGCGACTTGATCTTGCTGTGCGGCATCGCCACGGAGTCGTGGTATGCCGAGTTCGCGTTCCGCAGACGCGTAAGCATGTCTGCGATCGGATCAGTCATGGTCATGAATTGGCCTTCGGCCTCTCTCGCCGGGGTTTCCTGTATGCGCCATCCCTCTCCCCACTCAGTGGCGGGACGGGTGCGGTGCGGGGACCTACGGCGTAGTAAGTCGGTCAGGGCGGCGGACGCCCAACCCTCCTAGCCTAAGCCATGGAGGAGTGGGCCACCGCCGACCCTTTACTTACCGAGAGACTCCGGTGTTCCCAAGTAGGGAACTACCAGGAGCTCTTGGTCACGCCCGGCAGCTCGCCACGGTGAGCCATCTCACGAAGGCACACGCGGCACAGGCCGAACTTGCGGTACACGGAGTGCGGACGGCCGCAGCGCTGGCAGCGGGTGTACGCGCGCACACCGAACTTCGGCTTACGAGCAGCCTTGGCAATCAGAGCCTTCTTCGCCATCTCGCTCACGCCTCCTTGAACGGGAAGCCGAGGTGACGAAGGAGGGCGCGGCCCTCGTCGTCGTTGGTCGCCGTGGTGACCACGGTGATGTCCATACCCCGGACACGGTCGATCTTGTCCTGGTCGATCTCGTGGAACATGACCTGCTCCGTGAGACCGAAGGTGTAGTTGCCACGGCCGTCGAACTGCTTGGGGGACAGACCACGGAAGTCGCGGATGCGCGGGAGCGCGAGCGACAGGGTGCGGTCCAGGAACTCCCACATGCGGTCGCCACGAAGCGTGACGTGGGCACCGATCGGCTGACCCTCACGCAGCTTGAACTGCGCGATGGACTTGCGGGCCTTGGTGACGGCCGGCTTCTGACCGGTGATCGTGGTGAGGTCGCGGATGGCGCCCTCGATCAGCTTGGAGTCGCGGGCGGCGTCGCCCACACCCATGTTGACCACGATCTTGACGAGGCCGGGAACCTGCATGACGTTCTCGAAGGAGAACTCCTCACGCAGCTTGCCCGCGATCTCCTCGCGGTACTTCGTCTTCAGACGCGGAGTGGTGGTGGTAGCCATCAGATGTCCTCACCCGTCCGCTTGGCAACGCGGATCTTGTTGCCCTCTTCGTCGAAGCGGTAACCGACGCGCGTGACGACCTTGTTGCCGTCCTTCTCCACGACGAGCTGAACATTGCTCACGTGGATGGGGGCCTCGGTCGTGACGATGCCACCGGTCTGCGAACCGCGAGCGGTCTGGCCGGCCTTGGTGTGCTTCTTGACCCGGTTGACACCCTCGACCAGGACGCGGTCCTCACGGGGGAAGGCCTGAATGACCTTGCCCTGCTTGCCCTTGTCCTTACCGGTGATGACCTGTACCAGGTCGCCCTTCTTGATCTTCATGCTTACAGCACCTCCGGCGCGAGCGAGATGATCTTCATGAACTTCTTCTCGCGCAGCTCACGGCCCACGGGGCCGAAGATACGGGTGCCGCGAGGGTCGCCGTCGTTCTTCAGAATGACGGCGGCGTTCTCGTCGAAGCGGATGTACGAGCCGTCCTGGCGGCGGCGCTCCTTGACGGTGCGAACGATGACCGCCTTGACGACGTCACCCTTCTTCACGTTGCCACCGGGGATCGCGTCCTTGACGGTGGCGACGATGACGTCACCGATGCCCGCGTAGCGGCGACCGGAGCCACCGAGAACACGGATGCAAAGGATCTCCTTGGCACCAGTGTTGTCGGCGACACGCAGTCGCGACTCCTGCTGGATCACGTCTATCTCCTGATTGTCTGCCGGTTCCCGGCGGGGGCTGTCCTCTTACGAGGGAAAGCCCCCACCGAGCCTGGCGGAACGAACTCGAAGGGTTACCCCTTCAAGCGATTACTTGGCCTTCTCGAGGATCTCGACGACGCGCCAGCGCTTCGTCGCGGACAGCGGCCGGGTCTCCATGAGGAGGACACGGTCGCCGACGCCCGCGGCGTTCTGCTCGTCGTGCGCCTTGAGCTTGTTCGTACGGCGGATGACCTTGCCGTACAGCGCGTGCTTCACGCGGTCCTCGACGGCGACGACGACGGTCTTGTCCATCTTGTCGCTGACGACCAGACCCTCACGGGTCTTGCGGAAACCGCGGGCTTCCTTGTTCTCAGTCACGTTGCTCTCGCTCATCAGGCGCTCTCCACCGTCTCGATGCCCAGCTCACGCTCACGCATCAGGGTGTAGATCCGGGCGATGTCCTTGCGGACGGCCTTCAGCCGGCCGTGGTTCTCGAGCTGACCGGTCGCCGCCTGGAAGCGGAGGTTGAACAGCTCTTCCTTGGCCTCGCGGAGCTTGGCAACAAGCTCCTCGTTGCCCAGCTCGCGCAGCTCGGACGCCTTGGTTCCGGCCGACATCACGCCTCACCTGCCTCGCGCCGAACGATGCGGCACTTCATCGGAAGCTTGTGAGCAGCGCGGGTGAGCGCCTCACGAGCAATCTTCTCGTTCGGGTAGGACAGTTCGAACATCACCCGACCGGGCTTGACGTTCGCGACCCACCACTCCGGGGAACCCTTACCGGAACCCATGCGGGTCTCGGCAGGCTTCTTGGTCAGCGGGCGGTCCGGGTAGATGTTGATCCAGACCTTGCCGCCACGCTTGATGTGGCGGGTCATCGCGATACGAGCCGCCTCGATCTGGCGGTTGGTCACGTACGCCGGAGTGAGGGCCTGGATGCCGTACTCGCCGAACGCAACCTGCGTACCACCCTTGGACATACCGCTGCGCTTCGGGTGGTGCTGCTTGCGGTGCTTGACCCTACGGGGGATCAGCATTTCGGTCAGGCCTCCGTTCCGGTGCTCTCAGCCGGAGCGGCGGCAGCGGCCTCGGCCTTGGGGGCCTCGGCAGCAGCAGCCTGCTGCGGCTTGCGACCGCGACCGCCACGCTCGCCACCGCGGCCACCACGGGCCGGGCGGTCGGCGCCGCCACGGGCCGGGCGGTTGCCGGCGCGGGCAGCAGCGTTCTCGGCGCGGACCTCGGCGATGTTCTTGACGTCGCCCTTGTAGATCCAGACCTTCACGCCGATGCGGCCGAAGGTGGTCTTGGCCTCGAAGAAGCCGTACTCGACGTTCGCGCGGAGCGTGTGCAGCGGCACACGGCCCTCGCGGTAGAACTCCGAGCGGGACATCTCGGCGCCGCCGAGACGGCCGCCACACTGGATCTTGATGCCCTTGGCGCCCGCCTTCATGGCCGACTGCATGCTCTTGCGCATGGCACGGCGGAAGGAGACGCGGGAGGACAGCTGCTCGGCAACGGCCTGGGCCACGAGCTGAGCGTCGACCTCGGGGTTCTTGACCTCGAGGATGTTCAGCTGGACCTGCTTGCCCGTGAGCTTCTCGAGGTCGCCGCGGATGCGGTCGGCCTCGGCGCCACGGCGGCCGATGACGATGCCGGGACGCGCGGTGTGGATGTCCACCCGCACGCGGTCACGGGTGCGCTCGATCTCAACCTTCGAGATACCGGCGCGCTCCATGCCGGACGTCATCATCCGACGGATGGCGACGTCTTCCTTGACGTAGTCCTTGTACAGCTTGTCGGCGTACCAGCGGGACTTGAAGTCCGTGGTGATACCGAGCCGGAACCCGTGCGGGTTTACCTTCTGGCCCATTACCGGGTTCCTTCCTTGCTGCTGACGACCACGGTGATGTGGCTGGTCCGCTTACGGATCCGGTAGGCACGGCCCTGAGCACGCGGACGGAACCGCTTCAGGGTCGGGCCCTCGTCCACGTACGCCTCGCTGATGAACAGCGAAGAGGCGTCCGTGTGGTCGTAGTTGTGCGCGGCGTTGGCAATGGCGCTGTCCAGCACCTTGCCGACCGGCACGCTCGCGGCCTGCGGGGCGAAACGCAGGACCGCCTGAGCCTCCGTGGCATCCATGCCACGGATGAGGTCCACCACGCGGCGGGCCTTCATGGGCGTGACGCGGATGTACCGCGCCTGGGCCCTGGCTTCCATGGTTGTCCCTTCGGTGTAAGTCATTAGTCGTTCCACCCCGCCTTAGCGGCGCTTCGACTTCCGGTCGTCCTTGACGTGGCCGCGGAAGGTGCGAGTCGGCGAGAACTCGCCGAGCTTGTGGCCGACCATGGACTCGGTGACGAACACCGGGACGTGGGTCTTGCCGTTGTGCACCGCGATCGTGTGGCCCAGCATGGCCGGGACGATCATCGAGCGACGGGACCAGGTCTTGATGACGTTCTTGGTGCCGGCTTCGTTCTGCGAATCCACCTTCTTGATCAGGTGGTCGTCGACGAAGGGCCCCTTCTTGAGACTGCGCGGCATCTAAACCCGCTCCTAGCGCTTCTTGTTCGTCTTGCGGCGGCGGACGATGTACTTGTTGCTCGCCTTCTTGGGAGAACGAGTACGACCCTCCTTCTGACCCCACGGGGAGACCGGGTGGCGACCACCGGAGGTCTTGCCCTCACCACCACCGTGCGGGTGGTCAACCGGGTTCATCGCCACACCGCGAACGGTCGGGCGAACGCCCAGCCAGCGCTTGCGGCCGGCCTTGCCCCAGTTGATGTTCGACTGCTCGGCGTTGCCGACCTCGCCGATGGTGGCGCGGCAGCGGACGTCGACCAGGCGGATCTCGCCGGACGGCATACGCAGGTGGGCCATCTGGCCCTCCTTCGCCAGCAGCTGCACGGAGGCACCCGCGGAGCGGGCGAACTTCGCGCCGCCGCCGGGCCGCAGCTCGATGGCGTGGATGGTCGTACCGACCGGGATGTTGCGCAGCGCCAGGTTGTTGCCGGGCTTGATGTCGGCGGCCGGGCCGTTCTCGACACGGTCGCCCTGGTTCAGGCCACGCGGCGCGATGATGTAGCGCTTCTCGCCGTCTGCGTAGTGCAGGAGCGCGATGCGCGCGGTGCGGTTCGGGTCGTACTCGATGTGAGCGACCTTGGCCGGCACGCCGTCCTTGTCGTGACGACGGAAGTCGATCACGCGGTAGGCGCGCTTGTGGCCACCGCCCTGGTGACGGACGGTCACACGACCGGTGTTGTTACGGCCGCCCTTGCTGTGCAGGGGGCGGACCAGCGACTTCTCCGGCGTGGACCGCGTGATCTCGACGAAGTCGGCGACGCTGGAGCCACGACGGCCCGGAGTCGTCGGCTTGTACTTGCGGATACCCATTGTCTCTCAGTCCTCGGAAGCTATTCCGAAATCTGGACGCTCCAGCCGCCCTCAGGCGGTCGGACCGCCGAAGATGTCGATACGGTCGCCCTCAGCAAGGGTCACGATGGCGCGCTTGGTGTTGGCGCGCTTGCCGAAACCGGTGCGGGTGCGCTTGCGCTTGCCCTGGCGGTTGATCGTGTTGACCCCGGTGACCTTGACCGAGAAGACCGCCTCGACGGCCTGCTTGATCTGGGTCTTGTTGGCACGCGGGTCGACGATGAACGTGTACTTGTTCTCGTCCAGCAGCGCGTAGCTCTTCTCGGACACAACCGGCTTGACGAGAATGTCGCGCGGGTCCGTGAAGGTCTTGCTGGTGATCGTGGCCTCGGACATCAGGCCTCGCTCCCTTCGGTGTCGTTGGCGGCCTTGGGGCCGGACACGAAGGACTCGAAGGCGGCCTGGGTGAAGACCACGTCGTCGGAGACGAGCACGTCGTACGTGTTCAGCTGGCCCGGCTCCAGGATGTGGACCTGGGGCAGGTTGCGGGCGGACAGCCACGCGGCCTCGTCGCTGCGGTCCGCGACCAGGAGCAGGTTCTTGCGCTCCGAGATCTTGCCGAACAGCGTCTTGGCGGCCTTGGTGGAGACCTCGCCCTCGACCACGCCGGAGACGACGTGGATACGCGAGTGGCGGGCCCGGTCCGAGAGGGCACCGCGCAGGGCGGCGGCCTTCATCTTCTTCGGGGTCCGCTGCGAGTAGTCACGCGGCACGGGGCCGTGGACGACGCCACCGCCGGCGAACTGCGGCGCACGGGTCGAACCCTGGCGGGCGCGGCCGGTGCCCTTCTGGCGGTAAGGCTTCTTGCCACCACCGCGGACCTCGCCACGCGTCTTGACCTTGTGCGTGCCCTGACGGGCAGCGGCCAGCTGCGCGACGACGACCTGGTGGATCAGCGGGACGCTGACCTTGGCGTCGAAGATCTCGGCCGGGAGCTCGACGGTCCCGGTCTTGTCGCCTGCGGGCGACAGAATGTCAATGGTGCTCATAGTCCTCAGGCCCCCTTGGCCGCAGTGCGGACCAGGACCAGGCCGCCGTTCGGACCAGGAACTGCGCCCTTGATGAGGAGCAGGCCCTTCTCCGCGTCAACGGCGTGAACGGTCAGGTTCTGGGTGGTGACCCGCTCGTTGCCCATACGGCCCGCCATGCGGAGGCCCTTGAACACACGGCCCGGGGTGGCGCAGCCACCGATGGAACCGGGAGAGCGGTGCTTGCGCTGGGTGCCGTGACCGGCGCCGAGGCCCTTGAAGTTGTGACGCTTCATGACACCGGCGAAGCCCTTGCCCTTGCTCTTGCCCGTGACGTCGACCTTGACGCCGGACTCGAACACCTCGGCAGTGATCTCCTGGCCCAGCGTGTACTCGCTGGCGTCAGGGGTGCGGAGCTCCACCAGGTGGCGGCGGGGGGTCACGTCGGCCTTGGCGAAGTGGCCCTTGAGGGGCTTGTTCACCTTGCGCGGGTCGATCTCGCCGAAGGCGATCTGGACCGACTCGTAGCCGTCGATGTCGTTCGTACGGACCTGGGTAACGACGCAGGGCCCGGCCTTGACGACGGTCACCGGGACGACACGGTTGTTCTCGTCCCAGACCTGGGTCATGCCGAGCTTCTCGCCCAGGACGCCCTTGATCTGCTTAGCCATCTCTTCCGCGCCTCTCAGAGCTTGATCTCGATGTCGACGCCGGCCGGAAGGTCCAGGCGCATCAACGAGTCAACGGTCTTGGGCGTCGGGTCGAGGATGTCGATCAGGCGCTTGTGCGTGCGCATCTCGAAGTGCTCGCGCGAGTCCTTGTACTTGTGCGGCGACTTGATGACGCAGTACACGTTCTTCTCAGTGGGCAGCGGCACCGGGCCTGCGACCGACGCACCAGTGCGAGTCACCGTCTCGACGATCTTCTTCGCCGAGGAGTCGATGACCTCGTGGTCGTAGGCCTTGAGCCGGATGCGGATCTTCTGTCCCGCCATGGCTACTCAGTAGTCCTTTGTCTAGTGAAACGCTCTGGAACTCGGCGAGTCCTGCTCTCTTCTCCGACCCACGCGGTCGGGCGTGTCGCACTCCCTCTACGAAGATCTCCCGAAGGATTTCCCAACCAAGGGGGCACGGGCCGAGACCGCGCATCGGGGGAAGAGCTCCCACCGAGTGCCTGGCCGGTACCCCGCTGACACTTCCCGGAAGATTCCCGTACGTCCGACCCGCGTGGGATCGACGAGTACTGTGGGACTCGCTTCCGGTCCTCCCGGCGGGAGGCGCGCAGCATCGGCACTCAACCGAGCAACCCGGACAGTCTGCCACACGCTCGGGGCCCGTGGCCAATCGAGCCGAAGAGATTACCCCGCGGGGGTTGCGTGTCAAACCGCGGCACGCGGTTCACTCCCTGGAAGCCCTTGACCGGGGCCGCTCGGCAGGGCTCCCGTCCGTGCCTGCCGCATCCGCCGCCACCCCTCCGGCCCAGCGCCTCTCAGCCCGGCTCCGAGGTGCGTGCCCCCGGAGCCATCCAGAAGCCGAGCCCCAGCACGAGGGTCAGCGCGGCCGGTACGGCCAGCACCACCGCGGGGTGCACCGACTGGCGCAGCAGCCAGGCTCCGGCCAGCGCGCCCGCGAACATCGCGCCGACCGAGACGACGCGGCGCCCCTCGGCCCGCGCGCCGGAGGGGGTCCGGGTGTCCAGCGCGAACGGCAGGCCCCCGAACAGGCCGGCCATCGCCCGGGTCGCCACCGTCGTGGGCATGTCCGGGACATGCACCCGCAGCATCGTCACGTTGCGCACGCCCATGGCGCAGGCCACGAGGGCGATCACCGCGAAGTGCGGTCCTGCGAGGGGCCCGCCCGTGGCCTCGACCCCGGCACGCCACGCGACCAGCACCGCGAGCCCCAGCAGCACCGCCTCCCCGGCGAGCGCGGCCACGAACCACCTGCGGCCCCGCGCGTCGACGGCGGACTCGACCGTGGAGCCGGCGACGGCGCCCAGCGCGAACCCGGCCAGCGAGACGGCGGCCACCGCCGGGGACAGCCCGCCCTCCCCTGCGACGGCGAAGCCGAGGAAGAGCACGTTGCCCGTCTGCATCGCGGTGAAGACCGGCCCCAGGGCGAGGAAGCTGACGGCCTCGACCGCCCCGGTGGCGAAGGCCAGCACGACGAGGGTCGCGCTGAGGGCGGGCCCCGGTTCGGGTCTCATACCGGGACGATACGGTCGCCCCGCAGGGAAAACCCGTCGAAGCACGTCGGGGCGCACACTTACAGTGACCGCGCAGCCGCTGTCACGGGGGAACGGTCACCATGCGTACGCACTATCCGAGGACACGACATCTGCCCTGGTCACCAGGGGCGACCGCAGACGATGTGCGGGTCACCGACCTGCGCGGACTACTGGGGCGCGAGGTCGTCGTCACCGAGAAGCTCGACGGCGAGAACACCACGCTGTACCGCGACGGTCTGCACGCCCGGTCCCTCGACTCGGCTCACCACCCCTCCCGGGCCTGGGTCAAGGCGCTGCACGGACGCATCGGACACGCCGTCCCCGAGGGCTGGCGGGTGTGCGGCGAGAACATGTACGCCCGGCACTCGATCGCGTACGACGACCTGGACGGCTACTTCTACGGGTTCTCCGTGTGGGACGACGAGGGACGCTGCCTCGACTGGGACCGGACGGTGGCGTTTCTGCGGGACCTCGGCATTCCCGTGCCGCGCGTGCTGTGGCGGGGACTCCTCGACGAAACCGCCGAGCGGGCCGAGCGGGCGCTGCGCGCACTGAGGCTCGACCTCACGCGGCAGGAGGGGTACGTCGTCCGGACCGCCGAGGGGTTCCCCGCCGAGGAGTTCGGCCTGCACGTGGCCAAGTGGGTGCGTGGCGGTCATGTGCAGACCGGTACGCACTGGATGCACGCGGCCGTCGTGGCGAACGGGCTCGGCCCGAACGCGCCGCTGTGGGCGGTGCGTTCGGGCGCTCCCGCCGACGCGGCGGCACTGGCCGCCGCGCTCGGGGTGCCCGGCGGCGACGCGGCGGCCCTCGGCAGGCTGGAGGTCGCGGGCGTCACGGGCGACGCCCGGCTCTCGGGCGTCCTGGCCGCACTGCTGCACGGCAGCCGGCGGGCGTGGCTCGCGCCCGAGCTGGCCGCGGTGCTCGGCATGCCGCTCGCCCGGCGCGTGGCGGACCTCGTCGGGCTGGCCCCGGCGCTGCACCGGCCCTATCCGGACGAGGACCGGCGGGCCGGTCTGGTGCGCATGTCGTACGCCGCCGACCTCGGCGTCCTGCACGCCGTCGCCCGGGCGACGGCCCCGAGCGCCGAGGCGCGCGAGCAGGTGGAGTGGTCGGCGCTGCACGCCGAGGACGCCGCACCGATCGCAGAGCTGGCCGAGGTGTTCGCGGACCTGGAGCCGGACGCCGCGGCCCGCTGCCGGGCCGAGGCGCGCGAGGCGTACGCGCTCGGGCGGATCGGCTCGGCCGAGGAGGCCGTCGCGGCGACCTGGCAGTGGCGCGCCGGCGACTTCCCGAAGCTCGTCCAGACCGTGGGCCCTGCGGGCAGCGGCAAGAGCACGTTCGCACGGGGCCTCGCCGGGGTGGACGCGTACGTCTCGCTCGACGACCTGCGCGAGGCCCGCGGTTCCCGCGCCGATCAGAAGGCCAACGCGGAGATCCTGCGCGCGGGGCTCGACCGGCTGGACGCCGCCCTGGCGGCGGGCGGCACCGCGGTGTGGGACGCGACCTCGCTCAACCAGCAGCAGCGCTCCCTGGTGCACGCGGTCGCGCGGCGCCGTGACGCCCTGGTCACCCACGCCGTCGTCCTCGTCGGCGAGGACGAGCTGGTCCGGCGCAACGGCGTGCGGGAGCACCCGGTGCCGCCTGCCGTCCTCGCCGCCCAGTTGCACCGCTTCGGCCCGCCGTATCCGGGCCAGGCGCACCGCACCTGGTACATCGGGGCGAGCGGGACGATCGAGGAGGAGGTGTAGCGGTGCGTACCAGCGAGGAGATCTACCACCGGGTGCGCTGGGACGCGCGTTTCGACCCGGCCCGCTTCGTGATCGGCGTCCTGCAGCGCGGGGCCGCGCCGGGGCGCGTACCGCTGCCCGCGTTCGTGCCCGGCGGCGACATCCCCTGGCACCGGGTCCTCTTCTTCGAGGCCGACGGCGAGGTGGTCTGGGACCGGACCTCCGGCGTGGACCGGATGGACGACACGGACGCCGGGCGGGTGCGCGAGGCGCGCCGGCTGCGGGCGCCGTTCTTCGCCGCCCGGACGCCGCACGTGTGGGACGGCGCCGACTGGGTGCCCGCGCGCACGCCCAAGGGGGCCGTGCGCACGGGCCGCCTGCGCGTGCTGACCTGGAACACCCTGTGGGACCGCTACGACGCCGGCCGCATCGACACCGCCCTGCGCAGGCCGCTGCTGCTGGCCGCCCTGCGCGAGGCCGACGCCGACGTCATCGCGCTCCAGGAGGTCGAGCCCCGGCTGCTCACGATGGTGCTCGGCGAGCCCTGGGTGCGCGAGGCGTACACGCTGGGCGCCGATCCGGGTGCGCGGGACGTCGACGAGTGCGGTCTGCTCCTGCTGAGCAGGCTGCCCGTACGGGAGGCAGGGCACCACGAGCTCGGCTCGCACAAGGCGGTGACCGCGCTCGTCGTGGAGACGGGAGCGGGGCCGGTCACGGTGGCCGCGACGCATCTGAGCAGCGACCACTCGGACGACGGCGCGGGGCGGCGTGACACCGAACTGGCAAGCATCGCCGAGGGGTTGGCGTCCCTGGACGGCGACGTCGTCCTGATGGGCGACTTCAACGACGGTACGGACGCACCGGCGGCGGCACTCGGGATGCGCGACGCCTGGAGCGAGGCCTGCGGCCGGAGCGACACGACGCCCACCTTCGACCCGGGCGTCAATCCGCTGGCCGCGGTGTCCTCGCTGACCGGGCGGGCCTCCCGGCTGGACCGCGTGCTGCTGCGCGCGGAGGCGCTGCGGGTGCGGGAGGCCGCGCTGCACGGCGACACGCCCACGGCGGAGGGCCTGTACATCTCGGACCACTACGGCGTACGGGCCGACCTGGATCTCGGGGGCGAGGAGTCGGCCGAGGTGCTGGACGTACGGGCGACGGCCCGTACGGCGCTGGCGTGGATCCCGCCGCGTGAGGTCTGGCCTGCGCTGCAGGAGATCCGCGCGGACCACGACCCGCAGATCCGCCGCTGGCCGCCGCACGTCAACCTGCTCTTCGGATTCGTGCCGGAGCATGCGTTCGAGCAGGCGGCCCCGCTCGTCGCGGCGGCGGTCGCGGCGAGCGCGCCCTTCGAGGCCCGGCTCGCGGGCGTGCAGTGGTTCGGGCACCGCGACGACGCCACGGTGTGGCTGGACCCGGCGGCCGGCGGCGAGGAGCCGTGGGCGGCCCTGCGGGAGGCGCTGGCCCGGCGGTTCCCGGGCTGCCGCGGCCACCGCGAGGGCTTCACCCCGCACCTCACCCTGGGCCGGACCACGGACCCGCACGCCCTGGCCGCCGAGTGCACCGCCCGCCTCGCCCCGATGCCGGTGCGCGTCGGCGAACTGGCGCTTCTCTCGCGCCGGGGCGCCGAGCCGATGCGGGTCCGGGCGACGGTGTCGCTGGGCACCGGCGAGGTGCGCTGGACGCCGGAGGAGGCGGACGCCGCGGACCCGGCCGGCGGCCCACGCCACTCCCCCGCGGCGGCCTCCTCGACGGAGACGAAGGACGACACGGTGCCCTCCGCTGGGCCGGCCGAATCCGCCGACGACACCCCGCGCGCCGCCCGCGTCGCGGAGCGCGTGGCGGACGCGCTCGACGACGGTGTCGTCCACGTGGTGGGCTCCCGGCGCATGGGCTGCGCCCTGCCCGGCGCGGACCTGGACCTGGTGGCGGCGCTGCCGGGCGATGCCCGGCTGGAGGACGTACGCGCCCGGCTGGCGGCGGCGCTGCCCGAGGCGGCGGACGTACGGGAGGTGGTCGGTGCCCGGGTCCCCGGTCTGCGCACGGACGTCGGCGGCCTGACCGTGGACCTGGTCGTGGTCCCCACCGGCGCGGCCGACCCCGCCACCGCCGTCGAGCACCGCAGGGAACTGGGCGCGGCGGCGGCGATCGCGCTCAGCGCCGTCAGCGACGCCGAAGCGGTCCTCGCGCTGGCCGGCGACCGCCGGGAGGCGTTCGCCCGGCTGGCCCGGGAGGTCAAGGCGTGGGCCAAGGCGCGCGGCCTGGACTCGGCGCCGTTCGGCGGGCTGCCCGGGCTGGCGTGGTCCCTGCTGGCGGCCGGTACCGTCCGCGAGGCGGGCGACCTGCCGCCCGCCGAACTGCTGCGGCACTTCTTCGCGACGTGGGCGGCCTGGGACTGGCGCGAACCGGTGGTCGCGTCCGGTGCGGGCGCCCCGGACCTGCCCGCGGGCGCGCCCCGTGCCGGCGCGCCGGACCTGCCCGTGGTGATCCTGACTCCCTCCGAGCCGGTACGCCCGTGCAGCGACCAGGTCACACCGGGCATGCGCGACCTGCTCACCCAGGAGCTGTTCCGCGCCTGGGAGGTCCTGGAGCAGGGTCCCGCCGGCCTGCTGTCCACGCCTCCGCTGCACCGCCGGCACGCGGCGTGGGCGGTCGTGACCGTGCCGCCGGGTCCGGCCGAGGGCCGGGTACGGGGCCGGATGCGCGCGCTGCTCACCGAGCTCTCCGAGGCGTCCCCCGACGTCCACGCCTGGCCCCGACCGTTCGGCTGGGACCCGCTCCGCCTCGCGATCGGACTGGGCGCCACCCCGCCGGACCGGGACGTGCTCGAACGGATCGCGGACCGGTGGCTGCGGGGGCTCGCCGGTGTGACGCTGACGCGCGCCGAGGGCGGGGACGTGCCCACGCTGCGCTGACCGCCGGAGAGCGGCGAAGAGCACACGCGTTCCCAGGCAACCCGGGCCCGGTCGCCGCCGTCTTGCTGATCGCGGAAGGGGTTCCTGACCAGCCCGTCCGCACTTGGGGAGATCACAGTACGCAGACGGGGGCACGGTATTGCCCGTCCGCTGCGGGGGGAAGCGGACGGAGCATCACCGGTGAACGACAGAGCTGTCCGCGCGCTGCCCACAGCCGCGCGCGAGAACCATCAGGACGCCGTCCGGCGACCGGGACCGCGCCGCCGCAGTGTCGTCGCCGCCGTCACGGCGCTCGCGGCCCTCGCCGGCACGGGCGTGCTCGGCGCCTGTTCCGTTCCCGCCCCTCGGCGGAAGGGGCCGGTGGCCGATCCGGCGCCCGGCATTCCGATAGCCAGCTCCCGGCGTGCGCAGCTGATGCAGATCCTGGCGCACCCGGACGACGACCTGTACTTCATGAACCCGGACACGCAGCAGATGCTGGACGCCGGGGTCCCGCTGGTCTGCGTGTACGTCACCGCGGGCGAGGCGGACGGCAAGAACCACATACCGGGGAACTGGGACGTCCTGTCGGACAAGAGCGCGTACTCCTCGGCCCGTCACCAGGGCCTTCGGCAGGCGTACGCCGAGCTGCTCGGCCTCGACCGGTTCACCGACTGGCAGAAGGGCGTCGCCACCCTGCGCGGCGACCGGCGCGCGGAGATCAACACGCTGGCGAACGGCGCCCGCCGGGTCGAGCTGATCTTCCTCAACCTCGCCATGCACACGGCCCGCGGCGGCCGGATGGGCCTGCCGAGCCTGTGGCAGGACCGGGCGCTCGGCCTCGCGACCGTCGTCGCCGACGACTCCCCCCTCCGCAAGGCCGACTCGTACGACTACGACCAGCTCGTCGACGTCCTGGTCGGGCTGATGGAGCGCTACCGGCCGACCGTCGTGCAGACCCTGGACCCGGACCCCGACATCCAGCACAGCGACGAGGCGACCCGCAGGAAGGACAGCGAGCAGCGCGGCTACTCCGACCACGCCGACCACACGGCGGTGGCGTCGTTCAGCTGGGCGGCCATGGTCCGCTGGGTGGCCGAGGCGACGCAGGACGGCGGCGAGGTGCCCGCCTTCGTGGCCACCTCCTTCCGCGGCTACTACAACCGGCACTGGCCGAAGAACCTCCCCACCGCCGTGCTGGGCCGCAAGGCGGCCCACCTCGTCCCGTACGGCGGTCACGCCGACTGGGACTGCGGCAACGCGGCCGGCTGCGGCGACTACAACGTCGGCGGCAAGCGGCCGCTCAAGAACAAGAAGGGCTGGGTCCGCTCGACCCACTACCGCTACCCCGGCCCCCGCACCGCGGTCGCCACCGAACCGGACGGACGGCTGTCCGCCTACGGCGTGCTGGGGCTGAGGGCCGTCCGCTGGCGTGAGACCGAGCCCGGCAGCGGCCGCTGGGGAGAGCCGGACGACCTCGGCGGCGGCCCGCTCGCGCCGGCGATGGGCGCCACCGCGCTGGCGGACGGCAGGCAGCTGCTGTTCGGACTGCGGTTCGCGGCCGTCGCCGGACACGGCGGGGACAACGCCCGCGAGATCGTGCTGCTGGAGCAGCGCTCGGCCGGCGGCCCGTTCCTCGCCTGGCGCGGGCTCGGCAATCCGGAGCACGACGACGACCGCGGCCGGCGTATCGGTGTGCCGGTGGCCGTCACGGCACCGGACGGCCGGGTGCACCTGTTCGTGCGCAACGCGGACAAGGGCGTCAGCGGCCGGGTTCGGCAGGCCGACGGGAGCTGGAGCGGCTGGCAGGACCTCGGGGGCGGCGAGATCCAGGACGGGCTGACCACGGCGGTCGACGCCGAAGGCCGCGTCCACCTCTTCGCCTCGGGCCACGACACCGTGCACCACTGGGCGCAGGACGCGCCCGGCGGGGCCGTGGTCCACCGTCCCGGCGGCGCGCTGCCGGTCGCCGTGGAGGCTCCGGCCGCCCTGACCGCCGCCGACGGGTCGCTCCAGTTGCTGTACCGGCAGGAGCGGCCCTACAGGAGAGCGACGCCGACGGACTCCCGCGGCACCGCGGCGGCCACGCTGACCTGCGTACGCCCCGACGGCAGGCGGCTGCCGGCGGTCCGCTTCGAGGGGTACGGGCCCGTCCGCGCGGCCACGGGCACGGGAGGCGCCGTCCTGCTCGGCAAGGACCTGCGCGGGCGGATCCAACTCCGTTTCGCGGGCCGCCTGCTGACCCGTACGACGGGGGCGCAGAGCATCGACACCCCCACGCTGCACCTGGGCGCCGGCGACGCCGCGACCGTCGTCGGCCTGGGCGCGGACGCGCACCCGTGGACGTGGTCCCCCCGTCCCCGCACCGAGGGCTGAGATGCGCTGAGGCCGCGTCAGAAGGATGTCCGCGCCCGGAGTCTGCGCAGCATCCGGGCGTCCTCGAAGCCCACCTCGCGCGCCGCGCTCTCCACCGTCGCGCCCTGACCGACCAGGTGCTCGGCCCGTTCGACCCGCAGCGTCTGCTGGTAGCGCAGGGGCGTGAGGCCGCCCGTGGCGCGGGCGAACAGCCGGGTCAGGGTGCGCTCGCTGACCCCGGCCGAGGCGGCGAGGCGGGCCAGCGGGAGGGGTTCGGCGAAGCGGGCGTCGATGAGGTCCTGCACGCGGTGGACGGTGTCGTCCACATGGGAGCGGTGCCGCAGCATGGCGCTGGCCTGCGGCTCGTGCCCGTTGCGGCGGGCGTAGACCACCATCTCGCGCGCGACCCGCGCGGCGAGCGCCGGTCCGTGCCGGCCCGCGAGCAGGTGCAGCGCCAGGTCGATCCCACTGGCGATGCCGGCCGAGGTCACCACCCGGTCGTCGGTGGTGAACAGCACGTCCCTGACGACGACCGCCCGCGGGTGGCGCGCCGCCAGCTCGTCCTGGAGCCCGTGGTGCGTGGTGCACCGGCGCCCGTCGAGCAGTCCCGCGAGCCCCAGCGCCTCCGCCCCCGCGCACACGCTGGCGACGCTGCCGCCGGCGGCGTGGTGGGCACGCAGCCGCTCCAGCAGGGCCGGCCCGGGGAGCGGGCCGCCGCGCAGCGTGGGCGCGCGCCAGCCCGGCACCACGACCAGGTCGTCCGGTCCCAGCTCCGGCCAGCAGGTCCGCGCGGCGAGCGGCAGACCCTGGGCGCTGGGCACCTGCTCCTGCTCGGCCACGTAGGAGAGCCGGTAGGGATGCCCGAAGTCGGCCGCCGTGCCGAAGACCTGGGCGGGTCCGGCCAGGTCGAGCAGGTGGACGCCGGGGACGAGGACGAAGACGACCTGGGTCACGTCCCGGATGCTCCCGCTTCCGCCTCCAGTTCGGCAACCGTGGCGATCCGGGCGAACCGGTCGCGCAGTACCGCCTCCGTGCGCTCGATGATCGCCTCGGCGCTGAGGTCGCCGATCGGATTCGTCGTGGTGGCGTCGGTGACGAAGACCATCCGGTAGCCGAGGTCGCTGCCCACGCGGGTGGTCGTCTCCACGCACTGTTCCGTACGGATGCCGCACACCCACAGCTCGCCCACGCCGGCGGCGGTCAGGAGCTGCTGCAGGTTGGTCGTGGTGAAGGCGTTGTGCGAGGTCTTGTGCAGGACCGGTTCCCCCTCCGCAGGCCGCTCCAGCTCCTCCAGCGGCCGTACGTGCCCGAGGGCAGGGTCGAACGCGCCGCCGCTGCCGGGCTCGTGGTGCAGCACCCAGACGACGAGGTCCCCGGCCGAACGGGCCAGGCGGACCAGCCTGTTCACCGGTTCGGCGATCTTCGGGTCGGCGATCTGCTCCCACAGCGGGCGGGCCCGGAAGGACTCCTGGACATCGATGACTATCAGCGCTCGTCTCATGGCACCCATTCTGACCAGGCACGACCCTTGAGCGGCAGGCCCGATCCGGGCCGGTGGCGGAACAATCCGGTCAACGGCCCCCCGCTGCCCGGACATGACGAAGGGCCCCGCACCGAACGGGTGCGGGGCCCTTCTTGCAGCTCAGCGAGCTACCAGGTCAGATCGACAATTACTTGTTGATCTTGGTGACCTGGCCGGCGCCCACGGTCCGGCCACCCTCACGGATGGCGAACTTCAGGCCCTCTTCCATGGCGACCGGCTGGATCAGCTGGACGGACATCTGGGTGTTGTCGCCCGGCATGACCATCTCGGTGCCCTCGGGGAGGGTCACAACACCGGTCACGTCAGTCGTACGGAAGTAGAACTGCGGACGGTAGTTGTTGAAGAACGGCGTGTGGCGGCCACCCTCGTCCTTGGACAGGATGTAGGCCTGGGCCTCGAACTCGGTGTGCGGCGTGACCGAACCGGGCTTGATGATGACCTGGCCGCGCTCGACGTCCTCGCGCTTGATGCCACGGAGGAGCAGACCGACGTTCTCACCGGCCTGGCCCTCGTCGAGCAGCTTGCGGAACATCTCGATGCCGGTGACCGTGGTGGTGGTCTTCTCCTGCTTGATACCGACGATGTCGACGGTCTCGTTGACCTTGAGGACACCACGCTCGATACGGCCGGTGACGACGGTGCCACGACCGGTGATCGTGAAGACGTCCTCGATCGGCATCAGGAACGGCTTGTCGACGTCACGCTCGGGCTGCGGGATCGCCTCGTCGACGGCGGCCATCAGGTTCAGGACCGACTGGCCCCACTCCTTGTCGCCCTCGAGAGCCTTGAGCGCCGAGACCTTGACGACCGGCAGGTCGTCGCCCGGGAACTCGTACTCGGAGAGGAGCTCACGCACCTCGAGCTCGACGAGCTCCAGGATCTCCTCGTCGTCCACCATGTCGGCCTTGTTCAGGGCGACGACGATGTACGGAACGCCGACCTGGCGGGCCAGGAGCACGTGCTCCTTGGTCTGCGGCATCGGGCCGTCGGTGGCGGCGACCACGAGGATGGCGCCGTCCATCTGGGCAGCACCGGTGATCATGTTCTTGATGTAGTCCGCGTGACCGGGGCAGTCGACGTGGGCGTAGTGACGCGACTCGGTCTGGTACTCGACGTGCGCGATGGAGATGGTGATACCGCGCTGGCGCTCCTCAGGAGCCTTGTCGATCTGGTCGAAGGCCGAGGCCTCGTTCAGGTCCGGGTACGCGTCGTGCAGCACCTTGGTAATGGCGGCCGTGAGGGTCGTCTTACCGTGGTCGATGTGACCGATGGTGCCGATGTTGACGTGCGGCTTAGTCCGCTCGAACTTCGCCTTCGCCACTGGGGTCCTCCTGTGGAGTGGTTCTGTACGCCTTACTCATCGGCGCCAGGTGATCTTTGCTGGGAAGCCGGCCGCCGGGGTCCGACCCTTGATAGGTCTCGGGGCGAACCCCCGGCGGACGGTGTCAAGCCTAAGGCGTGGACTCGGGTGAGTTACTCGCCCTTGGCCTTCGCGATGATCTCCTCGGCGACGTTCCGGGGAACCTCGGCGTAGGAGTCGAACTGCATCGAGTAGCTTGCGCGACCCGAGGTCTTGCTGCGGAGGTCTCCGACGTAGCCGAACATCTCCGAGAGAGGCACCAGACCCTTGACGATCCGGGCGCCCATCCGCTCCTCCATGGCCTGAATCTGACCACGGCGAGAGTTGATGTCGCCGATGACCTCACCCATGTAGTCCTCGGGCGTGGTGACCTCGACGGCCATCATCGGCTCGAGCAGCACGGGGCTGGCCTTGCGCGCGGCCTCCTTGAAGGCCTGCGAACCGGCGATCTTGAACGCGAGTTCGGAGGAGTCGACCTCGTGGTAGGCGCCGTCGATGAGCGTGATGCGAACGCCCGTCATCTCGTAGCCGGCCAGGATGCCGAACTGCATGGCCTCCTGCGCGCCCGCGTCCACCGAGGGGATGTACTCCTTGGGGATGCGGCCACCGGTGACCTTGTTCACGAACTCGTACGAGGCGTCGCCGCCCTCGATGGGCTCGATCGCGATCTGCACCTTGGCGAACTGACCGGTACCACCGGTCTGCTTCTTGTGGGTGTAGTCCACGCGCTCGACGGCCTTGCGGATCGTCTCGCGGTACGCGACCTGCGGCTTGCCGACGTTGGCCTCGACCTTGAACTCACGGCGCATACGGTCGACCAACACCTCGAGGTGCAGCTCGCCCATGCCACCGATGATGGTCTGGCCGGTCTCCTCGTCCGAGTGGACCTGGAAGGAGGGGTCCTCCTCCGCGAGACGCTGGATGGCGACACCCAGCTTCTCCTGGTCACCCTTGGACTTGGGCTCGATGGCGACCTGGATGACCGGCGCCGGGAAGTCCATGGACTCCAGGATCACCGGGTTCTTCTCGTCGCACAGCGTCTCACCGGTGGTGGTCTGCTTCAGGCCCATGACGGCGACGATGTCGCCGGCGCCCACCGACTCGATCTCCTCACGCTTGTTCGCGTGCATGCGGTAGATCTTGCCGATGCGCTCCTTCTTGCCCTTCACGGAGTTCAGCACCGCGGTGCCGGAGTCCAGGCGACCGGAGTAGATCCGGACGAAGGTGAGCTTGCCGAGGTGCGGGTCGCTCGCGATCTTGAACGCGAGGGCCGAGAGCGGCTCGTCGTCGGACGGCTTGCGCTTGACGACCGTCTCCGGGTCCTTCACGTCGTGGCCCTCGATGGCCTCGACGTCCAGGGGGGAGGGGAGGTAGCGCACGACCGCGTCGAGCAGGGGCTGGACGCCCTTGTTCTTGAACGCGGTGCCGCAGAACACCGGGGTGACGGTGGTGTCCTTGGAGACGCCGGACGCGATGGTGATACGACGGATCGCGGTGTACAGCTGCTCCTCGGTGGGCTCCTTGCCCTCCAGGTACAGCTCCATGATCTCTTCGTCGTTCTCGGCGACGGTCTCCAGCAGCGTGCCGCGCCACTCCTCGGCGGCCTCGGCGTGCGTGGAGGGGATGTCGACGACGTCGTACATCTCGCCCTTGGTGGCCTCGGCGGACCACACGAGGGCCTTCATGCGAACGAGGTCGATGACGCCCTTGAAGTCGGCCTCGGCACCGATCGGGAGCTGCATGACGATCGGGGTCGCGCCGAGGCGGTCCTTGATCATGTCAACACAGCGGTGGAACTCGGCACCGGTGCGGTCGAGCTTGTTGACGAAGCAGATACGCGGAACGCCGTAGCGGTCCGCCTGACGCCAGACGGTCTCGGACTGCGGCTCAACACCGGCGACACCGTCGAACACCGTGACGGCACCGTCGAGCACGCGGAGCGAACGCTCCACTTCGACGGTGAAGTCGACGTGACCCGGGGTGTCGATGATGTTGATCGTGTGATCGACGTTGTCGAGCGGCCAGTGACAGGTCGTCGCGGCGGACGTGATGGTGATGCCGCGCTCCTGCTCCTGCTCCATCCAGTCCATCGTGGCAGCGCCGTCGTGGACCTCACCGATCTTGTAGCTCACACCGGTGTAGAACAGGATGCGCTCGGTGGTCGTCGTCTTGCCCGCGTCGATGTGGGCCATGATCCCGATGTTGCGGACCTTGGCCAGGTCAAGCGAAGTGGTGGCCATATGGCTCAGTCTTCTCTCGGTCTCGATGTGGGTAGCGACTACCAGCGGTAGTGCGCGAAGGCCTTGTTGGACTCGGCCATCTTGTGCGTGTCCTCACGCTTCTTGACCGAAGCGCCGAGGCCGTTGGAGGCGTCGAGCAGTTCGTTCATGAGGCGCTCGGTCATGGTCTTCTCGCGACGGGCGCGGGAGTAACCGACCAGCCAGCGCAGCGCCAGCGTGGAGGCGCGGCCGGGCTTGACCTCGACCGGCACCTGGTAGGTGGCGCCACCGACACGACGGGACTTGACCTCGAGCGCCGGCTTGACGTTCTCGAGGGCGCGCTTCAGCGTGATGACCGGGTCGTTGCCGGTCTTCTCGCGGAGGCCTTCCATGGCGCCGTAGACGATGCGCTCAGCGGTGGAACGCTTGCCGTTGAGCAGGATCTTGTTGATCAGCGAGGTCACCAGAGGAGAACCGTAAACCGGGTCGATGATGACCGGGCGCTTCGGGGCGGGGCCCTTACGAGGCATTCTTACTTCTCCTTCTTGGCGCCGTAGCGGCTGCGGGCCTGCTTGCGGTTCTTGACACCCTGGGTGTCGAGCGAACCGCGGATGATCTTGTAACGAACACCCGGCAGGTCCTTCACACGGCCACCACGCACGAGCACGATGGAGTGCTCCTGCAGGTTGTGTCCCTCACCCGGGATGTAGGCCGTGACCTCGATGCCGGAGGTCAGACGCACACGCGCGACCTTACGCAGGGCCGAGTTCGGCTTCTTCGGGGTGGTCGTGAACACACGCGTGCAGACGCCGCGGCGCTGAGGAGAACCCTCGAGTGCGGGCGTCTTGTTCTTCTCGACCTTGTCCTGCCGGCCCTTGCGGACCAGCTGCTGGATCGTAGGCACTACTTCTCCGGTTTCTGTGTGCCGTCAGTGAAGCTAACCTGGAACGTCGCCGACCCACGCGGTCGGGTGTGTCGAATGCTGCGGACCTCCGCCGCGAGCGGAAAAGGCGCAGATTGCGGTGGCCGATATCTGACTCGCCATGCGGTTGAGGACACGCACACGAGCCCAGGCACACCCCAGGCACAAGGTCTGAGCGTACCTATCTCACCGAGATCGGTCAAAACAAATGCCCGCGGGCACCCCTGTCCCCCGGGGAATCCCCGGAAAGCGGCCCCGAAAGCCCGTCGGACGCCCCGGGAAGGGCCGCAAAGGACCCGGGAAGGGCCCAGAGCGCCGAAGGGCGGCCACCCACCGGGTGACCGCCCTTCGGTCGTTCAAGCGACCCGCTTACTGGTTGTACGGACCGTAGTCGTAGTCCTCCAGCGGAACGGCCTGGCCGGAGCCCGTGCCGAACGGCGAGTAGTCGATGTCGTCGTAGCCGACGGCCGAGTACATCGCGGCCTTGGCCTCCTCGGTCGGCTCGACCCGGATGTTGCGGTAGCGGGACAGGCCCGTACCGGCCGGGATGAGCTTACCGATGATGACGTTCTCCTTGAGGCCGATCAGGGAGTCCGACTTGGCGTTGATCGCCGCATCGGTCAGGACCCTGGTCGTCTCCTGGAAGGACGCCGCCGACAGCCACGACTCGGTCGCCAGCGAGGCCTTGGTGATACCCATCAGCTGCGGACGGCCGGAGGCGGGGTGACCGCCCTCGGTGACCACACGACGGTTCTCGGTCTCGAACTTCGAGCGCTCGACCAGCTCGCCCGGCAGCAGCTCCGCGTCGCCGGACTCGATGATCGTCACCCGGCGCAGCATCTGCCGGATGATGATCTCGATGTGCTTGTCGTGGATCGACACACCCTGCGAGTTGTAGACCTTCTGGACCTCGCCGACCAGGTGGACCTGGACCGCGCGCTGGCCGAGGATGCGCAGCACGTCGTGCGGGTTGGTGGCACCCACGGTGAGCTTCTGGCCCACCTCGACGTGGTCGCCCTCGCCGACCAGCAGACGGGCACGCTTCGAGATCGGGTAGGCGGTCTCGTCGCTGCCGTCGTCCGGGGTGACGACGAGCTTCTTGGTCTTCTCGGTCTCCTCGATACGGACGCGGCCGGCCGCCTCCGAGATCGGGGCGACACCCTTGGGCGTACGAGCCTCGAAGAGCTCGACGACACGGGGCAGACCCTGGGTGATGTCGTCACCGGCCACACCACCGGTGTGGAAGGTACGCATCGTCAGCTGGGTACCGGGCTCACCGATGGACTGGGCGGCGATGATGCCGACCGCCTCACCGATGTCGACCAGCTTGCCGGTGGCCAGCGAACGGCCGTAGCAGTACGCACAGGTACCGACCGCGGACTCACAGGTCAGGACCGAGCGGGTCTTGACCTCCTCCACACCGGCCGCGACGAGCGCGTCGATGAGCACGTCACCGAGGTCGACGTTGGCAGGCGCGATGACCTTGCCGTCGACGACGACGTCCTCGGCGAGCATGCGCGCGTACACGGAGGTCTCGACGTCCTCCGCCTTGCGCAGCACGCCGTCGGCGCCCTTCTCGGCGATCCGCAGCTTGAGGCCACGGTCGGTGCCGCAGTCCTCCTCGCGGATGATGACGTCCTGCGAGACGTCCACCAGACGACGGGTCAGGTAACCCGAGTCGGCGGTACGCAGGGCGGTGTCCGCCAGACCCTTACGGGCACCGTGCGTGGAGATGAAGTACTCCAGCACCGACAGGCCCTCACGGAAGGACGCCTTGATCGGACGCGGGATGGTCTCGTTCTTGGCGTTGGACACCAGACCACGCATACCGGCGATCTGACGCATCTGCATCATGTTTCCACGAGCACCCGAGTTGACCATCATGAAGATGGGGTTGGTCTTCGGGAAGTTCTCGTTCATGGCCTCGGCGACCTCGTTGGTCGCCTTGGTCCAGATCGCGATGAGCTCCTGCGTGCGCTCGTCCTTGGTGATCAGACCGCGCTCGTACTGCTTCTGGACCTTCTCGTCCTGCTCCTCGTAACCCTTGACGATCGCCTTCTTCGCCTCGGGCACGACGACGTCGGAGATGGCCACGGTGACACCGGAACGGGTCGCCCAGTAGAAGCCGGCCGCCTTCAGGTTGTCGAGCGTCGCCGCCACGATGACCTTGGGGTAGCGCTCGGCGAGGTCGTTGACGATCTCGGAGAGCTGCTTCTTGCCCACCGAGTAGTCGACGAACGGGTAGTCCTCGGGCAGCAGCTCGTTGAAGAGCGCACGGCCGAGCGTGGTCTTCAGACGGAAGCTGTCACCCTGCTGCCACGTCCCTGCCTCGACCGCGTCATCCCCTTCTTCGACCGGAGGCGTCCAGCCGCGCGGCGGGATGGTGCCGACCGGGAAGCGGATGTCGACCTTCGCCTGGAGCGAGAGCTCCCGGGCGTCGAAGGCCATGATCGCCTCGGCGGTGGAGTTGAACGCACGGCCCTCGCCGCGCACCTCGCGCTCCTCCTCGTCCGTGGTGAGGAAGAAGAGGCCCAGCACCATGTCCTGGGTCGGCATGGTGACCGGACGGCCGTCGGCCGGCTTGAGGATGTTGTTCGAGGACAGCATCAGGATGCGGGCCTCGGCCTGCGCCTCCGCGGACAGCGGCAGGTGCACGGCCATCTGGTCACCGTCGAAGTCCGCGTTGAACGCGGTGCAGACGAGCGGGTGGATCTGGATGGCCTTGCCCTCGACCAGCTGCGGCTCGAAGGCCTGGATGCCGAGGCGGTGCAGCGTGGGCGCACGGTTCAGCAGCACCGGGTGCTCGGCGATGACCTCTTCGAGGACGTCGTACACGACGGTGCGGCCGCGCTCGACCATGCGCTTGGCCGACTTGATGTTCTGCGCGTGGTTCAGGTCGACCAGGCGCTTCATCACGAACGGCTTGAAGAGCTCCAGCGCCATGGCCTTGGGCAGACCGCACTGGTGCAGCTTCAGCTGCGGGCCGACGACGATGACGGAACGCGCCGAGTAGTCGACTCGCTTACCGAGCAGGTTCTGACGGAAACGACCCTGCTTGCCCTTCAGCATGTCGCTGAGGGACTTCAGCGGGCGGTTGCCGGGTCCGGTGACCGGACGGCCACGACGGCCGTTGTCGAACAGCGCGTCGACGGCCTCCTGGAGCATGCGCTTCTCGTTGTTCACGATGATCTCGGGCGCACCGAGGTCGAGAAGGCGCTTCAGTCGGTTGTTCCGGTTGATCACCCGGCGGTACAGGTCGTTCAGGTCGGAGGTCGCGAAGCGGCCACCGTCCAGCTGCACCATCGGACGCAGGTCCGGCGGGATGACCGGCACGCAGTCGAGCACCATGCCCTTGGGGCTGTTGGACGTCTGCAGGAACGCGGAGACGACCTTGAGGCGCTTGAGCGCACGGGTCTTCTTCTGGCCCTTGCCGGTACGGATGATCTCGCGGAGGCGCTCGGCCTCCTCCTCGAGGTCGAAGGACTCCAGGCGCTTCTGCAGCGCCGCGGCACCCATCGAGCCGTCGAAGTACGTGCCGAAGCGGTCACGCAGCTCGCGGTAGAGCAGCTCGTCGCCCTCGAGGTCCTGGACCTTGAGGTTCTTGAAGCGGTTCCACACCTCGTCGAGACGGTCGATCTCGCGCTGGGCGCGGTCGCGCAGCTGCTTCATCTCACGCTCGGCGCCCTCGCGCACCTTGCGGCGCACGTCGGCCTTGGCGCCCTCGGCCTCGAGCTCGGCCAGGTCGGTCTCGAGCTTCTTGGCGCGGGCTTCGAGGTCGGCGTCGCGGCGGTTCTCGATCTGCTGGCGCTCGACGGAGACGTGGGCCTCCAGCGACGGCAGGTCGCGCGTGCGGCGCTCCTCGTCCACGAACGTGATCATGTACGCGGCGAAGTAGATGACCTTCTCGAGGTCCTTCGGCGCCAGGTCCAGCAGGTAGCCCAGACGCGACGGGACGCCCTTGAAGTACCAGATGTGGGTGACGGGAGCGGCCAGCTCGATGTGGCCCATCCGCTCACGACGCACCTTGGCGCGCGTGACCTCGACGCCACAGCGCTCACAGATGATGCCCTTGAAGCGGACACGCTTGTACTTGCCGCAGTAGCACTCCCAGTCCCGGGTCGGACCGAAGATCTTCTCGCAGAAGAGTCCGTCCTTCTCGGGCTTGAGGGTGCGGTAGTTGATGGTCTCCGGCTTCTTGACCTCGCCGTGGGACCAGGTCCGGATGTCGTCCGCGGTGGCGAGGCCGATCCGCAGCTCGTCGAAGAAGTTGACGTCGAGCACTTTTTCGTCAATCCCTCTTTCGGGGTTGTGCCCTCCGCGTCAGCGGAAAACGGGCTCTGTATCAGTGGTCTGTACGGTCCCGGGGACGGCCGGGGCTCCCTCGCGAGAGCCCCGGCCGGGCCCGTCAGACCTCTTCGACGCTGCTCGGCTCGCGCCGGGACAGGTCGATACCGAGCTCCTCCGCAGCGCGGAAGACGTCCTCGTCCGTGTCGCGCATCTCGATGGACATGCCGTCCGAGGACAGCACCTCCACATTGAGGCAGAGCGACTGCATTTCCTTGATGAGCACCTTGAAGGACTCGGGAATGCCGGGCTCGGGGATGTTCTCGCCCTTGACGATGGCCTCGTAGACCTTCACGCGGCCGGTCACGTCGTCGGACTTGATCGTCAGCAGCTCCTGGAGCGCGTAGGCGGCGCCGTACGCCTCCAGCGCCCACACCTCCATCTCACCGAATCGCTGGCCACCGAACTGGGCCTTACCACCCAGCGGCTGCTGGGTGATCATCGAGTACGGACCGGTCGACCGGGCGTGGAGCTTGTCGTCGACCAGGTGGTGGAGCTTGAGGATGTACATGTACCCGACGGAGATCGGGTCCGGGAACGGCTCGCCGGAGCGGCCGTCGAACAGACGCGCCTTACCGGTCGGGAGCACCATGCGCTCGCCGTCGCGGTTCGGGATGGTGTGCTGCAGCAGGCCGGCCAGCTCGTCCTCGCGGGCACCGTCGAAGACCGGGGTCGCGACGTTGGTGCCGGGCGCGACGTCGTCGGCGCCGATGGCCTGCAGACGCTGGGCCCACTCCTCGCTCAGACCGGAGACGTCCCAGCCGCGGCTGGCGAGCCAGCCGAGGTGGATCTCCAGGACCTGTCCCGGGTTCATTCGGGACGGGACACCCAGCGGGTTGAGGATGATGTCGACCGGGGTGCCGTCCTCCAGGAACGGCATGTCCTCGATCGGCAGGATCTTCGAGATGACGCCCTTGTTGCCGTGACGGCCGGCGAGCTTGTCACCGTCGGTGATCTTGCGCTTCTGGGCGACGTAGACGCGGACCAGCTGGTTCACGCCCGGGGGAAGCTCGTCGCCCTCCTCGCGGTCGAAGACGCGCACGCCGATGACCTTGCCGGTCTCGCCGTGCGGCACCTTCAGCGAGGTGTCACGGACCTCACGGGCCTTCTCGCCGAAGATCGCGCGGAGCAGGCGCTCCTCCGGGGTCAGCTCGGTCTCACCCTTGGGCGTGACCTTGCCGACCAGGATGTCGCCGGCGACGACCTCGGCACCGATACGGATGATGCCGCGCTCGTCGAGGTCGGCGAGGACCTCCTCGGAGACGTTCGGGATGTCCCGGGTGATCTCCTCGGGGCCGAGCTTGGTGTCACGGGCGTCGACCTCGTGCTCCTCGATGTGGATCGAGGAGAGGACGTCGTCCTGCACGAGGCGCTGCGACAGGATGATCGCGTCCTCGTAGTTGTGACCCTCCCACGGCATGAACGCCACGAGCAGGTTCTTGCCGAGCGCCATCTCACCGTTCTCGGTGGCGGGGCCGTCGGCGAGGACCTGGCCCTCGACGACGCGGTCGCCCTCGGAGACGATGACCTTCTGGTTCACCGAGGTGCCCTGGTTGGAGCGGGAGAACTTCGCGATGCGGTACGTGGTGTACGTGCCGTCGTCGTTCGCGACGGTGACGTAGTCGGCCGAGACCTCCTGGATGACACCGTCCTTCTCCGCCTTGATGACGTCGCCGGCGTCGGTGGCACAGCGGTACTCCATGCCGGTGCCGACGAGCGGGGCCTCCGCCTTGATGAGCGGAACGGCCTGGCGCATCATGTTCGCGCCCATGAGGGCACGGTTGGCGTCGTCGTGCTCGAGGAACGGAATCATGGCGGTCGCGACCGACACCATCTGGCGCGGCGAGACGTCCATGTAGTCGACCTCGGCCGGCGGGACGTAGTCGACCTCGCCGCCACGACGGCGGACCAGCACACGGGCCTCGGTGAAGCGCAGGTCCTCGGAGAGGGTCGCGTTCGCCTGCGCGATGACGAAGCGGTCCTCCTCGTCTGCGGTCAGGTAGTCGACCTCGTCGGTGACCTGGCCGTCGGTGACCTTGCGGTACGGAGTCTCGACGAAGCCGAACGCGTTGACCCGGCCGTAGGACGCGAGCGAGCCGATCAGACCGATGTTCGGGCCTTCGGGGGTCTCGATCGGGCACATGCGGCCGTAGTGCGACGGGTGCACGTCACGGACCTCGAAGCCGGCCCGCTCACGGGAGAGACCACCCGGGCCAAGAGCCGACAGACGGCGCTTGTGGGTGAGACCCGACAGCGGGTTGTTCTGGTCCATGAACTGCGACAGCTGGCTGGTGCCGAAGAACTCCTTGATGGAGGCGACGACCGGCCGGATGTTGATCAGGGTCTGCGGCGTGATCGCCTCGACGTCCTGCGTGGTCATGCGCTCGCGCACGACGCGCTCCATACGAGCCAGACCCGTGCGGACCTGGTTCTGGATGAGCTCGCCGACGTTGCGCAGACGGCGGTTGCCGAAGTGGTCGATGTCGTCGGTCTCGACGACGATCTGCGTGCCGTTCTCGCCGACCGTCTCGGTCTCGCCGGCGTGCAGCTTGACCAGGTACTTGATGGTGGCGATGACGTCGTCGGTGGTCAGGACACCGGCGTCCAGCGGCTCGTCGGCGCCGAGCTTCTTGTTCACCTTGTAGCGGCCGACCTTCGCGAGGTCGTAGCGCTTCGGGTTGAAGTAGAGGTTCTCGAGCAGCGTCTGAGCAGCCTCACGCGTCGGCGGCTCGCCCGGGCGCAGCTTGCGGTAGATGTCGAGCAGCGCGTCGTCCTGGCCCTGGGTGTGGTCCTTCTCCAGGGTGGCGCGCATGGACTCGTACTCGCCGAACTCCTCGAGGATCTGCTCGGTCGTCCAGCCGAGCGCCTTGAGCAGGACGGTGACGGACTGCTTGCGCTTCCGGTCGATGCGGACACCGACCATGTCGCGCTTGTCGATCTCCATCTCCAGCCAGGCACCCCGGGACGGGATGATCTTGGCCGTGAAGATGTCCTTGTCGGACGTCTTGTCGATGGAGGAGTCGAAGTAGACACCCGGCGAGCGCACGAGCTGCGACACGACGACACGCTCGGTGCCGTTGATGACGAAGGTGCCCTTGTTGGTCATGAGCGGGAAGTCGCCCATGAAGACCGTCTGGGACTTGATCTCGCCGGTCTCGTTGTTGGTGAACTCGGCGGTGACGAAGAGCGGGGCGGCGTACGTGAAGTCGCGCTCCTTGCACTCGTCGATCGAGTTCTTCGGAGGCTCGAAGCGGTGGTCGCGGAAGGTCAGCGACATCGACCCGGAGAAGTCCTCGATCGGCGAGATCTCCTCGAAGATCTCTTCCAGACCGGACTTGGTGGGGACGTCCTGTCCGCTTTCGAGAGCCGCCTCGACACGAGCCTTCCACGCCGCATTGCCGAGCAGCCAGTCAAAGCTCTCGGTCTGCAGTGCGAGCAGGTTCGGAACCTCGAGGGGCTCCTTGATCTTTGCAAAGGAGATGCGCAGCGGGGCAGTGCTTGCGCCGTTGTTCGTATTCGCGGTCGAGGCGTTGCGCGAGGCGGCCAAGAGGGGGTCCTTCCGAGGGCTCGGACTCACTACGCGCGTACCGGTCCCATACTGTGCACGGAGAGAAAGTCCAGGTCGGGACGGTCTTCAACCGATGCTCAGGTACGGGCATGCCCCGGGTGACGGGCAGGGGGCAGCTAACAGGCAGCGCAAAGGGTCAGTGTAGCCACTTGGCACACTGATGTCCAGTGCGGGTTTTCGAGACCCTCGAGACCCTCGTTGTTCTCATCTCCGCGAACCTATGCGCCGTGAGGCGCACATCGATACTGCCCGTTCGGTCGTCGATCCATGCCTCGGATACGGATCGTTGTGACGACGCGTCCTGAGAATTGCGCGCTGCGTGCGGTTCGTCAAGGCCCCTGCCCCTGAGCTGCTGCTCCGGGATCATCACAGGCCGCTGTGAGCGCACGGCGAAGATCACCATACTCGCCGGGACGGCAAGAGCAAGACAGCCGTCCCGCGCATGCCGAAGGGCGACCACCCGGTTGGGTGATCGCCCTTCAGTGCGCGTGCGTTACACGCGAGGAGTCAGGAGACTCGCAAGGTCACTTGACCTCGACGGAGGCGCCGGCGGCCTTGAGGGACTCGGCGGCCTTCTCGGCGGCGTCCTTGGCGACCTTCTCGAGGACCGGCTTCGGGGTGCCGTCGACGAGGTCCTTGGCCTCCTTCAGGCCCAGGGAGGTCAGCTCACGCACGACCTTGATGACCTGGATCTTCTTCTCGCCGGCGCCGGTGAGGATGACGTCGAACTCGTCCTTCTCCTCAGCGGCCTCGGCGGCCGGGGCACCCGGGCCCGCAACGCCGGCAACGGCGACCGGGGCGGCGGCGGTGACGTCGAACTTCTCCTCGAACGCCTTCACGAACTCGGAGAGCTCGATGAGGGTCATCTCCTCGAACTGCGCGAGCAGGTCTTCCTGGCTGAGCTTCGCCATGATGGCGGTCCTTCCACTAATTCGGCTGGTGCCGATGTACATGTGAGGCGGGCGTACGTTCGGCCCGCTGCGATCCGTGCCTAGGCGGCGCGGATCAATGCGCGAGCCGAGTTACTCGGCACCGCCCTGCTCGGCCTGCTTGGCACGAAGCGCCTCCGCGGTGCGGACGAACTTCGAGGGAAGCGCCTGGAAGAGCGCGGCAGCCTGGGACTGCTTGCCCTTCATGGCGCCCGCCAGCTTGGCGAGCAGAACCTCGCGGGACTCGAGGTCCGCAAGCTTCTTGATCTCATCGGCGGACAGCGCCTTGCCATCAAGGACACCGCCCTTGATGATCAGGTTCGGGTTGTCCTTGGCGAAGTCACGAAGACCCTTCGCCGACTCCACCGGGTCACCGGTGATGAAGGCAACCGCCGTCGGACCGTTGAACTGGTCGTCGAGCGTGTTGATCCCGGCCTCGTTGGCCGCAATCTTGGTCAGCGTGTTCTTCACCACGGCGTACTGGGCGTTCTCACCGAGCGAACGGCGCAGCTGCTTGAGCTGGGCCACGGTGAGACCCCGGTACTCGGTCAGCACGGCGGCGTTCGAGCTGCGGAACTGCTCCGCGAGCTCGGCTACCGCGGCAGCCTTGTCGGGCCTTGCCATAGAGCGTCGGCCTCCTTCCGGGTGATGAGGACCGCTCAGAAGGGGCTGAACAAAACGAAACGCCCCGGCGCAGGCGCACGGGGCGTAGCTCGACCTGAACGGAATCCGATCAGGGAGCTATCCACTGTCACCTGCGCGGGTCGTCCGCTGCTGAGCGGATCCTTCGGCCACCGGACCCTCGGAAGGAGAGCACGGCAACGACCAGCGGTCTTTGGCTTCCGTGGAAGAGTACGGGAACGGATCGCCGCGAGGCAAATCGGGTCATCGCCGCCCGCGAGGGCGACGGCTCTTCGCCTGGGAGCCGTCACCGAGGCCCGTGGCGGCCCCGAAGGGCCCTTGCCGGTCCGGAACGCGTGTACGCCCGCTCAGCGCCCCGTGAGGGCCGGCCTGAGGCCCTGCTCGCGGACGAAGCCGGCCCCCGCCGCTCCGAGGAGCGGCGGGGGCCGGCTTCGCAGGCGAGACCCGCGACTGCCGTCAGATTCAGACGGCGGCCGGGTCCTCCTCGACGAGGAGGTTGCGGGTGCGGTTCGAGTCCAGCGGGATGCCGGGACCCATGGTGGTGGTCAGGGTCGCCTTCTTGATGTAGCGGCCCTTCGCGGCGGACGGCTTCAGACGGAGGATCTCCTCCAGAGCCGCGGCGTAGTTCTCGACCAGCTTCGTCTCGTCGAAGGAGACCTTGCCGATGATGAAGTGCAGGTTCGAGTGCTTGTCCACGCGGAACTCGATCTTGCCGCCCTTGATCTCGTTGACGGCCTTGGCGACGTCCATCGTGACGGTGCCGGTCTTCGGGTTCGGCATCAGACCACGCGGACCGAGCACGCGGCCGAGGCGGCCGACCTTGCCCATGAGGTCCGGGGTGGCGACGACGGCGTCGAACTCGTTCAGGCGCTGGCCCTTGGAGATCTCGTCGATGAGCTCGTCGGAGCCGACGATGTCGGCGCCCGCGGCACGCGCGGCCTCGGCACGGTCACCGGTCGCGAAGACCAGGACCCGGGCGGTCTTACCGGTGCCGTGCGGAAGGTTCACGGTGCCACGGACCATCTGGTCGGCCTTGCGCGGGTCAACGCCCAGACGGAAGGCGACCTCGACGGTGCCGTCGAACTTGGTGGCGGCGGTGTCCTTGGCGAGACGGACGGCCTCGAGCGGGGCGTAGTTGCGCTCCCGGTCGACCTTGGCGTCCGCAGCGCGGAGAGTCTTGCTGCGCTTCACTTCTGCTCCTGATGTGTTGAGCGTGGAGTTGTGGTGCGGGCCAGCGCTTGGCCCTGCCACAGAGGTCAAACGGGGACTGTCAGCCCTCGACCGTGATGCCCATGGAACGGGCGGTGCCGGCGATGATCTTCTCGGCGGCGTCCAGGTCGTTGGCGTTCAGGTCGGGCATCTTGGTGCTGGCGATGTCACGGACCTGGTCGCGCGTGAGCTTGGCGACCTTGGTCTTGTGCGGCTCGCCGGAGCCCTTGTCCACACCCGCGGCCTTGAGGATCAGCTTGGCGGCCGGCGGAGTCTTGGTGACGAAGGTGAAGGAACGGTCCTCGTAGACCGTGATCTCCACCGGCACGACCATGCCACGCTGCGACTCGGTCGCGGCGTTGTAGGCCTTGCAGAACTCCATGATGTTGACGCCGTGCTGACCCAGGGCGGGGCCGACCGGCGGAGCCGGGTTGGCCGCACCGGCCTGGATCTGGAGCTTGATAAGCCCCGTGACCTTCTTCTTCTTGGGAGGCATTGCTCTCTCCGGGTCCTAGTGAGAGTTTTCAGCACTCCAGCCGATCATCCGGATGGAGGCATACCGCACAACGATAACGGGTATCTATGCGCGGCCAAAAACCGAGCAGGTCAGACAGCCTGCGAGAGGCGGTCTGACCTGTTCGGAAGCGCTGCGTCCAGAAAAGTGTCAGTTCTTCTGGATCTGGTCGAAGCTCAGCTCGACCGGGGTCTCGCGACCGAAGATCTCGACGAGGCCCTTGACCTTCTTCGAGTCGGCGTTGATCTCGTTGATCGTCGCCTGCAGCGTCGCGAACGGGCCGTCGGTGACGGTGACCGAGTCGCCGACCTCGAAGTCCAGCACCTGGACCTCGACCTTGCGGGCGGGGGCCGGCTTGCCCTCGGCCTCGGCGGCCTCGCGGGCGGCCTTCTCCTCGGCCTCCGGGGCGAGCATCTTGACGATCTCGTCCAGGGTCAGCGGGTACGGGTCGTAGGCGTTGCCCACGAAGCCGGTGACACCGGGGGTGTTGCGCACGACGCCCCAGGACTCGTTCGTCAGGTCCATGCGGACGAGCACGTAGCCGGGCAGCTTGTTCTGCCGGACGTTCTTGCGCTCGCCGTTCTTGATCTGGACGATCTCTTCCTCGGGGACCTCGGCCTGGTAGATGAAGTCCTCGACGTTCAGCGAGACGGCGCGCTGCTCCAGGTTGGCCTTCACGCGCTTCTCGTAGCCCGCGTAGGTGTGGATCACGTACCACTCGCCGGGCAGGCCGCGGAGCTCGTCGCGCAGAGCGGCGACCGGGTCGGCGGGAGCCTCCGGCTCGGCCTCGGCCTCTTCGGCGGGCTCGGCGTCTTCGGCGGTCTCGGTCGCGACCTCGTCCGCAGCCTCGGCGTCGGTCTCGTCCTCCACGTGCAGCGCGGCGTCCTCGGCCGGCTCGCCGGCGGCGTCGTCGGCAGCTTCGGCCTGGTCCGGGTCCGCACCGTCTGCCGCCTCGACGATGTCGAGCTCGTCCTCGACGGACTCGAAGCTCTCGCCGGACGTGGCGGAGTCGTTCAGGTTCGGGTCAGACACGGTGGCTGCTTCTTCCTGGATACAGATGGGGTGGAACAATGCGAAAGGGGCGCCGTGTCCGGCGCCCTCCGCAGGATCAGCCGAAGACGTACTTGACTGCTTCCTGGAAGCCCAAGTCAATCACGGTCACGAGGCCGATCATGATGACGACGAAGACGATCACCACGGTGGTGTAGGTCGTCAGCTGGTTGCGCGTGGGCCAGACGACCTTGCGCAGTTCAGCGATGATCTGGCGATAGAAAAGCCCGAGACGGCCCAGCGGGCCCTTCTTGCCGCGCTTTCCGCCCTTGCGGGACTTCTTCTTCGACTCCGGCGACTCGTCCTCGGCATCAGGCATGTCGATGGAGCCCACGGCGTCCGTCACGATCTCTCACCTGATTCCGGGTCGTGGCCGTGCCGCGCCCGGTGGAGCCGCACGGCGGTGCATAGATGTACGTACATGCGCACACAGCCTGGCGAAGGTGTGTGTAGCAGGGCCGGAGGGACTTGAACCCCCAACCGCTGGTTTTGGAGACCAGTGCTCTACCAATTGAGCTACGACCCTTTGTGGTTCCCCCAACCTACCGCATCCGGCCGGGTGCACTAAGTGCCCGGTGCGGATGTGGCTGGTGAAGGCCAACGACCAGTGAGTGTACGTGCTCCCAGGCCCGGCGTCGAACACGATGTCCTCGGGTCCACTTCTGACCACTGTTGTCCGCTCCGCGAAACCTGTGTGCCGGCTCCGTTTGCCGTCTGGGAGCATGGGCGGCATGAGCGCTGCAACCCCTCCCACCGAGCGCCGGGTCTCCGCCCGCATCGGCGCGATCTCCGAGTCCGCGACCCTCGCCGTCGACGCCAAGGCCAAGGCCCTCAAGGCCGCCGGGCGTCCGGTGATCGGCTTCGGCGCGGGTGAGCCCGACTTCCCGACGCCCGACTACGTCGTCGAGGCCGCCGTCGAGGCCTGCCGCAACCCGAAGTACCACCGCTACACACCGGCCGGCGGTCTGCCCGAGCTGAAGAAGGCCATCGCCGAGAAGACGCTGCGCGACTCCGGCTACGAGGTCGACCCCGCCCAGATCCTGGTGACCAACGGCGGCAAGCAGGCCATCTACGAGGCGTTCGCCGCGATCCTCGACCCGGGCGACGAGGTCATCGTCCCGGCTCCGTACTGGACGACGTACCCCGAGTCGATCCGGCTCGCGGGCGGTGTCCCGGTCGAGGTCGTCGCCGACGAGACCACCGGCTACCGCGTATCGGTCGAGCAGCTGGAGGCCGCGCGTACGGAGAAGACCAAGGTCGTCCTCTTCGTCTCGCCGTCCAACCCCACCGGCGCCGTCTACAGCGAGGCCGACGCCCGCGCGATCGGCGAGTGGGCCGCGGAGCACGGCCTGTGGGTGCTGACCGACGAGATCTACGAGCACCTGGTCTACGGGGACGCGACGTTCACCTCGCTGCCCCAGCTCGTGCCGGCGCTGCGCGAGAAGTGCATCGTGGTCAACGGCGTGGCCAAGACGTACGCCATGACCGGCTGGCGCGTCGGGTGGATCGTCGGTCCGAAGGACGTCGTCAAGGCCGCGACCAACCTGCAGTCGCACGCCACGTCGAACGTCTCCAACGTGGCCCAGGTGGCCGCCCTCGCCGCCGTCTCCGGTGACCTGGACGCCGTCGCGGAGATGCGCAAGGCCTTCGACCGCCGCCGCCAGACCATCGTGCGGATGCTCAACGAGATCGACGGCGTGGTCTGCCCGACCCCCGAGGGCGCGTTCTACGCGTACCCGTCGGTCAAGGGTCTGCTGGGCAGGGAGATCCGGGGGCGGCGTCCGCAGACCTCGGTCGAGCTCGCCGCCCTGATCCTCGACGAGGTCGAGGTCGCCGTGGTCCCGGGTGAGGCCTTCGGTACCCCCGGCTACCTGCGTCTTTCGTACGCGCTGGGCGACGAGGACCTGGTCGAGGGCGTGTCCCGGATCCAGAAGCTGCTGGCCGAGGCCCGCGACTGACGCGTTCCCCGTGCGCACGGGCTCCCGGCTCCGGCCGGGAGCCCGTTTCTGCGTTCGAGCAAGAACCCGATCGGGGAAAAGGGCTGCCCAGGACGTGTTCCGTGCGGCAGGATCCCCGAATGGAGCACGTACGAGACGTCAGCCTGCTGCCCAAGGCCCATCTGCACCTGCACTTCACCGGGTCGATGCGGCCAGCCACCCTTCTCGAACTCGCCGACAAGTACGGCGTGCACCTGCCCGAGGCGCTGACCGGCGGCGAGCCGCCCAAGCTGCGGGCCACCGACGAGCGGGGCTGGTTCCGCTTCCAGCGGCTGTACGACATGGCCCGCTCGTGCCTGCGCGAGCCGGAGGACATCCAGCGCCTGGTGCGCGAGGCGGCCGAGGAGGACATCAGGGACGGCTCGGGCTGGCTGGAGATCCAGGTCGACCCGACCTCGTACGCGCCCCGGCTGGGCGGGCTGATCCCGGCCCTGGAGATCATCCTGGACGCGGTGGACACCGCGTCGCGCGAGACCGGTCTGGGGATGCGGGTCCTGGTCGCGGCGAACCGGATGAAGCACCCGCTGGACGCCCGCACCCTCGCGCGGCTCGCCGTGCGCTACGCGGACCGGGGCATCGTCGGCTTCGGCCTGTCGAACGACGAGCGCCGGGGCCTGGCCCGCGACTTCGACCGGGCCTTCGCCATCGCCCGCGAGGGCGGCCTGCTGGCGGCCCCGCACGGCGGCGAGCTGACGGGCCCGGCCTCCGTGCGCGACTGCCTGGACGACCTGCACGCGGCCCGCATCGGTCACGGCGTGCGCGCCGCGGAGGACCCGCGGCTGCTGCGCAAACTGGCCGAGCGCCAGGTGACCTGCGAGGTGTGCCCGGCGTCGAACGTGGCGCTGGGCGTGTACGAGAAGCCGGAGGACGTGCCGCTGCGGACGCTGTACGAGGCCGGGGTCCCGATGGCGCTGGGCGCGGACGACCCGCTGCTGTTCGGCTCCCGGCTGGCGGCGCAGTACGAGTTCGCCCGCCGCCATCACGGCTTCACGGACGAGGAGCTCGCGGAACTGGCCCGCCAGTCGGTGCGCGGCTCGGCGGCGCCGGCGGAGGTCAAGGAGAAGCTGCTGGCCGGAGTCGACGACTGGCTGGGCGGCCCGGGGGCCTGAAGCGGCGGTAGGGCTGGGACGCCGGGAAGCCCCGCGGCGAACGTGCGGGGCGAAGGGCGGCGGTCATCGGCCCGGCGCTCAACGGGGACCGTCCGCGACGGAGATTCCGCGCAGCAGCGTGCGCGCCAGGCCAGCGGCGAACTCGTCCAGCGGCTGCGGGGGCCTGCGGTCGGCGGTGGCCTCGTAGGCGAACGCCCGCTGGGCGCAGGCGCCGAGGAGCAGTGACGCGGCCGCGTACGTGTCGGCGTCGGGGCTGATGCGGCCCGCCCGCTGCTCGGTCCGCAGGTAGGCGGCGAGACCCTCGATCGGCTTGTGCGGGCCGGTGCGCATCTCGCGCATGGCCTCTTCGTGGCGGCGCTTGAGCCGGGGCTCGGCGTACAGCGAGGCGGCCATGGGGAACGTCTGCTCGTAGAAGAGGGCCGCGTGGCGGGCGATGTCGGTCAGGTTCTCCTCGACGCCCGCTCGGCCGGGGTCCACGAGCAGGGTGCTCAGCAGGGCGCCGAGCTTCGGCAGCCGTTCGTTGAGCACGGTCACGAAGAGCTCCTCCTTGCTGGAGAAGTGCTTGTAGAGCGCCGCTTCGGAGCAGCCGGCGGCCTTGGCGATCTCCTTGGTGGTCGTGCGCGCCAGGCCGAGGGACAGCATCAGCTCACGCGCGGCGTCGACGATGCGGACGCGGGTCGGCTTCTGCTCCATGCGTGCTCCTACCGGGCTTGACGGGTGGGTGAGTGCGCACTCACCCTAGTGGTGAGTGAATACTTACCCACCCGAGGAGGGTGTGCACGATGAGGCTCACGGTTTTCGGCGCCACCGGCGGAATCGGCCAGGAGATCGTCCGGCAGGCCCTCGCCGCGGGACATCACGTCACTGCCGTGGTGCGCGATCCGGCCCGCTTCACCGTGACCGGTGACGGCCTCGACGTCTTCCGCGCCGACCTCCGGGACCCGCAGGCGCTGCGCCCGGCCGTCGCCGGGCGGGACGCGGTCCTGTCCGGGCTCGGCGCCCGCAGGAAGGCCGACGCCGGCGTCGCCGCCCGGCTGACCCGGTCGGTGCTGGCGGCGATGGAGGCCGAACGCACCCGGCGGCTGCTGGTGGTCAGCGCGGCCCCGCTGGGCACGCCCGCGGAGCGGGAGCCGCTGCTGGACCGCGCCATGACGGCCGTGGTCGGCTCGGTCCTGAAGGACATCTACGCGGACCTGCGGGTCATGGAGGACGAGCTGGCGCGCAGCGCCACGGACTGGACGGCCGTCCGGCCGCCCCGGCTGCTCGACAAGCCGCTGACCGGCCGCTACCGCACGGTCGTCGGCGGCAATCCGCGCAGCGCCCGGATGATCGGCCGCGCCGACGTGGCCCACGCGATGCTCGCGATGACCGACGATCCCGCGACGGTGGGCCAGGGCGTCGGCGTCGCCTACTGACGGCTCCGGCCGGGACGGACGTCCGGCCGACGCTCACGTACCGACGGCTCCGGCCCGGCGCATCACGTACCGACGGCTCGTGCCGTCGTACGCCGACGGCCTCGTGCCGTCACACGCCGACGGCTCAGAGGCTGACGCGCCTCGACCGACGGCTTCGGCCGACGGGCGTCAGAGGCTGACGCCGACCGTCACCGGCTCGTTGACGAGGGTCACGCCGAAGGCGTCCCGCACCCCGGCCACCACTTCGCGGGCCAGCGCCAGCAGGTCCTCGGTGGTGGCCTCGCCCCGGTTGGTGAGCGCGAGGGCGTGCTTGGTGGAGATCCGGGCCGGGCCTGAGCCGTAGCCCTTGGTGAAGCCCGCCCGGTCGATCAGCCAGGCGGCGGAGGTCTTGGTGCGGCCGTCGCCCGCGGGGTAGGCGGGCGGGGCGACGCCGTCGCCGAGCCGGTCGCGCACGCGGCCGAGGAAGGTCGCGTACTCGGCCGCGGTGAGGATCGGGTTGGTGAAGAACGACCCGGCCGACCAGGTGTCGTGGTCCTCGGGGTCCAGGACCATGCCTTTGCCGGCGCGCAGCCGCAGCACGGTCTCGCGTGCGTCGGCGGCCGGGACGCGGTCGCCCACCTCGACGCCGAGGGCCTTTGCGGTCTCCGCGTACTTCACAGGGGCGGACAGGCCGCCCGCGTCCTCCAGCTCGAACCGCACGCGCAGCACGACGTAGCGCTCGGGGTGCTGCTTGAAGCGGCTGTGCCGGTAGGAGAAGGCGCACTCCTCGTTCGACAGCGTCACGGTCTCGCCCGTGGTGCGGTCGTAGGCGACGACCTCGGTGATCGTGCCGGAGACCTCCTGGCCGTACGCACCGACGTTCTGGATCGGGGTGGCGCCCGCGGAGCCGGGGATTCCGGCCAGGCACTCGACGCCGGCCAGGCCCGCTTCGACGGTGCGGGCCACCGCGTCGGTCCAGACCTCGCCCGCCGCGAGCTCCAGCCGTGTCCCGTCGAGCGCGAATCCGCGGGTGGCGATGCGCAGTGCGGTGCCGTCGAAGCCCTTGTCGCCGATGACCAGGTTGCTTCCGCCGCCGATGATCAGAAGCGGGGTGCCGGCGTCGTCCGCCTCGCGGACGGCGGCGATCACCTCGTCGTCGGTGGTGGCCACCACGAGACGCGTCGCGGGGCCGCCGAGGCGGAAGGTGGTCAGGGGGGCGAGGGGGGCGTCGTGAAGTTCCTGCACGGGGACAAGAGTACGGTCCGCGGCCGCGCCGCTCGGGCGGGGCCGGGGACCGGGGCCGTACGGACGGATCGCGGTCAGACGGCGATCCGCTCGGGCTCGGCGTCTGCGGTGCTCCGCACCGGGCCGTCGTCCTCGGGCTCGTCGGGCGTGGTCCGGCCGCCCGGGATCATCAGGGCGACCAGGGCGGCGACGGCGACCACGGCCGCGCCGATCCACAGCGCGGGCACGGTGCCGTCGGTGAACGCCTCTGCCGACTCGTACCCTCCCTGAGCTGCGAAAACCGCTCCGAGTACGGCGATGCCGAGAGCGCCGCCGACCTCGCGCAGGGCGTTGTTCGCTCCTGAGGCGATGCCTTGTTCCGCGGGCCGGACGCTGGACATCACGACGCTGGCGGCGGGGGCGAAGTACAGGGCCATGCCGACGCCGCCGAGGACGAGCGCGGGCAGCTGCGCCGTGTACGACACCCCGGGCTCGATGACCAGGGCGAACAGTCCGAGGCCGACCGCCTGGAGCGCGAGTCCGGCGGCGATGACCGGACGGCCGCCGATCCGGTCGGAGAGGTAGCCGGCGACGGGTGCGACGAGCAGCGGCATACCGGTCCAGGGCAGCATCCGCAGGCCGGCCTCTGTGGGCGAGTAGCCGGCGACACCCTGCAGGAACTGGCTGAGCAGGAAGATCGAGCCGAACATGCCGAGGAACATGAGCAGGCTCGCGATGTTGATCCCGAAGAAGGCGCGGTTGCGGAACAGCCGCATCGGCAGCATCGGCTTCGCGGCGACGTGGCCGTGCCACACGAAGGAGACCAGCAGCACGGCGCCTGCGATCAGGGCGAACAGGACGCGGGTGCTGGTCCAGCCGTGCGCGTTCCCGTTGACGAGACCGTAGACGACGCCGAAGAGGCCGCCGCTGACGAGCAGCGTGCCGGGGACGTCCAGACGGGCGTCGGGGGCGTACGACTCGGCGAGGCGCAGGCGGGCGAGAGGCAGCAGGGCGAGGCCGATCGGCACGTTCAGCCAGAAGATCCACTGCCAGGACATGTGCTCGGTGAGAGTGCCGCCGATGAGCGGCCCGCTGGCGACGGCGAGGCCCGTGACGGCGCTGAAGATCCCGAGCGCCGCACCCCGGCGCGCGGCGGGTACGGCGGCGGTGAGCAGCGTCAGCGTGAGCGGCATCATGATCGCGGCCCCCACACCCTGGACGGCGCGGGCGGCGACGAGGGCGTCGATCCCGGAGGCGAGCGCGGCAGCGGCGGAGGCGCCGGTGAAGATCGTCAGGCCCGCGACGAAGAGCCTGCGCCGTCCGAAGCGGTCACCGAGGGCCGCTCCCAGCATCAGGAGGACGGCGAAGGTGAGCGTGTACGCGTTCACCGTCCATTCCAGGTCCTCGAGTGCGCCGCCGAGGTCCTCCCGTATGGAGGGAAGCGCGGTGGTGACGACGAGATTGTCGAGGGCCGCCATGAAGCCGGCGACGCTGGTGATCACGAGGGCCCAGGCGGCACTGCCGCGAGGCGTCTGCTGGTTCTGGTTCACTGCTCCCCCAGAGGGTTAGTTATTGATGACTAACTTTTGCGGGCAGAGAAGAGCGCCGGTCGCGCTCATGCCGGATCACTCCCCGGCGGGACGTGCGGCGAGGTAGAAGCCGGACCAGATGCGGTGGCTGGCGGGGAAACCCATGGACACCAGGACGTTGATCAGCATCCCGTAGGCCAGGAACGTGGTCGTCTCGTCCACGTCCGCACCGAGGTGCAGATGGACCGCGTCCCACAACTCCAGCCACCCCGCCCGCACCTGCTCTCCGAACGCGTGGTCGCCGGCGGCCTCGGCCGCCGCCACCGCGACGTACGTCTGCATCTGCATCAGCAGCTTGTCGGGGTCGTCCGCGATCAGGCGCTGGTAGGCGGCCGCCATCGCGCTCAGCGCCTCCTCCCCCGCGAGCCCCTCGGCGGCCTCGTCGAACACCCTGCGCGTGTCGGCCAGGCACCGCGCGGACGCGGCGAGGAAGATGGCCTGCTTGTTCGGGAAGAGACGGAACAGGTACGGCTGGGAGACACCGACCCGCTTGGCGATGACCTCGGTCGACGTCCCCTGGTAACCGGCGCGGGCGAACTCGGTGATCGCCGCACGCACGACGCTCTCGCGCCGCTCCTCCGCACTCATCCTGACCATGCGACTAAGTTAGTGACCAATTACTAATCTCGTCAACTCAGAAGGAATGCGCAAGGGGCGCCCGCAGGGACGGGCGCCCCTTACGCGTGCGCACCGCTCAGGCGAGCTGGACCACCGCGCGGGACATGCCCAGCACCTTCTGCCCACCGCTCGTGGCAGTGAGGTCCACCCGCACCCGCTTGTCGTCCAGGAGCGCGGCGACCTTGCCGGTGACCTCGATGACCGCGCCCTTGTCGTCGTTCGGCACGACGACCGGCTTGGTGAAGCGGACGCCGTACTCGACCACCGCGCCCGGGTCGCCCAGCCAGTCCGTCACGACGCGGGCCGCCTCGGCCATCGTGAACATGCCGTGCGCGATCACGTCCGGCAGGCCGACCTCGACGGCGAACTTCTCGTTCCAGTGGATCGGGTTGAAGTCACCGGAGGCGCCCGCGTACTGAACGAGCGTGGCGCGCGTCACAGGAAAGCTCTGCGCCGGCAGCTCGGTGCCGACCTCGACGTCCGCGTAAGCGATCTTCGCTGCCATCACGCCTCCTCGGCGGCACGCGCCACCAGCTTGGTCCAGGCGGTCACGACGTGCTCGCCCGCCTCGTCGTGCACCTCGCCGCGGATGTCGAGCACGTCGTTGCCCGCGAGGGACTTGATCGACTCGATGGTGGAGGTGACCGTCAGCCGGTCCCCAGCCCGTACCGGGCGCCGGTAGGCGAACTTCTGGTCGCCGTGCACCACCCGGCTGTAGTCCAGCCCGAGCTGCGGATCCTGCACGACCTCGCCCGCCGCCTTGAACGTGATGGCGAACACGAAGGTCGGCGGAGCGATCACCTCGGGGTGACCGAGCGCGGCGGCCGCCTTCCGGTCGGTGTACGCGGGATTCGCGTCACCCACCGCCTCGGCGAACTCACGGATCTTCTCCCGGCCCACCTCGTACGGCGCGGTGGGCGGATACGTCCGCCCGACGAACGACTGGTCGAGCGCCATGGGCTGGCTCCCTCCTGCTTGACCCCCAGCGGGGGCGGATCCCAGAGTGTGCGGACCGGCCCCTGAGCGGGACCTGTCCCGGACTGACGGCGAGAAACGACACGAGGCCGCCCCCAAGGGGGGCGGCCTCGTGTACGAGCCTGATTCAGCGCGTTTCGCGGTGCGCCGTGTGCGAGTTGCAGCGCGGGCAGTGCTTCTTCATCTCAAGACGGTCCGGGTTGTTGCGCCGGTTCTTCTTGGTGATGTAGTTCCGCTCCTTGCACTCCACGCAGGCCAGCGTGATCTTCGGGCGGACGTCGGTGGCAGCCACGTGAGTGCTCCTTGACGGACGGATGGACGGATGAACGCAGAAAAGAGTAGCCGATCGAAGGACCGACCCCACAATCGGCTACTGTGTGTAGCGGTGACCGGACTTGAACCGGTGACACAGCGATTATGAGCCGCTTGCTCTACCGACTGAGCTACACCGCTTTGACACGGAGCCCCCTCACCCGAAGGTGAGGGTTACCGCACCAGAGCCCCAATACGGAATCGAACCGTAGACCTTCTCCTTACCATGGAGACGCTCTGCCGACTGAGCTATTGGGGCGAGCGATGAAGACATTACACGGTCGCCCGCCGATCGCCCAAATCCGTTTCCCGGGCCTCTGTCCGGCCTGTGCCGGGCGGCTCCCTGCGTCCGGCACTGCCGCCCCGGAGCCCCACGCGCCGCCCGCGCGTCACCCCACGGCCGGGGCCCCGTTGTCCGGCTTTCCCCTCGGGTGTCCCCGACGTCCCGTACGCCACATGCGACCCCACCGGTACGACTATTGCCCTCTTCCTCGAAGGCCATGGCGAGCCGCCCTAGGCTCGTCTCACGCTGCGTGATCCTCTCCGGTTCCTCCGGCCCTCCGAACCTTCCGGACGGCCGGTTTCCACCGGTCCTACGCCCAGAGCCCGACCGCCCCCACAGGAGCGCGATGCCCGACAGCCAGCCGCCGCCCCCCGGCGGCGCGACCGCGGACTCCGCAGCGCTGCTGCTCTGCGGCGCGCGGCTGACCGACGGCCGCACCGTCGACGTACGGCTCGGCGGCGGCCGCATCGAGGCGGTCGGCACCGCCGGCAGCCTGCCCTCGCTCGCGGCACGGCTCGACCTGACCGGCTTCCTGCTGCTGCCCGCTCCCGCCGAGCCGCACACCCACGGCGACACGGCGCTCAGCGCGGAGACGCCCGGCCCCGTCTCGTACGAGCCCGACGACATCCAGCGGCGCGCCACCGAGGCCGCGCTGCTGCAACTGGGACACGGGGCGACCGCGCTGCGCTCCCATGTGCGCATCGGGGACGTGCAGGGACTCGGCTCCCTGGAGGCGGTGCTCCAGGCCCGCCGGTCGCTGCGCGGCCTCGCCGATCTGACCGCGGTGGCCGTGCCACGGCTGCTGACGGGAGCCGCGGGCGCCGAGGGGGTGGCGCTCCTGCGCGACGCGATGAAGATGGGCGCCGGCGTGGTCGGCGGCTGCCCGGACGCCGATCCCGACCCCACCGGCTACGCGGAGACGGTCCTGGAGCTCGCCGCCGAGCACGGCTGCCCCGTCGACCTGCACACCCACGGTGACGACCCGGCCCGCCTCGCCCGGCTGGCCGCCATGGCCGGCGGCCTGCGTCCGGGAGTGACGATCGGCCCCTGCGCCGGACTCGCGAGGCTGCCGCGCGACATCGCCGCCCGTGCCGCCGACCAGCTGGCCGCCGCCGGCGTCACGGTGGTCTCCCTGCCGCAGGGCGGTTGCGCGGGCGTCGAACAGCGGGGCAACGCGCCCGTGCGGCTGCTGCGGGCCGCCGGTGTGACGGTCGCCGCGGGCAGCGGCGCCCTGCGCGACGTCGTCGCCAACCCGGTCGGCCGGGGGGACCCGCTGGAGGCGGCCTACCTGCTGGCCTCGCAGGCCGGGATGCAGCCGTCGGACGCGTACGACCGCGTGGCCGGCACCGCGCGCGAGGTGATGGGACTGCCCGAGGTGCGGGTCGAGGCGGGTTTCCCCGCGGAGCTGCTCGCCGTGCGCGGGGAACGGATCTCGGGCGTGCTGTCCCTCGCGTACAGCCGGATCGTCATCCACCGCGGGCGCGTCGTGGCACGCACCAGCGCCGTACGCGAGTACTGCGACTCGGCGGCGGCCGTCGCGCTCGAACTGCCGCGCCAGGGGCGGTCGGACGGCTGTCCCTGAGCGCCCGCCCCGTTTCGGAAGTACGGTCGTAGACATGCGCATTGTCATCGCTGGTGGACACGGTCAGATCGCGCGCCGACTGGAGCGGCTGCTCTCGGCCGGCGGACACGAGGTCGCGGGCGTCATCCGCAAGCGGGAACAGGGCGACGACCTCCGGGAGGCCGGAGCCGAACCGGTGCTGATGGATCTGGAGTCGGCGTCCGTCGAGGAGGTCGCCGCGGTGCTGCAGGGCGCGGACGTGGCCGTCTTCGCGGCCGGCGCGGGCCCTGGCAGCGGCGCCGAGCGCAAGGACACGGTGGACCGCGGCGCGGCGGTGCTCTTCGCCGACGCGGCGGAACGGGTGGGCGCACGGCGCTTCATCGTCGTCTCGACCATGGGTGCGGACGCCCGGCACGAGGGCGACGACGTGTTCGACGTCTACCTGCGGGCGAAGGGCGCGGCGGACGACTACGTGCGCGGCAAGTCCGGCCTCGACTGGACGATCCTGCGGCCCGGCACGCTCACGAACGACGCCGGCAAGGGCCTGGTGCGCCTGGAGGCGTCCACGGGACGCGGTTCCGTGCCGCGCGACGACGTGGCGGCGGTGCTCGCCGAGATGGCGGAGACACCGGCAACGGCGGGGCTGACACTGGAACTCGTCTCCGGCTCGATCCCGGTGACGGTGGCCGTGAAGGACGTCGCCGGGAACTGAGGCGCCGCCCCCGGCCGACGAATTCCCCTCGCCCGCAAGGTCCTTGAGGTCATGAACCAGCAGACACCCCGGATCAGCCCCGCGATCGTCGAACGCGGCGAGCAGCTCTACGCCTACATCCGCGGTTCCGTACGGATGGCCGACTTCGCCGTGATCGCCGACCGCCTGCCCGAACTGATCGGCTGGCTGGACGCCGGCGGAGCCTGCTTCGCGGGCCCGCCGTTCTTCCGTTTCAACACCGTCGCCATGGACGCGGAGTCGGTGGTCGAGGCGGGCATGCCGGTCACGTCGATGCCGGAGCCGGAGGGCGACATCGGCATGGCCCTGCTGCCCGCGGGCCGCTACGCGACGGTCCGCCACCGCGGCCACCCCGACCAGCTCGTCGACGTCGTGACGGCGCTGCGCGCGTGGGCGGCGCGGGAGGGCCTGGCCTGGGACATGACGGAGGTCGACGGCGTGGAGCACTGGGCGTGCCGCCTGGAGTCGTACCTGACGGATCCGCGGGTGGAGCCGGACCCGTCGAAGTGGGAGATCGAACTGGCCTTCCGCCTGGCGGACTGACGCGGAGGCGCGGGCCCGGGCCGGCCGTGTCCCAGAACCCCTGGTCGCGCCGCCGCGCGCTCAGTGGCCGGTCAGCTCTCCAGGCGGCCGGTCCTGTGCTCGGGCGTCGATGCGGCAGGGGGAAGCACTCGGACAGGACGGCCCGCGGCAGTCGGCGGGGCGTGTCCTCGGCGCTCGGCGCTCTGGAACAGCCAGGGCTCCGCTGCGCCGGCACACGGCGGACGCTGTGGGATGGTGGTCGCGTGACGTTGGAAGACCTCGTCCGGCTGCGCCGGGCCCGTGACGCGATGGACCGCGACTACGCGCAGCCGCTCGACGTCCCGGCGCTGGCGCGCGTCGCCCTCATGTCGCCGGGCCATTTCTCCCGCAGCTTCCGCGCCGCCTTCGGGGAGACGCCGTACAGCTACCTGATGACGCGCAGGATCGAGCGGGCCAAGGCCCTGCTGCGGCGCGGCGATCTGTCGGTGACGGAGGTCTGCTTCGCGGTCGGCTGCACCTCGCTGGGGTCGTTCAGCTCGCGCTTCACCGAGCTGGTGGGCGAGAGCCCGAGCGCGTACCGGGCCCGCAGCCATGACGAGGGCGCCGCCGTCCCGGCCTGCGTCGCCAAGATCCACACGCGACCGGTCAGGAATGGAGAAGCGAAAGCCGCACGCCGCCCGTAGCGTGAAACGCATGGACATCAAGCTTTCGCAGTGCTTCCTCGCCGTCGACGACCACGACAAGGCCCTCGCCTTCTACCGGGACGTTCTCGGCCTGGAGGTGCGCAACGACGTCGGGTTCGAGGGTATGCGCTGGGTGACCGTCGGCTCGCCGTCGCAGCCCGATGTGGACATCGTCCTCGAACCGCCCCTCGCCGACCCGAACGCCTCGCCCGCCGACAGGCAGGCCATGGCGGAGCTGCTGGCGAAGGGCCTGCTGCGCGGTGTCATCTTCCGGACCGACGACTGCGACGCCACGTTCGAGCGCATCCGCGCCGCGGGCGGCGAGGTGCTGCAGGAGCCGGTCGACCAGCCGTACGGCGTCCGCGACTGCGCCTTCCGCGATCCCTCCGGCAACATGCTGCGCTTCAGCCAGCCTCGCAAGAACTGAAGTCCGGTGCCGCGAACCGGCGTTACCCTGCCGACGAACCCCGCCCCGCACGAGGCTTGGCGCGAGGTGAACGAGATGTCCGCCGCGAACTGACGCGTGCCGGCCACTTGATGGTCCGGCGCGTGCCGACCGCTGGTCGGTCCGACGCCTCGGGGCGGCACGCCGCGTGGCCGGAGCCCAGAGCCGCCACAGGCCGAAGCGACATGGACCCCCTGGTTGCCGCGACGCCGAGCGCGACGCCGACGGGGGCCGCGAAGGCGGCCCCGCCTAGTAGATGGAGACAGGATGAGCCGGGCCACGACGGACACGCAGTCGACTGCGCTGCCCGTTGCCGACAGCCACGATCTGATCCGCGTGCACGGCGCGCGCGAGAACAACCTCAAGGACGTCAGCATCGAGATCCCCAAGCGCCGGCTGACGGTGTTCACCGGGGTCTCCGGCTCGGGCAAGAGCTCGCTGGTGTTCGACACGATCGCCGCGGAGTCGCAGCGGCTGATCAACGAGACCTACAGCGCCTTCGTCCAGGGCTTCATGCCGACGCTGGCGCGGCCCGAGGTCGACGTCCTCGACGGGCTGACGACGGCGATCAGCGTCGACCAGCAGCGGATGGGCGGCGACCCCCGCTCCACGGTCGGCACCGCCACCGACGCCAACGCGATGCTGCGCATCCTCTTCAGCCGGCTCGGCACTCCGCACATCGGCCCGCCCAGCGCGTACTCCTTCAACACCGCCTCGGTCCGGGCGAGCGGTGCGATCACGGTCGAGCGCGGCGACAAGAAGGCGGTGAAGGCGACCTACTCCCGCACCGGCGGCATGTGCGGCCGCTGCGAAGGCCGGGGGACGGTCTCCGACATCGACCTGAGCCAGCTCTACGACGACTCCAAGTCCCTGTCCGAGGGCGCGTTCACCATCCCCGGCTGGAAGTCGGACAGCTTCTGGACCGTGCGGGTCTACGCCGAGTCGGGTTTCCTCGACCCGCACAAGCCGATCCGTGAGTTCACCGAGAAGGAGATGCAGGACTTCCTCTACCGGGAGCCGACCAAGGTGAAGGTCGAGGGGGTGAACCTCAGCTACGAGGGGCTGATCCCCAAGATCCAGAAATCGTTCCTGTCCAAGGACAAGGAGGCGATGCAGCCGCACATCCGGGCGTTCGTGGAGCGGGCGGTCACCTTCACCACCTGCCCCGAGTGCGACGGCACCCGGCTCAACGAGGGCGCCCGGTCGTCGAAGATCAAGAAGATCAGCATCGCAGACGCCTGCGCGATGGAGATCAGGGACCTGGCCGCATGGGTCCGAGGCCTCGACGAGCCGTCGGTGGCACCGCTGCTCACCGCGCTGCAGCAGACCCTCGACTCGTTCGTGGAGATCGGCCTCGGCTACCTCGCGCTGGACCGGCCGTCGGGCACGCTGTCGGGCGGTGAGGCGCAGCGCGTCAAGATGATCCGTCATCTCGGTTCCTCGCTCACCGATGTCACCTATGTCTTCGACGAACCGACCACGGGCCTGCATCCCCATGACATCAGCCGGATGAACGACCTGCTGCTGCGGCTGCGGGACAAGGGCAACACGGTGCTCGTCGTGGAGCACAAGCCGCAGACGATCGCCATCGCCGATCACGTCGTCGACCTCGGCCCCGGCGCCGGTACGGCGGGCGGCACCGTCTGCTTCGAGGGCACCGTGGAGGGGCTGCGGGCCAGTGACACCGTCACCGGCCGCCATCTCGACGACCGTGCCGCGCTCAAGAAGACGGTGCGCAAGCCCACCGGGGCGCTGGAGATCCACGGCGCGACGGCGCACAACCTGCGCGAGGTCGACGTCGACATCCCGCTCGGCGTGCTGACCGTCGTCACCGGCGTCGCCGGCTCCGGCAAGAGTTCGCTCGTGCACGGGTCGGTCCCCGCGGGCGCGGGTGTGGTGTCGGTCGACCAGGGCCCGATCCGCGGCTCCAGGCGCAGCAACCCGGCCACCTACACCGGGCTGCTCGACCCGATCCGCAAGGCGTTCGCGAAGGCCAACGGCGTGAAGCCGGCGCTGTTCAGCGCCAACTCCGAGGGAGCCTGCCCCACCTGCAACGGCGCCGGCGTCATCTACACCGACCTGGCGATGATGGCCGGTGTCGCCACGCCCTGCGAGGACTGCGAGGGGAAGCGGTTCCAGGCCGAGGTACTGGAGTACACCTTCGGCGGCAAGGACATCAGCGAGGTGCTCGCGATGTCGGTGACCGAGGCCGAGGAGTTCTTCGGCTCCGGCGAGGCGCACACGCCGGCCGCGCACCGCGTCCTCGACCGGCTCGCCGACGTCGGGCTCGGCTACCTCAGCCTGGGCCAGCCGCTCACCACGCTCTCCGGCGGCGAGCGACAGCGGCTGAAGCTGGCGACCCACATGGCCGAGAAGGGGGGCGTGTACGTCCTCGACGAGCCGACCACCGGCCTGCACCTCGCCGACGTCGAGCAGTTGCTCGGCCTGCTCGACCGGCTCGTCGACTCCGGCAAGTCGGTCATCGTCGTCGAGCACCACCCCGCGGTCATGGCGCACGCAGACTGGATCATCGACCTCGGCCCCGGCGCGGGCCACGACGGCGGCCAGATCGTCTTCGAGGGCACCCCCGCCGACCTCGTCGCCGCCCGCTCCACCCTCACCGGCGAACACCTCGCGGACTACGTCGGCAGCTGAGCGGGGCGCTCACGGACACCGTGAGCCGTCGCACCGGATTCCGGCGGCCCGTCGCCGAAAACGGCTCAGCCGAGGACGGCCGGCCCCTTCCGCACCGCCCGAGGGGCAGGGTCGGCCGGCCGCTCCGCGGCGGTGGTCCGCGGGGGGGTACGCCAAGTCCCTGAAGGACGACGCCGAAGGACTCCACCGGCCCCGAACAACACCACGTCGACGGCCCGACCGGGCCGTGCCGAGGTGCTGGGGCCGTAGCCGCCGGTGGAGGCCGCGAGTCCCGTCCACGTCCCGTCCGGACCCGCTGGCGGAGAGCGGGACCGAGCGTTACAGGAGCAACAGGCACGGCCCCGTCGCCCCGTACAGCAAAATGGCCCCTGATCCGCGTTTCCGCAGATCAGGGACCATCTCTCTCGCGTGGCGGCGCCAGGATTCGAACCTGGGTAGGCTAAGCCGACGGATTTACAGACGTCTGTTGTTCACGCGCTTGTACCCCTCCTGACCTGGGGCGGAACGGGCAGCGCACGCGATGCGCGGACCTACCGTCCACGTCTCGTCCACGGCGGGCTCAGAGAGGCATTAGGGGAGTCGCCTCCGGCGACACGACCACGAGGTCGGCTGCGTCGACTGGCTGCAACATCGCTACTGGTGTTGCAGCCGTCTTTGACCGGACAGCCCGGACACCTGCCCTCAGAGCTGTCCGGTCCATATCCGCTGGTCAGCGCCTTAACCGGACAGCCGGACAGTCCGGACACACTTCGCCGAGAGCTGCCCGAGAGCCGGTGCAACGCGGTCAGCCGCGAATCGCTGATGTACCAGCTCGTCAGCGTCGGCGAGGCCCGCCCGCCCGCCGCAGAAACGGATCTCGCCGTCCACGCGTACCCGCCGGCCGCCCGTCGGCGACGGTGGATAGACGATCACACGTAGCGGCTCAGGCATGTCTCCACCCTGCGACTGTTTCCGCTTCAGAGCACACTGGAGGCCTGAACCACCCCTCAGCTTGAGCCCGTAGCGCGTCAAGGCGCTGTATCCCAAGCTCGGTCGAATCTTCGCCTCGCTCTGGCCCGGCCGCTGGCCGCACGCCAAGGCGAAGGGCTGATGCGGGGTTGAACCCCTCTGTGGTTCGGGCGGTCGGCTCCACGGCTTTAGCCACCTCCCTGATCAGGGACTCGGCGCTGAGTAAGAGCAGGGGTCAGTCGGGCACAACAGCGGGCAGGCAAAGGGCTCCCCGATTCCGCGGGCCAGCATCCGGCCCCCTGATCTGCTCGTCCCCGGGTCGGGCAGGACACCGACCAAACCCGTTGCGCCGTCCTAGAGTGGTTCGGGGCTGCGGATCAATCAGTAGCCCCATCTTGATCCATAAGGGGGGAGCCATGACGGAACCGAGTTCACGACCCCGATCCAGTTGTCCTATAGACAACTGCATTGGAACTTCCCTGACCGCAGGGGGCGAATGCCTAGAGCACGCGAGTGAAGATCAATTTGCGACTTTCCTCGAATCTCTACAGCACGGGGACTCAATCGCTTTTCGCAATACCCAAATACATGCTCAAAGATTCTCCCAAGTACTGGAAGCGCTTCGCGACCCAGGCGGTCGACCCATTCTCGGAACAGCATCTTTTCAGAATTCCACGTTTCATGGCGCGGTGAATTTCAGGCAGGCGCTCTTTACAGAGCGAGGAACCTTCACGCGCGCAACATTCAAGCACTCGGTCTCCTTCGATGGCTGCAGGTTCTCAGGCCGTGCTAATTTCATACGTTGCAACTTCAATAGAACGGTGAAATTCACTCGCACTAATTTTGATGATGGCTCCTCCTTTTGGGGTACGGGATTCGAAGAAGAGGTGTTCTTCGCAGGGGCAAGGCTCCGTGGGCGCGCCAAGTTCTCCGATTGCAGATTCGCGGGCGGCACGAGATTCTCCGACACCACATTCGAGGGAAGAGTTTCCTTTCGGAACTGCATATTTGCCGCCGCCACGTTCACAAACGTCACCTTCGGGAGTGGCCTGACCTTCCGTTGGAGTGAAATGTCAGGAAGGTTTCAATTCACGGGAGTTTCCATTCACGAGACCTTGGACATCGCCGAGACGCGCTTCTCTTCGACTGTTGAAATTGGCCCAGCTGCCTGCAGAAACGAGGTAATCGCGACGAACTCCAACTGGGCTAACGGTGCTAGGATCTCCGTAGCTACTCCACGTATCGACCTAAGCCAGGCGCGTTTCGAAAAATCTCTAGCACTCAACGTACGCTACGCAGCGATAACGCTGGAGGGGAGCACCTTCGAGGAAGCTAGCGTTATTACAGGGGTTCCGCCCTTCGAATTCTCGGCCCCTGATGGAAGGGTGAGGCTAGACGAGTCTGCCGTAGCCGATTCGACTGGAGTGGACACGCCCTCAATCGTTTCACTTCGACGAGCAGACCTAGCTAACCTTGCATTGTCCAACGTCGCATTGACGAAATGCCAATTCTCCGAAAGCCACAACCTGGATAAACTGAGAATTGACGGAGACGCTCGCTTCGGCAGATCACCTCACGGCTGGCGGAGATCTTCGAAGTTTCCGTACTTTAGTCACTGGATCGACCGTAAGGTCATAAATGAAGAGAGGCAGTGGAGACGGCAGAACGGATGGCGTAGGCCATGGAGTAACGACAGGAGGCGAACTTCCGTTCACCTTGCGAGCGCCGATTCGATAGCGCAAGTCTACCGTTCCCTGAGAAAAGCCCAGGAGGAATCCCGAAACGATCCCGGGGCTGCGGACTTCTATTACGGAGAAATGGAGATGCGCAGACATTCACAAAACACACCTAGAGCCGAGCGTCTAATCATTTGGCTCTATTGGGTGACATCTGGATATGGCTTGCGAGCCAGCCGAGCCATAGTCATCCTGTCCGCCGCGATCCTTAGTACATCTTGGGCTACAGTCAATTTCGGATTCACCGGCCATGCCCCCAGTTTCACGTCGACTCTTATGTACTACCTCGAAAGCATGGTGTCTATCCGTAATGACGGTTTGGGCTCGACACAGTTCAACACCGTCGGGGCTGCACTGCGTCTCTTCTTGAAGGTAGTCGGACCTGTTGCCCTCGCCCTTTCAATCTTGGCCGTGAGGAACAGAGTCAAGCGTTAGGTTAAGCACCCATTGGCCGACGGCCTCCGGACCGACAAGTCGACCTCTGGAGCCCTGCTGTGCTGACCTACAAATGGACTGCCAGGCAATGTTCCTGACGGGCGGACAGGTCCTGCTCCACGACCAGGAGGTGCCGTCAGGCGACCGGACAGCCCGGACACCGGTCTGCCGCTATCGCTCCGCTACACCAACCCGTCCAAGGCTGCTCGAACCGCTCGCAGATACGACTGCCGAGCGGTAAGGAACGCATCCACATTGCGCGAGCCCTCGTCCTGGCTGCGGTAGGCGTTCACGGCGATCAGCACGTCGTTGGCGGCCGACTCGACGGCCGTGGGCCCTTCCAGGGTGACCATCGCAGCGGCAGACGTCAGATCGGCGAGGCCGACCGGGGTGTCCCGGTCCATCAGCACCACCCTCTGGGCGGCGTCCAGGAACGCTACGTACGCTTGCCGTCGGCGATCCTCGATCCTGGAGCGGCGTTGCTCCTCCAAGTTCACGCGCACCGTGTCCAGGAGCGCGTCTGCCTGGCGGTTGCCGGCGTGCTTAGCGGCCTCTGCCTGACGGAGACCGGCGTTGCGCGTGTACCACCCCGTGGCGAGGCTGCCTGCCACCGCTGATCCGGCAGCAATCAGCGCGACCCCCCATTCGCTCATCCGAACATTCTGCCCGCTGAAGCTCCGCCACGAGGAGGCAGTTGTCACGTGGGCTCGCTCGGCGGAGCGGACTGCGGCCCGCCTGTGTCGATGGCCAGGTGAGTGTTCACGGCTCGCGCTTCTGCCGCCATCTCCGGAAGCTCGACCACCGTCACACCGGCCTCTCTCAGGCTCTCCACCCCGATGCAGTTGCTCACGAAGAAGTCCGGTTCCCGCCAGGCGATGACGACCCGCGGAACGCCGGAGCGCAGCACCAGCTGGGTACAGCTCAACGGACGCGACTTCCGCTCTGTGCACGGCTCCAACGTGCTGTACAGCGTGGCATCGCGGAGCCTCGCGTCACCTTCGGGCACCTTCGCCAGGGCCGCTTCCTCGGCATGCACGTGCGGGTCTGTCTCGCGGGAGTACCCGCGTGAGATCTCCTCGCCATCGAAGCCCACGATGACAGCTCCGACCGAGAATGCTCCTTCAGCGGGCGGGCACTGTCTGGACAGCTCAATGGCCGTCGCCATCCAAGCGCGATCGTCCTCGGGGGTCACGCCGCGCTCTCCTGCTTGGGCAGGTAGCGAAGAAGGACGACGTCACCGATCGTCCGCGCTTCGGCGAGGTGCATGCGTCGCGTCGAGCCGCCGGGGTACTGGGCCGGGTTGAGGAACCGCGGTGCGGCTGCGTCGCCCACGACAAGGGGCGCGATCGCGAGGTGGATTTCGTCCGCGAGCCCTTGTGACAGAAAGGCCGTGTGGATCTGCCCGCCGCCCTCGACCATGAGCCGTTCGATACCGCGGTTCCCGAGGTCATCGAGCAACGCCCCGAAGTCGATGTCGGGCCCGGTCGATACGACGTCCGCCAGGCCAGTCAGCCGCTCCCTGAGCTTGTCGATCCCGGCATCGGTCGTATAGGCGATCTTTTCGCCGCCGTGGTGCCAGAACTTCAGACTCGGGTCCAGGTCACCGCTCGCGGAGATGGTGACCTTCAGCGGATAGGCAGGCTTCCCAGCCGCCTCCCGGAGAGCACGGCGCTCCTCGCTGTTGACCAGTAGCCGCGGGTTGTCGGCGCGCATGGTGCCGGCGCCGATGAGGATGGCATCGGACTCCGCCCTCACCTGGTCGACCCGGTCGAAGTCCTCACTGTTGCTGAGCAGGAGCCGTTCGGCACTGCTGTCGTCGATGTGGCCGTCGACGGAAGTCGCCACGCTGAGCAGCACGTACGGACGGGGCACCAGGGTTCTCCTTCGTTGAATCACGTCGGTTGAGACGGTCATGCTTGCTTGAGTACAGCCTCGCTCATGGCCTCTCTGAAGTCGGCCACGCCCGGTGCAGTGCGCCACTGCTCCATCGCCTCGTCAAGCTGGGCCAGCTCGCGATTGATGCGGGCGGAGCCCGTCTCGACTCCGATGCTCAGAGCTTGAAGCCCAATCGCCGCTGCTTGCTCGGCTTCTCCCGCACCTGCGAGGGCGACCGCCTCTCGGGCAAGGTAGACGCCCCTGTCCCGGTGGTATCCGGCGGGCAAGCGGCTTATGGCGTCGCGGAAGCCTGCTGCTGCTCCAAGGTGATCTCCCAGCGCAGCCAGGCTGTGGGCACGCTGCACCTCGATATAGGCGGCATCGAGCCATACGCCCCAGGGCGAAGCCGGGTCCGGATCCATCGTGGCGTGGAGGGCGAGGGCATGCTCGTAGGCCCGCTGGGTCGATATCGAGTCGCTGCGCAAGGCGTGACCATGGGCTCCGTACGTAGCCGCCACAGCCGCCAGTCGGCTGCCGGGATCCGCCATGTCCTCGGCGGCCTCCGCCACGTCAACGGCCTCTATCGGGTCCCGCATGTCGCCGGCCAACTGACTGCGCCGGGCGAGGATGTACGTGGTCAGCTCCGGGTCGCCCGACATGTGGGAGGTCTCCAGAGCTTCACGCATCCAGTGCTGCGCCGCGCGGAAGTCGCCGGCGTCCTGGAAGAACCAGCCGAGCAGCTCCGAGTACTGAGTCTGGAGCTGAAGGAGCTGGCGCCGGTCGGCGCCCCGGCGATCTGTACGCAGCTCCTTGATGGCAGATATCTGCTGCTGGGCGATCGGAATGACCATGCCCGGCCCGAACCGGTTGTCGTTGTCGATCAGGACCCGGCGTGTGGCTTGGAGCAGTTCAATGGGGTTCGCGCCGGAAGCGCTGAGGCTGGAGCGCCGGGGCTGCGCCGCAGCGGGGAGCTCGCTGGAGGCAGCGAGTGCTGCACCCGCGCCCAGCGCGCTGATCAGGGCTCTACGGGAGAGCGACACGAAAATGATCCCTCCGTCTTCGGTTCTCACAGGGACGGACAGTCCCTCCTCAGACGGTGCCTGGGTGCTCGCGTCCTCCGCCACGCCACCCAGCCGTTTGGACACATGGTTCGCCGGTTTGGACACATGGAGCGCCCGAAGGGCCTCAAGATTGGCGCCTTGGATGATCGACTCATGCAGCCTCACCAAGGAGCCGCCGGCGCCCAGGGCGTCGTCGTAGGCGCGGACGAGCTCAGCGGAAGCCGCTTGATCGCCCCGTTCCACACGGGCCATATAGCTGCTGTTGAAGAGGATCGCTGAGCCGAGTTTGCCCAGGGATAAGTCTCGCTGGGTGCGCCAAGCCCGCATCTCGGCACCGAGGTAGTGCTGCGGGCTGGCATGCGGTGTCAGCTCGTTCGGCCGCTGTCCCACTCCGTCCTCCCCGATGAGTCCCATGTGGCCGCCTGATGGCGGCCACATGGTGAATCTGTCATCCAGTCAAGTCGCGGCGCTACAAACGATGCAGAGGCCGGTGCTCAACCTATCGACGCCGGTGAAGGCACTGCATCCGAAGTGAGCGAAAGGACATGGATCATGACCACGGTGATGACTGGACGGTCGATGCAGCGGCCCCGTGGCCTGGCAGGTCAGGGAGCGATGGGCGTAGCGCGATGGCCGTCACTCTGTCTCCAGAGCCGCCACTCGCTCGCGCAGATCACTGACTTCCGACCGAAGACGGGTGACCTCGTCGCGCAGCTCCGCGATGGCGGCCTCCGGCCCGGCTTCTCGGGCACGGTCCGCCGAGTCGACGGTGAGGAACGCGCCCTTGCCCTGGTGACTCACGGCAAGGCCGTCGGTTCTGAGCTGGCGAATCGCGTCACGGGCGACAGTCACGGTCACGCCGTAGTGCCCCTGGAGTTCCGACAGGGACGGAAGCTTGCCGGACTGCGTGAACTCGTCTCGCGCGATTCTCTTGCGCAGGTCTTCCGCGACTTGCTGGTAGGCCGGCGTGCCGGACCACTCGATCATCTGCACCCCATGTGTCATCGATACCTCTCTGCCTCATAGTGCCCAAGCGGCATAGGTAGAGCCACCTTCCCGATGACCACTTTCGCGAGAAGACTTGCGCGACTCTGCCTCACAGTGCACTCTGAGGCAGAGAGGTCAGGGCTCGTATGGGAGCCCTGAAGACCAGTCAGCGGTGCCCTGCCCGCAGGGGCAACGCGCACCAACTGGCAGCGCCCGGAGGGCCCTAGACGGGGACCGAAGGAAGCGTCCGTTCCTTGACAACTGAATGGGGATAACGCCGCCTCTCCTCGGCCAAGTAGGCGGCCACGCGGGTCTCCGCGTGATGAACAGCGCCATCCCAGCCCCTCCGCAGCGGCTTGTCCGATGCGGCCGGTTGCCTCCCCTGCCCGTCCGGTCCTCGTGCCGTACGAGCAGGGCTGAGGGGAGCCGGAAGCAAGCACCAGGTTCCACGCCAGGCGATCGCCTCTCACCAAAGCACCGCGATCGCCTGGCTCGCCCTGCCCCTTCGATTCAGGAGAGCACCATGCGCGCATTCATCGGCGGCCATGAGGTCGTCAGCGACACCGATTTTGTGGAACTGGCCCTGGGCACCCCGATTGAGCTGTGGCTCGGGGCGGAGGGCGAGAGCGACATGGAGCGAGCGGCCCGCCTGGACGCGGCGCGCGACATCCTCGCCGACAACCCGAACCTGCCGGACGACGTGAGCCGCGTCGCCTCGGAGGCGATCGAGGCGTTCGCGCCGGAGCTGTTCAACGTCATCCCGCTCACCGCGCCCAAGGCGGCTCGCCGGCCCCGCCGGAACGGGGTAGCGGCATGACGATCGCGACGGACACGACGCGGCCGCAGGTGCCGCCGCTGACGCGCCCGGAGATGGGCCTCGCCGGTGTCGGTGCGCTCGCCGCGGCCGGTGTCGGAGCGCTGGGTCTGATCTCCTCGTTCGATGCCGTGTCGGCCGCAGCGGCCCGCTGGGGGTTCGGTGAGCCGTGGATGCTGCCGGTCGGGATCGACGTGGCGATCCCGGTGTTCACCGTGGCCAATCTGCTGCTGATCCGGATGGACATGTCCCTCGCCTGGGTTCGGTTCGTGCCCTGGGTCCTGACCCTGGTGACATGCGGCCTGAACGTCGCCGCCGGGCACGGCGGGTGGGCGAAGGTGGCGCACGGCACGATGCCGCTGCTGTGGGTGGTGTTCTCGGAGATCGGCGCCCATATCTACGCCGTGCGGATCGGCGCGGTCACCGGTCGGCGGATGGATAAGATCCGTGCCTCGCGGTGGCTGCTGGCCCCGGTGTCGACGTTCGCCCTGTGGCGGCGGATGACGCTGTGGGAGATCACCTCCTACGCCGACGCCCTGACCCGTGAGCGGGAGCGGCAGCTCGCCCGCGCGGATCTGCGGGAGCGGCACGGCCGCCGCTGGCGGTCGCTGACCCCGCGCCGCGAGCGGGTGCTCCTCAAGCTCGGAGAGCTCGCCCCGGCCACCGAGGACGTGCTCCCCCATGCCGAGGAACCGGAGCCGACGGAGCCGCCGAAGGAAGAGGCGCCGAAGCCTCCTCGTAAGCGCACCACCCGCACGAAGGCCAAGGCGAAGACGCCCCGAACGGCCTCGGAGCTGCTGGCCGAAGCCCGCGAGGCCACAGCCGGATGGGCGGACGAGGCGATCAACGCGGAGGCGATCCGCACCACACTGCGCTGCTCGGCAGCCAACTCCCGCGTGCTGCGCGACGCGCTGCTCGCCGAGCGGACCGACGGCCGCCGCCTGCACCCGGTGGAAGGTGACCAGGCCGCCGAGGTCGGGGCGGTGGCGGCATGAGCGAGCCGATCGTGGCGGCGTCGCTGTTCCGCACGGTGATGGCGGCGGCCGGCGGGCGCTGCCAGTGCGAGGGCGAGTGCGGGCAGGCCCACGCCAAGAGCGAGGGCCGTTGCCCGCGCGAGCACGACCAGTACGCGAGCAAGCACAGCGGCCCGGTCCGGCTGATGGCCGCCGCAGCGGACCCGCTCACCCCTGACTGCCAGGCGGCCGCCCTGTCGGCGAGCGGGCTGCGGGCCTGGTGCCCGCAGTGCTTCACCGCCGCCCGCCGGTCCGCTCAGCGCCGGTCCGCCTCGGCACCGAGCGCGGATCAGTGCGGGCTGTTCGACCTCTGACCCCTGCGAGCCAGACAAGGAGATCAGGCATGAGCCTGACGTTCACCGACCTGTTCTGCGGTGCGGGCGGGTCGTCCACCGGCCTGGTGGCCGCCGGGTACGAGCTGACGCTCGCCGCGAACCACTGGCAGCGCGCCATCGAGACCCACGCCGCCAACCACCCGGCGGCCGACCACCTGTGCGCCGACGTCAACAACTACGACATGCGGCGCCTGCCCCGCACCGACGTCCTGTGGGGCTCGCCGATCTGCACCGAGATCAGCCCGGCCGGCGGCCGCCGCCGCACCCGCGGCCAGCTCGCCTTCGACCTGGAGGAACTGGGCCCGGTGCAGAACGGGGCCTGGGAGCGCACCAGGGCGACCGCCTACGACATCCTGCGCGCCACCGAGGTGCACCGCTACCAGGCGGTCATGTGCGAGAACGTGACGGAGTTCGCCACCGACTGGGAGCTGTTCGACTGGTGGCGCGAGGGCATGCACCGCCTCGGCTACCGCTCCCAGGTCGTCTCGGTCTCCTCCGCGCATATCGGCGGCACGGACAACGCCCACGCCCCGCAGTGGCGGGACCGGATCTACATCGTCTTCACCCGCACCACGATCCCGCTCCCGGATCTGGCACCCCGGCCACGCGCCTGGTGCAAGGAGTGCGGCACGGATGTGGACGCCGTGCAGACGTGGCGCAACGGGCGCCGCATCGGCAAGTACCGGCAGCAGTACGACTACCGCTGCCCCAACAGCCGATGTCGTCACGCCCTGGTGGAGCCCTACGTCCGCCCGGCCGCCGACATCATCGACTGGTCCAACACCGGCGTGAGGATCGGGGAACGCGCCGCCCACGGCATGCGCCCCCTGGTGCCCAACACGCTGCGCCGCATCCGGGCAGGGCTGGACATGCTCGGGCGGCGCCGCATGGTCGTGACCGTCAACCACGGCGGGCACGACGGCCGCGCCTACCTTCCCGAGGTCCGGCCGCTCGCCGCCCGCACGGTGAAGATCGGGGACGCCCTTCTCGTGCCGACCGGCGGCACGTGGAACACCACCGCGACCACGACCGGCGAGCCGATGCGCACCCGACTCGCCAACCCCAAGGGGTTCGAGGCCCTGTGCACGCCGCCTCACGCCGACGGGGCGTTCGTCGTGGAGTACCGGCGCAACGGCACCGCCGAACCGGCCCACCGTCCGCTGTCGACCATCTCGGCCCAGGGCAACCACCACGGCCTGGTCATCCCGTACCGCAACGCGGCAACCAAGACGACCGGCCAGCCCCTGCACACCCTGTCCACGAAGGACTCCGCCGGCCTGGTCGCCGACCCGGCCCCGGACGTCGAGGACTGCCACTACCGCATGATCCAGCCCCGCGAACAGCTCCTCGCCCAGCGCTTCCCGGACGACTACATCGTCCACGGATCACCCGGCGAACAGACCATGCAGGCCGGAAACGCCGTGTCCTGCAACGTCGCCCAGTGGATCGGCCACCGCGTCGGCGAAGCCCTCGCCCGCACCGCCGCCCACGCCGCCTGACAACCACACCACACGGGCCCGGCCGCTCACCTCTCACAGCGCCGGCCGGGCCCACCCTCCCTTGGAAGGAACTGTCAGTGAAGCACCCCGATGACGAAAACGAACTCTTCAACCGACTCGAAGCCGAGATGAGCGCCGACGCGGGCGGGAACGTGGTCGACCTGGAGTCGGCCCGCGCCGCCCGCGGCGAGTCGGCCGACCTGAGCGGCGACCCGTCGGCCGACTCCTCCGCCGCCGGGTCGGGCGACCCGACGGCCACAGTGATGGTCGACCAGTCGACCTCGGCCGCAGCGGGTCCGGGCTACCTGGGTCGGCTGATGGGCGCCCGACGCCGCACCGTCGTCCCGGTGTGGCTGCGGTCGACGGCCGAGCTGAAGACCGCCACCACGTGGGTGGCCCGCCACTACGCCCACGCAGCCGGGTACCACGCCCTGCGTGCACCGGTTTACGCGCTGCGGCTCGCGTTCCAGTCCCCGGCGGGGGCGGCGCGGTTCGTGGGCGGGACGGTGCGGTGGGTCGCTGACCGGGAGGGCGAGCCGGTCCGCCTGGCTGCGGTGCGGCGCGAGGACGCGGCCGAGTACCTGAAGCTGTCGAGGCAGCGTGACGGCCGGGTCCGCCTGCGCACCCTCATCACGGTGCTCGCCCTGTTCGTCGGGCTCGGCTCCGCGCTCGCCATCTACGTGCTCGCGCCGGGCTGGCTGCAAGCCCTGTCCGTGAGCGCGGTCGTGATGGCGCTCGGGTTCGCCGGCCGCCGCGCGGACGACCCGGTCATCCACCGGGCCGTGGAGATGCCGAAGGCGACCAAGCTCACCAGCGACATCGTGCTCCGCGCGCTCGGTGCCGTCGGCATCCCGGCGATCAACCAAGCGCAGGCCAAGGGCAAGGACGGGTTCGAGTTCACCGCCCCGATCACCCGCGACGGCCCCGGCTGGCGCGCGGAAGGGAACCTGCCCTACGGCGTGACGGTCACGGACATCATCGAGCGCCGCGAACGCCTCGCCTCCGGCCTGCGCCGCCCGCTCGGCTGCGTGTGGCCGGAGGCGGTACCCGACGAGCACACCGCCCACATGGTCCTGTGGGTCGGCGACCAGGACATGTCCACCGCCCGCAAGCCCAAGTGGCCCCTGCTCACCTCCGGTTCGGTGGACCTGTTCAAGCCCGTGGCGTACGGCACCGACCAGCGCGGACGCTGGGTCGAGGTCACCCTCATGTACATCGCCGGGATCATCGGCGCGATCCCGCGCATGGGCAAGACGTTCCTGCTCCGCCTGCTGCTCCTCATCGCCGCGCTGGACCCGCGGGCGGAGCTGCACACGTACGACATGAAGGGCACCGGCGACCTGGACCCCGTGGGCAACGCCGTGTCCCACCGGCACGCCGCGGGCGACGACGACGAGTCGATCGAGTACGCCATCAACGACTTCCGCGCGCTGCGTGAGGAGCTGCGGCGCCGCACGAAGGCGATCCGGTCGCTGCCGCGGGACATCTGCCCGGAGTCCAAGGTGACCAGCCAGCTGGCAGACAAGCGCTCGCTCGGGCTGCACCCGATCGTGATCGGGGTCGACGAGTGCCAGGTGCTGTTCGAGCACCCGAAATACAAGGACGAGTTCGAGGAGATCGCCACCGACCTGGTCAAGCGCGGCCCGGCCACCGGCATCGTGCTGCTGCTCGCCACGCAGCGGCCGGACGCCAAGGCCCTGCCCACCGGCATCTCCGCGAACGCCTCGGCCCGCTGGTGTCTGAAGGTCATGGGCCAGCTGGAGAACGACATGGTCCTCGGCACCTCCAGCTACAAGCGCGGGGTGCGGGCGACGATGTTCGCCTGGGGAGACAAGGGCATCCACTACTTCGTCGGCGAAGGCTCGGACGCCCGGATCGTCTCCTCCGTCTACGTCGACGGCCCCGCCGCCGACACCGTCGCCGCCCGAGCCCGCGCGCTGCGGGAGAAGGCCGGCCTGCTCTCCGGCCACGCCCTCGGAGAGGAGCCGGAGACCGTGGCCAGCGGCTACGACCTGCTCGCCGACATCCTCGCCGTCGTCACCGCCAAGGAGACCAAGGTGTGGTCCGAGACCGTCGTGGCACGGCTCGCGGAGCTGCGGCCGGAGGTCTACGACGGCTGGGACCCCGACGCGCTCGCCGCAGCGCTCAAGCCGCACGGCATCACCACCATCCAGGTGGGCCGCCGCGTGGACGGCAAGGTCGTCAACCGACGCGGCATTGACCGCTCCCACATCACCACGATGATTGCGGAGCGTGACGGAAAGTGGGACGCGGGCTGAGCTTCCGGGGTCGCTAGCGCTAGCGGTACGCGCCGCTAACGTTAGCGGCCCCGCTAGCGACCAACACCGCACCTGATCAGGCCGCTAGCGGATAGCGGCCCACCTGCGGAAACCATGAAACCCGCCTGGGAGGGCCCGTCATGACCCCTGCCCTGCTCGCTATCGCCTTCCTACTCGCCATAACTCTGTGTTACGCCGGGGTGTGTGCGGGATCGCCGTTCGGCAACTGCCACAAGTGCCGCGGCATGGGCCACGCGATCACTACCGACCGCAAGGGCCGCATGAAGCGCGGCAAGGACTGCCGCCGCTGCAAGGCCACCGGCAAACGCATCCGCGTCGGCCGCCACCTCTACAACCTCTGGGCCCGCGCTTACCGCGACGGCACCCGCTGACGTGAACGCGAAGCGGCGACGGTGCACGTCATGAGACGTACCCCGCTCCGAGCAGGAGCTAGGCGGGCGCAACCGTCGGCCAAACCCCCGAGCTTGCCAGCACCCCAGGGCGCCCGCAGCTTAGCCAGCCACCCCAACACGCCGTCAAAGGAGATTCCGCATGGCCGTGACCGTCTCGCTCGTCGCCCTCTTCGGGCTCGTCCTGTTCTTCCTGCTGCGCTCCAAGACCCTCGGCTACGGCTCCGCGTTCGTCGCCGCAGCGTTCGGGTTCTTCCTCGCCTCCACCGGAGCGTCCGGCCCCATCAACCAGCTCACCACCGCTGTCATCGACGCCATCCAACAGATCTGAGGAGAGACGCGATGAACCAGCCGATCACCGTCCGCCACCCGCTCACCGTCGTACTGCCCAAGGTCGCGCCCGCCATCGCCACATCGACCGTGCTGATCCTCGGTCGAATCTGGAACGCGAACGGCGCCGAACACTCCGTTGGCAACGCGGCGCTCATGGTCGTGCTCGCTACCGGAGCCGCAGCGGCCGGCGCCTGCGCGAGCGTCGGCCGCTCCGGGGACGGGGTTCTCGCCGGAACGTGCTTTGCCGCCTCCGGCGGGCTCGCCCTCGCCGGGGTCGCCGGATACGCCGACGGCCTCTCCCTGCCGCTGCTGCTGTGGGCACTCGCGACCGCTGTGGCGTACGGGCTCGCAGCCCGCTACTGGCGCACCGACCGCCGCGACACCCTCGCACACGAGCGGCACATGTCGGAGAAACGCGAGAACCACGGCCACATCGAGCGCATCGAGGCCCTGCGCGCCCGCACACAGATCGAGGTCGCCCGCGAGGGCGCCGCCTACGCCACCGCGCTCGCCGAAGCCATGACCGCCCGCGCCATGCTCCCCGGCTTCGACCCGGCACAACTCACCCGCGCCGGACTGCCCGAACTCCCCACCATGCACGCCGCATTGAAGGAGGACTGACCATGTTCGAGATCCGCGTCATCTGCGACCCGGCCGACGCCGACCACATCACCGAGAAGCTGGCCCAGACGTTCACCACGGGGCCCGCCCGCCAATACCCCAACCGCCACAACACCGAGCGCACCCGCGTGTACGTCACGGCTGAACACCGCGCCGACACCGAGGCATGGCCGACGCCTGACGAGGCGTACGCGCTCGCCCCGAGCATCATCAGCGAGATCGGATGGACCGCAAGCGCCGCCGCCGACAAGCCCTTCGGCCACGCGCTGGGACGGGAGTTCTGGCTGCGCAAGGCCGCCGTCCTGGACCGCATCGCCCTCGCCGACGAGGACGCCGGTATCCACGGCGACGCTAGCGAGGCCGCCGCCAAGGCAGCGCAGCGGCTCATGGACGCCGACAACGCCGCGGCCGCTTGCGACCCGCGCCGCTACGTCCGTCAGCAGTACGCCCACTGGGCCAAGCACCAGTAGATACGCCCGAGGCGGGCGCCTCTCACCACAAGACCGCGCCCGCCTCGGCTCCCTGCCCCTTCGAAGGAAACAGGAGAACCCCCAGCATGCCTCAAGCCGAACGCCTCGCGCTGCTCCACGCCGCGCTGGACGCTGCCGCCCGCGGCTGGCACGTCTTCCCGCTCCGCCCCGGCGACAAGCGCCCCGCCGTCACCGACTGGGAGACCCGGGCCACCACCGACCCCGAGCGCATCACCCGGTGCTGGGCCCACGCCCCGTACAACATCGGCCTGGCCACCGGCCCGTCCGGGCTGGTCGTCGTCGACCTCGACATGCCCAAGGGCCCGGACGACACCCCGCCGGCCGACTGGGCACTGCCCGGCGTGACCAGCGGTGCCGACGTCCTCGCCGTGCTGTCCGAGCGCCACAACCAGCCGTATCCCGGCGACACATTCACCGTGCGGACCTGGAGCGGCGGCACCCACCTGTACTTCACCGCACCCGAGGGCGAGCCCCTGCGGAACACCAGCGGCGACAAGGGCAACGGACTCGGCTGGAAGATCGACACCCGCGCCCACGGCGGATACGTCGTCGCACCCGCCAGCACCTTCGCCGGACGCCCGTACGAGACCGTGCGGCAGGACCCGGTCGCGCCGCTGCCGTCGTGGCTCGCCGAACTCCTGCGCCCCTCACCACTGCCCCCGCAGAAGCCCATCACGGTCGCCATCGCCACGGACCGGCGCGGCAAGTGGCTGCGGGCCGCGGTCAACGGCGAGCTGGAACGCGTCAGCCGCTCCGTGGAAGGCGAGCGGAACAAGACCCTCTACATCGCCGCCGTCGCGCTCGGACAGCTCGTCGCCGGGGGCGAGCTGGGCGAAGCCGAGGTGACCGAGTGGCTGTGCGCCGCCGCGCTCAACGTCGGCCAGGGCGAGCGCGAGGCCCGGCGCACGATCGCCTCCGGTCTGCGGGCCGGAGCCAACCGCCCGAGGACGGTCGCCGCATGAGCGCCAACCCGATTCCGCCGCTGCACCTGTACTCCGTCCCCAGCGACCCTCAGGGTCCGTCGGCCGCGCTGCCGAAGCGGGAACGACCGCGGACGTCGTGGACCGCGGATCAGCTCATGGCCGCGCACTTCCCCGAGCCGAAATGGGCCGTGCCCGGCATCCTCGCCGAAGGCGTGAGCCTGCTCGCCGGACCGCCGAAGGTGGGCAAGTCCTGGCTGTCTCTCGGGCTCGGGCTCGCCGTCGCCGCCGGGAGCAAGGCGTTCGACTCCGTCCCCGTCCAGGGCGGCCCCGTGCTCTACCTCGCCCTGGAGGACACCCCGCGCCGCCTACAGACCCGCATGGGCAAGCTCCTCGGGGGACAGAAGGCGCCGCCCGGGCTCACCCTCGTGACCGAGTGCCCACCCTTCCCCCAGGGCGGCGCGGAGGCCATCGCCGGGTGGCTGGACCGCAACCCGGACGCCCGCATGGTCGTCATCGACGTCTTCGCCAAGATGCGCGGCCAGGCCCCGCAAGGCGTGTCCGCCTACGACGCGGACTATCACGCCGTCGGCTTCGCCAAGCGGATCGCCGACCACTACGGCATCACCGTCGTCCTGGTCCACCACGTCCGCAAGGCAGGCTCCGACGATTTCCTCACCGAGGTCTCCGGCACCAACGGCATCGCCGGAGCAGCCGACGCCACCCTCGTCCTCAAACGCGCCCGAGGACAGGCCGACGGCATCCTCCACGTCACCGGACGCGACGTGAACGAAGCCGAATACGCCCTCCAGTTCCAGGACGCCTCCGGCGCCTGGCACCTCCTGGACGGACCCGTCTCCGACCACACCGTCGGCAACACCCGCGCCGCCATCCTCAAGCACGTCCGCGCCAACCCCGGCACCAAGCCCAAGGACATCGCCACGACGCTCCCGCACGTCGACATCGACACGATCCGCCGCACCTGCTCCCGCATGGCCGCAGACGGCCAGCTCGCCCGAGACGCCGGCGGCCGCTACTACCCGGACACCGACACCCGGACACAGGCCGCACAAGAGGTGTCCGAGCTGTCCGGGTGTCCGGGAACCACATCTGACCTGCAAGAACGACCCGGACAGTCAGAAATCGAGCTGTCCGGGCTGTCCGGTTCCGCAGATATCGAGAAGGAGGCCACATGACGACCGCTACCCGCCGTCGACGTCAGCCGGCCGACGAGTGGCTGCCCCTGACCGACGTGCTGAACGAGATCGGCATCACACGGGCCACCTGGTACCGCTGGCGAAACCGCGGATACGGCCCTGAGGTGCGGCGGCTGCCGAACGGACATCTCCGGGTGCGCCGCAGCGTCCTCGACGCCTTCTTGGAAGAACTGGAGATCGCGTGACTGAGTGGAGCTACACCGTGCGGATCTGGGGCATCCGCAAGCGGACGTACCGCAAGCCGTTCCAGCTCCGCTGGCGGGTCGGGACGCATCCGCACTCCGAGTCCTTCCTGACTGCCGGCCTCGCCGAGAGCCGTCGCGCGCAGCTCATCACCGCCTCGCGAGCGGGTGAGCCCTTCGACGTGGTGAGCGGGCTGCCCAAGTCGATGGTGCAGAAGGAGCGGGATATCTCCTGGTACCAGCATGCGAGGAACTACGTGGAATCGAAGTGGGACCACTCCCCCGCGACGACGCGCCGGAATCTCGCAGAGGCCATGGCCACAGTCACCCTTGCACTGGTCAAGGACACTCAGGGGATGGCCGACCACCGCACCGTGCGGAGGGCGCTCTACAGCTGGGCATTCAACGTCAAGCGGTGGGACGAGGACCTGCCGGCCGATGTGAAGGCCATCCTCGCGTGGGTCGAGCGGAAATCCATCCCTACGTCGGCCCTCTCCGATCGGCTACTCGTCCGCAGGGCTCTGGACGCCTGCGCCCGGCGGCTCGACGGCAAGGCTGCGGCAGGCACGGTCATCGCCAGGAAGCGAGCCATCTTCCACCAAGCGCTCGGCCTCGCCGTCGATGCCGAGCTGCTGACGGAGAACCCCATCCCGTCGATCCGCTGGAAGGCTCCCGAGCGCGTGGAAGAGGAGGTGGACCCCGAGTGTGTCCCGGACCCGGGTCAGGCAGCCGCCCTCTTGGCGGGTGTCCGGGCACAGGGAGCCCGAGGACGGCACCTGGAGGCGTTCTTCGGCTGCATCTACTACGCCGCATCTCGCCCCGGCGAGACGGTAGGGCTGAAGCTGCGGGACTGCGAACTCCCGCGGCGGGGCTGGGGCATGCTGCGGCTGCGCGAGAGCCGAGCGCGCTCGGGAACGGCCTGGACGGACAGCGGTCAGGCTCACGATCAGCGAGGGCTGAAGCACCGGTCGCGCAAGGCGGTGCGGTACGTGCCGATACCGCCGGAGCTGGTGGCTCTGTTGCGCTGGCACGTCATCCGGTTCGGCACGGCGCCCGACGGCCGTCTGTTCCGTACGGCGCGCGGCGGCATGGTGCAGGAGAGCGGCTACGGCGAGGTCTGGGCCCGCGCCCGAGCGGATGTGCTCACACCCGACGAGCTGGCTTCCAAGCTCGCCAAGCGGCCGTACGACCTTCGCCACGCGGCTGTCTCCACATGGCTCAGCTCTGGAGTGGAGCCTCAGCTCGTAGCCGAGCGCGCCGGCCACAGCGTCGCAGTGCTGTTCCGGGTGTACGCCAAGTTCCTCAAGGGCGGCGACGAGGCAGCAAACGCCAAGATCTCCGCGCGGCTGCGAGAGGCTGTGGTTGCTTTCTCGTAAGCGTCTCGACTCAGTCGGCAGTTCTGTAACGCCGGCCGCACTCCCAAATTGCGGATGAGGTGGGCAACCGAGCGCAGCCAGTAGCCCGTGTGGCGTTGTCCAGGCTGCATAGATTCCGAACAATTCCTAGATTTGCGACATGACGGACGACGAGGGTGGGGGGCCCTGGGAAGCACTGGGCGAGCTACGACGTCAGGTGCCTCTGCCCCTGCGGCTACTCGGGTACCTCGCCCTCGTTGTCCTCATCACATTCGTAGTCGTGCTTATCGGGGCCATCTGTTTGGACGACTGGGCCCTGGCCTATAACTTGCTCGTCTCTAACACAGCCCCCGACGACCCGACCGTTAAATCCTCAGGTGTCGGATACCTGCTCTCGTTGACTGGCTGGCTCGCCGCACCAGCCCTCGTTGGGGCGTGGGCGGGAGAACTGAGTGGCAGCATCGTGGAAGCGGGCAAGGGGCCGACACTCGCTGAATCAGCTCGCATGCATCGAGAGAAGCATCCGCCCCCGCAAGCAAAGAACCGAGGCGGTGACTCGAGTTGAGGACGGTGCGCAAGCTATCCAAACTCAAAGAATCACCGGCGACGGGAGAGCATCAGTTCGCTGTCCTCATGGGTGTGGCACACGATGCGGATTGGATGCTCGCCCATCAACACTGGAAGGTCCTAGTTAAGATCAACTTGACTTCCCGGGAATTCCAATCTTTGGGCAGCTCGGTGCTCATGCAGCGGGCAGAAGAGGCAGCAATAGTCGGCTTCACATACCTCTTCGACACCCATCTAAAGTGCGCAGTTTGTATGAATATACCAACTGAGGTGATAGAGATCATGCTACGGTGGCTAGATGGCTGAGCACAGCCCGAGCGCCATTGCGCTGCTGCGGGCGCTGGCGGAGGGTAAAGATCCTACGCGGTCCAGGGAGGCACTGGAGGCGTGGGATAACAAGTGGGCTGCGATCTTCCAGAGGGCCATCGATGGCGAGGGCGAGAGCGCCGTGGCGGAACTTGCTGGAACTCTCGAACGCTTGACCAACACCGTGGCTCAAGCACGTGAAGCGAAGGATTCAGCTGCAGCCAAGAGGCGATTTTCCGCGAAGAGGGCCACTCGCAAGAATATGAAGTCGGCCGCTCGCCTAAATGTGAAGACTGGCTACCAAGTCTCGCCCTCCTTCAAGCCCGGCCGCAAGTCAGCTCAGGGGGGATCTGCCTACAGGGACGCCGGACCAGCTGCTGCACTGCCGCTAGGGATCCGCTACCTCTCCGTGGGTAAGGAGTTTGAGCTCAGAACCGAGTCTGGTGTCCGAGTGGCTAAAGTGGTGGAGGTTCCGGGGTCCAAGGGTGCTGCGCTATACCGCCCGCGCGATTCGAAAGGCCGCGAGGTTGTTGTCCGCCTGGGCGGCGGCAGAGCGGTATACAGGTTCCACATCCGATCAGTGGACTAGACGCAACGTCGCCTGACGAGCCACACGCACCGAGAGCGGGCAGCACTCCCCCACCCAGCCCGCCCGCCCGCCCGCCATGTGTACGGGCATTTGGGCCACCCGCGAAGCCCACTCGGCGGTCTGGGTCTTCCTTGATCCGACACCGGTCGCGGCGGTTGCGGCCAGGTGGGCTCGAGGCGGTGGTGGCGGCCGGAAATCCCGTCCACGCCTCGTCCACAACAGCTGGTAGAGAGCGTGCGCGAACGAGGCAGAGCGAGACAGTCGGCCCTCTCGACGGCTCCAACGACGATGGCCCCTGATCCGCGTTTCCGCAGATCAGGGGCCATCTCTCTCGCGTGGCGGCGCCAGGATTCGAACCTGGGTAGGCTAAGCCGACGGATTTACAGTCCGCTCCCATTGGCCACTCGGGCACACCGCCATGGGATGTCGCCCGGACACTCCGCTGTGGGCGGTGCTCCGTGGCAACGACGTAAACGATACCTGATGCGCAGGGGTGCTTCGCCACCGGATTGATCAGCGCTCGGGGCGGTTGCGGGTGGCTAGGCTTGGCGGAGCGGTCCGGGCGGTCCGGACACGCTCCACGCCCCCGATTCAAGGAGCCACAGGACATGGCCGACTCCAGTTTCGACATCGTCTCGAAGGTCGAGCGGCAGGAGGTCGACAACGCCCTCAACCAGGCCGCCAAGGAGATCTCGCAGCGCTACGACTTCAAGAACGTCGGTGCCTCGATCGCCTGGTCCGGCGAGAAGATCCTGATGCAGGCGAACTCCGAGGACCGCGTCAACGCGATCCTGGACGTCTTCCAGACGAAGCTGGTCAAGCGGGGGATCTCGCTGAAGGCGCTGGAGGCGGGCGAGCCGCAGCTCTCCGGCAAGGAGTACAAGATCTTCGCCTCGATCCAGGAGGGCATCTCCCAGGACAACGCCAAGAAGGTCGCGAAGATCATCCGCGACGAGGGTCCGAAGGGCGTCAAGGCGCAGGTCCAGGGCGACGAGCTGCGCGTCAGCTCCAAGAGCCGGGACGACCTCCAGGCCGTGCAGGCGCTGCTCAAGGGGCAGGACTTCGACTTCGCGCTGCAGTTCGTGAACTACCGGTGAGGTAGGACGCCCACCCGGGGCGTACGGGGGCGGAGCGGCTCGGGCCGTTCCGCCCCCGCCCTGTCGGGGGGCGCAGGGCCATGAGGGGCCACGTCCGATTTCCGCCAGCATCGGGTGCGTCCGGGACGCAGACTCGTGGACGAGCGGGCATGGACGCCCCCGAGGGGCGTCCGGCGAAGCCACCCGCACCGAGATCCCGCAAGGAGGGACGCGCGTCATGACCACCCTGTACGACGTCGTCGACAGCCCGCTGGGCGAACTGCTGCTGGTCGGCGAGGTCTCGGCCTCGGCGAAGGGCGGCACCGCGCTCGCGTCGCTCTCGCTGCCCGGGCAGAAGGGCGGTGCCGTCGTCCAGGACGGATGGCGCCGCGACCGGGCGGCCTTCGAGGAGATCGGCCTCCAGCTGTCCGCGTACTTCGCGGGCCGGCTGACTCGCTTCGAGATCGAGTACACCGACAGCGGGACCGCCTTCCAGCGGCGGGTGTGGCGCGCGCTGGAGGACGTCCCGTACGGAGGGACCACGACCTACAAGGAGATCGCCGAACGGGTCGGCACCTCGGCGGTCGGTGTGCGCGCCGTCGGGACGGCGATCGGGCGCAATCCGCTCCTCGTCGTCCGGCCGTGCCATCGCGTGATCGGTGCGGACGGCGCGCTGCGGGGGTACGCCGGCGGGCTCGAGTCCAAGGAGCGGCTCCTCGGGCTGGAGGGCGCGCTCGCGCCGTGAACGACACGCTCTTCCCGAGGGAGCGGGCCGTCGTCGCCCCCGGCGCGGTCCATGTGCCCGGCTGGCTGCCGCGCGACCGGCAGCGGGAACTCGTCGAGGCATGCCGGTCCTGGGCCCGCGGCCCGGTGCCGCTGCGGCACACCGCGCTCCCGGGCGGAGGCGTGATGTCGGTGCAGACGGTGTGCGTGGGCTGGCACTGGCAGCCGTACCGCTACTCCCGCACCGCGGACGACGTGAACGGCGAACGGGTCGCCGCGTTCCCGCGGTGGCTGGTCGACCTGGGCCGCGAGGCGCTGGCCGAGGCGTACGGGGACGACCGGACGTACGGCGACGCCTCGGCGTACACCCCGGACACGGCGCTGATCAACTTCTACGACGGCGCGGCGCGGATGGGCATGCACCAGGACAAGGAGGAGCACTCCGGCGCTCCCGTGGTGTCGCTGAGCATCGGCGACACCTGTCTGTTCCGCTTCGGGAACACAGAGAACCGGGGGCGGCCCTACACGGATGTCGAGCTGGTGTCCGGGGACTTGTTCGTCTTCGGCGGCCCTTCCCGTTTCACGTACCACGGTGTGCCCAAGGTCTACGCGGGCACCGCCGATCCGGCGGCCGGGATGGCCGGCGGGCGGCTGAACATCACCCTGCGGGAGACGGGCCTGTAGCCGGGCGGAGCTCACGGGCTCCCGGCAGACGCGAGGGGCTGTACGGTCAGCGCGAACGGGAGTGGCCGAACAGGATCCGGTAGATGATCAGCAGCACGAGCGATCCGCCGACGGCCGCGGCCCAGGTCGCGCCGTCGTAGAACTCGTTGGCTATCGGCCGGTCCAGATAGCGGGCCGACAGCCATCCTCCGGTGAACGCGCCCGCGACGCCGATGAGTGTGGTGCCGATCAGCCCGCCCGGGTCCCGTCCGGGCAGCAGGACCTTGGCTATCGCCCCCGCGAGCAGCCCGAGGACGATCCAGCTGATGACGCTCATGCCATGAACCTGCCTTTCGAATGGTGTCGTGTCCGAGGACGACGGTGAGACGGGGCGCGGTTGCGCGGATCAGTAGGGTGCGACGCATGACACGGGAGTTGAGGCGCTCGCTCGGGGTGTTCGACGCGGTGGTGATCGGCCTCGGATCGATGATCGGCGCGGGCGTTTTCGCGGCGCTGGCCCCCGCCGCGCGCGCGGCCGGTACGGGACTGCTGATCGGTCTGGCGCTGGCCGCCGCGGTCGCCTACTGCAACGCCATGTCGTCGGCCCGGCTGGCCGCCCTGTACCCGGCGTCGGGCGGCACCTATGTGTACGGCAGGGAGCGGCTGGGCGATTTCTGGGGCTACTTGGCGGGATGGGCGTTCGTCGTCGGCAAGAGCGCCTCGTGCGCCGCGATGGCGCTCACCGTCGGGGCGTATGCGTGGCCGGAGCAGGCGCATGCCGTCGCGGTCGCCGCGGTGGTGGCGCTGACTGCCGTGAACTACGCGGGTGTTCAGAAGTCGGCGCTGCTCACCAGGGCGATCGTGGCGGTGGTGCTGGCTGTGCTCGTCGCGGTGGTCGTCTCCTGTCTGGGGTCGAGCGCTGCGGACGCAGGCAGGCTGGAACTCGGCGGCGACGTCTCGGTCGGCAAAGTGGTGGAGGCCGCCGGCCTGTTGTTCTTCGCATTCGCGGGGTACGCCCGGATCGCGACGCTGGGCGAGGAGGTGCGTGATCCGGCCCGTACGATCCCCCGGGCCGTGCCGCTGGCCCTCGGCATCACGCTCGTCGTCTATGTGTGTGTGGCCGTCGCCGTCCTTTCCGTGCTGGGCGCCGGTGAGTTGAGCAGGGCGACGGCTCCGCTGGCCGATGCCGTGGAGGCGGCGGGGGCCGGCGGGCTCGGGCCCGTCGTGCGGGCGGGCGCCGTCGTGGCGGCGCTCGGGTCGTTGCTCGCGCTGATTCTCGGCGTCTCACGCACGACGCTGGCGATGGCCCGGGACGGCCATCTGCCGGGAGCACTGGCCGCCGTCCATCCGCGGTTCCAGGTGCCGCACCGCGCGGAGCTGGCCGTGGGGACCGTCGTCGCGGTGGTGGCGGCGACGGTGGACCTGCGCGGGGCGATCGGCTTCTCGTCGTTCGGAGTGCTGGTGTACTACGCCATTGCCAACGTCTCGGCCTGGACGCTGAGTTCCCGGCGGGCGCAATTGACCGCCGTCTGCGGTCTGGCGGGGTGCGTGGTCCTCGCGCTGTCGCTGCCCGCGGTGTCGGCCGTCGCGGGGCTGGGCGTGCTGGCCGCCGGCGCCGTGCTCTACGCGCTGCGCCGGCCCGGGCGGGACGGGCCGGCCGACCGCTGAACGCCGTACACGACCGCCCGCGGTGGGGCGGCCGGCGGGCCCGGCACCGGCTGCTACGGACGAGCCTCAGTGCGGCTCGCGAAGGGGCGGTCCGAGGGGACGATCTCGCGGCCGAGCGGCATCAGCGACACCGGGAGCAGCTTGAAGTTGGCCACGCCGAACGGGATGCCGATGATCGTCAGGCACAGTGCGATGCCTGTGACGATGTGGCTGAGTGCGAGCCACCATCCGGCCAGGATCAACCACAGCACATTGCCGATGAGCGACGGTGCCCCGGAGTCGCGGCGGTCGACGGTCGTGTAGCCGAAGGGCCACAGGGCGTAGACGCCGATCCGGAACGACGCGAGGCCGAACGGGATGCCGATGATCGTGATGCAGAGGATGACGCCGGCGGCCAGGTATCCGAGGAAGAGCCAGAAGCCGCTGAGGATCAGCCAAATGACGTTCAGAATTGTCTTCACGGGCGATGACCTGCCATCTGCTCGAGGCGGGAGATTCGTTCCGCCATGGGCGGGTGGGTGGAGAACATCCTGGAGAAGCCCCGGCCCGGCCCGAAGGGGTTCGCGATCATCATGTGGCTCGCCGTCTCCAGGCGGGGCTCCGGCGGCAGCGGCAGCTGCTTCGTCCCGGCGTCGAGCTTGCGCAGGGCGCTCGCCAGTGCCAGCGGGTCGCCGGTGAGCTGGGCGCCCGACGCGTCCGCCTCGTACTCCCGCGAGCGGCTGACCGCGAGCTGGATCACCGAGGCGGCCAGCGGCCCCAGGATCATGATCAGCAGCATGCCGACGAGGCCGGGGCCGTCGTCGTCGTCCGAGCGGCCGACGGGGATGAGCCAGGCGAAGTTGACCAGGAACATCACGACCGAGGCCAGGGCTCCGGCAACGGACGAGATGAGGATGTCGCGGTTGTAGACGTGGCTGAGCTCGTGGCCGATGACGCCGCGCAGCTCGCGCTCGTCGAGGATCCGCATGATCCCCTCGGTGCAGCACACGGCCGCGTTGCGCGGGTTGCGGCCGGTGGCGAAGGCGTTGGGCGCCTGGGTCGGCGAGATGTACAGGCGGGGCATGGGCTGGCGGGCGGCGGTGGAGAGTTCACGGACGATCCGGTACAGCGCGGGCGCCTCGAACTCGCTGACCGGACGGGCACGCATGGCGCGCAGCGCCAGCTTGTCGCTGTTCCAGTAGGCGTAGGCGTTCGTACCGAGGGCGACGACGAGCGCGACGAGCAGACCCGTCCGGCCGAAGAAGCTGCCGATGACGAGGATGAGTGCGGACAGTCCCCCGAGGAGTACGGCGGTCTTCAGCCCGTTGTGCCGGCGGTGCACGGTACGCCCTCCAAGCGGTGCGGCAGGGGAACCCTTTGCGTGGCGGTGCTCCACTGTCCAGTGGACCCTTCTGTACTGGTCAACGCCAGGCGAAGGACGCTGGTTCCCTTGTGCTCCCGGCCCTGGGGCGTGGGCCGTTCGGGTGATGGTCAGAACAGCGTGTCCGCGGCGAAGCGCAGCACCAGCTGGGGATAGCCGGAGAGCACGACACCGCCGACCGCGGTCAGCGCGATGGCCACGGTGACGGGCGCGGGCGTGCGCCGGCGCACCGGCTCGACCTCCGCGCCGCTCACAGCGCCATGGGGGGCACGGAAGAGGAGCGCTGTCCACTGGAGGTAGTAGTAGAGCGCGATCACCACATTGACGCCCATGACGACCGCGAGCCAGCCCAGGCCCGCGTCGACCGCCGACGAGAACACGGTGACCTTGGCGAACAGGCCGATGATGCCCGGCGGCAGGCCGGCCAGGCAGAGCAGGAAGAAGCCCATCGCCAGGGCGGCCGCGGGGCGGGCCGCGTACAGGCCCCGGTAGTCCGCGATCCGGTTCTGCGGGTGGTTCCGGGCGACGAGCGCGGCGACCGAGAAAGCCCCGAGGTTCACGACGGCGTACATCAGGGCGTAGGCGACGGTGGCGCCGATCTGGTCGTCGCTGGAGTACGCGGCGGCCGCGATCGGCACCAGGAGGTAACCGGCCTGCCCGACGGAGGACCAGGCCAGCAGCCGTACCGCGCTCCACGCGCGCGTGGCCGACTGGCGCAGGGCCGCCACGTTGCCCGCGGTCATGGTGAGGGCGGCCAGGACGGCGAGCGCCGGGCCCCAGATGTCGGCGTACGCGGGGAAGGCGATGACGGTCACCAGGATGAGGCCGGTGAATCCGACGGCCTTGCCGACGACGGAGAGGTAACCGGCGACCGGGAGGGGCGCGCCCACATAGGTGTCGGGGACCCAGAAGTGGAAGGGAACGGCTGCGGTCTTGAACGCGAAGCCGACGAGCGTCAGGGCGACGCCCGCCTTGGCGAGTGTGTCCAGCTGGCCGGGAACGTTCTCGAGCCCGGCGGCGACCTGGGTGAGGTGCAGCGTGCCGGTCGCGGCGTAGACGAAGCTGACGCCGAGCAGAGTGACGGCCGTCGCGGTGACGGAGGACAGGAAGAACTTCAGGGCGGCTTCGCTGGAGAGCCGGTCGCCGCGCCTGAGTCCCACGAGGGCGAAGGCGGGCAGCGACGCGACTTCGAGGGCGACCACGAGAGTGGCGAGGTCGCGGGAGGCGGGCAGCAGCGCCGCGCCGGCCGCCGAGGAGAGCAGCAGGAACCAGAACTCTCCGGCGGGAAGGTCCTTGCGGGTGTACGTGAGCGAGAGCACCGCGGTCAGGAGCGCGCCGCCGAGCACCAGGAACTGGATGGCCAGGGTGAAGTGGTCGGCGGTGTAGCTGCACGCCTCGGTGCCGTCGGTCAGGCAGAACGTCGAGCGGTCGCCCTTGCGCAGCGGGAGCAGGGTCGCCATTGCGGCGATCAGGCCCGCGACGGCGAGGGCGCCGAGCAGCGGCTTGCGACGCTCCTCGACGAAGAGGTCCACGACGAGGACGACCAGTCCGACGACGGCCGTGATGGTCGGCGGCGCGATCGTGAGCCAGTCGACCGACTGGACCAGGCTGGGGACGCTGTCGGCGGCCATGGTCACGACTTGCCTCCTGCGAGGAGCTGCTGCACTGCCGGGTCGGTGAGGCCGAGGAGGACCGCGGGCCACAGTCCGGCGATGACGGTGAGGGCCACGAGCGGGGTCCAGGCGGCGAACTCGTATCCGCGGACGTCGGTGAGCGGGGCGAACACCCGGCCGTCCGCCGCGCTCGGGAGGCCCTGGGGCGGCGCTCCCATACAGACCCGGCGTACGACGACCAGCAGGTACGCCGCCGTCAGCAGCGTGCCGAAGGCGGCGATCGCCATGAAGACGAGGAACGCGGGCCGGCTGAGCCCGTCGGCCGGGTCGAAGGCCCCGAACAGGGCGAGCATCTCTCCCCAGAACCCGGCCAGGCCCGGCAGTCCGAGGGACGCGACGGCCGCGAAGGCGAGCAGCCCGCCGAGGCGGGGAGCGCGTCCGTACAGCGCGGCGCCGGTGGCTCCGGCGAGGGTGTCGAGATCCGCGGTGCCGTAGCGGTCCTTCACCGCGCCGACCAGGAAGAACAGGAGGCCGGTGATGAGGCCGTGGGCGATGTTGGCGAAGAGCGCGCCGTTGATGCCGGTGGGCGTCATGCTCGCGATGCCGAGGAGGACGAAGCCCATGTGGCCCACGGACGAGTAGGCGATGAGCCGCTTCAGGTCGCCGCCCGCGCCCTTGCGCGCCAGGGCGAGACAGGCGAGCGATCCGTAGATGATGCCGACGACGGCGAAGGCAGCGAGGTACGGGGCGAACGTCCGCATCCCGTCGGGCGTGATCGGCAGGACGATACGGACGAATCCGTACGTACCCATCTTGAGCAGGACACCGGCGAGCAGGACCGAGCCGATGGTCGGGGCCGCGGTGTGCGCGTCCGGCAGCCAGCTGTGCAGAGGCCACATCGGTGTCTTGACCGCGAGCCCGATCCCGATCGCCAGAACGGCGATGACCTGCACGGATGTGGTGAGGTCGCGGCCGTTGTCAGTGGCGAGTGCCACCATGTCGAATGTGCCGGCCTTCAGCCCGACGAGCAGGAGGCCGAGCAGCATGACGACCGAGCCGAGCAATGTGTAGAGGATGAACTTCCAGGCGGCGGGCTGCCGTCCTTCACCGCCCCAGCGGGCGATGAGGAAGTACATCGGGATGAGCACCATCTCGAAGGCCAGGAAGAACAGCACCAGGTCGAGGACCGCGAAGGTCGCGAGAGTGCCGGATTCGAGGACGAGCAGCAGAGCGACGAATGCCTTCGGCGAAGGGCCGGCAGGCATCTTGAAGTAGCCGTGGAGCGCGCAGAGGAAGGTCAGCAACGCCGTCAGCACGAGAAGGGGGAGCGAAATGCCGTCGACACCGAGGTGGATCCGCACGTCGAGTGCCGGGATCCAGCTGATGTCCGTCGTGGCCTGCATCCGCGACGGCCGGTCGTGGTCGAAGCCGAGCGCCAGCACCACGGCGGCGGCCAGGACCGCGCCGGTGACGGTCACGCCGTGCCGCAGGACCGCCTGGTCCGGGCCGGAGCCGCGCAGGCCGGGCGGGGCGGGCAGGAGCGCCGCGGCGGCGCCCAGGAGCGGGCCGACGACGACGAACGCGAGAAGGAGCTGCATCACGGACTCGCTGATATCGATCACGGCTCACGACCCCGCGTTGACGTTGGACAGGACGACGGCGGCGACGGCCAGGACGACGGAGCCCGCGAGCAACGCGCCGAGGTAGGTCTGCACGTTGCCGGTCTGCGCGCGGCGCACGGCGCTGCCGAGCAGGCGTGCGCCGGTGCCCGATCCGCTGACATAGGTGTCGACGACCTCACGGTCGAGGAAGCGGACGAGCTGCGCGGCGGCGCGTACCGGGCGGACGAACAGCGCGGAGTAGACGGCGTCGACGTGGAATCCCGCCGCCGCGTGGCGATGGAGCGGGCCGAGCAGCAGCCGGGCGGGGTCGGACGGGTCGGCGGCCGCCGCGATCGATCCGTAGGCGGGGGTGTGGGCCGCGATCGCCTCGGCCTCGGAGACGGCCGGTTCGGCGCCGGGGTGAGCGGCCACGGCGCCGATGGGGGGATGTGCGGCTGCCGCCGTGGTGTGCCGCCACGCTCCGTAGGTGATCAGTCCGCCGACCAGGGCGACGCCCGTGCCGAGGACGGCGGTGGTGACGGTGGGGGTGAGGGCGTGGCCGTCGAACCAGCCGGGCAGCTGGTCGAAGGTCAGGCCGAAGGCGAGTGACGGCACGGCGAGGACCCAGAGCACGGTGGTCATGGCGACCGGCTCGCGGCCGTGGTCGGGTGCCTCGGCACCGCGGCCGCGGAAGGCGAGCAGCCACAGCCGCATCGCGTAGGCGGCGGTGAGGACGGCGGTCAGCAGTCCGGCGACCAGCACGGCCCAGCCGGCGCCGGCGGGGGCGACGGCGGAATCGCCGAGCGCGGTGTGCTCGGCGGCGACCAGGACGGCTTCCTTGGAGAAGAAGCCGGCGAAGGGAGGGATCGCGGCGAGCGCGAGCAGCGCGACGGTCATCGTCCAGTAGGCGTCGGGCACGCGCTTGGCCAAGCCGCTCATCCGGGACATGGCGGCGAGCGAATTCGTGCCGGCGGCATGGATGATCACACCGGCGGCGAGGAAGAGCAGCGCCTTGAACGCACCGTGGGACAGGAGGTGGAAGACGGCGGCGCCGCGGTCGCCGACGGCCAGTGCCCCCGACATGTAGCCGAGCTGGCCGATGGTCGAGTAGGCGAGGACACGCTTGATGTCGTCCTGGGCGAGCGCGGCGAGCGCCGAACCGACCATCGTGACCGCCGCCATAGCGGCGAGGACGGTCATGGCCGCGGCGGACGCGGCGAAGACGGGAAGGAGCCGGGCCACGAAGTAGACACCGGCCGCGACCATCGTCGCGGCGTGGATCAGCGCGGAGACGGGCGTGGGGCCCGCCATCGCGTCGGGAAGCCAGGTGTGCAGGGGGAACTGCGCCGACTTGCCCGCCACGCCCGCGAGGAGCAGGAGTGCCACCAGGGTGGGGTGGTCGACGGCGCCGGCGGCGACGGCGCCGAGGATGCCGCTGATACGGAAGGTGCCCGCGTCGGCGGCGAGCGCGAACAGACCGATCAGGAAGGGGACATCACCGAGCTTGGTGACCAGGAACGCCTTGAGGGAGGCGGCACGCGCCTCGGACGTCTCCCAGTAGTGGCCGACGAGGAAGTACGAGCAGATGCCCATGATCTCCCAGCCCACGAGCAGCACCATCAGGTCGCCGGAGTAGACGACGAGCAGCATGGCGGACGTGAACAGGGAGATGAGCGCCGCGTACGAGGGGTAACGCGGGTCGTCGCGGAGATAGCCCGTCGAGTAGATCTGCACGCAGGACGCGACGATCCCGACCAGCACGGCGACGAGCGCCGCGAAGCCGTCGATGTGCAGGGCGAGGTCGATCGGGACCGAGCCGGTGGGCGTGAGCTCGGTCGACGCGGTGATGGTCCGCCCGCCTTGCTGGCGCGCTGCGACGACGACGGCGAGAGCGGCGGCTGCGAGCGTGGGCAGGACGGCCAGGGGGCGGACGAATCCGGGGGCGGTGCGGCCGAGGAGGAGTCCGGCGGCGGCTCCGAGGAACGGAAGAAGGGGGACGAGAACGGCGAGGGTCGTCGTGGTCACGCGGTGGCCTCGGCCTTCTCCTCGCGGTCTGCGGGTGTGTCGCTGTCGTCGGGGGTGCCGCTGCCGTCGGGTCCGGTCGGCTCGGCCGTGTCACGGAGGCGGTCGACGTCGGAGCTGCCGCGGTTGCGGTAGACCATCAGCACGATCGCCAGGCCGATCCCGATCTCGGCGGCGGCGATGGCGATGATGAACAGGGTGAGGGCCTGGCCGGCGTGGAGCGTGTCGCGCAGCCACACGTCGAAGGCGACCAGGTTGAGGTTGACCGCGTTGAGCATCAGCTCGACGGACATCAGGACGAGGATCGCGTTGCGGCGTGCGAGGACGCCGTACAGCCCGATGCTGAAGAGGAGGACGGCGAGCACGGCGGGATAGGCGAGATGCATCAGCTCTTCCCCTCTCGGGCCGTACGGTCGGCCGCAGCCTCGCGGCCCGTGCGGCCGGCCCGGTCCGGCGGCACGGGACCGGTCGTGGCGGGCGGTTCCGGGTCCCGGCGGGACAGCACGATCGCGCCGACGAGGGCGGCGAGCAGGAGGACGGAGAGCGCTTCGAACGGCAGCACCCAGTGCCGGAAGAGGATCTCGCCGGACACCTTGGTGGATCCCTGGACGGGTCCGTCGAGGTCGATCCAGGTGGTGCGGAACGCGTCCACGACGACCCACACCAGGGCCGCCGCGGCGGCGGCGGCCACCGGGAGGGCCACCCACCGGTTGCCCGAATCGGCGTCCGGGGAGCGGCCGATGGGGGCCTTGGTGAGCATCAGCCCGAAGAGAAGGAGGACGACCACGGACCCGACGTAGATCAGGACCTGCACCCACGCGATGAACTCGGCGGTGAGCAGGAGGTACTCGACGGCGAGGCCGCCGAGCGTCACGACCAGCCAGAGCGCGGCATGCACCAGCTGCCTGGTCGTGACGGTGACGAGGGCCGCGCCGAGCGTGGCGAGGCCGACGAGCAGGAAGGCGATCTCGACACCGGTCGGCGAGAGGAAGCCCTGGGGCGCGGAAGCGGCGGCGAGCGTCATGCGGGGCCTCCCTGTCCCGGTTCGGCGCCGGGCTCGGTGCCCGGCTCGGTGCCGGCGTGGGCCTCGACCGCTGCTGCCTCCTCGGCGGCCGCGAGCTTCTCGGCGGCCTTGCGGGCAGCCGCGATCTCCTTCGGCTCCTCGGCGCCCGGGTCGAGTGCGGGCGGCGCGGGCACCGTCCACATCCACTCGCGGAGCTTGTCGCGCTCGTGGGTGAGTTCGTGGATGTCGGTCTCGGCGTACTCGAACTCGGGCGACCAGAACAACGCGTCGAAAGGACACACCTCGATGCAGATACCGCAGTACATGCAGAGCGAGAAGTCGATGGCGAACCGGTCGAGGACGTTCCGGCTGCGCTCACGGCCTCCGGGGGCGGCCGCCGGGACGGTCTCCTTGTGGGAGTCGATGTAGATGCACCAGTCGGGGCACTCACGGGCGCAGAGCATGCAGACCGTGCAGTTCTCCTCGAACAGGCCGATCACGCCGCGGCTGCGCGGCGGGAGGTCGGGCAGGACGTCCGGGTACTGCGCGGTGACGTGCTTCTTCGTCATCGTCCGCAGGGTGACGGCAAGGCCCTTGGCGAGGCCGCTGCCGGGGATCGGGGACATTACTGGATCACCACCTTGACGATGCCGGTGAGGGCGATCTGGGCGAGGGCGAGGGGGACGAGGGCCGTCCAGGCGAGCTTCTGCAGCTGGTCCTCGCGCAGCCGCGGATAGCTCACGCGCAGCCAGATGACGAGGAAGGCCAGGAGCGCGGTCTTGAGGAGGGTCCACACCCAGCCGAGCCCGTCGGCACCGAACGGACCGTGCCAGCCGCCGAGGAAGAGGACGGTGGTCAGACCGCACAGGACGACGATGCCCGCGTATTCGGCGAGCAGGAACAGGGCGAAACGGAGGCCGGTGTACTCGGTGTACGCACCGAAGATGATCTCGGAGTCGGCGACCGGCATGTCGAAGGGAGGACGCTGAAGTTCGGCGAGACCGGCGACGAAGAAGACGACGGCGCCCACGATCTGCCAGGGCAGCCACCACCACTCGAAGGCGTTCAGGATGCCGGGCAGTGAGACCGTACCGGCCGCCATGGCGACGGACGCGGCGGTGAGCAGCATCGGCAGTTCGTACGCGAGCAGCTGAGCCGCGGTACGCAGACCGCCGAGAAGGGAGAACTTGTTGGCCGACGCCCAGCCCGCCATGAGCGACCCGAGTACGCCGACGCCCATGACGGCGAGGACGAAGAAGATGCCGGCGTCGACGATCTGGCCGACCGCGCTCTCGCTCGGACCGATGGGGATCGCGATCAGGACCAGGAGGTAGGGCAGCAGAGCAACGGCGGGCGCGAGTTGGAAGATGCGGCGGTCGGCGTCCGCCGGGACCACGTCCTCCTTCTGCGCGAACTTCACGCCGTCGGCGACGAGCTGGGCCCAGCCGTGGAAGCCGCCGGCGTACATGGGGCCGAGGCGTCCCTGCATGTGGGCCATGACCTTGTGCTCGGTCTGCCCGATGATCAGCGGGAGGACCATGAACACGGCGAAGACGACGATGAGCCGGAAGGCGACGTCGAGGGCGTCGTTCACGCGGGGTCGCCTCCGGCAGGTCGGTTCGGCTCGTCGGCCTCGGGTTCGTGTGCGGGCTCGGCGCGTGGCGCGGGCTCGGGCTCGGGCTCGGGCTCGGGTACGCACTCGGCCTCGGCCTCGGCGGGGGGCGCGGGCTCGGGCGTGGCTGCGGGGGCTTCTCCGGGCGGCCGCGCCTCCTCGGGGGCCGTGCCGGGCGCGCTCGCGGGCGGTTGCTGATCGTCGAAGGCGGGGCGGGCGTGGTGCCAGGGGGCGTCGGAACTGCGGGGGCGCGGACCGGCAGGAGTCTCCTCGCCCGCGTCCCCCGGAGCCGCAGGGGCCTGCGACGCCGAGCCCTCGCTCGCACTGCGCGTACGCCGGGCCGGACCAACCGCGCCTGCCTCAGCAGCCGCCGCCTGGGACGCCGAGCCCTCGCTCGCCGTGCGCGTCCGCCGGGCCGGACGGGCCTCGCCCGCGTCCCCCGGAGCCGCAGGGGCCTGCGACGCCGAGCCCTCGCTCGCCGTGCGGGTGCGGCGCGGCGGGCGCTCGGCCGTCGCGCCGGGGGCGGCGGCCGCACGCGGGGTGCGGGCCGGCCGGGCCGGTGCGGGCGGGAGCTGGCCCTTCAGCGGGCCCCACTCGTTCGGGTCGGGGACGCCGGGCGGCAGCATCTGGCGTCGCTTGGGCCCGCCGTGCTCGGACTCCCCCGGCTCCTTGGCACCCGGCCATGCCTTGGCCACCCGGGCGGCCAGGACGAAGTCCTTGCGCAGCGGGTGCCCTTCGAAGCCCTCGGGAAGGAGCAGGGGATCAAGGTGCGGATGCCCGGTGAAATCGACGCCGAACATCTCGTGCGTCTCGCGCTCGTGCCAGCTCGCGCCCGCGTAGACGTCGACGGCGGTCGGCAGCGAGGGGGCGCTGTGCGGGACGGTGGTGCGGACGAGCAGCCGGCGGACCGCGCGGCCCTCCAGGGAGACGACGTGCGCGCACACGCGGAAGCCGATGCCCGGTTCGTCGACCGCGCTCAGCCAGTCGAAGTAGGTGCAGCCCAGCTTGTCGCGGGCGATCTCCAGCGCCGCGATCCAGGTGCCGGCGGGGACGTCGACGGTGAGGAGGTCGTAGCCGCGTTCGGCGGTGGCCTCTTCGCCGAAGATCTCGGTGACGGCGTCCGGGAGGCTGTCGTACGGATTCACCGCTCGCCCTCCGATCCGGCGTCGGGGCCCGCGCCGGGGGTCAGGGGCGGGCTGACGAGACCGCTGCGCAGTGCCTCGGTGGACGGGCGGGTTCCCCCGCCGTGCCCGTAGCGCTCGCCGAGCGACTCGCGGGCGATCTTCTCCTGCAGCTTGAGGATGCCCTGGAGCAGCGCCTCCGGACGCGGCGGGCAGCCGGGCACGTAGACGTCGACTGGGATGATCTGGTCGACGCCCTTGGTGACGGAGTACGAGTCCCAGTAGGGGCCACCGCAGTTCGAGCAGGCGCCGAAGGAGATGACGTACTTGGGCTCGGGCATCTGCTCGTACAGACGCTTCACGGCAGGGGCCATCTTGTCCGTCACCGTGCCGGAGACGATCATCAGGTCGGCCTGGCGCGGGCCCGGCGCGAAGGGGATCACGCCGAGGCGGATGAAGTCGTGCCGGGCCATGGAGGCCGCGATGAACTCGATGGCGCAGCAGGCGAGCCCGAAGTTGAAGACCCACAGGCTGTAGCGGCGGCCCCAGTTGAGGACGACCTTCATCGGCTCGGGGGCCAGGCGCGCCAGTGCGCCGAGCCGCCGGGGCTCGGGAAGGTCCACGGGAGTCACGCCCATGTCAGGACGCCCTTCTTGTACGCGTAGAGCAGTCCCACGGCCAGGAAGCCGAGGAAGATGAACATTTCGACGAGCGTCGTCGCGCCGTAGCCCCCGGCGGCGAAGACGGTCGCCCACGGGAAGAGGAAGATCGAGTCGACGGCGAAGATCACGTACAGGAAGGCGTAGACGTAGTAACGGACCTGGGTGTGGGCCCAGCCCTCGCCGACGGGGTCGACACCGCACTCGTACGTGAGCAGCTTCTCCGGGGTCGGCACCACCGGCCGCAGCAGCCGCCCGGCGCCGAAGGCCACGGCGACGAACAGCACGCCGATGACCGCGAGCAGTCCGACGACCGAGTAGCTCTGGAAGTAGTCCGCCGCGGTGACGACCACGGTCGTTTCCGGCACGTCCGCCCTCGCTCCCTGACTGGTTGACCTCGTCGGCGCCCTGTTCGACGGCGTTCGACGTCGGTCCCTACGCACCGGAGTCTAGGCCCTGCTAAAGGGAGCGTAAGCAGTCGCGTCAGGGATCAGGTGGGGTTGTCCCCACCTGATCCCACCCAGGAACCCCATGGCGTGCGCAGTCCCCGCCCGGCAGGCTGGCCCTCATGACCGCGAGCAACGCCCATCCGGACAACGGAGGACCGCCCCCCGTGCGCTTCGCTTTCGACCGCCGCACCTGGAAGGAGGTCGCGCACCTGCTGGGCGATTTCCCCCTCTCGCTGCTCGCCTTCGTCTACGTCGCGGTCACCGTGGTCGTCGGCGTGGGCCTGTCGGTCACCGTGATCGGTCTGCCCCTGCTGGCCCTCGCGCTCGCGGGCGCGCGCGGGATCGGGCGGGCGGAGCGGGCCAGGGCCCGCGCGCTGCTCGGCGTGGAGGTCGACGAGCCCAGCCCGCTCGGCCGTCCCGCGGACGGCGGCCTGGTCCCCTGGGTCTGGTCGCGGCTGAAGGACCCGGTGGCGTGGCGGACGGTGCTGTACTCGTTCGTGCGGCTGCCGTGGGGTGTGCTGACGTTCGCCCTCACGCTGGTGGGGCTGATCGTGCTGTGGCCGGTGCTGCCGTTCCTGGCGCATGCCATGGCGAGTGCGGACCGTGCGATGGTCCGCGGCCTGCTGTCACCGTCGGACGAACTGGAGCGGCGCATCGCGGAGTTGGAGTCCGACCGGGGCGTCGTGATCGACACGGCCGCGGCCGATCTGCGCCGTATCGAACGCGATCTGCACGACGGCGCCCAGGCGCGGCTGGTCGCGCTCGCGATGGGGCTCGGCCTCGCCAAGGAGAAGCTCCTGGACGATCCCGACGCCGCGGCGGCGATGGTCGACGAGGCGCACGGCGAGGTGAAGCTCGCGCTCCAGGAGCTGCGGGACCTCGCCCGCGGCATCCACCCCGCCGTGCTCACCGACCGCGGCCTCGACGCCGCTCTGTCCGCGATCGCATCCCGCTGCACGGCCCCGGTGACGGTGACGGTGGATCTGACCGAACGGCCCGCGGAGGCGATCGAGGGGATCGCGTACTTCACGGTCTCGGAGCTCCTGCAGAACGTCAGCAAGCACGCGCAGGCGACCCGTGTGTCGGTGGACGTGTGGCGGACGGACGAGCGGCTGCTCATCCAGGTCGTGGACGACGGCAGGGGCGGGGCGCGGCTGGACGGCGGCACCGGGATGGCGGGGCTGGCCGAACGGCTGGGCGCGGTGGACGGCCTCTTCGCGCTGGACTCGCCGGCGGGCGGCCCGACCACGGTCACGGCCGAGCTGCCCTGGCGCGCGCGGACGGCGCACGGCGGGCGCTGACACCGCGGTCCTGAGGACCGGGGGCGCCGGTGCCGAGGACCGCGTCCGCCGGCGCCCGCGTCCGGTTCGAGGTCGCCTGAGGACCGGGATCGCCGGCCGTCAGGAAGTGTGCGGATCGGCCCGCCGCACGTGGGTGGACGCCGGGCCGCCGGCCGCCTCCCGTGGTGGGGAAAACCCCCCGCGCGAACGGATACCGCCCTCATGGTGCGCGACGCGCCCCACCAGCACGCTTGTGGACATGACAGCCCGCACCGCAGAACGAGACCTCATCGCAGAACGGACCACGTCGATGGCCATGGACCACGGATACGGCGCAGTGCCCCGGGCACGCACGCACCTCCTGCCTCCCGTACTGCGCGCGCCGCTGGAGGGCAGGACCTGGCGGGAGTTCGGATGGATCCTGCTCAGCCTGCCCATGAGCGTGCTCCTCTTCGCCTTCGCCGTCTCCCTGACCGCCGCGAGCGCCGGACTGCTCGTCACCTTCCTCGGTGTGCCGCTGCTCGCGGGATCGTTCGCCGTGCTGCGCGGATTCGGCGCGGTGGAGCGGCTTCGCGCCAGGGCCCTGCTGGACGTGGACGTCGCCGCGCCCGAGCCCGTCCGCGTCCGCAGGAGCGGCGCCGCCGGCTGGATCGGAGGCGTCCTCAAGAGCGGGACCTCCTGGCGGCACCTGCTGTACGCGGTCCTCCACTTCCCGTGGGCCGTCTTCGGCTTCTGCCTCGCGGTGCCCCTGTGGACGTCGGGCTGGGCGCTGCTCCTCTACCCGCTGTGGCAGTGGGTCTTCCCCATGTACGCGGGCATCGACGGTCTGCAGCTCTACGGCGACGGAACGCACAACTTCTACCTCGACTCCCCCTTCGAGATCGCCGTCACCAGCCTCATCGGCCTGCTGCTCACCCTGGCCACGCCCTGGGTCGTCCGCGCGCTGACCGGCGTCGACCGGCTGATGGTGGCCGGACTGCTCGGCCCCTCCCGGCTGGCCAGCCGCGTCGTCGAGCTGGAGTCGGACCGGGGCGTGGTCGTCGACACGGCCGTGGCCGATCTGCGCCGTATCGAACGCGATCTCCACGACGGCGCCCAGGCCCGGCTCGTCGCGCTCGCCATGGACCTCGGGCTCGCCAAGGAGAGGCTGTCCGAGGACCCGCAGGCGGCGGCCCGCATGGTCGACGAGGCGCACGGCGAGGTCAAGGTGGCACTGCAGGAACTGCGCGACCTTGCCCGCGGCATCCACCCCGCCGTGCTGACCGACCGCGGCCTGGACGCCGCACTGTCCGCCGTCGCCTCGCGCTGCGCGGTGCCGGTGACGGTCGAGGTCGACCTGGACCGCAGGCCGGCGGCGGCGATCGAGGGCATCGCGTACTTCACGGTCTCGGAGCTCCTGCAGAACGTCAGCAAGCACGCGCGGGCGACCCGGGCCTCGGTCGACGTCTGGCGCTCGCAGGACCGGCTGATGCTCCAGGTCACGGACGACGGCAGGGGCGGCGCGGCCCCGGCGCCGGGCAGCGGTCTGGCCGGGCTCGCGGACCGGCTCGGCGCGGTGGACGGCATCCTCGCCGTCGATTCCCCTGCGGGCGGCCCGACCACCGTCACGGCGGAGCTGCCCTGGCGCGGCTGATCCGCCGCTCCCCGGCCCCACCGGCACGGCCCCGCGACGCACGGGAGCCGCCCGCGGCCCCACCGGTCCGCCCCCGTCCCGGCCGGCGACGCGCCCGAAGCCCGGCCCGCCCCTTGACGCCCTCTCCCCCTCAACCCCTCCCTCAACCCCTCCGCCCCCCGCCGCGTCCCCCCGGGCGGCGGCCCGGACGGGCGGCCCCGGCCCTGCGCATGCCCGCCGGACAACCGCGGCCCCCCGGCAATACCGCCGGTTGGACCCGATCTCGGGACGAAGCTGGAATGCTGGGCAGCGCAGGCGCGGAAGGATCATCGAACAGGGGGGACGCAGGGCTGTGGAGGACAGGGTGCGGGTGGTCATCGCCGAGGATTCGGTACTGCTCCGGGAGGGTCTGACCCGGCTGCTGACCGACCGCGGGCACGACGTCGTGGCGGGCGTCGGCGACGCGCAGGCACTGATCAAGACCGTCGCCGAGCTGGCGGACCAGGACGCGCTGCCGGACGTCGTGGTCGCCGACGTACGGATGCCGCCCACCCATACGGACGAGGGCGTCCGGGCCGCGGTGCAGCTGCGTCGCGAGCACCCCGCGGTCGGCGTGCTGGTCCTGTCCCAGTACGTGGAGGAGCAGTACGCGACCGAGCTGCTCGCGGGCAGCACGCGCGGGGTGGGCTATCTGCTGAAGGACCGGGTAGCCGAGGTACGAGAGTTCGTGGACGCCGTCGTGCGAGTGGCCCGCGGAGGCACCGCGCTGGATCCGGAGGTCGTGGCGCAGCTGCTCGGCCGGAGCCGCAAGCAGGACGTCCTCGCCGGGCTCACCCCCCGGGAACGGGAGGTCCTCGGTCTGATGGCCGAGGGCCGGACGAACTCGGCGATCGCCAAGCAGCTCGTCGTGAGCGACGGCGCGGTGGAGAAGCACGTGAGCAACATCTTCCTCAAGCTCGGCCTCTCCCCCAGCGAGGGGGACCACCGGCGTGTGCTGGCCGTGCTGACGTACCTGAATTCCTGAACTTCCGCCCGCCGCATCCGGCGGCGGCGACACCCGGGGCCCAGGACCGAGGAATGACGAGGGGGAGAGATACGGGAGAGGATCCTGGGACGGGTGAAGCGTGACAAAGCAGGGCGACACGACGTCTCATAGGGGCGTCCGACATATGAGCGGTCCAGGGAAGGCGACCCTTACCGTCGTAGGGTTGCCAGTGGGACGGTCGGTGGACCGGCCGCCCGGAGGAGCCGCCTCGAGGGAGGTCCAGTTCAGTGACCAGCCAGGTCAGTAGCCCGGCCGATCAGGCCGACGAGGCCAACGGCGGCCATGAGGCCGTCGTCGGCGAGCAACGCAGGCCCGCGGGCGACAAGGAAATCCGCCGACTGGACCGGGTGATCATCCGCTTCGCGGGTGACTCCGGTGACGGCATGCAGCTGACGGGTGACAGGTTCACCTCCGAGACGGCGTCGTTCGGCAACGACCTGTCCACGCTGCCGAACTTCCCCGCGGAGATCCGGGCCCCCGCCGGAACCCTGCCGGGTGTCTCCAGCTTCCAGCTGCACTTCGCCGACCACGACATCCTCACGCCCGGCGACGCGCCGAACGTGCTGGTCGCGATGAATCCGGCGGCGCTCAAGGCCAACATCGGCGATGTGCCGCGCGGCGGCGAGATCATCGTCAACACGGACGAGTTCGCCAAGCGCGCGATGGCCAAGGTCGGCTACGACGCCTCTCCGCTGGAGGACGGCTCGCTGGACGCGTACCACGTCCATCCCGTGCCGCTGACGACGCTGACGATCGAGGCGCTCAAGGACTTCGGCCTGACCCGCAAGGAGGCCGAGCGCAGCAAGAACATGTTCGCGCTGGGGCTGCTCAGCTGGATGTACCACCGGCCGACCGAGGGCACGGAGTCCTTCCTGCGGACGAAGTTCGCGAAGAAGCCGGCCATCGCCGAGGCGAACATCGCCGCCTTCCGCGCCGGCTGGAACTTCGGCGAGACGACCGAGGAATTCGCGGTCTCCTACGAGGTCGCCCCCGCCACCAGCGCCTTCCCCACGGGCACGTACCGCAACATCTCCGGCAACCTCGCCCTGTCCTACGGCCTGATCGCCGCGAGCAAGCAGGCCGATCTCCCGCTGTACCTGGGCTCGTACCCGATCACCCCGGCCTCGGACATCCTGCACGAGCTGTCCAAGCACAAGAACTTCGGCGTGCGCACCTTCCAGGCCGAGGACGAGATCGCCGGGATCGGCGCTGCGCTGGGCGCGGCGTTCGGCGGTTCGCTGGCGGTGACCACCACCTCCGGTCCGGGTGTGGCGCTGAAGTCGGAGACGATCGGGCTCGCCGTGTCGCTGGAGCTGCCGCTGCTGGTGGTGGACATCCAGCGCGGCGGTCCCTCCACCGGTCTGCCGACCAAGACCGAGCAGGCGGACCTGCTGCAGGCCATGTACGGGCGCAACGGCGAGGCGCCGGTGCCGGTCGTCGCCCCCCGCACCCCGGCCGACTGCTTCGACGCGGCCGTCGAGGCGGCCCGGATCGCGCTGACGTACCGGACCCCGGTCTTCCTGCTGTCCGACGGGTACCTCGCCAACGGCTCCGAGCCCTGGCGCATCCCCGACATCGACGAGCTTCCCGACCTGCGCGTCCAGTTCGCCACCGGGCCGAACCACACGCTGGACGACGGCACCGAGGTGTTCTGGCCCTACAAGCGCGACCCGCAGACGCTGGCCCGCCCCTGGGCTCTGCCCGGCACGCCCGGCCTGGAGCACCGCATCGGCGGCATCGAGAAGCAGGACGGCAGCGGCAACATCTCGTACGACCCGGCCAACCACGACTTCATGGTCCGCACCCGGCAGGCCAAGATCGACGGCATCGAGGTGCCCGACGTCGACGTCGACGACCCGGACGGCGCTCGGACCCTGGTGCTCGGATGGGGCTCGACGTACGGCCCGATCACGGCCGCCGTACGCCGCCTGCGGGCCGCGGGGCTGCCCATCGCGCAGGCCCATCTGCGCCACCTGAACCCCTTCCCCGGGAATCTCGGGGACGTGCTCGGGCGTTACCGAAAAGTAGTGGTACCGGAGATGAACCTCGGCCAGCTCGCCGCCCTGATCCGGGCGAAGTACCTGGTCGACGCGCAGAGCCACACCCAGGTGAACGGGATGCCGTTCAAGGCGGAGCAGCTCGCAGAAGCTCTCAAGGAGGCCATCAATGACTGAGGCGCTCTCGCTGGTGCCCAAGGCCGAGGCCAAGCAGTCCATGAAGGACTTCAAGTCCGATCAGGAAGTGCGCTGGTGCCCCGGTTGCGGTGACTACGCGATCCTCGCCGCCGTGCAGGGCTTCATGCCCGAGCTCGGCCTGGCGAAGGAGAACATCGTCTTCGTCTCCGGCATCGGCTGCTCCTCGCGCTTCCCGTACTACATGAACACCTACGGGATGCACTCCATCCATGGCCGCGCCCCCGCCATCGCGACCGGCCTCGCCTCCTCCCGCCGCGACCTCTCCGTCTGGGTCGTCACCGGGGACGGCGACGCGCTGTCCATCGGCGGCAACCACCTGATCCACGCCCTGCGCCGCAATGTGAACCTCAAGATCCTGCTGTTCAACAACCGGATCTACGGCCTCACCAAGGGCCAGTACAGCCCGACCTCCGAGCTCGGCAAGATCACCAAGTCGACGCCGATGGGGTCGCTGGACGCCCCGTTCAACCCGGTCTCCCTGGCGCTGGGGGCCGAGGCCTCGTTCGTCGCGCGCTCCGTCGACTCCGACCGCAAGCACCTCACCGAGGTGCTGCGGCAGGCCGCCGACCACCAGGGCACCGCGCTCGTCGAGATCTACCAGAACTGCAACATCTTCAACGACGGCGCGTTCGAGATCCTGAAGGACAAGCAGCAGGCGGAGGACGCCGTGATCCGGCTGGAACACGGCAAGCCGATCCGGTTCGGTCCCGAGCTGTCCAAGGGCGTGGTCCGCGACGAGCGGACCGGTGATCTCGAGGTGGTGCAGGTGACGGCGGAGAACGAGTCCAGGGTCCTCGTCCACGACGCGCACAACCCGAGTCCCACCACGGCCTTCGCGCTGTCCCGGCTCGCCGACAACGACACGCTGCACCACACGCCCATCGGCGTCCTGCGCAGCGTGGAGCGGCCGGTCTACGACACACTCATGGCCGACCAGCTCGAAACGGCCGTGGAGCAGAACGGCAAGGGCGATCTCGCGGCGCTCCTCGCCGGCAACGACACCTGGACGGTCGTCGGCTGAGCCGCCCCACTCGCGAAAGGGCCGGGAGCACTGCTCCCGGCCCTTTCGTGTGGGCGTCGGCGGGCGGGGACGGGAACCGGGTCAGATGGTCTCCGCCGTGCGGGCCTTCCCGTCGTCGTACGCGGCCCGGGCCGCCTGCACGTCGGCCACCCGCCGCTCCGTCCAGCGCGCGAGGTCCCACACCTGCCGGGCGGCCTCCCTGCCCAGCCCGGTGAGCGAGTAGTCGACGCGCGGCGGGATGACGGGCTTGGCGTCGCGGTGCACGAAGCCGTCCCGCTCCAGCGTCTGGAGGGTCTGGGCCAGCATCTTCTCGCTGACGCCGCCGACGTGCCGGCGCAGCTCGCTGAACCGGTACGAGCGCTCCAGCAGGGCGGCGAGCACGAGCACGCCCCAGCGGCTGGTCACGTGCTCCAGGATCAGCCGGGACGGGCACATCTCGCGGTTCACGTCCGGGGCTCCAGCCCCGTTGTTGCTTACGGCCATGCCAGTACCTTACTTCAAAGTGGGTACTTTCGAATTGTTAGCGCTCTCCCTAGGGTGGTTTCACCAGGCGAATGACGCACGTGAAGCACGCGAAAACGGAGAAACCACCCATGAGCATCGTTGTCACCGGAGCCACCGGAGCCCTCGGCCGTCTCGTCGTCGACGAGCTGCTCGCCACCGTCCCGGCCGACCGGATCACCGCGGTGGTCCGTGACAAGGAGAAGGCGGCGGACCTCGCGGCGCGCGGCGTCGAGCTGCGGATCGCCGACTACAGCGAGCCGGCCACCGTCGACGGCGCCTTCCGCGCCGGGGACCGGGTGCTGCTGATCTCCGGCAGCGAGGTCGGCCGACGCATCGCGCAGCACGCCGCCGTGGTCGAGGCGGCGAAGGCCGCGGGCGTCGCACAGCTCGCGTACACCGGCGTACTGGGCGGGCCGGACGCGGACTTCGACCTGGCGGCCGAGCACAAGGCGACCGAGCAGCTGATCCTCGACTCCGGGCTGCCGTACACCTTCCTGCGCAACGGCTGGTACACCGAGAACTACACGGGCAACCTCGGCCCCGTGCTGGAGCACGGCACCGTCGTCGGCAGCGCCGGCGACGGCCGGATCGCCTCGGCCACGCGCGCCGACTACGCGGCCGCCGCGGCCGCTGTGCTGACGGGCGAGGGCCACCTGGGCGCGGCCTACGAGCTGAGCGGCGACGCCGCGTGGTCCCTCGCCGAGTACGCCGCCGAGCTGTCGCGGCAGACCGGCCGCACCATCACGTACACCGAGGTCCCGGCCGAGACGCACCTCGGCATCCTCACCGGCGCGGGTGTTCCGGAGCCGTTCGCCCGCATCCTCGTCGACGTCGACAGGGCCATCGGCCGCGGGCTGCTGGCCCGCACCACCGGCGAACTGGCGCGGCTGGCCGGGCGGCCCACCACCCCGCTCGCCGACACGGTCGCGGCGGCGCTGGCCACCGCCTGACCCCCACGCCTCGGCGGCCGCCGCCCCGCCCGCACCGGCATGATCCGTCATGACCGTATGGCGATACGGACATGACATACCGCCCTCGCGCGCGTACCTTCGTCTGGGAACGCGCGCGCAGGGGCAGGAGGGTCAGTGAAGTCGCAGAACGAGCAGCGGGCAGGGCTGCTGTACGGGATCGGCGCCTACGGCATGTGGGGTCTGGTCCCCCTTTTCTGGCCGCTGCTCAAGCCGTCCGGGGCCCTGGAGATCCTGGCCCACCGGATGGTGTGGTCCCTGGCGATCGTGGCCGTCGCCCTGCTCGCGCTGAAGCAGTGGGGCTGGGTACGCGAACTGGTGCGGCAGCCGCGCAAGCTGGGCCTGATATCCGTCGCCGCGACGGTGATCACCGTCAACTGGGGCGTCTACATCTGGGCCGTGAACTCCGGCCATGTCGTCGAGGCCTCGCTGGGCTACTTCATCAACCCCCTGGTCACCATCGCCATGGGCGTCCTGCTGCTGAAGGAGCGCCTGAGGCCCGCGCAGTGGGCGGCCGTGGGCATCGGCTTCGGCGCGGTGCTGGTCCTGGCGATCGGCTACGGCAGGCCGCCGTGGATCTCGCTGACCCTCGCGTTCTCCTTCGCCACCTACGGGCTGGTGAAGAAGAAGGTCAACATCGGCGGCCTGGAGTCGCTGGCGGCCGAGACGGCGATCCAGTTCCTGCCGGCGCTCGGCTTCCTGCTGTGGCTGGGTGCGAACGGCTCGTTGACCTTCGGCTTCCACGGCGCCGGCCATGCGGTGCTGCTCGCCGCGACAGGTCTGGTGACGGCCGCACCGCTGGTCTGCTTCGGCGCCGCTGCCATCCGGGTGCCGCTGTCGACGCTGGGGCTGCTGCAGTACTTGGCGCCGGTGTTCCAGTTCCTGCTGGGGATCCTGTACTTCCACGAGGCGATGCCCGCCGAGCGGTGGGCCGGGTTCGCGCTGGTGTGGCTGGCGCTGACGTGTCTGACGTGGGACGCGCTGAGGACGGCCCGCCGGACCAGGGCACAGGCGCTGCGGCTCGCGGCGGACGCCCTGAGGGCGGCGCCGCCGGAGACCGCCCCCCTGCCGGAGACGTCCTTGACGCCCCAGGCTCCCGCCGCCGCCCAGCCTGACCGCACCGCCTGACCCGCGGCAGCCCAGTCTGACCCGCAGCGGCCCGACGCCTGCGCCCTTCGCCCCGACCGACCGGCCGGGACCGCCCCCACCCAGGGCCTCTCGTTTGGATCATGCCGGGCTCGCGGGCCCTGGCACGCACGCTCGCCGCGTTGTCGTCGGTCGCCATGGCTCCGCCATTGTCTCCCTCCTCCGCCTTGCGATCGCACGCACCAGACCCTCCCCCTACGCCCTGCGGGCGTGGGGGGACCCCCACTCACTGATCCGGCCTGATCCAAACGAAAGACCCTAGCCCGCCTGCCGGTGGGCGCGCCCGCACTGGGCCACGTCCGGATCGGGCCGCGTCCCGGGCGCAAAGGTGCGCAGGGCCGCCTGTCGACCGCCGGAGGTCGATACACCCTCACCCGCGCTGCCTCCCGGTGACGCGCCCAGCAGGGCCCAAGCTCCACTCGAACGGCCCAGCTCCGCCTCTGGGCGCAGGCCACCCCTGGTGGCCGGTGTTACCACCGGAGGACGAGGCCCGGTCACATCGGGCCGCGGAACCCACCAGAGCGGAGCGAGCGCGTCATGTCCCAACCCCTCGCACTTTCGATCGACTTCGGTCAGGGGATCACCGACGCGTGGTCCGCAGTGGCCAGGTTCATTCCGAAGTTCCTCGCCTTCCTGGCGATCCTGATCATCGGCTGGGTCGTCGCCAAGGCGATCGCCAAGGTCGCCGACCGCCTCCTGCGCAAGGCCGGCTTCGAGCGCATGGCGGAGCGCAGCGGGGTCTCGAACACCCTCAGGGACTCGAAGTACGACGCCACCGGCATCATCTGCAAGATCCTCTACTACGGGATCATGCTGATCGCCCTGCAGTTGGGCTTCGGGGTCTTCGGACCCAACCCGGTGAGCACGATGATCAACGGCATCGTCTCGTGGATCCCGAGGGCGATCGTCGCCTGCGTCATCGTCGTCGTCGCCATGGCCATCGCCCGTGCCGTCCGCGACATCGTCCAGGGCGCCCTCGGCGAGACCTCGTACGGCCGGGTGCTCGCCACCGTGGCCTGGGGCTTCATCGTGGCGCTCGGCGTCATCGCGGCGCTCAGCCAGGCGCAGATCGCGACGGCGGTCACCGGGCCCGTCCTCGTCGCCGTGCTCGCCGCCATGGCGGGCATCCTGATCGTGGGCGTCGGCGGTGGTCTCGTCAACCCGATGCGCGAGCGCTGGGAGCGCTGGCTGGCCACGGCCGAGGCCGAGTCGGGCCGCGCCAGGGACACCCTCACCGCCTACCAGCGCGGCCGCGCGGACGCCGCCGCCGGGCAGCCCGTCACCGAGCGCCAACCCGGCCGTGCCCGCGGCACCGGTACGGGCGGCGGCCAGGACAGGGGATGGGGCGAGGACATGCCCCCCGGGACAGGCACCGGCCGGGACCCGATGTGACCCCGTGGGCCCGTGTGCCTCACCGGGACACAGCGCACGGGCAGGGCCCGGTCGACGGCCGTCGACCGGGCCCTGCCCGTCGGTCGCGTCAGGCCCGTCGGTCGCGTCAGGGGGCGTCGAGCAGATCGTGCTCGCGGATCAGCCAGCAGACCGCCGTGAGCCGCAGGGTGGCGAAGTCGTAGCCGACCGGCTCCGACCAGTCGATCTCCGACAGCCAGTCGGTGAACCCCAGGACGTAGTCCGCGAGATCCTCACGGCGCAGCACGTCACCCGGCTTCGCGCGCACCGGGGATCCGGACCGGCGCTGCCCCGGGACCAGCGGCGCCAGCGCGTCCCGGACTGCGGCCGCGTGCTGGTCGACGGCGGCGACGAGCCCCGGCTCGAAGGCGAACTCCGAGAGCCGGGGCATGTACGTGGCGGCCACGCCGACCAGCGGGCAGCCGGGCGGCCCGCCGAGGGGCGAAGCATCCATCCCGACACGTTAAACCGGGAGCAGACCGATCAAGACGTGACGTCGGTCGCAAAGCACCCGTGCCGGACGGGCGGTCACTCCCGTCCCCGGTCGACTCCCAGCGCACTCTCCACCTCCGCGACCACCGCCTTCCAGTGCGCCCTGCGGCGCTCGCGCTCCTCCGCGTCCGCCAGGCGCTCCTGGTGGAACCGGAGCACCGCCCCGTCGCCGGAGCGCGCGGCGGAGACGGTGACCTGCACGGTGCTCGGGCCGTACGTCACGCGGATGCGGTCGCCGGGACGGCAGGAACGGACCTCGCCCGTGACGCCGTCGGCCCTCTCGTACGTCGCCCCCGTCACCGCGGGCAGCCGCACGCCCTTGCCGAGCCACAGCTCCACCCCCTCGGGGCTCACGAGGAAGTCCCATACAGCCTCGGGCGGCAGCGGCAGGGTCCTGGACACGCCGATCTCCCAGCCCGCGTCCCTGGTCAGTCCGGTGGTCATGATCCCTCTCCCTCGGCCTGGCGGGCGCGGTGCGCCCGCACCTTGCTGCGGTTGCCGCAGTGCTCCATCGCGCACCAGCGACGGCGGCCGGGCCGCGAGGTGTCGACGAAGAGCAGGTGGCAGTTGTGCGCGGAGCACTCGCGGAGGCGGTGCGCGTAGGGACCCGTGAAGAGCTCCACGGCGTCGCGCGCGACGGTCGACATCAGTGGGGCCACCCGGGACCGCTCAGGCATCCACTGCCGCGATCCGTCCTCGGCGATGCCGAAGGCGAGGGGCGGCTCGGCGGCGGCCGCGTTCACCGTGGCCACATCCGCCGGGTCGGCGTCCTGGGCGTGCACGCGGGCGCCGGCCATCCGCCACAGGGCGTCCCTCAGCCGGCGGACCTCCGCCAGGCAGGCGTCGTCGACGTCCAGCAGCAGGCCCCCGGGCAGGCGGCTTGCCGCCACCCAGCACAGCAGGCCGGCCGGCTCGTCCAGCACCTCGTAGCGAGCGAATTCGCCCGGTCCGCCCGTGGTCAGCAGCTCCAGGCAGAGCGCCCCCGCGTCGAAGCGGTAGGGGCGTCCTTCCCGCGTTCGCAGCTCCAGCCCCGGCGATTCCGTTGCCGTCCCACCCATGTAACCACTATAACCGGTTGCCATGACACTGCACTGGAAGCTCGTTGTCGACGCCGCCGACCCGCACGCCCAGGCGGACTTCTGGGCCGAGACCCTCGGCTATCTCGTCGAGGACAACAGCCGGATCGTCGAGCGGGTCCTCGGCTACGGCGGCGTGCCCGTCGAGGCCACCGTGGAATCGCACGGCCGGCGCGCATGGCGCGATCTGGCCGCCGTCCGTCATCCGGACGACCCCTACGACGAGAACACCGGTGGGGGACTCGGGCGGCGCATTCTCTTCCAGCGCGTCCCGGAGGCGAAGACCGGCAAGAACCGCCTCCACATCGACGTGCACGCCGCGCCCGGCGAGAGGGACGCGGAGGCGGAGCGGCTGCTGCGACTGGGGGCGACGGTCGTGCGGCACGTGAAGGAGCCCGGCGGGGAGTGGGTGGTGATGGCGGACCCGGAGGGCAACGAATTCTGCGTCCAATGATGACCGTTTGGATGTTCGGCATACGAACATCCGTGTCCGGATCCCACTCTTGACGGTACGTCGACATCTCACTGAACATTCAGCACGCACAGCGCACGTCAAGCTCCAGCGCCCCGGGGCCCCGCCGGCCCGGGGCGTCACGCACGTTCCGTTCCATCCCCGTACGGAATCCGGAGCCCCCACATGAACCTCTCCGTTCCCAGACGCACGCTCGCGGCCACCGCCTTCGCCCTCGCCGGGCTGCTCACGGCCGGCGCGCCGGCGGCCACCGCCGCACCCAGTGCGCCGAGCGCCCCGGCGGCCGCGCTCGCCGCACCCGACATACCCCTCGCAGGCGTCAAGGCGCACCTCACCGAGTTCCAGTCCATCGCCACCGCCAACGGCGGCAACCGAGCGCACGGCAGGCCCGGCTACAAGGCGTCCGTCGACTACGTGAAGGCGAAGCTGGACGCGGCCGGATTCACCACATCCGTCCAGCAGTTCACGTACAACGGCACGACCGGCTACAACCTGATCGCCGACTGGCCGGGCGGCGACCTCAACCGGACCGTCATGGCCGGCGCCCACCTCGACTCGGTCTCCTCCGGCGCCGGCATCAACGACAACGGCTCGGGTTCGGCCGCCGTACTCGAGACCGCGCTCGCCGTCTCCCGCGCGCAGCTGAAGCCCACGAAGCACCTGCGCTTCGGCTGGTGGGGCGCGGAGGAGCTGGGCCTGGTCGGCTCGCGGCAGTACGTGAACAGCCTGCCGACGACGGAGCGTTCGAAGATCTCCGGCTACCTGAACTTCGACATGATCGGCTCGCCGAACCCCGGCTACTTCGTCTACGACGACGACCCGGCGATCGAGCAGACCTTCAAGGACTACTTCGCCGCGCTCGGCGTCCCGACGGAGATCGAGACCGAGGGCGACGGCCGCTCGGACCACGCGTCGTTCAAAAACGTCGGCATACCCGTCGGCGGCCTGTTCACCGGTGCCAGCCGCACCAAGACGAGCGCGCAGGCGCAGAAGTGGGGCGGCACGGCCGGTCAGGCCTTCGACCGCTGCTACCACTCCTCGTGCGACACGACGTCCAACATCAACGACACCGCGCTGGACCGCAACAGCGACGCCGTCGCCCATGCGATCTGGGCCCTGTCGGCCGGCACCACCGTCCCGCCCGGCGACTTCTTCGAGAACGCCGCCGACGTCGCCGTCCCGGACGCCGGAGCGGCCGTCACCTCGACCGTGACCGTCTCGGGGCGCACGGGCAACGCCCCGGCCGCCCTGAAGGTGGGGGTGGACATCAAGCACACCTGGCGGGGCGACCTGGTGATCGACCTCGTCGCGCCGGACGGGACCGCGTACCGGCTGAAGAACTCCAGCAGCAGCGATTCGGCGGACAACGTCATCACGACGTACACGGTGGACGCCTCGACCGAGGCGGCCAACGGCGCCTGGAAGCTGCGGGTGCAGGACGTGGCCCGGTACGACACCGGCTACATCGACAGCTGGAGGCTCACCTTCTGACGGCTCCGGCCCCGGCGAGGCCGGAAGGCCACCGCCGGGGCCCCGCGACCGGAGTTCGTCCGGCGCCTCGTCCCATGAGCGCGCCCCGCCGTACGGGGAGTACGGCGGGGCGGCGGGCCGGATACCGCGGCGGGCCCGGCGCGGCCCGGGCCGGCCGTGCCCGCTACTTGTCCTGGTTGGCCGCCTCGACCAGGGCGTCCTTCGTCACGGCGCCGACGTAGACCGTGCCGTCCTCCGTCATCAGGGCGTTGACCAGGCGCGTCGAGAAGACCGTGCCCTTGCCGAACGCGCCGGTGACCTTATCACCGAAGGCGTCCAGGAACTGCTGGGCCTCGGCCGGGACGTCGCCCTTCTCCGGAGCCTCGGCGCCCGCTCCGCCGGGCGCCTCGATCCGGGCGATGGACGTCCAGCCCTCGCCGATGACGTCCGGTCCGGCGAAGTCCGCCAGGCCGCCCTCGAACTCCTCGCGGGCGGGCTTCTCCCCCTCCAGCTCCCCCTCCAACCTGTCGGCCTCCGTCACCTTCGCCCCCTTGGGCGGGGTGAAGTCGAAGGCCGAGGCGGCCGGCCGGGAGAAGTCGACCTTGGTGAAGCCCGCGTCGACGACGGCCTTGCCGCCGCTGCTCGGCGTGAGCGTGAACTTCAGCGGGGTGCCGGTCTCCGCGTCCACCGCGATGGTGACCGAACCGACCGTCGAGCCCTTCTGCTCGGGCTTGACGACCAGCTTGTACGCGTCCCGGCCGGCCACCTTGGCCGTGCCGCCGACGGTGATCGACGTCGTGCCCTCGGAGGCCTTCAGCACCTCGTCCGCGAGCTCCTTCGGCGTGGCCGGCAGGTCCTCCCCCCGCTTCTCGGGGCCGTCCTCGCCCATGCCGTCCTCCTCGGCGTGGAAGACCTCGTTCGAGGCGCTGTCGTAGCCCCACATCTCGTCGCCGTTGTGGATCAGGCTGTACTCGGCCGAGTCCCGCAGGACCGTGATCTTCTGGCGGTCGGGCCCGTCGGCCGCGATCCGCAGCGTGTGCGTGCCCGAGGCGAGCTCGGTCAACTGGGCCTGCGGGTCGGCGGAGGAGCCCTCGGCGCCCTCGCCACCCGCCCCCGCGAGCGAGCCGGCCAGACCGTCGAGCGCGGGCAGTCCCAGGTCGGTGGTGATCTTGACGGTGCCGGAGAGCTGCTCGGTGTCGGACGCGGCGATCTTCTCGATCAGCTGCTGTGCGGTGATCTTCGGCAGATCGGGGTCACCCGAGGCGGCGAGCGCCGGGACGAGCCCGATCGTCCCCGCCGCGACCCCGGCCACCGCGAGGGGGACGAGATAGCGGGGGGCCTTGCGGCGCCCCGCCGCGAGGCCGTCGGCCGCCTCGGTGGAGTGTGCGCTGTCGTTCGGTGCCATGGTGTGCCCTACCTCCGTGGTTGGTCAGGGGTGGTGTTCACCATCTGACCAAAACGGCCGCGGGGAAGCGTCAGCCCGCGGGCGCAAACCCGCGTACCCCTCTGGGATGACAACGGCCGCCCTCAAGTCCCCCGCCCCGTAGGGGGCGAGCAGGTCCCGGGGCTCAGCCCGCGCGGTGGACCACCGCGTCGCACAGCTCCTCCAGCGCCGCCTTCGCGAAGCAGTCGGGCAGCGGGGCGAGCATCGCCCGCGCCTCCTCCGCGTAGCGGACGGAGTCCCGCCGGGCCTGCTCCAGCGCCGGGTGCTCGCGCAGCCGGCGCAGCGCCTCGGCGTGCCGCTCGTCGTCGCTGAGGTCGCCGTCGAGCAGGGCGACGAGCTCCAGGTCCTCGGGGCGGCCGTGCGCCTCGGCCGCGGCGCGCAGGTGCAGCACCGGCAGCGTCGGGATGCCCTCGCGCAGGTCGGTACCCGGCGACTTGCCGGACTCGTGCGCGTCGGAGGCGATGTCGAGGACGTCGTCGGCGAGCTGGAAGGCGACGCCGAGCCGCTCCCCGTACTGCGTGAGGACGTCGACGACCCGCTCATCGGCGCCGGACATCATCGCGCCGAAGCGGCAGGACACGGCGACCAGTGAACCCGTCTTGCCGGCCAGCACGTCGAGGTAGTGCTCCACCGGGTCGCGGCCGTCGCGCGGGCCCGCCGTCTCCAGGATCTGTCCGGTGACCAGCCGCTCGAACGCCTCCGCCTGGATGCGTACGGCCTCCGGGCCGAGGTCGGCCAGGGTGTGCGAGGCGCGGGCGAACAGGAAGTCGCCGGTCAGGACGGCCACGGAGTTGCCCCAGCGGGTGTTCGCGCTGGGCACGCCCCGCCGCACGTCCGCCTCGTCCATCACGTCGTCGTGGTACAGCGTCGCGAGATGGGTGAGCTCGACGACGACGGCCGAGGGCACGACGCCCGGCGCGTGCGGGTCGCCGAACTGGGCGGCCAGCATCACGAGCAGCGGGCGGAAACGCTTCCCACCAGCCCGGACGAGGTGCTGTGCGGCCTCCGTGATGAACGGGACCTCGCTCTTGGTGGCGTCGAGCAGGCCCGCCTCGACAGCCGACAATCCGGTCTGGACATCGGCCTCAAGAGCCTGGTCCCGCACGCTCAGCCCGAACGGCCCGACGACGGTCACGAGGGGGTCTCCTGTCTGCTGACGATCACACGGATTGTCGATGTGTCGCTGGATTCACTCAAGTCAGCGTATCCGGTCGCCTTTCGATCACCATGAGCGCCTTCCCGCCACCCCCGGTATGTTCGTGATCAGCCGCAATGACCTGGAACAGGGGCTTTCGCCCCTACCCGTGATGGTCCCCGCCGCCCCTCGGCGAGGCCCTGCCGCCGAGGTACAGCCATGCGTATCCGCAGAGACTTTCCGTACGAGACGGCTCACGAGGACCTGCGCGTCCGCCTGCCCGACGGCATCGCCCTGTACGCGCGCCTGTGGCGGCCGGTGACGGACGAGCCCGTGCCCGCCCTGCTCGAGTACGCGCCGGACCGGCTCACCGACGCGACGGCGGTCCGCGACGGGGAGCGCCACCCCTGGTACGCGGGCCACGGCTACGCCTGCGTCCGCGTCGACGTGCGCGGGCACGGCAACAGCGAGGGTGTGCCCGGCCCGGAGGGCGGTGCGGCCGAGCTCGCGGACGGCGTCGCGGTGATCGAGTGGCTGGCACGGCAGCCGTGGAGCACCGGCCGGGTCGGCATGATCGGCATCGGAGCGGCCGGCCGGAGCGCGCTGCAGATCGCGGCGCTCGCGCCGCAGCCGCTGCGGGCCGTGGTCGCGGTGGGCGCGAGTGACGACCCGTACGACACCGACGGGCCCTATCTCGGCGGATCGGTCACCGGCGAGTCGCTGCACTCCCGGGCCGCCGCCCGGCTCGCGCACGCCGCCCGGCCGCCGGACCCGCTGCACACGGGGGACGCCTGGCGCGCGATGTGGCTGCGGCGGCTGGAAGCCGTCGAGCCCGGCGTACCCGCGTGGCTGGCGCACCCGCTGCGCGACGAGTTCTGGCGGAGCGCCGGGATCAGCGACGACACGGACGCGGTGCGGGCGGCCGTCCTCGCGGTGAGCGGCCTGCACGACCCCGCCCGCGACGCCGTGCTGCGGCTCGTGGAGCGGCTGCCGGCGGAGCGGGTGCGCGGACTGATCGGGCCGTGGCCGCGCCAGTACCCGGACCGGGACCCCGAACGGGGGATCGGCTTCCTCCAGGAGACGCTGCGCTGGTGGGACCAGTGGCTGAAGGACCGGGACACGGGTGTGCTGTCCGAGCCGCTGCTGCGCTGCCGGCTCGGGCCGTCCGCGCCCGGGCCCGGCCGCTGGACCGGCGAGGACGCCTGGCCGTCGCCGCACGTCACCGTCGTCCCCTACGCGCTCGGCACCGCCCCGGGCGCCCCCGTACCCGTGACTTCCCCGCAGTACACCGGGACGGACGCGGGCCGGACGCGCCCCGTGGGCCACGCCGCCGACCTGCCGCCGGACCAGCGGGAGGAGGACGCACGGTCGGTCTGCTTCGAGTTCCCCGTCGGCACGGCGCCGGTCGTCGTCCTCGGACGGCCCCGGGTGACCCTGCGGCTGCGCCTGGACGCGCCGCACGGACAGGCGGTGGCCCGGCTCTGCGACGTCGCACCGGACGGCGCGTCCACGCTCGTCACGCGCGGCGCCCTCGACCTCGCCGCGCGTGCGGGCCGGGAGCGGGCGCTCGCCTGGACGCCGGGCACGACGGAGGACGTGTCGTTCGACCTGTCCCTGGCCGGGCACACCTTCGCGCCGGGCCACCGCGTCCGGCTCGCGGTCTCCTCCGCGTACTGGCCCTGGCTGTGGCCGCATCCGGACACGGCGGGCTTCACCCTGGACCCGGCGGGCTCGCGGCTCGACCTGCCGGTCCGCGAACCGGCCGGCCCCGGCGGCGTGTTCACGGAACCCGAGCGCTCCGAGCCGCCGGCCGTCGCGGTCCCCCAGACCCTCGACGGGGACCGCCCCCGCCTGCTGCTGACGCGTGACGTGGCGGACGGCCTGTGGACCCTGGACACGACGCCCCACCGAGGGGGCACGCATGTCCACCCGGACGGACTGGAGCACACCGAGGAGGCCCGCGAGACGTACACGATCCGGCAGGACGATCCGCTCTCCGCGCAGGCCCGCACCACCTGGACGATCCGCCTCCACCGGCCGGAACTCGGCTGGGACGTCCGCGTCGAGACCCGCTCCGCCCTCACCTGCGACGCGACCGGCTTCCTCGCCTCGGACGAGATGGTGTGCCGCGACGGCGACGAGATCGTGTTCCACCGCACCTGGGAGAAGCGCCTGCCCCGCACGGCGCACTGACGGGACGACGGCCCACGCCGGAGCACTCTCCGTGTGATCCATTGGGCCCTGCCGCGGCAGACGGGCGGGCACGTAACGTGTCACCCACACCCGTGGAAAGCGAGGCAGGCACCGATGTCCGAGCAGAGCCCGCTCGATCTGGCCGAGGGCGACCCCTTCGGCCCGCACAACCTTCCGTACGGCGTCTTCACCACGGCCGACGAGCCGGAGCGCCGCAGGCTCGGCGTCCGGATCGGCGGCCATGTGCTCGACGTCGGAGCCGCCGCCCTCGCGCTCGGTTCCCCGTACGCCGGAGTGCTGGCGCAGCCCGGCCTCAACCCGCTGCTCGCCGCCGGGCGCACGGCCTGGCGCGACGTGCGGCGCGCCCTGACCGCCTGGGTCACGGTGCCCGCGCACCGGCCCGACGTGGAGCCGCTGCTGCACCCGCTCGACGCGGTGACGATGCACCTGCCCTACGAGGTCGCGGACTACGTGGACTTCTACGCGAGCGAGCACCACGCCACCAACGTCGGAAAGATCTTCCGGCCCGACGGCGACGCGCTCACCCCCAACTGGAAGCACCTGCCGATCGGTTACCACGGCCGGTCGGGCACGGTCGTCGTGTCCGGTACGGACGTCGTCCGGCCGTCCGGGCAGCGCAAGGCGCCCGCCGACCCGGCCCCCGTCTTCGGCCCGTCCGTGAAGCTCGACATCGAGGCCGAGGTCGGCTTCCTCGTCGGCACCCCGTCCGAGCGGGGCAGGCCCGTCCCGCTGGCGGACTTCCGCGAGCACGTCTTCGGGCTCTTCCTGCTCAACGACTGGTCGGCGCGCGACATCCAGGCGTGGGAGTACGTGCCGCTCGGCCCGTTCCTCGGCAAGTCCTTCGCCACCTCGGTGGCGGCCTGGGTCACCCCGCTGGAGGCGCTGGAGGCCGCCCGGACCGCCCCGCCCGCACGGGACCTCCCTCTGCAGTCCTATCTCGACGACGCGGCCGAGGAGGAGCCCGGCGGCTTCGACCTGCGCATCTCGGTCGCGCTCAACGGGCATGTGGTGGCCGAGCCGCCGTTCGCCACGATGTACTGGACGGCCGCGCAGCAGCTCGCGCACATGACGGTCAACGGCGCATCGCTGCGCACGGGCGACCTGTTCGGCTCGGGCACGGTCAGCGGTCCCGAGGTGAACCAGCGCGGTTCCCTTCTCGAACTCACCTGGAACGGCCGCGACGCCCTCGAACTGCCCGACGGCAAGCGCACGTTCCTGGAGGACGGCGACGAGGTGACGCTCACCGCCTGGGCCCCCGGCCCCGACGGCGTCCGCGTCGGCCTCGGCGAGGTCACGGGCCGCATCGTGCCCTCCGCCTGACCGGTCGGCACGGGCCCCGCCGCCGCTCCTCGGCGGCGGGATCCCGGGCGGCCGAGGGCCCAGCCGTCAGAACTCCCCGAGCCTGACCACGACCATGAACGAGCCGCCGGCCAGCATGAACAGCGCGAACGCCGCCTTCCACGGGCGGCGCCGGCGCACCAGGTCCCGGCCCGCGCCCGCGATCGCGAAGACCGCGCCGATCACGCCCAGGGCGCCCACGACCGCAGCGGTCCAGTAGGCCCAGGGGTGCTCACCGAGCAGGCGCAGCAGGAGCAGGGCGGGCCCCATGAACCCGAGTGGCCACATGTGGTCACCGCCGGCCTCCTCCGCCGCTCGGTGCCGGATCTGCTGCTCGGTCATGTCTCCCCCGTGGTCGTCGGCCGTTCGCCCGCCCCCGGTAGGACGACCCGCAGCACCGCCGGGTTGCCCGGACGGTACGCGGACACGCCGAGGGCCCGGTCTCTCCTCGGGGAGAGACCGGGCCCTCGGTCGTGCCACGGCTAGCGCACGAACACGCTCGCCTGACCGGCCAGATCCAGGAAGTACTGCGGCGCGAGGCCGAGCGCCAGCGTGACCGCCACGCCGACGCCGATCGTCGTGATCGTCAGCGGGGACGGCACGGCGACCGTCGGGCCCTCCGGCTTCGGCTCGCTGAAGAACATGAGCACGATGACCCGGATGTAGAAGAACGCCGCGATCGCCGACGAGATCACACCCACCACGACCAGCGCTCCCGCGCCGCCCTCCGCCGCCGCCTTGAACACCGCGAACTTGCCGGAGAACCCGGACGTCAGCGGGATACCGGCGAAGGCGAGGAGGAACACCGCGAAGACCCCGGCCACGAGCGGCGAACGCCGCCCGAGACCGGCCCACTTGGACAGGTGCGTCGCCTCGCCGCCCGCGTCGCGGACCAGCGTGACGACCGCGAACGCGCCGATCGTCACGAAGGAGTACGCGAGCAGGTAGAAGAGGACCGACGAGATGCCCTCGGGCGTCGTGGCGATCACACCGGCGAGGATGAAGCCGGCGTGGGCGATCGACGAGTACGCCAGGAGCCGCTTGATGTCGGTCTGGGTGATCGCGACGATCGCGCCGCCGAGCATCGTGACGATGGCGACCGCCCACATGACCGGACGCCAGTCCCAGGTCAGGCCCGGCAGCACCACGTACAGCAGCCGCAGGAGCGCGCCGAAGGCGGCGACCTTGGTGGCCGCGGCCATGAAGCCGGTCACCGGGGTCGGCGCGCCCTGATAGACGTCGGGCGTCCACATGTGGAACGGCACCGCGCCGACCTTGAACAGCAGGCCCATGAGGATCATCGCGCCGCCGATCAGCAGCAGCGCGTCGTTGCCCATCGTGTCGGCGAGCGCCGGGTCGATGGTGCGGACGCTGCCGTCGACGACCTCGGCGATACGGGCGTAGGACACCGAGCCCGCGTAGCCGTAGAGGAGCGCGATGCCGAAGAGCAGGAACGCGGAGGAGAACGCGCCCAGCAGGAAGTACTTCACGGCCGCTTCCTGCGACATGAGCCGCTTGCGGCGGGCCAGCGCGCACAGGAGGTACAGCGGGAGGGAGAAGACCTCCAGGGCGATGAACAGCGTCAGCAGGTCGTTGGCGGCCGGGAAGACCAGCATGCCGGTGATCGCGAACAGGACGATCGGGAACACCTCGGTGGTGGTGAACCCCGCCTTCACCGCGGCCTTCTCGTGGTCGCCGCCCGGGACCGCGGCGGCCTCGGCGGCGAACGAGTCGACGCGCTTGCCGTGCGCAGCAGGGTCGAGGCGGCGCTCGGCGAACGTGAACACGGCGACCAGCGACGCCAGCAGGATCGTGCCCTGCAGGAAGAGCGCCGGCCCGTCGACCGCGATCGCGCCCATGGCGGCGATGTGCGCCTTGGTGGTGCCGTACCCGCCGGCGGCGAGCCCGACGACCGCCGCGAACGAGGCCGCGAGCGCGACGACGGTCAGGAACACCTGGGTGTGGTACCGGGCCCTGCGCGGGACGAAGGCCTCCACGAGCACCCCCAGCACGGCCGCGCCGACGACGATCAGCACGGGTGCCAGCTGGGCGTACTCGATGTGGGGCGCGGGGATCTTGCCGAGCGGCTCGACCTCCGCAGCCGTCGTCCACAGGCTGTGGACAGCTGTAGCGCTCACTTGGCCGCCTCCACATCGGGCCGGGGGTCCTGCTTCTGTACGTCGGACATCGTGTGCTCCACGGCCGGGTTGACGATGTCCGTCAGCGGCTTCGGGAACACGCCGAGGAAGAGCAGCAGCGCGATCAGCGGTGCGACCACCGCCAGTTCACGTGCCTTGAGGTCGGGCATCGCGCTGACCTCCGCCTTCACCGGGCCGGTCATCGTGCGCTGGTAGAGCACGAGGGTGTAGAGCGCGGCGAGCACGATGCCGAAGGTCGCGATGATGCCGGCCACGGGATAGGCGGCGAACGTGCCGACCAGGACCAGGAACTCGCTGACGAACGGCGCGAGTCCGGGCAGTGACAAGGTGGCGAGGCCGCCGATCAGGAACGTGCCCGCGAGCACCGGGGCGACCTTCTGCACACCGCCGTAGTCGGCGATGAGCCGCGAGCCGCGCCGCGAGATCAGGAAGCCGGCCACCAGCATCAGCGCGGCGGTCGAGATGCCGTGGTTGACCATGTACAGCGTCGCGCCCGACTGGCCCTGGCTGGTCATCGCGAAGATGCCCAGGATGATGAAGCCGAAGTGCGAGATCGAGGCGTACGCGACCAGGCGCTTGATGTCCCGCTGGCCCACGGCGAGCAGGGCGCCGTAGACGATGCTGATCAGCGCCAGCGTGATGACGACCGGCGTCGCCCACTTCGACGCCCCCGGGAAGAGCTGGAGGCAGAAGCGCAGCATCGCGAAGGTGCCGACCTTGTCGACGACCGCCGTGATCAGCACGGCGACCGGGGCGGTCGCCTCGCCCATCGCGTTCGGCAGCCAGGTGTGCAGGGGCCACAGCGGGGCCTTCACCGCGAAGGCGAAGAAGAAGCCGAGGAACAGCAGCCGCTCGGTGGTGGCAGCCATCTCCAGTTGGCCGCTCGCCCTGGCCTCGGCGATCTCGGAGAGCGAGAAGCTGCCCGCGACGACGTACAGGCCGATGACGGCGGCCAGCATGATCAGTCCGCCGACCAGGTTGTACAGCAGGAACTTCACGGCCGCGTACGACCGCTGGGCCGCCGCGTTCTCGTCCGTGCCCGCGTGGGCGCGGTCGCCGAAGCCGCCGATGAGGAAGTACATCGGGATGAGCATGGCTTCGAACAGGATGTAGAAGAGGAAGACGTCGGTGGCCTCGAAGGAGAGGATCACCATCGCCTCGACCATCAGGATCAGCGCGAAGAAACCCTGAGTGGGCCGCCACCGCTTGCTGCCGGTCTCCTGCGGATCGGCGTCGTTCCAGCCGGCGAGGATCACGAACGGGATCAGCAGGGCGGTCAGCGCGATCAGCGCGACACCGATGCCGTCCACGCCCAGCTCGTAGCGGACGCCGAAGTCCTTGATCCAGGCGTGTGATTCGACGAGCTGGTAGCGATCGCCGCCGGGCTCGAACCGGACGAGCACGATCGCCGCGAGCACCAGGGTGCCCAAGGAGACGAGCAGGGCCAGCCACTTGGCGGCCGTCCGGCGCACGGCGGGCACGGCCGCCGTGGCGATCGCACCGAGCGCCGGGAGCACGGCCGTTGCCGTCAGCAGAGGAAAGCCTGCGTTCACTACTTCGGACATACCGATCAGACCGCCCTCATCAGCAGGGTCGCGGCGATCAGGATCGCCGTACCGCCGAACATCGAGACCGCGTAGCTGCGGGCGTAGCCGTTCTGCAGCTTGCGCAGCCGGCCGGAGAGGCCGCCGAACGTGGCCGCCGTGCCGTTGACCACGCCGTCGACCAGCGTGTGGTCGACGTAGACCAGCGAACGTGTGAGGTGCTCACCGCCTCGGACCAGGACCACATGGTTGAAGTCGTCCTGGAGCAGGTCGCGGCGGGCGGCGCGGGTGAGCAGTGAGCCGCGCGGCGCCGTGACGGGCACCGGGCGGCGCCCGTACATCAGGTACGCGAGCCCCGCGCCGAGCAGCAGCACGACGACCGTCGAGGTCGTGATCGCCGGGACGCCGATGACGGGGTGCGGGTGCTCGAACTGCGTGACCGGCTCCAGCCAGTGGACGAAGGACTCGTTCAGGCTGAACAGACCGCCCGCGAAGACCGACCCGAAGGCGAGCACGATCATCGGGATCGTCATCGACTTGGGCGACTCGTGCGGGTGCGGCATCTCACCGGGGTGCACCTCGACACCGGGCTCGACGCTGGGCGCCGTGTCCGGGTCGGGCGCGGGCTGCCAGCGCTTCTCGCCGAAGAACGTCATGATCATCACGCGGGTCATGTAGAACGCGGTGATGCCGGCGCCCAGCAGGGCCACGCCGCCGAAGATCCAGCCGCGGATGCCGTCGTCGTACGCGAAGGCCGCCTCGATGATCTTGTCCTTGGACCAGAAGCCGGACAGGCCCGGGAAGCCGATGATCGCCAGGTAGCCGAGGCCGAAGGTGACGAAGGTGACCGGCATGTACTTCCGCAGGCCGCCGTACTTGCGCATGTCGACCTCGTCGTTCATGCCGTGCATGACCGAGCCCGCGCCGAGGAACAGCCCGGCCTTGAAGAAGCCGTGCGTCACCAGGTGCATGATCGCGAAGGCGTATCCGATGGGACCGAGACCGGCCGCCAGGATCATGTAGCCGATCTGCGACATGGTCGAACCGGCCAGCGCCTTCTTGATGTCGTCCTTGGCGCAACCGACGATCGCACCGAACAGGAGCGTGACCGCACCGACGACGACGACCGCCAGCTGGGCGTCCGGCGCGGCGTTGAAGATCGCGCCGGAGCGGACGATCAGGTAGACGCCGGCGGTGACCATGGTGGCCGCGTGGATCAGGGCCGAGACCGGGGTCGGGCCCTCCATCGCGTCCCCGAGCCAGGACTGCAGCGGCACCTGGGCCGACTTGCCGCACGCGGCGAGCAGCAGCATCAGGCCGATGGCCGTCAGCATGCCCTCGGACGTCTCACCCGTGGACTCCAGCACCGGCCCGAAGGCGAAGGTGCCGAAGGTGGTGAACATCAGCATGATCGCGATCGACAGGCCCATGTCGCCCACGCGGTTGACCAGGAAGGCCTTCTTCGCCGCGGTGGCCGCACTGGGCTTGTGCTGCCAGAAGCCGATGAGCAGGTACGAGGCGAGACCGACACCCTCCCAGCCGACGTACAGCAGCAGGTAGTTGTCGGCGAGCACCAGCAGCAGCATGGCCGCGAGGAACAGGTTCAGGTAGCCGAAGAAGCGGCGGCGCCGCTCGTCGTGCTCCATGTACCCGACGGAGTAGAGGTGGATCAGCGTGCCGACGCCCGTGATCAGCAGGACGAACGTCATCGACAGCTGGTCGAGCCGGAAGGCGATGTCCGCCTGGAACCCCTCGACGGGGATCCAGCTGAACAGCGTGCTGTGCAGGGCGCGTTCCTCCGCGTCCTTGCCGAGCATGTCGGCGAAGAGCACGGCGCCGATGACGAAGGACGCGGCCGCGAGCAGGGTGCCCAGCCAGTGGCCGGTGCGGTCGAGCCGGCGGCCGCCGCAGAGCAGCACCGCCGCTCCGAGCAGGGGCGCCGCGACGAGCAGCGCAATCAGGTTCTCCACGATTCGTCCGTCCCCTTACAGCTTCATCAGGCTGGCGTCGTCGACCGAGGCCGAGTGGCGGGAACGGAACAGCGACACGATGATCGCGAGTCCGACCACGACCTCCGCGGCGGCGACCACCATCGTGAAGAACGCGATGATCTGGCCGTCGAGATTGCCGTGCATCCGGGAGAACGCGACGAGCGCGAGGTTGCACGCGTTGAGCATCAGCTCCACGCACATGAACACCACGATCGCGTTCCGCCGGATCAGCACACCGGCCGCACCGATGGTGAACAACAGGGCGGCGAGATAGAGGTAGTTGACCGGATTCACCGCTTGGCCTCCTGTCCGTCCCGGTCGTGCTCGTCCCGGCCGCGTCCGAGGCGCTCCTCGGAGCGCTTCTCGATCGCCTTGAGGTCCTCCAGCGCGTCGGCCGACACGTCACGGATCTGGCCGCGGTCCCGCAGGGTCCGGTTGACGGTGAGCTCGGACGGGGTGCCGTCCGGCAGCAGTCCGGCGACGTCCACGGCGTTGTGCCGGGCGTAGACACCGGGCGCGGGGAGCGGCGGCAGGTGCTTGCCTTCGCGTACGCGCTGCTCGGACAGCTCCCGCTGGGTCCTGGCCCGCTCGGTGCGCTCGCGGTGCGTGAGCACCATCGCGCCGACCGCGGCCGTGATCAGCAGGGCGCCGGTGATCTCGAAGGCGAAGACGTACTTGGTGAAGAGCAGCCGGGCGAGGCCCTCGACGTTGCCGCCGTTCGCGCTGTTGGCGACGCCCAGCCCGTTGAAGTTCTTCAGCGAGGCGTTGCCGATACCGGCGATCAGCAGGATGCCGAAGCCGAGCCCGCAGGCGGCGGCCAGCCAGCGCTGCCCCTTCAGCGTCTCCTTCAGCGAGTCGGCTGCGGTGACGCCGACCAGCATGACGACGAAGAGGAACAGCATCATGATCGCGCCGGTGTAGACGATGATCTGCACGACGCCGAGGAAGTACGCGCCGTTGGCGAGGTAGAAGACCGCCAGGACGATCATGGTCCCGGCGAGGCTGAGCGCGCTGTGCACGGCCCGCTTCATCAGGATCGTGCCGAGCGCCCCGACGACCGCGATGGTGCCGAGCACCCAGAACTGGACGGCCTCGCCCGTGGAGGTGGCGGAGGCGGCGAGCAGGTTCATGCCCCGATCACCTTCTTCGAGGCCGGTTCGCCCTCGCCGAACGTCGACTCGGCCTCCTGGACGGTCTCGCCCTCGGAGTGGGCCACCTGCTGGACGGTGCCGGGCGCGGCCTCCGTGACCAGCCCCCGGTAGTAGTCCTGTTCGTCCATGCCGGGATAGATGACGTGCGGGCTGTCGACCATGCCCTCCTCCAGACCGGCGAGCAGCTGCTCCTTGGTGTAGATCAGGTTCGCCCGGCTGCTGTCTGCCAGCTCGAACTCGTTGGTCATCGTCAGCGCGCGGGTGGGACACGCCTCGATGCACAGTCCGCAGAAAATGCAGCGGGCGTAGTTGATCTGGTAGACGCGGCCGTACCGCTCGCCCGGGGAGTAGCGCTCCTCGTCGGTGTTGTCCGCGCCCTCCACATAGATGGCGTCGGCCGGACAGGCCCAGGCGCACAGCTCGCACCCGACGCACTTCTCCAGCCCGTCCGGATGGCGGTTGAGCTGGTGCCTGCCGTGGAAGCGCGGCGCCGTGACCTTCTGCTGCTCCGGATACTGCTCGGTCAGCCGCTTCTTGAACATGGCCTTGAAGGTCACGCCGAAGCCGGCGACCGGATTCTGGAACGTGCTCTCGGATTCCTCAGACACCGTCAGCCTCCTTTCCGTCCCGAGGACCATCACTGTCGGTATGCGATCCGCCGCTGGCGATCAGTTCGCGGTCGCGGCGCGGGCGCCTGCGCGGCACCGGCGGCAACTCCTGGCCGGGCAGCGGCGGTACGGGGAATCCGCCCGCCATAGGGTCGAACGGGCCGTGCGCCGCGGCCCTGTCCGCCTCGGCCTCCTTCTCCTTCTTGCCGCGGAAGACGTCGGCGACGAAGGACAGGAGCAGGACCGCGATCACGGCCCCGGCGACGTACAGCACGATCTGCTGGAAGTCGTAGTTCTCGTTCCGCAGCGCCCGCACGGTCGCGACCAGCATCAGCCAGACGACGGAGACCGGGATCAGAACCTTCCAGCCGAGCTTCATCAGCTGGTCGTAGCGCACGCGGGGCAGCGTGCCGCGCAGCCAGATGAAGAAGAACAGCAGCAGCTGGACCTTGAGGACGAACCAGAGCATCGGCCACCAGCCGTGGTTCGCGCCCTCCCAGAAGGCGGAGATCGGGTACGGCGCCCGCCAGCCGCCCAGGAACAGGGTGACCGACACGGCCGAGACGGTGACCATGTTGACGTACTCGGCCAGCATGAACATCGCGAACTTGATGGAGCTGTACTCGGTGTTGAAGCCGCCGACGAGGTCGCCCTCGGACTCCGGCATGTCGAACGGCGCCCGGTTGGTCTCCCCGACCATCGTGACGACGTAGATGATGAAGGAGACCGGCAGCAGCAGGATGTACCAGCGGTCCGCCTGCGCCTCCACGATCGCCGACGTCGACATCGACCCGGAGTAGAGGAAGACGGAGGCGAACGCCGCGCCCATCGCGATCTCGTACGAGATCATCTGCGCGCACGAGCGCAGACCGCCGAGCAGCGGGTACGTCGAGCCGGACGACCAGCCCGCGAGCACGATGCCGTAGATGCCGACCGAGGCGACCGCGAGGATGTAGAGCATCGCGATCGGCAGGTCGGTCAGCTGCATCGTGGTGCGGTGGCCGAAGATCGAGATCTCGTTGCCGGCGGGGCCGAACGGGATCACGGCGATCGCCATGAAGGCCGGGATCGCGGCGACGATCGGGGCAAGGATGTAGACCACCTTGTCCGCGCGCTTGACGATCACGTCTTCCTTGAGCATCAGCTTGACGCCGTCGGCGAGCGACTGGAGGAGTCCCCAGGGACCGTGCCGGTTGGGGCCGATGCGCAGCTGCATCCAGGCGACGACCTTGCGCTCCCACACGATGGAGAAGAGCACCGTCACCATCAGGAAGGCGAAGCAGAACACGGCTTTGACGACGACGAGCCACCAGGGGTCGCGCCCGAACATCGACAGGTCCTCGAGAGCCAGGACGCTGCGCTGTGCTTCGGCGACATGAGCCAGCGTGGTCATGCGTGCACCTCCGTTGCGGGGGTGGCCGGGGCTGCGCCCGGCAGGCCGACGAGGGTCAGGGACCTGGACGGCCGCACGGCGTCGCGCAGGCGCGCGGCCGTCGGCCGGCGGGTGACTCGAGCGGTCATGACTGCACCTCCGGTGTCGCCTCGACGGCACCCGTCACGGCCGCGATACGGACCAGTTCGCCCGGACGGGCACCGGTGTCCGCCATCACGCCGCCGCCGGCCGAGTTCATGGGCAGCCACACCACGCGGTCGGGCATCTCGCTCACCAGGAGCGGCAGCCGCACCGATCCGGCCGGGCCGAAGACCTGCAGTTCGTCGCCGTCCTTGACGCCGGTCTCGGCCGCGGTCGCCGCCGACAGCCGGGCCACGGCGGCGTGCCGGGTCACGGCCAGCGCCTCGTCGCCCTGCTGGAGCACGCCCTGGTCGAGCAGGAGCCGGTGACCGGCGAGGACGGCCTCGCCCGCGTCCGGCCGCGGCAGCGGCCTCGCCGACTCGGCGGGTTCGCCGGCGCGGGGACCGTCCCAGCGGCCGAGCCGGTCCATCTCGGCGCGTACGGACGTCAGGTCCGGGAGGCCGAAGGGGATGTCGAGCGCGTCCGCGAGCATGTGCAGCACCCGCGCGTCGGTCGGCGGGAGGGGCCGGGTCATCTGCTCGGGCTTGAGCGCGGCCTCGAACATCCGCACCCTGCCCTCCCAGTTGAGGAAGGTGCCGGGCTTCTCCGCGACGGCCGCGACCGGGAAGACGACGTCCGCCCGGTCGGTGACCTCGTTGGGCCGCAGCTCCAGCGAGACGAGGAAGCCGACGGCGTCGAGCGCCTCCCGCGCGCGGGCCACGTCGGGCAGGTCGGCGACCTCGACACCGGCGACGACCATCGCGGCCAGTTCGCCCGTGGCCGCGGCCTCGACGATCTGGCCGGTGTCCCGGCCGTAGCGGTGCGGGAGTTCGCGTACGCGCCAGACCTCGGCGGTCTCCTCGCGGGCCCGCGGGTCGGTGGCCGGGCGGCCGCCCGGCAGCAGCGACGGCAGTGCGCCCGCCTCGATCGCGCCGCGGTCACCGGCCCGGCGCGGGATCCACACCAGGCAGGCACCGGTGGCGGTCGCCGTGCGCAGGGCGGCGGTGAGGCCGCCGGGCACGGCCGCGAACCGCTCGCCCACCACGATCACCGCGCCCTCGGCGCGCAGCGCCTCGGCCGCCTTCGCGCCGTCCCCGTCCAGGCCGGTGCCACAGGCGAGGGCGTCCAGCCACTCGGTCTCGGTGCCGGGCGCGGCGGGCAGCAGCGTGCCGCCCGCCTTGGTCAGGCCCCGCGTGGCGTGCGTGGCCAGGGAGAAGGTGCGCTGGCCGTGCTTGCGGTGGGCCTTGCGCAGCCGCAGGAAGACACCGGGCGCCTCCTCCTCCGACTCGAACCCGGCGAGCAGCACCGCCGGCGCCTTCTCCAGCGAGGTGTAGGTGACTCCGGTGCCGGACAGGTCCCGGCCCTGCCCGGCGACCGCTGCCGCCAGGAAGTCGGCCTCCTCGGCGGAGTGGACCCGCGCGCGGAAGTCGATGTCGTTGGTGCCCAGGGCGACCCGCGCGAACTTGGCGTACGCGTAGGAGTCCTCGACGGTCAGCCGGCCGCCGGTGAGCACGCCGGCCCGGCCGCGTGCGGCACGCAGTCCCTCCGCCGCCGCCTCCAGCGCCTCGGGCCAGCTCGCCGGCTCCAGCTCACCGGTGTCCTTGCTGCGCACCAGCGGGGTGGTGAGGCGGTCGCGCTGCTGGGCGTAGCGGAAGGCGAACCGCCCCTTGTCGCACAGCCACTCCTCGTTGACCTCCGGGTCCTCGGCGGCCAGACGGCGCATGACCTTGCCGCGCCGGTGGTCGGTGCGGGTGGCGCAGCCGCCCGCACAGTGCTCGCACACGCTCGGCGAGGAGACCAGATCGAAGGGGCGGGAGCGGAAGCGGTACGCGGCCGAGGTGAGCGCGCCCACCGGGCAGATCTGGATGGTGTTGCCGGAGAAGTACGACTCGAACGGGTCGCCCTCGCCGGTGCCGACCTGCTGGAGCGCGCCCCGCTCGATCAGCTCGATCATCGGGTCGCCCGCGACCTGGTTGGAGAAGCGGGTGCAACGCGCGCACAGCACGCAGCGCTCGCGGTCGAGGAGCACCTGCGCCGAGATGGGCACCGGCTTCTGGTAGGTGCGCTTCCTCCCCTCGAAGCGGGACTCCGCCTGCCCGTGCGAGACCGCCTGGTTCTGCAGGGGGCACTCGCCGCCCTTGTCGCAGACCGGGCAGTCCAGCGGGTGGTTGATCAGCAGCAGCTCCATCACGCCCTTCTGCGCCTTCTCGGCGACGGGCGAGGTGAGCTGCGTCCTGACGACCATGCCGTCGGTGCAGGTGATGGTGCAGGAGGCCATCGGCTTGCGCTGGCCCTCGACCTCGACGATGCACTGGCGGCAGGCGCCGGCGGGGTCGAGGAGCGGGTGGTCGCAGAAGCGGGGGATCTCGATGCCGAGGAGTTCGGCGGCACGGATCACCAGCGTCCCCTTGGGGACGGAGAGCTCGACGCCGTCGATGGTCAGCGAGACGAGGTCCTGCGGCGGCTGGGCGGCCGCTCCGCCGGCGGAGGCGGAGGACGTGGTGACGGTCATGCGTCCACCTCCGGGTGGGACGAGTCGAAGCCGCGGCCGGTGCCGGGCGCGTGCGCCGGACTCATGCGGACACCTCCGTGATGTGTCGGTCGGCCCAGGCCGTGGACTTGGCCGGGTCGAAGGGGCAGCCCCGGCCCGTGATGTGCTGCTCGTACTCGTCGCGGAAGTACTTGAGCGAGGAGAAGATCGGGGACGCGGCGCCGTCGCCGAGCGCGCAGAACGACTTGCCGTTGATGTTGTCGGCGATGTCGTTCAGCTTGTCGAGGTCGGCAAGGGTGCCGGCCCCGTTCTCGATGTCCCGGAGCAACTGGACGAGCCAGTAGGTGCCTTCGCGGCACGGTGTGCACTTGCCGCACGACTCGTGGGCGTAGAACTCGGTCCACCGCGTCACGGCCCGCACGACGCAGGTGGTCTCGTCGAAGCACTGGAGCGCCTTGGTGCCGAGCATCGACCCGGCGGCGCCCACACCCTCGTAGTCCAGCGGGACGTCGAGGTGTTCGTCGGTGAACATCGGGGTCGAGGAGCCGCCCGGCGTCCAGAACTTGAGCCGGTGGCCCGGCCGCATGCCGCCGCTCATGTCGAGCAGCTGGCGCAGCGTGATGCCGAGCGGGGCCTCGTACTGGCCGGGGCTCGCGACATGGCCGCTGAGCGAGTACAGCGTGAAGCCCGGGGACTTCTCGCTGCCCATCGACTTGAACCAGTCCTTGCCCTTGTTGAGGATCGCGGGAACGGAGGCGATGGACTCGACGTTGTTCACCACAGTGGGGCACGCGTACAGACCGGCGACCGCGGGGAAGGGGGGCCTGAGCCGGGGCTGGCCGCGGCGGCCTTCCAGGGAGTCCAGCAGCGCGGTCTCCTCACCGCAGATGTACGCGCCGGCGCCGGCGTGCACGGTGACCTCGAGGTCGAGTCCGCTGCCCAGGATGTTCTTGCCGAGGAAGCCCGCTTCGTACGCCTCGCGGACGGCCTCGTGCAGCCGCCGCAGCACGGGGACGACCTCGCCGCGCAGGTAGACGAAGGCGTGCTGGGACCGGATCGCGTAGCAGGCGATCACGATGCCCTCGATCAGGGAGTGCGGGTTGGCGAAGAGGAGCGGGATGTCCTTGCAGGTGCCCGGCTCCGACTCGTCGGCGTTGACCACGAGGTAGTGGGGCTTTCCGTCGCCCTGCGGGATGAACTGCCACTTCATCCCGGTGGGGAAGCCCGCGCCGCCGCGGCCGCGCAGGCCCGAGTCCTTGACGTAGGCGATGAGGTCGTCGGGCGACATCGCCAGCGCCTTGCGCAGGCCCTCGTATCCCTCGTGCCTGCGGTAGGTCTCCAGGGTCCAGGACTCCGGCTCGTCCCAGAAGGCGGAGAGCACCGGGGCCAGCAGCTTCTCCGGGCTCGCCTCGCCGCCGGCCTCCGGCCGGGAGCTGCCCCCGTATTCGGTGGACACGGTCATCACTCCCCCTCCTCGCCGACAGGTCCGGCCGAGTGCTCCGGGTCGGATGCCGATGTCTGCTGCGGTGCATCATGAGAGCTGAGGTGCTCGGAGCCGGGCTGCGGCCGCTCCTGGGGCGCCTCGCCCCGCGGGTGGACCACGCGCGTCGCCGGGGCGGCCTCGCCCCTGGCCAGGCGGAGCCCGATCAGGGACGCGGGCCCCGCGCCGCCGCCCGCCTCGACCGCGCCGGGGCGCTCGTCGGGGAAGCCGGCCAGGATGCGGGCGGTCTCCTTGTAGGTGCACAGGGGCGCGCCGCGGGTGGGCGTGACCTGCCGGCCCGCCCGCAGGTCGTCGACGAGCCGCTTCGCGGAGTCGGGCGTCTGGTTGTCGAAGAACTCCCAGTTGACCATCACGACGGGCGCGAAGTCGCAGGCCGCGTTGCACTCGATGTGCTCGAGGGTGACCTTGCCGTCCTCGGTCGTCTCGTTGTTGCCGACGCCGAGGTGCTCCTTGAGCTCCTCGAAGATCGCGTCGCCGCCCATCACCGCGCACAGGGTGTTGGTGCAGACGCCCACCTGGTAGTCGCCCGACGGCTTGCGCCGGTACATGGTGTAGAAGGTCGCGACCGCGGTGACCTCCGCGGTGGTGAGGCCGAGCACGTCCGCGCAGAACCGCATGCCCGTGCGGGTCACATGGCCCTCCTCCGACTGCACGAGGTGCAGCAGCGGGAGCAGCGCGGAGCGCGAGTCCGGGTAGCGGGCGATGACCTCTTTCGCGTCCGCCTCGAGCCGGGCGCGCACATCGGCCGGGTAGTCGGGCGCGGGCAGTTGCGGCATGCCCAGCGATACGTCCGTCATCGGTCGACGCCTCCCATCACGGGGTCGATGGACGCGACGGCGACGATGACGTCGGCGACCTGGCCGCCTTCGCACATGGCCGCCATGGCCTGCAGGTTGGTGAAGGACGGGTCGCGGAAGTGGACCCGGAAGGGACGGGTGCCTCCGTCGGAGACGACATGGACGCCCAGTTCGCCCTTGGGCGACTCGACGGCGGCGTAGACCTGCCCGGCCGGGACGCGGAAGCCCTCGGTCACCAGCTTGAAGTGGTGGATCAGAGCCTCCATGGAAGTGCCCATGATGTTCCTGATGTGGTCGAGGGAGTTGCCGAGTCCGTCCGGGCCCAGGGCGAGCTGCGCGGGCCAGGCGATCTTCTTGTCGGCGACCATGACCGGCCCGGGCTCGAGGCGGTCCAGGCACTGCTCGACGATCCGCAGCGACTGGCGCATCTCCTCGAGACGGATCAGGAAGCGGCCGTAGGCGTCACAGGTGTCGGCGGTCGGCACGTCGAAGTCGTACGTCTCGTAGCCGCAGTACGGGTCGGTCTTGCGCAGGTCGTGGGCGAGGCCCGCGGCGCGCAGGATCGGTCCTGTGGCGCCGAGCGCCATGCAGCCCGTGAGATCGAGGTACCCGATGTCCTGCATCCGGGCCTTGAAGATCGGATTGCCGGTGGCGAGCTTGTCGTACTCCGGCAGGTTCTTCTTCATCGTCTTCACGAACTCGCGCATCTGGTCCACCGCGCCGGGCGGCAGGTCCTGGGCGAGCCCGCCGGGCCGGATGTACGCGTGGTTCATGCGCAGGCCGGTGATCAGCTCGTAGATGTCGAGGATGAGTTCACGGTCACGGAAGCCGTAGATCATGATCGTCGTGGCGCCGAGTTCCATGCCGCCGGTGGCGATGGCGACCAGGTGCGAGGAGAGCCGGTTGAGCTCCATCAGCAGCACGCGGATGATCGTCGCCCGGTAGGGGATCCTGTCGTCGATGCCGAGCAGCCGCTCCACGCCCAGGCAGTACGCCGTCTCGTTGAAGAACGGCGTCAGGTAATCCATGCGCGTGACGAACGTGGTGCCCTGCGTCCACGTCCGGTACTCGAGGTTCTTCTCGATACCGGTGTGCAGGTAGCCGATGCCGCAGCGGGCCTCGGTGACGGTCTCGCCGTCGATCTCCAGGATCAGGCGCAGCACGCCGTGCGTGGAGGGGTGCTGCGGACCCATGTTGACCACGATGCGCTGGTCGTCGGCCTTGGCCGCGGACTGGACGAGCTCGTCCCAGTCGCCGCCGGTGACCGTGTACACGGTCCCCTCGGTGGTCTCGCGGGGGGAAGCGGTGGTCATTGGAGCCTCCCGAGGGGAGTCGATGAGGGGCGCTGGCCGGGTGGCGGGTGGGCGCTCACGAGTACGACCTCCGCTGGTCCGGAGCCGGGATCTGGGCGCCCTTGTACTCGACGGGGATGCCGCCGAGCGGATAGTCCTTGCGCTGCGGGAAGCCCTGCCAGTCGTCCGGCATCATGATCCGGGTGAGGGCGGGGTGGCCGTCGAAGACGAGCCCGAAGAAGTCGTACGTCTCGCGCTCGTGCCAGTCGTTGGTCGGATAGACCGACACCAGCGACGGGACGTGCGGGTCGCTGTCCGGCGCCGCGACCTCCAGCCGGATCAGCCGGCCGTGGGTGAGCGAACGCAGGTGGTAGACGGCGTGCAGTTCGCGGCCCTTGTCATGGAGGTAGTGCACCCCGCTCACGCCGGTGCACAGCTCGAAGCGCAGCGCCGGGTCGTCGCGCAGGGTCCTCGCCACCTGGAGCAGGTGTTCGCGCGCGATGTGGAAGGTGAGTTCGCCGCGGTCGACGACCGTCTTCTCGATGGCGTTCTCCGGGAGGAGGCCCTGCTCCTCCAGGGCGCCTTCGAGCTCGTCGGCGACCTCGTCGAAGTAGCCGCCGTAGGGGCGGGTGGCAGGCCCCGGGAGCCGTACGGAGCGTACGAGCCCACCGTAACCGGACGTATCCCCTCCGTTGTTGGCGCCGAACATGCCGCGCTGGACGCGGATCTCCTCGCCGTGCTCACCGCGCTGCCCGGGAAGGTTCTGCCCGGAGAGCTCCTTCTCGGGATTGGGCTGGTCCGTCATCACTGCATCCCCTTGGTGTCCCCCAGAGCTGACGCCCGGGTGGTGCCCCCGTCTCCGCCCACGCGGCGCAGAGGTGCGGCTTTCGTGTTCGGCTGCGGCCCGGCGGCCGCGCGCGCGTCGCTCACCGGAGCAGCCCCTTCATCTCGATCGTCGGGAGCGCCTTCAGGGCCGCTTCCTCCGCCTCGCGGGCCGCTTCCTCCGCGTTCACGCCGAGCTTGGAGCTCTGGATCTTCTGGTGGAGCTTGAGGATCGCGTCCATCAGCATCTCGGGGCGCGGCGGGCAGCCGGGCAGATAGATGTCGACGGGGACGATGTGATCAACACCCTGCACAATCGCGTAATTGTTGAACATTCCGCCCGATGAGGCGCAAACGCCCATGGAGATCACCCACTTGGGGCTGGGCATCTGGTCGTAGACCTGGCGCAGGACGGGCGCCATCTTCTGGCTCACCCGCCCGGCCACGATCATCAGGTCGGCCTGGCGCGGCGAGCCGCGGAAGACCTCCATGCCGAACCGGGCCAGGTCGTACCGCCCGGCACCCGTCGTCATCATCTCGATGGCGCAGCACGCCAGGCCGAAGGTCGCCGGGAACACGGACGACTTGCGCACCCAGCCCGCGGCCTGTTCGACGGTGGTCAGCAGAAAGCCGCTCGGCAGCTTCTCTTCGAGTCCCATAGGAGTGCCCCTTCGCCCCTCAGTCCCATTCCAGGCCGCCGCGCCGCCACACGTACGCGTAGGCGACGAAGACGGTGAGCACGAAGAGCAGCATCTCCACGAGCCCGAAGATCCCCAGCGCGTCGAAGGTGACGGCCCAGGGATAGAGGAAGACGATCTCGATATCGAAAATGATGAAGAGCATCGCCGTCAGGTAGTACTTGATCGGAAAGCGGCCGCCACCGGCCGGCGTCGGCGTGGGCTCGATGCCGCACTCGTACGCTTCAAGCTTCGCCCGGTTGTACCGCTTTGGGCCGATAAGCGTGGCCATGACCACGGAGAAGATCGCAAACCCTGCCCCGAGGGCGCCGAGCACAAGGATGGGCGCGTAAGCATTCACCCTCCCCGCTCCTTCCAGTCGTCCTTGACCGTTGGACCGCACCGGGCCATCGCCTCACCGCCTCGCGAAGATCATGCATATGTGAGGCAGTTCACAAGCCCGACTGCTCCGCATCCTATGCCTGTCGGTCTGTGATCTGCGACACGGGGTCGGGCATCACGTTTGTGATCTCCACCACCCGACGAACGATCATGAACGAGGATGAGCCGTGATCTTCATACGTGAAGCTCCCGAGTGATCACCAGACGTGACATCCGGCGCGGTTACCGCTGGTCAAACGCGCGGTGCCCTATCAAGTGGTGGCCCATGCAGGCAAATTGGCAATGGACCGCAATGGGTGATAGAGGACATCCGCTCACTCGACCGTGGGACGGGGCGGACAACGGTGGACGCGTGCGCGCGTTCACGAGCCTCCGGAGGTCCGGACGTTGACCCTTCTGTGACCTGCGCCACTCTCTCAAGAGTTCAACAAAAGCGGGCTTGGCCATCCAGGCGAGAGGGTGATAGGCCGACGGCAATTCGGACCTTTTACGGAAAGCCCATGATCACAGCCGTGATCACGCATGCCCGGTTTGCCCGTTACGGCGTCAATAAAGGTCCATCCGCAGCGGATTCACAGGTTCCGTTCGTAACTGTGGCGCAACCCACGTTTCTTGAAGGGAACCGTCGGGCCCTGATAGCGGTTGTACTCATGTCCCACACCGCTCACATACCCAGCCACCGGAAGCCCCGCCGCGGAGCGTCGAAAGTCGCGATCCGGACCGGAGTTGCCGGTGGCTTCCTCAGCACCATCGCGGTGGCCGGAGCCGCCGGGCCGGCGAATGCCGAGCCGGTGACCCAGACCATCGAGATGCCCGTCCTCACGTCCGCCGACCTCTCCGCCGCGGTCGCGCAGTCGGCCGAGGCCACGCAGCAGGTCGCGCTCGACCTCGAACTGCAGGCGCAGGAGGACGCCGCCGCCGAGGAGGCGGCCAAGAAGGCCAAGAAGGCGAAGGCCGAGGCGGAGCGCGAGGCCGAGGCCAAGGCCAAGGCGGAAGCGAAGGCCCGCGCCGAGGCGGAGGCCGAGGCGCGCGCCTCCCGCGACGCCGAGCGCACCACGCTGTCCGCCTCCACCGCCCCCGCGAGCGGCTCCGCCGCCACCGTCGTCGCCTTCCTCAAGGCGCAGCTCGGCGACGCGTACATCATGGGCGCCACCGGTCCCAACGCGTGGGACTGCTCCAGCCTGGTCCAGGCCGCGTACCGCCAGGTCGGCATCGAGCTGCCGCGTGTCTCGCAGGACCAGTCGGTCGCCGGCACCCAGGTCGGCACCTCCAACCTCCAGGTCGGCGACATCCTCTACTGGGGCGGCGCCGGCTCCGCGTACCACACGGGCGTCTACATCGGGAACGGCCAGTACCTGGACGCCGCGAACCCGAGCAAGGGCGTCGTCATCCAGGACCTGTCCGGCTACCCGGCGAGCGGCGCGGTCCGCGTGCTCTGAGGGCTGTCGACGTCTTCGACGGGCCGCCGCTCCGGAAAGGGAGCGGCGGCCTTCGTCGTACTCACCCCCGTGACCGCGCCCCGGCGGTTCAGGCCCGGCCGCCCGGTGCCGCCCGCCGTTGCCGCAGCCACTCGTCGAACGTCTGCGTGCCGCGCGGGCCGGGCCCCGTCGGCAGCAGGCCGCCGGCCGCCATCGCGCGGCCCGCCGCGCCCGGGAACCCGACCGGCACCACCAAGCGCCGCTCGTGCCGGGCCGGCAGCACACGGCGGACCATGTCGATCAGCAGCTCCTCGCGGGGGCCCGCCAGTTCCGGGGCCATGCCCACGGCCGGGCCCAGCGCCAGCCCGACGAGCGCGCGGGCCGCCTCCCGGACGGCGACCGGCTGCACGCGCATCGGCGGGATCGGCGCCAGCGGCCCCCGCATGCGGTCGAGGAGCTCGTCGGCGAACTCGTGGAACTGGGTGGCGCGCAGCACCGTCCACGGGACCGGGCCGGCCGCCACGACCTCCTCCTGACGGATCTTGCCCTGGTAGTAGCCGTGGCCGACCCGGTCGATGCCCACGATCGACAGCGCCACGTGGTGGCGCACGCCCGCCCGTTCCTCCGCCATGAGCAGATGGCGCGACGCCGACTCGAAGAAGGCGACGGCCTTGCGGCGGCTGATCGTCGCCGCGTTGGTCACGTCGATCACCACCTCGGCGCCGGCGAGCGCGGCGTCCAGCCCCCGGCCCGTGGTGACGTCGGCGCCGGTCGACCGCGCCAGCACCACGGGCTCGTGACCCGCCGCCCGCAGTTCCCCGACGACGTGCCGCCCGGCCAGGCCCGTGCCGCCCGCTACCGCGACCCGCATGGGGTGGTTCTCCCTTCGCTCGTCACCCCGCGTGGGTGACGCGGAGCTTCGACTGACCGTGCGGCAGGCGCTCCCAGTCGTCCATGAACCGGGCGGCCAGACCGTGGCGCGCGGCCAGCCGTACCAGCGTCTCCGTACGGTAGTAGAAGTCCTCGCCCAGCACCTGGTGCTCGCGCGTCTCGGTGCGGTCGTAGGTGAAGTCGAAGAAGCCGCCGGGCGCGAGGATCCGTCCGACGTGCGCGAGGCATTCGTCGATGATCTCCAGCGGCGAGTGCGAGAAGACGCTGTGCGCGTGCACGACCGTGAAGGCGGCGTCGGGAAGGAAGTCCAGGGTCAGATCGTCGACGGGTGTCAGATACGGCAGCTTGTCCTGGAGCCCGTAGCGGACGAGGGTCTTCTTCGCCTCGATGAGGATGTCCGGCGAGATGTCGATCCCGTAGTAGTGGCCGGGCTCCAGATGGTCGATCAAGAGCCGGCCGGCCCGCAGGTTGCCGCAGCCGATCTCCAGCAGCCGGTCCTGCGGCCGCAGGCCGTGCTCGCGCAGGTAGTCGAACTGCATCTGCCCGATGGCGAGCCAGCGGTCGTGCGAGGGCCCGCCGCCGACCGCCGCCTCCGGGCTCCTCGCGGTGTCGGACGCCATCACGGCCCGGTAGTACGCGACGTGGCCGCCGCGGTGGCGCAGCCGCAGCCACGCGTCCCGGCCCGCCCGGCGCAGATGGGGCACCACGCGGCGGGGATGGCGCAGGGCGTACCGCACCTTGTGGCCGAGGCGTGAGCGGTTCACCGACAGGCGGGATGTGCGTCCTTGTTGCATGACGGCCTCCGTGCCATCCGTGGGCTGCCCCTTTCCGGATGCTAACCAGCTCACGCGACGACCGGCACGGGCTCACTCGTTCGGAACGCGCGTTGGTCCGACTGCCGCGCCGGCCCGGGCGCCCGGCCGCAGCCGGCGGCATCTTGGCTGCCATGCGGGAAACAGGCGTGATCAACGGGGCACTGACCGGTGCGGCGGGCGAGGTGCTGCGGGGACCACGCGCCGGGACGGCCGCCGGGAACGCTCTGCCCTGGCTCGCGGCCGTCTCCGCCGCCTTCGTACTCGTCCACCTCGCGCTGATCGCCCCGGGTCTCGGGCTCGGCTGGGACGAGTCGGTGTACGTCAGTCAGGTGAGCCCGCAGGCGCCGGCGGCGTTCTTCAGCGCGCCGCGCGCCCGGGGCGTCACCTTCCTCGTCGCGCCTGTCACGGCGCTCACCACCTCCGTCATGGCGCTGCGCGTCTTCATGGCCGTGCTGGCGGGCTGCGGCCTGTTCCTCGCGCTGTGGGTGTGGCGCCGGCTGCTGCCCGCTCCCGTCCTCGGCGTCGCGGGCGGGCTGTTCGCCAGCCTGTGGATCACGATGTTCTACGCCTCGCAGGCGATGCCCAACCTGTGGGTCGCCTACGGGGCGCTCGCCGCGGTCGGCTGCTTCCTGCGGGCCGCGCGCAGCCCGGGCGACCGGTGGGCGCCGGCCGGCATGGCAGCGGGGGTGGCGTTCGCCGCGCTGATGCGGCCCACGGACGCGGTGTGGCTCGCGCTGCCGCTCGCGGTCGCGGCCGTGGTGATGCGGGCCTGGCGGTGGCCGCTGCTGCTGGTCCTGCTCGCCGCTGGCGTGGTGGCCGGCTGTGCCCCGTGGATCGTCGAGGCGTATGTCTCGTACGGGGGCCTCGCCGCCCGGCTGGACCGGGCCAGCGAGATCCAGGGCCGGCTCGGCTGGTACTTCTCGATCGACGATCACGTACGCGCCCTCGACGGGCGCCTGCTGTGCCGCCCCTGCGACGTGGCCTGGCGGCACCCCGCGGCCGCCCTGTGGTTCTTCGTCCTGCCGCTGCTCGTGGCGGCGGGCGTGCGGGCCGCCGCCCGCACCCGCCGCCACCGCACGCCGCTGGTGGTCGCGACTGTCGTCGGTGCCGCGCTGGCCGCGCCCTACCTGTTCACCGTCGGCTACGCGGCACCGCGCTTCCTGCTGCCCGCCTACGCCCTGCTCGCCCTGCCCGTCGCGTACGGCCTCGTCCGGGCGTGCCGGCCCCGGCCGCGCGGGCGGCGGATCGCCGTCGGGATCGTCGCGGTGGCCGTGGCGGCGCATCTGGCGATCCAGTTCCGGGTGGCCGACAGCGCGGCGGAACGGGTGCGGCGCAACACCGCCGATCTCGGGCGCATCGCCGCCGAACTGCGTGCCCTGGGTGTGCGCCCGCCGTGCGTGGTCAGCGGCGCGGAGGCGATCCGCATCGCGTTCCGCGCCGGCTGCGCCTCCCGCCAGCCCTGGGGCCACGACGAGAGCATCACGCCGGAGGAACTCGCGGCAGCGGCCGGCCACCGGCCGGTCGCCGTCGTGGTCGCGGGAGGGGGACGCCCCCCGGCGTACGCCCGCGCGTGGCCCGCCCATCCGCTGCCGGACCTGGGCAGCCTGACGGGCCTGCGGGTCCATGTCTCGGCCGCGGGCCGCTGAGGCTGCCCCTTCGTGGCCCGGCACGCGGGCGACGCTCCAACGACCCACGACCGCTCGGTCGCCCGTTCCTCCAGCCGTCCCCCTGTGCCCGCCGGGCGGTCACGCCTTCGGGGTCACTTTGGCAAGTCCGGGTCAGAGGTACTCGGTCGCAAGGTTCGCATGAGCATGGAGACCTCCGCAGGCCCCGCAGCCCGGGGAGCAGGGCCGCCCCCGGCGGGTTACGGCGTAGGTGCATCCCGCGGCTCCCGGAGGCGACCCGGGCCGCGAGCGCGGCCTGCTCCGCCTGGTCGACGGCTCAGCGGTGGATGTTCGTCTGGTCGCCGCCTGCCTGGTAGATGTGGCTGCCGCCCGAGGCCCTTGCCTCTTGTACCAGCGTGCCGTGGTGTGACCGGTCCTCCGCCGTCGGCAGGAGCGGGGTCAGCTCCTCGTCGAGCACACGGCGAAGTTCCCGTCCCAGGTCGGGATCCTCCCGCAGCAGCCGCTGGAGCCTGCGCTGCCAGTCCGAAGCGAGGTGGCTCTCGGTTTCGGGGTCGTTGCTCTGTCGTGCCTCAAGCACCTCGGCACGTACCTCCGCCAGCTCGGCCTCGACGGCCGGAACCCGCTCCGGGTGGACGCGCCGCCACAACTCCACGGCGGAGGTGCGCGCCTGCTGCCAGGCGTCGGTGGCCATCGCACCGACCAGCGCGGTCGCGGCGGCCGCTGCCAGTGGATCCATGTCAACCTCCGGGAAAGACAGTTCTGCACGGTCGTCAATCGGGCTCATGTGGAGAGGTGTGGTACGCGGGCGTCACCGTGTCCGGCCTGTTCAGCGGTCCGCGGACGCGCCGGGTGGAGAACCCCAGACGACCGCGTCGAACTCCACGGCGGGCATGACCCCTTCCGGGATCCGCGTCACCCGGAGGCGGGCGAGGCGGCCGCCGTCGGTTTTCACGCACAGGACGGTGCCCGGTCGCACGGGGACGGAGTGAGCGGCGGCGGCTTCGACCGTGCCGGCGCAGGCCTCGTGGTCCGGCAGGTCTCCGTCGATCCGCCACAGCGACACGGCCCCGTTGCTGCCCGGGAATACATCGAAACCGCCGGCGCCCGACCCGATAACGAGATCGCCGTAGGAGAACTGCGACGGCTTGGTGGGCTGGCCGTCGTCCAGTTCCTTGCCCTCCAGGCCGAGCACCATGACGCCGCTCCATTGGACTGAGGGCTCGGGGAGCGCGGAGGACGGGCTCGTAGTGCCGGTCTCCTCCTCCGGTGCGGCGCTGGGACCGGTCGCCCGCGGTCGGTCGCCACCCGTCTGCGGGCCGCCGCCCGGCGTGCCGTCGGGTGAGGAGGCGGGCTGACGGCCGGCGCCGTTCGAGATCCGGCCGTCTGTCATCGCGTACGCGGTCGCCGCGCCGACGACCGCGGCGATGGCCGCTGCCAGCACGATGCGTCTCCTGCCGTGGGCCCGGGACCGGTCGGCGGCAGCGCCGTCGGCGGGTGCCGCGGCACCGGGGTGGCCGGGCGGGAGGTAGAAGACGTTGTTGTTGCTGCTGTTGGTGAGGTTGAGTTGTCCGCCCCCGGCCTGGTGCACGGAGCCCGATGTCTGTGCTCTCCCCTGCATGCTGACGGCGGAATGGGACTCCTCGGGCCGTCGCTCGCCGCTCGCGCTCTGGTTGCCAGACATCCCCCGCCTCGGCAGTTGCTCCCCCGCTGTCCTCCGTGGGGCAAGCGTATGCCGTCGCCTCGACCGGCCATCGGGCTTTCGTCGAATTCCCCGCCCGCATCGGCGATGTCGACGCCGTCCCGTGCGTCGAGCCGCCGAGCGGGGCCGGACCGTCTGCGCCTGTCCCGACTGCGTACCGAACATCACCCCCTGGCCGCTCCCCAATCGCTCCGCATCAGCCGACCGGAGCGAGAGCGACCGCTGACCCGTTCGCATTCCGGCCGCCGGCAAGCACCGCAGCCTGCGGGCTGAGTCATGTCCGCGGGAAGAAGGGCCTACGTCAGTGGGCTACGGCAGCCCGGGCCGGCGGGGTTCCTGTGATCCCGGTTGAAGGATCACGCCTTCGGGGCCACCTTCGACAGGCCGTTGATGATGCGGTCCATCGCGTCGCCGCCCGTCGGGTCAGTCAGGTTCGCCAGCATCTTCAGCGTGAACTTCATCAGCAGCGGGTGCGTCAGACCGCGCTGGGTGGCGACCTTCATGACCTTCGGGTTGCCGATCAGCTTCACGAACGCGCGGCCCAGCGTGTAGTAGCCGCCGTAGGTGTCCTTGAGGACCTTCGGGTAGCGGTGCAGGGCCAGTTCGCGCTGGGCGGGGGTCTGCCGGGCGTGGGCCTGGACGATGACGTCGGCCGCGATCTGGCCGGACTCCATCGCGTAGGCGATGCCCTCGCCGTTGAACGGGTTGACCAGGCCGCCCGCGTCGCCGACCAGCAGCAGGCCCTTCGTGTAGTGGGGCTGGCGGTTGAACGCCATGGGGAGGGCCGCGCCGCGGATCGGGCCCGTCATGTTCTCCTCGGTGTAGCCCCAGTCCTCCGGCATCGAGGCGCACCACGCCTTGAGCACCTCGCGCCAGTCCAGCTCCTTGAAGGACGCGGAGGTGTTGAGGACGCCCAGGCCGACGTTGGACGTGCCGTCGCCCATGCCGAAGATCCAGCCGTAGCCGGGCAGCAGCCGGTCCTCGCCCGGGCCGCGCCGGTCCCACAACTCCAGCCAGGACTCCAGGTAGTCGTCGTCGTGGCGCGGGGAGGTGAAGTACGTACGCACCGCGACGCCCATCGGGCGGTCCTCACGGCGGTGCAGGCCCATCGCGAGGGAGATGCGCGAGGAGTTGCCGTCGGCGGCGACGACGAGCGGCGCGTGGAAGGTGACCGGCGACTTGTCCTCGCCGAGCTTGGCGTGCACGCCCGTGATGCGGCCGGTGCGGTCGTCGACGATCGGCGCACCCACGTTGCAGCGCTCGTACAGCCGCGCGCCCGCCTTCTGCGCCTGCCGCGCCAGCTGCTCGTCGAAGTCGTCGCGCTTGCGGACGAGTCCGTAGTCCGGGTACGAGGCGAGGTCCGGCCAGTCCAGCTGGAGGCGCACGCCGCCACCGATGATCCGCAGGCCCTTGTTGCGCAGCCAGCCGGCCTCTTCCGAGATGTCGATGCCCATCGCGACGAGCTGCTTGGTGGCGCGCGGGGTGAGACCGTCGCCGCAGACCTTCTCGCGCGGGAACGCCGTCTTCTCCAGGAGGAGGACGTCGAGCCCGGCCTTGGCCAGGTAGTACGCGGTCGTGGAGCCGGCCGGGCCTGCCCCGACGACGATCACATCGGCAGTGTGCTCGGTAAGGGCTTCGGTCACGGCGGTTTCTCCCGAAGATTCGATTCGATTCGGTTCGATATTGCGTACCGAACGGCACAGGACATGGGCAGTCTATGGGGGCGATCAGTTCCGCCGACCGAAGGGCTCCGTACATGAGCAGCAGGCCGCTCCCCGACATGCAGCTGCGCGTCCCCACCGACGAGGACGCCCTGGCCTGGCACCGGGTCTTCGCCGACCCCGAGGTCATGGAGTTCCACGGGGGCAGGCCGGCCGAGCTGTCGGTGTACGAGGAGCTCACCGCCCGGCAGCGCAAGCACGACGCCGAGCGCGGCTTCTGTTTCTGGACGATCCTCGACGAGCACGGAGAGGTCGTCGGCTTCACGGGCGCGCAGCCGTGGCCGCACGAGAACTTCGGGCCGGTCGGCGAGATCGAGATCGGCTGGCGGCTCGCCCGCTCCGCCTGGGGCAAGGGCTACGCCACGGCCGCCGCCCGCACCACGCTGGAGCGGGTACGGGCGGCGGGTGTGGAGCGCGTGGTGGCGATGGTGCACTCCCGCAACGAGCGGTCCATCGCCGTGGTCCGGCGCCTCGGAATGGAGCTCGCCGAGACGTTCACGACCCCGGCGTCGCAGCAGACCGGCTACTGCTTCCGGCTGGAGCTGGCGGACGGCCTCAGCCGGCCGTGAACGTGGCGACCGCCGTGGAGAACACCACGTCCTTGTCCGGGTCCCAGCGGTCGGCGCGACCGGCGGCGAGGATCGCGTACTCGGTGCCGTCGGCGGCGACGAAGGCCTGGTCGATGACGTGGCGGACCAGGCCGCCCTCGTCGGGTTCGGGGATGTGCGTGAACTCCCAGAGCGCTCCCGGGCGGCCCTGGTAGGTGTTCTGCTCCAGCCGCAGGCGCCGGTAGTCGCTCGCGGCGTTCGCCAGGTGCTTCTTCTCCAGGCCGGTGAAGTTCTCGTACGAGCTCATCGGGGTGTTCCGGATGACGCCGATCTGCAGGTACTCGCCTCCGGTGGGCGCCTCGTAGAAGACCTGGCTGCCCGCCTGCCGGCGGGTCCAGCCCTCCATGACCGCCACACTGAACCCGGCGGGATCCTCGCGCACCACGAATCCGGCGGGGAGCGTGCCGCCGGGGGAAGCGGACGGCGAGGGCGACGCCGAGGACGACGAAGGCGAGGGCGAGGCGGCGGGCGACGGCGTCGCCTGCGGCTTGGCGTCCGGCGTCTGCGCCGGCGGCGCGGACCGCCGGTCCTGCGTCGTGGGTGCGTTTTCCTTGTCCTGCTGGTCCTGCCAGATCAGCAGGCCGGCCGTCGCCCCGCCGCCGATGACGAACGCGGCGGTGAGCGTCGCCGTCCACAGCAGGACCTTGCGCCTGCGGTCCCCGCCGGCTCCCGCGCCCGGTCCGGCGGGCAGCGGCGCGGTGCCGGACACCGCCGGGGCGCCGAGGTGCACGGTGTACGGGTCGTGCGGACCGCCGTTGGCGGCAGCGGCCGCCGGGGCTCCCGGACCGCCAGCCTCCGGACCGGGCGCGGGAACCCCGGGCGCGGGCGGTCCCGGTGCGTACGGCGCCGGTGCGGGCGCAGCCCCGGGCCCGTACGGCACCGGCGGCGGGGTGTACGGCGTCGCCTGCTCCGCCGGCCACTGTCCAGGCCGCCCGGGCAGGAACGAACAGACGAACGTCGCGCCGCCCATCCACAGCAGCCCGAACAGCAGCGCGTCCGGCACGCTCGGCGCGATCTCGGCGATGCCCTGGCCGCCGAAGCCGGCCAGCCCGCCCGCCATTTCGGCGGAGAGACCGCAGACCCCGGTGAACAGCAGCACCAGCCCCAGGACGAACGCTGCCGCCAGCAGCTGCTCGCGCCGGTCGGCCGATCGGCGCGCCGCCCACACGCCGAGGATCAGCGCCGAGACGACTCCGAGCGCCACCGCTCCCGCCACCGCCCCGCCGCCCCACACGTCGGAGACCTCGCCCAGGCCGAAGCTGCCGTGCTCGGAGCCCCAGCCGAAGAAGACGGCGTCGCCCCGGACCTCGTACGTCACCGGCACGCCCCAGCCCAGGCCGAGCAGGGTGAAGCCGATGTTCGGCAGGAGCGGCAGCGCCATCAGCAGGGCCGTACCGTCCACGTCGTCGTTGGCCGCGTAGACGGCGAAGCCGGTCAGCGAGCACAGTGCGACGACGACGGCGAGCGCGCGGACCGCCGTGCCGAACGCGCGGACCGCGGACCGGGCGGCGGGGCGCTGCGCCAGCCACGCGGCGAGGTCGTCGCGCTGGAGCACCCCGGCCGTCACGACCGCCGAGAGCACCAGCGCGCCGAGCGCCGCGAGCAGCGGTGACGAGGAGACCTCGATGCCCGCGATGTCGGGCTGGGCGAACAGGCCGAGCACGAGGACCGCCGCGGTGACCACCAGCGAGACGCGCACGGCCGCTTCGAGCCCCGCGCCGCGCGCACGGAGCATCCGGGCTCCCGTCCACAGTGCGGCGATCCACAGCACGGTGACGGTCAGCGGGACGAGCGAGAGCGACGCGGTGCCCTGTGTCACGGCCTCCATGCCGGAGTCGGGGAAGCCCGAGCCGCCGGAGCCGTCGCCGTAACCACCCGAGGAGTCCCCCCAGCCGAAACGGCCGCCGTCCGAGGAGTCTCCGGTGCCGAACCCGGTCCCGTCGCCGGCCTTCAGCTCGAACCCGCCGCCGAAGCCCTGCATCAGCAGCGCGAGGGCGATCCGCAGCCGGTCGCTCCAGCCGACGACGACCTCGTCCTGTTGTCCGTACGACGGGATCGCCAGCGCGGTCGCGAGCAGGAGCAGCAGACCGGTCGGCCAGAGCGCGGCCCGCACCGATGCCGCCCAGTCGCCGCGCAGCGCCCGCCGGAAGAAGGCCGCCACGGGCGAGGGCACGGCGGGAACGGGTCCGTACGCGGGCGGGGGCGGCACGGGCGCCGGGCCCTGCGCCGGGACGGGAACGGGCACCGGCGGGGCGGTCTCGGCCGGCCGCTCCTTGCCGCATGTCATGCAGAAGCGGGCCTCATCCGGGGATGGGGCACCGCAGTGGCCGCAGTACGACGCCATGGGGAGACTCCGAAGGCAACGGGCGGGGACGGAAGTTGACGCTCCATGAGGAGCACGTAAGCAACTGACTCATCCTGCCACCCGCCGGTTCCCGCCTCAGAACACGGACAGCCCCGTCAGCGTCGTGAACCTGTCCAGCGCCGCCACCCCGGCCACCGAGTTGCCGCGGGCGTCGAGGCCCGGGCTCCACACGCACAGCGTGCAGCGGCCCGGCACGACGGCCACGATGCCGCCACCGACCCCGCTCTTGCCGGGCAGACCGACGCGGTAGGCGAAGTCACCGGCCGCGTCGTACGTGCCGCAGGTGAGCATCACCGCGTTGATCTGCTTGGCCTCACTGCGGGTCAGCAGCCGCGAGCCGTCCGCGCGCAGCCCGTGCCGGGCCAGGAAGCGGGCGGCGCGCGTCAGGTCGGCGCAGCTCATCTCGATCGAGCACTGCCAGAAGTAGTGGTCGAGGAGGGCCGGGACGGGGTTGGTGATGTTGCCGTAGGAGGCCATGAAGTGGGCGAGCGCCGCGTTGCGGTCGCCGTGCGCGGACTCCGACTCGGCGACCTCGGGGTCGAAGGCGAGGTCCTTGTTCCCGCTCTCCTCCCGCAGGAATTCGAGCAGTTCGCTGCTGGCGTCGCCGGTGAGGGTCTGCAGCGCGTCGGTGACGACGAGGGCGCCCGCGTTGATGAACGGGTTGCGCGGGATGCCGTTCTCGTACTCCAGCTGCACCAGCGAGTTGAAGGGGTTGCCCGAGGGCTCGCGGCCCACCCGTTCCCACAGGCCGTCGCCGCCCGCGGCCAGCGCCAGCGCCAGCGTGAAGACCTTGGTGATCGACTGTGCGGAGAACGGGTGGCGCCAGTCCCCCACCCCGTACACGTTGCCGTGCAGGTCGGCGACGGCCATGCCGAAGCGTCGCGGGTCGACGCCGGCGAGGGCCGGGATGTACTCGGCGGGCCTGCCGCTGCCGACCAGCGGGGCGACGTCCTGCGCGATCTGCTCCAGGACCGCCTGGTAGTCCACGGCGATGGACTGGTGTTCCACGCCTGCTGCCTACTGCTGGGGCTTGGTGCCGCGGTGCAGTGCGACGATGCCACCGGACAGGTTGCGCCAGGCGACCTTCGTCCAGCCGGCCTGCTGGAGCCTGCGGGCGAGTGCGGGCTGGTCGGGCCAGCTCTGGATCGACTCGGCGAGGTAGACGTACGCGTCCGGGTTGGAGGACACCGCGCGGGCGATGGGCGGCAGGGCCCGCATCAGGTACTCCTCGTACACGGTGCGCAGCGGCGCCCATGTCGCGTGCGAGAACTCGCAGATGACCACACGGCCACCCGGCTTGGTGACCCGGTACAGCTCGCGCAGCGCCTGGTCGGTGTCCTGCACGTTGCGCAGCCCAAAGGAGATCGTCACGGCGTCGAAGACGTCGTCGGCGAACGGCAGCTTCGTCGCGTCGCCCGCGGTCAGCGGCAGCCACGGGTGGCGCTTCCTGCCCTCGCGGAGCATGCCGAGGGAGAAGTCGCACGGGACGACGTACGCGCCGGTGGCGGTGAACGGCAGCGAGGAGGTGCCGGTGCCGGCCGCGAGGTCGAGGACCTTCTGCGCGGGGCGCGCGTCCACGGCCTTGGCGACCTCCTTGCGCCAGCGCCGGTCCTGGCCGAGCGAGAGCACGTCGTTGGTGAGGTCGTAGTTCGCCGCCACGTCGTCGAACATCGAGGCGACTTCGTGCGGCTGCTTGGCCAAGGTTGCTCGGGTCACAGCCCCATTCAAGCAGCCCGCCTTGCCGAGCCGCCCGCGGGACGCCCCGCGACTGACGCGCGGCGCGGCGCCTCCCAGGTGGCGTCGCCCGTGAGGCGGCCCGGCGGCGCTTGCGTGGAGCCGGCCCGGCCGGCCGCGCGTGGTCGACGGCTAGGTCACGGATCGCCGTGCCCGACGCGGTGCGCAGGTCTCGGGGCGCGCCCGGCGCGTGCCGCCGCGCCCGGCTCACCTCCGCCGGTACACCAGTCGGCCTCCGAGGACGGTCGCGACGCACGTGGCCGCACCGCCCAGGCGCAGCGCGCGGGCCGGCTGCTCGCCGACGGGGACGTCGAACACCGCGAAGTCGGCGGCGCCGCCGGCACTCAAGTCGCCGTCGAGCAGCGCGTTGAGGGGGAAGTGCACGGCGGGATCGAGCGCGAGTGCATCCCCCTCGTACCGGCCGCGCCGCGCCTCGCGCACCCTCAGCCCGGACCGCGCGACCGCCGTCCGCACGGCCGGCACGGTGAAGGGTCCGGCGAGCGCGGTGACTCCCTGCGCCAGCAGCCGCTGGAGACCGCGCCGGGCGCTCGCGCCCCAGCGCGTGTCGTCCATCGCGAGCGCCTCCAGGGCATCGCCCGTCAGCGGCTCCATGCCGAGCTCGTCCGCCTCGCGCGGATCGGGGTGGTACGCACGCTCCAGCAGTGGCACGGCCTGCGGATGGCGCAGCCCGGGCAGCAGCAGCCCGGGCCAGCGGCGCACCCGCGCCTGCGGGCGCTCACCGGCCAGCCGTTCGTACGGACCGGCCGCGACGATCAGCCCGCCGTCCACGGCCACGGCGTCGGCGTCCCTGCGGCCGGTGAAGGCCGCCCGGTCCGCGACGTGAATCGTCAGCAAAGCGGCCTCAGTTGGCGCTGAGCAGCTTCAGCTCCGGGTGCGCCGTCCCGCCCTCGATCGCCGTGGACGAGATGTGGGAGACCACGCGCTCGTCGACCGGGTCGTCCGCCGGGTCCTCGTGCACGACGATGTGCTCGTACGTCGTCGTCCGCTGCGCCGGCACGCGGCCCGCCTTGCGGATCAGGTCGATGATCTCCATGCGGTTGGAGCGGTGCTTGGCGCCGGCCGAGGAGACGACGTTCTCCTCCAGCATGATCGAGCCGAGGTCGTCCGCGCCGTAGTGCAGCGACAGCTGGCCGACCTCCTTGCCCGTGGTGAGCCAGGAGCCCTGGATGTGCGCGACGTTGTCGAGGAACAGACGCGCGATCGCGATCATGCGCAGGTACTCGAACAGGGTCGCCTGCGTACGGCCCTTGAGGTGGTTGTTCTCGGGCTGGTACGTGTACGGGATGAAGGCGCGGAAGCCGCCCGTGCGGTCCTGCGCGTCGCGGATCATCCGCAGGTGCTCGATCCGCTCGGCGTTGGTCTCGCCCGTGCCCATCAGCATCGTGGAGGTCGACTCGACACCGAGGCCGTGCGCGATCTCCATGATCTCCAGCCACCGCTCACCGGACTCCTTGAGCGGCGCGATCGCCTTGCGGGGGCGCTCCGGCAGCAACTCGGCGCCGGCGCCCGCGAAGGAGTCGAGGCCGGCCGCGTGGATGCGGCTGATCGCCTCCTCGACGGTGACGCCGGAGATCCGCGCCATGTGCTCCACCTCGGACGCGCCGAGCGAGTGGATCACCAGCTGCGGGAACTCCTTCTTGATGGCAGCGAAGTGCTTCTCGTAGTACTCGACGCCGTAGTCGGGGTGGTGACCGCCCTGGAACATGATCTGCGTGCCGCCGAGTTCGACGGTCTCCGCGCAGCGGCGCAGGATGTCGTCGAGGTCGCGGGTCCAGCCCTTGGCGGTGTCCTTCGGCGGGGCGTAGAAGGCGCAGAACTTGCAGGCCGTGACGCAGACGTTGGTGTAGTTGATGTTGCGTTCGATGATGTACGTCGCGATGTGCTCCGTACCTGCGTACCGGCGCCGGCGCACGGCGTCCGCCGCGGCGCCCAGCGCGTGCAGCGGCGCGGAGCGGTAGAGGTCGAGCGCTTCCTCGGCTGTGATCCGCCCGCCTGCGGCGGCACGGTCCAGGACGGACTGAAGGTCGGCCTTCTCGGTCACCGGGCGTCACCCTTCGGCGGTTTTTCTGCGGATCCACGGACCGATCCAGGCTACGCCACGGCCCCGGCGCCCGGCCGCGGGCCTCCCCGTCCCGCCCCCGCTCAGCGCCGCACCTTCGTCAGCGTCGCGGTCGGTGTGCCCGCGGCCTCCTCGTGGGACCGGTAGCGCAGGGTGCCGTCGTCGGCGAGCGTGAACACCAGCGCCGCCTTCCCGCCGGTGCACTTGCCGGCCGTGCCCTCGCGCTCGGGGTCGGTGCGCTCCTCGATGCGCACCATCCGGGAGGTGGCCGAGGTGAGCCTGCCGACGCCGTAGCACTCGACGCTCACTCCCAGGACCGAGATCGCGTTGGTGCTGCGGACGACGTCCTGCCCCTTCGTCCCCTTGGTGAACGTGACGGTCACGGTGCCGTGCGGCAGGCCGGACCGTTCGGTGGCGGGCCCGGACCAGGTGCCGAGGAACGCCGGCGGGACTTCGTCGCCCTTGCTCGGGGAGGGGGACGCGGTCGCGGCGGGCGGCGGCTCGGCCGCGTCGTTCGCGCCCTGCTTGCCGTCGCCGCCGCGGCCCGGCCACAGGTCGAGGAGGAAGCCGCTGCCGAGGGTGACGGCCGCGAGGGCGCCGGCCACGGTGAGGGCGAGCGTGCAGCTGACCCTGCGGCCCTTGCGGCCGCCGCTCGCCGCGAGGGAGATGCCGCCGCCGTCGGCCGGGCGGGACGTACCGGAGGCAGTGGCGGCCTCGTGATGGACGGCCGGCGCCGGCCTGCCCCACGGTGCCGCGGCCCCGTCCGGCTCGACCGGCGGGCCGAAGACGCCGAGGGCCGGGCTGGAGAACGCGACCGGGCCGGAGGCGGCCGGGTCCGAGGCCGCGGGTGCGACGGACTCGGCGGGGAAGGACTCCAGGTGCAGCAGGTCCACCGCCGCGCGGCTGATCTCCTCCACCAACGGACCCGGCAGCCAGCCCGCCCCGGTGCCGTCACCGAGTTCTTCCGCGACCTCGGCGGGCGTCGGCCGCGCCGCCGGGTCCTTGGCCAGGCAGGCGCTCACCAGATCCCGTATCCCGCCGTCCAGCGCGCCGAGTTCGGGCTCCTCGTGCACCACCTTGTAGAGCAGCGCGGCCGAGGAGTCGCCGGGGAAGGGGGCCTCACCGGTCGCCGCGTACACCAGGACCGCGCCCAGCGAGAACACGTCGGCCGCCCCCGTGACGCCCTTGCCGAGGATCTGCTCGGGGGACATGTAGCCCGGCGAGCCGACCGAGACGCCGGTGGAGGTGAGCGACGCCGTGCCCTCGGTGGCGCGCGCGATCCCGAAGTCGATCAGCCGCGGGCCCTCCAGGGCGAGCAGCACGTTCGACGGCTTCACGTCCCGGTGCACCAGGTCGAGGGCGTGCACCGCGACCAGCGCCCTGGCGAGCCCGGCACCCAGCACGCGCACCGAGGGCGTCGGCAGCGGGCCGTGGCCGGCGATCGCCCGGGACAGGGCGGGGCCGGCGACGTAACCGGTGGCGACCCAGGGCACGGACGCGTCGGGGTCGGCGTCCAGTACGGGGGCGGTCCACTCCCCGCCGACCCGGCGCGCGGCCCCGACCTCGCGCCGGAACCGCGCCCGGAACTCGTCGTCGAGCGCGAAGTGCGGATGGACGACCTTCACCGCGACCGTACGGCCGCCCGCGCTGCGGCCCAGATAGACGCGGCCCATCCCGCCCGCGCCGAGTCTGCCGAGCAGCCGGTACGCACCGATGACGCGCGGCTCACCCGGATCCAGCGGCTGCATCTCAACTCCCCCGTCAGCCCTGGCGCCAAGGCCCTGGCACAGACCGTCCGGTCAACGGACTGCCAACAGACTAGGGGGTGGGATGTCAGCGGTGGCCGTCGAGCAGCCGCACGTCCACATCGGCGGGGAAGCCGGTGGTCGGCCCCGTCCTTCGCGCGAACTCCCGTACGCCCGCCAGCTGCTCGGGCCCGAAGCGGAAGTCCAGCGTCGTGAAGTAGCGCTCCAGCAGTTCGGCGTCGAAGCTCTCCCAGCGCGCCGCCTGCTCGGCGACCTTGCCGACCTCCTCCAGGGACAGGTCGCGCGAGGCGAGGAACGCCTCGTGCACCTGGTGCACGACGACCGGCTCACGGGCCAGGTAGTCCTTGCGCGCGGCCCAGACGGCGAAGACGAAGGGCAGCCCGGTCCAGTCCTTCCACATCTGCCCGAGGTCGTGGACCCGCAGGCCGAGGCGGGGCGCGTCGTGCAGGGAGGCGCGCAGCGCGGCGTCCCCGATGAGGACGGCGGCGTCCGCCTCCTGCATCATCACGCCGAGGTCCGGCGGGCAGGTGAAGTAGTCGGGCGCCACCCGGTACTGCTCGGCGAGCAGCAGCTGCGCGAGGCGCACGGAGGTACGGGAGGTGGACCCGAGCGCGACGCGCGCCCCGTCCAGCTGCTCCAGCGGCAGCTGGGAGACGATCACGCAGGACATCACGGGGCCGTCGCAGCCGACGGCGAGGTCGGGGAATGCGACGAGGTCGTCGGCATTGCGAAGGAATTCCACGAGGGTGATCGGCGCGATGTCGAGTTCGCCGCGCACCAGACGCTCACTGAGCTTCTCGGGAGTGTCCTTCGTCAGTTCCAGGTCGAGAAGGGTTCCCGTTCTGGCAAGCCCCCAGTAAAGAGGTAGACAGTTCAGGAACTGGATGTGGCCGACGCGCGGCCGGCTGCGACGGATGTCGGTTGCTGTGCTTTCACCGTGACTGTCCACATCGTGAGGCTAGACCCGTGCCCTGCCGAGGCAGGCGCCGGGGCTGCGCGGTGACCTCCGTGCGGCCCGTCCGAACTGCGCTTCGTCAGCGCCCCGGGCCCCCGAATCAAACGTCCGGGTGACGTGATCTTTCCCTCTACCGCTGTGCGCACGCTGCGTGCTAGGCTCAACGCAAGTTGCAGTTTGGTTTCCCTTGCAGTACAGAGCCTGCGGAGCATGTAACCCGCAGGCTTTTGTAGTTTTCAGACTTCTTGCAGGTTCTGGAGCAGGGCAACCCTTTGGCCCATAGGAGGGCTTATGGCTACCGGAACCGTCAAGTGGTTCAACGCTGAAAAGGGCTTCGGCTTCATCGCCCAGGACGGCGGCGGCCCGGATGTCTTCGTCCACTACTCCGCGATCAACGCGACCGGCTTCCGCTCCCTCGAGGAGAACCAGGTCGTGAACTTCGACGTCACCCAGGGCCCCAAGGGCCCGCAGGCGGAGAACGTCACCCCGGCCTAATCGGGCCATGGGTCGGCGATCGCGCACGACTTAGCAGTACCAAGGAGCCCCGTTCCCTGCGGAACGGGGCTCCTGCCCTTTCCGGAGTGCGCACTGCCGCCCGGCCGGCGCTTCGCCCGGCTGTTCGGTTCCCCCGCGCCGTCGCGCGCGGCATGGGGACTCGTCACCCGAACGCACGGACCGCCTTGCCTGCCGTGCGGACCGGACGTCGCATGGAGTCATGTTCGTTCGTACGACGTATGCGACGGGTGATCCGGCCACGCTCGACCAGGCCGTGCAGGCACTGACCACGGAAGGCAGACAGCGACTCGTCGCGGAACCCGGCTTCCGCGGCGCGGGCATGTTCGCGGACCGCGAGCTCGGCAAGCTGGTGACCGGGACGTGGTGGGAGGACGAAGCGGCCATGCGGGCGAGCGCCGACCGCATGGGGCAGGTGCGCGCCCGGGTGCTGTCGTCGTTCGCGACGACCGTGACGGTCGACAACTGGGAGGCCGCGGTCGCAGCCCGCGCGGAGTCGGTCCCCGAGGGCGCCCGCTTCCGGCTGGCCCGGCTGGATTTCGCCCCCTCCGACGCAGACAGCCTGGTCGACGCCTTCGAGAACGGCGTCCTGCCACGGCTGCGGACCATGCCCGGCTTCCTCGGCGGATCGCTCCTCGTCGACCGTGCCGCCGGGCGCGGGGCGGTGGGCACGCTCTACGCCGACAAGGACAGCCTCGCGGCCTCGCGCAGTCCTGTCGCCGCGCTGCGGGGCGAGGCCACGAGCAAGGCGCGGGCGACCCTGCGGTCGCTGGAGGAGTTCGAGGTGGTCATGGTGGAGAGTCCGCCGCCGTCCTGACGCCATGGAACGCCGACCGGACTTCGGCGACGGCGAGCCGTGCCCGGGGACGTCACCGCGGGCTCCAGCGCTCCCCGCGCATGAGCCGATCGAGCCCCGTCCAGGCGAAGTTCATCAGCAGGCCCGCCGCCTCCTTGGCCGAGACCTCACCGGCCTCGTTCGCCCAGCCGGCGAGCGACTCGGCGGCGCCCACCAGCGCCTGGGCGAGGCCGGCCACGTCCCGCTCGGCGAGCTCCGCGTCGCGGTACCCCGCCGGCGGCACGCCCTGCCGGGCCGCGGCCGCGATCAGGCCGGTCACAAAGGCCGCGATGTCCTCGCGCATCCTCGCCACCTCGGCGGCGAACGGCTCGCCGTGCGTACGTGCCTGGTGGTGCAGCACGGCCCAGCCGTCGGGGTTCTCGGCGGTGTGCCGGAAGAACGCCTCCAGGCCGGCCCACATCTGCCGGTCGACCGGGAGACCCGGCTCGACGGCCGCCTGCACGGCCTCCGTCAGGGCTCTGGCCTCCCGCCGGATGCACGCCGTGAAGAGCTCTTCCTTGGAGTTCAGATACAGATAGACGAGCGGCTTGGAGACCCCCGCCAGCTCGGCGATCTCGTCCATCGACGCGGCCCGGTAGCCCCGCTGCCCGAAGGTGTGGACGGCGGCGTCCATCATCTGCTGCTCGCGCACGGCCCGCGGCATCCGCTTGGCCCTGACGCCTTTCACAGCACCCATTGTCGACGTTCCTCCCACCCCGTGCCCTTACCCAGCGGTAAGACTACGACCCGCGGGAAGGACGGACCGAACAGCGGGGAACGGCCAGGAGAAAGATCGTCCGGATGTGATCGGTCCCGCTCCCCGGCGCCGCGCCGCCCCGCGAACGCGGGAGCGCCCCGGATCCGCCGGATCCGGGGCGCTTGGCCTGTGGAGGGGCCGTTACGCGGCGGCCGGGACCGCGACCTCGCGCTCGGCGCCCTGCACCTCGGCCCCGTCGATCGGGGAGGAGGTGGCCGCGTTGTACGCGTCGCGGTCGAGGATGTTCTCGCGGGCGGCGACCAGGACGGGGACCAGCGCCTGGCCGGCCACGTTCGTCGCGGTCCGCATCATGTCGAGGACCGGATCGATCGCCATCAGCAGACCCACGCCCTCCAGCGGGAGGCCGAGCGTGGACAGGGTCAGCGTCAGCATCACGGTCGCGCCGGTCAGACCCGCCGTGGCGGCCGATCCGACGACCGAGACGAACGCGATCAGCACGTACTCCTTGATGCCCAGCTGCACGTCGAAGATCTGCGCGATGAAGATCGCGGCGAGCGCCGGGTAGATCGCGGCGCAGCCGTCCATCTTGGTCGTCGCGCCGAACGGGACGGCGAAGGACGCGTAGTCCTTCGGGACGCCGAGGCGCTCGGTGACCTTCTGGGTGACCGGCATGGTGCCGACCGAGGAGCGGGAGACGAACGCCAGCTGGATGGCGGGCCAGGCGCCCTTGAAGAACTGGACGGGACTGACCTTGGCCACGGTCGCCAGCAGCAGCGGGTACACGCCGAACAGGACCAGGGCGCAGCCGATGTAGACGTCGGCGGTGAAGGTGGCGTACTTGCCGATCAGGTCCCAGCCGTAGTCCGCGATGGCGAAGCCGATGAGGCCGACGGTGCCGATCGGCGCGAGGCGGATGACCCACCACAGGGCCTTCTGCAGCAGCTCCAGCACGGACTCGCTCAGGGCGAGGATCGGCTTGGCCCGGTCGCCGAGCCCCAGCGCGGCGACGCCGGCGACGGCGGCCATGAAGACGATCTGAAGGACGTTCAGCTCGGTGAAGGGCGTGATGACGTCGGTCGGCACGATGCCGGTGAGGAAGTCGATCCAGGAGCCGGCGTGCTCGGGCTTCTGGCCGTCCTTCGGGGTGAGGCCGGTGCCGGCGCCGGGGTTCGTCACCAGGCCGATGGCGAGGCCGATGGCGACCGCGATCAGCGACGTGATCATGAACCAGAGCAGGGTGCGGGTGGCCAGCCGGGCGGCGTTGTTGACCTTCCGCAGATTGGTGATCGAGACCAGGATCGCGAAGAAGACGAGCGGCGCGACCGCCAGCTTCAGCAGCTGGACGAAGATCGAGCCGACCTGGTCGAGCGTGTCCTTCAGCCAGGCGACGTCCTGGCTGCGGGCGAACCAGCCGAGCAGGACGCCGAGCACCAGACCGGCGACGATCTGGGCCCAGAAGGGGATCTTCGGTATGCGGTTACCGGACGCGGACACAGTGGTCGCGGACACGGGCACACTCCACAGGGGCGTAGCGGGGACAGACGGGGAACAGGGATGCGGCGCCCGTGCGCGGATGCGCGGCGCCGCTGTGATGCCGGGTCAGAACTGGCGGCAACAGACCGCGGACATACAGCGGCACAGATCGACATGCAGGCGCGCCACGAGCGGGACGCTCGCGGCGGTGTGATGGCGCACTGCTGTCTTCATGCCGAACACGTTAACACTTGAACTTTGAGAACCTCAAAGCTCCCCTTGGGGACGATCCCCGTCGGCCCAGGGCGCCCGCCCCTACCGCGTGACGCCGTCCTCCTGCGAGCGGTTGGCCTCGAGGCGCGCCTTGGCCCGGTCGACCTTGGTGACGATCTGCTCGGACATGGCGTCGCGCTGCTTGCGCAGGAGCACGAAGCTCAGCGGTGCGGAGAGCACGAGGGCGAGCAGGACCACCCAGGCGAAGTTGGCGTCGCCGAGGCCCTTGGGCAGGGCGCCGACCTGGACGAGACCGGCGACGACGACGAAGCAGCCGACGAAGATCGCGAGCCGCAGCGCGGTGTACCGGATCGCGGCGCTCGACTTTCCTGCGGACACGGCGGGCCTTCTTCCTTGACGACAGAGGTGCCCGTCCAGTGAAGCACGCCCGACAAAAGGGGCGGCCCGCAGGGCTTGCATGAAAGGGGGCGGGAGGGCGGGGCGGCCCCCAGGGCTTGCATGAGGGGTGGTGGCCGGTGGGGGCACCAACCGGCGGTGGCTGGGGGAGGGAGGGCGGATCAGTTGAGCGGCAGGAGCATGATGACGTCGTCGCGGTCGTCGCCGTCCGCGACGCGGATGGCGCCCGGTACGCGGCCGACCTCCTTGTACCCGCAGGCGCTGTAGAACCGGTCGGCGCCGGTGCCGCCCCGGCAGGTGAGGCGTATCGCCTCGATGCCGTCCAGACCCCGGGCGGCCTCCGCGGCGGCGGCCATCAGCTCGCGGCCGCAGCCCTTGCCCTGGTGACGGGGGTGGACCATGACGGTGTAGAGCCAGATCCAGTGGGTCATCAGGCGGTGCGTGTTGAGCGCGAGGAACGCCGTGGCCGCGATCTCGCCGTCCTCGTCGCGCCCGACGAGCAGCCTCATCCGGCCCTCGGCCATGGCCGTCAGGTGCTTGACCCACTCGGGACGTATGTCGTCGACCGTGGCGGGCGGCACGAAGCCGACGGCCCCGCCGGCATTGCTGACGTCGGCCCACAGCTCCAGCACGCCGTCACGCAGAGCCGGCCCACCGGGCGGATCGAGTTCGAAGGTGAGAGCCATGCGCCCCAGCGTAGGAAAGGCCCGGCGGCGGGAACACAGAATTCCAGGGTCCGAGACGGACGGCGCTCCGCCCCCGGGCCGGGGACCGCGGGGGCGGAGTCACTGGGCGTCAGACACGCATCGGCTGCGGGGACTCACGGCGGGAGGCGTCCGGGCCGGGGTACTCGCGGATGATCTCGTAGCGCGTGTTGCGCTCGACCGGGCGGAAGCCGGCGTCGCGGATCAGGTCGAGCAGGTCGTCGCGGGTGAGCTTGTTCGGCGTGCCGTAGTTGTCGGCGTCGTGCGTGATCTTGTACTCGACGACCGAGCCGTCCATGTCGTCCGCGCCGTGCTGGAGGGCGAGTTGGGCGGTCTGCACGCCGTGCATCACCCAGAAGACCTTGACGTGCTGGATGTTGTCGAACAGCAGGCGGGAGACCGCGAAGGTCTTCAGCGCCTCCGCGCCCGTCGCCATGGTCGTGCGCGCCTGCAGCTTGTTGCGGACCTTGCCGTCCTGCATGTCGACGAAGTCGTGCTGGTAGCGAAGGGGGATGAAGACCTGGAAGCCGCCGGTCTCGTCCTGGAGTTCACGCAGCCGCAGGACGTGGTCGACGCGGTGGCGCGGCTCCTCGATGTGCCCGTACAGCATCGTGCACGGGGTCTTGAGGCCCTTCTCGTGCGCCAGGCGGTGGATGCGCGACCAGTCCTCCCAGTGGGTGCGGTGGTCGACGATGTGCTGGCGGACCTCCCAGTCGAAGATCTCCGCGCCGCCGCCGGTCAGCGATTCGAGGCCGGCCTCGATCAGCTCGTCGAGGATCTCGGAGGCGGACAGCCCCGAGATGGTCTCGAAGTGGTGGATCTCGGTGGCGGTGAAGGCCTTCAGCGAGACGTTCGGCAGGGCCTTCTTCAGCTCGCTGAGCGAACGCGGGTAGTACCGCCACGGCAGGTTGGGGTGGAGGCCGTTGACGATGTGCAGCTCGGTGAGGTTCTCGTTCTCCATCGCCTTGGCGAGGCGGACGGCCTCCTCGATGCGCATGGTGTACGCGTCCTTCTCGCCCGGCTTGCGCTGGAACGAGCAGTAGGCGCACGACGCGGTGCACACGTTGGTCATGTTGAGGTGGCGGTTGACGTTGAAGTGGACCACGTCGCCGTTCTTGCGCGTGCGGACCTCGTGGGCGAGACCGCCGAGCCAGGCCAGGTCGTCCGACGCGTAGAGCGCGATGCCGTCCTCACGGGTCAGCCGCTCACCGGCCCGGACCTTCTCCTCCAGCTCGCGCTTGAGTCCCGCGTCCACCTGGCCGCCTCCCATATCTCCACGTAAAACAGGCTCCGCCCACCGTACTCCCCCGCCCTGGCGTCCCTTCACGGGCGGGGCGGTACGGCGGGCGGCGGGTGACTCACGCCTCGTCGGGGAGGTCTCCGACGCGGTTCTCCCACTTGGTGGAGAGGACGATCGTGGTGCGGGTGCGCGAGACGCCGCGGGTGCCGGAGAGCCGGCGGATGGTCTTCTCCAGGCCGTCGACGTCGCTGGCGCGCACCTTGAGCATGTACGAGTCGTCGCCGGCGATGAACCAGCAGTCCTCGATCTCGGCGAGGTCCCGCAGCCGGCGGGCGACGTCCTCGTGGTCGGCGGCGTCCGAGAGCGAGATGCCGATGAGGGCCGTGACGCCGAGGCCGAGCGAGGCCGCGTCCACGGTGGCGCGGTAGCCGGTGATGACCCCCGCCGCCTCCAGGCGGTTGATGCGGTCGGTCACGGAGGGGCCGGAGAGCCCCACGAGCCGGCCGAGCTCGGCGTACGAGGCCCTGCCGTTCTCGCGCAGGGCCTGGATGAGCTGCCTATCCACGGCGTCCATAGACTCAAGCCTTCCATTATTCAGCGATAGCGCAAGTTTACGTGTAGAATCTAAGGCAAGCAGGGCCGACACCCTGCGAATTACTCAAACGATCACAGCTGATCCCACAAGGATCCGGATCCATACAGGAGATGACACTCACCGTGTACACGATCGAGATGGCCTACGCCCACATGCGACAGCTGCAGGAGCTGGCCAACCGCTCGCGTGCCCACCAGCCCTCCGCCGCCCGCCGGGCCGACCGGACCCGCGCACCGCGCCGCGGCAGGAAGAGCTAATCGTCCGCGGAGCCACCACCGAGCTCCCCCTCCCAACGGCGGTACAGCCGATGCGGCACCCCGGCCGCGTCCAGCACCCGCCCGGCGACGAAGTCCACCAGATCCTGGATGTGCGTCGCCCCCGCGTAGAACGCCGGAGAGGCGGGCAGCACCACGGCGCCCGCCTCGTCCAGCGTCACCAGATGCTTGAGCGTCTGCCCGTTCAGCGGGGTCTCCCGCACGGCGACCACCAGCCGGCGCCGCTCCTTGAGCGTCACGCTCGCGGCCCGCTGGAGAAGGTCCTTCGAAAGCCCCAGTGCCACACCCGCCACACAGGCGGTGGACGCGGGCACGATCAGCATTCCCTTGACCGGGTACGACCCCGACGACGGACCGGCGGCCAGGTCCCCCGCGGCCCAGTGGCGCACCCCGGCCACGTCGACGTCGAACGTGTCGGGCTTGCCGTCCGCCCCGCGGGCCAGCCACTGACGCAGGTCGTCCCGCCAGTGCGCGTCCCGGAAGGCGATCCCCGTCTCGTCGAGCAGGGTCAGCCGCGAGGCCCGGCTGACGACGAGGTCCACGCTCTCGCCGGCGGCGAGCAGCGCCCGCAGCACGGCGGCGGCGTACGGCGTGCCGGAGGCACCCGACACCCCCACGACCCACGGCCGACGACTGTTCATCTCCTGCGGCTCCACATGGGTGAGCCTATCCGGCCCCAGGCCCCGGGCCGGTCAGACCGTGAGGCCGCGCACCACCAGGTCCAGCAGCGCGCACACGAACAACGCCATCCCGATGAAACCGTTCACCGTGAAGAACGCCCGGTTCAGACGCGACAGGTCGTGCGGGCGCACGATCGTGTGCTCGTAGAGGAACGCCGCCGCCACGATCACCAGCCCCAGCCACAGGAACACCCCCGCGTCCGTGGCCAGCGCGTACCAGACGAACAGCGCCATCGTCACGACGTGGCAGCCGCGCGCCCCGTACAGCGCCGCCGGGATGCCGAAGCGCGCGGGGACCGACTTCACGCCGTGGGCCCGGTCGGCCTGGACGTCCTGGCACGCGAAGATCAGGTCGAAGCCGCCGATCCACACACCCACCGCGAGACCGAGGATCACCGCCTCCCACGACCACGCGCCGGTGACCGCGATCCACGCGCCGACCGGCCCCATGGCCTGGGCGAGCCCGAGGATGGCGTGCGGGAAGTTCGTGAACCGCTTGCCGTACGGATAGACCACCATCGGCACCACGGCGACGGGCGCGAGCGCCAGGCACAGCGGGTTGAGCAGGGCCGCGGCACCGAGGAAGACGACGACGGCGACGAGCGCGCCCGTCCACGCCGAGCGGACGGACACCGCGCCGGTCACCAGCTCGCGCGAGGCCGTACGCGGGTTACGGGCGTCGATCTCCCGGTCGATGATCCGGTTGCACGCCATCGCGAACGTCCGCAGGCCGACCATCGCGACGGTGACGAGCAGCAGTTCGCCCCAGTGGACGGTGCGGTCGAGCCGGAACATCGCGGTGAGCGAGGCGATGTAGGCGAACGGCAGCGCGAAGACCGAGTGCTCGATCATCACCAGACGCAGGAACGCCCTGGTGCGTCCGGGCTGCGGGACGGCCGCGGCGGCGGAGGTCACAGGCCGTACTCCTTCCAGCGGCGGTCGACCTTCGCCGCCGTCTTCGGGTCCGACACGACCATCTCGGGCCAGCCGCCGTCGCGGGTGTAGCCCTCCTCGGGGAGCTTCCGCGTCGCGTCGATGCCCGCCTTGCCGCCCCAGAACTGCTGGTAGGAGGCGTGGTCGAGATGGTCGACCGGGCCCTCGACGACCGTGAGGTCACGGGCGTAGTCCGTGTTGCCCAGCGCACGCCAGGAGACCTCGTGCAGGTCGTGGACATCGCAGTCCGCGTCGACGACCACGATCAGCTTGGTCAGCGACATCATGTGCGCGCCCCAGATCGCGTGCATGACCTTCTGCGCGTGCTTCGGGTACTTCTTGTCGATCGAGACGATCGCGCAGTTGTGGAAACCGCCCGACTCCGGCAGGTGGTAGTCCACGATGTCCGGCACGATGATCTTGAGGAGCGGGAGGAAGAAGCGCTCGGTGGCACGGCCCAGCGGGCCGTCCTCCGTCGGCGGCCGGCCCACCACGATCGACTGGAGCAGCGGCCGCTTGCGCATCGTCACGCAGTCGATCGTCAGCGCCGGGAACGGCTCCTGCGGCGTGTAGAAGCCGGTGTGGTCGCCGAACGGGCCCTCGGGAAGCATCTTCCCCGGCTCCAGCCAGCCCTCCAGCACGACCTCCGCGTTCGCCGGGACCTGGAGCGGCACGGTCTTGCAGTCGACCATCTCGATCCGCTTGCCCGCGACGAACCCCGCGAACAGGTACTCGTCGATGTCGCCGGGCAGCGGCGCCGTCGACGCGTACGTGACGGCCGGCGGGCAGCCGAAGGCGATCGCGACCGGCAGCCGCTCGCCCCGCCTGGCGGCGACCTGGTAGTGGTTGCGGCTGTCCTTGTGGATCTGCCAGTGCATGCCGATGGTGCGCCGGTCGTGGCGCTGGAGGCGGTACAGACCGAGGTTGCGCACACCGGACTCGGGGTCCTTGGTGTGCGTGAGTCCCAGGTTGAAGAAGGAGCCGCCGTCCTCGGGCCAGGTGAACAGCGCGGGCAGGGCGTCCAGATCGACGTCGTCGCCGGTGAGGACGACCTCCTGCACGGCCGCGTCCTTCACCTTCTTCGGCGGCACGTGCACCATCGAGCCCAGCTTGCCGAACGCCTCTCGCACCCCGACGAACCCGTGCGGCAGCTCGGGCCTGAGCAGTCCGCCGATCTTGTCGCTGATCTCGTCGTAGGACGTCAGTCCCAGCGCCTTGAGCAGCCGGCGGTCGGTGCCGAACACGTTCATCGCCAGCGGCATCGCCGAACCGCGCACGTTCTCGAAGAGCAGGGCGGGGCCGCCGGCCTTGTTGACCCGGTCGACGATCTCCCCGACCTCCAGATACGGGTCGACTTCGGCCTTGATGCGCTTGAGGTCGCCCTCGCGCTCCAGCGCCCGGAGCAAGGAGCGAAGATCGTCGTAAGCCATGGGGCCAAGTATCGGCCACGGGCTACCCTGGGCCCGTCACCGGGGCCGGAGAACACGGCTCCGCCCAAGTCTCCAGGGGGCTGTCCCACATGCTCAGGGCGCTGATGTACATCCTGCCGCTGGCGCTGACGATCTACGCGTTCATCGACTGCCTGAACACGCCCGAGGACGAGGCGAAGCATCTGCCCAAGCTCGCCTGGATCTTCATCATCCTGCTGTTCTGGATCGTCGGGCCGATCGTCTGGTTCGCCGCCGGGAAGATGCGGCACGCCCCGGCGGGTGGCCGCACCCCCTCCGAGTGGCACCGCAACCACCGCATGGACTGGGTCGCTCCCGACGACAACCCCGAGTTCCTGAAGTCCATCAAGGACGAGAACAAGAAGGACGAGTCGCTCCTCAAGGACTGGGAGGCCGACCTGCGCCGCCGTGAGGAGGAGCTCAAGCGCCGCGAGCAGGGCGAGGACAAGGACGGCTGATGGAGCTGCGGCTCCTGGTGACCTTCGAGAAGGTCGCCACCGTCCTCGGCTTCACCCGGGCCGCCGCCGAGCTGAGGTACGCCCGGTCCTGACGCTGCGAACGGGCCCGTGCGCCGGTCCACGGGCCAGTGGCGTCCTGCCGATGGCCCCATCGGCCGTGTCGATGGGGTGGTGCCGGGCCCGCCCGGGAAGAGTCCGGGCATGGACGATGCTCAGGCCCGCAGGTGGCTCGCCACCGCGGTCGCCGAGGCCCGTGCGGGGCTCGCCGAGGGCGGCATCCCGATCGGAGCCGCGCTGTACGGGGCCGACGGCTCGCTGCTGGGGCGCGGCCGCAACCGGCGCGTGCAGGACGGCGATCCGTCGGTGCACGCCGAGACGTCGGCGTTCCGGGCGGCCGGGAGGCAGCGGTCGTACCGGGGCACCACGATGGTGACGACGCTCTCGCCGTGCTGGTACTGCTCCGGGCTGGTGCGGCAGTTCGGGATCTCCCGGGTCGTGATCGGCGAGGCGCGGACCTTCCACGGCGGGCACGACTGGCTGGCGGAGCACGGCGTGGAGATCGTGCTGCTGGACGATCCCGGGTGCGCGGCGATGATGCGGGACTTCGTCGAAGGTCATCCGGCGCTGTGGAGCGAGGACATCGGCGATGCATGAGCCGGTGCCGCCGGAGCCCCGCGACGGCGCGTAACGGACTGAACACGAAAGCGCGTCAATCCCCTCGCCCGCCTGCCCCGCGGGTCATATCATCGTCTTCAACTACTTGTCCCCCGGCGCCACTTGACCGCTCGGGAGTCGTTTTTGAGGGATCAACTCGCCGCGAGGAGCGAACTGCTCGCGCAGCTCACGTCCCATCTCACCGGCACCGAGGTCGCCGGCCGGAAGTTCCGCCCCTCCTGCAAGGCCCTGCCGCCTCCCGTCGTCGCCGTCGTCGGCGGCCGCGGAATGGGCAAGTCGTACGACTTCGCCTGGCTGCGGGACGTCTGCGGACCGGTCACGCCCACCGCGTACCTGGACTGCGCCGACGACACGCTGCGCACCGGCGCGGCCGAGTCGCCGGAGTCGCGTTCGCTGCTGACGGAGGCGCTGCGGCTGCTCGGCATCGGCTTCACCAGCGCCGGGCCCGCACGGGCGCCGACGCTGCACATGACCCGGCTGTTCGCGGGGCTCGTCGCCGTCGCCTCCGGCACGTGGAACGCCGACCAGGACGAGCGCATCGCCGCCGAACTGCGCCGCCTGGAGCTGATCTCGCCGTCCCGGGGCAACTGGGCGGCGGTCGTGCAGAGCTGGGTGGCCAAGCTGATGGCGGCGTACGCGGCGCTGCCCATGCCGCTGCCGCCGGTGCAGAAGTTCATCGAGGTGTCGGTGGAGGTGCTGCTCCAGGAGCTGTTCCAGCGCGGCAGCCGCAAGGCCGTCGGCTGGTACGCGGCCTATCCGGGCGCGCAGGGCAGCGCCCGCTGGGGGCTGACCCTGCTGGGCAGCCACTTCCGGCTCGGCGGTGACCAGCGGCGGCGGGCCGAGTACTTCCTCGGTCAGGCGCTGCGGGCCGACCTGGAGGAGGCGTACCGGACGGCCGGCGGCTGGCTGCTGCGCACCGGCCGCCCGCTGATGCTGCTCGACAACGCCCACGACGAGCTGGGCGAGCAACTGGTGCGCGACTGCCTCACCCACCGGTCGACCGGCCATCCGGACCGGGTGGTGGTGTACGCGGCGTTCCGGCGCGGCGATCCGCCGGTCCTGCAGGGCGCGCACGGGCTGGCGTCGCTCAGCTCCGCGGTGGGCCTCGCGGGCGGCCGGGGCGACGGGCTGTGCGTGCACCCGATGGTCGTGGTGCCGTATCCGCCGCTGCCGCCGGCCGGTCCCGAGACCTCAGACGGGCTGCTGAGCCACGTCGATCCGGACGCGATGCTGCCGCCCGGACTGCCGCGCGCGCTCTACCGGTTCACGGGCGGACGGCCGCTGGCCATGACCCGGATGACGGACGCGATCGAGGAGCTGCGGACGGCGGCCGACGCCGCCGTGCCGCCCGGCCCGGCGGGGCCGCCCGCGCCGACCGCCCTCGCGACGCTGACGCTGCGTTCGCTGCTGCGGCACCGGCCGGCGACACCGCGGCAGGCGGACACCGGGCCGACGGTCGCCGAGGCGCTGCGGGAGGAGCTCGCCCCCGGGGAGCTGGGCGACCTGCTCACCCGGGTGTCCCCGGCTGCCGACGCGCGCTCCGCCGAGCTGCTGCTCCCGGCGGCGGCCGGCATGACGACGCCGGAGCTGCGCCACGCGCTCGACTCCGACGGATGGCCGCGCTGCGACCGGCACTTCGTAGCCGACCACTGCCTGCGCACCCTGCTCCTGCACCGGCTCTACCACCTGGACACCGACCACTCGTCGTGGCTCGGCATGCACTCGCGGCTCGTGATGCACTACGCGGCGGCCGGACCCGACTCCTGGCAGGCGTACCACCACGAGCTGGCGATCGGCCGGACCGGCGGCGCGGTCGCGTATCTCACCGGCTCGCTCGGCCGCGCGGACACGGCCGCCTGGCTGGACGAACTGCTGCACATCGCGTCCGCGCCCGGCTTCGAGGGGCTGTCGGAGCGGCGGAGGCTGGCGTTCACCGGCGGGCACCGTGAGCCGCAGCGGCGCGTCGAGCGGCTGCTGAACGCCGCCTGGCTGGCGCAGGACTGGCTGGAGCTGCCCGAGGCGCGGCTGGAGGCGGCGGTCCACGGGGCGCTGCACGCCCTGCGGGACGACGTCGCCGACAGCTCCGTACTCACCGACGCCGCCACGCACTGGGCGGAGAGCATCCGGTCGGGCCGTCCGCTGCGGGAGTGCGACTGCTCCCGGCGGGGCCGGGCGAGTGGGGGGATGGACTGATGAACAACCTGACGAAGATCCTCATCGGGGTCGGAGCCGTGACCGCGGTCGTGCTGGGCGTGCTGTTCGGGCCGGGCGTCCTCGATCAGAACCGCTCGTGCGCGAAGGGCGTGGTGAAACCCGAGGGCAGCGACGAATGCATCGGTGTCTCGGCGACCGGCTACGACTTCGGGGTGAAGGAGATACGGGAGGTCGCGCGCGCCATCGCCGTCGAGAACCGGAGCGCGGAGGACTCCGAGCAGTTGACGGTCTCGGTGGCGGTGATGATGCCGTTCAGCTCCAGGGCGCCGGAGCAGCTGACGAAGATGCGCCACGAGCTCCAGGGGGTGTACGTCCAGCAGAAGCTCGCCAACCGGGCCGAGGGCAGGCCGCCGAAGATCCGTGTCCTGCTGGCCAACACCGGCGACCTCGGCCACCACTGGGAGACCGTGGCGAACCAGCTGGTCGCGATGGCGGACGGTCCCGAGCAGCTGCGCGCGGTGACCGGCATCGCGACGAGCAACACCGCGAACAAGCAGGCCGTCGCCCTGCTGGCCCGTCATCACATCCCGATGGTGGGCTCGACGATCACGGCCGACGACATCACCAACGTCCCCGGCCTCGCACGGGTGTCCCCGACCAACAGGGACGAGGCCCGGGCGCTGGTGTCGCACGCCAAGTCCGTCGACCGCAGCGCGCTGCTCGTGTACGACACGAATCCGGACGACCGCTACGCGCAGACGCTGCGCGAGGCGTTCAACGAGCAGCTGCCGGACCAGGTCTACGAGCCGACGCAGTTCACATCGAGCAAGGAGCCGGACAACCCGGGCAATCTCGGCAACGTCTTCAACAGCATCGCCCACTACATCTGCGACACCGACGCCCACACGGTGTTCTTCGCCGGCCGCCACACCCCGCTGCGGATCTTCGTCTCCGAGCTCGGCAAGGCGGGCTGCGCGAGCCGTGGTTTCACCGTTCTGACCGGTGACGAGGCGTCCTACCTGGGCTCGGACGAGAGGCTGGACCGGCAGGCGCTGGCGCTGCGGCCGGGCGAGGACGAGCCGCGGGTGACGCTGAAGTACGCGGCGCTCGCCCACCCGGACTCCTGGGTCGAGGCGCCCGGGCGGTCGCTGCCCGCGACGGGCGGCTCGGCGGCGGCGTACCGGCAACTGGCCGACGCGATCGCCGAGTTGCGCGCCGAGATCGGGCCGAACCAGCTCCAGGACGGGCAGACGATCATCGGGCACGACGCGATGGCGACGGCCGTGCAGGGCATCCGGCGCGCGACCGGCACCTCGGCGAAGGCTCCGGCGCTGGCCGATGTGACGGCGCAGTGGCCGCACCTGACGGGCTCGCTCCGGGTGAACGGCGCCAGCGGCTGGATCTGCCTGGACAACTACGGCAACCCGCGGAACAAGGCGGTGCCGATCGTGCGGCTCGCCGCCGACGGGACGTTGCAGTTCCAGGAGTTCTCCTGGCCGGACCAGAAGCCGCCGCCGGTGGACTGCATCGCCAGGAAGGACTGACCGGCTCCGCGTTCAGGCGGTCGCGTAGGCGTCCCGCAGCTGCTGCCAGCGCTCCGAGGTCCAGGTCGACCAGTCGGTGGTCGGCCTGCCCTCCAGCGCGGCGACCAGCAGCTCGAAGTGGTTGTGCCAGCCGGCCAGGCAGTCGAGCAGCACCTCGTCGTCGCAGCGCAGTTCGTTGGTGAAGCGGAGCACCGTGGCCTCGTCGCCGTGCGGTTCCAGGTGGAAGCGGATGCGGCCGTGCACGGTGACCGTGTACTCGGCGACCCGCTCCACGTCCCACGCCGTGACATGGCCCTCGGCGAAGGTGTGGCGACCCTCCGCGTCCGTGTTGAGCCAGCGCAGCCTGACCGCGCCGCCCACCCGGGGCTCGAGCAGGTCGGCGGCGCAGAGCCAGGTCGGCAGACCCTCGGGAGTGGCGACGGCGGCCCATACCCGGATCACCGGATGCGGCAGGTGCAGCTCGTACCGCAGCAGGTGAGTGCCGTCGTCCCGGGTCTCGACGGTGCCCTGGGGGATCACGTCACTCATGCCTCCAGCGTCCCGCGGGGGCGGCGCGGGCGCTACCTCACGGGCGGCCTCAGACGCCCGCGTACGAGTGCAGGCTGTTCACGAACATGTTCACGCCGTAGTAGTTCCACAGGAAGCACAGGAACGCGACGAGCGCGATGTACGCGGCCCTGCGGCCCTTCCAGCCGGCCGTGGCGCGGGCGTGCAGGTAGGCGGCGTAGGCGACCCAGGTGATGAAGGACCAGACCTCCTTGGCGTCCCAGCCCCAGTAGCGGCCCCACGCGTCGCCGGCCCAGATCGCGCCCGCGATGATCGTGAACGTCCACAGCGGGAAGACGGCCGCGTTGACGCGGTAGGAGAACTTGTCGAGCGAGGCGGCCGAGGGCAGCCGCTCCATGACCGACGTGGCGAACGTGCCGGGCTGCCCGCCGCGGGCGAGCTTGCGCTCGTAGGCGTCGCGGAAGAGGTAGAGCACCGCGCCGACCGCGCCGAGGTAGAAGACGGCACCGCAGAAGATCGCGGTGGAGACGTGGATCCACAGCCAGTACGAGTCGAGGGCCGGCACCAGCTGGTCGCTCTCGGTGTACAGGTACGTCACGGCGAAGCCGAGGTCCAGCAGGACGGTGGTGACCAGCGGCAGGCCGGCCCAGCGGATGTTCTTCCCGGCCAGCAGGAGGGCGAGGTACACGCCGACGGCGACCGTGGAGAACGTCGTGGAGAACTCGTACATGTTGCCCCACGGCGCCCGCTGCACGGACAGGGCACGGGCGACGACACCCGCCGCCGCCAGCAGGAACGCGAGGACGGTGAGCGACACGGCGATGCGGCCGTACAGGTCGCCCTGCTCGGTGCCGCCGTGCGCGCCGGGGCCGTCGGGCACGTCCCGGGCGCCGCTCGCGGCCCGCGTGACGACCTTCGGCCTCTCGAGGACCGCGGTCGCGCCCGCCTTCGTGACCGTGACCGGCGGGGCGGCGGCCTCCTCCGCGGGGGCCGTGAGCGCGGCGGCCGTGCGGGCCACCTTGCTGCGGCTGCCGAAGAGCCACTCGGCGATGTGCGCGAAGAAGGCCAGCGTGTAGACGGCCATCGACGAATAGATCAGGTAGTTGCTGATCTGCGCCAGGTTCTCGTTGGCTGCGGCGGCGGTTGCGGCGGCGAGAGTCACTTCTCAGCCCCTTCGGCAGGAACGGCGGGGATGTCTTCGGGCTGAGGCGCCGTCGGCGCCTCTGAGTGGAGGGTCGCGGCCAGGTCGGCCAGTTCCTCCGGGAGCCTCGCCGACTCGCTGCGGCCGAGGCCCGCCATCTCGACGACCGTCGTACCGTCCTCACCGCGCACGGCCCGTACCCAGACGCGGCGGCGCTGGATGAACAGCGAGGCGGCAAGGCCCGCGATGGCGGCGATCGCGCCGGTCAGCGCCCAGCCGGTGGCGGGCTGACGCGTGATCTGGAAGGTCGCCCACTCCTTGACCTCCTCCTCGAAGGTGATGGAGCCCGCGCCGTCCGGCAGTTTCATGGTCTCGCCGGGGCGCATCCGCTGCTTGAGGATGTCACCGTCGGCGTTCGTGAACTGCTTCATCTTGCGGGTGTCGAGCTGGTACACGTTCTGCGGCAGGCCCGCGTCGACACCGAGGCTGCCGTGGTAGCCGGTGAGCGCCAGCACGGGGTACTCGAGGCCCGGGAACTGCGAGAACATGTCGCCCTTGCCGTCTCCCGCGAACGTCGGCACGAAGAACGCCTGGAAGCCGAGCTGGTCCTTGCGGCCGTCCTTGTCGCGGTAGCCGTCCATCACCTTGATGGCGCCGGTGGAGGTGACGTTGTTGTCGATGGGCAGCAGCGGCACCGCGTCCTGGAAAACAACCTCGCCCTTGCCGTCCCGCACGGTGACGACGGGGGCGTACCCGTGGCCGTTGAGGAAGACCTTGGTGCCGTCCACCTCCAGCGGCTTGTTGACCTCGATGACCTGCTTCTTCTCGGTGCCGCCGGGCCCGGACCAGGTCACGGCGGCCTCGTAGGTGCGCGGCGTGCCGCGCTGGGGGCCGCTCTTCGCGTACGTGCCGGTGAAGCTGTCCAGCGTGAAGCTGAACGGGGACAGGTCGTCGGTGTCGAACAGCGAACCGGACTTGAAGTCGTCGTACTGCGTGAGCGTGTTGGAGAAGCCGCCGCCCTCGACGACCAGCTTGCCGCCCTCGGACTTGAACAGCTGGCCCGCCGCGAACGCCACGAGCATCACGATGAGCGACACGTGGAAGACCAGGTTGCCGGCCTCGCGCAGGTAGCCCTTCTCGGCGGCGACCGCGTCGCCCGCCTCGTGGGCGCGGAAGCGGCGTCCGCGCAGCAGAGCGAGCGCCGCCCGGCGCACCTGCTCCGGCTCGGCCTGCGTGCGCCACGTCGTGTACGCGGGCAGCCGGGTCAGCCGCCGCGGCGCGCCCGGCGGGCGGCCGCGCAGCTGGCCGACGAACTGCCAGGAGCGGGGCACGATGCAGCCGATGAGGGAGACGAACAGCAGGATGTAGATCGCCGAGAACCACACCGAGCTGTAGACGTCGAAGAACTGCAGCTTCTCGTAGAGGGGCCCGAGGACCTCGTGACGGTCCTTGAACGCCTGCACCTTCATCTCGTCCACGCTGCTCTGCGGGACGAGGGAGCCGGGGATGGCGCCGAGCGAGAGCAGGAAGAGCAGGATCAGTGCGACCCGCATGGAGGTCAGCTGCCGCCAGAACCAGCGCGCCCAGCCGATCACGCCGAGGGCGGGGCCGCCGACGGCCTGGTCCGTCGCATTGTCGGTCGGGGCGGTGGACAGCTGTGCGCCGGCCTCGCCGAGTTCGCGTTCGTCGGTGTCGTACGTGCTCATGGACGTTCAGATCCCCACCGTGAAACCGTTGGACCAGCTCTGCATCGACTGGACCATGGTGTCCCAGACACCTGTGAGCAGCAGCAGACCGGTCGCGATCATCATCACGCCGCCGATCCGCATCACCCATGCGTAGTGCTGCTTGACCCAGGCGAACGCACCGAGCGCCTTGCGGAACGCCACCGCCGCGAGGACGAACGGCAGGCCGAGGCCGAGGCAGTACGCGACGGTCAGCAGCGCCCCGCGGCCGGCGCTGGCCTCGCTCGCGGCGAGCGCCGTCACTGCGGACAACGTCGGTCCGATGCACGGCGTCCAGCCGATCCCGAACAGCGCGCCGAGCAGCGGCGCGCCCAGCAGGCCCGACACCGGCCGCCTGTGGATGCGGAACTCGCGCTGGGTGAGCCAGGGCATCAGGCCCATGAAGAAGACACCCAGCAGGATCATCAGCGCGCCGAGGACCTTGGACAGGATCTCCCGGTGCCCCTGGAGGGTGGAGCCGAAGTAGCCGAAGAGCGCCCCGCCGGACACGAACACGGCGGTGAAGCCGACGACGAACAGGGAGGCGCCGGCGACCATCCGGCCGCGCTTCGCCTCGGCGAGGTCGGTGCCCGTGACCCCGGTGACGTACGAGAGATAGCCGGGGACGAGCGGCAGCACGCACGGCGAGAAGAAGGACACCAGGCCGGCGAGCACGGCGATGGGCAGAGCGAGAAGCAGGGCGCCGCCGAAGACCGTGTCGTACACGTCCGGTGCCGCGGCAAGGAACGTCACGGGATCACTTCTCCGCGATCAACGGGTCGATGATCTTGTGGAGTTCCTCGTCGTCGAGCGCCTTGAGCGAGCGGGCCGCGATCTTTCCGTCCCGGTCGAGCACGATCGTGGAGGGAATGGCCTGCGGATTGAGGCTGCCCTTGGGGAAGCCGTTGACGATCAGCTTGCCGATCGGGTCGTACAGGCTCGGGTACTCGATTCCGTAGTCCTTCTCGAAAGCGAGCGCGGGGCCCTTCTTGCTGTCCCGGGTGTTGATCCCGACGAACTCGACGCCCTTCGCCTTGGTCTCCTTGGCGACCTTCGCGAAATAGGGGGCCTCGGAACGGCACGGCGGGCACCATGATCCCCAGACGTTCATCACGACGATCTTGCCCTTGAGGCCGGCCACGTCGAGCGGTTCGCCCTCCAGGGTCTCGCCCTTGAGTTCGTTCGGGGACTGCCGCTCCCCCTTGGCGACGGTGTCGATGCCGCCGGAGCCGGTGACGAAGTTGGTGTCGCCGCCGCCCCCGGACTTCCCGCCCTCGCCACAGGCCGACAGGGTGAGCGCACCTGCGGCGACCAGGGCGGTCGACAGGGCGGCGCGGGGGGCACGGCTCAGGCTCATGTGAAAAGTTTCGCATGGCCCCGGCGGCGATCTTCCGCACCCCCCTGCGTGCCCGATAAGGCCCCTTGTCAGGAAGCCTTGAGGAATGCGTTCCAGCCGCCCGCGGGGGACTCGCCGACCTGAAGCGTGCGCAGTTTCGCGAGCACCTGCGGATCCTGCACGTCGAGCCAGTCGCAGAACTGCCGGAAGGAGACCAGCCGTACGTCCTTCTTGCCGGCCATGCCCTTGAGCGCTTCCTCCACGGCGTCCATGTAGATGCCGCCGTTCCACTGCTCGAAGTGGTTGCCGATGAAGAACGGTGCGCGATTGGACTCGTAGGCCCGGGTGAATCCCCCGAGATACGCCTCCGTCGCCTGCTTGCGCCAGCCCGGAAAACGCGAGGGCACGCCCTGCGTCGCATGGTGGGACTGGTTGGCCAGCATGTTGTAGTCCATGGACAGCACCTCGAAGGAGTGCCCGGGGAACGGCACCTGCTGGAGCGGCAGATCCCAGATGCCCAGCCGCTTGTCGGGCCACATCTGGCGGCCGCCGGGCGAGGAGGCGTCGTACCGCCAGCCCAGCTGCTTCGCGACGGGCAGGAGCTCGGCCTGGCCGAGAAGACACGGCGTGCGGCCTCCGACGAGTTCCTTGCGGTAGTCGAAAGGCAGGGGATCGATGTCGTGCCAGCCGCTGTTCGTACGCCATTCGGTGACGAACTTCACAGCCTGGTCGGTCTCGCTGCGCCAGTCCGCCGACGACCAGTTGCCGACCGATCCGGAACCGGTGCAGAAATGCCCGTTGAAGTGGGTGCCTATCTCATGGCCGTCGAGCCATGCCTGGCGTATGTGCTTCAGCGTGTCCTTGATGTGCTCGTCGGTGAGATAACCGATGTCCGAGGCGCCGATCGAGTTGTTCGGCGGACGGTAGAGCGTTTTCTTCGACTCGGGCAGCAGATAGATACCGGAGAGGAAGAAGGTCATCGCCGCGCCGTGGTTCCTGGCGAGTTCGAGAAAACGCGGGAAGAGACCGTTGCCGACCTCACCCGCACCGTCCCAGGAAAAGATCACGAATTGCGGCGGCGTCTGTCCGGGCTCCAGCGGAACGGGACGCTCCGGCTGATGGGGCTGCTTCCCGGTGTCGGACGTGGAGCCGTCGCCGATCGGCCGGCCCCGCGTCGCCGAAGGTGAGGGTTTCGCGCCCTTGCCCTGGTCACCGCCCCGGCCGGGCACACCACCTCCGGCACCGCCCGGGCCACTGGAGCCGCAGCCCGCCACGGTGACCGCGGCCGCGGCCCCAAGTCCCGCTCCGAGCAATCCCCGTCGAGTGATGTCGCGCATATCGTCCCCATCCGCGCTCCCCTGGTCGGGGGGAGCCTTTCCAAACCGGCACAGGGAGAGATGCCGTGTGGAACGCGGGGGTTCCTGATGTGCGGGACGGGTTTTTCTACGCCATTTCCCTAGGCGCCGAATGCCTTGGACTTGCCCTTCACGGGTTTGGCGCCGGCGAGAAGGTGCGGCGGGACGAGATCCCGGGCCGGCTCGGAGTATCCGACCGACACGATCCTGTTCCCCTCGTACGTGAACGAGGTCAGCGAGGCGAGGGTGCACTGCCGGCGCCGCGGGTCGTGCCACAGCCGCCGCCTCTCGACGAAACTGCGCACGACCCAGATCGGCAGCTGGTGGCTGACACACACGGCCTCGTGGCCGCGCGCCGCGTCCCGCGCCGCCTCCAGCGCGGCCGACATCCGCACGACCTGCTCCACGTACGGCTCGCCCCAGGACGGCCGGAACGGGTTCGTCAGATGCCTCCAGTTGGCCGGCTGGCGCAGCGCGCCGTCGCCCACGCCGAAGGTCTTGCCCTCGAAGACGTTGGCCGCCTCGATCAGCCGCTCGTCGGTCTCGAGGCTCAGGCCGTGCGACTTGGCGATCGGCTGGGCGGTCTCCTGGGCCCGCTCCAGCGGGGAGGCGACGACATGCGTGATGTCCCGGGCCGCCAGGTGCTCCGCGACCCGGTCGGCCATTTGCCGGCCGAGCTCGGAGAGGTGGTAGCCGCTGCGGCGGCCGTAGAGGACGCCGTCCGGGTTGTGCACTTCGCCGTGGCGCACGAGATGGACGACGGTGATGTCCCTGGTGCTCATGCGGTGGCCTCCGCTGCGGCTCGTGCGGCGGCGGGCAGCGCGGCCGCGATCCGCTCGATCGCCCGCTCGTCGTGGGCGGTCGAGACGAACCAGGACTCGAACGCGGACGGCGGCAGGTAGACCCCGTCGGCGAGCATCGAGTGGAAGAACGCGTTGAAGCGGAACGCCTCCTGCTTCTTCGCGTCCTCGTAGTCCCTGACCTCGGTCGGGGTGAAGAAGACGGAGAACATGTTGGACGCCGTCTGCAGGCGGTGCGCCACGCCCTCCTCGGTCAGGGCGTCCGTCACCAGCGCCTGGATCTGCCGCGAGACCGCGTTCACCTTCTCGTACGCGGCGTCGTCCAGCAGGCGCAGCTGCGCGAGGCCCGCCGCGGTCGCCACCGGGTTCCCGGACAGCGTGCCCGCCTGGTAGACGGGACCGGCCGGCGCGAGGTGCGCCATGACGTCCCGGCGCCCGCCGAACGCGGCGGCCGGGAACCCGCCGCCCATGACCTTGCCGAACGTCATCAGGTCGGGCACCACGCCGTCGACGCCGTACCAGCCCGCCTTCGAGGTGCGGAAGCCGGTCATCACCTCGTCGGAGATGTACAGCGCGCCGTTCTTCGCGCAGGCGTCCTTGAGCCCCTGGTTGAAGCCGGGCCGCGGCGGCACCACGCCCATGTTGCCCGGCGAGGCCTCCGTGATCACACAGGCGATCTCGCCCGGGTGGTTGTGGAACGCCGCCTGCACGGCCTCCAGGTCGTTGTACGGCAGCACGATCGTGTCACCGGCCTGAGCCCCCGTGACACCGGGCGTGTCCGGCAGGGCGAACGTCGCGACCCCGGAGCCCGCCGCGGCGAGGAGCGCGTCGACGTGCCCGTGGTAGCAGCCGGCGAACTTGATGACCTTGGACCGGCCGGTGAAACCGCGGGCCAGCCGGATCGCCGACATCGTCGCCTCGGTGCCGCTGGAGACCAGACGTACCTGCTCGACGGGCTCGACACGGGCCACGATCTCCTCGGCGAGGGCGACCTCGCCCTCGCCCGGCGTGCCGAAGGAGGTGCCGCGGGCGACCGCCGCCTGCACCGCCTCGATGACCTCGGGGTGGGAGTGCCCGAGGATCATCGGCCCCCACGAGCAGACGAGGTCGACGTACTCGCGGCCGTCGGCATCGGTCAGGTACGGGCCGGTGCCGGACACCATGAACCGGGGCGTACCGCCCACGGCACGGAAGGCACGGACGGGAGAGTTCACGCCGCCGGGCGTCACGAGGGACGCGCGGTCGAAAAGCGTCTGCGAAACTGGGGCGTCATAGGGAAAGCTCACGGAAACCATGGTCTCAGAGGCCCGGGCGATCTTGCGGACAGGTGTTTCACCACTCGTTCGTGGGGGAGGTCACTGTCACGATGATCTGGTTGCGCGGCGGGGGCTGCGAGTGGTCGGGTGGAGATATGCATCGCGGTGGCGGACTGGGCGAGGGGACCGACGACCTGGGTCCTGAGCCTGCCCGGCGCGGAAAGCACCGGCGAGGCGAAGCGGATGACCCCGTGGGAGGCAGGAGCGGCCGGTTGGGGGTGACGTACAAGTACTTCGGTGCGCCCGACGGCGCCACGGCGGCACGGGTGCCGATCTCGATGCGCCCCGAGGAGCTGGGCGGTGACGAGCTCGGCATGGGCGGCATGTTCACCAAGATCAAGCCGGAGACCATAGCCGCGATGGTGCTGACCGGTATCCAGGGCATGCCGCTGCACAAGGTGCCGCCGCTGGAGCTCGTCGTGCTGCACCCCGACTACGCGGTGGTGAAGCTCCCGATGACCGTGGTCGACCCGCTGCGGGGCATCGGCGAGGAGTCGGTGGGCGCAGCGGCGTTCATCTGGTCGACGGTCCCGGACCGAGGCGGCCCCCGGGACGCGTTCAACGTCTACCAATTGCTGCACGAATGGCAGGATTTCAGCCATCGTCTGCACGAGGCGGGCCACCAGCCGTACTGCCTGGTGTGGCCCTGACCCCGCGCGCCCCTCGTCCGCCGGTCAGACGACCGGCGGACGGCCGAGCCGGGCCATGAGCCACACCGTGCTCCAGCGCATCGGACGGCGCTCTCCGCACGGTGTACGGACGCCCTCGGCGAATCCGCCGAACCAGGCGCGCAGACCCGGCGCCGAGCGGGTGCGCGCCAGGGTGAGCGCGGTCCACGAGCCCAGGTAGAGGGGCACGAGCAGGGCCGGCAGGTTCCGCTTCGCCAGCCAGACACGGTTGCGGGCGGTCATCCGGTAGTAGACGCCGTGCCGGGTGGGAGGCGTACGGGGGTGCTGGAGCACCAGCTCGGGGGCGTAGAGGATCTTCCAGCCGTCGTCCAGGGCGCGCCAGGCGAGATCGGTCTCCTCGTGCGTGAAGAAGAAGTCGTCCGGCCAGCCGCCGACCCGCTCCAGCATCCGCATCGACAGGGCGTGCCCGCCGCCGAGGAACGTGGTCACCTGGCCGCCGCGCAGCGGATCGGCCTTGCCGATGCGCGGCACGTGCCGGCGCTGGGTGAAACCGGTCTCGTCGGCGATGCGGAAGCTGACGATCCCGAGCGCGGGGTCGGTGTCGTACATCGCGGCGATGCGGCTGAAGACGTCCGTCTCGATGAGCAGCCCGTCGTCGTCCAGGTCGACGAGCACGTCGACGTCGCCGAACTCCCGCAGCCGCTCCATGGCGACGTTGCGCCCGCCGGACACGCCGAGGTTCTCGGGCAGCTCGACGCCCGTGACGCCTGCCGGCAGTTCGGACAGCGGGGCACCGTTGGAGACCACGACGACACGGGTGGGGGGATGGTCCTGAGCGGCCACTGAGTCGAGCAGGGCCCGCAGTTCGGCAGGGCGGGAGCCCATCGTCAGTACGGCCACACCCACACGCGCTCGGGACACGTCCACATCTCCATCTGTTGCCGGTCGTGACCCGCGAGCTTAACGGTGTCCGTCCGGCAGATGTACGAAGGTGAACACGCACGGGCGCGCGCACGGACCGACGGCCGTGGACGTGCAGGGGGCGCACCCGCCCGTGACCGGCGGCGGTGCACGGTACGGGGCGCGCTCGCCGGTCACCTGGGGTGGTGACGCACGCCTCATCCGCGCCGCTCGCGCCCGGAGCGCGTGGCCCGCGTGCTCGCTAGGGCCGGCGCCATCCCGGGTCGCGCCCCGTCAGCGCCAGCAGCCGGTCGAGGTCGGACGCGCCCGCTCCCCCGTCCGGCAGCCGGTACTCCTCGCCGAAGACCCCCATCGCGCGGGCGGTCGGGGCGAGCTCCCCGAACGCGGTCAGCACCTCGCGGACCACCACCGGATCCGGCGTGTACTCCTGTCCCGTGGCCCGCGCGAGATCCCAGGCGTGTACGGCGAGGTCGCCGAGCGCCATCCTTCCGACCAGGCTCGCCGACATGTTCATGGCGCCCGTGGCGCCCTGGTCCGCTCCCGGCGCAGCCCACGCCTCGACGAGCGCCTCGGCCTCCGCCGCGAACTCCTCGCGCCAGTCGCCGTGCCCGGCGCGGTCCGGCCCCGCGGAGAAGTCGGCGTCCTTCTTGGCCGCCAGCAGCTGGAAGTTGACCACCACCTGGAAGAGGTGATCGACCAGCTGCCGCACGTCGTACTCGGCGCACGGCGTCGCATCGCCGAGCCGGTCGTCGGTGATGCCGCGCACCACCGGCACGGAGCGTTCGGCGGCTGCTCGCAACAGGTCGCTGATGGTGTTCGTCATACGTCCGACCGTAGGCAGCGCCGCCTCCCCCGTCTTGAAGAAACGCGACAGTCGCCGGATTAGGATCGGCGCATGGCAGGTCCGCGACGCGACACCCGGGGCATCGTCGAAGCCCGGGAGCTGCTCGCCCGCGTCGACTTCCGCCGCCGCGAGCCGGCCCCCGAACTGCGCCCCTACCTCGAGCACTACTGGCTCATCGACTGGGACCTGACCGAGCCGTACGCCTCCCACGTCGTGCCGCACCCGTCCGTGAACCTGGTGTTCCAGCAGTACGGCGACGAGGAGCCGTGGGCCGAGGTCGCGGGCATCGGCCAGGGTCTGTTCACGCAGAAGCTGGAGGGCCGAGGGCGGGTGTGCGGCGTGCAGTTCCGGCCGGGCGGGTTCCGGCCCTTCGCACCGGGCCGCCCGGTGTCGGACTGGACGGGCCGGCGGGTCCCGCTGACCCAGGCGTACGCGGACCTGGGCCCGGTACGGGGCCCCGACGAGCCGGACGGATCGGAGGGACCCGTCGGGCCGGTCGCGGCCGGGACGTCGCACGTCGCCGCGGAGGTCCGCCGGGTCGTCGGCCCGGACGACGAGGACGCCCGCGTCGCCGCCCTGGACGCCTTCCTCCTGGGCCTCGCCCCCGCGCCGGACCCGCAGGCGTCGCAGGCCATGGCCCTGGTCGACCGGGTCCGCGCCGACCGCTCGATCCGGCGCGTCGCCGAACTCGCCGCCAGGGAGGGTGTGTCGACGCGCTCGACGCAACGGCTCTTCTCCGCGTACGTCGGCGTGGGCCCGAAGTGGGTCATCCTCCGCTACCGCATCCACGAGGCGCTGGAGCGCGCCGAGACGGATCCGGCCGCGCTCGACTGGTCCGCGCTCGCCGCCGAACTCGGCTACAGCGACCAGGCCCACCTGGTACGGGACTTCACCGCGACGGTGGGCGTCCCGCCGACCGCGTACGCACGTTCCGCGCACTGAGTCCCGCCGTACGGGCCCTCGTCGTGCCCCGCCCCTACAGTGCCGGGCATGGGCATCGACACAGTGAACGTACGGATCGAGCCGTGGTCCGAGGACGACTTCGAGCTGCTGTGCGCCGTGAACGCGCCGGAGCTGATGGACCACCTCGGCGGCCCCGAGACCGAGGAACAGCTGATCATGCGGCATCAGCGCTATGTGGAGCTGAGCGCCGACCGCACCGGCCGCGGCCGGATGTTCCGCATCGTCCTGGCTGACGGGGACGACGCCGGCCGGTCCGCCGGCTCCGTCGGCTTCTGGGAGCAGACCTGGGACGGCGAGCAGATCTACGAGACGGGATGGGCCGTGCTGCCCGCGTTCCAGGGCCGCGGGATCGCGACCGCCGGGACGCTCGCGGTGATCGAGCGGGCGCGCGCCGAGCGGCGGCACCGCACACTGCACGCGTTCCCCTCCGTGGACAACGTCCCGTCCAACGCCGTGTGCCGCAAGGCCGGTTTCACGCTCCTCGGCGAGCGCGAGGTCGAGTACCCGCCGGGGAACGTGCTGCGCTCCCACGACTGGCGCCTCGACCTCACGAGCAGTCGACTAACGGAATAGACTCCCCCAGCCATTAATCGCGAGTCATGACGAGGGGGATCCATGCTGCTCGCCCACATCAGCGATCTGCATCTCGACGGCACGGAGCGGGCCACCGACCGCGCCGTGCGCACCATCGCCTATCTCAACTCCCTGTCCCGGCAGCCCGACACCGTCCTGGTCACCGGCGACATCGCGGACCACGGGGCGCCCGAGGAGTACGCGCAGGCGGCGGAGCTGCTGTCCGGCCTGAGCGCACCGCACGTCACCTGCCCCGGCAACCACGACGACCGTGCCGCCTACCGCAAGGTACTGCTGGGCGACACGTCCGCCGCCGCGCCGAAGTCGCCCGTCAACCGGCTGCACCGTGTGGGCGGTTACGCCCTCCTGCTGTGCGACTCGACGATCCCCGGCGAGGACGCCGGGCGCTTCGACGACGAGACGCTGCGGTGGCTGGAGCGCACGCTCGACGACCTGGGCGACACCCCCGCCCTGCCTGCCTTCCACCACCCGCCGGCCGTGATCCACCACCCGTACCTGGACGCGACGAATCTGACGAACGCCGACCGCCTGGCGGACCTGCTGGCCGGGCGGGACAACGTCCCGGCGATCCTGACCGGCCACGCCCACACCGCCGGCGCGACGACCTTCGCGGGCCGGCCGCTACTGGTGGCCCCGGGGGTCGTCTCGACGCTGCGCCTGCCGTGGGAGAGCGGCGAGACGCTGACCGACCGCACCGCACCGCCGGGCGTCGCGTTCCACGTCCTGGACGAGGGCGGCGCCCGTGTCATGACCCACTTCCGCGTCGTGCCGTAGCGGGCGATCGGAAGCACGGCGAGGGGCCCGCTTGACGAGGCGGGCCCTTTCCCCGAATATTTATCTGCGTCACACAGATTATGCGTATCGAAGACTTTCTCGCCTGAGGAGCTCCCATGACCACCCTCGTCACCGGCAGTCGCGGCAAGGTCGGCTCGGCCCTGCTCTCCCTGCTGCACGAGCGCGGCGCCTCGGTCCGGGCCGCATCCGCCGCCCCGGACAAACTCGCCGCCCTGCCGGACGGCCTCGAACCCGTACGGCTGGCCCTCGACGACCCGTCGTCCTTCCCCGCGGCCCTCGAAGCCGTCGACTCCGTCTTCCTGTACGCGGAGCCGTCCCACATCGACGCCTTCGTCGACGCGGCGCACACCGCAGGCGTCTCCCACATCGTCCTGCTGTCGTCCAGCTCGGTCCTCGGCGCCGACGCGGCCACCGACCCCGTCGCGGGCCCCCACCTCGCCGTCGAAGAGGCCCTCGCCGCCGGACCGGTGGCCACGACCGTCCTGCGCCCCGGTGCGTTCGCCGGAAACGCGCTCCAGTGGGCGCGCGCCCTGCGCACCACCGGCGTCATCGACCTTCCCTACCCGGGCAGTTACGGCGACCCGATCCACGAACGGGACGTGGCAGAGGCCGCTCTGGCCGTGCTCACCGATCCCGGGCCGAGGGGGCGGGCGTACCACCTGACCGGACCCGAGTCCCTCACCTTCGCCGAGCAGATCGCGATCCTGGAACGCGCCGCGGGCCGCGCGGCGCCCATCGAGATCCGCGCGGTGACGCCGGAGCAGTGGCAGGAGTCCGTATCCGCCTACCTGCCCCCCGCGTTCGCGGGGGCCCTGCTCGACTACTGGGCGTCGACGGACGGTTCACCCGCGCCGCTCACCCGCACCGTCGAGGAACTGACCGGACGGCCGGCGCGGACGTTCGCCGAGTGGGCGGAGGAGCACGCGGACGCGTTCCGCGTCTAGCGCGGGACGCTGAGCAAACTGGTGGCTGCCACCGTGCGGCCGGTGACATGCTGGCGCTGTGAACGGACCGGAAATCACCTTCAGCGTCGCCCCTGAGCTGCGGCTCTTCCTCCCGCCGGAGCGCCGCCTGGGCCGTACCGCCGTCGTCACGGACGGCTCGTCGACGCTCGGACACGTCGTCGAGTCGCTCGGTGTCCCGCTCACGGAGGCGGGCCGCCTGCTGGTCGACGGCCGCCAGGTGCCGGTCTCGCACATTCCGCGGGAAGGCGAACATGTCGAGGTGCTCGGCGTCGACCGGCCCCAGCGTGTCCCCGGCGCGCCGCTCCGCTTCCTGCTCGACGTCCATCTGGGCACGCTGGCGCGGCGGCTTCGCCTCCTCGGCGTGGACGCGGCGTACGAGAACGAGGACATCGGCGATCCCGCCCTGGCCGCCCTGTCCGCGAAGGAGCGGCGGGTGCTGCTCTCACGCGACCGGGGCCTGCTGCGGCGCCGGGAGATCTGGGCGGGCGCGTACGTCTACAGCGACCGGCCCGACGACCAACTCACCGACGTCCTGGAACGGTTCGCGCCGGAGCTCGCGCCCTGGACGCGGTGCACCGCGTGCAACGGGCCCCTGACGGACGCCGACAAGGACTCGGTGCAGGAGCAGCTGGAACAGGGCACACAGCGCACGTACGACGTGTTCGCCCGGTGCACCGTCTGCGACCGCGTCTACTGGCGCGGCGCCCACCACGCCCGCCTGGAGGCGATCGTCGCATCGGCCCTGCGCACGGCGGGGGCATAAGGGCGGACCCGCCGCACCGGCCGGCCGCCGCCCCTACGCGTCGAAGTCACCTGCGCGCAGCCGCTCCACCTGTGTCGCGCTCAACTCCACCGTCCGCTGCATATGGGCCGTGAGCAGTGCGATCTCCTCGTCCGCGTACGTGTCGATCATCGACACCCAGGCCCCTCCCAGCCGGGCCCACAGCGCCCCGAACTCGGCCATCCGCTCCGGCACGCACGCCACGAGAACCCTGCGCCGGTCGTGCGTGTCACGCTCCCGCGTCACATATCCGGCGCGCTCCAGCCGGTCGACCAGCCGGGTCGCCGAGCCGGTGGTCAGCCCGGTCAGCTCCGCGACCCGCCCTGTCGTGACCGGGCCGCCTTCGAGCTCGAGCAGGTTCAGGCACTGGAGATCCGTGGGATGCAGTCCCAGATGGTCGGCGAGGGCCTGGTTGAACAGGGCGTACGAGGCCATGTAGCGACGCGAGGCCGTGGACAGCTCCTCCATGAGACGGCCCCGTGCGGCACCGTCCGAGTTCTTCTGCGTCATGCAGAAAGTGTACGGAGCAGTCCTCCGTGACCTTCACCGGCAGAGGCCGGGGCCTCGGCCGCCCGGGCGGGCTGCCCGGAGGCCGGGCCGTCCCGGGGAGCGGGTGCGTCTGCCGGGCGGCCACTCCCCGAGATCAGGGGCGCTCACCCGTCAGGTAGCGCTGCACCGTCGGGGCCAGCCAGCTCACCACCTCCTCTTTGGTCATCTCGACGGCGGGCGGGAAGCACAGCACATACCGGGCCAGGGCCATGCCGAGGATCTGAGAGGCGACGAGCGCGGCGCGGCGCGGGGCGTCGGCCGGGTCCGGTGACAGGCTCGCGACGACCGGACCCAACTGCTCCCGGAAGATCGAGCGGGCACGCTCGGCTGCGGCGGCGTTCGTGACACCCGCCCGCAGCAGCGCCGTGAGCACCTCGTCGTGCTCCCACCGGTCCAGGAAGTGGGCGACGAGCACCGCGCCGGCGTGCCTGCCGGGCAGCGCGCCCAACTCCGGCAGGCGCAGGTCGAATTCGGAGGCCGCGGCGAAAAGCCCCTCCTTGTTGCCGTAGTAGCGCATGACCATCGACGGGTCGATGCCCGCGTCGCGCGCTATGGCCCGGATCGTCGCCCGCTCGTACCCGTCGGCCGCGAAGCGCTCGCGGGCGGCTTCGAGGATCGCGGCCTTGGTGGCATCGGAGCGGCGGGGAGTGCCGGGTGCTTCCGTCGTCATGCCAACGACTGTAGGCCAACAGGTGTTGACACGCCAGAGGCGACCGCTCTACATTTGCCAACAAGCGTTGACCAACAGGTGTTGACCCACAGCCGTCGACCACCGGAGGCAGCCATGCCCGGCAAGCCCAGCACCGCAGCCCGCACCACACCGATCCAGCACGCCGACGGACCCGCCCCGTTCGACACGGACGTGATCGTCGTCGGGGCCGGTCCGACCGGCCTGCTCCTGGCGGGCGACCTCGCCTGCGCCGGCGTCTCGGTCACCCTCGTCGAGCGCCGCCCCCAGGAGATCAGCAACCTCACCCGCGCCTTCGGCGTCCACGCCCGCACGCTGGAGCTGCTGGACGCCCGCGGCCTGGCCGACGAGCTGGTGTCGAAGGGCACGCCGATCACCGGACTGCGCCTGTTCCGCCGGCTCTCCCTCGACCTCGGCACGCTCCCGTCCCGCTTCCCGTTCCTCCTGATCACCCCGCAGTACGAGGTGGAGAAGCTGCTCGAGCGCCGGGCCCGGTCCGCGGGCGTCGACTTCCGCCACGGGACGGAGCTGACCGGCCTCGACCAGTCCCCCGCCCACACCCCGGCGTCGGTCACCGCCGAGCTCCGCGGCACGGACGGCACCCGCAGCACCCTGCGCGCCCGCTACCTCGTCGGCGCCGACGGCGTCCGCAGCGGCGTGCGCACTGCGCTCGGCCTGCCGTTCCCGGGCGCGTCCGTCATCAGGTCCATCGTGCTCGCGGACGTCCGCCTCGCCGAGGAGCCTCCCGGCCTTCTCACGGTCAACGGAGCGGGCGGCACGTTCGCCTTCATGGCCCCCTTCGGCGACGGCTGGTACCGCGTCATGGGGTGGGACCGGACCCGGCAGGTCGCCGACAGCGAGCCCGTCTCCCTCGACGAAGTGCGCGAGATCGCACGCCGGGCCCTCGGCAGCGACTTCGGCATGCACGACGCCCGCTGGATCTCCCGCTTCCACAGCGACGAACGCCAGGCACCGGCCTACCGCGCCGGCCGGGTCTTCCTCGCGGGCGACGCCGCGCACGTGCACTCCCCCGCCGGCGGCCAGGGCATGAACACCGGCCTGCAGGACGCGGCCAACCTCTCCTGGAAGCTCGCCTCGGTGATCCAGGGCCTCGCCCCGGACCCCGAGGCGCTGCTCGACAGTTACGAGTCGGAGCGGCATCCCGTCGGCAGGACGGTCCTGCGCAGCAGTGGAGCGATCGTGCGCCTCGCCATGGCCCACACTCCCCTCCAGCGCGCGGCGCGTTCGCTCGCCGCCCGCGTCATGGGCAGCGTCCGGCCTGCGGCACGGAAGGCCCTGGGCGTCGTCTCCGGCATCGGCATCTCGTATCGCGCACCGCGCGGCGCGCACCCCCTCACCGGCCGGCGCGCCCCGGACCTGCCACTCGCCGAGGGCAGGCTCTACGAGCTGCTGCGCAAGGGCGAGTTCGTGCTGATCGGCCCCGCCGACGAGGCCGCCCCCGCGACCGCCGCTGCCCCGGCCGCACCCGGCCGCGTCATAGAAGCGCACTGGGCATCCGGCCGGCGCACCGCGCTGCTCGTCCGCCCCGACGGCTACATCGCCTGGGCGACGGGACGCGAGTCGGCCGTCTGACCGGCCGGTGAAGCACCGGTCGGCCGGACGGCCGGAATCGGAAGGCGCACGGACCGGAAGGCGTACGGACCGGAGGCATACCGGTCAGAGGACGTACGGGACCGGAAGGCGCACGGGCCACAGGGCCTACGGGTCAGAAGGCGTACAGGTCAGAAGGCGTACAGGTCACAGGACCTACGGGTCAGAAGGCGTAAGGATCCCCGGTGGCCGGCGCGATCACCTTGTGGTTGTTGTTCGCCGGATCCCGGTCGGTCGCCCCGCCGTTCCACACCGTGCCGATCTTCACCACCGCCTCGGCCGGGTCGCCCGTGATGCCCAGCCGGAGGGAGGTCTTGTGGCCGATACCGTCTGCGCCAAGCGGGCCCATGCCGCACAGCACCACCCGTTCGCCCGCCCACAGGCAGCGCTTGGGCAGCCGCAGTTCGCCGACCGGCCGCAGGGAGAACGCCAGCCTCACCGTGGCGTCCTCCAGGCTGGAGGGACCGTGGTTGCTGGTCATCAGGGAGATCCTGAGCCACCCGTCACCCAAGGAGACATGACCGTGGTGGGCCACGTCCGCCTCCGGCGCCACGGCGCCCGGGGCCCCGGCGGCCACCGCCGCGGCCCCGGCCGCTCCGACGCCCGGCCCCGAGTCCCCGCCCGCACGCGCGCCCGCACCCGAGGCGACCACCAACACCAACGCCGCGACCCCGGCCGACAGCACCCTACGCATCACACACATGAACCGAAGATACCGATTCTCCCGTTACGCACCTGATTGCCCGTCACTCCGGCGCGTCCCGGCCGCCCGCGTCGCCGGCCGGCCCGGGCATGCGCTACACGGCCCGGCGCATCCCACCCGCCCCCGCGGCCCCTGTACGGCCTCACAAACGCGGGGCCGGTGCGCGCCCTGTGCGGAGATCGGCGCGTCACCTCGCCGACCTATCCTGACCGCAGTTCGATCACACGCGCGAGGAGCCACGACATGACAACCGCCCGGACCCCCGTCGCCGTCGTCACCGGAGCCGGCAGCGGCATCGGCGCAGCCACCGCACGGCAGTTGGCCGCCGCGGGCTTCCACGTCGTCCTCACCGCCCGCCGGAAGGACCGCATCGAGGCCGTCGCCGCCGAGATCACCGCCGCCGGCCACCAGTCCACCGCCCACCCGCTGGACGTCACCGACCGGCCGGCCGTCGACTCCTTCGCGGCGTCCCTGGACCGTTGCGACGTCCTCGTCAACAACGCGGGCGGCGCGCTCGGCGCCGACCCGGTCGCCACCGGCGATCCGGCCGACTGGCGCCGCATGTACGAGGTCAACGTGATCGGCACGCTCAACCTCACCCAGGCGCTCCTGCCCGCGCTCACCGCGAGCGGCGACGGCACCGTCGTCGTCCTGTCCTCCACCGCGGGCCTCGCCACCTACGAGGGCGGCGGCGGTTACGTCGCCGCCAAGCACGGCGCCCACGTCCTCGCCGAGACCCTGCGCCTGGAGATCGTCGGCACCCCCGTCCGCGTCATCGAGATCGCACCCGGCATGGTCCGGACGGAGGAGTTCGCCACGACCCGCTTCCGCGGCGACACCGAGAAGGCCGCCAAGGTCTACGCGGGCGTCGCCGAACCGCTCAGCGCCGACGACGTCGCCGACACCATCACCTGGGCCGTCACCCGGCCGTCCCACGTCAACATCGACCTGCTCGTGGTCCGCCCCCGCGCCCAGGCGTCCAACTCCAAGGTTCACAGGGAGCTCTGATGAACGAGCGCATCGCCGTCTCGCGCCTCGCCGCCGCCGATCTGCCGGCCGCCGCCCCCGGACTCGCCGCCCTCCTCGTCGACGCGGTCGACGACGGCGCGTCGGTCGGCTTCACCTCCGCGCTCACGCCCGAGAAGGCCGCCGCCTGGTGGTCGGACCTGGCACCCGCCCTGTCGGACGAGCGGATCGCCGCGTGGACCGCCCGCGACGGCGACCGGCTCGTCGGCACCGTCCAGCTCAGGTGCGAGACCTCGCCCAACGGACGGCACCGCGCCGAGATAGCCAAGCTGGTCGTGCACCGCTCCGCCCGCGGACGCGGCATCGCACGCCGACTGCTCACCACCGCCGAGGAGTTCGCGCGTTCGACGGGACGCACCCTGCTCATGCTGGACACGCAGACGGGCAGCACGGCCGAGCGCCTCTACCGCTCGGCGGGCTGGACCGCGCTCGGCACGGTCCCCGACTACGCCGCCGACCCTTCCGGCGTCCTGCGCCCGACGACGTTCTTCCACAAGACCCTCCAGCCGGCGCCGCAGGGCCCGGAGCGGACCGCGGAGCTCACGGGCGTGCAGGCCGGCCCGGAAGCGTGACGTCGCGGGCGACCGGGTGCGCCCCGAGGACCTCGCCGCCCCGACGAGCGACGAGCCGCGTGCCCGCCACCTGACGACCGCAGCCACCGCACGGCCTGACACCGGGCACGCGCAAAGGCCCCGGACCGCTCCGGTCCGGGGCCCACAGCGGCCGTCTCAGCCCTTCACGCAGACGACCTGCTTGAGCTTCGCCACCACCTCGACCAGGTCCCTCTGCTGGTCGATCACCTTCTCGATCGGCTTGTACGCGCCCGGGATCTCGTCGACCACGCCCGAGTCCTTGCGGCATTCGACCCCGCGCGTCTGCTCCTCCAGGTCCCGCGTCGAGAAGCGCCGCTTCGCCGCGTTGCGGCTCATCTTGCGGCCCGCCCCGTGGGAAGCGGAGTTGAAGGACGCCTCGTTCCCGAGGCCCTTCACGATGTACGAGCCGGTGCCCATCGACCCCGGGATGATCCCGTAGTCGCCGGCGCCCGCCCGGATCGCGCCCTTGCGGGTGACCAGCAGGTCCATGCCGTCGTACCGCTCCTCCGCCACGTAGTTGTGGTGGCAGGAGATGACCGGGTCGAACGACACCTTCGCCTTGCGGAACTCGCGGCGCACGACCTCCTGGAGGAGCCCCATCATGATCGCGCGGTTGTACTTCGCGTACTCCTGCGCCCAGAAGAGGTCGTTCCGGTAGGCGTGCATCTCCGGGGTGTCCGAGACGAACACCGCGAGGTCACGGTCGACCAGGCCCTGGTTGTGCGGCAGCTTCTGCGCCTCGCCGATGTGGTGATCGGCCAGCTCCTTGCCGATGTTCCGGGAACCGGAGTGCAGCATCAGCCAGACCGACCCCTGGTCATCGATGCACACCTCGCAGAAGTGGTTTCCGCTGCCCAGCGTCCCCATCTGCTTCGTCGCCCGCTCCCGACGGAACTTGACCGCGTCCGCCACCCCGTCGAAACGGTCCCAGAAGCTGTCCCAGCCCCCCGCCGGGAAGCCGAACACCCGCGCCGGGTCCACCATCTCGTCGTGCATGCCCCGGCCCACCGGGATCGCCTGCTCGATCCTGGAGCGCAGGCGGGAGAGGTCGCCGGGCAGGTCGTTCGCCGTCAGGGACGTCTTCACCGCCGACATGCCGCAGCCGATGTCCACACCGACCGCCGCCGGGCACACCGCGCCGTGCATCGCGATCACCGAGCCGACCGTCGCGCCCTTGCCGTAGTGGACGTCCGGCATGACGGCGAGGCCCTTGATCCAGGGCAGCGTGGCGACGTTCTGCAGCTGCCGCATCGCTACGTCCTCGACCGTCGCGGGGTCGGTCCACAGCCGGATCGGGACCTTCGCGCCCGGCACCTCTACAAACGACATAACTCCTCAATTCCCCCGAAAAGACATGTAACGCAAATGCCCGGCCAATGGCCGCGTAAGGCTCGGCGGCCCGGCATCCGGGGCAGCGCGTGCGATAGACATTGTGTCCATCGGCCCTCAGCGGCCGACAACCGTTTTTCCCCGGCGCGGCGGCGCGGACCGGACAGAGGGACCCATGGAGAAGGGAGCCAGGCACGTGCAACGCAAGGCGTACGTCCCCGGCGCGGCGGCGCTCCTCGCGGCGCTGGTCACCGGCCTCACCGGCTGCACCTCGGGCGGTGGGGAGGACGGTTCGGCGCCCGACGCCAAGGCCAATGGCGTCCCGGCCTCGGCCGCACCTCCCGGCAGGTACCGCACGTTGCTGGAGCCCTGCGGCTCCGTCGAGCGGAGCACCCTGAAGAACCTGCTGCCCGGCGTGCTCACGCTCCCCCAGGACCAGCAGCAGCAGGTGCTCGGCGGTACGCCGGCCGTGACGTACGACACCGACCGCCGTGCCGCCTGCAGTTGGAAGGGGCAGGCGCCGGACTCCTCCCACCAGCTGCGGGTCGACTTCGAGCGGGTCGTCTCCTACGACCCGGCCGTCAGCGACGACAACCGGGCGCAGGAGGTGTTCACGAGGAAGCAGTCCGCGACCTCCGTGCCCGTCATCCCCGGCCCCGAAGCGACCGTCTCGCCCACCGCGAGCGCGAGCACCGGACCGGGCGCGACCCCGGACCTGGAGGTCCAGGCCGGAAAGACAGGCAGGGCTGGAGGGAAGGCCGAGGAGTCCGAGGCTCCCGAGGACCCGCCGAGCTCCGGACAGCCGTCGGGCGACGCCTCCCCCGGCGGCTCCGCGGAGGGCGCCGGCGGCAGCCCGTCCCCGGGCGGGTCCACCACGGGGCTCGAGCCGCGCGTCCTGGAGGGGCTCGGCGACGCCGCCTTCATCGACGACGTGCTCGACCGTGCCGGGTCCACCGCGCAGCGCCGCACCGTGAGCGTGGTGTTCCGCACATCGAACGTGCTCGTCACGGTCGTCTACGCCGAGCAGCCGGCGCCGGCGGCGGAGGTCCCGGACAGCAAGGAACTGCAGGAAAAGGCGCAGAGTGTGGCCCGCCGGCTGGCGGAGCTCTTCGACGAGTGACCGGCCGCGGCGGCCGGCTGCCGGTCCGGCGTCCGGACCCCCAGCCGCCGCGCGGCCGCGTACGGTGGCCTGGCGGCCGTGACGGCCGTGACCGGCCTGACGGACCCGACGCCCGACGGAGCCGACGCCCGACGGACAGACCGAACGACCGAGTGAAGGAACCATGCACCGTTCAGCCCCGCGACTCACCCGCATACTCGCCTGCGCAGCCGTTCCGGTGATGCTCGTCGTCGCCGGCTGCTCCTCGGACTCCGGTGACGGCAAGCCCGAGGGATCGGCGTCCGCCTCCCCCACCCCCGAGGCGAAGAAGACGCCGGAGGTCGCGCCCGCGAAGTTCACGAAGCTGCCCGACCCGTGCGAGTCGATCGCCCGCAAGACGATCAAGGACCTGGTGCCGGGCGCGAAGTCCGGTGCGGCCGGCCGGTCCTCCGACGCCGGCAGCCGCGGCAGCTGCTCCTGGAACGGCCTGGACGACAACGGTGTGAAGGGTTCGCAGTACCGCTGGCTGGACGTCTCCTTCCTGCGTTACGACTCCGACGCCACGCTCGCCGTCAGCGGTGAGCAGCGCGCGAAGGACAACTACGCGAAGGAGGTCGCCAAGACGCAGGCCACCGAGGGCGCGAAGGACGTGAAGTCCAGCCCGGCGCCCGGCATCGGCGACGAGGCGACCACCATCAACTACACGCTGAAGAAGACCGGTGAGAACTTCACGTACGCGGTGGTCGTGGCGCGTACCGAGAACGGTCTGGTGACGCTCACCTACAACGGCACCGGTTACGCGGGCGCGAAGAACCCCTCGTCCGGGGACCTGACGAAGGACGCGCTGAAGGCGGCGAAGGAGGCCGTCGCCTCCGTGGCCGAGGCCAACAAGTAGCCGACAGGCGGACGGTGCGCCGAGCCGGCCCCGTTCGCCGGCGCACCGTTCCCCCACCGGTGCCGACGTCCTTCCGGCCGGCTTCGGCCGGCTTCCGGCCGACTGCCCGTCGCCTTCCGCCCTTTGCCGTACCGAGGGCGGAGGGACGGACTCCGGGGGCATGTGCCAGGCTGTGCCCCGCAGATTTTGGATGGGGAGGGGAACGCCGTGGCCGCGATGCAGCTGACACGCACGCACCGAGTGCTCATCGGTGTCGTCGTCGCGGGAGCGCTGATCATTGCCGCGATCGGCTTCGCGGGGTCGTACGCCGCGGTGCGCGAGCTCGCGGAGAGCAAGGGCTTCGGCGCCTTCTCCGTCGTCTTCCCCATAGGCATCGACGCGGGCATCTGTGTGCTGCTGGCGCTCGATCTGCTGCTGACGTGGATGCGCATACCGTTCCCGCTGCTGCGTCAGACGGCGTGGCTGCTGACGGCCGCGACGATCGCGTTCAACGGCGCGGCCGCCTGGCCCGACCCGCTCGGTGTCGGCATGCACGCGGTGATCCCGGTGCTGTTCGTCGTCGCCGTGGAGGCGGCTCGCCACGCGGTGGGCCGGATCGCGGACATCACGGCGGACAGGCACATGGAGGGCGTGCGGCTCACGCGCTGGCTGCTCTCGCCCGTGCCGACGTTCAGGCTGTGGCGGCGGATGAAGCTGTGGGAGCTGCGCAGCTACGAGCAGGTGATCAAGCTGGAGCAGGACCGGCTGATCTACCAGGCCCGTCTTCAGGCGCGCTTCGGCCGGGCGTGGCGCCGCAAGGCGCCCGTCGAGGCGCTGATGCCGCTGCGGCTGGCGAAGTACGGCGTTCCGCTGGCCGAGACGGCCCCGGCGGGCCTCGCGGCCGCGGGCATCGAGCCGGCGCTGCTCCCGCCCGCGCCGGTGACGACGCAGGCCGGCCAGCCCGAGCTGCCGACCGGCGCCGGGCGGCGTCCGGGCCCGCGGGAGGCGATCGCCGGCGAGCCGGCGGCGCTGCCCGTGGAGGAGCCCCACGACGAGCAGCAGGCGCGGGACGAGGAGGGGCCCAGGGCCCCGGGCGCCTACGAGAGCCCCTGGTTCGCCGCGTCGCAGGCCGCGCAGGACGCCTACCAGGGCACGTACGACCCGACGTACGCCGAGGGTTTCGAGCCCGTGCCGGTGCCGGTCCCCGCGGGCCCCGGCGGCCGGACGCGCCCGCTCGGGCAGGGTCCCGACCCGCAGGCGTTCGACCAGCCGTACGCCCAGGAGTACGAGGAGCAGTACGCGCAGCCCGTGCCGGAGGCGGTGGCCGAGGCGGTGGCCGAGTTCACGCCCGAGGACAAGGAGTTCGAGGAGCTGGCGTACCCGGCGTACAAGGACTACGTGGACGAGCACCAGGTCTATCCGAACGCCCGGACGCTCGACATACTTCTCGCCGACCGGTACGGCGTCCGCCACCCGAACAGCACGGCGCTGCTCAAGCGACTGATGCCGGGCCTCCAGAAGCGCCATCAGGCCGATCTCGAGGCCGAGCACATCGCCTGAGGAACGGCCCCATGCGGAAGGGCCCTCACCCCGTGCGGGGTGAGGGCCCTTCCGCGTACGTCGGGGTGATCAGGCCCCGAGCAGCTTGCGCACGCGGTCGGCGCCGACGGCGAGCAGCAGCGTGGGCAGGCGCGGGCCGGTCTCGCGGCTGACCAGCAGGCGGTACAGCAGCGCGAAGAAGGCGCGCTGGGCGACCTTCAGCTCCGGCGTCGGCTTGGCGTCCGGCGTGAGGCCGGCCATGACCTTCGGCACTCCGTAGACGAGCGTGGTGAGCCCGTCCAGGGACCAGTGCGTGTCGAGACCCTCCAGCAGCAGCCGCAGCGACTCGCGGCCCTCGTCGTCCAGCGAGCCGAGCAGCTCGGTGTCGGGCTCCGAGCGCACGACGGTCCGCGCGTCGGCCGGGACGTGCGTCGAGATCCAGCTCTCGGCGCGGTCCAGCCGCGGCCGGACCTCGTCGAGGTCCGTGACCGGGTTCGCCGGGTCCAGCTCGCTGAGGATGCGCAGTGTCTGGTCCTCGTGGCCGGCGGTGATGTCGACGACCGAGGCGAGCGTGCGGTACGGCAGCGGGCGCGGCGTGCGCGGCAGGTCGCCGGCGGCGGTGCGGGCGGCGCGGGAGTGGGCGGCGGCGTCGGCGGGCAGGACGGTGCCGTCGGCGACCTTGGCCTCCAGCTTGTCCCACTCGTCGTACAGCCGCTGGATCTCCTGGTCGAAGGCGATCTTGAAGGACTGGTTGGGCCGGCGGCGGGCGTACAGCCAGCGCAGCAGTTGCGGCTCCATGATCTTCAGCGCGTCGGCCGGGGTGGGCACGCCACCGCGGGACGACGACATCTTCGCCATGCCGGAGATGCCGACGAAGGCGTACATGGGGCCGATCGGCTGCTTGCCGTCGAAGATGGAGACGATCTGGCCGCCGACCTGGAACGACGAGCCCGGCGAGGAGTGGTCGACGCCGGACGGCTCGAAGACCACGCCCTCGTACGCCCAGCGCATCGGCCAGTCGACCTTCCAGACCAGCTTGCCGCGGTTGAACTCGCTCAGCCGGACCGTCTCCGAGAACCCGCACGCGGTGCAGGTGTACGTCATCTCGGTGGTGTCGTCGTCGTACGCCGTGACCGTGGTCAGGTCCTTGTCGCACGAGCCGCAGTACGGCTTGTACGGGAAGTAGCCCGCGGAGCCGGTGCCGTCGTCCTCCGCCGCCGCGCCGGAGCCCTCGGCGGCCTCCAGCTCGGCCTCGTCGACCGGCTTCTGCGACTTCTTCGCCTGGGCTTCGGCCTGCGCCTTCGGGTCCTTCTTGGTGCGGTACTGCGCGAGGATCGCGTCGATGTCGCCGCGGTGCCTCATCGCGTGCAGGATCTGCTCGCGGTAGGCGCCGGAGGTGTACTGCGCGGTCTGGCTGATGCCGTCGTACTCGACGCCCAGCTCGGCCAGGGACTCGGTCATGGCGGCCTTGAAGTGCTCCGCCCAGTTCGGGAAGGAGGAGCCCTTCGGCGCGGGGACCGAGGTCAGCGGCCTGCCGATGTGCTCGGCCCAGGACTCGTCGACGCCGTCGATCCCCTTCGGGACCTTGCGGTAGCGGTCGTAGTCGTCCCAGGAGATCAGGTGACGGACCTCGTACCCGCGGCGCCGGATCTCGTCGGCGACCAGGTGCGGGGTCATGACCTCACGGAGGTTGCCCAGATGGATGGGGCCGGAGGGCGACAGTCCGGAGGCGACGACGACCGGTTTGCCAGGCGCACGTCGCTCCGACTCGGCGATGACCTCGTCCGCGAAACGGGAGACCCAGTCGGTCTCGGTGCTGCTCTGAGCCACGGTCGGCACGTCCTTGATTCCTCGGGGTCGAAATACGTCGGGAAACTCGCGTACACCATTCTCCCAGACCGGGAAACCGGATCCCACAGAGTTCCCGCGCCGCGCCGGGACGCGCCCCGCGTCCCGGCAAACCGGTTGCCCGGCCGTGGGACACTTGACCACTGGAACATCCCCCTCGACAGGAACGGAAGCTCATGGCCTCGGTCCCTTCCCTCGCTTCGACCGTGCAGCAGCGCCTCGCGGACGCCCTGGCAGCAGCGCTGCCGGAGGCCGGTTCCGCCGACCCGCTGCTGCGACGAAGCGACCGGGCCGACTTCCAGGCCAACGGCATCCTGGCGCTCGCGAAGCGGCTCAAGGGCAACCCGCGCGAGCTGGCGACCAAGGTCGTGGAGGCGATCGGCGCGAACGACGTGCTGAAGGACATCGAGGTCTCCGGCCCTGGCTTCCTGAACATCACGGTCACCGACAAGGCGATCATCGAGACGCTGGCCGCCCGCGCCGCGGACACCCGGCTCGGCGTGCCGACGGCCGCCGAGCCCGGCACGACGGTGATCGACTACGCCCAGCCGAACGTGGCCAAGGAGATGCACGTCGGCCATCTGCGTTCCGCGGTGATCGGCGACGCGATGGTGCGGATCCTGGAGTTCTCGGGCGAGCGGGTGGTGCGGCGGCACCACATCGGCGACTGGGGCACCCAGTTCGGCATGCTCATCCAATACCTGATCGAGCACCCGCACGAGCTGGACCACAAGGACGGCGCCTCCGGCGAGGAGGCGATGTCCAACCTGAACCGCCTCTACAAGGCGGCCCGTGCCCTCTTCGACTCCGACGAGGAGTTCAAGGCCCGCTCGCGGGACCGCGTGGTGGCGCTCCAGTCGGGCGACGAGGAGACCCTCGCGCTGTGGCAGAAGTTCGTGGACGAGTCGAAGATCTACTTCTACTCGGTCTTCGACAAGCTCGACATGGAGATCCGCGACCCCGACGTCGTCGGCGAGTCCGGCTACAACGACATGCTCGACGAGACGTGCCGCATCCTCGAGGAGTCCGGTGTCGCCGTGCGCTCCGAGGGCGCGCTGTGCGTCTTCTTCGACGACGTGAAGGGCCCCGACGGCAACCCGGTCCCGCTCATCGTCAGGAAGTCCAACGGCGGCTACGGCTACGCGGCCACCGACCTGTCCGCCATCCGCGACCGCGTGCAGAACCTGGACGCCTCCACCCTGCTGTACGTGGTGGACGCCCGTCAGTCCCTGCACTTCAAGATGGTCTTCGAGACCGCGCGGCGGGCCGGCTGGCTCGGTGACAAGGTCAAGGCCGTGCAGCTCGCCTTCGGCACCGTGCTCGGCAAGGACGGCAAGCCGTTCAAGACCCGTGAGGGCGAGACGGTCCGGCTGGTGGACCTCCTCGACGAGGCGATCGACCGGGCGACGGCCGTCGTCGCCGAGAAGCGGGAGAAGGTCGGCCTGACCGACCAGGAGGTCGCCGACAACGGCCGGTACGTGGGCATCGGCGCGGTCAAGTACGCCGACCTGTCGACGTCCGCGGTGCGCGACTACAAGTTCGACCTGGACCAGATGGTCTCGCTCAACGGTGACACCTCGGTCTACCTCCAGTACGCGTACGCCCGTATCCAGTCGATCAAGCGGAACGCGGGTGACCGCCGCCCGGTCGCCCACCCCGAGCTCGAACTGGCCCCGGCGGAGCGGGCGCTGGGTCTGCACCTGGACCAGTTCGGCGAGGTGCTGGCGGAGGTGGCATCGGCGTACGAGCCGCACAAGCTGGCCGCGTACCTGTACCAGCTGGCCTCGCACCTGACCACGTTCTACGACCAGTGCCAGGTGCTGAGCGACGACAACCCGGCGGAGCTCGTGGAGAACCGCCTCTTCCTCGTCGACCTCACGGGCCGCACGCTGCACCAGGGCATGGCGCTGCTGGGCATCCGCACGCCCGAGCGCCTCTGAGCGACAGCGACTGCGCGACGCGCGACAGGGGGCCGTGAGCTGCTCGTGAGCAGCTCACGGCCCCCTTGCGTGCGCGGGTCAGCGGATCGGGTGCGACGTCCTCCCGGACGCCTCGTCGATCTCCGTGTGCGCCTTCTGCAGCAGCTGGGACGCGAGGTCCATCAGGGCGCGGGCACCCGCGATCTCCTCGCCGACCAGCAGCTGCGGCTGGTCGGAGTGGTGACGATTCGCGCTTCCGTGCCCCCGGTATTCCGTCCCGTCACCGAGCCTCACCAGGGCGGCCGCCCTGGTCCGGTCGCCTTCCTCCTGGAACTCCATCTCGATGTGCCATCCGACGAGTGTCTTCATGGCGGATCACCTCCAGCGGTACGCGTACCCCTTCCAGGGTGCGCCGCACGTCCGCTGATCACCACAGCACTTACCAGTTGGTGCGTATCTGACTTTTTAGTCGGTACTTGTCCGGCCATCCGGGCCGGACAAGGATCGAGGCATGCCTTCGACATCTGAGAAAACGCAGGTCAGCCATGTCTCCGTGCTGGGCCTCGGCATGATGGGCTCCGCCCTCGCCGCCGCCCTCCTGCGCGCGGGCCACTCCGTCACCGTGTGGAACAGAACCAGCGCGAAGACGGGCCCGCTGGTCGCCCAGGGCGCGCTGCCCGCCTCCACCGTCGCCGACGCGGTGGCCGCCGCCCCGCTCGTGATCGTGTGCCTGACGACGAACGACGACGTCCGCGAGGCGCTGGCGCCGGCCGACCTCACCGGCACGGTGCTGGTCAACCTCACCAACGGGACGCCCGCCCAGGCCCGCGACCTCGCGGCGTACGCGCACAAGCAGGGCGCGCGCTACATCGACGGCGGCATCATGGCCGTCCCGCAGATGATCGCGACCCCGGCCGCGTACGTCCTCTACAGCGGCGACGAGCAGGCGTACGAGGCGCACGAGCCGGTGCTCGCCGCGTTCGGCGGCACGAAGTGGGTCGGTACGGATCCCGGTCGCGCCGCGCTGCACGACCTGGCGCTGCTGACCAGCATGTACGGGATGCTCATCGGTGTGACGCAGGCCCTCGCGCTGGTCCGCTCGGCGGGCGTCACCGCCTCGGAGTTCGCCGGGCCGCTGCATGCCTGGGTCTCCGCGATGCTCGAGGGCGTCGTGCCGGGCATCGCCGAGGCCGTCGACTCCGGCCGGCATCTCACGGACGTCTCCAGCCTCGCCGTCAACCAGGCCGCCTTCCCGAACCTCACGGCCACCTACCGCGAACAGGGCGTCAGCACGCAGCTGTTCGAGCCGTTCCAGAAGCTCCTCGACCGCTCGATCGCCGAGGGCCACTCCGCCGACGGCCTGTCCCGGCTCGTGGAGCTGCTCGACGACGAGGGCTGAACGCCCGGTTGCCGGCCTGCAGGGTGGTGCCTGTCGGCCTGCAGGGTGGCGCCTGTTCCGTAACGACCGAATGTGAATGTTACCCACGGTTCTCATTGGTCTATACCTTGACTCGATCATGACATCGCGCTTGAGTAAGCGGCACAGCCCCCCACCGCGGCTCGCCCGAAGGCCAACTACCGCTCCAGGGCGAGCCGTTGCGCTCAAAGGAGTGATCGAGTGCTGAGAACACGCCTCGCGGCTCTGCTCGCCGCGGTCCTCATGGCCACCGGCCTCGCCGGGATCCTGATGCCTTCCGCCTCCGCCGCCTCGCCCTGCGACACCGCCCCCAACTGGCAGCAGGGCGCCTGGTACACGACTGGCAACGTTGTCAGGTACAACGGCGCCTACTACATCGCCGAGCACGACAACCCGGGTTACGACCCGACGATCAGCACCTGGTACTGGGACCCGTACAACTGCGGCGGCGCGCCGTCGCCGTCCGGCTTCGTGGTGAGCGAGGCCCAGTTCAACCAGATGTTCCCGAACCGGAATTCCTTCTACACGTACAGCGGCCTCACCGCGGCCCTGAGCGCCTACCCCGGCTTCGCCAACACCGGCAGCGACACGGTGAAGAAGCAGGAGGCCGCCGCCTTCCTGGCCAACGTGAGCCACGAGACCGGCGGGCTCGTCCACATCGTCGAACAGAACACCGCCAACTACCCGCACTACTGCGACCGGAGCCAGCCCTACGGCTGTCCCGCCGGCCAGGCGGCGTACTACGGACGCGGCCCCATCCAGCTGAGCTGGAACTTCAACTACAAGGCCGCGGGGGACGCGCTCGGCATCGACCTGCTGAACAACCCGTGGCGCGTGGAGCGCGAGGCGGCCGTCGCCTGGAAGACGGGCCTTTGGTACTGGAACACCCAGACCGGCCCCGGCACCATGACCCCGCACAACGCGATGGTCAACCAGGCGGGCTTCGGCCAGACCATCCGCTCCATCAACGGCTCCCTGGAGTGCGACGGCAAGAACCCGGCGCAGGTCCAGAGCCGCGCCAACAACTACCAGCGGTTCACCCAGATCCTGGGTGTGTCACCGGGCGGCAACCTGTACTGCTGACCGTCCCGGTCACCTCATGAACGGGCCGCGGCCCCGGGAGCACACACACCCCGGGTCCGCGGCCGCTCCATGCGCACGCACCGGCACAGGCAACACGGAGGAGGGCGAGCCGCAGGGCCCGGTCCTCACCGGCACGGTGCTCGACGCGTCGTAAGGCGCCCGGTTCACGGCCGCGCGAACTCGCACCACACCACCTTGCCGGGCTCGCGCGGCCCCACGCCCCACCCGTCGGCCAGCGCGTCCACCAGCAGCAGGCCGCGCCCCGACTCCCCGTCCGGGGCGCGCCTGCACGGCCGTCCGTCGCCGCTGTCGTGCACCTCGACCCGCAGCACGGCGCCGCGTTCGTACAGCCACATCCGCAGCAGGTACCCGCGCCCCGGCGGTACGCCGTGCACCAGCGCGTTCGTCGCGAGCTCGCTCACGCAGAGGGTGACATCGTCGGCCCGCGCGCCCCAGTCCCACGCAGTGAGCGTCGCGCGCGCGAACTCCCGTGCGGCCGCGACAGATCGACGATCGCGTCGGCAGAACAGCTCGCGAAGGTCCTCGTGTTGCATCGTCTTGTCCACGGGACGAGCGTCGCGTCGTGTGACGGCCCGGCTGCACCCCGCCGACCCGTACGTTTCATTTGTACGGGTCGGCGAGGCGTAACGTACGGAGGCGTCCGGGGAGTTGGTGAGGTATGCACCCCAGGAGACGCCACCGGAAGAACGCCTCGGCGATGCGCATGGTCGGCCGCCAGCTCGCCCGCTTCCGCGAGGCCGCGGGCCTCACCCAACGCGAACTCGCGACGGCGTTCAACCTCGCGGAGGAGACGGTCGCCTCGATCGAACAGGGCCGTCGTCCGCTGAAGCCGGACCTCGCGCAGAGACTCGACGACCGCCTCGACACGAAGGGCGCGCTGTCGGTGGCGGTCGAGCACATGCCGGAGGTGGACCTGATCCCGGCGTGGGCGGAGGAGTACATGGACCTGGAGCGGGAGGCGATCGCGCTGTCCTGGTACGACAACCAGGTCGTCCCGGGCCTGCTCCAGACCGAGCGCTACGCGCGTGGGGTCTTCCGCAGCCGGGTGCCCGTCTTCAACGCGGACGAGATCGAGGCACAGGTCGCCGCGCGCGTCGCACGCCAGGAGATCCTGGCGCGGACCCGGCCGCCGACGATCAGCTTCGTGATGTGGGAGGCCATCCTCATGGACCGCATCGGCGGCGACGACGTGCACGAGGAGCAGGTGCGTCACTTACGCGCGTGCGCCGAATTGCCGGGCGTATCGCTGCAAGTGATGCCGTTCGGCCGCACCTGCCATGCGGGGTTGGACGGCCCCTTCATCCTGGTCGAGACTCCCGATCACCAGCTCCTCGGATACGCCGAGGGGCAGCGCGGGAGCCAGCTGCTCACGGACCCCGACGAGGTCAGCATCCTGGCGCAGAAGTATGCGATGCTGCGGGCACAGGCCCTCAACCCGGAAGACAGCACGGGCCTGTTGGACCGGCTGCTGGGAGAGCAATGAGCACCGCATCGAAGTGGTTCAAGTCCAGCTACAGCGGCAGCGAGGGCGGCGCCTGCCTCGAAGTGGCGTACGACTGGCACAAGTCGAGCCACAGCGGCGACGAGGGCGGTCAGTGCGTCGAGGTCGCCGCGCATCCCACCACCGTCCACGTCCGCGACTCGAAGACCCCCGGCGGCCCGGTGCTGGCGCTCGCCCCGGCCGCCTGGACGGCCTTCGTCAGCGACCTGCGCTGAGGCCCTGCGCGCCCTGGACGTACAGGGCCCACGCGAGGCAGCCGAAGGCCGCCGTGTGCAGGACGGCCCGGACGGTGTTCCACCTGACCCACGTGTCCTCGAAGGCGGCCCGAGCGGCCTCGAGCTGAGCGGTGTCGCCCGCGAGCGACACCTTGTCGAGCGCCTCGTTGAGCGGCACGTTCTGCGTGCCGGTCACCAGGAACGCCACCACGTACAGGACGAGCGCGGCGACGATCCACCAGCGGGCCCCTCCGACGTGCCCGTCCCCCGGCCGGACCGCCGCGAGGACGAGCAGGGGCAGCGGCAGCAGGAAGGGCACCAGGAACCAGCCGTTGATGATGGCGCGGTTGATGTGCTGCATGACCTGGACGAACGCCTGGTCGCCGGAGCGGGCCAGACCCGGCATGACCGCATAGGCGAAGGCGGCGAACAGACCGGCCATCAGCCCGGTCGCCACGGTGGAGGCCACGAGGGCCGCGGTGCTCAGTGTTCTCATGCGTTCTCCTCCGCACTGTCGGCGGCGGGGGTGACCCATTCGACGAACTGGACGATCACCCCGTTCGGGTCGGTGATCTGGAAGAGCCGCTCGCCCCACGGCTCCTCGCGCAGCGGCATGGTGATCTCGACGCCCTCGCCGTGCAGCCGCTTCTCCTCGGCCTCCAGCCCCGTGAGGGTGAAGGCGAGGATCAGCCCGCCGACCCGCTGGTCTCGCTGCTCTGCGGGCAGGACCTCGATGCCGCGCCGCAGCAGAACGATGTCGACTGCGGCGTCGGCCCGGGTGAGGGAGGCGAAGCCGTCGGCGGCGGCCTGCTCCTGGTAGCCGAGGTGGGTGGTGAAGAAGGCCTGGGAAGCGGCCACGTCGTCGACGGTGAGCGAGACGGTGGAGGCGGTGATCTGCAAGGCGGTGTCCTTTTCCGGAGGTCGGGGAAGCCGGCGCGCCACGGTGGCGGTCGGGTCGGTCAGTAGGAGCTGCGGCGCGGGAGGTTGCGTGCGCGACGGTTGTGGTCCTGGAAGCGGACGGGGTGGAGCTGGACGGGCCGTCGGCCCTCCTGCCGCCGTCCGCCGGCGGGCGGGTTCTCGGCCTGGTCCGCGAGAAGCCGGGCGAGATCGATGCGCTGCATGCGATGTTCCCCTCGGTAGAAACTTACGTTGGACGTAAACTTAGACCGACCGAACCGGGGGTGTCAACATAAATTTGCTACGGATGTAAGATTCCCTCATGAGCAACGACACGAGCACAGCGGAGGGCACCCCGGCGCACGCCGCGCCGGCGGGTCTTCGGGAGTCGAAGAAGCGCGAGACACGGCAGCTGATCTCCGATCACGCGACCAGGCTGTTCATGGCCCAGGGCTTCGAGCGGACGACCATCGCGGAGATCGCCGACGCCGCGCGGGTCGCCAAGAAGACGGTGACCAACTACTTCCCGCGCAAGGAGGACATGGCGCTGGACCACCAGGAGGCTTTCGTCGCGAGCCTGGCGGACACCGTCACAGGCCGGTCCGCCGGTGAATCGGCCCTCGCGGCACTGCGCCGCGCGTTCGAGGCCGCTGTCGCTGCCCAGGACCCGGTCGCCGGATTCGCGGGCCCTGATTTCTCCCGCATGATCGACGACAGCCCGACCCTCTCGGCGTGCCTGCGGGGTCTGCACGACCGGCGCGAGGATGCTCTGGCCGAAGCCCTCGCCCGGACCACGGGGTCGAGTTCCGGCGACATCACTCCCCGTACGGCCGCGGCGCTGCTCGGCGCGGTGCACCGGGTCCTGTTCGGGCGCATCCAGGAGCTCACCCTCGCGGGCCGGTCCAACGACGACATCGCGCAGACCGTCGCGGCCGAGGCCGCCCGCGCCTTCGACCTGCTCGCACCGGCCCTCGCCGACTACGCGGTCGCCTGACCGGTCGGCGCCGGGACCACCGTGCACGAACGGCGGACGGCCCGGTGCTCACGCGCGCACCGGGCCGTCGGGGAAGTCTTGGGTCAGCGACCTGCGCCGATCCGCTGGGCGACCTCGGTCGCCCAGTAGGTCAGGATCATGCTCGCGCCCGCGCGCTTGATCCCGAGCAGCGTCTCCGCGATGGCCTTCTCCCGGTCGATCCAGCCCTTCTCGGCGGCGGCCTCGACCATCGCGTACTCGCCGCTGATCTGGTACGCCGCGACCGGCACGTCCGCCTCCTCCGCGACGCGCGCCAGGACGTCGAGGTAGGGCCCGGCCGGCTTGACCATGACCATGTCGGCGCCCTCTTCGAGGTCGAGCGCCAGCTCGCGCATCGACTCGCGGACGTTGGCCGGGTCCTGCTGGTAGGTCTTGCGGTCGCCGCGCAGCGACGAGCCGACGGCCTCGCGGAAGGGGCCGTAGAAGGCGGACGAGTACTTCGCGGTGTACGCGAGGATCGACACGTCCTCCTTGCCGATGGTGTCCAGCGCGTCGCGGACGACGCCGATCTGGCCGTCCATCATGCCGCTGGGGCCGACGACGTGGACGCCGGCGTCGGCCTGGACCTGGGCCATCTCGGCGTAACGTTCCAGCGTGGCGTCGTTGTCGACCCGTCCTTCGGCGTCGAGGACGCCGCAGTGGCCGTGGTCGGTGTACTCGTCCAGGCACAGGTCGGACATGATGACGAGCTCGTCCCCGACCTCGGCCCGCACGTCCCGGATCGCGACCTGGAGGATGCCGTCGGGGTCGGTGCCCGCCGTGCCGAGCGCGTCCTTCTTGGCGTCCTCCGGTACCCCGAAGAGCATGATCCCGGCGACGCCCGCCTCGCGCGCCTCGACGGCGGCCTTGCGGAGGGTGTCGCGGGTGTGCTGCACGACGCCGGGCATGGCCTGGATCGGCACCGGCTCGGAGATGCCCTCGCGGACGAAGGCCGGGAGGATCAGATCGGCCGGGTGCAGCCGGGTCTCGGCGACCATGCGCCGCATGGCAGGGCTGGTCCGGAGCCGCCGGGGGCGGGCACCGGGGAAGGATCCGTACGCAGTCATACGGGCCACGCTACGCCTGCCCGGGGCGGGCAATTACCGACACCTCGTCGGCGGTAGCGGCCTACGGACGCGTCGCCGTGACCACCCAGGCGGCGGAGTCGTAGCGGACACCCTCGGGGGTCGCGTGAGCCTCGAGATCGGCGCGCAGCGCGGCGTGTGCCCGGGCGCGGCCGGCCTCGTCGAGGTCCTCGACCATCCACGCGAGCATGCCGCAGACGAAGGCGAAGGCGTCGTCGGGGGTACGGCCGAAGATCATCGGGAGGTCGAAGTCGTCCAGGTGGGGCGTGCGGAAGCCGGCGGTGACGAGCCGTTCGCGGACGACGTGGGGGTCGGAGAGGGAGAACGGGCCGGGAGCGTCCGGGGGTGGGGCGCTCAGGTCGCGCCCGTCGGCGAGGGCGGTCACGAACGACCGGAACCACTCGTTGCGGGAGATGTCCTGCCAGACGAGCAGCACGAGCCGGCCGCCGGGCCGCAGGGCGCGGGCGATGTTGCGGAAGGCGGCCACGGGGTCGGCGAAGAACATGGCACCGGCGCGGCTGATCGCGACGTCGAAGGACGCCTCGTCGAAGGGGTAGGTCTGCGCGTCGGCCTGCTCGTGGCGGACGCTGTCGAGCCCTTGGCGCTCCGCCTCGCGGCGGGCGACCCTCAGCATCGGCCCGGACAGATCGACGCCGAGCACGGGCCCGCCCGCGGTGAGCCGTGCGGCGGCACGCGAGGTCAGCCCGGCCCCGCAGCCGATGTCCAGGACCCGCTCACCGCGCTGGAGGTGCGCCGCGTCCAGGAAGGGCTGCTGGTAGGCGTGGACCGCCCGGTCGAAGTCCGCGGCGTGCTCCGCCCAGTACGCCCCTTGGTCACCGTCCCAGGTCCGCGCCTGCTCGGCGTTGGAAGGATCGACATGCAGAGTCCTGGAGCCCATGACCGTCACCCACTCGTGTAGCACCACCGTGCTTCCGGTGTACGCCTCGGCGGCCCTCATGTCGAACACCCGGGAACCCGGCGTGGCCGGGCGGGAGCCTCTCCCGCCCGGCCACGCCGGTCACCTCATGTCACCGCGTACGTCACGTCGTCGTACGCCGCCGCCGTCCGCCGGGACGCCGTTCCGACGGGCGCGTCACGTGCTCGCCCGCCTCCACGGCCGCCGCCCGCCGCCGCGCGCCGAACTCCGCCAGCGCCTCGGCCAGCTTGTGCACCGACGGCTCGGGCGACAGGACGTCGACCCGCAGCCCGTGCTCCTCCGCGGTCTTCGCGGTCGCCGGGCCGATGCACGCGATCACGGTCACGTTGTGCGGCTTGCCCGCGATGCCGACGAGGTTCCGCACGGTCGACGACGACGTGAACAGCACCGCGTCGAAACCGCCGCCCTTGATCGCCTCGCGGGTCTCCGCCGGCGGCGGCGACGCACGCACGGTCCGGTAGGCGGTCACGTCGTCGACCTCCCACCCGAGTTCGATGAGGCCCGCGACCAGCGTCTCGGTCGCGATGTCGGCACGCGGCAGGAAGACGCGGTCGATCGGGTCGAAGACCGGGTCGTACGGCGGCCAGTCCTCCAGCAGCCCGGCCGCGGACTGCTCACCGCTCGGCACGAGGTCCGGCTTCACGCCGAAGTCCACCAGCGCGGCGGCCGTCTGCTCGCCGACCGCGGCGACCTTGATCCCGGCGAAGGCGCGGGCGTCGAGCCCGTACTCCTCGAACTTCTCCCGCACGGCCTTCACCGCGTTCACCGAGGTGAAGGCGATCCACTCGTAGCGTCCGGTCACGAGTCCCTTGACCGCGCGCTCCATCTGCTGCGGCGTGCGCGGCGGTTCGACCGCGATCGTCGGGACCTCGTGCGGCACCGCGCCGTAGGAACGAAGCTGGTCGGAGAGCGAGGCCGCCTGCTCCTTCGTACGCGGCACGAGCACCTTCCAGCCGAACAGCGGCTTGGACTCGAACCACGCGAGCTGGTCGCGCTGGGCGGCGGCGCTGCGCTCACCGACCACGGCTATGACCGGCTGGTGCCCCTCGGGGGACGGCAGCACCTTCGCCTGCTTCAGCGTCTGCGCGATGGTGCCGAGCGTCGCGGTCCAGGTGCGCTGGCGCGTCGTCGTACCGGCGACGGTGACGGTCAGCGGGGTGTCGGGCTTGCGGCCCGCGGCGACCAGTTCACCCGCGGCGGCGGCGACCGTCTCCAGCGTCGTGGAGACGACGACCGTGCCGTCGCTCGCGCCGACCTCGGTCCAGCACCGGTCGGACGCGGTGCGGGCGTCGACGAAACGGACGTCGGTGCCCTGCTCGTCGCGGAGCGGGACACCGGCGTACGCCGGTACGCCGACGGCCGTCGCCACACCGGGCACGACCTCGAAGGGGATGCCCGCGGACGCGCACGCGAGCATCTCCCGGCCGGCGTCGGTGTCCATGCCCGGGTCGCCGGTCACCGCACGGACGACCCGCTTGCCGCCCCTCGCGGCCTCCATGACAAGATTGGCCGCATCCCTGAGGACCGGGATCCCGGCGGAGGCTGACGCGTCGTCAACAACCGTCAGCTCAGGCGTGCTTACGCCTGCCCGCGCATGGCCGCGAACGACATCGAGGACAGCGGGCTCGGCGATCAGCACGTCCGCGTCGGCGAGCGCCTCGACGGCGCGCAGAGTCAGCAGACCGGGGTCGCCGGGACCGGCACCCAGGAAGGTGACGTGCCCGTGTGCCGCGAGGCCCGGAAGGTTCGAGGTGGTGGGGCTCAAAGTGCTCGCTCCCCCATAAGACCGGCCGCACCCTTGGCGAGCATCTCGGACGCGAGTTCGCGACCGAGCGCGATGGCGTCGCCGTGCGACGTGGGTACGGGACCGGTGGTGGACAGCTGCACCAGCGCGGAGCCGTCGGGTGTGCCGACGACCCCCCGCAGGCGCATTTCGGTGGCAACCTGGCCGTCGGCCAGCAGGTCGGCCAGCGCACCCACGGGTGCGGAGCAGCCGGCCTCCAGGGCGGCGAGCAGGGAACGCTCGGCGGTCACGGCGGCCCGCGTGTGCGGGTCGTCGAGTTGCCCGAGCGCGGCGGCGAGGGCAGTGTCGTGGCCGTCGGCCCCGGCCCTGCACTCGATCGCCAGGGCCCCCTGGCCGGGGGCGGGCAGGACGAAGTCGACCGACAGGAAGTCGGTGACCTCGTCGATCCTGCCGATGCGGTGGAGTCCGGCAGCGGCGAGCACGACGGCGTCGAGCTCCCCGCTGCGTACGTATCCGATCCGGGTGTCGACGTTTCCGCGGATCGGCACGGTCTCGATGCGCAGCCCGTGGGAGCGGGCGTACGCGTTCAGCTGCGCCATCCGGCGCGGCGAACCGGTGCCGATGCGTGCGCCGTCCGGCAGTTCGTGGAAGGTCAGGCCGTCGCGGGCGACGAGCGCGTCGCGCGGGTCCTCCCGCTTGGGGGTCGCGGCCAGTGTCAGACCCTCGTGCGGCGTGGTGGGCAGGTCCTTCAGCGAGTGGACGGCGAAGTCCACGTCGCCGCGGAGCAGCGCGTCGCGCAGGGCCGCGACGAACACGCCCGTGCCGCCGATCTGCGCCAGGTGCTCGCGGGAGACGTCCCCGTACGTCGTGATCTCGACGAGCTCGACGTCGCGGCCGGTCAGCCGGCGCACCTCCTCAGCCACATGCCCGGACTGGGCCATGGCGAGCTTGCTGCGCCTGGTCCCGAGCCTCAGTGCCCTCTCGGTCATACTCGCCCTCGGTTCTTGACGTCTGCGTCATTCAGGTCGGCCCGGCTGACGGAGGCGACCGTCTCCGGGTCGAGGTCGAAGAGGGTCCGCAGCGCGTCCGCGTACCCGGCGCCGCCGGGCTCGCTGGCGAGCTGCTTGACCCGCACGGTGGGCGCGTGCAGGAGCTTGTCCACCACGCGGCGCACGGTCTGGGTGATCTCGGCGCGCTGCTTCTCGTCGAGGCCGGTGAGCCGGCCGTCGAGACGGGCCATCTCGCTGGAGACCACATCGGCGGCCATGGTGCGCAGGGCGACCACGGTCGGGGTGATGTGGGCGGCGCGCTGGGCCGCGCCGAAGGCGGCGACCTCGTCGGAGACGATCGAGCGGACCTGGTCCACGTCGGCGGCCATGGGCGCGTCGGCGGACGCCTCGGCGAGCGACTCGATGTCCACGAGCCGTACGCCGGCGAGGCGGTGGACGGCGGCGTCGATGTCCCGGGGCATGGCCAGGTCGAGCAGCGCGAGCCGGACGGGGCCGTTGCCGTCGGCGTGCCGCACGGCGGCCGTGCGGGCGGAGGCGGCGCGGGTGCGGGAGGCGTTGTCGACCCAGGCGCCGTGCTGCGCGAGGGAGTCGTCGAGCCCGACGGGGCACTCGGAGCCTGGGGCAACGTCCGCGCCGTCGAAGACCGCGTCCTCGCCGACGACCCGGCCGGCGGCGGTCGGACCGGCCTGTGCCGTGCCGGCGCCCGCCTCGGGCGCGTCCAGAACCGTGCCGGGGGCGGCCGGGACCACCTCGGGGCCGTCCACGGGGAGTTCGGTCACGCGGCCGTCGCGGGCCGCCACCGCGGCCAGACGGGCGACCACGCTGCCCCCGGGGGCGCGCAGGTCCCTGCCCGGAACGGCCTCGGGCACCACGTGCTGCGCGAGTGCCGTCGCGACCGCTTCGGCGGTCAGGACCAGACCCGTCGCGCCGGTGCAGGAGACGGCCACGTCGGCACGTGTCAGTTCATCGGCGACGGACCGCATCGGCACCGCGTGGGCGCGCACGCCGCCCGACTCGGAGAGGACCGCGGCCAGCCGCTCCGCTCGCTCCGTCGTCCGGTTGGCGATGACCAGTTCGCGTACGCCCAGGCGCGCCAGCGTCGTCGCGGCGAGCGACGACATCGAGCCGGCGCCGATCACCAGGGCACGCTTGTCAGCGGCCCACGCCTCGACGGACTCGCCCGCGGCGAGCTGTTCGAGACCGAAGGTGACGAGCGACTGCCCGGCCCGGTCGATCCCGGTCTCGCTGTGGGCGCGCTTGCCGACGCGCAGCGCCTGCTGGAACAGGTCGTTGATCAGCCGTCCCGCGGTGTGCAGCTCCTGCCCGCGTGCGAGGGCGTCCTTGATCTGGCCGAGGATCTGGCCCTCGCCGACGACCATGGAGTCCAGGCCGCAGGCCACCGAGAAGAGGTGGTGGACGGCCCGGTCCTCGTAGTGCACATAGAGATAGGGAGTGAGCTCCTCGAGCCCGACCCCGCTGTGCTGGGCGAGCAGCGTGGACAGCTCGGCGACACCGGCGTGGAACTTGTCCACGTCCGCGTACAGCTCGATGCGGTTGCAGGTGGCGAGGACCGTCGCCTCCGTCGCGGGCTCCGCCGCGAGGGTGTCGTGCAGCAGCTTGACCTGCGCATCGGCGGACAGCGAGGCACGCTCCAGCACGCTCACGGGAGCGCTGCGGTGGCTCAGGCCGACGACAAGGAGACTCATACCGGCATCACGGCGGGCATGTCCCCGTCGGGTCCCTTCCGGCCCGTGGCCTCGGCCTCCTCGCCGGCCTTCCGCTGCTCGTGGAAGGCGAGGATCTGCAGCTCGATCGAGAGGTCGACCTTGCGCACGTCGACACCGTCCGGCACGGACAGCACGGTGGGGGCGAAGTTGAGGATGGAGCTGACGCCGGCCGCGATCAGGCGGTCGCACACCTGCTGGGCGGCGCCGGCGGGCGTCGAGATGACGCCGATCGACACCCCGTTGTCCCGGATGATCTTCTCGAGCTCGTCCGTGTGCTGGACGGGGATGCCGGCGACGGGCTTGCCGGCCATGGTCGGGTCGGCGTCGATCAGCGCGGCGACCCGGAAACCGCGGGACGCGAAGCCGCCGTAGTTGGCGAGGGCGGCGCCGAGGTTTCCGATACCGACGATGACGACCGGCCAGTCCTGCGTCAGACCGAGCTCGCGGGAGATCTGGTAGACGAGGTACTCGACGTCGTATCCGACACCCCGGGTCCCGTACGAGCCGAGGTACGAGAAGTCCTTGCGCAGCTTCGCGGAGTTGACGCCCGCGGCAGCGGCCAGCTCCTCGGAGGAGACCGTCGGCACGGACCGCTCCGAGAGCGCCGTCAGGGCGCGCAGGTAGAGCGGAAGCCGGGCGACGGTGGCCTCGGGGATTCCTCGGCTACGGGTCGCCGGTCGGTGATTTCGGCCAGTTGCCACGGTGCTCCTGCGGGATGAGCGAGGCTGCAGGCGGCCGAGTGTCCCAAGACCGCCCCGTCGAATGCAGGCTATGTCTTTGTGAACGCGTGCACAAAGATTGTGTCCGCTTTGTCCGTGCAAAGTGACCGGGGTCACGCAATCCGGTGGACGGATCCTGGAACCGCGGACCACCCCGGTCCGTTGAGGCGCCAAAGGGGGCAAAGTCGTACACACTCCTTACGATCTACGCCCCCGAGACCGCCTGACTCCGCCCACTCTGCCCTGTCACGGTCCGGCCCCGAAAGAGGCGTGCGCGGCGGAGAAATCCAAGCAAAACGACCATGATGGTACCCGCCTTCCGGGGCGTCAGCTCCCGAGCGCGCGGCGCAGCCGGTCGGGGTCCACACGCCAGAAGGTGTGCTGCTCCCCGTCCACCAGGACGACGGGGATCTGCTCCCAGTAGGCGCGGTGCAGTTCGGTGTCCTGGTTGATGTCCTTCTCCTCCCAGGAGGCGCCGGTCTCGGCGCAGACCTTCTCGACCACGGCCCGCGCGTCGTCGCACAGATGGCAGCCGGGCTTGCCGATGAGCGTCACCACGCGCTCCTCGGGCTTCTTCTTCGTACGCCGCAGCACAGGACTCATGAGCCCATTCTCGCCCCGCCGACCGCCGGCCCGTTTAACACCGCGGTCGCGGAGTGTTCACGTCGTCGCATCCCGGTGAGTCGGGAAGTCCCTGACAGACTGGCTATGCTCACGTCATGGCCGCTCTGGGATGGCTCACCCCGCGTAGGCGCTCCGCCACCGCTCGCAGCGTGCTGGCGGGCGAAGCCGCCGCCGAGGCAGCGCGCAAGTCCTCGCAGACCATCGAGGCACTCGAAGCACTCGAGGAAGGACCCCGTGCCCGGGAACCGGAGTTCCCGGTCGCCGGCGACGTCCGCGCCGCCGCGTTCTTCGACCTCGACAACACCGTGATGCAGGGCGCGGCGATCTTCCACTTCGGCCGCGGGCTGTACAAACGGAAGTTCTTCCAGCGCCGCGAACTGGCGCGGTTCGCCTGGCAGCAGACGTGGTTCCGGCTGGCCGGTGTCGAGGACCCGGACCACATGCAGGACGTCCGCGAGTCGGCCCTGTCCATCGTCAAGGGCCACCGGGTCTCGGAGCTGATGAGCATCGGCGAGGAGATCTACGACGAGTACATGGCGGACCGCATCTGGCCGGGGACCCGGGCGCTGGCCCAGGCACACCTGGACGCGGGCCAGAAGGTCTGGCTGGTGACGGCCGCGCCGGTCGAGACGGCGACGATCATCGCCCGCCGGCTGGGGCTGACCGGCGCGCTCGGGACGGTCGCCGAGTCGGTCGACGGCGTGTACACGGGCAAACTGGTCGGCGAACCGCTGCACGGCCCGGCGAAGGCGGAGGCGGTACGGGCGCTGGCGGCGGCGGAGGGCCTGGACCTGGCCCGCTGCGCGGCGTACAGCGACAGCCACAACGACATCCCGATGCTGTCGCTGGTCGGCCATCCGTACGCGATCAACCCGGACACGAAGCTGAGGAAGCACGCGCGCGAACGCGACTGGCGCCTGCGGGACTACCGGACGGGCCGCAAGGCGGCGAAGGTCGGCATCCCGGCGGCAGCGGGCGTGGGAGCCCTGGCGGGCGGCACGGCAGCAGCAGTGGCCCTCCACCGCCGCCGCCGCTGACACGACGCGGGGCCATGTCCAGCCCCGCCGGCGCTCGAGGCGCGGGGCCCGGGGCAGCGCCCCGCAGGACCGCCGCGCACACCGGACCGGCCCGACCGCGGTCGCCCGGCGACACCCATCGCCGGCAGATCAGGCACGGTCCCCGGCCGCCGGGCGTCTCCAGCCCCCGCCGGCGCTCGAGGCGCGGGGCTCGGGGGCAGCGCCCCGCGCAGGACCGCCGCACGCCCCAGGCCGACCTGCCCGCGCCACCGGCCACCTGCGCCCGCCGGGTCACATCCAGCCCCGCCGGCGCTCGAGACGCGAGGCCGGGGGCAGCGCCCCACAGGCAGCGCCCCCAGAGCCCCCACGCACGCCCCCGCGTGTCGGCGGGCATTCCGCCGTTCTTACCCCTCCACACCCCCGGCCAGTCCCGTTCCCCCGCCGCGACCACAAGTCACCCCGCGATCAGACAGATCACGAAGTAATTCGATCAACAACCGCTCACAATGTGCCACGTGATCAGTCGTCAACTCATAAGAGAAGCGACGGAAACGGCGATTTGAGCAACTCGGTGTAGCGCTGCCTGTACGAAGCGTTATTCTCCTCAGACGCATGACGGACCCCACCAGTCATCACGACGGGTGAACGGTCCCGCACTGCACGTGATGGAAGCTCTGCCTCTGGGAGTCCCGTGTACCCACACGTCGGGGTTGACGCCTCGGGCCTGGCTACGCTGCGCGCGGCGGTCCTCGACCACCTGCGCGGCTTTGTCCCCACCGCGTACGCCGTCCCCGCACTCGCCACGTCCGGCCTCGCCGTCAGCGGCCCGGCCGCCCCCTGCTATGCCCTGGCCGACGGCATCCCGAACGGCATGCAGAAGGGACCGGCCCGAAGCGCCGTCGATGACGGGCGGCGCCAGGACGACGGGCGGACGGCCGTCGGCAGACGGGGCGGACGCGGCAGCTCCGGCGCAGCCACCGCCCGCCGGCCCACCGCCGACAGCGACAGCGCGCGCATGATGGAGCTCGTCGAGCGCGCCCAGGCGGGTGAGGCCGAGGCCTTCGGGCGGCTCTACGACCAGTACAGCGACACCGTCTACCGCTACATCTACTACCGCGTCGGCGGCAAGGCGACCGCCGAGGACCTGACCAGCGAGACCTTCCTCAGGGCGCTGCGCAGGATCTCCACCTTCACCTGGCAGGGGCGCGACTTCGGCGCCTGGCTCGTGACGATCGCCCGCAACCTCGTCGCCGACCACTTCAAGTCGAGCCGCTTCCGCCTGGAAGTGACCACCGGCGAGATGCTCGACGCCAACGAGGTCGAGCGCAGCCCGGAGGACTCGGTCCTGGAGTCCCTGTCGAACGCCGCACTGCTCGAAGCCGTACGCAAGCTCAACCCCCAGCAGCAGGAGTGCGTCACCCTCCGCTTCCTGCAGGGCCTGTCCGTCGCCGAGACCGCCAGGGCCATGGGCAAGAACGAGGGCGCGATCAAGACCCTGCAGTACCGGGCCGTCCGCACCCTCGCCCGGCTGCTCCCCGACGACGCACGCTGAGCCCCGCGCGCACCCCCTGCGACCCTGCACCCAACTCACCCTCGGTGACGCCTCGATGACGCACTGGTCCGATCATCTTTCGCGCGTAACCCAAGTGCCGCGCCGCTCGTTGTGCGGAATGCGGACTCCCTGTGGACACGCCATGCCCGCAGACACTCACTCTTTCGTGTGGATGTGCTCAAGGCGTGCAACCCTCCAGACGCCCAGGGGAGTCGATCGTCATGACGAGAGGAGGTGCCGCCAGTGATCGCGAACGTATCGGCGCACCGGCGGGCGAGCGCCTTCGCCCAGGCCTTGGAAGACCAGGCGGCCGATCAGCAGGCGGAGTCGGTCGAATCGACCGAGCAGGAAAGGCTGTTGAGTCTGGCTCACGGTCTCGGCGAACTGCCGAAGCCGGAGCTGGACCCCGAGGTCAAGGTGGTGCAGCGGGCCCAGCTCGTGGCCGCCATGGAAGCGATGCTTCAACAAGGCACGGCGCAGGGAGGTGCATCCGCGGGCCCTACGGTGCCGGAGCAGCGGACCCATGGCCGCGGTGCCCACCGGGCCTCCCGGCTCCGGAAATTGCGACCGCGCTCCCGCTGGTCGAAGGGGCTCGCGGCCGGCGGCCTGACCGTCGGTGTGGCCGCGGGCGCCTTCAGCGGGGTGGCCGCTGCCAGTTCCGACGCCCTGCCCGGTGACTCGCTGTACGGGCTGAAGCGCGGCATGGAGGACCTCAAGCGCGGCATGGCGGACGACGCATCCGACCGCGGCGAGCTCTACCTCGACCAGGCGTCGACGCGCCTGAGCGAGGCCCGCCGCCTGATGGAGCGGGGCCGCTCCGGTCACCTGGACCACGAATCGCTCGGTGAGGTCCGCCGCACGCTCACCGGCATGCGGCACGACGTCAGCGAGGGCCACCGACTGCTCAGCGCCGCCTACGAGCGCGACGGCTCGCTCGGTCCGATCGCCACGCTCAACTCCTTCTCCCGCTCCCACCGGGACGCATGGGACGGACTGCGCGACCGGCTTCCCGCCCAGCTCACCGACGTCGGCGAAGAGGTCAGTTCGGCGTTCGACGCCATAGATCAACAGGTCGGCCCGCTGGAGTCGCTGCTGCCGCGCGCACCCGAGACCGACGACCGCGGCTCGCGGGACGTGGACGTTCCCGGGGACGACGGGCGCACCACGGGCGCGGGCAGCAGCACACCGTCCGCGCCCGACACGGGCGGCGGTCACACGGGCCAGGACAGCAGCCCCCGTCCGTCCGGCTCCAGCTCCGCCGCCGACGACGGGCTGCTCGGCGGAAACACCGGCGGCCTGTTCGACCCGCCGGCGCAGGACGCCGACCCCTCCGCGTCCGGCAGGCACTCGGAGTCGACTGCTCCGGACGTCACCATCCCGCCCCTGCTGCCGGGGATCCTCCCGGGCCTCGGCATCGACAGCGACGACGAATAGGACCGACGTCCAGGACACGCGTGTGAGGGGCGCCCCCGGCCGGGGGCGCCCCTCACACGTGCACGGGCTCGGAAGAGGACGGCTCAGAAGAAGACGGAGCGGCGCTGCACCAGCAGCTTGTACAGCGTGTGCTGGATCTGCTCGCGCACCTGGTCCGTCAGGTTGAACATCAGCATCGGGTCCTCGGCCGCCTCGGGCGGATACCCGTCCGTGGCGATCGGCTCGCCGAACTGGATCGTCCACTTCGTCGGCAGCGGCACCGCCCCCAGCGGCCCCAGCCACGGGAAGGTCGGGGTGATGGGGAAGTACGGGAAGCCCAGCAGCCGCGCCAGTGTCTTCGCGTTGCCGAGCATGGGGTAGATCTCCTCCGCGCCGACGATCGAGCACGGCACGATCGGCACGCCCGCCCGCAGCGCCGTCGACACGAAGCCGCCGCGCCCGAACCTCTGGAGCTTGTACCGCTCGCTGAACGGCTTCCCGATGCCCTTGAAGCCCTCCGGCATCACCCCGACGACCTCGCCGCCCTGGAGCAGCCGTTCCGCGTCCTCCGCGCACGCGAGCGTGTGCCCGGCCTTGCGCGCCAGCTCGTTCACCACCGGCAGCATGAACACCAGGTCGGCGGCGAGCAGCCGCAGGTGGCGTCCGGCCGGGTGGTTGTCGTGGACGGCGACCTGCAGCATCAGCCCGTCCAGCGGCAGCGTCCCCGAGTGGTTGGCCACCACCAGGGCGCCGCCGTCCGACGGGATGTTCTCGATGCCCTTCACCTCGACACGGAAGTACTTGTCGGCCAACGGCCGCAGCAGCGACATCAGGACGTTGTCGGTCAGCTCGGCGTCGTATCCGAACTCGTCGACCTCGTAGTCACCGGTCAGCCGTCGGCGCAGGAACGCCAGTCCGCCCGCGATCCGGCGGTCCCAGTTCCCCCCGCCCGCCGATGCCGGCTCCCCGGCGGCCGTGTCGCGGGCTGCCGCCACGACGCCCCGGTCCGGCAGCGGGCTCACGGCGGCGTCCCGCACGGCCGCCTCCGACATCGCCGTCTCCCGTGCCGCCGGGTCCGGCGCCTCGCGCACCACGGAGTCGCCCGCCGCGGCCGGGTCGGCCATGCGGCGCGCGGACCCGCCGGGGCGCCGCCGCGCCGGTCGCTGCGCACCACCGCGCGAACGGTCGTCGTCGAACGGAATGACCTTGGCGTCCGCCATCGTTGGCTGCGCTCCTTATCCGGGCCCCTCAGGGCTCATCCGGCGCTGTGCGTCGTCTCGCCGCGCGTCGTCTCACCGGTCGTCGTCTCCACGGCGGGTCCCGCGCCCCGGCCGACGGGCAGCGCCGCCGCGACCCGGTCCACGGCCCTGGCCACGGACTCGGGCGGCAGCAGCCCGGGAGCCCGGCTGCGTGCGAAGTCCGCGAACGTCTCGGCGGTGGTGAACCGCGGACGGAACCCCAGTGTCTCGCGCATCTGGACCGTGCTGACCACGCGGCCGTGGGTGAGCAGCCGGATCTGCTCCGGCGAGAAGTCCGTGATGCCGACCGTGCGCAGCGCGGAGCCGACCCAGGTGACGGCGGGCAGAGGCACCGGCATGGTCGGCCGCCCCAGTCGCCGGGAGCACTGGGACAGCGTCAGCACACCGTCGCCCGCGATGTTGAACGTGCCGCTGTTCAGCGTCCCGCGGCGCGGTTCGTGCAGCGCGATCCGCAGCACGTCGATGACGTCGTCCTCATGGACGAACTGCAGACGCGGGTCGTAGCCGAAGACGGTCGGCATGACCGGCAGGGAGAAGAACTCGGCGAGCGGCGAGTCGGCGCACGGGCCGAGGATGTTCGCGAACCGCAGGACGCACACGGCCACGTCCGGGCGTCGCCGGGCGAACCCGCGCACGTAGCCCTCGACCTCCACGGCGTCCTTCGCGAAGCCGCCGCTCGGCAGCGACTTGGGCGGGGTGGTCTCCGTGAAGACGGCGGGGTCGCGCGGGGCCGAGCCGTACACGCTCGTACTGGACTTGACCACCAGCCGCTTGACCGTCGGCGACTTCTGGCAGGCTCCCAGCAGTTGCATGGTGCCGATGACGTTGGTCTCCTTGACGGCCGTGCGTCCCCCGGCGCCCAGCGGCGTACCCGTCACGTCCATGTGCACGACCGTGTCGACGGCGTGCTCGGCCAGGACGCGGGCGATGGCCGACTGGCGGATGTCGGCACGCACGAATTCGGCCCCGCCCAGATGATGTCCGGGCCCCACCGCGTCCACACCGATCACGCGGTCCACCTCGGGATCGCGCTGGATGCGCCGCACGAGACGGCCACCGAGCTGCCGGGCCACACCGGTGACGAGCACGACCTTGCCCAAGATCAGCGCCTTCCCCTAGGTCCAGGTCCTGGCGTCACCGTAGCGCGTCGGTGTTGCACTGTGATGACCGCACGGCGCACTTTTGCCACGTGCTTCCTTCTCCCGCCCCCACTTCTCGTCCACACCGGCCCAACAACGCACCTCGGCCCCTCCACCAGGCTGGTGGAAGGGCCGAGAAAACACGTACAGCTGTCGCCTACTTCTTGTTGCGACGCTGAACGCGGGTGCGCTTGAGCAGCTTGCGGTGCTTCTTCTTCGCCATCCGCTTGCGCCGCTTCTTGATAACAGAGCCCACGACTACCCTCGCTCACTTCTCTTCACTCGGTGCGGGGCGTCTGGGCCCACACGACCTACGTCGGCCTAGCCTACCCGCCAGAGCGCCGAGCTTGTAATCCGAGGGCGACCGTCCCGGTCCCCGTTACGCGGATTCCACCCCCACGAAGGATTCGCGGAGATACTCGTGCACCGCTTGCTCCGGTACCCGGAAGGACCTCCCCACCCGGATCGCCGGCAGATGACCGCTGTGCACCAAGCGGTACACGGTCATCTTCGACACCCGCATCACCGAGGCAACCTCCGCCACGGTAAGGAACTTGACCTCGTTCAGAGGCCTCTCGCTGCCAGCAGCCATGACCCACCTGTACCTTCCGCACCCGACGCGCACCGGCTTCCCCTCCGGTGACTCTTCGTCGCTGTGCGCTCACTGCCCAGACTAGGGGCGGGTGGTGCGAGTGGGGAAGAGGAGCTGCAATCGGCCGCCTACTGTGACAGACACGCTCGATTGAGTACATAGCGCGTCAGAGGCCGGTAGTACTCCGGCCGAACGGCGTCATCAAGCGGAACCGCGACCGACACCCGCCCCTCCGCCTCGCCGACGAACAGCGCGGGATCGTCCGTGTCCGCGAGGCCCATGGCCTCGATCCCCAGCTGACCTGCCCCGCAGACCCAGCCGTGGTCTCCGACGACGAGCTCGGGCAGAGGGCCGCCCGCTTCCGCGGCGGCCTGGAGCGCCACCCTCACCGGCAGAGGGGAATGGCTGTGCGCGCCCGTCTCGCGCGCTCCCTTTTCGTACAGCGAGGCCACCCCCCGTACGTACACGAGTCGGTGCGTGCGTACGCCGAACCGGGTCGTTATGTCGACACATCGCCCCTGCGCGGGGGTGAGGACGGAACACCCCGCCGCCGACACCGCGTCTGCCAGGTCTGCGTAGAACCCCAGCAACCGGTGCGGATGCCCCGTGCCGAACAGCACGGGAGCCCGCCGCCGCGCCACGTCCCCCAACCGCCCGGCGAACGCGTCCAGTGCACACAGCGTCAGCTCCGGGTCGATGACGTCGCCTCCGCCCACACACGCCGGATCGGCGGACACCCCGCATCTCCTGGACATCAGCGCAATCAGGTCCCGCTCGCTCCACGACCACCGCGGATCGAGCCCCAGGGTCACCCGCGGGTCCCGCGCGGCGAACGCGCGATAACTGCGCAGGGCGGCCTCCCGCGAGGTCGCCACGTCCCCCGCCAACCCCGACGCCAGCAGATGCGCCCGCAGCTGTACCCGCGGCGTTCCGGTGCTCAACACCCTTCCGATGCTGACGCACCGGGCCCTGCGGCAGGCCCGAAACGCGTGTGCTCCGCACAGTTGGCGTAATCGCCCCTGCGGTGCCCGCCGCTACGCCAGCAGCCCGCGCAGCGGGAACACGGCCCGACGCGTCGCCAGGATCGACTGGTCGAGCCGGTCCGCCGGGTCGTAGCCGTCCTCCCAGGACCGCAGGCGCACCGGCCACCGCCCGTCCGTCATACGCGCGGGCCCCAACTGGCGCGTCCGCGCGTACACCTCGTCGCGCCACGTCGAGGGGATCACCGACTCCGGGGCCACCGGCTGGTGCGCGGCGATCCCCACGAGGTGCGTCCACGACCGGGGAACGACGTACACGACCTCGTAGCCCCCGCCGCCGAGCGCCACCCACTTCCCGTCCGCGTGCGCGTGCGCGAGCTCGTGACACGCCTCCTGCACCGCACGCTGAGCGTCGAGCGACACCGCAAGATGAGCGAGCGGGTCCTCGAAGTGCGTGTCCGCGCCGTGCTGCGACACCAGCACCTGCGGCCGGAAGCCGGCCAGCAGCTCGGGCACCACCGCGTGGAACGCGCGCAGCCACCCCTCGTCGCCCGTCCCGGCGGGCAGCGCCACGTTCACCGCCGAGCCCTCGGCGGCCCCGGTGCCGCCCGTCTCCTCCGGCCAGCCGGTCTGCGGGAACAGCGTGCGCGGATGCTCGTGCAGGGAGATCGTCAGCACGCGCGGGTCGTCCCAGAACGCCGCCTGGACCCCGTCGCCGTGGTGGACGTCCACGTCCACGTACGCGACGCGCTCCGCACCCAGCTCCAGCAGCCGGGCGACGGCCAGCGACGCGTCGTTGTAGATGCAGAACCCGGACGCGGCTCCCGGCATCGCGTGGTGCAGGCCGCCGGCGAAGTTGACGGCGTGCGCGGCTTCCCCCCGCCACACCGCCTCGGCGGCGCCCACCGACTGCCCGGCGATCAGCGCCGACGCCTCGTGCATCCCCGCGAAGGCGGGGTCGTCGACCGTGCCGAGTCCGTACGACTGGTCCGCGCTCGCCGGGTCCTCGGATGCCGCCCGTACCGCGGCCACGTAGTCCTCGCGGTGCACGAGCCGGAGCGTCGAGTCGCCCGCCGGCCTGGCGGCCACCACGTCCATGGCCCGGTCCAGCCCGTACGCGCGCACCAGCCCCATGGTCAGCGCGAGCCGGACCGGATCCATCGGATGGCTGCTTCCGAAGTCATACTTCGTTACCGCCTCGTCCCACATCAACAACCCGCGGCCGCTCATGCCCGCCACCGTATCGGGCGGGCTCCGCCCCGAACGACCGGGCATACGCCAACGTGACCAGCGCCATCACCATCGGCACCAGCATCGCGCCCCGGTAGCTCCACACGTCCCCGAGCGCCCCGACCAACGGCGACCCGACCAGGAAGCCGACGTAGTTGAACACGTTGAGCCGCGCCACCGCCGCATCGCTGTCCCCCGGCGCCAGCCGGCCCGCCGCCGCGAACGTCTGCGGCACGATCACGCACAGCCCGAACCCCAGCAGTGTGAACCCGAGCATCCCGGCCCACGCACCCGGCGCCCCCGCGACCACCGCGAACCCGGCCGCCGCCAGCACCGCCCCGCCCCGGACGACGGCCACGGCCCCGAAGCGCCGCACCGCGAGATCCCCGACGGCCCGGCCCATCAGCGTCGTCACCATGTACGCGTTGTACGGCACGGTCGCCAGCTCCTCGGAGCTTCCCAGGACGTCCTGCAGGTACTTCGCACTCCAGTTGGAGACGGTCGAGTCCCCGATGTACGCGAAGGTCATGACCAGACACAGCGGCGCCAGCACCTTGAAGGCCACCCCGCCCCCGGCAGCCTCCGCCCGGCGGGGCTCCGGAGCCTGCTCGCCGTCGACGTACCACCGGCTCGCGGCGAGCACCGCGGGCATCAGGACCGCGACCACCGGCAGATACGACACGACCAGCGCGAGATCGAAGTGCGCACCCGCCCACGCCAGCGACGCGCCCGCGATCCCGCCGAGGCTGTACGCCGCGTGGAAGCCGAGCATGACGCTCCGCCCGTACGCGCGCTGGAGACTGACGCCCAGCATGTTCATCGCGGCGTCGAGCGCACCGACGGCCAGCCCGAACACCCCGAGACCGACGCCCACTTGCCACATCCGGTCGCCCGCGGCGACGCCGAGGAGCGACAGCAGCACGAGCGGCTGCGACCACCGCAGCACCGCGCTCGCCGGGACCCGGCGGACCATGCGCCCGGTCAGGACGCTGCCCACCCCGGCGAGGATCGGCACGGCCGCGAGGAAGAGCGGCAGCAGCCCGTCGGATATCCCGTAGCGGTCCTGCACGGCGGGGATACGCGTCACGAGCAGAGCGAACGCGACACCCTGGGAGAAGAAGCTGAACGCCAAGGAGGCCCGCCCGTGGCCCAACCGCGCATCCGTCATGGCGGCACAGCGTACGGACGTGAACTACCGGTGGGTAGACACGTCACACGAGCAATGCGGGCAGCTCCGCCATTGCATCGAAGCAGCCCCTGGCCCCGGCGAGTCTGTCGGCGGGCGTCATGGCGGTGAACCCGTACACGTCCATACCGGCCGCCAGGGCCGCTTGCACCCCCAGGCGGCTGTCCTCGACGACGACGCACCGCTCGGGCGCCACCCCCATGCGCGCGGCGGCGTGAAGGAAGAGATCGGGCGCGGGCTTGCCCCGGCCCACGTCCTGGGCACTGAACAGGACGTCGTCGGTGAACCACCGGTCGAGCCCTGTGGTGCGGTGCCCGACACGGATCCGCTCATGACTTCCGGAGGACGCGACGCAGTACGGCACACCGTCGGCCGTGAGCTTCTCCAGAACGTCCGTGACGCCGTCGACGGCGGCCAGCTCCCGTTCGAAGGCGGCGAAGACACGCGCGTGCAGCGTCTCGTCGAAGTCCGCCGGCAGCGCCTGCCCGGTCCGCTCCCGGACGAGGTCGTGGACGCGGTGGACGGCGGCCCCCATGTAGTCGCGCAGGGAGTCCTCGTACGAAGTGGGGTGGCCGAGCTCGGTGAGATAGCCGGCGAGGATCGTGTTCGAGAGGGGCTCACTGTCGACGAGCACGCCGTCGTTGTCGAAGATGACGAGGTCGTAGCGCATGCCGCCGACCTTATGCGACCCCGGAACGCAGGAAAGCCCCGGAA
>NZ_JABZEE010000069.1 GCF_013387495.1 Streptomyces sp. PKU-EA00015 | reverse complement strand
CCCGGCGGCGGCCGCGCAGGCCCCGGCGAGGCCGGTCGCGAACACGGTCGCCGCGCAGGCGGCCACCTGCTGCGCCGGGCCGCGTGCCCGGAACGCCGCGGCCGCGAGCGCCGCCGGCAGCACGCCCAGCACGACGAACGTCGCCGGACGCGTCGCCAGGGACAGCAGCGCCACGCTCACCGAGCCGGCCAGGCCGCAGGCCAGGGCGGTGTGCGCGAGCGGGGCGGTCCGTACGGCGCCGAGGGCGAGAAGCGCCACGGCGAGGACCAGCTGCCAGCCGACCGCGATGCCGTACGGCACGTCGAGGACCACGGGCAGGACCAGCAGCGCGGCCCAGAACAGGACCAGGGAGCCGCAGGCCGCGGCGGGACGGAGCAGGGCGCCCGGCGCGCTGCCGCGGCCGTCGGCGGCCGTCGGAGGGGCACCGGCCGCCGCGTGGTCCGAAGCGGCCTGCGACGCGCTGTCGTCGGCCGGAAGGCGGCGCGCCACCAGCGCCGCCGTCGCCGCGAGGACCGCGAGGACCAGCGGGGCAGCCGGGAGAACGGAGAGCGGCACGTCCAGGGACAGCGCCTCCCGCGTGCCCGCCGGTGCCGTCGACCAGATGTCCCCGACCCGCGTGGCCGGGCCCGCGAGCGACACGAGCACCGCAGGCAGCGCCGTCACCGCGGCCGCAGCCTGCACGGCACCCGCCGACCGGGCGAGAGACTGCCGCACGCGGTCGGGCAGCGACGTGCGGACGACCGCGAGGAGCGCTGTCGCGCTGAGGAGGTAGCCCACTACCGCCCACCCCTGCGGGACCGCCGTACGGATCAGCCCGCCGGCGGCCGCGACCGCCGCCAGACCGGCGACCACCGACGCGCCCGGCGCGGCGGCCGGCGAACGCCACGCCGCGAACAGCGCCACCGCCGAGGCCGCGAGCAGCAGGGCCGCCGGACCGGCAGCCTCCCCGGGCGAGCCGGCGGCCAGGGAGAGCCACAGGCCGGTCAGCATCGCCAGACCGCCCGTGACCGAGGCGGTCGCCCAGGCGAACCCGCGCACCACCGCCGGCCGCCCCCACAGCGCCACCGCGACGTCCGCCGCTGCGGTCAGCAGCAGCGCCCACTCCATCGGGGGCGCGGCCGGACCACCGGCCAGTGCCCACAGCGGCAGCGGCAACTGAGCCGTCACGAGCGCCGTCGGCAGCGGGGCGCGCAGCCGCGGCAGGGCCAGGCCGTACGCGGACCAGAGCCCCGCCAGAACCGCCGACACCCCGGCCGCGTACGCCAGTCCGTCGGTGCCCGCCAGGGCGACCCGGTGCACCGCGTACGCGTCCAGCACCATCAGCACCAGCCCCAGAACGCCCACGGACTCGGCCGTCGAGACGAGACCGCGGCGCAGCAGGACCGCCGGCGTGCCCAGGGCCGCCAGCGTGACCGCGCCGAGCACCGCCGAGCGGCCGCCGATGCCCATGTGGCCCCAGCTGACCAGCGTGAACGCGATCGCCGCGACGGCAAGCAGGATGCCCCCGAGCGTCAGCAGCACGTTCTGCACGCTCGGTGGGGACGCCTCGGCGTGCGGCCGCGGACCGGCCGGCCAGGAACCCGACGGCGGGAAGGACGGCGGTGCGGACGCGGTGACCGGCGGCCGCAGGGCGGCCAGCAGCCAGCTGCGCCGGGCCAGCAACTGCGCCCGGCGCGCGTCCAGTTGACGCAGCTCGCGGTCGAGGATCGCCAGTTCCTCGGCGGGGGTCGGAACGTTCTCCATGGCCGGAAGTGTGGCGCGCACCACAAGGTCCGGACATGGGCGCGGATACTCAGATCCGCCGTGAGTACGCCCGCGGCGGTCGCAACCGGGCCAGACTGGGGCCATGGACTGGTGCCGCTACCGCTTCCGCAGCGTCTGGGACCTGCCCGCCGCCCCGGAGGCCGTCTACCGCGTCCTGGAGCGGGCCGAGGAGTACCCGCGGTGGTGGCCGCAGGTGCGCGCCGTCGAGCTCAGGGACGAGGATTCCGGCACCGTCCGCTTCCGCTCCTTCCTCCCGTACGACCTCCGCGTCACCGCGCACGCCGGCCGCCGGGACCCGGCGGCCGGCGTGCTGGAGATCGCGCTGGACGGAGACCTCGCGGGCTGGTCGCGCTGGACCGTGAAGGAGCACGGCGGGGGAACGCGGGCCGTGTTCGAGCAGGAGGTCGAGGTGCACAAGCCGCTGATGAGGCGCCTCGCCGTGCCGTGCCGCCCGGTCTTTCGGGCCAACCACGCGCTGATGATGCGCGGTGGACGGCGCGGTCTGGCCGCCTACCTCGAAGCGGTTTGAAGGAAGGCGGCGACGCCCTGTATGGTTCAGTGCGTTCCCGGGCGATTAGCTCAGTGGGAGAGCGCTTCGTTCACACCGAAGAGGTCACTGGTTCGAACCCAGTATCGCCCACCGGGAGGGGCCGGTCCGTCAGCAGGCGGACCGGCCTCACGCGTTCGTGCCGCCGACCGTCACGCCGCCGCGGGCAGGTCCGGGCGCAGCGGCCACGCCGGATCGACCGGCTCGGGGACACCGCTGCGCGCGAACCACGCCTGCAGCCCCCGCGCCTGCGCCGCGTGCCACACCGCCTGCAACGTGTGCAGCTCCGCGGCGGACAACCGCTCCAGCCGCGACGCGAAACGGCGCCCCACCGCCCGTACGACCTCCATCGCCGCCAGCGCGTCGGCCGCGGCGTCGTGCGCCCCCTCCAGCGCCACGTCGTACTGCGCGCACAGATCGGTGAGCGTCCGCCGCCCCTTGCGATAGCGGTCCAGATGCTTGTCCAGCACCCGCGGATCCAGCACGCACAGCGGTACGTTCTCCAGGTAGCGCGCCAGCGACGAGGCCCGGTGACGGCGCAACTCCCGGTCCAGGATGGTCAGATCGAACGGCGCGTTCATCACCACCAGCGGGCGCGACGCCGCGCACTGATCAGCCAGCGACCTCGCTATCTCCTCCATCACCGGCGCCGGCCAGCGCCCGTTGCGCTGGAGGTGATCGTCCGTCAGGCCGTGCACCTCCGTGGCGGCCGGCGGCACCGGGATGCCCGGATTCACCAACCACCGCGTGATGCGAGGCCGTCCGCCGGGCGTGTCCTGGACGACCACCGCGGCCGACACGATCCGGTCCGCCTCGACGTCCACTCCGGTTGTCTCCGTGTCAAATGCGGCCAGCGGGCCGTCGAACCAGTGCGTCATCCCCGAACTCCTCGCACGTGCCTGGCAGATGGGCGAAGGGCCCTGCCCGAATCGGTGATACCCGGGCTGTTTGCGCCGTACGCCGCGCGGTGACAACACAGGTGACGGGGAAGGAAATTGCCATGGCGCTCGCCCAGCCCGAATCGGGAGGGCTGTCCCCCGCAAGCGGGAGGTGCCCCCAGCCCCAGCGGACCGTTCCACTGCGCGGAGCGCTCGCCACCACCGCCTGCATGGAGACACTCCAGGTGGGCTATCTGCACGCGGTCGCCGCCGCGGCCGGCTGCTCACTGTCCCAGCCGTTCCCGGACAACGGCATCGACTGGCACGTCAGCCACAGCTCGGCCCGGCACACGGTCGACGACGAAGTGACCATCAAGGTGCAGCTCAAGTGCACCTACCAGATCCCGCCCCACCCACCGGGACCCGCGTTCTCCTTCACCCTCGACAACGACCATCTGGTGAAGCTCGCCCGCACACCGGTCTCGGTGCACAAGATCCTGGTCGTCATGCTCGTCCCCCGCACCCAGGACGAGTGGCTGCGCGCCGGCCACGACCGGCTCGACCTCAGGCACTGCTGCTACTGGACCAATCTGGCCGGCCACCCGGTGACGGGCAGGCGCCGGACCACCGTGCGGATCCCGACCACGCGGATCTTCGACGACAGCGCGCTCTGCGAGATCATGGCGCGCGTCGGGGCGGGAGGAAGACCTTGACGCACCGGCCCTTCGACGAGCACCTCCACCGATTCCCGCAGCCCGGCAGCCACCCCACGGCCGGCCCGCCCGCCCCCTGGGGCGCCACCGCGGAGCCGGACCCCGCCCAGATCGACCCCGCCGTCCTCGGCGCCCTCCTCGACCGTCACGGCTGGCGGCGCCGCGGCGGGGCCGCCGGGCGCTACACGCGCTGGACACCGCCCGGCCCCGTCGCCGGCGGCACCAGCCTGCTCGTGCCCGAGAGCCGCGCCTTCCCCGACTGCGAGGACCTCATCGGCGAAGCGCTCACCGCACTCGCCCGCAGTGCCGCCCCCTCGGCCCGCGACGTTCTCGTCGGGCTCACCGTTCCCAGCGACGAGATCCGCTGGTGGCGCGACATCCCGCAGGGGCCGTCCGGCACCGTCTCGTGGACCGCGCAGGAACAGCTGCGCTCGGCCGCCCGCCAGATGCTGCTGGCCGGCGCCCTCGCCGTACGGGGCCGCGCCGGCTACTACGGCGCCCGTCACCGCAGGCAGGCGCAGGCCCTGCTCGAAGGCGTCCTCGTGGGCCCGGCGCCCGGCGGCCGTTCCCTCACCGCCTTCGTCCCTGTACAGTCCGGCCGCGCGGTCGCCGTCCGGCTCGCCCATGCGCTCCAGGCCACCCGCGAGGCCATCGACTACCGGCGGGCCGCGGGGGGCATGGAGGCGTTCGACACCGCCGTGCAGGCAGGCGTCAGCCGCGAGCTGACCGAGGCCGTGATCGCGCTCGTGCGCGGCTCGGAGGGAGCGCGCATCACGCTCGCCTGGTCCCCGGCCGCCGGAGTGCCCCAGGGCTGCGCCGCCCGCATGGAGCCGGTGGAGTTCTCGGCGGGGGACCTGCCCGCCCTGCGCGAGGCGGGTGCCCGCTACCTCCAGGACGAGCCGTCCGTCCCGGTGCGGATCACCGGCACCGTCGTCCGCATGCGCCGCTCGGGACCACGGGGCCAGGGCACCGTACGGCTGCGGGTGCTGGCCGGGGCCGAGGTGCCGCACGTGCGGGTGGCGCTGGACGAGGACTCCTACCGCACGGCCGGCCACGCCCATCTGGTCGGACTGCCGATCCGGCTGATCGGCCGGCTGGAGAGCCGGGGCGGATTCCGGCGGCTGACCGACGCCTCCGGCGTGACCCCCGTGCCGGTCGACGACGCGGAGCGGGACCGGCTGATGAAGTCGCTCCAGGAGAACCTGGACTTCTTCGGGGAAGCGGGGGACGAGGAGGACTGACGCCCGGCCCCGCAAACCGTTTCGCGAGTGGTCGCTCCGGCTCGGTACGATTCCTGGTGCGCGTGCTGTGCCAGGCCGTGCATCCACCTTCAGTCAGGAGAGACCGGTGTCAGACGTCCGTGTGATCATCCAACGCGATTCCGAGCGGGAAGAGCGCGTGGTGACGACGGGCACTACGGCCGCCGACCTCTTCGCCGGCGAGCGCACGGTCGTCGCCGCCCGCGTGGCCGGAGAGCTGAAGGACCTCGCGTACGAGATCAAGGACGGCGAGGAGGTCGAGCCCGTCGAGATCTCCTCCGAGGACGGCCTCAACATCCTGCGCCACTCCACCGCGCACGTCATGGCCCAGGCCGTGCAGGAGCTGTTCCCCGAGGCCAAGCTCGGCATCGGCCCGCCGGTCAAGGACGGCTTCTACTACGACTTCGACGTCGAGAAGCCGTTCACGCCCGAGGATCTCAAGGCCATCGAGAAGAAGATGCAGGAGATCC
>NZ_JABZEE010000068.1 GCF_013387495.1 Streptomyces sp. PKU-EA00015 | reverse complement strand
GACTTCGACGTCGAGAAGCCGTTCACGCCCGAGGATCTCAAGGCCATCGAGAAGAAGATGCAGGAGATCCAGAAGCGCGGCCAGCGCTTCTCGCGCCGCGTCGTCACCGACGACGCCGCCCGCGAGGAGCTCGCCGACGAGCCGTACAAGCTGGAGCTGATCGGCCTCAAGGGCTCGGCCTCGCACGACGACGGCGCCGACGTGGAGGTGGGCGCCGGCGAGCTCACGATCTACGACAACCTGGACGCCAAGACGGGCGACCTGTGCTGGAAGGACCTCTGCCGGGGCCCCCACCTGCCCACCACGCGCAACATCCCGGCCTTCAAGCTGATGCGCAACGCCGCCGCCTACTGGCGCGGCAGCGAGAAGAACCCGATGCTCCAGCGCATCTACGGCACCGCCTGGCCGTCCAAGGACGAGCTGAAGGCGCACCTGGACTTCCTCGCCGAGGCCGAGAAGCGCGACCACCGCAAGCTCGGCAACGAGCTGGACCTCTTCTCCATCCCGGACCAGATCGGCTCCGGCCTCGCGGTCTTCCACCCCAAGGGCGGCATCATCCGCCGGGTCATGGAGGACTACTCGCGCAAGCGGCACGAGGAGGAGGGGTACGAGTTCGTCTACACCCCGCACGCCACCAAGGGGAAGCTCTTCGAGACGTCGGGCCACCTCGACTGGTACGCCGAGGGCATGTACCCGCCCATGCAGCTCGACGAGGGCGTGGACTACTACCTCAAGCCCATGAACTGCCCGATGCACAACCTGATCTTCGACGCGCGCGGCCGGTCCTACCGCGAACTGCCGCTGCGTCTCTTCGAGTTCGGGACCGTGTACCGCTACGAGAAGTCCGGAGTCGTGCACGGTCTGACCCGTGCCCGCGGCTTCACCCAGGACGACGCGCACATCTACTGCACCAAGGAGCAGATGGCGGACGAGCTCGACTCGACGCTCACCTTCGTGCTCAACCTGCTCCGCGACTACGGTCTGACCGACTTCTACCTGGAGCTGTCCACCAAGGACCCGGAGAAGTTCGTCGGCAGCGACGAGATCTGGGAGGAGGCCACCGAGACGCTGCGGCAGGTGGCCGAGAAGCAGGGGCTGCCGCTGGTCCCGGACCCGGGCGGCGCCGCCTTCTACGGCCCGAAGATCTCCGTCCAGGCCAAGGACGCGATCGGCCGGACCTGGCAGATGTCGACCGTCCAGCTCGACTTCAACCTGCCGGAGCGCTTCGACCTCGAGTACACCGGCCCCGACGGGACCAAGCAGCGCCCGGTCATGATCCACCGGGCCCTGTTCGGCTCGATCGAGCGGTTCTTCGCGGTGCTGCTCGAGCACTACGCGGGCGCGATGCCGCCGTGGCTGGCGCCCGTCCAGGCCGTCGGCATCCCGATCGGTGACGCGCACGTCGAGTACCTGCAGCAGTTCGCGGCGGACGCGAAGAAGAAGGGGCTGCGGGTCGAGGTCGACGCGTCCTCGGACCGGATGCAGAAGAAGATCCGCAACCAGCAGAAGCAGAAGGTCCCGTTCATGATCATCGTCGGTGACGAGGACATGAACGCGGGCACCGTCTCCTTCCGCTACCGCGACGGCTCGCAGGAGAACGGCATTCCGCGCGAGGAGGCCCTGGCCAAGCTCGTCGACGTGGTGGAACGACGGGTCCAGGTCTGACCCGAGCAGGCACGCGAGGGGCGGTCCCGGAAGGGGCCGCCCCCTCGCCGCATGCCGCCCTCAGCGGCGAATATGCTGGCACGCATGACGACTGAGCCGGAGCAGCAGATCGGAGTCGGGACGCCTGACTCGTTCCAGCGCCTGTGGACGCCTCACCGCATGGCGTACATCCAGGGCGAGAACAAGCCGACCGGCCCCGGGGCCGACGACGGCTGCCCGTTCTGCTCGATCCCGTCGAAGTCCGACGAGGACGGTCTGATCCTCGCCCGCGGCGAGACGGTCTACGCCGTGCTCAACCTCTACCCCTACAACGGCGGCCACCTGATGGTCGTCCCCTACCGCCACGTCGCCGACTACACCGAGCTGGACGACGCCGAGACCGTCGAGCTCGCGCGGCTGACCAAGGAGGCCATGACCGCCCTGCGGGCAGCCTCCGGCGCCCACGGGTTCAACATCGGCCTCAACCAGGGCAGCGCCGCCGGGGCCGGGATCGCCGCCCACCTGCACCAGCACATCGTGCCCCGGTGGGGCGGCGACACCAACTTCATGCCTGTCATCGGCTCGACCAAGGTGCTGCCGCAGCTCCTCGCCGACACCCGCCGGATGCTCGCCGCCGCCTGGCCCCTGTGAGCCGCACCGGATCCGCCCGCACCGGATCCGCCCGCACCGGAGCCGTACGCACCGGAGCCGTACGGCCTCACGCCTCGTACAGGTCCGCGTTCCGCGGAGTCGGGTCCTGGACGAACCCGCTGACGACCATGGAGCGGTTGTCGAACTTCTCCGTGCTGACGCCGTTGTCGGCCAGGACCTTCATCGCGGCGGCGTGGGCCACGCGCAGCACCGGAGTGGCGGCGCGCATCGCGTCGTCCGCCATGAACCGGTGCCGCCAGGGCTTCTCGGCCCAGGCGTGGCGCAGGCCGAACGGCTCCGGCAGCACCAGCTTGCCGCCGAGGAAGTCGAGCAGCGGCGGGAACCAGGTGAAGGGCGCCCGCACCGCCAGCCGTACGACCTCGGGCGCGTCCACCAGCGGCAGCACCCGGTCGACCGTCTCCCAGAACTTGACGGTCTTGCTGACGGTGACCGTCTTGGGCTCGGGCTTGGTGGTGAACAGGGAGTGCACCGGGCCGAGCGCGTGCCCGGTGACCTCCACGCGCAGGGTCTCGTGGAGCACGGTGACCGTGATCATCATGGTGATGACCAACTGGCCGTCCCACAGCGTGAACTGCACGCCCAGGTAGTGGCGGTTGCCGCCGCCGAACTGCTGGTGGTTGCAGATGCGCTGTATCTCGTGGCCCTTGACCTGGAAGGTCTCCACGTCCTGGCCCTCGGGCCTGGCGACCGCCACGGCGTTCTCGCCGACGGGGGAGACGATCCAGTGCCGGACTGAGGGGGTCGGGAAGCCGCCGGAGTTCAGCGGGCCGCGTTCCAGCAGCTTCAGCTTGTCGTGGATGGCCCTTATGACGTCCCAGCTGCGGAACTGGTTGATCTCCTTGCCCGGTTCGCTTGAGACGAGCTCCTCGGCCATCTGCCAGCTGCCCCAGCGGGTGCCCATGCCCAGTATTCCCTTGGGGCCCGCGTAGAAGACGACGTTGGAGTGCTGCTCGGCGGTGAGCTTCTGCAGACCCTGGCGCAGCTGCTCACGGGCGGTCTCGTCGGGGTTGCCCGGCACGGCCTCGGGGACCTTCGCGCCGATGCCGCCGCCTCCGGAGAGGAGGCTGTCCCATCGCGCGCGCATGTCCTTCGCGGTGGCCTCGCAGATCCTCTTCGCGAGCATCCAGCCGACGACCGGGGCGACGATCATGCCCCGGATGTAGTAGCCCCAGAACCCGGTGAACGGCAGCCGCAGCAGCAGGACCACGGCCATGATGCCGATGCCCACGAGCAGGAGGGTGCCGACGGCTCCGGCGCGCTTGTTCGCCGCGCCGGCGAGGGTGCGGCGCAGCTGGAACACGCCCATCCACAGCAGGAGTCCGGGCAGGAAGAGCAGTCCGCACAGCGCCATGACGGCGGTGAGCCTGGCGTCCCGCTCCTTGCGGATGCGGGTGGCGGCCAGGCAGTGCTCCACGACGGTCTGGGGCTCGGTGCCGAAGGACTGGATCAGCGCCTTGCGGGCGCCGCCGAGCATCCGCACCTGGACCGCCCGGGAGAAGGCCTCACCGAGGTTCGGCTCGAAGAGGGAGAACTTGCCGGGCGTCACCTCGGACTTGTGCCACTCGCTGTTGGCCTTGAGGATCTCGGCGACCGGGCCGTCGCGGTACGCCGCCGAGGCGAGCGCATGAGTCGCCGCGGTCTGCCCGGCCGACCCCATGAGCGGGACCTGAGCCCCGGGTGTGAAATCGAATCCGTCTGTCACTACCGCCCCCATCGCCGCACGCGTCCGCACTGCGGCCTGTTCCCAACTGCCGCGCCCCGCACACCTGATGAGCTGGACACCTCAGCGTATCGGGGGCCGGGCGGTCGCGGCAGTGGACATCGGGACGGCCGTCCGCCGGCGGAGTGCGCCGGCGGACGGCCACCGGTCAGGAGGCCTTCGCCTTCGCCTCCTCGCGCATCCGGTCCGCCACCTGCTGCGGCATCGGCTCGTGCCGTGCGTAGGTCCGGCTGAACCGGCCCGTGCCGTGCGAGATGGAGCGCAGGTCGACCGCGTAGCGCCCGATCTCGATCTCCGGCACCTCCGAGCGCACCAGCGTGCGCCCGCCGCCCGCCTGTTCGGTGCCGATGACCCGGCCGCGCCGGCCGGACAGGTCACTCATGACCGGCCCCACGTACTCGTCCGGGACGAGCACCTGCACCTCGGCCACGGGTTCCAGCAGGTTGATCCGCGCCTCGGCCGCGGCCTCCCGAAGTGCGAGGGCGCCCGCGGTCTGGAAGGCCGCGTCGGAGGAGTCCACCGAGTGCGCCTTGCCGTCCCGCAGGGTGACCCGTACGTCGACGAGCGGATAGCCCGCGGCGACACCGCGCGCGGCCTGGGCGCGCACGCCCTTCTCCACGGACGGGATGAACTGGCGCGGCACCGCTCCGCCGACGACCTTGTCGACGAACTCGACGCCGGAGCCGGCCGGCAGGGGTTCGACGTCGATCTCGCAGATCGCGTACTGCCCGTGGCCGCCGGACTGCTTCACGTGGCGGCCGCGCCCCGCGGAGCCGGCGGCGAAGGTCTCGCGGAGCTGGACCTTGTGGGGCACGACGTCGACCTGGACGCCGTAGCGGTTGCGGAGCCGTTCGAGGGCGACGTCGGCGTGTGCCTCGCCCATGCACCACAGCACCACCTGGTGGGTGTCCTGGTTCTGTTCGAGCCGCATCGTCGGATCCTCGGCGGCGAGGCGGGTCAGGCCCTGCGACAGCTTGTCCTCGTCCGCCTTGCTGTGCGCCTGGATGGCGAGCGGCAGCAGCGGATCGGGCATCGTCCAGGGCGCCATCAGCAGCGGGTCGTCCTTGGCCGAGAGGGTGTCGCCGGTCTCGGCGCGGGACAGCTTCGCGACGCAGGCCAGGTCACCGGCGATGGCGTGGGGGAGCGGGCGCTGCTGTTTGCCGAAGGGCGCGGACAGGGCGCCGATGCGCTCGTCGACGTCGTGGTCCTCGTGCCCCCGGTCGGCCAGCCCGTGGCCGGAGACGTGCACCGTCTCGTCGGGCCGCAGCGTCCCGGAGAAGACGCGCACCAGGGAGACACGGCCGACGTACGGGTCCGAGGCCGTCTTGACCACCTCGGCGACGAGCGGTCCGGCCGGGTCGCAGGTGATCGCGGGCCGCGGGGACCCGTCGGGGGTCGTGACGTCGGGCGGCGTCGTCTCGAGCGGGGTCGGGAAGCCGCCGGTGATCAGCTCCAGCAGCTCGACCGTGCCGAGGCCCTGCCGGGCGCCGTCGGCCGCGGGGGCGGCGGCGAGGACCGGATGGAAGGTGCCGCGCGCCACGGCCTTCTCCAGGTCGTCGACGAGGGTCTTGAGGTCGATCTCCTCACCGCCGAGGTAGCGGTCCATGAGGGTCTCGTCCTCGCTCTCCGCGATGATGCCCTCGATGAGCCGGTTGCGGGCCTCCTCGATCAGCGGGGTCTGCGCGGGGTCGGGCGGGGACTCCTTCCGTTCGCCCGACGAGTAGTCGAAGATCTGCTGCGTCAGCAGCCCGACGAGGCCGGTGACCGGTGCGTGACCGTCCGCCTGCTGGGCGCCGTACTGCGGCAGGTAGAGCGGGAGGACCGCATCGGGGTCGTCGCCGCCGAAGATCTGCCCGCAGACGGCGGTGAGCTCCTCGAAGCCGGTGCGCGCGGTCTCCAGATGCGTCACGACGATGGCGCGCGGCATGCCCACCGCCGCGCACTCCTCCCACACCGCGCGGCAGGCGCCCGCCACGGCGTCGGCCTCCTGCGCGGCCGAGACGACGAAGAGGGCCGCGTCCGCTGCTCGCAGACCGGCCCTCAGCTCCCCGACGAAGTCCGCGTATCCGGGAGTGTCCAGAAGATTGATCTTGTACCCGCCCCATTCGACGGGCACGAGGGACAGCTGTACGGAACGTTGCTGGCGGTGCTCGATCTCGTCGTAGTCCGAGACCGTGGCGCCGTCCTCGACCCGGCCGGCCCGGTTGACCGCTCCCGCGGTCAGCGCCAGCGCCTCGACCAGCGTCGTCTTGCCCGACCCGCTGTGGCCGACCAGCACCACATTCCGTACGGATGCGGGGTGGTCGGCCGTTACTGCTCTGCCGGCGGCTCCGGGGTGTGCATGCGCCTTGTCGCCCATGATCTTGCCTCCCGATCGATTGCACGGCGAGGAGGGAAAGCCGCGGGCGCGGCAAGCCGGGACGATGTCCCGAATCGTCGTCCGGGGCAGCTCCGGCGATGCCCGCGGTGGTCTTTCGAGCTTTCCACTGTCGTCATGGTGCGTCCATACGTCGGACGCCGCAGCACCTGTCCGGGTCCGGCCCGTGGGCCGTCACCGTCCTGGCTACGATGGGCCAGCCGGTGGCCGTAGGGGCCACGCGGCCCACCGAACCCTCGGGAAGGCCATGCTGAACAAGTACGCGCGTGCATTCTTCACGCGTGTTCTCACACCGTTCGCCGCGTTTCTGCTCCGCCGCGGGGTGAGCCCCGACGCCGTCACGCTCGTCGGCACGGCCGGAGTCATGGCGGGAGCGCTGGTCTTCTTCCCCAGGGGCGAGTTCTTCTGGGGCACGATCGTCATCACGCTGTTCGTCTTCTCCGACCTCGTCGACGGCAACATGGCCCGGCAGGCGGGCGTCTCCAGCCGCTGGGGCGCGTTCCTCGACTCGACGCTCGACCGGGTCGCCGACGGCGCGATCTTCGGCGGTTTCGCGCTCTGGTACGCGGGCAAAGGCGACGACAACATGCTCTGCGCGGTGGCGATCTTCTGCCTCGCGAGCGGCCAGGTCGTGTCGTACACCAAGGCCCGGGGAGAATCGATCGGTCTGCCCGTCGCCGTCAACGGACTGGTCGAGCGGGCCGAGCGGCTCGTCATCTCGCTGGTCGCCGCCGGCCTCGCCGGCCTCCACGGGTTCGGGGTGCCGGGCATCGACGTCCTGCTGCCGATCGCGCTGTGGATCGTCGCCGTCGGCAGCCTGGTGACACTCGGGCAGCGGGTCGTCACCGTACGGCGCGAGTCCGCCGAGGCGGAGGCCGCCGAGGCCCGTCCCGGTGGGGACCGGGCCGACGGGGCCGAGCAGGAAGGGGCCGAGGCATCGTGATGCGCGACCGTTTGACCGACGCCCTGTACGGACTGGGCTGGGGCGCGGTGAAGAAGCTGCCCGAGCCGGTGGCCGCCGGACTCGGCCGCACCATCGCCGACGCCGCCTGGAGGCGGCGCGGCAGGGGCGTGCTGCGCCTTGAGGCCAACCTCGCACGTGTCGTTCCCGACGCGGGGCCCGAGCGCCTGGCCGAGCTCTCCAAGGCGGGCATGCGCTCGTACATGCGCTACTGGATGGAGTCGTTCCGGCTGCCGAGCTGGAACCAGGAGCGCGCCCGGCTCAGCTTCGACCCCAAGGACATCCACCTCCTGACCGACTGCCTCGCGTCGGGCCGGGGCGTCGTCCTCGCCCTGCCGCACCTCGCCAACTGGGACGTCGCCGGGATCTGGGTGACCCGGGCGCTCGGCATCCGCTTCACCACGGTCGCCGAACGACTCAAGCCGGAGTCGCTGTACGACCGGTTCGTCGCCTACCGCGAGAGCCTCGGCATGGAGGTCCTGCCGCACACGGGCGGGTCGGCCTTCGGCACGCTGGCCCGGCGGCTGCGCGACGGCGGCCTCGTCTGCCTGGTCGCGGACCGCGACCTGTCCGCCTCCGGCGTCGAGGTGACCTTCTTCGGCGAGGCGGCCCGCATGCCCGCAGGTCCCGCGCTGCTGGCCCAGCAGACCGGCGCCCTGCTGCTCCCGGTGACCCTCTGGTACGACGAGACGCCCGTGATGAAGGGCCGCATCCACCCGCCGGTCGAGGTCCCCCGGTCAGGCACGCGCGCCGAGAAGACGTCCTCCATGACACAGGCCCTCGCGGACGTCTTCGCCGAGGGCATCGCCGAGCACCCGGAGGACTGGCACATGCTGCAGCGGCTGTGGCTCTCGGACCTCGAACCCCGGGAGGACAGGACGTGAGGATCGGCATCGTCTGTCCGTACTCGTGGGACGTGCCCGGTGGCGTGCAGTTCCACATCAGGGACCTGGCCGAGCACCTCATCGGGCTCGGGCACGACGTCTCCGTCCTCGCCCCCGCGGACGACGACACACCCCTGCCGCCCTACGTGGTCTCCGCTGGCCGCGCCGTGCCCGTGCCGTACAACGGCTCGGTCGCCCGGCTCAACTTCGGCTTCCTGTCCGCGGCCCGGGTGCGGCGCTGGCTCCACGACGGCACCTTCGACGTCATCCACATCCACGAGCCGGCGTCGCCTTCCCTGGGCCTGCTCTCCTGCTGGGCCGCGCAGGGGCCGATCGTCGCCACGTTCCACACGTCCAACCCGCGGTCGCGGGCCATGATCGCGGCCTACCCGATCCTGCAGCCCGCGCTCGAGAAGATCAGTGCGCGGATCGCCGTCAGCGAGTACGCCCGCCGTACGCTCGTCGAGCACCTCGGCGGTGACGCGGTCGTCATCCCGAACGGCGTCGACGTCGGCTTCTTCGAGAGGGCCGAGCCGAAGGCGGAGTGGCAGAACGGCACGATCGGCTTCATCGGCCGCATCGACGAGCCGCGCAAGGGCCTGCCGGTGCTGATGAAGGCGCTTCCGGCGATCTTCGAAGCCTGCCCGGACGCGCGCCTGCTGGTCGCCGGGCGCGGTGACGAGGAGGAGGCCGTCGCGTCCCTGCCTGCCGCGATGCGCTCCCGGGTCGAGTTCCTCGGGATGGTCAGCGACGAGGACAAGGCACGGCTGCTGCGCAGCGTCGACGTGTACGTGGCGCCCAACACGGGCGGCGAGAGCTTCGGCATCATCCTGGTCGAGGCGATGTCGGCGGGCGCGCCGGTGCTGGCGTCCGACCTGGACGCATTCGCCCAGGTGCTGGACAAGGGCGCGGCGGGGGAGCTGTTCGCCAACGAGGACGCGGACGCGCTGGCCTCGGCGGCGATCCGCCTGCTGGGCGACCCGGACCGGCGGCGGGAGCTGCGCGAGCGGGGCAGGGCGCACGTGCGGCGGTTCGACTGGTCGACGGTGGGCGCGGACATCCTGGCCGTGTACGAGACGGTGACGGACGGCGCGGCGTCGGTGGCGACGGACGACCGCCCGGGGCTGCGGGCCCGCCTGGGGCTGCTGACCCGGGACTGAGGGCCCCCGGGGGCCTCCGGCGTCAGGCCGACGGACCGGGCCGGGCCCGCGCAGCCGGACTCCGCCCGAGGGACGCGGGGCTCACGGGCCGGCCGCGCCCGGGCGTAGAACGCGGTCCGCCGCCCTCCCCCACAGCCCTCCGGGCGTGGGGAGCGCCCTCATGGGCCCGGTAGCCTTGCCGCCCGTGAGCACCCTGATCTGGATCGTCGTCGCCCTCGTGGCCATCGGCATGTACCTCAGCTGGACCGCCGGGCGACTCGACCGGCTCCACGCGCGGATCGACGCCGCCCGGGCCGCGCTCGACGCGCAGCTCCTGCGGCGCGCCTCGGTCGCACAGGAGCTCGCGACCTCCGGGGTGCTCGACCCCGCCGCGTCCATCGTGCTGTACGAGGCCGCGCACGAGGCGCGGCAGGCGGAGGAGGAGCACCGCGAGGTCGCCGAGAGCGAACTCAGCGCCGCACTGCGGGCGGTGTTCGGGGAGGCCGAGCAGATGGAGGCCCTGCGCGCGGTACCGGGGGGCGAGGACGCCGCCGGCGAACTCGCGCAGGCGGTGCGCCGCGTCCCCATGGCGCGCCGGTTCCACAACGACACCGTCCGCGCCGCGCGCGCCCTGCGCCGGCACCGCACGGTGCGCTGGTTCCGGCTCGCGGGCCACGCCCCGTTCCCCATGGCGTTCGAGATGGACGACGAGCCCCCCGCGGCGCTGGCGGACCGGCCCGCCTGAACGGTCCCCGGCCGCGCCGACGGACCGGCCCCGCCCAAAACGATCCACGGGGTGACTATTGGCCCTTGATGTGGACTGGTCCCCGGATGTTCCATCGGTGACGCATCACAACGTCGTCATCGAGTGAGGTCCCTCCGTGTCCAGCACCACCACCCCGCAGACCCCCGAGACCGGTACCGCCCGCGTCAAGCGCGGCATGGCCGAGCAGCTCAAGGGCGGCGTGATCATGGACGTGGTCAACGCCGAGCAGGCGAAGATCGCCGAGGATGCCGGCGCCGTGGCCGTCATGGCCCTGGAGCGCGTGCCCGCCGACATCCGCAAGGACGGCGGCGTGGCCCGGATGTCCGACCCGAACATGATCGAGGAGATCATCGACGCGGTCTCCATCCCGGTGATGGCCAAGTCGCGTATCGGCCACTTCGTCGAGGCCCAGGTGCTCCAGTCCCTGGGCGTCGACTACATCGACGAGTCCGAGGTCCTGACCCCGGCCGACGAGGTCAACCACAGCGACAAGTGGGCCTTCACCACCCCGTTCGTCTGTGGCGCCACCAACCTGGGCGAGGCCCTGCGCCGTATCGCCGAGGGCGCGGCCATGATCCGCTCCAAGGGCGAGGCCGGCACGGGCAACGTCGTCGAGGCCGTCCGTCACCTGCGCCAGATCAAGAACGAGATCGCCAAGCTGCGCGGCTTCGACAACAACGAGCTGTACGCCGCCGCCAAGGAGCTGCGCGCCCCGTACGAGCTCGTCAAGGAGGTCTCCGAGCTCGGCAAGCTGCCGGTCGTGCTGTTCTCCGCCGGTGGCGTGGCCACTCCGGCCGACGCCGCGCTGATGCGCCAGCTCGGCGCCGAGGGCGTCTTCGTCGGCTCCGGCATCTTCAAGTCGGGCGACCCGGCCAAGCGCGCCGCCGCCATCGTGAAGGCCACCACCTTCTACGACGACCCGAAGATCATCGCGGACGCCTCCCGCAACCTGGGCGAGGCCATGGTCGGCATCAACTGCGACACCCTGCCCGAGGCCGAGCGCTACGCGAACCGGGGCTGGTAATGACGACGCCCGTGATCGGTGTCCTGGCCCTCCAGGGCGACGTACGGGAGCACCTGATCGCCCTGGCCGCGGCGGACGCCGTGGCCAGGCCGGTGCGGCGGCCCGAGGAACTGGCCGAGGTCGACGGTCTGGTGATCCCCGGCGGCGAGTCCACGACCATGTCCAAGCTTGCCGCGCTGTTCGGCATGCTGGAGCCGCTGCGCGAGCGCATCGCGGCGGGCATGCCGGTCTACGGCACCTGCGCCGGTCTGATCATGCTCGCCGAGAAGATCATCGACCCGCGCTCGGGCCAGGAGACGCTCGGCGGCATCGACATGATCGTCCGCCGCAACGCCTTCGGCCGGCAGAACGAGTCGTTCGAGGCGACCGTCGATGTGTCCGGCGTCGGCCCCGTCGAGGGCGTCTTCATCCGCGCCCCGTGGGTGGAGTCCGTGGGCGCTCAGGTCGAGGTGCTCGCCGAGCACGACGGCCACATCGTCGCGGTACGGCAGGGCAAGGTGCTCGCGACCTCGTTCCATCCCGAGCTGACCGGTGACCACCGCGTGCACGGCCTGTTCGTCGACATGGTGCGCACGGGGGCCTGACGGGATCCCGGTAGGATCTCTGGGGTTCGTCCAGGAATTGGTTACGCGAAGGAGACAGGCAGATGTCCGGCCACTCTAAATGGGCTACGACGAAGCACAAGAAGGCCGTGATCGACGCCAAGCGCGGCAAGCTCTTCGCGAAGCTGATCAAGAACATCGAGGTTGCGGCCCGTACCGGCGGCGGTGACCCCGACGGCAATCCGACGCTGTTCGACGCCATCCAGAAGGCCAAGAAGAGCTCGGTTCCGAACAAGAACATCGATTCCGCGGTCAAGCGCGGCGCCGGCCTGGAGGCCGGTGGCGCCGACTACGAGACGATCATGTACGAGGGCTACGGCCCGAACGGTGTGGCGGTGCTCATCGAGTGCCTCACCGACAACCGCAACCGCGCCGCCTCCGACGTGCGGGTCGCCATGACCCGCAACGGCGGCTCGATGGCCGACCCGGGCTCCGTCTCGTACCTGTTCAACCGCAAGGGCGTCGTCATCGTCCCCAAGGGCGAGCTGAGCGAGGACGACGTCCTCGGCGCCGTCCTGGACGCGGGCGCCGAGGAGGTCAACGACCTCGGTGAGTCCTTCGAGGTGCTGAGCGAGGCCACCGACCTGGTCGCGGTCCGCACCGCCCTCCAGGAGGCCGGCATCGACTACGACTCGGCCGACGCCAACTTCGTCCCGACCATGCAGGTCGAGCTCGACGAGGAGGGTGCGCGCAAGATCTTCAAGCTGATCGACGCGCTCGAGGACAGCGACGACGTGCAGAACGTCTTCGCCAACTTCGACGTCTCGGACGAGGTCATGGAGAAGGTCGACGCCTGATCCACGCTCGTACGACGGGCCGACGGGGCACATCCCCGTCGGCCCGTCGCGTTGTCGGCGGTTGTCGGTGGCAGCCGATAGCCTGCACAAACAGCTGAGCGAAGGAGGGGTGGGACGCGTGCGCGTTCTCGGGGTGGACCCTGGGCTGACCCGGTGCGGTGTCGGCGTCGTGGAGGGAGTGGCCGGCCGTCCGCTGACCATGCGCGGCGTCGGAGTCGTCCGGAGCCCGGCGGACGCCGATCTGGGCCACCGGCTGGTCGCGATCGAGCAGGGCATCGAGCAGTGGCTCGACGAGCACCACCCCGAATTCGTGGCTGTGGAGCGCGTGTTCAGCCAGCACAATGTCCGCACGGTGATGGGTACGGCCCAGGCCAGCGCCGTGGCCATGCTCTGCGCCTCCCGTCGCGGGATCCCCGTCGCCCTGCACACGCCCAGCGAGGTCAAGGCGGCCGTCACCGGCAGCGGACGGGCCGACAAGGCGCAGGTGGGCGCCATGGTGACCCGGTTGCTGCGGCTCGACGCACCGCCGAAGCCGGCCGACGCCGCGGACGCCCTCGCTCTCGCCATCTGCCACATCTGGCGCGCCCCCGCGCAGAACCGCCTGCAGCAGGCGGTCGCCGCGCATCACGCAACGAAAGGCCGGACCGCATGATCGCCTTTGTGAGCGGCACGGTGGCCGCCCTCGCCCCGACCACGGCCGTGATCGAGGTCGGCGGCGTCGGCATGGCCGTGCAGTGCACACCGAACACCCTCTCCGGGCTGAGACTCGGTCAGGAGGCCAGGCTGGCCACGTCGTTGGTGGTCCGGGAGGACTCGCTGACGCTCTACGGCTTCGCCGACGACGACGAGCGCCAGGTCTTCGAGCTCCTGCAGACCGCGAGCGGCGTGGGCCCGCGCCTGGCCCAGGCGATGCTCGCCGTGCACACACCGGACGCTCTGCGGGTCGCCGTCACGAGCGGTGACGAGAAGGCGCTGACGGCGGTGCCGGGGATCGGCAAGAAGGGCGCGCAGAAGCTGCTGCTGGAGCTGAAGGACCGCCTCGGCGCGCCGGTCGGCTCCACGCCCGCGGTGGGCGCGCCGGCCGGCCAGTCCTGGCGCGACCAGCTGCACGCCGCGCTGATCGGCCTCGGCTACGCGACCCGCGAGGCGGACGATGCGGTGACGGCTGTGGCGCCACAGGCGGAGTCCCTGGGCCCCGCGCCCGAGGTGGGCCCCCTGCTCCGAGCCGCACTCCAGACCCTGAACAGGGCACGCTGAGGCCCTGCGGGGTGTTCCCCTCCCCACCCCTTCCCGAACCGGGGCAAGCCCCGGACCCCGTACCGCGCTTCGCGCGGTGTCCTCAATCGCCGGACGGGCTGACAAAGTCAGCCCCGCTGGGGCCACCTCCCACGGCCGCCAGGCCGTAGGGGAGATTGAGGCGCTGGGGGTCCCCCCACGCCCGCAGGGCGTAGGGGGCGGGTCCGGGGGCGGAGCCCCCGGTGACGGGAAAGGGCGGGGAGGGGAAACGCCCCGCGCAGCGGCCCACGCCCGCACGCAACCGTACGAACCGAGAAGGCAGACACCACGTGAACTGGGACGACGAGACCACCGACGAGACGGAACCGCGGCTGGTCGGCGGCGCCGCCGACGGCGAGGACCAGGCTGTCGAGGCGGCCCTGCGACCCAAGTCGCTGGCCGAGTTCGTCGGTCAGGAGCGCGTCCGCGAGCAGCTCGACCTCGTGCTCAAGGCGGCCCTCGCCCGCGGCGCCACCGCCGACCACGTCCTGCTCTCCGGTGCACCCGGCCTCGGCAAGACCACCCTGTCGATGATCATCGCCGCGGAGATGAACGCCCCGATCCGCATCTCCTCGGGCCCCGCCATCCAGCACGCGGGCGACCTCGCGGCCATCCTCTCCTCGCTCCAGGAGGGAGAGGTCCTCTTCCTCGACGAGATCCACCGCATGTCGCGGCCCGCCGAGGAGATGCTCTACATGGCGATGGAGGACTTCCGCGTCGACGTGATCGTCGGCAAGGGCCCGGGAGCCACCGCCATCCCCCTGGAGCTGCCTCCGTTCACCCTCGTCGGCGCCACGACCAGGGCGGGTCTGCTGCCGCCACCCCTGCGCGACCGCTTCGGCTTCACCGCGCACATGGAGTTCTACGAGCCGGTCGAACTGGAGCGCGTCATCCACCGTTCGGCACAGCTTCTCGACCTCGACATCGAGGCGGAGGGCGCCGCCGAGATCGCCGGCCGCTCACGCGGCACGCCGCGTATCGCCAACCGTCTGCTGCGCCGCGTCCGGGACTACGCCCAGGTCAAGGCGGACGGCCTCATCACCCGGGAGGTGGCCGCGGCCGCCCTCGGCGTGTACGAGGTCGACAGCCGCGGCCTGGACCGGCTGGACCGGGCGGTGCTGCAAGCGCTGCTCAAGCTGTTCGGGGGCGGCCCGGTCGGTCTGTCCACGCTCGCGGTCGCGGTGGGGGAGGAGCGCGAGACGGTCGAGGAGGTGGCCGAGCCCTTCCTCGTACGCGAGGGTCTGCTGGCCCGGACGCCCCGGGGCCGGGTGGCCACGCCCGCGGCCTGGGCGCACCTCGGGCTCGTGCCGCCTCAGCAGGGCGCAAGTGGACAACAGGGGCTGTTCGGGGCGTGACGGCGAGGGGAGTCGTCCCCTGCGGAACCACGGTGGGATGCTGGGCGTTGTTCCAGTGATGCGGACTCGCTTAGACTCCGCCGATGCCGACCTTCCGGGTCGGCGTGCCCACCCCCGTAGATCAGGCCGTTCATCAGCGCGGTCGTGCGAAGGAATTCCCCGCCGTGGATATCTTGACCCTCCTCCCTTTCATCGTGCTCATCGGGGCCATGTTCCTGATGACCCGCTCCGCCAAGAAGAAGCAGCAGGCGGCCGCGCAGATGCGTGACCAGATGCAGCCCGGCACCGGCGTGCGGACCATCGGTGGCCTCTACGCGACCGTCAAGGAGGTCAACGACGACACGGTCCTCCTCGAGGCGGCCCCCGGAGTGCACCTGGTGTTCGCGAAGAACTCCATCGGCGCGGTCCTCGCCGACGAGGAGTACAACCGCATCGTCCACGGTGACGACGATGTCAAGACCGACAGCGCCACCGTCGTCCCCGACGACGCGTCCTCGCTGAGCGGCGACGCCGCAGCCGACGAGACCGCCGACTCCGACAAGATCGACCTCGGCAAGAAGGCCGACACGGACGCGGACGACGCCGAGGTGAAGGACGCCGACACCAAGGACGGCAAGACCGACGGCAAGACCGACGGCAAGACCGACGGCAAGACCGACGGCGAGGCCGACGCGAAGTAGTCACGATCGGGGACCGCGACGGCGCCCACATGGCGTCGGGCGGTCCCCCGGTTGTGCCGACTGACCTTCGGGGGCAGGTCCCCACAACACTTCGTGGCCGCCTCGGCGCACACCCGGCGCAGGCGGTTGGACAGGGAGAAACGAGAAGGTGGCAGCACCGAACAGGGGCCGAAGGCCCGCGGGGACTCAGGGCAAGCCGGGGCGTTCCCTGGTTCTGATCCTGATCGCCATGGTCGCGCTCACGGGTGGCATGTTCTGGGCGGGGCAGCTCACGCCGCGTCTGGGCATCGACCTGGCGGGCGGTACGACCATCACGCTCGAGGCGAAGAGCGAGCCCGGCAAAGAGAGCGCCGTCAACGAGACCAACATGAACACCGCGGTCGGCATCATCGAGCGCCGTGTCAATGGTCTGGGTGTCTCCGAGGCCGAGGTCCAGACCCAGGGCGACCGGAACATCATCGTCAACATCCCCAAGGGGACGAATTCCGAGCAGGCCCGTGAGCAGGTCGGCACCACCGCCCAGCTCTTCTTCCGGCCTGTGCTGACCGTCGCCGCCGGCGGCCCCGCAGCGCCCGAGCCCTCCCCGAGTGCGTCGCCCAGCGGCAAGCCCAAGGACGGCAAGGCGACGGACAAGCCGAAGGCCGGCGCCCCCTCCGGCTCCCCTTCCGCCACCCCGTCGGCCAGTGCGACCACCCAGGGCCGTGCCGTGACGGAGGGCCTCAAGGCCCCCGCGGCGAGCCCCACGCCGTCCGCTTCGGACAAGCCGAAGACGTCCGAGAGCCCGGCGCCCTCGGACAAGCCCGACCCGACGCCCTCCAGTGACCCGGCCTCCGCCGCGCTGGAGAAGCAGTTCACCGCTCTGGACTGCACGGACGCCAAGGCCCGCGGCAAGCTCGGTGACGGCGTCAAGCCGACCGAGACCGCCCTCGCCTGCGGCAAGAACAGCGTGGGCGAGTGGGAGAAGTACATCCTCGGCCCGGCCGAGGTGGACGGCAAGGACGTCGACGACGCCAAGGGCCAGCTCGACCAGCAGCGCGGCATGTGGATCGTCACGATGGACTTCACCGAGAGCGGTGCCAAGAAGTTCCAGAAGATCACCGGCCGCCTCTCCCAGCAGCAGCCCCCGATGAACCAGTTCGCCATCGTCCTCGACGGTGAAGTGGTCTCGGCCCCGCAGGTGAACCAGACGCTGAGCGCCAGCGCCGAGATCACCGGCAACTTCACCCAGGACTCCGCCCAGAACCTGGGCAACATCCTGTCCTACGGCGCCCTGCCCCTGTCCTTCGAGGAGCAGAGCGTCACCACGGTCACCGCCGCCCTCGGCGGTGAACAGCTCCAGGCGGGTCTGATCGCCGGTGCCATCGGCCTCGCGCTCGTCGTGATCTACCTGGTCGTCTACTACCGCGGCCTGGCCCTGATCGCGATCCTCAGCCTCATGGCGTCCGCGATCCTGACGTACACGATCATGGCTCTGCTCGGCCCGGGCATCGGCTTCGCGCTGAACCTGCCCGCAGTCTGCGGCGCCATCGTCGCGATCGGTATCACCGCCGACTCGTTCATCGTCTACTTCGAACGCATAAGGGACGAGATCCGCGAGGGCCGCACGCTGCGTCCGGCCGTGGAGCGTGCCTGGCCGCGTGCCCGGCGCACGATCCTGGTCTCCGACTTCGTGTCGTTCCTCGCCGCCGCCGTGCTCTTCGTCGTCACGGTCGGCAAGGTCCAGGGCTTCGCGTTCACGCTCGGTCTGACGACCGTGCTCGACGTGGTGGTCGTCTTCCTGTTCACCAAGCCGGTCATGACGATCCTCGCCCGCCACAAGTTCTTCGCGAGCGGCCACCCGTGGTCCGGACTGGACCCGAAGCGGCTCGGCGCCAAGCCGCCGCTGCGCCGCTCCCGTCGCATCTCCGCCCCCACCGACCCGAAGGAGGCGTGAGATGTCACGACTCGGAAACCTCGGTGCCAGGCTGTACCAGGGCGAGGTCGGCTACGACTTCGTCGGCAAGCGCAAGATCTGGTACGGCGTCTCGATCCTGATCACCATCACGGCCATCCTCGGCCTCGTGGTCCAGGGCCTCAACATGGGCATCGAGTTCAAGGGCGGTGCCGTCTTCACCACTCCGAAGACCAGCGTGTCGGTCACCGAGGCCCAGGAAGCCGCGGAAGAGGCCTCCGGCCACCCCGCGATCGTCCAGGAGCTCGGCACCGGCGGCATGCGCATCCAGGTCAGTGAGCTGGACACGCAGCAGGCCGACAAGGTCGCCGCCGAGCTCTCCGAGACGCTCGACGTCGACGCGGAGCGGATCAACGCCGAGCTCGTCGGGCCCAGCTGGGGCGAGCAGATCGCCAACAAGGCGTGGACCGGCCTCGGCGTCTTCATGATCCTCGTGGTGATCTACCTGGCCATCGCCTTCGAGTGGCGCATGGCGGTCGCGGCATTGGTCGCGCTGATCCACGACATCACCATCACCGTCGGCGTGTACGCCCTCGTCGGCTTCGAGGTCACGCCGGGCACCGTGATCGGTCTGCTCACGATCCTCGGTTACTCGCTGTACGACACGGTCGTCGTCTTCGACTCCCTCAAGGAGGGCTCGAAGGACATCACCAAGCAGACCCGCTGGACCTACAGCGAGATCGCCAACCGCAGCATCAACAGCACCCTGGTGCGTTCGATCAACACCACGGTCGTCGCCCTGCTGCCGGTCGCCGGCCTTCTGTTCATCGGTGGCGGTGTCCTCGGCGCAGGCATGCTGAACGACATCTCGCTGTCGCTGTTCGTCGGTCTCGCCGCCGGTGCGTACTCCTCGATCTTCATCGCCACTCCGCTGGTCGCCGACCTCAAGGAGCGCGAGCCGCAGATGAAGGCCCTGAAGAAGCGGGTGCTCGCCAAGCGCGCGGCCGCCGCGGCCAAGGGCGAGCCGGCGGAGTCCGAGCAGACCGACGGCCCCGACGACGCCGACGATGTGCAGGAGGACGCGGCGCCGGCCGGCGCCGTCGTCGGGCAGCGCGGCCGCGGGCGCGGGCGCCCCTCGGGCAGGCGCCGGTGACCGCCGCCGGCACCAGGGAGCTGCTGCTCAGCCGCATCCGCGACGTCGCCGACTACCCGAAGCCGGGAGTGGTGTTCAAGGACATCACGCCGCTGCTCGCGGACCCCGTCGCCTTCACGGCGCTGACGGACGCGCTCACCGAGCTCTGCGTCCGCCACGGCGCGACGAAGATCGTCGGCCTCGAGGCACGCGGCTTCATCCTCGCGGCGCCGGTCGCCGTCCGCGCCGGCATCGGGTTCATTCCGGTGCGCAAGGCCGGCAAGCTGCCCGGGGCGACGCTGGGACAGGCGTACGAGCTGGAGTACGGCACCGCCGAGATCGAGGTGCACGCCGAGGACCTGAGCGCGGGGGACCGCGTCATGGTCATCGACGACGTCCTCGCCACCGGCGGGACCGCCGAGGCCTCGCTGGAGCTCATCCGGCGGGCGGGCGCGGAGGTCGCGGGCATCGCGGTCCTGATGGAGCTCGGCTTCCTCGGCGGCCGTGACCGGTTGGACGGCGCCCTGGGCGGGGCGCCGCTGGAGGCGCTGATCACGCTCTGACGGCCGGCCGCGCGGCCGCCGCACGGCACACGACGGGTGCCCCGGATCCGCTCCGGGGCACCCGTCGCCGTTCCCGGTGGTCCGAGGCGGCCCCTGTGGCGCACGCCTCCCCACCGCCTCGTGCGCACCTGGACTGCCAGGTCGATACCATGGGCTTTCCGGGCCTGACCGGGGACCCGGAACCGCACGAGGAGTGCCCTTGCCAGACGAGGCCCAGTCCGCCGCCGCGCAGCCCGGCCAGAAGGCCGAAAAGGCCGCGGCAGCCCCTGTCACGCCCGAGCCGAAGCCGGACCGTCAGCCGCAGCCCGCCGCGCCCGAGCGCGTGAGCCAGGTGCCCGTCTCCGCGCCCAAGCCCGTACCGCCCGCCACGTCGCGGTCCGGCGGCTCCTCGAATCGGGTACGCGCCCGTCTCGCCCGTCTCGGCGTGCAGCGCTCGTCGCCGTACAACCCGGTGCTCGAGCCGCTGCTGCGGATCGTGCGCAGCAACGACCCCAAGATCGAGACCTCCACGCTGCGCCAGGTCGAGCGCGCCTACCAGGTCGCGGAGCGCTGGCACCGCGGCCAGAAGCGCAAGAGCGGCGACCCGTACATCACGCATCCCCTCGCCGTCACCACCATCCTCGCCGAGCTCGGCATGGACCCGGCGACGCTGATGGCCGGCCTGCTGCACGACACCGTCGAGGACACCGAGTACGGCCTCGACCAGCTGCGCCGCGACTTCGGCGACTCCGTGGCCCTGCTCGTCGACGGCGTCACCAAGCTGGACAAGGTCAAGTTCGGTGAGGCCGCGCAGGCCGAGACCGTGCGCAAGATGGTCGTCGCCATGGCCAAGGACCCGCGCGTCCTGGTCATCAAGCTCGCCGACCGCCTGCACAACATGCGCACCATGCGCTACCTCAAGCGGGAGAAGCAGGAGAAGAAGGCCCGCGAGACGCTGGAGATCTACGCCCCGCTGGCGCACCGGCTGGGCATGAACACCATCAAGTGGGAGCTGGAGGACCTCGCGTTCGCGATCCTCTACCCCAAGATGTACGACGAGATCGTGCGCCTCGTCGCCGAGCGCGCGCCCAAGCGCGACGAGTACCTCGCCATAGTGACCGACGAGGTCCAGGCGGATCTCCGCGCGGCGCGCATCAAGGCCACCGTCACCGGCCGCCCCAAGCACTACTACAGCGTCTACCAGAAGATGATCGTCCGCGGCCGTGACTTCGCGGAGATCTACGACCTGGTGGGCATCCGCGTCCTCGTCGACACGGTCCGCGACTGCTACGCGGCCCTCGGCACGGTGCACGCGCGATGGAATCCGGTCCCCGGCCGGTTCAAGGACTACATCGCGATGCCGAAGTTCAACATGTACCAGTCGCTGCACACGACGGTCATCGGCCCCAACGGCAAGCCCGTCGAGCTGCAGATCCGCACCTTCGACATGCACCGCCGCGCGGAGTACGGCATCGCGGCCCACTGGAAGTACAAGCAGGAGACCGTCGCCGGGGCCTCCAAGATCCGTACGGACGTACCCAAGGCCGGCAAGGGCACCGCGGGCCAGGACACCGTCAACGACATGGCCTGGCTGCGGCAGCTGCTGGACTGGCAGAAGGAGACCGAGGACCCCAGCGAGTTCCTGGAGTCCCTGCGTTTCGACCTGTCCCGCAACGAGGTCTTCGTCTTCACGCCCAAGGGCGACGTCATAGCGCTGCCGGCGGGCGCCACCCCCGTCGACTTCGCCTACGCCGTCCACACCGAGGTCGGTCACCGCACCATAGGCGCGCGGGTCAACGGCCGGCTCGTCCCGCTGGAGTCGACCCTCGACAACGGCGACCTGGTGGAGGTCTTCACCTCCAAGGCCGAGGGCGCGGGCCCCTCCCGCGACTGGCTCGGCTTCGTCAAATCGCCGCGGGCCCGCAACAAGATCCGCGCCTGGTTCTCCAAGGAGCGCCGCGACGAGGCCATCGAGCAGGGCAAGGACTCCATCGCGCGCGCCATGCGCAAGCAGAACCTGCCGATCCAGCGCATCCTCACCGGTGACTCCCTGGTCACCCTCGCGCACGAGATGCGCTACCCCGACATCTCCTCGCTGTACGCGGCGATCGGCGAGGGCCATGTGGCCGCGCAGGGCGTCGTGCAGAAGCTGGTGCAGGCCCTCGGCGGCGAGGAGGCCGCAAACGAGGACATCGCCGAGTCCACCCCGCCCTCCCGCAGCCGCAGCAAGCGCCGCAACAACGCGGACCCGGGCGTGGTCGTCAAGGGCGTCGAGGACGTGTGGGTCAAGCTGGCCCGCTGCTGTACGCCCGTCCCCGGCGACCCGATCATCGGCTTCGTGACACGCGGCAGCGGCGTGTCCGTGCACCGCGCGGACTGCGTCAACGTCGACTCGCTCTCGCAGCAGCCCGAACGGATCCTCGACGTCGAGTGGGCGCCCACCCAGTCGTCGGTCTTCCTCGTCGCCATCCAGGTCGAGGCGCTGGACCGCTCCCGGCTGCTGTCGGACGTGACCCGGGTCCTGTCCGACCAGCACGTCAACATCCTGTCGGCGGCCGTGCAGACCTCCCGAGACCGGGTGGCCACCTCGCGCTTCACCTTCGAGATGGGCGACCCCAAGCACCTCGGCCACGTGCTGAAGGCGGTCCGCAGCGTGGAGGGCGTCTACGACGTCTACCGCGTCACCTCCGCGCGTCGCCCCTGACGGGCCGCGAGGCGCCGGTACACCGCCGACAGCCCCGAGACGGCTCGAGCGCGCGGCTGAGCCGTCGGCCCACGGGCTCGCCGGCTGCCGCGCAGCGGCACGGCCCCCGCCGGAAGCGCCGGATGTACGGGAGGGCCCCGGTACGCATCGCGTACCGGGGCCCTCCCATGAGCCCAAGGCGGGCGCGTCAGCCGCCGAACTCCTCCAGGCCCTTCAGCGCCTGGTCCAGCAGCGCCTGACGGCCCTCGAGCTCCTTGGCGAGCTTGTCCGCCTTGGCGTTGTTGCCCGCCGCGCGCGCCGTGTCGATCTGCTCACGCAGCTTGTCCACGGCCGCCTGCAGCTGGCCCGTCAGACCCGCGGCACGCGCACGCGCCTCCGGGTTCGTCCGGCGCCACTCGTTCTCCTCGGACTCCTGCAGGGCCCGCTCCACCGCGTGCATCCGGCCCTCGACCTTCGGCCGGGCGTCGCGCGGCACGTGGCCGATGGCCTCCCAGCGCTCGTTGATGGACCGGAAGGCGGCGCGGGCGGCCTTGAGGTCCGTCACGGGCACCAGCTTCTCGGCCTCGGCCGCGAGCTCCTCCTTGAGCTTGAGGTTCTCCGCCTGCTCGGCGTCGCGCTCGGCGAACACACCGCTGCGCGCGGCGAAGAAGACGTCCTGCGCACCGCGGAAGCGGTTCCACAGGTCGTCCTCGGCCTCGCGCTGGGCACGGCCCGCCGCCTTCCACTGCGCCATCAGGTCGCGGTAGCGGGCGGCGGTGGGGCCCCAGTCCGTCGATCCGGACAGGGCCTCGGCCTCGGCCACCAGCCGTTCCTTGGTCTGACGGGCCTCCTCGCGCTGCGCGTCCAGCGACGCGAAGTGCGCCTTGCGGCGCTTGGAGAACGCCGAGCGGGCGTGCGAGAAGCGGTGCCACAGCTCGTCGTCGGACTTCCGGTCGAGCCGGGGCAGGCCCTTCCAGGTGTCCACGAGTGCCCGCAGCCGCTCACCCGCGGCCCGCCACTGGTCGCTCTGTGCCAGCTCCTCGGCCTCGGTGACCAGCGCCTCCTTGGCCTGACGCGCCTCGTCACTCTGCTTCGCGCGCTGCGCCTTGCGCTCCTCGCGGCGCTTGTCGACCGTCGCCACGAGCGCGTCGAGACGCACGCGCAGGGCGTCGAGGTCCCCCACGGCGTGGTGCTCGTCCACCTGCTGACGCAGGTGGTCGATCGCCGCCATGGCGTCCTTGGTCGACAGATCGGTGGTCTTCACCCGCCGCTCGAGGAGGCCGATCTCGACCACCAGGCCCTCGTACTTGCGCTCGAAGTAGGCCAGCGCCTCCTCGGGAGAGCCCGCCTGCCACGATCCGACGACCTTCTCGCCCTCGGCAGTACGCACGTACACGGTGCCCGTCTCGTCGACGCGGCCCCACGGGTCGCTGCTCACAGCGCCTCCTCAACCTGATGCCCGCGAGGGAGTTCGTCCCCGGGCATCGTCCACAGTTTCCTGGGACGGGCCTCGCCCGTCCTGAGCAACGCGAAGCCGGCCCGCGCTGCACAACGCCAATCTAGGCGACCGGCCGCCTGGCTGTCCGCACTCAGCGCGGCCGAAATTGCCCGGCTCACACCTTGGGGACGGTGGCTTTCTCGATGCTGACGGCCTTCTTGGGCGCGCCGTCGCTCGCGCCGCCCTCGACACCGGCCTTGCCCACGGCCTGTACGGCCTTCAGGCTCTTCTCGTCCATCGTGCCGAACGGCGTGTACGTGGGCGGAAGTTTGCTGTCCTTGTACACGAGGAAGAACTGGCTGCCGCCCGAGTTCGGCTGACCGGTGTTCGCCATCGCGACCGTGCCCGCCGGGTACGTCACGGTGCCGTCGGCGCCCGCCTTGCCGAGCGCCGTGAGGTTCTCGTCCGGGATCGTGTAGCCGGGGCCCCCGGTGCCGTCGCCCTTCGGGTCGCCGCACTGCAGGACGAAGATGCCCTGCGTAGTGAGGCGGTGACACTTGGTGCCGTTGAAGTAGCCCTTGTCCGCCAGCGACTTGAACGAGTTGACCGTGCGGGGGGTCTTCGCCGCGTCCATCGCGATCGCGATGTCGCCCTCGTTCGTCTTGAGGGCGAAGGTGTACTTCGCCTTCTTGTCGATCGACATGGCAGGCTCGGGCGAGCTGCTCTCGGACGGCGACGGGGTCGCGCTGGGCGAGGCGTCCGACGAGGCGCTGTCGTTCTTGTCGCCGTCGCTCAGGGCCGCGCCCGCGTAGACGGCGCCGCCGGCGGCGACCACGACGGCCAGGGCGGCCGCGATGATCGCGTTGCGCTGCTTCGCCTTCTTCCGTGCCTGCTCCCGACGCTGCTGCTGGCGCTCGAACTTCTCCCTGGCGAGCTGCCGCCGCCGCTGATCGCTGCTGACCACCGGGTCTTCTCCTTGTAGGTCGAGAACGTCGAAAACGTCGTGTCCGCCGAGGTGCCGTGCACGTGGCGTGGCGCCGACCGCCGGGCCTCGCCCCGTACCGTATACGGGTTGGCTGTGTGGTGAGCAGCGCCGGTAGGCTCTGAACTGCTGTGATCGACGCGGCAGCGCCGCCCGTCGATCCGCCGCATGCCTCTCGACGACCGAACTGAGGACGATCGTGCTTATTGCCGGGTTCCCGGCCGGGGCCTGGGGGACCAACTGTTACCTGGTCGCCCCCGCCGCCGGCGAGGAGTGCGTGATCATCGACCCGGGCCACCAGGCCGCCCAGGGGGTCGAGGAGACGCTCAGGAAGCATCGGCTCAAGCCCGTCGCCGTCGTGCTCACGCACGGCCACCTCGACCATGTCGCCTCCGTCGTACCCGTCTGCGGCGCCCATGACGTGCCGGCCTGGATCCACCCGGCCGACCGCTACATGATGAGCGACCCCGAGAAGGCCCTCGGCCGCTCCATCGGCATGCCGCTCATGGGCGAGCTGACCGTCGGGGAGCCCGACGACGTCAAGGAGCTGACCGACGGCGCCGCGCTCAGCCTCGCCGGCCTCGACTTCTCCGTCGCGCACGCACCGGGCCATACCAAGGGGTCGGTGACTTTCCGGATGCCCGAGTCCGCGGACGTTCCGTCCGTCTTCTTCTCGGGCGACCTGCTGTTCGCCGGCTCCATCGGACGCACGGACCTGCCCGGCGGCGACATGGACGAGATGCTCGAGTCGCTGGCCCGCGTGTGCCTGCCGCTCGACGACTCGACCGTGGTGCTGTCCGGCCACGGTCCCCAGACGACCATCGGCCGTGAGCGCGCCACCAACCCGTATCTGCGCGAGGTGGCGGCCGGCCTCGGGAGCACACAGCCCGCTCCCCGACGAGGAATGTGACGAGACTTTCCGTGAGTGTTTTCCAGGCCCCGAAGGGCACGTACGACCTGATCCCGCCGGACTCCGCGAAGTTCCTCGCGGTGCGCGACGCGATCTCCGCCCCGCTGAAGAACTCCGGCTACGGCTACATCGAGACGCCCGGCTTCGAGAACGTGGAGCTGTTCGCGCGCGGTGTCGGCGAGTCCACCGACATCGTCACCAAGGAGATGTACGCCTTCGAGACCAAGGGCGGCGACCGGCTCGCGCTGCGCCCGGAAGGCACCGCTTCCGTGCTGCGCGCGGCCCTGGAGGCGAACCTCCACAAGGCCGGCAACCTGCCCGTGAAGCTCTGGTACTCGGGCTCGTACTACCGCTACGAGAAGCCGCAGAAGGGCCGCTACAGGCACTTCTCGCAGGTTGGCGCCGAGGCGATCGGAGCGGAGGACCCGGCGCTGGACGCCGAGCTGATCATCCTGGCCGACCAGGCCTACCGCTCGCTCGGTCTGCGCGACTTCCGCATCTTGCTGAACTCCCTGGGCGACAAGGAGTGCCGCCCCGTCTACCGCGAGGCGCTCCAGGGCTTCCTGCGCGACCTCGACCTCGACGAGGACACCCGCCGCCGGGTGGAGATCAACCCGCTGCGGGTCCTCGACGACAAGCGCGCCGACGTGCAGAAGCAGCTGGTGGGCGCGCCGCTGCTGCGCGACTACCTGTGCGACGCGTGCAAGGCGTACCACGAGGAGGTGCGGGCGCTGCTGACGGCGGCCGGTGTCGCCTTCGAGGACGACGAGAAGCTGGTGCGCGGCCTCGACTACTACACGCGCACCACGTTCGAGTTCGTCCACGACGGTCTCGGCTCGCAGTCCGCGGTGGGCGGCGGCGGCCGCTACGACGGCCTGTCCGAGATGATCGGCGGCCCGGCGCTGCCGTCCGTCGGCTGGGCTCTGGGCGTCGACCGCACGGTCCTGGCATTGGAGGCCGAGGGCATCGAGCTCGACCTGCCCGAGGCCACCAGCGTCTACGCGGTCCCGCTCGGCGAGGAGGCTCGCCGGGTGCTGTTCGGCGTGGTGACCGAGCTGCGCAAGGCCGGCGTCGCCGCCGACTTCAGCTACGGCGGCAAGGGCCTCAAGGGCGCCATGAAGAACGCCAACCGTTCGGGCGCCCGGTACGCCCTCGTCGCGGGCGAGCGCGATCTGTCCGAGGGCGTGGTCCAGCTCAAGGACATGGAGTCCGGCGAGCAGCAGCCCGTCGCGCTGGACGGCGTGGTCGCCAGGCTGCGCGCCGAGCTCGGCTGACAGCACGGCGCGAAGGGGCCCGCGGCGTCAACTGCCGTGGGCCCCTTCGCCGTTGTGCCGGTCAGGGCGCATCGCCCGGGGGCATTCCTTATCCGGAGCGAACAGAGAGAACCGGGTGCGGTGCGGCAGAATGGCGGTGCCCAGCAGACCGGCGAACGATGGAACGGCGATATGACGACTGCAGCGGTTGACGGCGTGTCCTCCGGGACGGGGGACGACGCGCGCGGGCGTGTCGGTGCGGGGCGTGGGTTCGCGTGGATGCTGGTGGTCACGGGTGCGGCGGGGCTGCTGGCGGCGTGGGTGATCACGATCGACAAGTTCAAGCTGCTGGAGGACCCGGGGTTCACGCCGGGGTGCAGTCTCAATCCGGTGGTGTCGTGCGGGAACATCATGAAGAGCGAGCAGGCGGCGGTGTTCGGGTTCCCGAACCCGATGCTCGGTCTGGTCACGTACGGCATGGTGATCGCGATCGGCATGGCTCTGCTGGCGGGGGCCCGCTACCGCCGCTGGTACTGGCTGGGGCTGAACGCGGGGACGCTGTTCGGGGTCGGGTTCTGCACGTGGCTGATGCAGCAGTCGCTGTACGAGATCAACGCGCTGTGCCTGTGGTGCTGCCTGGCGTGGGTCGCCACGATCGTCATGTTCTGGTACGTGACCTCGCACAACGTCCGTCACGGTCTGCTGCCCGCGCCGGCCGGACTGCAAAGTTTCCTCGGCGAGTTCACGTGGGTGCTGCCGGTGCTGCACGTCGGGATCATCGGGATGCTGGTGCTGACCCGCTGGTGGGACTTCTGGACCGGCTGACCGGCCCACCGGCGGTGTCGGCGCTCTGACATAGGCTTCACAACGTGGAGCCCGACCTGTTTACCGCCGCAGCCGAAGAACGCCAGGAGAAGGACCCGACCAGCACCCCCCTGGCGGTCCGGATGCGCCCGCGCACCCTGGACGAGGTGGTCGGCCAGCAGCATCTGCTGAAGCCCGGATCACCGCTGCGCAGGCTCGTCGGCGAGGGCGGCTCGGGCCCGGCGGGCGCCTCCTCGGTGATCCTCTGGGGACCGCCCGGCACCGGCAAGACCACCCTCGCGTACGTCGTCTCCAAGGCGACCAACAAGCGCTTCGTCGAACTGTCCGCCATCACCGCGGGCGTCAAGGAGGTCCGGGCGGTCATCGACGGCGCCCGCCGGGCCGCGGGCGGGTTCGGCAAGGAGACCGTCCTCTTCCTCGACGAGATCCACCGCTTCTCCAAGGCCCAGCAGGACTCCCTGCTCCCCGCCGTGGAGAACCGCTGGGTGACCCTGATCGCGGCCACCACGGAGAACCCGTACTTCTCCGTGATCTCCCCGCTGCTCTCCCGCTCCCTGCTGCTCACCCTGGAGCCGCTCACCGACGACGACATCGCCGCCCTGCTGGAGCGCGCGCTCACCGAGGAGCGCGGGCTCGGCGGCGCGCTCACCCTCCAGGGGGACGCGAGGGCGCACCTGCTGCGCATCGCGGGAGGCGACGCCCGGCGGGCCCTGACCGCCCTGGAGGCGGCGGCCGGCGCGGCCATCGACAAGGGCGAGGAGGAGATCACCCTCGAGACCGTCGAGGAGACCGTCGACCGCGCCGCCGTGAAGTACGACCGCGACGGGGACCAGCACTACGACGTCGCCAGCGCGCTGATCAAGTCGATTCGCGGTTCGGACGTGGACGCCGCGCTGCACTATCTGGCCCGCATGATCGAGGCGGGGGAGGACCCCCGGTTCATCGCCCGCCGGCTGATGATCTCGGCCAGCGAGGACATCGGTCTCGCCGACCCCACAGCTCTGCCGACCGCCGTGGCGGCCGCCCAGGCCGTCGCCATGATCGGCTTTCCCGAGGCCGCGCTCACCCTCAGCCACGCCACGATCGCCCTGGCACTCGCCCCGAAGTCGAACGCCGCCACGCTCGCCATCCAGGCCGCCCGGCAGGACATCCGCGACGGCCTCGCCGGCCCCGTCCCGCCGCACCTGCGCGACGGCCACTACAAGGGAGCCCAGAAGCTCGGCCACGCCCAGGGCTATGTCTATCCGCACGACGTCGCCGGAGGCATCGCCGCCCAGCAGTACGCGCCGGACGCGGTCCACGGCCGCCGGTACTACGAGCCCACACGCTACGGCGCCGAGGCGCGGTACGCGGACGTGGTGGAGAAGGTGCGCGAGCGGCTGCGCGGGGACGCGAAGTAGCCCGCCGTGCCTGTCAGTGCGCGGTGGCCCCGAAGAGCGTGTGCATCGCGCGCCGCAGCGCGGTGATGTCCCGCACGGGCTCCGGGAAGTCGAAGCGGGCGTCGAACGGCTGCTCCCCGGTGAACCGCACACGCAGTCCGAAGCGGTCCAGGGCCAGCGGCACCGCCTGCCGTCCCCGGCCCGTGGTGTCCGTGCCGCGTTCGCCGAGCAGTCCCGCGAGCGCCTGCACCTGGTCGAAGTGCGCGGCGTGCAGATGCTGGAGCAGTTCGGTCTCGTGGGCCACGAGCGGGTCGGCGGACGCCTGCGCCAGCTCCTCCGCCTCGACGGCGGACGCGCCCCACAGGTCGTCGACGCTCGCCTCACCGACCTCCAGGCGCAGCATCATGGCGCCGGGCTCGGTCGCGAGGCCGGGCGCGCAGGTCAGCCAGCCGGAGACCCAGGCGCGGCCGCGGATACGGTTGGGCACGGCGACCGGCGCGACGTCGGTGATCTCCAGCACGGCCGAGAGCTCGTCGTCCTGCGCGTGGGTCGCGGCCCGGACGACGGGGGAGTCCGCCGGGAAGAGGAGGAACACCTCCCCGTCCGAGCCGAACGCCCTGGCCTCGGGGCTCAGCTGGTCGGGCCGGGCCCCCTCCACTCCGGGAACGAGCAGCACCGCCGAGCATGTACTCTGTACGAGAGTTCGTGTGCGCTCGGCTGCTGACGGCATCCGAGTGATTTCAAGCCCGCTGGGACGCGGCTGACCATGAGCTGATCGGACCTCCGTCACCTCGACGCTCGACGAAGCGTCGGCGTTCTTCGTGCTGTCCGTGATGCGCTTGGTGTTCCCAGGGCGAGACATGCGATCTCCTTGAGTAAGGTGAGCCTAACCTAACCTACAACGGAGGTCTGGAGAACGTGCCTAACCAGTCGCGTCCCAAGGTCAAGAAGTCCCGTGCGCTCGGTATCGCGCTGACGCCGAAGGCCGTCAAGTACTTCGAGGCCCGCCCCTACCCGCCGGGCGAGCACGGCCGTGGCCGCAAGCAGAACTCGGACTACAAGGTCCGTCTGCTCGAGAAGCAGCGTCTGCGCGCCCAGTACGACATCAGCGAGCGCCAGATGGCGCGCGCCTACGACCGCGCCAAGAAGGCCGAGGGCAAGACCGGCGACGCGCTCGTCATCGAGCTCGAGCGCCGCCTCGACGCCCTGGTCCTGCGTTCGGGCATCGCCCGCACCATCTACCAGGCCCGTCAGATGGTCGTCCACGGCCACATCGAGGTCAACGGCGGCAAGGTCGACAAGCCGTCCTTCCGTGTCCGTCCCGACGACGTCGTGATGGTCCGCGAGCGCTCCCGCGACAAGGCCCTGTTCCAGGTCGCTCGCGAGGGTGGCTTCGCCGCCGACGGTGAGACCCCGCGCTACCTGCAGGTCAACCTGAAGGCCCTGGCGTTCCGCCTGGACCGTGACCCGCAGCGCAAGGAGATCCCGGTCATCTGCGACGAGCAGCTGGTCGTCGAGTACTACGCCCGCTGATCCTGGGGTCCTCCCAGCGGCAGCCGGCGGAGTAGCTCCCCGCGCCTCAGCCCGCCGCTTCCCCGCCGTTTCCGGTGGGGGAGCCGGCGGGCTCTCGCGTGTGCGGGGCCGCGGGCCGCGCATCGCGCTGCCGCACCGGGAACGGCCGCACGTCCTTGCGAGCCGCCAGCACGCGGCGCACCACCGCGTCCGGTGACAGCGTCCTGCCCTCCGCCACGCACGCCTCGTACCGCTCCGTGCCGAGCAGTCGCCGCGTGCGCTGGTCGCACAGCGCGCGCGGCGCACCGAAATGGCCGGATCCGAACAGGGGCACACCCACCGAGTCCCATATCGGGGCGGTCGCACCCTGGAGCACCGCCGCCTCCGCCGCGTCACCCTCGCTCGCGGTCACCAGCGCGAGCAGCTCCAGCGCCAGCACCAGGCCCACGAGGTCGTGGAACCGGTGGTCGACGGCGATGCACTCCGACAGCAGTGCGCGGGCCCGCGCGTGGTCGTCGGCCGTCCACGCCGCGTAGGCCAGCACGTACAGCGCGTAGGAGCGCGTCCAGCGCTCGCCGTGCTCCTCGCAGACCTCGCGCACCTCCTCGCACACGGCGACGGCCGCCTCCAGCCGGTTCTGGAAGACCAGGGACATGGCCAGCTCGACCCGCCCCATCAGCACGTTGCTGTTCAGCTCGCCCTCGGCGTCGTACGCGGCGAGAGCCGCGCGCAGCAGCTTCTCCGCCCGGGGCATGTCGTCGCCGAGCAGCGCGAGGCACCCCTTGCGGTGCACGGCGTACGCGGCGGCCACCCGGTTCCCCGTGAGCTCGGCGCCCTCCTCGCACTCGTACAGGGCGGCCGCCGCCACGCTGTTGTCGCCCTGGAGGATCGCCACGTAGCCGAGCACCCACAGCGCCTTCAGCCGGCAGTCCACGTGCTCGGTGCCGTGTGCCAGCGACCGCTCCAGCCAGTGCCTGCCCTCGGCCAGGCGGCCGCAGCCCACCCAGGAGAACCAGAGCGTGCCGGCGAGGTACTGGCCCAGATGCGCCTCCTCCGGCCGTTCCAGGCACAGTTCGAGAGCGGTCCGCAGATTGGGCAGCGCACTGTCGGCGCAGGCCGCGACCTCGGCCTGGCGCGGGCCGAACCACTCGAGCTCGCACCAGGTCGCCAGGCCCACGTACCAGTCGCGGTGCCGTCTGCGCAGCCGCTCGTCGTCGCCGAGGGCGGCCAGCCACTCGGCGCCGTACGCGCGGACGGTGTCCAGCATCCGGTACCGGACACCCGCCGGCGTCTCCTCGCGGCCCACCACCGACTGCGCGATGAGCTCGCCCAGCACGTCGAGCACCGTCTCGGCGGGCAGATCCGGACCGCTGCAGATGTACTCCGCCGCCTCCAGGTCGAACTGCCCGGCGAACACCGACAGCCGGGCCCACAGCAGCCGCTCCTCGGGCCGGCACAGCTCATGGCTCCAGCCCACGGCCGTACGCAGGGTCCGGTGGCGCGGCAGGGCGCCGCGGGCGCCCCCGGTCAGCAGCGCGAAACGGTCGTCGAGCCGGTGCAGCAACTGGCCGACGGACAGAACGGGCAGGCGGCCCGCGGCCAGTTCGAGCGCCAGCGGGATCCCGTCGAGGCGCCGGCACAGCTCGCGCACCCGCGGCCGGTCCGCCTCGTCCGGCCGCCACTGGGGCAGCGTGCCCGCGGCCCGGTCGGTGAACAGCGCGGCGGCGTCGTCCTCCGGCATCGGGCCGAGCGGCAGGACGCTCTCGCCGTCCAGGCGCAGCGGCCTGCGGCCCGCGGCGAGCACCTGCACGCCCGGGGCTCGGCGCAGCACCTCGTGCAGGAGCGCGGCGCACTCGTCCACCAGATGCTCGAACCCGTCGACGACGAGCAGGGCCCGCCGGTGCGACAGATGGCCGAGCAGGACCTCACGCGGGGGCCGGCTGGTGTGGTCGGTCAGGGACAGCGACTCCACGAAGGCGTGGGCGACCAGTTCACGGTCACGCAGCAGGGACAGCTCGGTGAGCCAGACGCCGTCCCCGTACCGGATCTGCAGGGCGGCCGCGGCGTGCAGCGCGAGCCGCGACTTGCCGATGCCTCCGGCGCCCACCACCGTCACCAGCCGGGAGCGGTCCAGCGCGCCGCCGAGGGCGGCGAGCTCGTCCGCCCGGCCCACGAAGCGGTTCAGTTCTGCGGGAAGACCGCTCCGAGGGGGCATCCGGTCGCCGGGGGAGGAGCCGGCGCGAGAGGATCGTCGCATAGGGCACGCAGCGTACTGAGCCGTAAGCGCTCCGTACAATCGGAGCCTCGTGGCCACCGCTTGCCGACCGCTAATGCGGTATGGGGTGCCACCCGGGGCGCGATAGGGTCGGGATACGACTTTTCAGGTGCCAGACGACAGCAGAGAGCGGTGCGCAGTGACCGGTGGAGAGGTTGCCGGGATTCTGGTGGCCGTCTTCTGGGCGATCTTGGTCTCCTTCCTGGCCGTGGTGCTGGTGAGGCTGGCGCAGACGCTCAGAGCGACCACCAGACTCGTGGCGGACGTGACCGAACAGGCGGTGCCCCTGCTGGCGGACGCCTCCGCGACCGTGCGCGCCGCGCAGACCCAGCTCGACCGGGTGGACGCCATCGCGAGCGATGTCCAGGAGGTCACCTCCAACGCCTCGGCGCTCTCCACGACCGTCGCGTCGACGTTCGGCGGACCGCTCGTCAAGGTCGCCGCCTTCGGGTACGGCGTACGGCAGGCGCTCAGCCGCAGAGGCGACGACGCCCCGGCACCGGAGACGAGGCGCAGCGTGATCGTCGGCCGGTCCGTGCCCCCCGCGCGACGCAAGAAGCGGAAGGGCTGAGGCACCGTGTTCCGCCGCACGTTCTGGTTCACCGCGGGTGCCGCGGCCGGTGTCTGGGCCACCACCAAGGTCAACCGCAAGCTCAAGCAGCTCACCCCCGAGAGCCTCGCCGCCCAGGCGGCCGACAAGGCGATCGACGCGGGCCACCGTCTCAAGGACATCGCCGTCGACATCCGCGCGCAGATGCTCCGGCGCGAGGCCGAACTGGGCGAGGTCCTGGGACTGAACGCGGCACCCGGCGGTGAACTCCCCGCAGCCGGGCGCCGGGCCGCGATCGAGCCCGACCGGCCCGCACCTGTCACGTACCTGCACAGCAGGACCAAAGACTCGTACCGCACGACCAAGGACACCACCGAAGCCTCGGGCCCCGAGACTTCGTACGACCGGAATGAGGACCACTGATGGAGTCGGCTGAAATCCGCCGCCGCTGGCTGAGCTTCTTCGAGGAGCGCGGGCACACCGTCGTCCCTTCGGCGTCGCTCATCGCGGACGACCCGACTCTGCTGCTGGTGCCCGCGGGCATGGTCCCCTTCAAGCCGTACTTCCTCGGCGAGGTCAAGCCGCCCGCCCCCCGTGTCACCAGCGTGCAGAAGTGCGTGCGCACGCCGGACATCGAAGAGGTCGGCAAGACCACGCGCCACGGCACGTTCTTCCAGATGTGCGGCAACTTCTCCTTCGGCGACTACTTCAAGGAAGGCGCCATCAAGCTCGCCTGGGAGCTGCTCACCAGCCCCCAGGACAAGGGCGGTTACGGCCTGGAGCCGGAGAAGCTCTGGATCACCGTCTACCTGGACGACGACGAGGCCGAGCAGATCTGGCGCGACGTCATCGGCGTGCCCGCCGAGCGCATCCAGCGCCTCGGCAAGAAGGACAACTTCTGGTCCATGGGCGTCCCCGGCCCCTGCGGACCGTGCTCCGAGATCAACTACGACCGCGGTCCGGAGTTCGGCGAGGAGGGCGGCCCGGCCGTCAACGACGAGCGCTACGTGGAGATCTGGAACCTGGTCTTCATGCAGTACGAGCGCGGCGCCGGCGACGGCAAGGAGGACTTCCCGATCCTCGGCGACCTGCCGTCGAAGAACATCGACACCGGCCTCGGCCTCGAACGCCTCGCGATGATCCTGCAGGGCGTGCAGAACATGTACGAGACCGACACCCTGCGCGTCGTCATGGACAGGGCCACCGAGCTGACCGGCGTCCGCTACGGCGCCCACCACGCCTCGGACGTCTCCCTGCGCGTGGTCGCCGACCACATCCGTACGTCCACGATGCTCATCGGCGACGGTGTCACCCCGGGCAACGAGGGCCGCGGCTACGTGCTGCGCCGCATCATGCGCCGCGCCATCCGCAACATGCGGCTGATGGGCGCCACCGGCCCGGTCGTCAAGGACCTGGTCGACGTCGTCATCGAGACGATGGGGCAGCAGTACCCGGAGCTGGGCACCGACCGCAAGCGCATCGAGACCGTCGCCGCCGCCGAGGAGGCCGCCTTCCTCAAGGCCCTCAAGGGCGGCACCAACATCCTCGACACCGCCGTCACCGAGACCAAGGCCGCCGGCGGCACCGTCCTTTCCGGCGACAAGGCGTTCCTGCTCCACGACACCTGGGGCTTCCCGATCGACCTCACTCTCGAGATGGCCGCCGAGCAGGGCCTGAGCGTGGACGAGGACGGCTTCCGCCGTCTGATGAAGGAGCAGCGGGACCGGGCCAAGGCCGACGCCAAGGCCAAGAAGTCCGGCCACGCCGACCTGTCCGCCTACCGCCAGGTCGCCGACCACTCCGGCATCACCGAGTTCACCGGCTACACCTCCACCGAGGGGGAGTCCACCGTCGTCGGCCTGCTCGTCGACGGCGTCTCCTCCCCGGCCGCCTCCGAGGGCGACGAGGTCGAGGTCGTCCTCGACCGCACCCCCTTCTACGCCGAGGGCGGTGGCCAGCTCGCCGACCAGGGCCGGATCAGGATCGACACGGGCGCCGTCATCGAGGTCCGCGACGTCCAGCAGCCCGTCCCGGGCGTCAGCGTCCACAAGGGCGTCGTCCAGGTCGGCGAGGTCACCGTCGGCGCCTCGGCCCACGCCGCCATCGACGTACGCCGCCGCCGCGCCATCGCCCGCGCCCACAGCGCCACGCACCTGACCCACCAGGCGCTGCGCGACGCCCTGGGCCCCACGGCCGCCCAGGCCGGCTCGGAGAACTCCCCGGGCCGCTTCCGCTTCGACTTCGGCTCGCCGAACGCCGTCCCCGGCACGGTCCTCACCGATGTCGAGCAGAAGATCAACGAAGTCCTCGCCCGTGAGCTCGACGTCCACGCCGAGGTCATGAGCATCGACGAGGCCAAGAAGCAGGGAGCCATCGCCGAGTTCGGCGAGAAGTACGGTGAGCGCGTGCGGGTCGTGACCATCGGCGACTTCTCCAAGGAGCTGTGCGGCGGCACGCACGTCCACAACACCGCCCAGCTGGGGCTGGTGAAGCTGCTGGGCGAGTCCTCGATCGGCTCCGGCGTGCGCCGCGTCGAGGCCCTCGTCGGCGTGGACGCGTACAGCTTCCTCGCCAAGGAGCACACGGTCGTCGCCCAGCTCCAGGAGCTCGTCAAGGGCCGCTCCGAGGAGCTGCCGGAGAAGATCGCCGCCATGCTCGGCAAGCTGAAGGACGCCGAGAAGGAGATCGAGAAGTTCCGTGCGGAGAAGGTGCTGGGCGCCGCCGCCGGTCTCGCCGAGGGCGCCAAGGACGTCCGCGGCGTCGCCCTGGTGACCGGCACCGTGCCGGACGGCACCTCCGCCGACGACCTGCGCAAGCTGGTCCTCGACGTCCGCGGCCGCATCCCCGGTGACCGCCCGGCCGTCGTCGCCGTGTTCACCACCTCGGGCGGGCGTCCGCTCACCGTGATCGCCACCAACGAGGCCGCCCGTGAGCGCGGCCTCAAGGCCGGCGACCTGGTCCGCACGGCGGCCAAGACGCTGGGCGGCGGCGGTGGCGGCAAGCCGGACGTCGCCCAGGGCGGCGGCCAGAACCCGGACGCCATCGGCGACGCCGTCGCCGCCGTCGAGCGTCTCGTCGCCGAGACGGCCTGATGACCATGCGCAGAGGACGTCGTCTCGCGATCGACGTCGGGGACGCCCGGATCGGGGTCGCCTCGTGCGACCCCGACGGGCTCCTCGCCACGCCGGTGGAGACCGTGCCGGGACGCGACATCCCGGCCGCCCACCGGCGGCTGCGCCAACTCGTCGAGGAGTACGAGCCGATCGAGGTCGTCGTCGGCCTGCCCCGCTCGCTCAGCGGCGGTGAGGGACCGGCGGCGAAGAAGGTCCGCGGCTTCGCCCAGACACTCGCCCAGGGCATCAAGCCCGTCCCGGTACGACTGGTGGACGAGAGGATGACCACAGTGACGGCCACCCAGGGTCTGCGCGCTTCGGGTGTGAAGTCCAAAAAGGGCAGGTCCGTCATCGATCAGGCTGCCGCTGTGGTGATCCTCCAGAACGCTCTGGAGTCCGAACGGGCGTCCGGTATTGCTCCGGGAGAGGGCATCGAAGTGGTTGTCTGATCGCGATACGGTAACGTTCCGCGCGATGCGGCGTGTTCGAACAGCCGCCGCACACAAGAGAGGCGGATCGTTTCGCGCCGTCTCGCGGCCCTAGGGGATCGATGACTGAGTATGGCCGGGGCCCCGGCTCCGAACCGTGGCATCCCGAGGACCCCTTGTACGGGGACCAGGGATGGGGAGGCCAGGCGGCCGCGGCCGGCCACGCTCCGTACGGCGGCCAGCCGCAGCAGCAGTACCCCCAGCCGCAGCAGCAGTACCCCCAGCCGCAGCAGCAGTACCCCGAGGCGCAGCAGGACGCGTACCAGCAGCAGTACGGCACGCAGCCCGACGCGTACCAGCATCAGTACGGCACGCAGGACCCCTATCGGCAGGCGCATGACCCCTACCAGCAGCCGTACGACGGCGGCTGGGACACCGGGCAGCAGACGGCCATGCCCTACGGCGCCGATCAGGCGGGCGGCCATGGGGGCCATCCCGCCGGCTACGGCAGTGCCCACGAGGCCGACTACTACGGCACGTCCGAGGCGTATCCCCCGCCGCAGCCCCCCGGCCGCCGGCAGCCGGGGCCCGAACCGGCCACCGACTGGGACAACGAGGTGGCGCAGGAGGAGACCCACCCGTTCTTCACCGGCGACGACGGGCGCGGTGACGACGGATACGACGAGGAGCCGCGCGGCGGGGGCCGCGACCGGCGTGGCAAGGGCAAGAAGAAGAGCCGCAACGGTCTGGCCTGCCTGGTGGTCGCGGCGGTCCTCGTCGGCGGCCTCGGCGGCGTCGGCTACGTCGGATACCAGTTGTGGCAGGACCAGTTCGGCGCCCCCGAGGACTACGCGGGCGACGGCAGCGGATCGGTCCAGGTGGAGATCCCGAGGGGCGCCGCCGGTTACGAGATCGGCAACATCCTCAAGGAGGCCGGCGTCGTCAAGAGCGTCGACGCCTTCGTCTCCGCCCAGGAGAAGAACCCGAAGGGCAACACGATCCAGGACGGCGTGTACGTCCTGAAGAAGGAGATGTCGGCGGCGAGCGCCGTGGAGCTCATGCTGAGCCCCGCCAGCCGCAACAACCTGATCATTGCCGAGGGCAGGCGCAACGTCCAGGTCTACGCGGACATAGACAAGCGCCTCGAACTGAAGCCGGGCACCACGCAGGACATCGCCGAGAAGGAGGCCGGGAACCTGGGCCTCCCGGACTGGGCCAGGAACCACCCGGACGTCAAGGACCCGCTCGAAGGCTTCCTCTTCCCGGCCAGCTATCCGGTCGCCAAGGGCGCCAAGCCGGAGGCGGTCCTCAAGAAGATGGTCGCCCGTGCCAACCAGGAGTACGAGAAGGCCGGCCTGGAGGCGAAGGCCAAGGGCCTGGGTCTCAAGAACCCCTGGGAGCTGCTCACGCTCGCCAGCCTGGTCCAGGTCGAGGGCAAGACGCACGACGACTTCCGCAAGATGTCCGAGGTCGTCTACAACCGCCTCAAGCCCACCAACACCGAGACGAACCAACTGCTCCAGTTCGACTCCGCGTTCAATTACCTCAAGGGTCAGAGCAAGATCGACATCTCTGAGGACGAGATCAACAGCAATCAGGACCCTTACAACACGTACACCCAGAAGGGTCTGACGCCCGGGCCGATCAGCAACCCGGGCAACGAGGCGATCGCGGCCGCCCTCAACCCGACGAGTGACGGCTGGATGTACTTCGTCGCCACGGACGGCATGAGCAAGACGGAGTTCGCCAAGACGCACGACGACTTCCTGAAGCTGAAGGACAAGTTCAATGACAGCTAGGCCCGGGGCTCGCCGGGCGGCCGTCCTCGGGTCGCCCATCGCGCACTCCCTGTCCCCGGTGCTGCACCGCGCCGCCTACGCCGAACTCGGCCTCGACGACTGGTCCTACGACCGGTTCGAGGTCGACGAGGCGGCGCTGCCGGCGTTCGTGGAGGGGCTGGACGCGTCCTGGGCGGGCCTGTCGCTGACCATGCCGCTGAAGCGGGCGATCATCCCGCTGCTCGACGGCGTCAGCGACACCGCCGCCTCGGTGGAGGCCGTCAACACGGTCGTGTTCACCGACGACGGCCGTCGCCTCGGCGACAACACCGACATCCCCGGCATGGTCGCCGCACTGCGGGAACGCGGCGTGGAGAAGGTCGAGTCCGCCGCCGTCCTCGGCGCCGGCGCCACCGCCTCCTCCGCGCTCGCCGCGCTCGCGCAGATCTGTGCCGGGCCGGTCACGGCGTACGTGCGCAGCGCGGCCCGTGCCGACGAGATGCGCGGCTGGGGGGAGCGGCTCGGCGTCGGCGTCCGCGTCGCCGACTGGTCCGCCGCCGCCGAGGCGCTGAGCGCTCCGCTGGTCATCGCCACGACCCCTGCCGGCACGACCGACGCCCTCGCGGCCGAGGTGCCGGAGCGGCCGGGCACGCTGTTCGACGTGCTGTACGAGCCGTGGCCCACGGCGCTCGCGGCCGCGTGGTCCGGCAGGGGAGGCGCGGTGGTCGGCGGCCTCGACCTCCTGGTGCACCAGGCGGTGCTCCAGGTCGAGCAGATGACCGGCCGCTCGCCTGCGCCGCTGCGGGCCATGCGTATCGCTGGTGAACGCGCGCTCGGAGCCCGCTAGGATCTGCGCGTTCGATCAGGAGCACGTCAACAGCACAGGGGGAATCCGGCCATGGAAACCGGTCAGCCGCAGGCGTCGATCGCCAAGAACATCTTCGAGGGCATCGTCCAGTTCCTGCCCGACTGGCTGCAGATCCCGATTCTGTGCCTGATCATCCTGCTGGTCGTCCTCGGCTGGGTGTCCTCGATCCGCAAGAAGATCGCGCGGCGCCGTGCGGCGCGCAACCCGCAGCCCGTGCCCACGGCCCCCGGCAGCCAGGGCAGCGGCGCGGACCACCTCGGTCAGTACGCCCCGGCACAGCAGGCCCCGCAGGCCCCGGCGCAGCAGCCCAGCGGCGCCGACTACCTCGGTCAGTACGCCCCGGCACAGCAGGCCCCGCAGGCCCCGGCGCAGCAGCCCAGCGGCGCCGACTACCTCGGTCAGTACGCCCCGGCACAGCAGGCCCCGCAGGCCCCGGCGCAGCAGCCCAGCGGCGCCGACTACCTCGGGTCGTACGCGCCGCAGCAGCGCCGCGACGGCGACTGACGACCCGCTGCCGGCTGTCCACGGGCGTCCGCCAGGTGGACCGGTGGCCGGGAGCCGGGCGCGGACGTGGGAGGATCGAGGGAGGCGGGCCAGGGCCGCGCCTCCCCGGCCCCTGCCGGGAGGTTTCCCCAGGCCGCGCCGTCGCAGTTCCACGCGCGAGCATGAGGAGCACCGTTGAGCAGGTTGCGTTGGCTGACCGCGGGCGAGTCGCACGGACCCGCACTGGTGGCGACGCTGGAGGGTCTTCCCGCCGGTGTGCCGATCACCACCGAGATGGTGGCGGACCACCTCGCCAGGCGGCGCCTCGGCTATGGGCGCGGTGCCCGGATGAAGTTCGAGCGCGACGAGGTGACCTTCCTCGGCGGCGTCCGGCACGGTCTCACCATGGGCTCCCCGGTGGCTGTCATGGTCGGCAACACCGAGTGGCCGAAGTGGGAGAAGGTCATGGCGGCCGATCCCGTCGACCCCGACGAACTCGCCCAGCTGGCGCGCAACGCGCCGCTGACCCGTCCCCGCCCCGGCCACGCCGACCTCGCCGGCATGCAGAAGTACGCGCTCGAGGAGGCCCGGCCGATCCTGGAGCGGGCGAGCGCCCGTGAGACCGCGGCGCGCGTCGCGCTCGGCGCGGTGGCCCGTTCGTACCTCAAGGAGACGACGGGCATCGAGATCGTCTCCCACGTCGTCGAGCTCGCCTCGGCCAAGGCGCCGTACGGCGTCGTCCCGGTCCCCGCCGACGAGGAGCGCCTGGACGCCGACCCCGTCCGCTGCCTGGACGCCGACGCGAGCAAGGCGATGGTCGCGGAGATCGACCAGGCCCACAAGGACGGCGACACCCTCGGCGGCGTCGTCGAGGTCCTCGCGTACGGCGTGCCCGTCGGGCTCGGCTCGCACGTCCACTGGGACCGCCGCCTCGACGCCCGGCTCGCCGCCGCGCTCATGGGCATCCAGGCCATCAAGGGCGTCGAGGTCGGCGACGGCTTCGAGCTCGCCCGGGTGCCCGGCTCCCAGGCGCACGACGAGATCCTGCCCGGCGACGACGGCATCCGCCGCAGCTCCGGCCGTGCCGGCGGTACGGAGGGCGGCATGTCGACCGGCGAGCTGCTGCGCGTCCGGGCCGCGATGAAGCCGATCGCGACCGTACCGCGCGCCCTCAGAACGGTGGACGTCACCACCGGCGAGCCGGCCGCCGCGCACCACCAGCGGTCCGACGTGTGCGCCGTGCCCGCCGCCGGCATCGTCGCCGAGGCCATGGTCTCGCTGGTCCTCGCGGACGCCGTCGCCGAGAAGTTCGGCGGCGACAGCGTCGGCGAGACCCGCCGCAACGTGCAGTCGTACCTCGACAACCTGCACATCCGGTGAGCGCCCCGCTGATCGTCCTCGTCGGGCCGATGGGCTCGGGCAAGTCCACGGTCGGAGAGCTGCTGGCCGGGCTCCTCGGCGTCGGGTTCCGGGACACGGACGCCGACATCGTGGCCGCGCAGGGCCGGGAGATCGCCGACATCTTCGTCGACGAGGGAGAGCCGTACTTCCGCGAGCTGGAGCGCGCGGCCGTCCGCGCCGCGCTCGCCGAGCACACCGGCGTCCTCGCCCTCGGCGGCGGGGCCATCCTCGACGAGGGCACCCGGGAGCTGCTGGCCGGACTTCCCGTCGCCTATCTGTCGATGGACGTCGACGAAGCGGTGCGGCGCGTCGGACTCAACACCGCCCGTCCGCTGCTCGCCGTCAACCCGCGGCGGCGCTGGCGCGAACTCATGGACGAACGCCGCCACTTGTACACCGAGGTGGCCCGTGTCGTCGTCGCGACGGACGACCGCACACCTGACGAGGTCGCCCGCGCGGTCCTCGACGCACTGGAGCCGAACACGGTAATTCCGGGTGACGACACCCCGGACCCCCGGCAGGAGACTGCATCTTCCGGGGGACCATCCCCGGACCCCCGGCAGGAGAAGAAGTGACTGACCAGGCAGTGACGCGTATCCAGGTCGGCGGCACGGCCGGCACCGACCCGTACGAGGTGCTGGTCGGCCGGCAGCTCCTCGGCGAGCTGGGCGGGCTGATCGGGCCCAAGGCGCAGCGCGTGGCCGTCATCCACCCCGAGGCGCTCGCCGAGACCGGTGAGGCACTGCGCGCGGACCTCGCCGACCAGGGCTACGAGGCCGTCGCCATCCAGGTGCCCAACGCGGAGGAGGCCAAGACCGCCGAGGTCGCCGCCTACTGCTGGAAGGCGCTCGGACAGACCGGCTTCACCCGCACCGACGTGATCGTCGGCGTCGGCGGCGGAGCCACGACCGACCTCGCCGGGTTCGTCGCGGCCAGCTGGCTGCGCGGCGTGCGCTGGATCGCCGTGCCCACGACCGTGCTCGCCATGGTGGACGCGGCCGTCGGCGGCAAAACCGGCATCAACACCGCCGAGGGCAAGAACCTCGTCGGCGCCTTCCACCCGCCGGCGGGCGTGCTCTGCGACCTGGCCGCGCTCGACTCACTGCCGGTCAACGACTACGTCAGCGGCATGGCCGAGATCATCAAGGCCGGTTTCATCGCCGACCCGGTGATCCTCGACCTCATCGAGGCCGACCCCGAGGGTGCGCGGACGCCGGAGGGCCCGCACACGCACGAGCTGATCGTCCGCTCCATCCGGGTCAAGGCGGACGTCGTCTCGTCCGACCTCAAGGAATCCGGCCTGCGCGAGATCCTCAACTACGGTCACACGCTCGCCCACGCGATCGAGAAGAACGAGCGCTACAAGTGGCGCCACGGCGCGGCCGTGTCGGTCGGCATGGTCTTCGCCGCCGAACTGGGCCGCCTCGCCGGGCGGCTGGACGACGCCACCGCCGACCGGCACCGCGCCGTCCTCGAGTCCGTCGGGCTCCCGCTGACCTACCGCGGCGACCAGTGGCCCAAGCTGCTGGAGACCATGAAGGTCGACAAGAAGTCCCGTGGCAACCTGCTGCGTTTCATCGTCCTCGACGGCCTCGCCAAGCCGACCGTCCTCGAGGGCCCCGACCCGGCGGTGCTGATGGCCGCGTATGGGGAGGTCTCCGCATGAGCCGCCGGACGCTGGTGCTCAACGGCCCCAACCTCGGCCGCCTGGGCTCCCGCGAGCCGGACGTGTACGGCGCGACGTCGTACGCCGGGCTCGTGGAGACCTGTCAGGCGCTCGGCAAGGAACTCGGTCTCGACGTCGAGGTCCGGGAGACCAACGACGAGGGCGAGATGATCCGCTGGCTCCACGAGGCGGCCGACGGATCGATTCCGGTCGTTCTCAACCCCGGTGCGTTCACGCACTATTCGTACGGGATGCGCGACGCGGCGGCCCAGCGGACCGCGCCGCTGATCGAGGTGCACATCTCCAACCCGTACACCCGCGAGGCCTTCCGGCACACGTCCGTGGTCGCGTCGGTCGCCAGCGGGACCATCGCGGGCTTCGGCATCGGCTCCTACCGGCTCGCGCTGCGCGCGCTGGCCGACGAACTGGACGGCTGACGCCGGGACCGGGCACTTCTCGCCGCCCCCGGCCGTTGTGGCGACAGCGGCCGGGGGCGGTCGCACATCCGAACGGCTCCGGGAGGGTACCGTTCGGTAGATCAGCGTCAGTCGCACGAGACGGAGTGGCACCGGATGCAGCACGCAGTGGGGGCTCCGCTGCCGCCTCACCACCGCCCGGGGCAGGGACCGGCCGCGTGGACACCCAGCGCCCACCACCCGGGTCCGGTCCCCGGCCCTCCCACCGGGCCGCCGCCCCCACCGCCCCCGCCTCCTCCGATGTCCGGCCCCGCGCAGCCGGGGTGGCCCGCCGCGCCGCAGCACCGGTCCGCGCCGCAACACCCGTCCCCGCCGCCGCCCCGTGAGACGACGGGCCACATCCAACTGCCGCCCGGACAGCCCGTCCCGATACCCGACCCGCCTCCGGCGGACATCGGCACGGGGACGGCCATGCTCGCCGTGCTGCTGATCGGCCCCGCCGGCGCGGGCAAGACGACGGTGGCCCGCCACTGGGCGAAGCACCGCCGCGTGCCCACGGCGCACATCAGCCTCGACGACGTCCGCGAGTGGGTCTGCTCCGGCTTCGCCGACCCCCAGGACGGCTGGAACGACAACTCCGAGGCCCAGTACCGCCTCGCCCGCCGCACCTGCGGCTTCGCCGCGCGCAACTTCCTGGCCAACGGGATCTCCTGCATCCTCGACGACGCGGTCTTCCCCGACCGCCCGGTCGTGGGCCTCGGCGGCTGGAAGCGCCATGTGGGCCCCGGCCTGCTGCCGGTGGTGCTGCTGCCGGGCCTGGAGATCGTCCTCGAACGGAACGCTGAGCGCACGGGCAACCGCCGTCTCTCGGACGAGGAGGTCGCGGGCATCCACGGCCGGATGGCGGGCTGGTACGGCTCGGGCCTGCCTATCATCGACAACTCGAAGTACGACGTGGAAACGACGTCCCGCGTCCTGGACGACGTCCTGGCCCGCGCGATCGCCAGCCCCCCGACCTGGTAGCCCCCTCGGGGCTCCGCCCCCGCCCGCCCCGTGCGCGCGCCCCCCTCGGGGCTCGGATCCGAGCCCCGCGCCTGAATCGCCGGCGGGGCCTGGGTTCCGCGTGCTCGCGGGCTTGGGGCTCGGCG
>NZ_JABZEE010000067.1 GCF_013387495.1 Streptomyces sp. PKU-EA00015 | reverse complement strand
GGCGGCGTTGTCGCGGGTCAGCGGCTCGTGGATGCGGCCGGTTCCGGGGAGGTTCTCGCTCATGGGGGGTCTCCTGCGTAAGGGGCGGTCACCCGCCCGAAGAGTTTAGTCAGTTTTAATGACAGTCAAGAACGGTGACTAATGACAGCCTATTCCTGCCTCGGGGAGATAGACAAGATCACGTGCCACAGGAGACCTCCGGCGTCGCCCGGCATCCGCTTCCTGGCGGCCCTGAAGAGTGCGAGTGCGCGACGTGGGCCCCGCTCGGTCGTGGCAGGTGCCCCGCAACCAGGCCTGGTGACCAGTGCAGGTCTCTGGCAGTCCTCGACTGCCCCGCGCGGGCGCGGAGGCAGATAGCCGGGGTTGGAACCCCGGCTTTGAGGGAGGGGAGTCCCAGCGGCGCGAAGCTGCCGCGGGCAGGGGGTGGGGCGGCAGCCTCGTGTAACTGGGGGCCGGGGGTAGCCCCCAGTTACGGGGGCGTGCGCAGCTGCCGCAGCCGGGCGAGGGCTGCATTCCGTGCCACGGTAGGGGCGGGGCGGCAGCACCCGAGTCCTCCGCCCCACCAGCGGCCGTGGGCCGAGTCCCGGCCAGGGCGAAGCCCGGCGGCGCGAAGCCGCTGCAGCCGCGGGCACGGGGGCGGCAGCCCCCTTGACCTCCCCCGCAGGGGGCTGAGGGCGGAGCCCCTAGTTAGGGGAAGGGCCACCACCGCGGCGTGAAGCTGTCGCAGCCGGAGTCAGGGGGCAGCACTCGAGGCCTCTGCCCCAGGCGACGGGCCCTGACCGCCGGGGCCGGCGACGCGGGGGCGGCAGCCCCGTGCCCTGCGAGGGGGCCGGGGCGGAGCCCCCGGTTACGGGAAGGCGGGGTGGGGGAAGCACCCCGGGCTACGCCAGCACGTTGCCGCGGCGGGAGAGCAGGAAGCGTTTGAACGCTGCCACCGGCGGCGTGTCCGGGTGGCCGTCCAGCCACGCCACGCCGATCTCGCGGACCGCCCTCGGCGCCGTGACCGTCAGTTCGACGACGCCTGGGCGGGCCACCGCGGGCGGCGGGAGGAGGGCGACTCCCAGGCCCGCCGCCACCAGTCCGCGCAGCGTCTCCGCCTCCTCCCCCTCGAACGCGACGCGCGGCGTGAAGCCCGCCTGCGCGCACAGGTCGTCGGTGATGCGGCGCAGCCCGTAGCCCGGTTCGAGCGTGACGAAGGCTTCGTCCGCGGCCTCCGCCAGGCGGACGCGCCTGCGCGCGGCCAGGCGGTGGTCGTCGGGGACGACCAGCCGCAGGCGCTGTTCGTCGAGGCGGCGCGCGACCAGGTCGGGCGCGTCCGGGACCGGCGAGGTCAGGCACAGGTCGAGTTCGCCGGCCCGGAGCCGTTCGATCATGGCCTCGCCGTAGTTCTGGACCAGGGTGAAGCGGATCCCGGGGTGGTCGGCACGGAAGGCGCGGATCAGGCCCGGCACCGTCTCGGAGCCCATGGTGTGGAGGAATCCGAAGGCGACCTTGCCCGCGCGCGGGTCGGCGTCCGCCCGCACCGCCTCGGCCGCCCGCTCGATCTCGGACAGTGCCCGTTCCGCCGAGGCGAGGAAGGCACGGCCGGCGGGGGTCAGCGACACCGTGCGGCCCTTGCGCGCGAACAGCGTGACTCCCAGGTCCTGTTCGAGCCGGACCATCGCCCGCGAGAGCGTCGACTGCGGCACGCCCATCTCCTGCGCGGCCCGTGTCACATGCTCCTCCCGCGCGACCCCCGCGAAGTACGCGAGCCGTGGCGCGAGCAGCAGCGCGACATCTTCTTCGTAACTGCCTCGTGACAGGCGAGCCTTTGAGCTGTGGTCATGCACCATGGGAACGATTATCTCCGTTTCATGCATTGGACGCATGAAAGGGGGCGGCCTACCTTCGACATATGCCTCCTGCCAGTACCAAGGCGCCCACCACCGTGGGCGCCGCCTCGCCGTCCCCCGTCACCGACACCAGGCTCTCCCCCGGCGCGCCCGGCTACCGCCGCATGAGCTTCGCGCTCTTCGCCGCCGGAATGGCGACCTTCGCCCTGCTCTACTCCACGCAGGCACTGCTCCCCGCCGTCTCCGCCGACTTCGGCGTGACGGCCGGCGCCGCCAGCTGGACGGTGTCCGCCGCGACGGGCGCGCTGGCCCTGTGCGTCCTGCCGCTGAGCGCCCTGTCCGAGCGCTTCGGCCGGCGCACGGTCATGACCGTGTCGCTCGCTGTGGCGGTCGTCCTGGGTCTGCTGGTGCCGTTCGCGCCGAACCTGGAGTGGCTGGTGGCGCTGCGTGCCCTGCAGGGCGCGGCACTGGCGGGACTGCCGGCCTCGGCGATGGCGTACCTCGCCGAGGAGGTCAGGCCCAAGGCGCTGGTGGCGGCGATCGGCCTGTTCGTCGCGGGCAACAGCATCGGCGGCATGAGCGGCCGCATCCTCACCGGCTGGGTGGCGCAGCTCGCGGACTGGCGGGTCGCGCTCGGCGCGGTCGGCCTGATGGCCCTGGCGTGCGCGCTCGTCTTCCGGGCGCTGCTCCCCCGGGCGCGGCACTTCACGCGGGGTTCCCTCAGCCCCCTCGCCCTGGCGAGGACGGTCCGCGGCCATCTGTCCGACCCGCTGCTGATGCGGCTGTACGCGATCGGCGCTCTCTTCATGACCGTCTTCGGCGCGGTCTACACGGTGATCGGCTACCGGCTGGTGGAGGCTCCCTTCCACCTTCCCCAGGGCGTGATCGGCTCGATCTTCCTGGTCTACCTCGTCGGCACGGTCTCGTCCGCAGCCGCCGGGCAGCTGGTCGCGCGGCTGGGCCGGCGCGGCGCGCTGTACCTCGCGGTCACCACGACGGCCGCCGGTCTGCTGCTCTCGCTCGCCGATGCGCTGGCCGCCGTGCTGCTCGGCCTGATCCTGATCACCGCCGGGTTCTTCGCCGGCCACGCCGTCGCGTCGTCCGCGGTGAGCCGTACGGCGAAGACGGGCCGCGCTCAGGCGTCGGCGCTGTACCAGTCCGCGTACTACCTGGGCAGCAGCGCGGGCGGCACGCTCGGCGCCATCGCCTTCCACGCCGGCGGCTGGTCCGGCACGGTGGCCCTCGGGCTCCTGGCGGTGTTCGGCGTCGTGTCGGTCACGCTGTACGGGACGCATGCCGCGCGGGCGCAACAGCGGCGCCTCGCGGCGGCCGCGTAACGGCGCCGGTCACACCTTCCGGGGTACCGGCCGGAATACGTCGCGAATACGTCCCCCGTCCGTGCAACTACCGCTCCCCTTCGCGTGTCTCAACCGGCAGACCATCCCAACCGGAAGGGATGCGAAGGGGAGTTGGGGGACATGAGGGGCAGAATAGGACGTACGGGAGTGATGCTCGGGCTGACCGGCATGCTGCTCCCGCTCGGCGTGGCGCTCGGCAGCGGCACCGCGCACGCCGCGTCGTGCACCACGTCGACGGGTCCGTACCAGAAGCAGGTCGAGAAGTTCCTCGGCCGCCCGGTCGACGGGCGCCAGTCGGCAACCGACTGCCAGGCGATCCGCGCCTTCCAGGCCAAGCACGGCATCACGCCCACGATCGGTTACGCGGGCCCGATCACCTGGCGCACGATGAACACGATGCTCGCGCAGCGTGCGGCGGGGAACAACCCGAACAAGGCGGGCAAGTGCCCGACCAACAAGGGCCGGATCGCGTGCGTCGACCTGACCCGGCAGCTGAGCTGGATCCAGGACGGCAGGACGCTCAAGTACGGCCCGGTGCCGGTGCGCACCGGCAAGAACGGCACCGAGACCCGCACCGGCGCGAAGAAGATCTACTGGCGCAACATCAACCACTGGTCGACGCTCTACAACGTGCGGATGCCGTACTCCCAGTTCTTCGACGGCGGACAGGCGTTCCACTCCACGACGAAGTCCATGTGGAACCCGCCCGGCTCCGGCGGCTGCGTGAACATGCGCTCTGCGGACGCGAAGGCATACTGGAACCTGTTGAAGAACGGCGACGACGTCTACGTGTACGGGCGCAAGCCCGGCACCTGAGCCCGTCGGTCACACGCCCCTCCACGGTCCCACGGGAGCGGCCCGGCCGCTCCCGGATTCGCCGGCTCGGGCCTGATTGTCAGTGGGCTGCGGTAGCTTTCGAACCGCTGGTACCGATGGGTGACTGGGGTGGACCCGATGAGTGACCTCGCTGCGCAGGATCTCGACGCACGGCTGGAGCAGCACCGCAGGGAGCTGACCGGCTACTGCTACCGCATGCTGGGCTCGTCCTTCGAGGCCGAGGACGCGGTCCAGGACACGATGGTGCGCGCCTGGCGGAACATCGAGAAGTTCGAGGGTCGCTCCTCGCTGCGCTCCTGGCTCTACCGCATCGCGACCAACGTCTGCCTGGACATGCTCAACGCGGGCAACCGCCGCGCGCGGCCGATGGACCTGACGGACCCCACCCCGGTCGCCCAGGCCCGGCTCAACGCCCGTCCGGAGATCACCTGGCTGGAGCCGGTGCCGGACGGGCGCGTGCTGCCGTCGGTCGTGGACCCGGCGGAGACGGCCGTGGAGCGGGAGACGATCCGGCTGGCGTTCGTCGCGGCGCTCCAGCACCTGCCGCCGAAGCAGCGTGCCGTGCTGATCCTGCGCGAGGTGCTGGCCTGGAAGGCGAGCGAGGTGGCCGAGCTGCTGGGCACCACGGTGGCCTCGGTGAACAGCGCCCTCCAGCGCGCCCGCGCCACGCTCGCCGAGCAGGAGCCGACGGCTGCGGACGCGGCGGCCCCGCTCGACGAGAAGCAGCAGGACCTGCTGAACCGCTATGTCGCGGCCTTCGAGGGGTACGACATGAAGGCCCTGACGGCCTTGCTCCACGAGGACGCGACGATGTCCATGCCGCCGTACGACCTGTGGCTGCGCGGGCACGACGACATCGTGGGCTGGATGCTGGGCGTCGGCGAGGTCTGCCGCGGCTCCCGGCTCGTCCCGACCGTGGCGAACGGCGTCCCGGCGTTCGCGCACTACCACCCGAGCCAGGACGGCGAGGGCTACGAGCCGTGGGCCCTGATCGTCCTGGAGCTGCGGGACGGCAGGGTCGGCGGAATGGACTTCTTCCTGGACACCAAGCGCTGGTTCCCGCTGTTCGACCTGCCGGCGCGACTGGACAAGTCCGGGGCGCCGGTCGAGGAGGCGGCGGACAGCGTCTAGGGCCGACGAGGCGGGGACGGGGCGGCTCCAGGCGGTTTCGCGCCCAACTCCATCAGCCCGACGAGGCCGAGCAGGGCGACGAGATCGGGCGGGGCGTTCCGCAGGCGGATGCGGGTGCCGTGGCGGCGGGCGGTGAGCTGGAGGCGGGCGAGCGCGTCGACGACGGCGAGGCTTGTCCGGGCGAGGCCGCCGACGTCGCACACCACCTCGGCCGGGCAGCGCCGCGCCGCGCCGTCTCCCGCCGCCGTGTCCGGGTCCGGCACAGTGTCCGCCGCCGCTCCGCTGCCGGCCGGGGCCGGGTCGTCTTCCCACGCCGTTCCGGGGGACGACGCCGTCGTGCCGAGGTCCCTCAGGAGAGCGCTCAACTCCTCGCACAGGCGTGGCGCATCGCCGGGGGCGACCCTCCCGGCGATGCGCATGACGATCGGCTGCATGGCGTCCACATGGGGATGACCGGCACCGCGGCGGGAACTCATCGCCGCGGCCCGCCGGACCAGTCCCACGCGGGGAGCCGGTGGCTCCCCGGGCTCAGGCGATGCGGTCCAGGACGATCGGGGTCGCCGAGAACTCCGCGCCCGACGGGGAGATGTCGAACGCGCCCTCCAGGGACTCGAGGGCGTAGTCGAACTTCTCCGGGGTGTCCGTGTGCAGGGTCAGCAGGCGCTGGCCCGCGGTCACCGGCTCGCCGGGCTTGGCGTGGATCTCGATGCCGGCACCCGCCTGGACCTTGTCCTCCTTACGGGCGCGGCCCGCGCCGAGGCGCCAGGCGGCCACGCCGACGTCGTAGGCGTCGAGACGGGTGAGCACGCCCGAGGACGGGGCGGTGATCACGTGCTGCTCGCGGGCGACGGGGAGTGCGGCGTCCGGGTCGCCGCCCTGCGCGGCGATCATGCGGCGCCAGACGTCCATGGCGGAGCCGTCGGCGAGTGCCCTCGCCGGATCGGCGTCCTTGATGCCGGCCGCGACGAGCATCTCCTGGGCGAGGGCCACGGTGAGATCGATGACGTCCTGGGGGCCGCCGCCGGCCAGAACCTCGACGGATTCGCGGACTTCGAGGGCGTTGCCCGCGGTGAGGCCGAGCGGGGTGGACATGTCGGTGAGCAGCGCTACGGTCTTCACCCCGCTGTCGGTGCCCAGTGCCACCATGGTGGAGGCCAGTTCGCGGGCGTCCTCGATGTTCTTCATGAACGCGCCGGTGCCGACCTTCACGTCCAGGACGAGGGAGCCGGTGCCCTCGGCGATCTTCTTCGACATGATCGAGGACGCGATCAGCGGGATCGCCTCGACGGTGCCGGTGACGTCCCGCAGTGCGTAGAGCTTCTTGTCCGCCGGGGCGAGCCCGTCGCCCGCCGCGCAGATGACGGCGCCGGTGGTGTCGAGGACGTGCAGCATCTCCTCGTTGGACAGCAGCGCGCGCCAGCCGGGGACGGACTCCAGCTTGTCGAGCGTGCCGCCGGTGTGGCCGAGGCCGCGGCCGGACAGCTGCGGCACGGCCGCGCCGCACGCGGCGACCAGCGGGGCGAGCGGGAGCGTGATCTTGTCGCCGACGCCGCCGGTGGAGTGCTTGTCGGCGGTCGGGCGGCTCAGCGAGGAGAAGTCCATGCGTTCACCGCTGGCGATCATCGCGGCGGTCCAGCGGGCGATCTCCGTGCGGTTCATGCCGTTCAGCAGGATGGCCATGGCGAGCGCCGACATCTGCTCGTCGGCGACCTCGCCGCGCGTGTACGCGTCGATGACCCAGTCGATCTGCTCGTCGCTCAGCTCGCCCCGGTCCCGCTTGGTGCGGATGACGGAGATGACGTCCATGGCATTCCTCCAGAGCGCTCCACGCGGCCGAGACGGCTCCAGACGCACAGAGCAAGGGTATGGGAGCGGCCCTCCCACCGGAGCGGAAGGGCCGCGGGGAACAAGGGGGTTACGACAGATGGCCGGGGCCGAAGGCGTGCGGCAGCATCTCGGAGAGCGGCAGCACACCCGCCGGCGTGTCGAGCAGCAGCTCCGGCCCGCCGAACTCGTACAGCAGCTGGCGGCAGCGGCCGCACGGCACGAGCGGCGCGCCCTCGCCGTCCACGCACGTGAAGTGCGTGAGCCGGCCGCCGCCGGTCGCCTGCAGCTGCGATACGAGCCCGCACTCGGCGCACAGCCCGAGCCCGTACGAGGCGTTCTCGACGTTGCAGCCCGTGACCGTGCGGCCGTCGTCGACGAGGGCCGCCGCCCCGACCGGGAAGCCCGAGTACGGGGCGTACGCGTGCGACATCGCCTCGCGCGCCAGCTTCCGCAGGGCCTCCCAGTCGAAAGCAGCCGTGGTCACTTGCCCTGGCCCCTGCGGTAGGGCAGGCCGTCCGCCTTGGGCATCCTCAGCCGCTGCGCGGACAGCGCCAGGACGAGGAGCGTGGTGACGTACGGCGCGGCGTCGACGAACTGGCTGGGCAGCGCGTCGGTCAGCGTGTACCAGGCGAACAGCAGCGCCGAGACCGCGGCCGAGATCACGGCCTGGAGGTACTTCTTCTTGTACAGCTGCCAGACCACGACGAGCAGCAGCAGGATCGCCAGCAGCAACAGCATCGCGTGGACGTTCTCCGCGCCGCCGCGCAGCTTGAGGCTGTCGGTGAAGCCGAACAGGCCGGCGCCGAGCGCCATTCCGCCCGGCATCCAGTTGCCGAAGATCATGGCGGCGAGACCGATGTAGCCGCGGCCGCCGGTCTGGCCCTCCTGGTAGATGCCGGTGGAGACGATGGCGAGGAAGGCGCCGCCGAGACCCGCGAGCGCGCCGGAGACCACGACGGCGATGTACTTGTACTTGTAGACGTTGACGCCGAGCGACTCGGCGGCGACCGGGTTCTCGCCGCAGGAACGCAGGCGCAGGCCGAACGCGGTGCGCCACAGCACCCACCAGGTGCCCGGGATGAGCAGGATCGCCACGACGGTCAGCAACGACAGGTTGGTGATCAGACCGCCCAGCACACCGGCGAGGTCGGAGACGAAGAACCAGTGCTTGGCCTGGATGTCGGCCAGCCACTCCGAGAGCCCCGGAATCGTGATCCGGTCGATCGCCTCGATGCGCGGGGACTGCTTGGAGGAGCCGCCCTCGGCCCTGTCGAAGGTGAAGTTCGACAGGTAGCGGGTGAGGCCGGTGGCCAGGATGGTGATGGCGACACCGGAGACGATGTGGTTGACGTTGAACGTCACCGTCATCACCGCGTGCAGCAGACCGCCGACCGCGCCGCCCGCGATGCCGAGCAGGACGCCGGTCCACGGACCCCACTGGTATCCGGCCCAGGCGCCGAACCAGGTGCCGAGGATCATCATGCCCTCGAGACCGATGTTGACCACGCCGGCCCGCTCCGCCCACAGGCCGCCGAGACCGGCGAGACCGATGGGCACGGCAAGCTGGAGGGCGCCGGAGATCTGGCCGACGGAGGTGAGGTCTTCCGCGCCGCTGATCGTGCGGACCAGCGAGAACAGCAGCAGACCGCCCGCAATGATCAGCAGGATGACGGGCAGGGACAGCTTGCGGCGGCCGCCGCCCTTCTTGGGCGCGGTGCTCGCCATCGAGACCGTGCTGGTGCTCTCCGTCATGCCGCTGCCACCTCCTTGTTCTTACGGGCCTGGGCGGCGAGCTCCTCGCCGACCTTCTGCTGCTGCCGGCGCAGCCCGTACTGGCGGACGATCTCGTAGGACACGACGACCGCGATGACGATCAGGCCCTGCATGATCGTGGCGAGTTCCTTCTCGTAGCCCGCCAGTCCCAGGCCCTCGGCCGTCTTGTCCAGGAAGGCGAAGAGCAGTGAGGCGAAGAGGATGCCGATCGGGTTGTTGCGGCCGAGCAGGGCGATGCCGATGGCCGTGAAACCGACACCGACCGGGAAGCTGAGGCTGTACGTGTGGGTCTGGCCGAGCAGCATCGGCATGCCGGCGAGGCCCGCCATGGCACCGGAGATCAGCATCGCGGTGAGGATCATCCGCTTGGAGTCGACGCCGCTCGCCTGCGCGGCGGACTCGCTGGCGCCGGTGGCGCGCAGGTCGAACCCGAAGCGGGTGCGGTTGAGGACGAACCAGTAGACGATGCCGAGCGCGAAGGCGACGAACGTGAAGCCGTAGATGAACCCGCCCTGGCCCATGTCCAGACCGGGGAGCCAGCCGGACTCGGCGATCTCACCGGTCGTCAGGTCGTTGGAGCCCTCCGGCTGCACGCCGAGGTTCTTCGGCAGGATCAGCCAGGCGATCAGGCTGGTGGCGATGGCGTTCAGCATGATCGTGGAGACGACCTCGCTGACGCCGCGGGTGGTCTTCAGGACGCCCGCGATACCGGCCCAGAGCGCGCCGACCGCCATGGCGACGAACACGATCAGCAGGATGTGCAGCGGCCCCGGCAGCTCGACCGCCGCGCCGACGACCGCCGCCAGCATCACGGCGAGGCGGTACTGGCCGTCGACGCCGATGTTGAACAGGTTCATCCGGAAGCCGATGGCGACGGCGAGTGCGGCCAGGTAGTAGATGCCGGTCTGATTGACGATCAGTACCTGAACGTCCGTGAACTCGAGCTGCTCCGCCATGAGCCGGTACGGCTCGAAGGGATTGCGGTCCGAGAGGAGCAGCACCACGGAGGTGAGCAGGAAGGCCACGACCAGCGCGAGCACCGGGCCGGCGAGGCCCAGGATCAGCCGGTCCTTGTCGAACTTCTTCATCGGCCCTCACCGTTCTCAGGCTGCTCGTGGTGCTCGAGGTGGCCGCTGGCCGCGCCGGTCATGGCCGAACCCAGCTCCTCCGGGGTGATCGTGGCGGGGTCCGCATCCGCGACCAGGCGGCCGCGGTACATCACCCGCAGGGTGTCGGAGAGCCCGATGAGCTCGTCCAGGTCGGCGGAGATCAGCAGGACGGCCAGGCCCTCGTGGCGCGCCTCGCGGATCTGGTCCCAGATCTGCGCCTGCGCGCCGACGTCCACACCGCGGGTGGGGTGGGCGGCGATGAGCAGCTTGGGTGCGTGGCTCATCTCGCGGCCGACGATCAGCTTCTGCTGGTTGCCGCCGGACAGGGAGGCGGCTGTGACCTCGATGCCGGGCGTGCGCACGTCGTACTCGCGGACGATGCGCTCGGTGTCCTTGCGGGCCGCCTTGAGGTCGAGCAGGCCGCGCTTGCTGTTGGGACGCTCGGTGACATGGCCGAGGATGCGGTTCTCCCACAGCGGGGACTCCAGCAGCAGTCCGTGCCGGTGGCGGTCCTCGGGGATGTAGCCGATGCCGTCCTCGCGGCGCTTGCGGGTCGGCGCGTGCGAGATGTCGACGCCGTCGAGGGTGATGACACCGCCGTCGGGGTCGCGCATGCCCATCAGGGCGTCGATGAGCTCGGTCTGGCCGTTGCCCTCGACGCCGGCGATGCCCATGACCTCACCCTTGTGGATGGTGAAGGTGATGCCCGCGAGGACCTCTCGGACAACGCCGTCGGGGTCCGTGGCGGTCAGCTGCAGGCCGTCCACGTCGAGCATCGGCACGTCGGTCACCGTCGACTCGCGGGTCTCCGGCGACGGCAGCTCGGCACCCACCATCAGCTCGGCGAGCTGCTTGGTCGTGGTGGCCTTCGGGTCGGCGGTGCCGACGGTCGTGCCGCGGCGGATGACGGTGATGTCGTCGGCGACCGACAGCACCTCGCCCAGCTTGTGCGAGATGAAGATGACGGTCAGGCCCTCGGCCTTGAGCTCGCGCAGGTTGTCGAAGAGCGCGTCGACCTCCTGCGGCACGAGCACGGCCGTCGGCTCGTCCAGGATCAGGGTGCGGGCGCCGCGGTAGAGGACCTTGAGGATCTCCACGCGCTGGCGGTCGGCGACGCCGAGCTGTTCGACGAGGACGTCCGGGCGCACGCCGAGGCCGTAGGCGTCGGAGATCTCCTGGATCTTCCTGCGGGCGCGGGAGCCGATGCCGTACAGCTTCTCGCCGCCGAGGACGACGTTCTCCAGCACGGTGAGGTTGTCGGCCAGCATGAAGTGCTGGTGGACCATGCCGATCCCGCGGGCGATGGCGTCGGCGGGGCTGGAGAAGGTGACCCGGTCGCCGTCGACGGTGATGGTGCCCTCGTCCGGCTTCTGCATGCCGTAGAGGATCTTCATCAGGGTCGACTTGCCGGCACCGTTCTCACCGACGAGGGCATGCACGGTGCCCTTGCGGACGGTGATGTCGATGTCGTGGTTGGCGACGACGCCGGGGAAGCGCTTGGTGATGCCGCGCAGTTCTACGGCAGCAGCCGGAGGCGGTGACGGACTGGACGCGTTGATGACGCACTCTCCTTGGCGGGAAAGGGAGCCGGCAGGTCGGGGCGGGCGGCTGCTGGCGGGCAGGCGGGAAGGCGGAGATCGGCGGGCAGGGGATGGGGCGAAGCTATCGCGCCGAGGATTGTTCTACGCGCGTAGCGATCCCGAATGAGGAAAACCGGTGGCCATAACTCGGTCCGGGCCCGCGGCGTGCGGATCCCGGACCGAGTCCGTACGGAGGACCGGGTGGGCCTCCCGCGCGTTACGGAGCCGTCTTGACCTTGATCGTGCCGGCGATGATGTCGGCCTTGGCCTTGTCGATCGCCGCGACGACGTCGGTCATCGCGGTGAAGGCCGGGTTGGACTTGGCCAGGGCGACGCCGTCGTCCTGGAGGCCGTAGCGGATCTCACCGGTCTGCGGCTTGCCGTCCTGGACCGACTTGATCAGGTTGAACACGGCGCCCGAGACGTTCTTGGTCACCGAGGTGAGGATCTGGTCCTTGTAGGCGGCCAGGCCCTTCTGGTTGTACTGGTCCGAGTCGACGCCGATGGCCCACTTCTTGGCCTTGGCGGTCGCCTCGATGGAGCCCGCACCCGCGAGGCCTGCGGCGGCGTAGACCACGTCGGCGCCCGCGTCGAGCTGGCCCTGCGCGGCGGCCTTGCCGAGGTCCGGCTTCGAGAAGCCACCGAAGTCCGGCGGCTGGGTCAGGTACTGGACCTTGACGTTGACGTTCTTGTCGGTGTCCTTGACGCCCTGGACGAAGCCCGCCTCGAACTTCTTGATCAGCGGGGTCTCGACACCGCCGATGAAGCCGACCGTCTTGGACTTGGTCACCTTGGCGGCGGCCACGCCGGCCAGGTAGGAGCCCTGCTCCTCGTTGAAGACGAGGTTGGCGATGTTCGGGCCGGTCTTCGAGGTGTCGTCGATGAGGCCGAAGGTGGTCTTCGGGAACTTCGGCGCGACCTCGGCGATGGCCGGGGCGTAGGCGAAGCCGACGCCGATCACCGGGTTGTTGCCGGCGCGGGCCAGAGCGGTGAGGCGCTGGACCTTGTCGGGGTCGCCCTCACCCTCGCTGGGCTCCTGCTCGGTGCCCTGGATGTCGAGTTCCTTCTCGGCCTTCTCCAGACCGGCGTACGCGGCGTCGTTGAAGGACTGGTCGCCGCGGCCACCGATGTCGTAGGCGATGGCGGCCTTGCCGCCCTTGTCGTCCGAACCTGCGGAGGACGACGAGTCGCTGCCACACGCGGTGGCAGACAGTGCGAGAGCCGCGGACGCGATGCCCACGGTGGCGATCCTGGTGATCCGGCGCACTGGGGGGCTCCTTAAACCTGACCGAAAGCGCCACTTCCGGCGCTGGGTTCGCGGCGATCGTAACGCGCGTAGATGTCAGTTAAAGACCCGTTCATCAGTCGTTATCGGATCGTCGCGAACAAGCCACGCGCCTGTGCGCCCGTGCCGGGGCGGGCGCGTCGCCTCCGCGCCCCGGCGTGTCGTCGACAGGCCCCGAATCGGACGTCCGTACGGCGCCCGGACCGGGCGGGCGCCTCAGCGGGCCCCGAGACCTTCCAGCAGCGCCGCGGCGGTGAACAGCTCGACGCCGGCCGTGATGGCCTCCTCGTCGACGTCGAAGTCCCCGCGGTGCAGGTCGCGTCGCGTGGTGTCGCCGGGGGTCCGCACGCCGAGGCGGGCCATGGCGCCCGGCACGTGCTCCAGGTACCAGGAGAAGTCCTCGCCGCCGAGGCTCTGCTCGGTGTCCTCGATCGCATACGATCCGCGGCGCGCGGCGTGCGCGTCGCGCAGCAGTTCGGTGACGGCCGGGTCGTTGACGACGGGCGGCACTCCGCGGATGTAGTCGATCTGCGACTTGGCCCGGTGCAGCGTGGCGACCTCGTCGATCGCGGCGTGCACCATGTCGGGGGCGGCGCGCCAGCCCGCGAGGTCCAGGCAGCGCACGGTGCCGGAGAGCTCGGCGTGCTGCGGGATGACGTTGGGCGCGTGACCGGCCGTGATGCGGCCCCAGGTGAGGGCCAGGCCGGAGCGCGAGTCGACGCGACGGGAGAGCAGCGCCGGGACCTCGATGGCGAGCTTCGCGGCCGCGGTGACCATGTCCGTCGTCAGGTGCGGCCGGGCGGTGTGGCCGCCGGGCCCGTCCAGGGCGACCTCGATCCGGTCGCAGGCCGAGGTGATCGGGCCGGCCCGCAGCCCGATGGAACCCGCGTCGACCCGGGGGTCGCAGTGAACCGCGATGATCTTGCCGACACCGTCGAGGACGCCGCATTCGATCGCGTCGGCCGCGCCGCCGGGCAGGACCTCCTCGGCGGGCTGGAAGAGCAGCCGCACCGGCTGCGTCAGCAGACCCTGCCGGTCGAGCTCGGCGAGCACCAGTCCGGCCCCGAGGACCGTGGTGGTGTGCACGTCGTGCCCGCAGGCGTGGGCGCGGTCGGGCACGGTGGAGCGGTAGGGGACCCCGCTCTTGGTGTCCGGGATGGGAAGGGCGTCGATGTCGGCGCGGATCGCGAAGAGGGGCCGTCCGGGAGCGGAGTCCGTGCCGATGTCGCAGACGAGGCCGGTGCCCATGGAGAGGACCCGCGGCTTCAGGCCGGCCTGCTCGAGGCGGTCCTTGATCGCCGCGGTGGTGCGGAACTCCTGGTTCCCGAGCTCGGGGTGCATGTGGAGGTCGCGCCGGAAGGCGACGAGCTCCGTACGCAACGGCTCGGTCAGCCTGCCGGGCAGTGCGGCGTCGCCCGGCATCGCGCCCGTGCGGGGCGCTGCGTCTGCGCCGGGCGTCTCGGCTTCTTCGGACTCGCGGGACATCAACTGGTTCACCCAGTGAAGGGTATGCCCCTCAAGCCCCCAACTGCCGTGCGATCAACAAAAGATCAGCCTCATAGGCGAAGGAAACCTGGCCTGAAGTGCATAGCTGTGTGCCGTTGTGGGTAAGCTCACTCGCTCTTTTTGTCAGGTCGGCTCTGGTGCGAGACGCCGGGCGCCCCCCTTCAAGCGGGTGCCGGCAGCCGGTACACATCCCGGGCCGTGCCCGTGACGACAGCCAGGAACCCCTGGGCCCGCGGCGACGCGCTCGCTCTGAGCCACTCGGGCGCGATGTCGCAGACCGCCACCTTGATCCCCGTGCCCGCGAGGGCCAGCGGCAGGGTGTGCACGACCGTCGAAGGAAAACTCAGCACCGTTGAGCCTATCGGGCCCCTGCGGGCGATCAGCTCCAGCGGCAGGTCGGGGCGGACCACTTCCAGGCCCGTCTCGGCGGCGAGCCGGTGCAGCTTGTCGGCGCTCTCCCTGCGGTGGGCGAAGTAACGGGTGGCGCCGTGGGCGCGGGCCAGCGTCGCGACCGCGTCCAGGTACTGCTCCAGGTCCACCACGCCCGTCTCCACCAACGAGGTCCCGACCATGTCGGCGCCCCGCGTGAGGGTCGGCGGCCCGAAGCGCTGCCGCGTCCAGGCGAAGTCGTTCGCCGTGACGGTGATCCCCGGCGCCGGCTCCACGGGCATCGAGGTGAAGACCTCGACGGTGCGGGACCGGGAGGGGCTCAGCCTGCGCCGGGCCATGAAGGTCACCGGTGCGAGCACCAGCTCACGCGGGCCGCGGCGGCCGCCGCGGCGGTGCCAGCGCACCAGCTGCTCCCCGCGGGCGACCTGTGCGACGAACTCCATGGTCGCCGTGCCGTCGTCGACCACGGTGAGGTTCTTGCCGCCGACGAGCGTCAGCAGGAGCTGGACGTAGCGGGAGAACGGGTCCCCGATCACGATCCGCTCCGCCCGGCGCAGAATCGGGCCGAGCTCGCGGACGGTCCTCAGGGGAGCACCGGCCCCGCCGCGCGCCTCCTGCCAGCGGACGGTGAACCCCTCGCCGCGCGCGAGCTCCGCCATGCGGCGCAGCTGGCCCCGCGACATGGGGTCGGTGGGCGACAGGACGACCACGGTGAGGTCGGCTGCGGGATCACCGGTGGGGGCGGCACCGGAACCGGCGTGGGCCCACTCCAGGACGTTCAGGAGCTGGACCGGGCTCTCGACGAACGCGAGATTCACTGGCTTCACCTCGTGATGCCGGATCGGCGCGCCCGGCGGGGCCGGGGGCCTGGATGGATACGCCCGGGCGCGCCGGGCTCCGCCGCGGGGGGCACGCGGGGCGTGCGTGGCCCGGCTTGTGCGGGCATGCGCCGCTGGGGGGCTTGCGCGTACCGGCGCGCATGGCCGGCTTGTGCAGCCGCGCGCGCCCGCGGGGCTTGCGCGGCCGCGCATCGCTGCGGGGCCTGTGCGGCCGCGCGGACGTACGGGGCTCGTGCGTTCGGGCACGCATGGCCGCCTTGTGCGGCCGCCCGGGCGTGCGGGGCGCGCGCTGCTACGGACGTGCGCGCCCGCGCAGGGCACTCCGTGCGGGCGGGGACCCCGCGCTCCCCGCGCCGGGCGCGAGTGGCCCGGCGCGGCGGGAGCGGCACCGCCGTGGTGGCAGGGCCGTCAGACCGCGGCAGGCTCACGGTCGTCCGCCTCGGCCACGACGCCGGCCACGCGGCGCAGCTTCTTCATGGGGCCGAGCTCGCTCTCGTAGACCTTCTTGACGCCGTCACCGAGCGACTCCTCCACCACGCGGATGTCGCGGACGAGGCGGGTCAGGCCCTGCGGCTCCACGGAGGCGGCCTGGTCGGAGCCCCACATGGCGCGGTCGAGGGTGATGTGGCGCTCGATGAAGGTGGCGCCCAGGGCGACGGCCGCGAGGGTGGTCTGCAGACCGGTCTCGTGGCCGGAGTAGCCGATCGGGACGTTCGGGTACTCGGCCTGGAGCGTGTTGATGACGCGCAGGTTGAGCTCCTCGGCCTTCGCCGGGTACGTCGAGGTGGCGTGGCAGAGCAGGATGTTCTCGCTGCCCAGGACCTCGACCGCGTGGCGGATCTGCTTCGGGGTGGACATGCCGGTCGACAGGATGATCGTGCGGCCCGTGGCGCGCAGGGCGCGCAGCAGCTCGTCGTCCGTGAGGGAGGCGGAGGCGACCTTGTGCGCCGGGACGTCGAACTTCTCCAGGAAGGCGACGGCCTCGGTGTCCCACGGGGAGGCGAACCAGTCGATGCCGCGCTTCTTGCAGTGCTCGTCGATCGCGCGGTACTCGTCCTCACCGAACTCGACGCGGTGGCGGTAGTCGATGTACGTCATACGGCCCCAGGGGGTGTCGCGCTCGATGTCCCACTGGTCGCGCGGCGTGCAGATCTCCGGCGTGCGCTTCTGGAACTTGACCGCGTCGCAGCCCGCGTCGGCGGCCACGTCGATCAGCTTGAACGCGTTCTCCAGGTCGCCGTTGTGGTTGATGCCGATCTCGCCGGTGACGTAGACGGGCCGGCCCGGGCCGGCGGTCTTGCTGCCGAGGGTGCGCAGACGGGTGGTGCTCATGGGGGGTATTTCCTTACTTCTCGGGGGAAAGGGGGGTGGTTTCAGGGGTGTGGAGGTGCGGGCCGAGGAGCCAGGCGGCGATCTCGCGGATCGCGCCCTCTCCGCCGGGCGTGGCAGTGACGGCACGCGCGGCGGCCCGTACGGAGTCGTGCGCGCTCGCGACGGCCACGGGCCAGCCGACGAGGTGGAAGCACGGGAGGTCGTTGACGTCGTTGCCGACGTACAGGACGCGCTCGGGCGCGATCCCCTTCTCCTCGCACCACTGCTTGAGGGCGAGGTCCTTGCGGTCGATGCCGTGCAGGACGGGGACCTGGAGCTTGCGGGCGCGTGCGGCGACGACCGGGTTCTGCTCGGTGGACAGGATCAGCAGCTCCAGTCCGGCCTTGCGCAGGTGGGCGACGCCGAGGCCGTCGCCGCGGTGGACGGCGACGATCTCGCGGCCGTCCGCGTCGATGAGGACCCGGTCGTCGGTCTGGGTGCCGTCGAAGTCCAGGACGACCGCGTCGACGTCCTCGCGGGCGGGCAGCGCGGCATCGTCCAGCAGCGGCGCGAGCGCCCGGGCGCGGGCCAGGTCGTGCGGGTCGTCGACCTCGAGGACGCGGGCGGGGTCGGTGCGCACGAGTGCGGTGCGGCCGAAGAACCGGTGGCCGGCCTCGCGGAAGCCGGCGGCGTTCATCGCGTACGCGGCGCCGGTCTCCAGGAAGTCCTGCGGGCGGTCCTGGCGGCGTGGCCGGAAGGACGCGTCGTGGTTGACGCCGTAGCCGGAGCCGGTGGCCGTTGCGGTGTCGACGAGGACGGCGGTGGAGCCGACCGCCTGCGCCACCGCCGGGTCCGCCGCGTCGGCGGGCTCGCTCTCGCGCCACACGAAGCCGTGGAAGGGGGCGACGGTCACCGCGCTGTCCGCGCCCTCCTCGACGACCGCGCGGGCGACGCCCTCGACGTCCTCGCGGGCGATGAACGGGCTGGTGCACTGGACGAGCAGCACCACGTCGACGCGGTCGCCGTGCACGGCCTCGTGCGCGTCCATGGCGTGCAGGACGGCGGACTCGCTGGTGGCGGTGTCGCCGGCGATGGCGGCGGGCCGCGGCACGACCTCGGCGCCCGCGCTGCGCGCGGCCGCGGCGATGTCGGCGTCGTCGGTGGAGACGGCGACGTGGGTGACCAGCGGCGCGTCGAGGCAGGCGCGCACGGCGCGGGCGACGAGCGGCACACCGGCGACGGGCGCCAGGTTCTTGGCCGGGACGCCCTTGGATCCGCCCCGGGCGGGGATCACGGCGAGAACGGTCATCGGGGCTCCTGAGCAGTACGGGTGCGGTTCGGCCCCCGAGGGGGCCTCGTGCGGGACGCCGCCGCGCGGGCGAGCGGCGCATGCGCCGCGGGCGCGGGGCAGGCCGTCGGGCGGCCGGGTGCGCGGGTCACAGTTCGCCCATCCGGCGGATGACCGGGGCCACGCGCTGGACGCCGTGGCGGTAGGCGCCGCGCGCCGCCTCGCGGACCGCGTCGCGTACCACCCGGCGCAGGCCCGTGACCTCCGCTTTCTGGGCCGCTCCGGGCAGCGGGACGCCGTCGGGGGCCAGGTGGTGGCGGGCGAGGATGTTCGGCAGGTAGCCCGGTGCCGTGCTCGGTGTGTAGTACGGCGCGATCGGCCCGGGCCCGTCGCCGAGCAGCAGCTTCGCGACCCGCGCTCGGGCCTCGTCGAAGGCGCTCTCGTACGAGCGGTCGGCGGCCACGCCCTGACGGGCCAGCCACTCGGCGTCGGGCACGGGACGGTGGCCGCCGTCGAGCCGGTCCCAGGACGTCAGCAGGCCCGAGCCGAGGAAGTGGTGGTTGCCGAGCACCTCGCGCACCCCGAGGTCGCTGAGGATCGCGGTGGGGATGCGGCGGTGCAGGGACTCGAGCGCGGCGGTCGAGGAGACGGTGACCAGCAGGTCCGTGCGGTCCAGAACCTCGCCCATGTTCCCGTAGACCAGGCGGAAGTTGGACGGCAGTCCGCCCGGCAGCCGGTCCGCCAGCTTCTGGTACGGCAGCTCCTCCAGGTGCGTGGTGTGCTCGCCCGGCTTGGACCGGAGTTTGAGCAGGACCTCGCGCCGCGGGTGCAGCCGGGCGTGCTCGACGAGGCGGCGCAGCAGGTACGTACGGTCGGCGCGGCTGTCCGGCACGGAGGGCTGGGCGGCGAAGACGACGGTGTCGCGGCCCTCCTCCGGCTGGTACGGGGCCCCGCCGAGGAAGGGCAGCGCGGCCTCGGTGACGGCCGAGGCGTCGGCGCCCACCCCCTCGTACACGGCGCGGAAACGGTCCGCGTCGTGGCGGGAGTTGGCGAGGACGACATCGGCGCCGTGGCGCAGCAGCAGCCCGTCGGCGAGCTTCTCGTAGACGACTCCCACGTAGCCGGTGACGACGACGGGCCGGCGCGGGAGGCCCAGCGCGGCGAGGCCGTGCAGCATGGCCTGCACACCGCCGCCGACGAGCGCGAGGACGACGACGTCGTACGAGCCGTCCTCGACCGCCCGCAGGAACTCGTTCCCCGTCACCTCGCGCATCGCGTCGGCGCGCACGCCCACCTCGGTGAGCTGGCGGGGTGTCGGGGTGGCCCGCCCGCGCAGCAGGAATCCGCTCAGCTCCACGGAGGTGCTCGGGGCGATACGGCGCGCTGTGAGCGCACCCCATTTCCACCGGGTGTCGGAGTCGGCGAGTACGGCTACCCGTACGGCCTCGCTGGTACGTGTTGGCACGTCGAGGACGCTAGGAAGGCATTTCGTTTCACGGCCCAACTCGACTGCAACAACGGGTTAACAGAGCGCCTACGGACGGGGCGATGGCCTCGGAAACGGGCGGGTTAACAAAGTCGACGCTCTGCGTTCACCTTCCATCCCTCCGGCAGTCGATACGAATGCCGTGTGGCGACCTAGCGTCGCGCAGGTGGTTAAGCTCTCCGTCATCGTGCCGTTCTACAACGTGCAGACATACGCCCCGGACACACTGAAAAGCCTGCAGGCGAACGCCCGCGAGGACTTCGAGTTCCTTCTCGTCGACGACTGCTCGACGGACGGCACTCCGGAGATCCTGGAGCGGGCGGAGCGCTCGGTTCCGGGCGCTGTCCTGATCAGACATGAGCAGAACGGCGGGCTGGCCACCGCCCGCAACACCGGTCTGGACGCCGCGCGCGGCGAGTACCTCACCTTCCTCGACGGCGACGACTGGCTGGCGCCCGGGCACTTCGAGGCGCTGCTCGCCGCCCACGAGAGCCTCGGCGTCGACTTCGTCCGCACGGACCACGTCCAGTGCACGGGCCGCGAACGCAAGGTGCACCGGGCGCCCGTCGGCCGGCGCGGCGAGGTGCTGCGGCCGCGCGACTGGATCCTGCCCGCCGACCGCTCCACCGGCGTCGACTACCCCTACGCGTGGGCCGGGATGTACCACCGCAGACTCGTCGACCAGGGGCTGCTGCACTTCACGCACGGGCTGCGCACCGCGGAGGACCGGCCCTGGATCTGGCGGCTGCACCGCGAGGCGGAAACTTTCGCGACGATCAGCCGGCTCGGAATCTTCTACCGGCGCGGAGTCGCTTCCTCGCTGACGCAGATCGGCGACATCCGGCAGCTCGATTTCATCAAGGCATTCGACCAGGTGCTTGAGGAAACGGCGAATGACCCGGAGGCCGACCGCCTTCTTCCGAAGGCCGTCCGTACATACTGTGCCGTCATTTCCCACCACTTGGGATCGATCGAAAGGTTCGAGCCCGCCGTGGCACGGAAATTGCGCACCATGAGTGCCGCCGCCCTGAAGCGCATGCCGCAGGACGTTCTCAACGAGGCGCTCGACTCGATGGACATCGAGCGCGCCTCCCGGCTCCGCCGGGTGCGCCGCCGCCCCGCCCCGCTCACCGTGGAGGCGGCGGCCTGATGCCCACCACCCAGATCTTCTACGCGTCCTCCCTGTACGGAGCGGCGACCGTGGCCGCCGCGATCGACAGCGGCTGCTTCGCCGCCGCGGACCGGCGGCTCCTGCTCGTCGCCAACAACGCGACCACGCCCGAGACCACACCGTCCCTGGACGAGATGCCCGGCTTCGAGCGGCTGCGCGGCCGCTTCGACGGGGTGCTGTCGTGGAACGAGGCCATCTCCCCCTTCCACCCGGGCGGCTGGTCGCCGCGCCAGGACGACATCCCGCTGTGGGAGAGGTACCTGCGGCAGCTGTGGGACCTCGGCGACGACCGCATCGAGCTGGCCGTCGAGTCGATCCAGGTCGCGCCCGCGCTGGCGATCGCCCAGCTCTTCCCGGACGCGGCGCTCGACGTCTACGCGGACGGGCTGATGAGCTACGGCCCCACCCGCAACAAGATCGACCCACTGGTCGGCGAACGGGTGCGCCGGCTGTTCCACCTGGACCTGGTGCCGGGCCTGCGGCCCATGCTGCTCGCCGAGTTCGGGGCCGAGCCGCAGCTCGTTCCGACCGAGGCGTTCGTCAAGATCGTCGCGGAACTGTCGGACGTCCTGCCGGAAGCCGTGCCCGGTGTCGGCGAGGGGCCGGCGCTTCTGCTGGGCCAGTACCTCGCGGCACTCGGCATCATCACGCCCGCGGAGGAGGAGGCGCAGCACCTGCGCATGCTCAGGGCCGCGGTCGAACTGGGCCACCGGAACGTGGTGTTCAAACCGCACCCGACGGCCCCGGCCTCCTGGACCCGGACGCTGGAGCGCGAGGCGGAGTCGCTGGGCGTCGGCCTCACGGTCGTGGACCGGCCGCTGCTCGCCGAGGTGCTCTACCGGCAGCTGCGGCCGAGCCTGGTCGCGGGCTGCTTCTCGACGGCGCTGTTCACGGCGGCCACGTTCTACGGCATCCCCGTCGCCCGGCTGGGCACGGAGCCGCTGCTGGACCGGCTCACGCCGTACCAGAACAGCAACCGCGTGCCGCTGACGGTAGTCGACGCGCTGGTCCCGGACCTCGCGGAGGGCGCGGCGGGTGCGCCGGCCGAGGCGGACGAACGGCTCACGGGTCTGCTGAGCGCGGTGGGCTTCGCGATGCAGCCGCAGATCCGCGCGGATCTGCGGCCGGCGGCGGAACGCTTCCTGAGCACGGCGCTCGACGCGTCGACGGTGCGCTATTTCAAGCGCCGCCGCCTGACGGTCCTGGGCCTGCCGGGCGGCCTCCCGGTCCCCCGCCACGCGGCGGTACGCCGCGTGGTGCGGCGGGCACGGCGGTTGAAGCGCGCGCTGACCTGACGGGGCGCTGTGGCGCGGCTCGGGGGCGCGGCGCCTGCGGCGGGCTGTTCCCCACCCCGCCCCTTCCCTAACCGGGGGCTCCGCCCCCGGACCCGCCCCCTACGCCCTGCGGGCGTGGGGGGACCCCCAGCGCCTCAATCTCCCCCTACGGCCTGGCGGCCGTGGGAGGTGCCCCCAGCGGGGCTGACTTTGTCAGCCCGTCCGGCGTTTGAGGACACCGCGCGAAGCGCGGTACGGGGTCCGGGGCTTGCCCCGGTTACGGGAAGGGGCGGGGTGGGGAAGACGCCCCGCGCAGCGGCCCGGCGCCCCTGCCGACCGGCCCTGCCGCGCCCCGCGTCACGCGCTGCTGAGCGAGAGCTTCACCGCGAAGCCGAGGAACAGCGCGCCCGCCGCCGACGTCGCACCGGCCGACAGCCGCCTGCGACGGCGGAAGGCGGCGGCGAGCCGCGTGCCGCCGAAGATCAGGGTCGTCAGGTACAGGAAGCTGCTGAGCTGCAGCAGCGTGCCGAGTACCAGGAAGGACACGGCCGGGTACGCGTACGACGGGTCGACGAACTGCACGAAGAAGGAGATCAGGAAGAGGATCGCCTTCGGGTTGAACAGGCTGATGATCAGCGCGCGGCGGAACGGGTTCTCCCCCGAGTCGGCCGCCGTCTCCGCCGTCTCGTCTCCGAACGACTCGCCGCGTGCACGCCACATGGCCCATGCCGCCCGCAGCATGCCGATCGCCATCCAGGTCAGATAGCCGGCGCCCGCGTACTTCACGATCATGAACAGCAGCGGAGTCGTCTGGAGCAGCGAGGCCGCGCCGAGCGCGGCGAACGTCATCAGGACCGTGTCGCCGGTGAAGACGCCGGCCGCGGCCTTGTATCCGGTCCGGGTGCCCTTGCGGGCGGCGACGGACAGTACGTACAGCGAGTTCGGCCCCGGCAGCAGGATGATGAGGACGAGCCCGGCGAGATAGGTCGGCAGATCGGTGACACCCAACATGAGGCGGAGTGTCGCACGAGGGTGCGACACTCCGCCTCGGGGTTTCGTATGCCGGAATATCAGAACGCGTCGGTGGGGACGTACGTGCCCCACACCTCGCGCAGCGCGTTGCACACCTCGCCCACCGTGGCGCGTGCCCTGAGCGCCTCCTTCATCGGGTAGAGCACGTTGTCCGTGCCCTCGGCGGCCTTCTTCAGCGCCACGAGGGCCTGGTCCACCGCGCCCTGGTCGCGCTCGGCGCGCAGCCTCGCGAGCCGCTCGGCCTGCTGGGCCTCGATCGCCGGGTCGACGCGGAGCGGCTCGTAGGGCTCCTCGGCGTCGAGCGTGAAGCGGTTGACGCCGACGACGACGCGCTCGCCCGAGTCGGTCTCCTGCGCGATGCGGTAGGCGCTGCGCTCGATCTCGTTCTTCTGGAAGCCGCGCTCGATGGCGTTGACCGCGCCGCCCAGGTCCTCGACGCGCTGCATGAGGGCCACGGCCGCCGCCTCCACGTCGTCCGTCATCTTCTCGACCACGTACGAGCCGGCGAACGGGTCGACGGTGGCCGTCACGTCCGTCTCGTACGCGAGGACCTGCTGCGTGCGCAGCGCGAGGCGGGCGCTCTTGTCGGTCGGCAGGGCGATGGCCTCGTCGAAGGAGTTGGTGTGCAGCGACTGCGTACCGCCCATGACCGCCGCGAGGCCCTGCACCGCGACGCGCACCAGGTTCACCTCCGGCTGCTGGGCGGTGAGCTGCACCCCGGCCGTCTGCGTGTGGAAGCGCAGCATCAGCGACTTCGGGTTCTTCGCGCCGAACTCCTCCTTCATCACCCGGGCCCAGATGCGGCGGGCGGCGCGGAACTTGGCGACCTCCTCGAGGATCGTCGTCCGCGCGACGAAGAAGAACGACAGGCGGGGCGCGAAGTCGTCGACGTCCATGCCCGCGGCGACGGCGGTACGGACGTACTCGATGCCGTCGGCGAGGGTGAACGCGATCTCCTGCGCGGGCGAGGCACCGGCCTCCGCCATGTGGTAGCCGGAGATCGAGATGGTGTTCCACTTCGGGATCTCGGCCTTGCAGTACTTGAAGATGTCGGCGATCAGCCGCAGCGAGGGCTTCGGCGGGAAGATGTACGTGCCGCGGGCGATGTACTCCTTGAGCACGTCGTTCTGGATCGTGCCGGTCAGCTTGTCCGCGGGAACGCCCTGCTCCTCGCCCACCAGTTGGTAGAGCAGGAGGAGCAGCGCGGCCGGGGCGTTGATCGTCATCGACGTGGAGACCTTGTCCAGCGGGATCCCGCCGAACAGCACGCGCATGTCGTCGATCGAGTCGATCGCGACGCCGACCTTGCCGACCTCGCCGTGCGCGATGGGGGCGTCGGAGTCGTGGCCCATCTGGGTCGGCAGGTCGAAGGCGACGGAAAGGCCCATCGTGCCGTGGGCGATGAGCTCCTTGTAGCGGGCGTTGGACTCGACGGCCGTGCCGAAGCCCGCGTACTGGCGCATCGTCCAGGGCCGGCCGGTGTACATCGTCGGGTAGACGCCGCGTGTGAAGGGGTACGCACCGGGCTCGCCCAGTTTCTCGGCCGGGTCCCAGCCCGCCAGGTCCGCCGGTCCGTAGACCGGCTCGATGGGCAGTCCCGACTCGGACTCGCGCGCCATGTGACTGTGCCTCCCGCTAGAACTTCCGGAGCTGCCCGGCTTTTCGTTGCTACTGGCTGGTAACGACCCTCGCGACGGACTGTAGCGGTGCGGCGTGCGACGGGTGGAGGGCCCCGCGCTGGGACCTTCCTCACAGCCCGCTGTGTCGTCCTCGTCCCTCAACTGTTACCCCCATGATGCGCGGGATCGCGCAACCGGGCGGGAGGTGCATCTGTCTCATCAGGCACAAGGACAAAGAGGGCGATCATGTTCAGGGGGGCGATCATGCTCAGGAAAGACGTTGCGGTCAGAACGCTGGCGGCGGCGGCCGCGATGGCCGTGGCCGTGGTGACGGCCGGCTGCACGGCCCAGGCGGCGACCACGAAGCCGCGGGCCACCGCCACGCCGAGTGCGTCGCCCACGACCGCCGCACCCTCGGCGTCGCGGGCGCCCGAGCCGTCGAAGACGCCCTCGGCGTCGCCCAGCACCTCCGCTCCCGCGCCGAAGATCCTCATGACTGCGGGCGCCGAGGGCGAGCAGGTGCGCGAACTGCAGGCCAGGCTCGCGCAGATCGGCTGGTTCGACGACAAGCCCACCGGGACCTACGGACCGGTCACCACCACGGCGGTCAAGGGCTTCCAGGGCAAGCGCGGTCTGCCCGCCACCGGCAGCACGGACGAGGTCACCTGGCAGAAGCTGCTGGGCATGACGACGAAGCCGACCCGCGACGAGCTGGACGGCAAGGAGGTCGAGAAGCCGAAGGCCAAGCTGGACCCGCGGTGCATGACCGGCCGCGTGATGTGCATCAGCAAGACCACCCGGACGCTGTCCTGGATGATCGACGGCAAGGTCCTGTCGACGATGGACGTCCGCTTCGGCTCGCAGTACACGCCGACCCGTGAGGGCACGTTCAACGTGGGCTGGAAGTCCCGGCACCACGTCTCGACGATCTACCACACGCCCATGCCGTACGCGATGTTCTTCAGCGGCGGCCAGGCGGTCCACTACTCGTCCGACTTCGCGGCCCGCGGCTACAACGGCGCCTCGCACGGCTGCGTCAACGTCCGGGACAAGGGGAGGATCGCGGCGCTGTTCGACCAGGTGCGCACGGGCGACAAGGTCGTCATCTACTGGTGAGCCGCCTCGCACGAGCGAGGGCTTCGGGCCGGAGATCCGGGCCGGATAAGACGGGAGAAGAGAGGGCGCGGGCGGGACCGGGGGAACGTGTCCCGCCCGCGCCATGTGCGCTGAGCCGTGGGTACGGGGGGAACCCCGGCTCTTCGCGCGGCCGATGACCAGTCGGCTCACTTCTTACTGCGCCACCGGCCGGAAAAACGTCACACCCCATCGGCGCGGGCGAAAAATCGCAGGTCAGAGGAGGCTTCCGGTCAAGCTCGCCGGGGTGTCCCCGGGCGCGGAAGCGGTCGGGGACACGGTCGCCGACGGTTCCTGCGGGACGATCGTCCAGGAGACGGGCGGGACCTCGACGGGCTCGGCCTCCTGGGAGCCGGAGCCGCCGGAGTCCTCGCCGCCCGCGTCACGGTCGTCTTCGCCCTTGCCGTCCCCGTCACCGGAGCCGTCGTCCTTGGTGCCACCGTCACCCGTGCCGTCGCCCTGTCCGTCGCCGGCCTTCTCGGGGCCGAGCAGGCGGTCGCAGAACCGCTTCACACCGTCCGCGCCCTTCGCCAGCTCCTCCAGGCGCTCCCTGCGCTCCGCGGCGAGGGTGCCGTTGCGGTAGTCCTTGCACGCCTCGACGGAGTCGCGGCGCAGCTCCGCGTCGGTGCCCAGGCCGCCCGCGCCCGGCGTCGCCTGCCCGCCGTCGCCCGGACCGCCGGAGCCGGTGCCGTCGGCGCCGGAGGACGGACCGGTGGACGCGCCGCCGAGCGACGGCGGCGCCGGGGGCGTGGTGACGCCGGGGGGCGAGGACGCGCCGCCGGTGGCGCCCGGCGTCTCGGACGTCAGGGGGCCGGGCGTCTCGGCGGCCGAGACGGAGGACGCGGGCAGCGGGTGCTCGTCGCCGCCGAAGGGAGTGGGCAGGACGCCCGTACCGGCCGCGACCGCCACCCCGCCGAGCGCGACGGCGGCCACCGCCGCGGCGAGCCCGAAGCGCACGGGGCGGCCGAAGCGCAGCCCGGAGACCGGCACGGCGGGTCGGTTCACCCGTACCGTGCCGAGGAAGTCACCCGCGGGTGCCGCCGCATCGGCCCTGGCCTTGCGGAACGCGGCCATGGCGGCCGCCTCGCCGGGCAGCTCGCCGTCGTCGTGGCGATATCCGGGATCGGCGGCGCCGTCCAGGACCTCGAAGAGCCGTGCGGCCTGCATACGGGCGTGTTCGTCGTGGGTCTCGACAGACTCGCCGCGCAGCAGCCGCTCCGCCGCGTCCCTGTCAAGCCACTCGTACCGCTCGTCGGCCATCACATGTCCTTCTGCGTCCGCGAGCGGGAATGCGTCACACCGGCCGGCGCGGTCGCGCCACGTCGGCGGCCGCGCTGCGGGGGCACTCCGTCGAGATCCGGAGGGGGTCCTTCCTCCGCCGCACCGACCGGACGACCGTCTGTCACCTGCGGTTTCGTCCCGACGTCGCCGAAGTGACCGCCCTCGTGCAGCAGTTCGGCGAGCCGCTTGAGACCGCGGTGCGCAGCGGTGCGCACGGCACCGGGGCGCTTGCCGAGCGTCTGCGCGGCGCTCTTCGCGTCGAGCCCGACGACGACCCTGAGCACGACGGCCTCGGCCTGGTCCTGCGGCAGCTGGGCGATCAGCGCCATGGTGCTGTTGGTGGTGATCGACTCCATCGCCTCGGCGACGGTGTCGGAATCGGCGGGCTTGCCCGTCAGCTCGGTCTCGTCGCCGCCGACGGCGGGCCGGCGGCCGCGCATCCGTATGTGGTCGAGCGCGCGGTTGCGGGCGATACGGGCGGCCCAGCCCCGGAACCGGTCGGCGTCGCCGGTGAAGCGGTCGAGATCGCGTGCGATCTGCAGCCACGCCTCGGACGCGACGTCCTCGGCGTCCGTCTCACCGACGAGCGTGCGCACATAGCCGATCAGCCGCGGGTGCACGGTGCGGTACACAGTCCGGAAGGCGCCTTCGTCCCCGTCCTGAGCCGCGAGCACCGCGGCGGTCAACTCCGCGTCGTCCCCCAGCACTACCTCAACCTGTCTGAATCGCAGCTGGTCACCACTGCCGCGCCACCCTGCGCGAACCAGCACGCTACGTCGTCGTCCGGGTGCACGTCCATGCCTAGTACAAGCGGCAACAACCTAACAATGCGGCGCGGTGTGACAGAAACCGCACGCACGGCGCTGAGAGAAGTGCGGGGTACCACTGCGACCCCGCCCGAAGCGACGACCGGGGCCTCTCCTGTGGGGGGTGGCGGCCCCGGTCGTCCTTCTTTTCGCCCCTGCCCGGGGCCCTCGACGGGATGGCCCGGCCTCCGGATCCGTAATCGATTCGATACGCAAAGCAGCGCTCACCCCGCCGCGCGCCCACGCGTTCCTCACACACCCGCCACGTGCCGGCCACCTCTCCGCGCCGGGCGAGCGCCGCGTGCTCCGCCGATCCGGGTCTGTCCGCCCCGTCGATATGGTCTCCGGATGACACAGGAATTCGACCTCGTCCGGTCGCTCGAGGCGGCCGTCGAAGACCGCCGGGCCGCCTGGGAGTTCGTCAGGGGCTTCGCGGCCGACTGGAGCGCCGAGCCGCTCGGCGCCGGCGACGGGTGGTCCGAGGCGGAACTCGCCGCCGCCGAGGAGCGCCTCGGACTGCGGCTGCCCGCCGCGCTGCGGGAGGCGTACGCCCTGCTCGGCCGGCGCACGGACCTGACCGGCAACCACGACACGCTCCGCTCTCCGGCCGAGTTGTACGTCGACGAGGCGGGCGAGGCGCTCGTCTTCCGCGACGAGAACCAGGGCGCCGCGCGCTGGGGCATCCTGCTCACGGACCTGGCCCAGGAGGACCCGCCTGTGCGCATGCGGCCCGACCTGGCCGACAAGAGCAGGGAGAAGTGGGAGGACTGGCTGGCCCGGACCTCGCTCGCGTTCGTGGAGATCGTGCTGTCGGAGTCGGTGCACGCCCCCGACGACCTCGTGGACGTGCTGGACGCGCTGGAGGAGGAGGACCTCGAGGAGCTGGAACAGCGCAGCGTCGGGCTGCCGTTCCCGCGGTATCCCGAGGGGGAGGAGCCGGGCACCCGCTGGTTCCTGCGCGACGGCGTGCTGCTGCGCGACGACGGGGCCTGGCTCATGGCCCGGGGCCGTACGGAGGAAGCCCTGGACGCGGTCCGGGAGGCGATCCCGGGCGACTGGCTGAACGGGTAGCGACGGGGCGGCACCTGAGCGGGGCGCGGCTCGCGGCCGCGCCCCGGCACACGTCAGCCGATCGCGATCCGCGGGTTCGCCGACGGCTTGACCCACCCCATGAACCGGTCCATCGTCGCGCGCGGCACCGACACGCAGCCGGCCGTCGCGCCCTTGCCGTTGACGTGCAGGAAGATACCCGCGCCGCGGCCCGGGACGGCCGGCCACCGGTTGAAGTTGATGACCAGCGCCTTGGCGTACTGCGTCGGGTAGTTGATCAGGTGCTCGCTGCCGCGCTCACCGGACTCGGTGAGCGGGAAGTCCGCGCCCTCGGCCGTGTGCATCTGGTTGTAGTACTTCGACTCCGGGTCCTGGACCCACCAGTGGCTGTCGTTCACCTTGGTGTACGGCATGGCGGTGCCGCTCGACTCGACGCCGAAGCCCTCGGTGATCGTGTACGTGCCGGTGGGCGTGGTGTACGTGCTCTGCCTGCGCGTTGCCCCGTCGGTCACGCCGTTCGACCCGACCCGGCCCGCGCTCGTGGAGAACTGCGCCTTCCAGCCCGCCGAACCCTTCTGCCACGCGGTGACGGTGGCGTACGAGCCGCTGGCCTTGACCGTGATGACCTGGGTCGCGTTGCCGACGTTCACGGGCACGGGGAAGTCGGGTGCGGAGGGCGCGGCCGACTGCTCGCCGGATCCGCTGCCCTTGGCGCCCCCGGCCGTCGCCTTGGGGGTCGCGCTGCCGGACGCCTTGGCGGAGGCGGACGACGAGGCCGAGGGCGACGCCGAGGCGGACGCGGACGCGGAGGCCGAGGCGGACGGGCTCGCCGAGGCGGACGCGTCCCCCGATTCGTGCTCCCCCTGGCTCGCACCGGGCGCGACGGAGGCCGCGGAACCGGCCGGTTCCTGGTCCCCGCACGCGGACAGCAGGGACATGGCGCCGACCACGGCGAACACGGAGGCATACGTACGGGAAGAGCGCAACACGAAGTGATCCTTGGCTCGTCGGAACAGCGCGGCGGAACGGGCCGCGCCCGTCAAGGCGGCCGGTTATACCCGGCCGGGCCCCCGAAAAGCCAGGCGGCGGACATTCCGGACAGGAGCGAGCGCCGTTGTCAGCGCCCCGGGGTACGTTGCCGGATCATGAGCTTCCCCATGCACCTGCGCGCGTTCTACGGCCGGGCGGGCAGGCGGTCGTGGAGGCGTTCCGGTACTGACCGGCCGGGGCATCCGGCGGGCCTGTGCGTAACCGCAGGCGTAGGGCCCCGCGCCCCCTCAGTGCACGTCGAACTCGACGCCGTGCCGGATGTCCGCAGAGCACCGGAACACCCGGAGATCCCCACACCTGCCCACCGTGATGCGCGTCGTGCGGTCGCTGGCGACAGTGAACAGGAGCTTCATCGGGGCATCGCAGTCACGGCATCGGTATTCCCACGGATCGTTGAGGTGCCAGGTGGGCCAGCCGCCGAACTTGCATCCCGCGACGCGCGTGATGACGTCGCCGCCGTCCTCGCCGCCGGTCTCCTTCACCAGACGGTCCACGCTCTCCCTGAGGTCGTCCGGCAGCTCTTCCGGGTACGGGAAGTCCGTCAGCGGCACCGGTGTCAGCGTGCACGGTCGCGGCGAGAAGCCGTAGTCCTCTTCCTCCTGCCGCACAGGAGCCGGGGGCGAGAACAGACCCCCTGTCATGTCGGCTTCCCGCCGCCACCGGATCTCCACGACCGGGCTGACATCCGCCTGCGGAGCCGGCGGGTCCCAGTGCACGTTCGGGCACCACAGGAGCTGGAACACATCGGCGTCCTGTGGCCACCAGTCCCCCGGCGCGTCCCGTCGAAAGACCTGAGCCACCGGCACCATCGCGACAGGCGGCAGCCCGGACGGCTCCAGTTCGTCGGGTACGGAGCAGTGCGGCCACGGCTCGTCCGCGGGCCACAGCAACGGACCGGCGACGGAACTCTCGTGGAGCCCCGGCGCCCCCCGCGTCGGATGCAGGACGACCGCCGGACGGGCGTAAGGGGCGAGGCCCGGTACCGCGGCGAGGATCGCATCGACGGACGGCCTGGTCGAGTAGGGCAGCATGGCCGGATCCTAGGGTGCCCGCAGGCCCACCCGAGGCGGGCCGTCACGTCGGCCGTCAGCAGCCGTTCCCGGGGCCGCGACCGGTGCCGGCAGTACGACGGCCGTCGTGGGCAGGCCGTCGCCGTCTCGTGCGGTCAGCACGCTGAAGCCCGCGTCGGGAAAGACCAGTTCCGCTTCCCGGTCGACCACGCGCAGCCCCTGGTCCCTCGCCTGCTCCCGCACGTCACCGTGAGGACGGCCCAGCAGCGGCACGCCCCCGTGCCCGAGCGACGTACGCCCCGTGAAGGCGATCCGTACGACGCTTCCGTCCACGTCGTACGAGAGGACCACGCCGCAGAAGAACGTGTCCTGGAAGGCAGCGCCGAACTCCGGTACGGAGCCGATGCCGCCACCCAGCAACCTCCGCATCTCTCCGCGGCCCGCGCCGAGCCGTACCGGGCCGATGCCCTGGTGCGGGACCACCGCCGGTTCTCCCCCGCCCGCCAGGCCGTCAGGTCCCTCGAAGAACTCGAAGGCGTGCTGTGTGGTGGACACGCCACGGAACCGCACGCTCTCGAACCCGTCCGTGTCCTGCGCCGTCCCGCCGAGCGTGACACCGAGGGCGGGCAGCGAAAATCCGATGCTCCCCGCCTCCTCCTCGGCCACCACCTCGTGCCCGGCGTCGCGGAGTTCGCCGACGACCTCGTCCTCGGGCCGCCCGAGCAGCCGCACCCCGTGCAGGCTGACAGGGCCGGGCGAGGCGATCTCGATCGCGTGCAGCAGGTCGGCGTCGTCGTACTCGAAGAAGACGCAGGACTCGTCGGCGTACAGGTCCGTCAGCGGCGCGTCGGCGCCCCGCCGGAACGCGGAGTCCGGCCCGCCGCGCACGACTCGCACCGTGGCGCGTGACTGCCCGAAGGCCGCGCCGGTCACGCCGGTGAGGGGGACGATCTCCATCTCAGCGCACGCCCGCCGGGAGCTCGATCTTCCCCTCGTACGGGCCCTGGTTCTCCTCGGCGACCCGCTGCTCGAAGGCGATGTCCTGGCCGTTGTACGGAATCAGGAAGCCGAAATCGAGGCGGTGGCTCTTGATCCGGTACGTCTTCGCGTCCAGGACCAGCACCTCCTCCAGGCCGGAGAGCGTCAACTGCCCGTCCTCGACCGGAATGCCCGCCTCGCGGAGCTGGGCGGCCGTGGGGTCGAACTCGCGCTTGGCCTTCTTCGCCCACGCCCGGCCCTGGACGGCGCTCAGCTTCTGCTTGCCGCTCACGACACGGAGTTCGACCGTGCCGCCGTCCGTCTCGGTCACCTTCACCTCGCCGCCGGCGGCCTGCGCGTAGATCCGGAACTCGTCGACGACCGCGATCGGGTCCTCGGCCTTGTTCCGCATCTCCGGGTCGGCCGGGGACACGGCCTTGAAGTCGGCCGTGCCCTCCTTCAGAAAGCCCGCTTCGCCGACGACGTAGAGCTCCTCGGTCTTCTTCTTGCCCTTGCTGCTGGTGCTGACGCCCTGCGAGTGCAGCGCCGCCCGCCCGACCGCGCGCCGGACCGTGCCCTCGTAGGTCGCCGCGCTCTTCTGCCCCTGGAGCGTCAGCCCCTCATCGCCCTCCACGGAGAAGGTCCACGCGGACTCCTCCGCCATCGCCTTCTCGGCGAGGTCGAGGAAGTCCTCCGGGGACTCGGGCGCCTCGGACGGCTCGGGCGCCGGGGACGACGCCGCCGCCTCCGGGCTCCCCGCCACGGCCGGCTCCTCCGCCTCCGCACTGCACGCGGCCAGCGAGAGCGCGAGCGGGAGGACGAGCACGGCGGTGCGTCTGGGGCGAGTTCGCATGGACCTGTTCCTTACGTCGCGGCGTGGGCGGCGCGGACTGTACAGCAGCACCCGGCCCGCGATCACCCCGCCGGACATTCCCGGCAACCCGGCCCTCAGGGGGTGTCACGGCCGGTCCTCGCTCCCGTAGCTCTCGAACCAGTGGGTGTCGAAGTAGCGGGCCGTCGAGAAAGGGTGCTCCCGTTCGGTGAGCATCCGGAGGACGAACTCGGCGGTCGTGCCGTCGAACCGGACCCACGAGTCGGGGATGTCCTCGGTCACGAGGACGGGCCACTTGTCGGGGTCGGGGTCCTCGGTGAGCCAGTAGAACTCGTCCGCCTGCTCGGAGCTCGCCCACTTCAGCAGCCCGCCCGGCGCCGGATACACCTCGTACGGCGTCCACAGATCGCTGCTGTGCGTCCTGGCCCACTCGCCCAGCCACTCGGTGTGCCGGACGATGTCCCCGCTCTCGAAGGCCGCGTCGGGTACCTGGAGTTGGAGGTATCCGTCGAAGGCGCCCGTCCCGAAGATCTCGGCGAGCCGCTTGTAGTCGCTCGGCAGCGCGGTCCCGAGCCGGGTCTCGACCGCCGCCCAGTCGACCGTGCGCACGCGGGTCGTGTCCCATCCCGTGACGGCGACGACCGCGTCCACCCAGGAAGTCTCCTCGGCCATGTCCGCAGCCGGATCATCCCGTTCCGCGACGAGCGCCACGAGCCGGACGCCGTCACCGTCGCCGTCGCGAGCCTTACCGCAGCCGATCCACCGGTCCGCGTAAGCCCACGCGCGCATCTCGACGATCCGCTCGCCGAACGGCGTCAGAAGCGGGAGCCCGGTCCGCCCGGTCACGGTCGGGTCGGCGTACCCGCCCATGGCGAGGTTGCGCGGCTGCCCGTACTGCCCGTCGAGCGCCTCCTGGAGCGCGGGAAGGCCGATCTCCGCCGACGGTGCCAGGCATACGTGCCCTGCCGGATGCCCCGCCTCCGCGCACGCCAGGTCGCCCGTGCCGGGGATGGCCAGCCGGTGGACCGCCGAAAGGAGTTCTTCCAGGTGGAGCTCTTCACGTTCGTCCATGACCGGAATTGAAACGGACGCCACCGACATCAACCGCCCGCGGTCGCGTCATGAGGTCGCCCGTGACGAACAGCGCCGACCTGATCCCCACCCGGATACCGGACGACGACGGCGGCCCCTTCCGACGGCCGGGCCGGCAGCTCGCACCACACGGTCTTGCTGGCGGGCCCCTGGCCCACACCCCATCGCAGAGTCAGCGCGTCGAGCAACGCCAGGCCCCGGCCCGTCTCGTCGTCATGTGCGGCCTTGGAGAGGACCGGCCGGACCCGGGGGTCGGGGTCGGTGACCTCCAGGCGCGTACGGCCGCCGTCGCAGGACACCCGGACGGTGACGGGGACGCCCTCGCCGACGTGGCGGATCACGTTGGTGACGAGTTCACTCGCGCAGAGCTGGAGGTCGGCGCCGTAGTCCCCGAGCGCGCGACGGAGACCGGACACGGCGGCCGGTGTGGCGAGCAGCTCCAGCGTCAGGGGTGGTCGCATCACGCGGCTCCCTTGCGGAGGGCGGCGACCAGCGCGCGGGCGGTCAGCACGTTGCAGTTGCCCAGCGCGATCAGCGGCCGGTTCGGGTAGCGGGCCGCGAAGGTCGGCAGGTCGACACCAAGGGACGGCAGCGTGATGCCGTGCGCGGCGAGTGCGGCTCGCAGCTCCTCGGCGCAGTCCTGGGCGTCGGGTTGGTCGTGCATGGGGTTCACACCTTCCAGTGCGCTCTGTGACGAATCACTCACACACTGCCCACCGGGCACGTAGCTTGAAAAGTGTTCAGGCTCCCGGCTCTGAACTGCACGTACGCCACGTGGAGTTGGTAATGGCCGGGGAACGGGCGGTAACGGCACCAAGGGCGGTGAACGATGGGGCAGCGCAAGGACATCGACGGCTCGGCGGGCGTCCCCACCTTCTACGGCAAGGAATTGCGGTGGAAACGGGAGGAGGCCGGGCTCACGCTCACGCAGCTGGTCGAGGGCAGCTTCTACGGCCCCAGCCACCTCAGCGAGATCGAACGCGGCGAGCGCCGCATGCCGGCGGAACTGGCAGCGCACGTCGACCAGGTGCTCAAGACGGACGGCTTCTTCCAGCGACGGTGCGAGGACGTACGGAAGGCGAAACGGCGGGGGCACGCGAGCTACTTCGAGCGGGTGCTGGAGGCGGAGAAGCACGCGGAGACCATCGAGGAGTGGTGCCCGACGCTGATCCCGGGGCTGTTGCAGACGGACGCGTACGCGCGCGCGGTGGTGCGGTCGGCGCACCCGCTGGCCCCGGACGAGGAGGTGGAGGAGAAGGTCAGCGCCCGGATGGCACGGGCCCGTCTCTTCGAGGACAACCACAGGACCCCGGAGTACTGGGCGATCCTCCCCGAGTCCCTGCTGCGCCAACCGATCCTTCCGCCGGAGCAGACGGCCGAGCAGTGGGAGCGCATCGCGGCGCTGGCACGGCGTCGCCGGATCGTTCCCCAGATCCTTCCGTGGAACTGCGGACCGCACCCGCTCATGCTCGGCACGGCCAAGATCATGACCTTCCCCGACGCCCCGCCCCTGATCTACACAGAGGCGCAGTACAGCGGGGACACCATCGACGATCCGGCCCTCGTGAAGCAGTACCGCAAGGCATACGATCGGCTGAGGGCCGCCGCGCTGCCTCCGGAGGCGTCCCTCGCCCTGATCGAGCAAGCGGCTGAGGATGACCGACATGGCAAGCAACGGAATTGACTTGAGCACCGCTGTCTGGCGCAAGAGCACCTACAGCAACGGCGACGGAGGGGACTGCGTGGAGGTCGCCGAGGCCTTCCCGGGCGCCGCTCCTTGGCGCAAGAGCACCTACAGCAACGGCACCGGCGGAGACTGCGTCGAGGTGTGCGACGCCCACACCGGCGTCGTCCCCGTCCGCGACTCCAAGGTCCCGAGCGGCCCGGTCCTCACCGTCACGGCCCCGGCCTGGACGTCGTTCGTCACGTCCCTCAAGTCAGAGCCCAGGCACAGCGTTTCGTAGCCCGGCCGCCGGACCCGGGCCTTCCTACAGGCGCCATCCGCCCCATCCCTCCCCCATCGCACGCCTGATCGTGTCGACGAGGGTGAAGCAGCCCAGGGCGAGGACGGGCGGGACGGCGACCGCCATGAATGCCACCTTCACGGCGGAAAGCCCCTACCTCTGCCGGGAGGCCCACGCGCGGCTGCCGGCCGGATGTCGAGGAGCCCGCACACCACTACGCCCGTCACCAGGAAGCCGGCCATGGCGGACAGCAGGGCGACCAGTCTCGTCACGCTGACGTTGCCGTCAGCGTGGTCGCCGGAACGACATCCGACGGGGCTTCCTCGGTGCCGAGCGGCGTGGTTCGACGGTCGAACGACGGGTCAGTTCGCCCGGAGCAGGGCCCGTGCGGTGCTGCGCAGGTGGGTGCGGACCGCGTCCTGGCCGTCGAGGTAGCCACCTGCCATGGCACCGTCGCGCAGCAGCACCAGGGCTGCCGCAGCCGCGTCCGGTGCCGGGTGGCCGCAGGCGCCGGCCAGTTCGGCCAGCGTATTGCGGAACCAGGCGCGGTGCGCCGCGATCAGCTGTCGGACCGGGTGCTGCGGGTCCGGGTACTCGGCGGCGGCGTTGATGAAGGGGCAGCCGCGAAAGCCCGGCTCACAGATCTCTTCGGCAAGGCCCGCTACCAGCAGTTCGACGACGTGGCCGGGGTCCTTCGCGGCCGCGGCCGCCTGCGCCGCGCGGGCGCGGATGTCCTCGTCACGCGTGTGGAGGTAGGCCAGGACCAGCTCGTCCTTGCCGTGGAAGTGCCGGTAGAAGGTGGCCTTGGTGACCCCCGCCATGGAGATCAGCCGGTCCACCCCGACGGCCTGGATGCCCTCCGCGTAGAACAGCTCCGCCGCAGTGTCCAGGAGGCGCTGGCGCGGCTTGACGGAAGTCTCGGTGCTCATGGACGCAAACCTAACCGACACATTTGTCCAGCCGGTTTGACAGCGGCCGTTGGGCAGCCCAGGCTAGGGAGAAAGAACGGTCTGTCTACCACGCGACGGCCGTCGATCTTGGGGAGCCTCCATGCCCGCACAGGCCATCCTGCTCGTCCACGGCCTCTGGATGACACCGCACAGCTGGCAGCCCTGGATCGAGCGCTACGTCGCACAAGGGCACACCGTGCATGCCCCGGCCTGGCCCGGCGTCTCAGAGCTCGGCGAGCCGCTCGACCACGACAAGGCCCCCGCCGGGCTGGGCGTGAAGGAGATCGCCGACCACTACGAGGCGTTTCTGCGGGCCCTGCCCGAGCAGCCTGTGATCATCGGCCACTCCTTCGGCGGCCTGGTCACCCAGATCCTGCTGGACCGCGGCTGGGGCCGGGCCGGTGTCGCACTCCACCCCGGCCAGCCCCGCGGCGTTCTCGGCCTGCCGCTGTCCGCGCTGCGCGCCGCCTGGCCCGTGCTCGGCAACCCCGCCAACCTCAACCGCACCGTGGCACTCACCGAGCGCCAGTTCCACTACGTTTTCGCCAACACCGTCTCCGCGGAACAGGCCGCCCGCGAACGCGCCACCTGGGCGATCCCCGGGCCCGGCCGTCCACTCTTCCAGGCCGGCCTGGCCAACCTCACCCCCAAGGCACGGGCGGCCACCTACGTGGACTACCGCAACGACGCCCGCTCCCCCCTGCTGCTGGTCGCCGGCACCGCCGACCGCATCGTCCCGCCGAGCGTCGTACGCGAGAACCACCGCCGCCACCTGCACTCCGAAGCTGTCACCGAGTACCGCGAGTACCCGGACCGCGACCACGGCACCTGCTTCCACGAGGGCTGGGAACAGGTCGCGGACGAGAGCCTGGCCTGGGCCGCGCAGTGGTGACGGCTTGTCCCAGCTCAGCGCTTCCCTCCGGAGGGAGCCGCACCCACGTCGGTTCGAGCAGGTCGGGTGGAGTGTCAGGACGGCTTGGACGAGGCTGGTGATGCGGGTGGTGCTGCAGCGGAGTTTCCGCTTCCGGTCATCCGCCGCTGCAGCGGTCCGCCACCGCCGGCTACGCGGCGGGGCCGAGGCGGCCTTCGAGGACAGTCCGGGTGATCCGGGGACGGTCCCACAGGGCGAGGAGTTCGTTGGCGAGGGCCACGATCGGGAGCGGGTGCCGGTCGCCCTGCACCTCGATGGAAGCGGCGGACAGACTGCGCGGGACGGCGTCGGCGTCGAGCAGGACGCGCCACTCCTCGGGCCCGAGGTCCAGAAACTCCAGCCCGGTCAGCTCGGCGATCTCCAGCGGATCGGCGAGCGTACCCGGGTAGGCGCTGAGGGTCCGCAGTCGAGGAAGCCCGACGACGGGGGCGAGGCTGAGCGGCTCGCCCTCCCACACGCCGATTCCCAGGACCTCCAGGTCGGGGTGGGCGGCGGCCTCCACGCTGTCCAGGCTCCGGACGTTCACCCGGGCCACCACGGGCGGCTGCTCCCAGGAACGGCCGGCGTACCAGTCGGTGCGGCGGTTCACCACCATGTCGGTGAGGGAGTCGGCGCGCAGTCCGGCGCCGATGTTCTGCTCGTGGTCGATCATGATGATCTGTCCGGTGTGTCCGGCCGGGCCCGGTGTCAGGTCGACCGCCACCCGGTCACCGCCGCCGTTGTCGCCGAAGACGATCCAGCCGGGCGAGCCGACCAGCCCCTGCACCGCGGCGTCCGGCGGAGTGACGACCGCGTCCCTCGCCGCGAACTTCCAAGGGCAGGGACGGGACTCCGCGTCCGCGATGTACAGCCCAGGGCGAAGAGCTCGCAACCGACCGCCTCGCCGACGCGTTCCGCTGCTTCGTCGTCGTTGCCCCAGTCCTCCCACCTCCCCCGCACCACCCGGTAGAGCACCTTGAGCTCGTCGGGCAGCACGACGCCGAGGCGCGCTTCGGTCTCGGCGATCTCCGCCTCGGTGGCACCGATGGCGTCGGGAAGCCGCTCGCGGAGCGTCCGCTCCAACAGAGTCAGGTCCGCCGACGGCGCCGGTCCCGCGCCGGGCACCGGCTCGGGAAGACGACGCCAGGGCTCGGGGACGGCGCCCTCGACCAGGACCAGCGCACCCGGGTGGGGAGTGCCGATGCCGGACTCCACGGCCGGACCCGCGTCGAAGAGACTGAGCGCGGTCTTCCCGTCCGGCGCGTTCTCCACCAAGAACGAGATGTCGTCCACGCCGTCCGCTGTGAGCGCGCGCTTCACGCGCTCCACGGCGGTGAACTCGTCCTGCATGTCCTCGACCTGGGCGGCCTGTCCCGGTCGGGGATGGGGCCGCCGCACGGGCACGCTCCAACTGCCGCGGCTGATCCGGCCGGTCACGTATCCGCCCGGCGCGGCAAGCCGCTCCGCGTTGGATGCCTGAACGAGCCGCAGCAAGGGCTCCCAGGTCGCGAAGTCGTGTATCGAGGGCAAGGTGGCCTCCGGTCGTTCCGTCGATCGCAGGGGAAGTGGTCGTCGGGCAAGGTCGCCGGTCGGGGCGGGGGCGGCTCAGGACCTGGCGGTGGGGCCGCCGGTCAGGGTGCCCCGGTACGGCAACGCCCGCGACGGAGTGATCACGGCGGCACGGTATCTTCCTCTCGCGGCGCGTCGAGCGTCTCTCCGCGCCGCGTCAGGGAGGGAAGACATGCGCGTATCTCTGCTTCGGCGCCTGGCCGCGATGGCCACGACGCTGGGGCTCACCTCGCTCGGGCTCCTCGGCGCGGGCGCGGCGCCCGCACAGGCCGCGATCAGCGACTGCCCGGCGGGCTATTTCTGTGCCTGGAAGAGCGACAACGGCACAGGCACCATGTTCAAGACGAACGCGAACAAGGCGACGCTCGGCACTTGGGACAATACGTTCCAGACCGTCGTGAACCACACGTCCAAGTTCGTCTGCCTGCACGGTGACCCGAACTACGGCCAGGCCGGCGGCGTCGACATCTGGGCCCCCGACCCCGCGGGTACCGAGTGGGGCCACGCGGACGGCTCCGCCAGCTCGGTGAGGTTCGTCCCCACCGAGCGGGAGTGCATCCTCCCGCCCTACCCGGAGTGGTACGCGACGACCGCGCCCCAGGCGGCGGGCTTCGGTGACCTGACCGCCGACCTCCGGGCCGACGTCCTCGTCCGGGACAAGGCGGGCCGTCTGTGGTTCCTGCCCGGCGACGGCACCGGACGGCTGGTCGGCAACAGCGGCTGGAACGCCATGAACGCCCTCGTCCGGCACGGCGACTTCAGCGGTGACGGCCGCGAGGACGTGATCGCCCGCGAGGCGTCCACCGGGAAGCTGT
>NZ_JABZEE010000066.1 GCF_013387495.1 Streptomyces sp. PKU-EA00015 | reverse complement strand
GGCCGCGAGGACGTGATCGCCCGCGAGGCGTCCACCGGGAAGCTGTGGCTGTACCCCGGCACCGGGACCGGCAGCCTCGGTGCGCGCAAGCTCATGGGCAACGGCGGCTGGAACGCCATGAGCCGGATCGTCGCCTACGGAGACCTCTCCGGCGACGGCCGCTCGGACGTGCTGGCCGTCGAGAAGTCCACGGGCAAGCTGTGGCTGTACCCCGGCACCGGCGCCGGCACCCTCGGTGCGCGCAAGCTCATCGGCACCAGCGGCTGGAACAGCATGAACGCCCTGGTCGGGGCGGGCGACATGAACGGTGACGGCCGTGCCGACCTGATCGCACGCCAGGCCTCCACCGGGAACCTGTACCTGTACCCGGGCAGGACCGGAGCTCTCGGGTCCCGCGTGCTGATCGGCAACGGTGGCTGGAACGTCATGGACACGCTCCTGGGGCTGGGCGATGTCACCGGCGACGGCTACGGCGACCTCGTCACCACCACCAAGAGCACCTATGTCGGCGAAGGGTGCCGTGGCGTCGGCTGCCAGCTCGTGTACCCGGGCCGCGGCACCGGCGCGCTGGCCTGGCGCGTGGAGACGGCCACCGACTGGTGGAACCTGAACGGCTTCTTCTGATCCAACGGCTCCTTCTGATCCAGGGAAAGGGCCTCCGCTTCCGGGCGGAGGCCCTTTCCACGAGCGCGCGCGCTTGCAGAATGCAAGCACTGCGACTAGTTTTGTTGCATGGCCACTCTCTACGTACGCGACCTGCCAGAGGAAGTCCTCACCGAGCTGAAGATACGGGCCGCACGCAATCACCAGTCGCTGCAGGCATACGCCCGATCCCTTCTCGAACAGGAGGCGGCCACCCCCGCGATCGAGGACGTGGTGGCCCGCATCCGGGCACGGGCTACGGCACGCCTTTCCACAGACGAGGTGCTCCAGGACATCGACCGCGGAAGGCGTCACGAGTGATCGCCATCGACGCCGGGGCGCTGGTGATGCTGCTTGCCGACGCCGGCCCCGTGGGAGAGGCGCTGCGCGACCGTGTCCAAGGCGAGCGGCTGCTCGCTCCCTACCTGGTCGACATCGAGGTGACGTCGGCACTGCTGGGACGTCATCGCGGCGGCAAGCTGACGGATCGGGAGCTGGAAGACGCACTTGCCGCGTTCGACGACCTGCCGATCCGACGTCTTGAGCATGTGCCCTTGCTCCCCCGTGTGCGAGAGCTCTTCACCAACCTGTCCGCTTACGACGCCACTTACGTCGCTCTGGCCGAAGGGTTCGACGTACCGCTCGTGACCAGCGACGGGCGGATCAAGGACGGCGCGCGGGCGAAGCAGGCCAAGTGCGCGGTCGAGGTGTTCAACGAGAAGACGCTGTCCCCTGCCAGGAGCGGCTGAACCACCCGACCGGGAACCCGCTCTCAAGCTGCGCTGCGCCGACGTGGTCGCGCGTGCTCCATTGAAACGAAGACCGCGGCAACTGCGTCGAGGTCTGCCACGCGCCGCTGACATCGCCCCCGTCCGCGACTCCAAGGTTCTCCCCACGCCCCGGCCCTGACCGGTTTAGGGCAGGAATTCCCAGAACGGGCGGTCAGGCGCGAGGTTGCGAGAACACACCGTCACGTCCTCACCCTTGAGATAAGCCAGCAACCATTCGCTGAACGTCATCTCGTAGAGAGTCCAGGCCGGACTGTCGAACTCCTGGACAACAACGCGCCAGGGAGACGAGGGATCATCGGGAACGCGAAGGAATATTGCTTCCCCCGTCGTGGCCGTCGCCACCGGCATCAGTTCCCCGGGCTTCGCTCCTACCGGACTGGGCAGGAACTCCGCCATGTCCTCCTCACGCCAGAGCTCGAGATCCATCCTGATCATCGTTCCCAGATCGTGCAGAAGATGGCCGGCAGGATGATTCAGATACAACTGTCCGTTGATCTCGATCGAACCGTAGGCGTCCACGATCTTACGGAAGTCCGCAGGGAATTCGACACCGAGTTCCCGCTCCAGCTGGATCCATGGCGCCAGGTCCGACCAGTTGAACCGGGGCTCGCCCAACAGGGCTGTGATCTCTGGAAGCGGTTCCACCACTATGTCCTTCTGGCACGTCGAGCCGATGCCTGTCTTGGAGTTGACCGTAGTACAGAAGAAAGTTAGTCGCCCGAGTAGCCGAAGATCCCCAGGTGGGTCGGCTCCGGCTCGTCAGCGGCGTACAGGACGACGTACACGCCGGTCCACCGCATGCGGCACTCGTCCATCAACGTCTCCTCCGGGTCGGGCCGGAATCTGCTGACCGTACGGGCATGGGCGAGCAGTTCCCCGAACCGCCCGGGCGTGGGCCGATCGGTGCCGAAGTGGTGCACGACGCGGTCGTGCGCCATCGGACGCAGCGTCCCGTAGTCCTCGACGTTGCTGGGCGACGGGGCGGTGGTGGAGTGGACGACGCGCTGGATGTCGAGGATCGAGTGGGTCCCTTCCTCACCCATGAACTCCTCGTCCTCCCACAGCTCCTCGAGGCTCTGGTACGTGTCGTCGTCGCCGTACAGCTCCTCGAAGACCTGCCGGTGCAGAACCTCCAACGACTCCTCGGCACTGCCTCGGTATGCAGTGACGTACTCCCAATGACTGGCACCCATCTCGCGCCCCTCCCGGTGACCTGTGAGCCCGGCGCGATCCTAGAGACGAGCACGGACAATGCCGTCCTGGGTCCCGCCGTTCACGGAACGTGCGGCGGGACGAACGGGCTCGGCACCTGCGTCCAGACGATCACCATGAGCCCCAGGTGCACGACACACAGCACCCAGGTGCTGCGCCACCTGCGGGCCACCACGGCCGTGGCGGCGAGAAACACCGCTGACAGGACCAGACAGAAGAAGGCGCCGGCGGCCGTGTCCCGATCGCTCGTCGGGGTCGTCTCGACGCCTACGGCGGGAAGGGCGAGGGCCAACATGAACAGCGCCACGGCGTACAGACCTGATGCGCACGCGCCGCGCAGCCACAGGCCGGCTCTCACGCCCGGCGCCCTGGGCCGTGGCTTCCTCGCCGTTCCCCCCGCAGCGGGACCGCTCCCTGTCCGGATCACCACGACGCTCACATCCAAGAGTTGCTTGAGGTCCACCTGCCGGGCACCACGAACGCACGAGGAGTCGCCTGATGCCCCGCAAGTGAACCGAACCCCGACTGCGTCGACTTGGCCGACTGCCGTTCCGTTCGACTCGAGGCTCTCGAGCTCAGTCACGTCGTGACCGGCACTTGGGTGTCCCCTGTCACCAGGGCAGGAGACCACAGCGTCCATTGTCAGGGCAGGGGTTCATAGAACGGGCCGTCAGGCGCGCGATTGCGAGAGCACAACGTCACGTCCCGCCCCTTGAGACAAGCCGGCAAACCATTCGCTGAACGTCAGCTCGTGGAGAGTCCAGGCCGGACTGTCGAACTCCCAAGTCGCCCGCCACCGCGTGACGAAACCCCTCGGCGTCGGCCTCTGGCGGGTCCTGTCCGCCCGATGACCGGTCGGCCCATCCGCTACTGCGCCGGGCCGGCCGAAGCCGTCACACCCGGAGGCAGTTAACCTCTGCTGGCCCGCCCGGTCGTCGGGGGGCTCGAGGAAAGGGCGTTCATGCGACAGCGGAGAGCAGGAAGCGGCCTGAGAGCCGCGGCCTGGGTGCTGGTACCACTCGGACTGGTCCTGATGCTGGGGGGCATCGGGTACACAGGGACGAGCTACGAAGGCGCCACCGTCATGAGCGAGGCGATGGCGCCCACCTACCGTACGGGCGAGCGGCTGCTCATCGAGCGGACGGACGCGGGCGGGATACGCAGGGGCGACGTCGTGCTCGTCGACGTGCCCGACCGGTATCGGAGCGGACCGGTCCTCCAGCGGGTCATCGGGGTCGGCGGCGATCATGTGGTGTGCTGCGACGGGGGCCGGATCACGGTGAACGGGAAGCCGGTAGACGAACCGTATGTGATGCGCGGCGAAGTGAACCCGGGGGCCGGAGAGTACGACGTGACGGTGCCCGACGGCCGGCTGTTCCTGCTGGGCGACCACCGGGCGAACTCGAACGACTCGCGTTTCTTCCTCGACGAGCAGTCGGGCAGCGTCGCGGCATCCGGAGTGCGCGGGCGCGTGCAGAACGATTCCACCGCGCCGGTGGTGTCGGCGGCGTTGGGAATCCTCGGAATCGTGATGGCCCTGGTCGGGACCGGCCTGGGGATCGGGGCGTACGTGGCCGGGCGCCGCGACCGGCCACCGGTCGAGGCCGTGCCACCGTGGCCAGTGGCGTAGCGGGCTCATCGTTTACGTGGACCAGGGCCCGGTCACCAAGGCCAGCAGAACCGCCGGCGGCACCGTACAGCCCTTCTTCCGGGCCGGGTCGCGACGCCGCATCGCGGTCCGCGGCGGGATCACGAGGGCGCCGACGACCGATGCGATCACCGCCGTGTCCACCAGAGCCCGCACCGTCATGTCCGGGCCGGTCCACGCCGTGACGGGAGCGTCGGTCGCGGCGAACGCCGTGATCCGCCCGACGTCGGCGTCAGCACATCAGGTGTCGTCGCCGGAGCCGGGCTCGAACGTCGTGCCGAGGTCGTACTGCGCGATCCCGAAAGGTTGAAAATCGGCATCCGCGAGCACCCGGTAGAGGAATTCCGACGTGGACATTTCGTACCGGCGCCAATCGTTGTCTTCGACTCGCGCGAGAATGGGGTACTCACCGGGCCGCCGGGCGTCGATCAGCCAGCAGTACTGGTCGCCCCATTCCGTGGAGCCCCAGGTGACGAGGCCCTTGCTTCCCGGCGCGTACACCGTGTACGGATCCATGGCGGAAACACTGCCGAGGCTGCTGTCCTGATCGGTCGAAAGCTCCGCTCGCCACTGCGTGAGGAAGTCGAAGGAGATCCCCTCGTCGCGCGCGAGGAAATAGACGGATTCGGCGAACACGCCGCCGCCGAAGGCCTCGAAGAGCTCCTTGTAGTCCGCCGGCAGCGGGCACTGCAGCTCCCCTTCAACCGCTGCCCAGTCGACGGAAAGCCCCAACGGCTCCCAACCGGTCAGTTCGATCACACGCTGCACCCACATACGGCAACCTTTCGGGAGGAAAAGGGTGTGGGTGAACATCACCGGCGACCGGCGATATCCACCCACACCCAGTGTATCTTCGGCGATCCGGCTACTTAACTCAGGGCTGGAGTCCTGAAGGCGTATTCCAGATCGTGATGGGATCGAGTGGCACTTCTCCGGTGTCCATGTTGATCCACTTGATGGTCAGGGAATCGGGAGCGCCATTTCGGCCGGTGTAGTTGGCGGTCACTTCGTAGTAGACCGTGTCCCCTGCCTCCACCATCTTCGCAACCTGGTTCTCCACCTTCTTCATCTGAGACCTGTTGGGCGTGCCGTACAAGGAAACCAGGTTCCGACGGTCGGTACCGCTGCCGCCCAGCGCGTTGGCCAAGAGGTGACCGCGGTTCATACCGGCCTTCATGCCGGGCGTGATGGTCTCCGGGTAGTCCCTCATGGGACGCGGAACCGGCGATCCCGCGATCATGGAGTCGGAGTTGCCCATCGTCTGGCCCTTGTCGTTGATCCAGCTGAAGTCGCCCTTGTTGAGGCAGGCCCGGATCCCCTGTGCCCTGTCGTACTTGTCGAGGGGCTGGTAGTACGTCGCACTCTGGTCATCGGTGCAGTTGGCCTCGGTGAAGGGGTACAGCGTATCCGCCCCCACCCAGTTCCAGTCGTCCTCGGGAGTGGTGAGCCGGCCCTTGCTGTAGTCGCCCGTGTGCTCGGACGTGTAACCGTTGGGGGCCGTTTCGTTGTACCACCCGATGCCGGTGAGGAACGTGTCGGCGACGGTGAGCCAGCCGCCCTTCGCCTTCTTCGCGCCGCCGGCGAGGAAGTCTCCGGCGTCACCGAAGAAGTCCTCGCAGGCATCCCACCCGAAGCAGTGCCCGTCCATCTCCACGAAGGTCGTCGGGTTGCCACCGGTGAAGGCATACCGGTTCCCGGTGTAGGGATCCGAGCCGAGGCCCATGTCCGCGAGGGCACCGTTGTACATGTCCCGGCTGGTGAACCGGTTGAGTCCGGGGTCGTAGTCCCGGAAGCCCATGTCATAGGTACCCGCGTGGCCGTCCCACCGCTTGGAGTTGTAGCGGTAGGGGTTGTACGCCTCCTTCGTCGGGTCGCCGGCGTCGGGCTTGTCGATACCGGTGAACTCGGATTCGTCGTCCGAGCCGTAGGCCGTGTAGCCGTAAGTGGCCTTGGAGTTGCCGTCCTTGTCGGTCAGTGTTTCGACGTCGGTGTGCGAGTTGTAGCCGTAGTAGCTGTCCTCGCTGGTGCCGTCGGTCTTGTGCGTGACCTGGGACAGCCGCTCGCCCCATGGGCTGTACTGGTACGACTTGGTGAGCTCGCCCGCGACTTCCTCACCCAGCACCTCGGTCGACAGGCCGAGGTAGGTGAAGTCGGTCGTCTTGCCGTCGGCCGACTTGGACGCCGTGCGGTCCAGCGGGTCGAAGGTGTACTTCGTCGTCTTCAGCGCGCCGGCGTCGTCCAGCTTCTGGGACTCGACGACATGGTCGAAGCCGTCGTACACCGAGCGTTCAATGACCTTGCCGCCGCCGGTGACGGACTCCTGACGACCGAACGGGTCGTAGTTGTAGGTCGCCGTCGCGCCGCCCACGGTCGCCGAGAGCAGCCGGTTGCGGTCGTACTCGTAGGTGGTGGCGACGTTCTTGACCGTCTGGCTGATGACGTTGGCGTTGTCGTCGTAGACGTATGTGTCGGTGCCCGCGCCGTTGCCGGTCTTGACCGACTTGGTGAGCCGGTTCACCGGGTTGTAGGTGTAGTCCGTGGTCGACTCGAGGTAGGCCGCGTTGTTGTCGGCGTTCATCTTCTTCGCGACATCCTGCGCCTTGTTCCCGTTGGGGTCGTAGGCGTAGGTGTGCGAGGAGACGAGGGTGCCGTTCGGCTTCTTCTCGGTGGTCGTCTTGACCGCACCGTTGAGGTAGTAGGTGTAGTCGACCGTGTTCTTGTTGTTCTTGGTCTCCTGGAGCTTCAGGCCCCGGTCGGTGTACGTGTAGGACGTCACCTTCGGCGAGGCGTCCGTCGGGCTCTTGCCCACCGAGACCGTCTTGACCAGATCACGCAGGTCGTAGGTGTACTTGGAGAACTGGTCGGGGTGAGTGATCGTCTCCGGCTTGCCATTGGCGTCGTACACGTACGACGTCGACTTCTTCTCCTGGCCTGCGAGCGCCTCCGTCACCTTCTGGACCTCGTTGAGGCCCGTGTAGGCGATCGTGTAGGCGTCGATCTTCGCACCGGAGGAGGTGTCGTCGATCGAGGTCAGGTTCCCGTTGACGTCGTAGGCGTAGGCGAAGGACTTCTTCTCGCTGTCCGTCTCGCCGGTGGTGTCCCGGACGAGCTTGACGCCGTCGGCGACGACGACGCCTGCGCTGTTCTGCTCCAGCTTCAGCTTGGCGTCATTGCCCTGCCGGAGGCTGTAGGAGCCGAGCGACACCCAGGTGCCGGTGGCGGCGTTCTGGTCCCTGGTCACCGCGGGGTGGGTGGTCGTGCCCTGGGACAGGGTGTACTTCGCCGTCGTCGCGGCACCGGTCACCTTGGGGAACTTCACATACGCGGTGTAGGTGCCGTCCTTGGGGATGTTCAGCGTCCACGTGTGGGCGTCGGTGCCCGTGCCGGCCGCATGCGTGCGGTGGTCGTAGCCCTGCTGCCCGGCGATGTCGCCCTTCGTCCACGTACCCGTGAAGGAGGTGTGCTGGGTGTCGGAGTTGTCCACCAGGACCACCGACTTGCCCACCGGCACGCCGTCGTCCGCCTTGGACTTCAGCTTGCCGTCGGGGTAGTACGACCACGTCATGGTGCGGTCCGAGGAACCGCCCGCCGAGGTGAGCGTACGGGCCTTCTGCTGGCCCAGTTCGGTGTAGTCGAAGGTGGTGGTGATGTCCCACGGGTCGGTGGACTTCTTCGTCCAGCCGTTGTCGAAGTACTCGAAGACCGTGTCGTTGCGGACCGTCTGGCCCTCCGACGGCGGCAGCGAACTCTTCTGAACGCGGCCCACCGCGTCGAACACGGTCTGCGTGTAGACGTTGGGGCTGTTGTAGCGGCCGTCGTTCGGGTCGTACGGCAGGAACTGCTTGACCGGACGGTTCAGCGCGTCGTACTCGGTGCGCTGGGTGAAGTCGTCCGCGGTGGCCGTGGCCGTACCCCGCGGGCTGATCACCTTGGTGGTGTTGCCGACCTGGTCGTACTCGTACCGGGTCGTGCGGAACGTGGTGCCCTCGTAAGGGACCCGGACCTCCTTCTTCTTGCCACGCTCGTCGTAGTCGACGTACGTGATGTTGCCCTCGGCGTCCTTGGTCTGGATGACCAGGGAGTCCTTGTCATAGGTGGTCGAGGTCGACTTGCCGGCCGCGTTCGTGACCGTGACGACCCGGTGGTTCAGGTCATAGGCGGTCTTGGTCAGGTAGTCGGACGTGTCCGCCGTGGCGTTCTTCTTCGGGTCGACGATCTGGGTGACGTTGCCGACGTTGTCGTAGGTGTAGGAGATCTTGTCCTGCGCGGAGTTCACCACGGAGGCGAGTTGGTAGATCTCGTCGTACGTGTTGGTGGTGACGTGGTCGGTCGGATCCGACGTGGTCAGCACGCCCTTCGGCTCGGTCGTCGTCTTGAGGTTGCCGACCTTGTCGTAGGTGTAGACCGTCCTGCGCTCGCTGGAGGTGGCCGTGTCCTTCGGCGCGGTGTCCGAGGTGATCTGGTCCGCCGCGTCGTACACCGCCGTGGACACCGCACCATTGGGGGCGGTCGCCTTGGTGACGTTGTCGTTGGCGTCGTACTCCGGCGCCGGCATCGTGATCAGGACGCCCGCCGCCTGGTCCTTCGGCACCGTCTTCACCATCGGGCGCCCGAACGCGTCGTACTCCTGCGTGGTCTTCTTGCCCAGCGCGTCGGTGACCTCGCGGACCTGGCCGCGCACGTCGTAGACGAAGGTCGTCGCCTTGCCCAGCGCGTCGGTGATCTTCGCCGGGTAACCCGTCGGACCGAAGTCGCTGTTGGTCGTCGGGTTGCCGTTGGCGTCGATCGCCTTGGTCATCTGACCGTACGCGTCGTACTCGTACTTGGTGGTGTAGTCGTCCGCCGTCGACGTCGCGACACCCTTGGGGTCGGTGACCGTCTTCAGGTTGCCGAACGTGTCATAGCCGAACTGCCACTTGCGGCCCTCCGGAGAGGTCTTGGTGAACAGGTCGGCGCTGTAGCCGTCCAGACGGGTCTGGTAGCTGTACTGCTGCGAGTTGGCCGGGTACGTGCCCGGAGCGCATTCGGACGCCGCCGGAACACCGGACTTGTTGTTCTCCGCGTCCCGCGACCAGAGCGGATAGCCGGTCTTCTGGTCGTAGCAGTAGGCGGTCTTCGCGCCGTTGGCCTCCTCCAGATACGTGACGTTGTTGTCCGCGTCCCATGCCGTCTTCGTGGTCTCGGACCTGGCGTTCGTCGTCTGCACCGGACGGCCGAAGTCGTCCGTCACATAGGAGGTGACGTGCGACTCCGCGTCCGTCACCTTGGTGTCCGTGAACTTCGTGTTCGACGCGTTCGCCGCGTACGTGAACCCGGTCACCCCGCTGAGACGGTCGGTGACCGTCTTGGTCCACCAGTGGTACTTCGGGTCGTCCCCAGCCTGGGGCGCGTAGTACGCCATGTTCGTCGCGTTGCCGCGCGGGTCGGTGGCCTTGACCAGCTTGACGTTCTTGTTCCCCTGCGTGGCGTCGTAGGTGAACTTGAACACCTTGGGCTGACTCGAGCCGACACCATCGGTGAACTGCCCGAGCAGACCCTTGGTGGTGTAGTAGAACTCGATCTTCCGGCCCGAGACGTCCGTCATGGACTTCACGTGGTCGTAGATCTTGGAGTTGTTCAGGCTGCCCGTGTCGGTGGTCAGCACGCCGGAGTCATTGACGTACTGGTAGCCGGACTGGCCCTTGGTCCAGTAGTCGACGGTCAGCGTCTGACGGCCGGCCGGGTCGGTGATGTACTTGAGGAACTTGGTCGGCTTGTTGTTGGACTTGCGCTCCTCGTAGGTGTACGTCTGCGTGTTGCCGTTCTTGTCGATCGCCGACGTCATGTAGCCGTCGCATCCGAACAGGAACCGCGTGCCGTCCGGGCGGGTGAGCGTCCAGGCGTCGGGGACCGGGTCCTTGGTCGGCTTGCAGTCCAGGCCCGACTTCATCGTGACCTTGTAGTGGACGCCCGCGGGTGCCTTCCACACGCTGTTGGTCGCGTCCCAGCGGAAGACGTGCGTGGTGCCGTCTCCGTCCGGGAGACGGATCTCCGTCGGGTTGGGGTTCGGGTGGAAGTCCAGCGGCGCGCCGAGCCTGATAGGGCCGGATGCCTGGAACGACCAGCCGTGACCGGCGACCGTGTCGGAGGTGTCCTGCGAGTTGTACGCGAACCGGGCGAACGTGGTCAGGCCGCGGCCCGGGTTGGTGAACGCGTTGTACTGCCACACGCTGTTGCCCGAGGCCAGGTTGTTCATGAAGGTCGAGCCGGCGCCGGTGTTCTTCCCGGTGTAGCTGTAGAACTTCTCCATGCCGAGGCTGTTGGAGGTCGGGTCCTCCACCGCGACGTTCTGCTTCAGCGACGGAATGCCGCCGGTGCCGGCGGAGAGCCAGGTGCCGTCGGCGATCTTGCGGACGTCCCAGCCCAGCACGTACTCGTTGCGCTTGTTGCCCGAGTCCGAGTTGATCGGGGTGGCGACCTTGGCCTGGATCGTGGCCGACTTGCCCGGCAGCAGGGCCGGGATCGGGGTCTCCAGCTGGTTGCCGCCGGTCGTCACGTCCGTGCCGTCGGGCAGCTTCCAGGTGTAGGACAGCTCGCGCTCACCCGCGGCCCACGCCGTGGCGGTGGTGTTGGTGACCGTGAACTCCACCGTGTACGTGGTGTTCGGCGTCATCCGCGCCGGGGTCGTGGGCGCGTAGTACGTGTCCTCCGTGGTGGAGTCGACGTAGATCACGCGCAGCAGCGGCCGCAGCTGCGGGTCGGGGGCGGCGGCGGACAGGAAGATGGAGCGTTCCTTCGGGCCCGTCGACTCGTCCTTCAGCTTGATCAGGGTGCCCTTGTTGCTGGTGGGCGTCTTGACCCAGCCCTGGGTGAGGGATGTGGCGTCCCACCAGTGGCGTCCGAGGTCGGTGTTGAACGCCGGCACGTAGTCGGAGACGACCGAGGAGTGGTCACCGCCGGGCGTGGTCCACGCGGTGGTGGAGTTGGCG